>URYL01000015.1 GCA_900552075.1 uncultured Bacteroides sp. | reverse complement strand
TTTTGGATGAAGCCCTGAAGCATTACTGCTTCGGGGCTTTTTTGTGCCCTGACGGAACGGGAAACGGAAGGCCTCGGACATACCTCCGGAAATACGGTCTTCCCGTAACGGAAGGGACTTCCGGCGGTTTTCAAAATATGTACTTTTCTGGAAGATGTCAGAACTGCTGGTGTGCATTACAGAAGCAATCTTTTGCTGACGAATGGAAGTCTCAGAAAAAGAGGTTTTAGTTAGTTTAGAGATAAAAAACTCTGGACTTCACAGCCCAGAGTTTTTACGATTTTTCTATAATATAATTAGGTTAGGTTAGTGAATCATTGTATTCGTATCTTCTACGATTTTTCCACCAGAGAAAACACATCTGACGTTAATATCTTTATCTAAGATAACGATATCCGCATCTTTCCCTTTCTGGAGTGTACCTTTATGTGCACCAATGCCAATCAAGTTGGCTGGAGTTTCAGAAGCCATTCGTACGGCATCGGCTAAAGGTATGGCTGCTTTTTTTACCATGGTTTGGATCAGTGTATCCATGGTAGCCAAGCTTCCAGCTAAAGAGGAATGGTCGGCCAGTTTGCATACTCCGTTTTCAATGATGTATCTTGGGTCGTTGATAGGCTTTCCTGTATATGCGGCATATTTCAAGGCATCAGTTACTAAGCACGTCTGTTCTACGCCTTTCAATTTGTACACCAGTTTCAGAATGGTGGCTGGTAGGTGAATGCCATCGGCTATCACTTCTACACTCATGCCGTCGGTCAGGTATACACTTTCCACGGTACCTTCGTATTTGTATTCCCGACGTTTGTGGAAGCCCGGCATGGCATTGTAGAAATGTGCTGCATGCGTAAATCCGGCTTCGAAAGCGGCTTTAATTTCAGGGTATTCGGCTTCGGTATGCGTGATGGCAGTCAGAATACCTTTGGAGGTCGTATACCGAGCGAAATCATGTGCTCCCGGAAGTTCAGGACTGATATCCCAACGTTTGACGCATTGTGTGCTTTCCAACAAAGGAATATATTCATCCGGATCCGGATCTTTCAAGAATTCTTCCCATTGCGAACCCGCCATTTTCTTGTTCAGGTAGGGGCCTTCAATGTGCAATCCCTGGATGGTGCTTCCCGCTTCTTTCATTAATTCTTCGCATGTATTCACTGCTTGTCGGATGCTTTCGAAGTTGGTGGAAGAAAGCGTCGGGAAAATAGAAGTCGCTCCGTGTTTCAGGTGCGCTTGTGTGGCTTCCAGGAATGCTTCGGCGGTTCCTTCTGTGAAATCGTGTCCACCACCTCCGTGGGCATGCATGCTCACAAAGCCCGGTACGATGTACATCCCTTTGGCATCGATGACGGTGGCACCGATGACAGCTAGGTCACTGTTCGTTACTTCTAGAATCTTTCCGTCACTGATGAGTACGGAGCCGTCTTTCATCCATCCTTGCGGAGTGAGAATATGACCATTTATGATTTGTGTCAGCATAATTGTCGAATATTTTAGTGGTTAAAAAAGTGTGTTGGTACCTTCGACCAGTTTACCCATGGCCCATACGGCACGTACGTTGAGGTCACGGTCGAGTGCCATGATGTCGGCATCCTTCCCTTTTTCCAAGGTTCCTTTGCGGTCGATGACTCCCATGATGCGGGCTGGAGTTTCCGAAGCCATTCTTACAGCATCTTCCAAGGGGATTTCAGCTTTCTGGACCATGGTACGAATCAGGCGGTCCATGGTAGCGATACTACCAGCCAGTGCGGAGCGGTCGGCCAGTTTGCATACACCGTCTTCAATGATGACGCGGGGATCGAAAGCTTCTTTGCTGTCGCTTGCGGCACAAGCCAGCGCATCGGTAATCAAGGCGGTCTTTTCTACTCCTTTGATCTTGTGTACTAGGCGAAGGATCGTGGGAGGCACATGGATACCGTCGGCAACTACTTCCACGGTCATGTCATCCATCAGGTAGATACTTTCCACGGTTCCTTCGTATTTGTATTCCCGGCGTTTGTGGAAGCCCGGCATGGCGTTGTAGAAATGGGTGGCGTGTGTATAGCCGGCATAGAATCCGGTATAGATATCTTCAAATTCAGCTTGTGTATGTCCTACTGCTGCCAAAACACCTTTTGACGTAATATATTTACCAAATTGCATGGCTCCGGGGAGTTCAGGCGCTGCATCCCAGCGTTTGATACAGTGGGTCTCTTCCAGCAGCGGAATGTATTCTTCGGGATCGGGATTCTTGATGTTTTCCGGCATCTGTCCGCCTGCCATTTTCATATTGAAATAATGTCCTTCCAGATGAAGTCCAAGAACTGGGCTGTCGGGCTCACTCATTAATTTTTCTGTAGTGGCTGCGGCAGCACGAATCATGGGGATGGTAGAAGAAGAAAGAGTGGGGAAGATGCTGGTTGTTCCATGTTGCATGTGTGCCTTGATTGCTGTGCGGAAAGCGTCTTCACTGCCTTCCATAAAGTCACGACCACCTCCTCCATGTACATGGATTTCAACTCCTCCCGGAACGATGTACATTCCTTTGGCATCTATCAGTGTGGCACCTACGATGGCCAAGTCGCAGTTGGTTACTTCCAGGATTTTATTGTCTCTGATGAGTACGGAACCGTCTTTCAACCAGCCTTGTGGGGTTAAAATACGGGCATTAATAATTTGAGTTAACATATTGAATAAGGTTTGATTTCTTTGATATGTGCTGCAAATTTAATTAATTTGCTAATTAATTGTTTTATTAATAATATATTTATTTATGATTAAAGGGTTAATTAAATTAAAAGTGTATGCTCCCACTGTTTGTACAATAAAATGAATGGAAGCGTGATCACATCATTTTGGGAGGATTGGAACGATGGAATGCCATATACCTAATATTATATAATTAAATAGAAGGGCATGAAAGCTCGAAGTTGGTTAAACAAGCATTTTTAATAAATAAAAAGCAGAAAGACTAGATAAAATGAATTATTATTTGTATCTTTGTCGCCCGATTTATATGGTATTGCGACTTGGGAAAACTTGGTACATATAAGATAGAATTGAAGAACATGACGGAAAATTCAGCAGATTATGAGTTTTCTTTGACAAATCAGTTCTTTACGGATATTGATGCCCCGGAAATTCAGAAAGGAAAGCTGCAAGTGCAGCTGTACGTAAGAAAGACAATGGGTATCTATGTTCTTACTTTCCATATAGAAGGTTCCGTAATTGTGCCATGTGACCGTTGCTTGGATGACATGGAATTGCCGGTGGTTACAGATGACACACTGAAAGTGAAACTGGGAGCCACATTCTCGGATGAGGAAGATATGGTGATTGTGCCTGAAGAAGACGGTTATATTAATGTCGCTTGGTTTATGTACGAGTTTATCGCATTGAGTTTACCGATGAAACATGTGCATGCTCCTGGTAAATGTAATAAAAGCATGATGGGGGCATTGAACAAACATTTACGCACTTCGGCCGATGAAGAAGATATGGTTGATTTTGAATTGGATGACGAGGAATTAAATGATGAACCGTCCGAAGCACGTGAGGTAGATCCGAGATGGAACGAATTGAAGAAAATATTAGATAATAATTAAATAAAAGTTTAGAAAAATGGCACATCCTAAAAGAAGACAATCAAAAACGAGAACTGCGAAGAGAAGAACTCATGACAAGGCAGTTGCTCCTACGTTGGCTATTTGCCCGAACTGCGGCGCATGGCATGTTTATCACACAGTATGTGGGGCTTGTGGTTATTACAGAGGTAAGTTGGCTATCGAAAAAGAAGCTGCTCTTTAATAACTTGACGCTTTGTTGAACATCTTTTGCATGTTCTAGGAAAATTAAAGCCGGAGAGCCATTTCGGCTCCCCGGCTGTTTTTTTATAGGCCACGAAATTAAGAAATGATGGAAAAAATAAATGCAGTAATTACCGGAGTCGGTGGGTATGTACCTGATTATGTCCTGACAAACGAAGAATTGTCAAGAATGGTTGACACCAACGATGAGTGGATTATGACTCGTATCGGGGTGAAAGAACGGCGTATCCTGAACGAAGAGGGTTTGGGAACTTCATATTTGGCTCGTAAGGCCGCTAAACAGTTGATGCAGAAAACGGATTCGGATCCGGCTTCTATTGACTGTGTAATTGTAGCTACAACAACTCCTGACTATCATTTCCCTTCTACTGCTTCTATTCTTTGTGATAAGTTAGGATTGAAGAATGCGTATGCATTCGACTTGCAGGCTGCCTGTAGCGGTTTCTTGTATGCGATGGAAACAGCTGCCAGTATGATTCAGTCAGGCCGTCACAAGAAAATTATTATTGTAGGCGCAGACAAGATGTCTTCTATGGTGAACTATTCAGACCGTGCTACCTGTCCGATTTTTGGCGATGGAGCTGCGGCTTGTATGGTGGAAGCCACTACGGAAGACTATGGTATCATGGACTCTATCCTGCGTACAGATGGCAAGGGACTTCCGTTCCTGCACATGAAAGCGGGTGGTTCGGTGTGTCCTCCTTCTTACTTCACCATTGACAACAAGATGCATTATTTGTATCAGGAAGGTAGAACGGTGTTCAAATATGCCGTATCTAACATGTCGGATGTAACAGCTCAGATTGCGGAAAGAAATGGCCTGAACAAGGACAACATCGATTGGATTGTTCCTCATCAGGCAAATCTGCGCATCATTGATGCGGTAGCTTCTCGTCTGGAAGTTCCATTGGACAAGGTGATGATTAACATCCAGCGTTATGGTAATACCAGCGCCGGAACGTTGCCACTCTGCTTGTGGGATTATGAAAAGCAATTAAAGAAGGGTGACAATATCATCTTCACTGCGTTTGGCGCAGGATTTACCTGGGGTGCCAGCTACGTGAAGTGGGGTTATGATGGAAATAAATAAAGAAAGAATTAACACTACAGATAAGAAACGCATCCCAATCGATGCGTTTTTTTGTCTGTGAACGAATATTTACTTATGCACAAAGCCGGATTTGTGAATATTGTAGGCAATCCGAATGTCGGAAAGTCTACATTGATGAACTTGCTGGTGGGGGAACGTATCTCCATCGCGACTTTCAAAGCTCAGACAACGCGTCACCGTATTATGGGAATCCTCAATACGGACGATATGCAGATTGTCTTCTCTGATACTCCGGGGGTGTTGAAGCCTAATTACAAGCTTCAGGAGTCCATGCTTAATTTCTCGGAATCGGCGCTGGTGGATGCGGACGTGTTGCTGTATGTCACCGATACGATTGAGAAGCCGGATAAGAATGCGGAGTTCATGGAAAAGGTACGTGCCTTGAAAGTACCTGTTTTGTTGCTGATTAATAAGATTGACCTGACTAATCAGGAAAATCTGGTGAAATTAGTGGATGAGTGGCATGAAATGTTGCCTCAGGCAGAGATTATCCCGATTTCGGCCATGGCGAAATTTAATGTCGATGTGGTGATGAAACGCATCAGGGAACTGCTGCCCGATTCTCCTCCTTATTTTGGAAAGGATCAGTGGACGGATAAGCCTGCACGTTTTTTTGTGACAGAAATTATTCGTGAGAAAATCCTGTTGTATTACGACAAGGAGATTCCTTATTCAGTAGAAGTGGTCGTGGAACAGTTCAAGGAAGATGCAAAGAGTATTCATATCAATGCCGTGATTTATGTGGAACGTGAGTCGCAGAAAGGCATCATTATCGGGCGTCAGGGAAAAGCCTTGAAAAAGGTGGCCACCGAGGCTCGTAAGACATTGGAGCATTTCTTTCAGAAATCCATTTATCTGGAAACTTTTGTCAAGGTAGACAAGGACTGGAGAAGCTCGGATAAGGAATTGAAGAATTTTGGTTATCAATTGGATTAATATCGGCTGCGAAGCCGTAAATAAAGATAATTATGGGAAATTTAGTTGCGATTGTAGGACGTCCCAATGTGGGAAAGTCGACACTGTTTAACCGTCTGACCAAGACGCGTCAGGCGATTGTGAATGAACAGGCCGGTACAACCCGCGACCGACAGTATGGAAAGTCGGAATGGCTGGGAAGGGAATTCTCAGTGGTAGATACCGGTGGATGGGTAGTAAACTCGGATGATGTGTTCGAGGAAGAAATCCGCAAGCAGGTGATGCTGGCCATTGAGGAAGCAGACGTCATTCTGTTTGTAGTGGATGTGATGAACGGGGTCACTGACCTGGATATGGAAGTGGCAGAAATCTTGCGCCGTTCGAAGACACCGGTACTGCTGGTAGCTAACAAGACGGATAACAACGACTTGCAATACAATGCGGCCGAGTTTTATTCGTTGGGCTTGGGAGACCCTTATTGCGTTTCGGCATTGAGTGGAAGTGGTACAGGCGATTTGCTGGACTTGGTGTTGAGCAAGTTCAAGAAAGATACGCCGGAAATTCTGGATGAAGATATTCCTCGTTTTGCAGTGGTAGGACGTCCGAATGCCGGAAAATCATCTATCATCAATGCCTTTATCGGAGAAGACCGGAATATTGTGACTGAAATAGCCGGAACTACACGCGATTCTATTTATACTCGTTATAATAAGTTTGGATTCGACTTTTACTTGGTAGATACGGCGGGTATCCGTAAGAAAAACAAGGTGAGTGAAGATCTGGAATATTATTCTGTGATTCGCTCCATCCGTTCCATTGAAAATTCGGATGTATGTATCCTGATGCTGGATGCCACCCGTGGTATTGAAGGGCAGGATTTGAATATCTTCTCACTGGTACAACGCAACCAGAAGGGACTGGTAGTGGTAGTAAACAAATGGGACCTGATAGAAGAAAAGACGGCTAAGGTGATGAAAGGATATGAAGATGCCATCCGCAACCGCTTGGCTCCTTTTACGGACTTCCCGATTATCTTTACTTCAGCATTGACCAAGCAACGTATTCTGAAGGTGCTGGAGGCTGCGAAGGAAGTTTATCAGGCACGTACGACCCGTATTCCGACAGCCCGCCTGAATGAAGAACTGTTGCCTTTGATTGAGGCCTATCCGCCTCCTTCAAATAAGGGGAAATATATCAAAATTAAGTATATTACCCAGCTGCCGAATACCCAGGTACCATCGTTCGTGTTCTTTGCCAATCTGCCTCAGTATGTGAAAGAGCCTTATCGCCGTTTTCTGGAAAACAAGATTCGTGAACGATGGAAATTGTCGGGAACCCCGATTAACATCTTTATTCGTCAGAAATAAACAGAAGAATATAATTCAAAAGTCCCTTACTGCTTCTTTTTGGGGCAGTAAGGGACTTTTTTTCATAAAAAATGTCTATTTGCTTGTGGGTTTGGGAAAATGTGTTTACCTTTGCACACGCAAAACAAAAACAAATGCCCAGATGGCGGAATCGGTAGACGCGCTGGTCTCAAACACCAGTGGAGTAACATCCATCCCGGTTCGACCCCGGGTCTGGGTACGAAGAGGTTGACTTAATCAAGTCAGCCTTTTTTTATATACAAACCAATCTTTCGCTCCCATGAAGAATCGTATCGCAGAGCTTGATTACTTGAAAGCCGTATTTATTTTGCTGATGATTGTCTTTCACCTGGTTTATATCGGTGACAAGTATCCCTATGCCAAGTCGTTGGTGTACACTTTCCACATGCCTGCGTTTCTTATTATCTCCGGTTATGTAATGAACATCGCCAAGGAAGGCCGTCTGTTTCTTCGGAGCATGGGGTGGATTTTTGTCCCTTATGCGGTGATGGAAACCAGCTACGTCGTGATGTCCTCCATACTTCCCGTCCGGGAATCAGTGGGGCATTTGAGCGTGTCGTTATGGCTCGATAAGTTGTTCCTTCATCCGCTGGGGCCTTATTGGTATCTGCATACCCTGATGCTGTGCGGACTGACGTATTGGGGAGTGGATAAACTGGTCGGGCGATGGGACCGTACGGTGTCAGTACTGATTTTGCTGGCATTGTGCTATGCCGTATTGTCAGCTTTAGGTGTACTGTCCCTGATTAATGCACTTTATTTCATGGCGGGTGTGGCATTGAAACGGACGACCGTGGATTTCCGTACCTTTTTTGCTCCTTCCTTTTGGGCAATTCTTCCCATTGTCTGGCTGGCTTCCGAAGAAGTGAATCTGGATAAGTCTTCACTGGCCGGAGTAGCTTTGACCTACTTGGTAATAAGTCTGCTGCTGGCCGTGTTCCGGTATCTTCCGAGTGGAGTGAAACATCCGCTGGATTATATCGGTTCGCATACATTCATCTTGCTGGTCTTTTCTCCGGTCTTTACAATGGCGGTGAAGCCGTTGGTGAAGGTGTTTGCCTTCGACGGGACCGGAATGATTTTTCTGTGTGTCTCACTTTGTATTTGCGTGATGGGCTCCTTTACGATAGCTTGGTGTATGGACAGGCTGCGGGTTTCCCGTTTTTTCTGGGGAAAACCCCGTATGCTCCAGTCATTGGACATGAACCGATGACATTTTGACACACCTGTTTTCTGGCATTGAATTTGTTCTTTATCTAGCAGATGTTGAATTACTTAACCAAATACATAAAACTATGATTTCAGAAAAATTACAAAATGCCATCAACGAGCAGATCACTGCTGAGATGTGGTCTTCTAACTTGTATTTGTCTATGTCTTTCTACCTGAAGAAAGAAGGTCTCGACGGTTTCGCTTCTTGGCTGAGACAGCAATCACAGGAAGAGTTGCAGCATGCATACGATTTGGCCGATTACTTGGCTAAACGTGGGGGAGCCGCAAAGGTAGATAAGATTGATGTCGTTCCGCAAGGCTGGGGAAGCGTACAGGAAGTCTTTGAACATGTGTACCAGCACGAATGCCACGTATCTGAATTGATTGATGAGCTGGTAAACGTAGCTTCTGAAGTAAAAGATAAAGCTTCACAGGATTTCTTGTGGGGGTATGTACGTGAGCAGGTAGAAGAGGAAGCTACTGCTCAGAACATCCTTGAAAAGATTAAGAAGTGCGGTGATGCAGCTGGCATTCTTTACTTGGACGACAAGTTGGGACAACGCAAATAATCGCACGCGTTCTTCATGAAATATTTATCCTGGGTGAAGACCTGATGAAATTTAGGTTTTCATTCAGGATATTTTGTATCATAATTTCCCTATCCTTTTTGTTTTTCCGCTATAAATTTTATCTTTGCCTCGTTAAATAAATATTGAATCCGAGCAAAATGGGGGATATAATACTAAGGGGGTGGAACTGGTGCCGCCGCTTCCGGCATCGTCGTGGATATGGAGTGCATTCTCCTTCCGATTTCTTTTTTATCACGTTCGTAGTGTACGAGCGCTTGCCGTTCTATGCCTATGGGCCGTTGCATCACTTGCGCAGGGTGGTGGCTTTTTTGCCTCATTACCGGGAGAAGGTAGATAAGTTCCTGTTTCGGCTGGTCAACTATCTGCGGCCGTCCGTTATGTGGGAAATCGGTACTGGGAGTGGTATGAGTACCCGTTATATGGCCGAAGCCCATGCCGACATGCAGGTCTATACGTTTTCAGCAGAGCCGGAAGATGCCGTAAAACGAATCCTTTCGGGAAAACCTTCCATTGATTACCGGACTGGCGACTGTTGTACGGAGATGAAGAAGCTGGTTGCGGAAGGGGTGAAACCGGAAATCGTACATATCGCCCATACCACTGCTTACAAAGAAGCGTATGAGCAACTGCTTCCACTGGCCGATAAGCATACGTGTTTCGTGATTGGTACACCCTATGCCACGCCGGACAAGAAAAAATGGTGGAAAGAAGTGATTGCAGACCCTCGTACGGGAGTGACATTCGATCTTTACGACGTGGGGCTGGTGTTTTTCGATAAGGAACGTGTGAAAGAACACCGCATCGTGAATTTTCTTTGAATTTGCTAAAACCTTTGAACTTGAAGATATGAAACTGACTAAGATTTATACGAAGACGGGAGATAAAGGTACTACTTCCTTGGTAGGAGGAGTACGGGTGTCCAAATCAGACGTACGTCTGGAAGCGTATGGCACGGTGGATGAATTGAATTCCACTATCGGATTGCTGGTTTCTGTGATGGATGATTTGGAAAATGAAGAACTACTCCGCTACGTGCAGCATAAACTCTTTTCATTAGGTTCTTATCTGGCTACAGACATCGAAAAGATGGACCGTCCGGTAGAAAGTCATATCTCCGAGGAAAACGTACGTCGGTTGGAACAGGCCATTGATCGGATAAACGCTTCCTTACCTTCTTTGTCCGGTTTCATTCTGCCGGGAGGAAGTTATGCGGCTTCTGTCTGCCATGTTTGCCGCACGGTTTGCCGTCGTGCGGAGCGGCGGATTCAGGCACTGGAAGACACACTTTCCTATGAACTGGATGAGCAGGTAAAGTGTTTTGTCAACAGATTATCTGATTATTTGTTCATTTTGTCACGGAGGTTAAATAATTTAACAGAAGAAAGTGAAATTTATTGGGATAAGCGTTGCGAGTGAAAGAATTTGTTATACATTTGTGTTTCAATATAACGGAAGTAAAACTGTTTAAAATTATATACTATGTATTGGACATTGGAATTGGCCTCAAAGCTGGAAGATGCTCCTTGGCCAGCAACTAAAGACGAGTTAATTGACTATGCAATGCGTTCGGGGGCTCCTTTGGAAGTTATCGAAAACTTGCAGGAAATGGAAGATGAAGGGGAGATTTATGAAAGTATAGAAGATATCTGGCCTGATTATCCTAGCAAGGAAGATTTCTTCTTCAACGAGGAAGAATATTAACAGCCTACAGACTGGTTATAGGGCGGGATGAACAAAATATTTGTTTATCCCGCCAATATTTTATGAAGGGCTTGTTGCGCTCGTCTATGTATATCCTTTGAGGAAATATAAATTGGAGTACCTTATTGATTCATATTGTGGATACTATCGTTCAATTAATATGACAATTTTATTAGGTATGAACAATATATCTTTCGACAAAATCACTAACTTTGCAATAAATTGATGCTATATAAGGGATCAATGTGATAAGAGCAGTCTTCATAGACAAACGATAGTTCATTCTTCTATATGCTGCTTTAGTTGTTTATTCTTACATTGTCAGTTCTTTAGATTAATTACCATAAACAATAGCACATAATAATGTCAAAGAAAGTATTGGATATTGCGTAACCATACTATTTTCCGCCTTGACACACATCGCAACCTAACATATCTTTGCGC
>URYL01000014.1 GCA_900552075.1 uncultured Bacteroides sp. | reverse complement strand
AATTCAAGACCCAGCAGATATAAACAAATACCTAAAGGATATAGCCATTTTGTGTAACATCAAGAAACGAATCACATTTCATACCGCTAGGCATCACCATTTATCCTACACGCTAAAAATAAGCAGTTTATAAGAATATGCTTTTTTAATAGGTAACGATTTAGAAACGAGCTAAATGCACTTATCTGTCTTATTCTGCATTATTGAAGAGGATGTAAATTAAACTGTGTCAGCAAAGAGTAAAATAAAATATTAACTTTGCTAACACAGTTTTTTTATGAAAGAAGAATTTGATTTTGAAAGTATCAAGAACAAGCCTATTGAACAGTTAAAAGCGGGCAAGCCCTTGTTAGGTAAAGACGGTGCTTTTGCCCCTTTATTGGAAAGTATCCTGAATGCAGCTTTGGAAGGTGAGATGGATGCACATCTTACAGAAGAAGAACGTCAGACGGGTAACCGTCGTAACGGGAAAATGCAAAAACAGGTCCAGACTCCATTGGGCGAGGTAACCGTATCTACTCCCCGTGACCGTAATTCTAGTTTTGATCCACAATTTATTAAAAAGCGTGAGACCATTCTGGCAGAAGGTGTTGCAGACCGTATAATCGGCCTGTATGCTCTTGGTAACAGCACACGCGAAATCAGTGACTGGATGGAAGAGAATCTTGGTAACCGTGTCTCAGCTGATACAATCAGCGCCATTACAGACCGTGTACTTCCGGAAATAAAGGCATGGAAATCACGCATGCTTGATTCTGTATATCCCATAGTCTGGATGGATGCCATCCATTATAAAGTAACGGATGAACGTGGTTGTGCGGTTACACGTGCAATCTATAATGTGCTGGGTATTGACAAGGAAGGACATAAGGAACTGCTCGGAATGTATATATCAAGGAATGAGGGAGCAAACTTCTGGCTCAGTGTGCTGACAGAACTTCAGAACCGTGGAGTTGGAGATATTCTTATTGCCTGTATAGACGGTTTGAAAGGCTTTCCTGACGCCATCCAAAGCGTTTATCCCAATTGCCGAAAACGGAGCATATCCGTTCAGTGGTTTCAGAATAACAGTCAAGAACCGGTTTTTCCTAAAAAAACGGAGCATACCCGTTCACTTATGAAAATGTAATGAGAAAAGCCACAGGTGTTTACGTCCGGAAAACGGAGCATATCCGTTCACATTTTCATCGCATCGGCAGCGCCTGTTCTAAAAACGGAGCATGTCCGTTCGCTTTTCTACTCTTTATCACGTATTTTGTATGCAAAAACAAATGACATACAATACGACCATGGCAGGAAAGAGTAAGAATATGAGTCAAATCAAACAACTGCTTCTATTGAAGAAGAACGGAGTCTCCAACCGTAAGGCCGCAGAGATAATCGGCATCAACAAGGAGACGGTAAACAATTATATGAACAAGGTCAACGCGGACAGTCTCAGTATTGACGAACTTCTCAGACTGGATGACCCCGTACTTGAACACCGTCTCAAGGGCGGCAATCCCGCTTATAGTGACAGACGTTTCGAGACATTCAAGCATCTCCTCCCTTATCTTCAGGAAGAGATGAAGCGCAAGCATGTCACACTGAAGCTGCTTTGTGAAGAATACCGGAATGAACATCCGGATAACCATTACAGCCTGACACAGTTTCGCTACCACTACAACCAGAATACCGAGGCCGGAAAGGAATCTCCGTCTACCATCCTGGCCGACATGCGTACCGGCGGCGAAAAGCTGTTCCTGGATTTTGCCGGTGACACCATGGGATATGTTGACCGGGAAACGGGAGAGCTGGTACCCTGTCAGGTGTTTGTCGCCACGCTTCCGGCAAGCGACTACGGCTATATCCTCTTCGTTCGTTCACAGTGTACGGAGGACTTCGTATATGCCGTCATCCAGTGTCTGAAGCATCTTGGGGATGTTCCGAAGATACTTGTCCCTGACAACCTGAAGTCTGCCGTGGTCAAGACCGACAGGTATGAACCGTCACTTAACCGCGTGATGGAGGACATGGCAAACCATTACGGAACCGTTGTTGTTCCTGCACGTCCTGCCCACCCCAAAGACAAGACAAACGTGGAGGGGACTGTCAGACTGGTTTATATGCGTGTGTTTGCGGAACTCCGCAACGAAACCTTCTACTCCCTGGAAGAACTCAACCGGGCAGCTTCCCTCAAGATGAAGGCGCACAACCAGAAACGCATGCAGAAGCATCCTTACACACGTGAGGAACGCTTCCTTGCCATAGACAAGCCCAATCTCATGCCATTGCCCGAGAGGGATTTTGAGATTGTTTCATACACGGACCTGAAGGTGTCAGGTAACTGCTGCATCTATCTGGGAAGGAACCAGCATTATTACACTGTCCCGTACCGTCACATATCCAAGACCGCACATGTGGCATACACCCGCACGCTGGTAAAGATCTATGTGGAGGGCGAACTGGTAGCAACCCATATCCGTGACTACAGCAAAGGGAAATATACGATTGTAAAAGAACATCTTGCCAGCAGCTCGCAGGAATACAGGGGGCTGAGTGCCAGGTCATATATAGAGCGCGCAGAGCGTGCGTCTGATATATTGGGAGCTGTGGTAAGCCGCATCTTCTACTCTTCCAGCATGCCTCCCGAGACTCACTACAGGACCTGTGACGGGCTTCTGAACCTGCAGAGGATCAGTGACCCGAACATTTTCCACAAGGCATGCGAGACAGCCCTGAGGCTGGACAGATGCAATTACCGGTTTATCCGTTCGCTGGTGGAGAGCAAATGTGCAAGCATTGAACAGCCGTCCTCTTCCTTCGCTCCTCCGGAACATAGTAATATCCGTGGTAAAGCCCAATTCAAATGACAACATTCACATACCCCCAAAAAGAATATATGGATGAAATAACCAATGCCCTGAAAAGCCTCAGGATGCCCGGAATGGCGCATTACTGGGCAACCATGCAGGAGACGCGACAGACAGAGTCGCTCTCCTTGAGAGACGGTCTGCAACTGCTCATACAGGCCGAACTGGACAACCGCACCCAGAGCCGAAACTCCCGTCTGGTAAAAAACACACGCTTCCGCTATCAGGCCTCCATCAGCGAGGTCATCTATGACAGCAGACGTAGTGTGGACAAGCAGAAGGTGCTCAATCTGACCACATGTGACTATGTAAAAAACGGAATGTCCGTACTCATTACGGGTGCGGCAGGAACCGGTAAAAGCTGGCTAGGAACGGCACTCGGACATCAGGCCTGCATGAACGGCTATAAAGTGGCCTATTACAACCTGTACCGGCTCTTTGAGGAAGTCTGTCTTGCCCGCATATCCAGTACACTGCACCGGTTCTTTGCCAGGCTGGCACAGACAGACCTGCTTATACTGGACGACTTCGGAATGAAGGTGCTTGACGGTCAGCAGCTGCTTGACTTTATGGAGATCATCGAAGACCGCCACGGGCAGAAAGCCACTATCATCATATCACAACTGCCGGTTGCCAATTGGTATGATGTGATGAAAGGTAACACCACTGCAGCCAATGCCATCCTTGACAGGCTGGTGCACACCAGTGTCCGCTTCGAGTTACAGGGTGAGAGTATGCGTCAAAAAAAACGATCAAGCAACAGCATGAAAGAAGAAAAACTATAAATTTGCATCGCCATTAAGATAAAGAGACGGAAAAGTGAACGGATATTCCCGTTTTGGGTGAACGGATATCAACCGTTTTCTGCAATCAGTTCGCCTTCTTTCTCTCGGGCATATCTCCAGAAGCTCTTTCAGTGTTATTTCAATGCAGAGACCAGTTTTAAAATTCTCTCCATACTTCTTTCGTAAGGCTTCTACATCTTTCTTATACTTTTCAGGGATGGGATTGGCGATTGTACTACTTTTTGGGGTAACATCAGGGGTAGTTTCTCTAACCTGACGCTCTGACGATTCTTCTAAAGTACCGTCAAAGAATATATTCATTAGGTTTCCTAACATAGTTGTAGGTATTATTATTTGTCATTAGTTAGAGTTTCAATCTACCAGAATCACGTTTTGTCATTTTGAGAGATAGATACAAAAAAAGAACGCACTAAGATTGAATATCCTAGGCGTTCCTTTGAAAGCTACAAACAGAATAAAAACTATTTTCCTATTGCATTTTTGAAACTGTCTGATAGTACGTTATTCAGTTCTTCATAGGTTAAAGATATTTCAACCTCCCCTTAATAACCATAACCAATACTATATTTGGGGAATATAAATGTAATTCCAGATGAAGAAATTATAAAATTCTCAGGTAGTTCTGTTGCTTTACTGGCATATTCATCTAAAGAAATATGATTATTTACTAAAAATAAGGTCTGGGAATAATCATTGAATAAGTCACTGATTTCTAAAGTTCTGCCCATTTCTTTATCAAAATAAACATATTCATCCCTATAAATTAAGGATAATCCGGTACCTCCTCCTAAATCAGCATAAATTTGAATCTTGAAAACATAAAGATTGTTTAGCCTTTGTTGGAATTTTACCGTAACCTTACCAGCAGTTTCACATTCACCAAGCGAAGCACTTTCGTTGCCTTCTTTAAAATACTTTTCAACACAACTATGAATATCATAGATATTGCTATTAAATGCTTTTTGAGCTATAGCTAACTGTATTCCACTTACATCCTTCATTCCAATCAATGAAATAGGCCACTCTATATCAACCTCATAATTTCCTCTTGTTTCATTGATATATTCAAACTGATTGGTAGTGCTAGTAGCTTCGGTTATTGTATCTTCTTGTTGAATAATTGGTTCTGAATAATTTTCCACTACCGGAGTTGAATTATCCTTTTCATTACTCTGTAAAATCCACAAAGCTACTATCCCCATTAATACAACTAGTCCTATACCAAATAAAATATTAAAACGAAAAAATGACTTCTGCTCTGCTTTTTCTTTTATGATGATTTTAGCCTGTGGGGGAGTTTCCAGCTTCTCCTTTATTCTTCCAGTTTCTTCAACCTGCATAGGCTCTGACTGTACTTTTGGCTCAGAACTATTCCTATCAATCTGTTCTTCAGATTGTCTATTAGGTTGCTCTTGTAAATTGTTCTCTTTTACCGACTCAGGTAGAGAATAGTTAAATAGATTCTCTAAAGCATTGGAATAAGCCTTATAGAATGCTCCTACTAGTATTAAAGTCACTATTGGGAAAATAATAGCAAAAGGGTATTCATCTGTACCTGAAAAAATACCAGCTAATACACTCATAAATTTCTCCATATATATACCAAAGTAAATGCTGCATACAATGAAAGCAATAGATGCTCCTCCATAGAGCATAAGCATTTGTTTCTTTGTAAATTTTCCCAAATGGAAAACACTATATAATTCAGCTATGGCAAGAATAATTATAAGTATAGCTCCGAAACTTACTACATTATTTACTGTCGTTGCAGAATTTATATATTCTAATGTACTTTGTGAACGTTCTATGTCTGGTAATACACCAAGTTGATTAGCTATATCCAATCCTTTACCCAAATCACCTAAAAATGGAGTATAGGTTGATATGTCGTGAAGACTATCTATTTTACCAGCTGATTTAACAGCACTTGAAGCTTCTTCAAAAAGGAAAAAAGATGCTATTATCTGTACGATAGGAATAATTAGTGTATCTCTTATTTTTTTAGTATATTCGATTGAATTATCTACCAATAATTGTTTACGCATAAAAAAATATGCAACAATACCAGCTATAATCACTATTCTTTCTATCATACTTATGTCTGCTATAAGAAATATGATAGCTCCTATGATAATCAATATCTTTTGTTTTGTTGTCAAAGTCATGGGTACATCCATAAGTTTTAAGATATTAGTTCATTATTGAATTTTGAAAATATTTCTCAAGTACAAAATGGTATAAATAATGGAAAGGAATAAACCAGACAGCTACAATTCCCCACATTGTAGATGAAGAATCCTCATTTATGGCATTTATCAATTTAATTGTCCCCATTTGACTTAACATGAAATCAAAAGCTTCTCCTAATAAATTACCGATATAGAAAATGCAAAAAGTATGAACTGCTGCGACACCTTCAATAATAAGTTTATCAATCTTTTGGCTATATGCTCCAACAATCTGTACCAACATCATTATTACACTACCAATTAAAATATAAGTCGCTTTAGAATGAAGATTCTCAGTAATCATATACATTGTTATCTGGTCTGAACTCAAATCCAAGCCAAGTAATGCAGAAGACAAATCTCCAATTAGTTCATGTTCTTCTACGAACTGATTTATTTCATCTTTAGGTAAATCACCATCAAAGATGAAAGAGAACAGACAAAAGCAAAAACAAAAAATAAATTGCATAATAGGTAAATAAAATAACCTCCTTATAGCAATAGGCTGATAATCAGATTTTATACATTCTGTTTTTTTCCAAATGAAGTAACTGATAATCCCAAAGAGAATAATTGCCGCAATCATAATATTATAAACCTTATACAATTAAGACTCTATTACTTACTTTCCAAGCATAATTTAGAAGCATCCTTATTTACAGCTATATAATAAGAATATTTGTCATTACTATAAATATCCCACTCTTCATCCATCCAATCATCGGTATGTCCTGTTTTGGTAAAACCGATATTCTTCAAATAATTAATAGCCGCATCATAAAGTCGTTTTTCCGCGTTTGAACAAGTAACTTCGCTTCTATCAATATTTATTATGATATGACGAATAGTAGTATTGTAATTATACCCTGAATAATCAGATATATAATCATTAAACTGTATTCTATAATTTGTCTTTAAATTACCGATACCTTTGATTCCTTCAAAATTATCCCAATAGTCATAGCTGTGTTTATCACTATCTCCCATATTGTAATATTTCATGGCTGCTTGTAAACTCATTCCTATTTGGATATTGCCAACTCCTCTAGTGTTTAATACATTTAAAACAGAAGATATTGCTTCCTGGCTAGGATAATAATCACTTTCTACCATCTTCATTGAAGATGAATTTTCTTTGTGTAGATAAGCTAGGAACAATGAGTTTGGATACCAAAATGAAGAAACTAATGAAGGAATATAAATGAATGAATAATTATTGTTGTTAATAGCTTTTCCTGAGCGGTCAATAAAATAGTATTCATTTTGTTCTTGTACAATACCCTTGTTTGCTATAAATAAAGAGAAATCTTCTATATCCTCTATTTTTTCAATACGATTGTCATTATCATCCAAAAAAGATAGACTATATTTAGAATCAGATTGCTCTACCCCAATAAAATTTTTTCCAATATTTCTTATTCCCCAATTATATTTAGCTCGGATAACTATTTCTCCTTTTTTATTTGTAATACCACATTTATCATTATCATCCTGAAACATAGTATAATCTCCATTAAAAGGTAAAAATACCTTCCATTTAGCTGGAGAACGGAAAATTAATTCTCCTTTTTTATCAAAAGCTTTATTACCTCTTGTGAATACCTCACTAAAATACATATTGTCCCAATTTAAGACTTCTTTTACCCCCTTTAATTGTGCTATTTCTTTACCAGAGCAATCAATAACTGAAAATTTCATATCTTCATTCCCAGATGTATTTTTTCCAACTATCGCAACTTTTTCATTAAATGGAAAGGCAACATCAAAAGTTGGCTTTATAACAACTTGTCCTTTAGAATTGATATAACCACACTTACCTTCTTCTGTAACAAACATCATCAATCCGTCTGAAAAATAGGCATTAACCGACTGTATTCTTTTCCCTTCAAAAGTACCAAGAACAAAAAGCTCTTTTCCATTCTTATCTATAAATGAAATTGGACGTTCAGATTTCACAACAGGAATAACCCCCTCTGTATAATATCCTCCATCGATATAACTAGCTTCAGTAATTTGTTTTGGCTTCTTGTCCGCTTTGAAATATTCCAATTCATCTTGCTTGTTCTTAACAGTAAAAATGCCATTAACAGCAATAGATGGAAGCTGATCAAACTCATCTTCAAACAAAATGCTTCCATCAACATTCATCATACCATATTTGTCTGAATCTGAGACCTTGAAAGGAACTTGAGTTACTTCTGGCAATGAAGTGTTATTCTTGCATGAGAAAAATAAGCAACTCAATAAAATAATGAATAATAGATTCGTTTTCATATTTTATTATACATACCTACCTATAAGCCCCCAAAATCAGTATTAGATTAAAACAAAGAAAGCGTGAGGCTTGTCCTGCTATTCACCAAAGAACAGGCATCGCCAAACGCCATATAGGAGTGAATAGAAAAGAAACAATACTCTCACGCCTGTACGATATATGAACCGATACAGCATTGACTATACCGGGAACATATACAAACAGAAAATGAGCGTAATATTGTCCTTTATCCTCCTATATATGAAATTGGCGATTTCGTTCTTTCGGATAAAAGCAAAAAACGCTTTCTATTATGATCCAACCATTTCTCCGGTCAGACATTACAAATATACGTTTTTTGTTCAATATTACGCTCTGATAAAGAGTATTATTTCTTTCAAATATAAGGATTTTAGCTGCTTCATGGACGGAAATAATCGGATATTTGTGTCCCAGTTAATTAGTGGGACATTATATTCCAGATTACAGAATTAACGAATGTATCTGATTGTCAATCCTATAAAATATTGTCCCAGTATTAAAATCATAATATAATCTGGAACAGAGGGGGGTAAGGTGTTATAGGATATTGCGTAACCGACAGGATAATGGAATATTTTATTCAGGGAATTCTATCTTTTATAAAGTTTTTTGAAATCTTTGGAGATTTATTATTCTACCTTTCAGGTATTATGTATATCCCTTATCCTCCTGACCCTGAAAAAAGAAAAAAAGAGACCACCATCAATCAGCAGCCTCTTTCTATATTAATCAAAGGACTTATAATCAATAATATCCAGTTCAATCCCAGGTTCTTTCATCGATTCTATCGGAGTACAAATAAAGATTCCCATGAAATTAACCATTATACCTCCTCTTTTCAATGACACAGGTTCAATCCAGTCCTCATCACTATGCCCGGGAACCACGGTTTTAATTATTGTAATTTTACACTCGTCGGACGGGAAATTCTGCCCTTGACACAGATTCCCGCCCGATAAGTTTTCTAAAGAAAAATAAAGTGTGACACAGTTGTTTTACACTACCTAGAATTTCAGTTCTTATTCGGCTACAGAAGAAACCGGCTTGGCAATCCCCTCACTCGTAGCACGTTCTTCCATACGCTTGATTCTTAAATCCAAATCGGGATGCGTATTGACTGAGTGCCATTCTGCGCTTCCAGCTCTTTCAACTTTTGAAATGAAAGTGCCATAGCCCATGGATTCTTACCTGCTTTTTTCAGGAACTCATATCCATAATCGTCGGCTCCACACTCCTGTTTCTGAGAATACTTAGCATTCACCAAAGCCTCAGTCAAATCACCCAATTGGGAATCTGTCAACGCAGCAACTTTTCCTCCCTTAGAAGAAACACCATCTTTCAAAGCCGACGTAAGCAAAGCAGTACGGAACCCTTTCTTAGAATCACGATGCGCCACATGACCAATTTCATGCCCAATCACTCCCAATAATTCTTCATCGGTCATGATGTCCATCAAAGACGAAAAGACACGTACACTTCCATCCGCACACGCAAAGGCATTGACATCCGTCACATAATATACCTTGAAATTCAATGGAATACCGTCGGCATCTCCCAATCCATCCGTCAACTTCTTCAAACGAACGGCATAGGCATTGTCGTCTGCGCACACCTGATTATGGGCATCCATCCAATCGATATACTCCTTCACATACTCACTCATCTGCTCGTCCGTCAGAGTAACGGCCTGAGCCACTTTGGTAGCCCCACTAATTGCTTTCTTTAAATTAAACTGCGCCATTGACGGGACAGCCAGAAAACTGCATACCAAGAGTATGGCTACCTTCAAAAACATTTTGTTCTTCATAAATATCAATTATTAAATTGGTTCACACTTATCACTTCACTATACTGAGACTCTTTCTTACAAGCAATCCGCCATATATACAGATTACTCCCAACACCATCAGAAATCCCCAAAGTCCACATTCCGTTCCAGGCAAACGAATATCCAAAGGACGATTCGGGTGATACCATACAGACAACTCATCACCTACACTTCTGAAGGGCCAATAAGTGATTTGGGAAACGGACAAATTACCATAGCGAACCGTCGGATAAGAAATCTGCATTTCGTGCTCATACCGCATCTTCCGATAACGATACACTCTTTTCGTTTGAAATTTTCGGATGGTTCCTATGGTATGCTCATAAGTCGAGGAGGCCACATATAAGGAACAAAAACCCACCAGACCTCCCAAAAACGAGAGGCCCCCGAACAACAGCATCAACCAAACAATTATGCAACTACGTATTGTACTCATAAGGAAAAGTCTAGCATGTACAAAGATAATACAATGCTAAAAATCAAGCCTATTTTAGGGCATAAATCTTATCATTTCTTTTCCCTGAAAAAGCTCAGCGGAAGGATTAAAAAGCAAAATACTCCAACGATTTCCGGATGCCCTCTTCATCCACACTGGCAGTCACGTAATTTGCTACGGTTTTCAGTGACTCATTCACATTGCCCATGGCTACACCGGTTCCAGCTTCACAGACAATCGGAATACCGTTACCTCCATCGCCAAAGGCCATGTTTTTTCCTCTTTCACTTCCAGAAAGTCCATGAAACCACTCAATTCCTTGCTTTTATCATAGCTGAACCAGTATTCAAAATGAAAATTACGACAAAAACACATGAGCAGAAGTGCTTCATGATCAGGTTTTTGCCTGAGATTACTGCCATTTTGATAAAATTATCCCGATATGATAATTATCTAACTGATGTTTATCACATGGAATACAAAATAAAAAGATTTTCTCCACAGAAAACAATGCAAGAAATTATCTCCGATAATACTGTGCCATTGAAAACGCACGGTGAAGGGCCAGACGGGTGCAAGCCAAGGAACAGAGCGAACCCACAAAGAACAGAATACCGGTAGAAACCATGATGTTACCCAAACCTACCAGCGGAGAAACGATACCACCGAAAGCAAAACCCAGCGCTCCTAACAAGGCCGAAGCCACACCGGCATTTTCCCGTTCACTATCCATCGCCAGCGTATTGGAAGCCGTGAAGGTCAGCCCGATCATAGAAAGCAGACAAATCAGCAAGATTTCGTAAACCCAAAAAGAACAATTCATACACAATGCGATACACAGGAAGAAAGAAGCAATGACCATTCCCACACTCCCCCGGTACAACGCTTGCTCCGAATGGGCAAACTTGACAGAAGCGGCCGCCGATATCATAATAGCAATGGCATTGATACCAAAGCAGATACTAAACATCAAAGGAGAGAATCCATAATGCTGCTGCATGATGAATGGAGCAGAAGAGATGTTGGCAAACATCACTCCCTGCGCAAAACCGAACTGAAAAATGTAGCACACATACCGACGGTTCTGAATCACAGCCAGGAAGCTCCGATAAACATCGCCCCAACGGGCATTCTGACGACGTACTGCTGGCAAAGAATCCGTGAAATACAAGCTCCCGGCCAGTAGTAAAATACCCAGCCCAAACAATACCCAGAAAATACCATGCCAGCCCACACTGTCGGCCATACTGCCTCCGGCAATCGGAGCGGCTACCGGAGCTACTCCGTTGATGGCTCCGATAATGGCCAGCATCTTGGCAAGTTCCCGACCGGAATATTTATCGGCTGCGATAGAACGGGAAATGACAATACCTCCGGCACCCGCCATTCCCTGAATCAACCGCCAGCCCACGAACTGCATGATGGTACGGGAATACAGACACCCCAAAGTAGCTAACAAAAACAGGCACATGGCGATAATCAGCGGACGACGGCGACCGTACTTGTCGCTGAGCGGTCCGAAGAAAAGCTGTCCCACAGCCAGTCCAATCATGCTGGCAGTAAGGCCCAGCTGCACCTGTGAGGAAGTGGTATGAAAAAAGCCTGTCATGGCAGGCAAAGTAGGCAAATACATGTCGGTCACAAAGGGCCCGAAAGCCGTCAGGACCCCTAAAAATACGAGAATAAACAATTGCGAATTTTTTCTTGTCATAATGCTTGTCTTTAAAACGCTGCAAAATTAGTAATTATCCAAAGGCCATATCATACCTTTTGCCGCACAAAACTTTTCAAAAACCGCACAAAATGAATTTTATTCCGAGAAAAAAGTCTATTTTTGTTTCATAAAAGCACCTACACATGGATATTTCTCTGTTATCATCCCTCAACGGAATCCACTACGACGAAGGAAACCTGGATTTTCTCCGGCCTTCTCCCCTCCACTTCAACTGTGGAGTACAGATATTATGTACTTGCGGAACGTGCATTCTCTCTACAGGAGCCCAGCAGTTTCATCTTCAGGAAAGGTCGGAACTTATTTTCTGGGGAGGAAGCATCATGCAACTGATGGAAGCCTCGGACGATTTCCATGTCCGCCTGCTGCTTTACCCCAAGAAAGTATTCCTTCAGGCCGCTGTCTCGCTCGACACGACCTATTTTAATTATATGCGAGAATTCCCCCAGTACGACCACGGAGCGGAAAGCTGGAAGAATGTCAGCCTGTGGATTGACATGGCCCAACTGCTCTTCACACGACCTGCCTCCGCATTCAATGAACGACTGGAACTGAATTTCCTGCAAAGCATGCTGATGTGGATTTTCAGTGCCATCCCCGACACGTATGTATCGGCCACCAAATCGTACACCCGAAAGCAACTATTATTTCATAAGTTCATGCACCTGGTTCACGAACATGCGGCCCAGATGCACCAGGTATCGTTCTACGCCGAACAACTGTGCATCTCCCCTCGCTACCTGAACGAAATTACCTGGTTGCATTCCGACGGAAAAACACCCAAGGAACTCATTGACGAACAGCTGACCGCCGAGCTGAAGGTCTTACTCAACAACCCGGCGCTGTCCATTGCCGAAATTGCCTCGCTCTGCCATTTTCCCGACTCTTCCTACCTGAGCCGTTTCTTTAAAAAGAACACCGGACTTTCACCGAAAGAATTCCGTGCCCAAAAACAAAGATAAAATCAACAGAGCCCCCTGGTTTGTTCCTCTCGGACGACAGCCATCATGCCTTCCACCTGTGCCAGCGCCAGCATACGGCCATGAAAAGAATAGCCGGGGTTATATCCTTCCTTTTCATCTCCCAACATCGTGCGACCATGGTCCACCCGCATGGGTAATTCGGGATTTTCCTTTTCAAAAATACGAATCAGGTCGAGCAGATGCCCTCTTCCCGTCAGATGGGAAGTCTCCCTGAAATCACCTCCCGGCAAAATTTCCGTACTGCGCAAATGCACAAAGTGCGTTCTTCGGGCAAAACGGCGGGCCAGTTCACGCGTGTCGTTCTGACTGCCCGAACTCAAGGAACCGGCACAGAAGGTCAACCCGTTATGCGGATTGTCTACTGCCTGCAACAGCCACTCAATGTCGGCTCCGTCCGTCACAATGCGAGGCAACCCCAGCACCTGAAAAGGAGGGTCATCGGGATGAATGCACAAGTTTACTCCGTAGGCATCGCACACGGACATCACTGCCTCCAGAAACGTACGCAGGTTTTCTCTCAACTGCTGCCGGTCTATACCTTTATATAAAGCCAACAACTCCAGGAACTTACGGACCGGATATTGCTCTCCTTCCTGAATGTTCCCGTCAATGAATCCCTGGGTCTTGACAATAATCGTATCAATCAGTTCAGCTTTTTCTGCCGCCGTGATATGCCGGTCCAGTTCGTCTACCTGCTGTAACTCTTCCGGCGAATAGTCTTTCTCCGCCCCTTCCCGTTGCAGAATCTTCAAATCGAAATAAGCAAACCGTATCCGGCTGAAATAAAGAGAAGTGCTTCCATCGGGCAGTGCATAATGAAGGTCCGTGCGTATCCAGTCGATTACCGGCATGAAATTATAACACACCGTCTTCACCCCACATTTTCCCAGGTTGGCTAAGCTGACCTTATAATTCTCAATCAAGGCTTCCCGTTGCGGACCGCCGTATTTGATGGCCTCACATACCGGCAGACTTTCCACTACCGACCAGCGCAATCCGTATGACTCAATGTAGGCTTTCAGGTCCTGGATGGCTTCCACCGTCCAGATTTCCCCGTTGGGTACCTCATGCAGGGCTGTGACAATCCCTTCCACTCCTATCTGACGAAGCATGGAAAGCGTAATAGGGTCCTTCTTTCCAAACCATCTCCAAGTCTTTTCCATCTTTTTCCCTCCGACTGATTTTAAACCCCACTGAATGAACTGAATCCACCATCTACCGGCAATGTCACGCCCGTGATGAAACTGGCCGCTTCGCTGCACAAGAACTGTACGGCTCCGTTAAGTTCCGAAATATCCCCAAAGCGTCGCATCGGAGTTTTGGCAATGACCTTCCGGCTGCGTTCCGTGAGTGAACCATCCGGATTAATCAGTACAGCCCGGTTCTGGTTTCCGATAAAGAAACCGGGGGCAATGGCATTGACCCGGATCTTCTCGCTGAACTTGAGCGCCATCTCCTGGGCCATCCAGCGGGTGAAGTTCTCCACCGCACTTTTGGCCATGGAATAGCCCGGCACCCGGGTAATAGCTTCACAGGCTGCCATGGAAGATACATTGACAATGCTTCCGCTTTTCTGTGCCGCCATCACTTCCCCAAACACCAGACAGGGATATACTGTGCCATTCAGGTTCAAATCAAGCACTTTATTCAAATCCTCCACTTTCATGTCGAACACATGCTGGCTTTCGGTCAGCGTACCGCCGGGAATGTTTCCTCCTGCCGCATTGACCAGGATATCCACTCTTCCCCATTGTGCCAGCACCTCATCCTTCACTTTCCGTAAGCTGTCCATATCGAGTACATTGCAGGTAAATCCATACACTTCGCCTCCCGTCTGCCTCAATCTTTCCACAGCTTTCTCCACATGGTCGGGATGTGCCCCAATCACAGCCACCTTTGCTCCGGCCTTCAGCAGACCTTCAGATATATTACTTCCCAATACCCCGGACCCCCCCGTAACTACGGCTACACGTCCGAATACATCAAACAGATTGTTCATAACTTACAGATTTTAATCTGCCACAAAGTTAGAGGAGAAATAAACACCCAAATTCACCGATTTTTGCAGGTTATTTGCGTAACTTTGCCATTATTACGTTCACCATGAAAAAGATACTCAACGAACAACTTGACATTTCGGATATCAACCCGCTTAAGGCACGGTACTACGATTATAAACGTTTCACCTACCCTTGGCATTTTCACAGCGAATTCGAAATCATCTACATAGAAAAAGGATATGGACAGGGAATGATTGGAGACGGAATGACCGATTTCAGCGACCAGTCACTTTTTCTGCTGGGCGCCAATCTTCCGCATTATGTGGAAAACCCGCCGGAATATATACAGCAAGAAGAACTGAGAGTAAACGGGGTCATCATCCAATTTGAAAAAGATTTCATGCAATACGCCTTTTCCCACTACAGCCAGTTCCAGGCAATCAACCGCCTGCTGTAAGAGTCCCAAAGAGGATTACTTTATTCTCTCACCGATTGCCCGGAGATTCCGAAAACACTCAAACGCATTCCGTCACAGCGTGGAGCTGGTCAGATTATTGAGTTTCTCCAACTGCTGGATGCATTGACACGCCTGTCTTCCTACAAACAGATTTCATCGCCTGTCTATCATCCGATGCCTTCCCAATTCAACGGACGGAAAATAGAAAAGGTCATGGCGTTCCTCAACACGCATTACACACAAAATCTCCGGCTGGAAGACGTAGCTTCTTATGCAGCCATGAATCCTACCGCCTTCTGCCGGTTCTTTAAAGAAAATACGGGAAAGACTTTCACGCAACATATCACAGACATGCGGATAGGCTATGCCTGCAAACTCCTGCTGAACGAACGGTGGAACATCGCAGAAATCAGCCTGGAATGCGGATTTGAGTCAATTACCCATTTCAACCGTTGCTTCAAGAATCACATGGGAATGAGTCCAACCGCCTACCGCAGAAAACTTTTATAGCATACTATAAATCAACACGATAACAAAACAACAACAATTATCAGAAACCTTTCAGAAGCCCTCAGAAAACGCACTTGAGTTTTCTCCCACGCTTCTCTCTCATGAACTTTTTCTACGTTTGTTTGTTTCTATTATTATATTAAACAAACAGCTAAACGATAAAAAATCACCTCATCCGCATTCTTCAAAAACACAATTTTTCCTCTACAGGCATCACATTCCTCACCACCTATCCTAATAACTAAACCAGACTAGAACATTCATTTTATTTCAATAACTATACATTAAAAAATCACCTTATGAAAACAAATCACATCTTTCCCTCACTCATGGGAAGCCTATCCTTTCTGCTATGGTCATGCCAAGCTCCTCATACAAGCGATGGAATCTATGAGGGCATACTTCCAGCTGCAGACTGTCCGGGAATCTATGTCATGCTGGCCATCAACGGCGACCAGTATGAACTGCTCGAAAAATACATTGCAGAACCAGAGACATTCGTCACCCGTGGAAACATCGAACAGAAAGGAAAACAGCTCCATCTGGACAATCAGATGCAATTCACACCTCTCTCCCATGAATTGCAAGGCCAACATACGACATTAAAAAAAATCTCGGACCAAAATGAACTGCCGGAAATCTATGTCTCGCAGTTATTAAAAGAAGACCAAAGTGGAGAAGACGCCCTCATCAAACTATACAGTCAGAAAGACAAGCAACATGCAGAATTTCATTTTAGGAACAACACATACCAGCTGGAACTGAACCTGCATAACGATTCGGTAAACGAATACACCCGTCTGGAACAGTCTGTCAAACTATCACAGCCCATTCCGCAGCTTTCATCCTCTCAGGAGTTTATTTTCAAAAATGATACAGCCATCTATACCTTCACCCAACTCAGTCCAACCAACTGCATCTACCGGCTGACCGACGAAAAGAAAGAAAATGAGGTACCCGCCTTTCTGAACGTCATCTATTACAATGACGACCAACAGGCCCTTGTGAAACTGTTGCATCCTACACTTCCTCATTGTTACACGCTTACTCAGACAGAAGCATCCGCCAAAACCGCCACCTATACAGACGGAGAAACAGAATGGCAACTTCACAATAACCAGCGTGCCACACTTGTTATCCATCATAAAAAATACCAATATCTGGAACAAGAATAAGACGGAAAACGACAATCAAAATACTTAAAGAAAAAAATCACTATGGCATCTATTCTATTGGGATACCTGATAATAGCTATTATCAGTTGGACTTTCACCTTCATTTCTATCCGTAAGGCTCGAACCGATATCGAGCTTTGGGGAAATGAAACCGATTGACTATTATATAATTTAAAGTACAATACGTGAGTTACATCACGACTATGTAATTCTAAAGAGGCTGTTTCAAAAATGAAATGGCCTCTTTAAAGTAAAATCCAACAGTCATACAATTCCCTTAATTACCTTCAGATTCAGCTCAATATAATCATTCTCTTTCTTCTGATAAGTCCCTCTTATTCCATCTTGTTGAGTTCGGTGGATAATACCGGACGGGGCACATTGATAAATCAAACTGAATTTACAGACTCTTCATTCTACAATCTTTACTGATTGTCCATATTCAACCGCGACATTTCCGTCTCGGCCGCACTCTGATTCTTCATCTTCTTTTCCGTGCGGAAACGATAAGTAATCGTGAAACCGACTTTTCGGGTTTCCTCCTTTCCGACAGTGTTTATGATAATATCATTCAGACGGGCTGAAGCACGCGTATTGTTCTTATTGAAAATGTCGTAAGCATCCAGTGAAAGTTGAAGTTTGTCTTTCAGGAACGATTTCTTCAAACTCAGGTTGAAGGAGGTGAAACCCTTCGATTCATATAACTGATAATATCCTTTGGAGCCATAACTAAAATCAGCAGACAACAGGAATCCGGATGGAAGCGTGAAACTGTTGTTGAAGTTCACCATCACCAGCGGGCGGCCGGCTTTTAGGACACTTTCGTTCGGCCCCGGATAACTGAAGAAGGTCTTCATACAGGTCAGCGTAAGCGAAGGTATCCACCACTTCACTGGATATTGTATATTTACCATACCTGTCAGATTATGCATTTTATCAAAATTATCCATGCTGTTTATTGTCACTGCCGAGTTTCCCGGCATACTGTGAAATGCCCATATTAAGGGATGATGTATATTGTTATAATTCAAGTTTATAAGTAGGAACTTGTAAAACAACATATAGTTCAAGTCATGGGTTATTGCCTGTTTCAGATATAGGTTTCCTTTCCGATAGGTGAAACGGTCGGTATAGACGGCATTGTCGTTCATCTCGCCAAAAGGAGGTCGTTCTGTATGAATGGAGTAACTGAATGACTGTTGTAGGTTCTGCGTGTTATAACTGAGCGAAACGGAAGGCAGGAAATTATGATAGTTCTGATTCTGCCGCTTTCCGGTATAAGTTTCCTTTAAGTCACTGCGAAGATATTCATAACGGAACCCAGCCCCCATCGAAAGATTTTTCCAAGAGAAATCGTATGCCAGAAAAAGCGAATTCTTCAGTTCCATATTTTTTGTCCTTCCATTATTCAGGGCACGTACATTTTCAATGTAGTTCGTTCCGCTTGTATGACTGAAATCATAACCGAAACTGATGGTTCCCGCTTTCTCGGTATCATACGAGAGGCGGAGCTTGGCAGCGAACAAGTCCCACACAGCTTTATTATAATAATTCAATGAAGTTTCCGAACGTCCACTTTCCCATTCACGGATATAGCCGTCGCCTTGGTCCGTTTTACGGATATAGTCACCGTAGGTATTTATTTTCCAACCATTTTCCCAGTCGTTCACGTAATACAGATTGAGGTGGTGACTGATTGATTTTCCGGATACGTCCCTATGGTTCTTCATGAACGTGGAGATTCCCCGGTCCGGTATCATGGAAAGGGTGTCATCGGAAAAGGTACTGTTTTGGCTGTGCTTACCCACGTACTTCAGTCCGATTTCCGACTCGGGTGAGAAATGATAGGAAACCCCTCCCATATAGGTATGGCTTTCATTAAAAATCTGTTTTGCGCTCAATTGAGTTTGGTTCCAGACAGTGTCACTTTGAGTCTGCTGGTAAGCGTCAAGCGCCGAATTGTTTTTTCCCCGGTTGTAATTATAAGAGAAAAAGAAATCCCAGTCCTTGTAATTGTAACTGCCATTTATGAGATAGTTCTGTTTGAAGTGGTTTCCCTGCTGCAGATTCCCCCTTACATTGAAAGCCAATCCATCCCCCAACCGTTTGGTCTTTATTTCGATGACGGCACGCTGCTCCGAATTGTATCGTATACTCGGATTCATAATCAGTTTTACGGAACGAATTTCATCGACAGACAGATTATCCAGTTCGGTCTGGTCCATCACTTCCCTGCCGTTGATGTAATAGACAGGACTTCCTTTCCCAATCACTTCAATGGAGTTTCCTCTTTGCTGTATCCCCGGAATCTTGCAGAGCAGGTCGTTCAAGTTGGTTTGTTTGGCAAGAATAGTATTCTCCACATCGGCCAGCAGCCCGTCTCGGTCCAGTTTGAATGGCTTCCGATACGCGGTGACTTCCACTTCTTTCAGCGTAGTCTGTGAGGCTTCCATCCGAACCACCGGCAGCGTACGGTCGGCATTGACCTGCATTTTCTTATACAGTGTCTTATAACCCAGATAAGAATAACGGATAATATAATTTCCCTCCACAAGCGATGTGCTGTATATCCCGCAAGAATCGGATACCGCTCCGCTGACAAGGGTGCTGTCCGACTGATTCAAAAAGGCCACATTAACCATCGGCATTACTACATTCTCGGGGTCCATGATTTTCCCTTTGACAGCATACTGGCTGTAAGCCGGCAGCAAAACCAAACAGGCTATTATAGCTAAAAATAGTTTTTTCATTAGTCAAGTTTATACAATAAATTCAGTCAAAAACTGTAGTTCAAAATACATTATCTTCCGAAGCGTGAAGAATCCACCTCCTTCTTCTCCGTTTTATATCAAACGATATTCTCAATGCCTCGTGCACACCCAATTAATAGGCATCCGAAATGTTGAAATAACCTTTTGCTTTTCTCTGTGGATACCAATAATGCCTATTAACCTCCCATTATCAAAAGCTCCATATATATCAAGTTCAGCCATCAGCGAAATATCATATATAAAACTCTTGAAAGCTTCAATTCCTGCTTGGGTAAAATCATTATTTCCACACTCCATGTAAACCTGATATGAGAGATTTGCAGCGTTATTATATTCTGCTGTTGCCAGCTTCCCTAGTTTATTCCACTCCATCACTTTTCTTTATATGTTTCTTTCGTCATAATTCCTGTTCCAGCTTCTTCCCGAGAATCTGCCTCCTTATAAAAAATCCAATGATGTATTACATTTCCCTCATAGAATGAAGTATATGCCTGTTGAAAGTTCCATCCTTTTTCTGACATATAGTTTGCAGCATCTACCATACTATTAAAGTCTATTTCCTTACCCTTCTCATCTACCAGTTTCTGCTTGCTTTTCAGACCGTTCCATATAGAGTACACAGGACTCTCACCAAAGTCAAAGACGATTTTCAGGCTAGCTGATAAAGTTTTGCTTGTTCCTTTAATCTCACAAAAATATTTCCTTGCTTCCAGTTGGACAGGAATGAAGCATAAAAATCCCAGACATGAGAAAATCAACCGTCTCATAATTTTAAGTATTTATTATTTGTAAAATAAGTCATTCCAAAACAGAAAAGCCTTTTATCTAAATAGATTATATCTTTTGCAAATGTACTGACCTAAGCCAGCACAGTTCTCAAACTAGTTTGAGAGTTACAGACAAAATTAGATTCTACCTCTTCAGAAAACAATCTCCCTACAAAATATAACCATTTACTCCGCAAGAAAACTTTTCAAATAAACACTAATAGGAATCATTGCTTTTCTTTTTTCAACTTTATCAATGATTAAACAGAAGGCTATAGCTGCTGAACATAACCATACTACTTATACATTAATTTTGAGGATGTTAAAACACAGAAGAGAAAAAGGCCTTGAAATATTTCAAAACCTTTCTCACTAAATATTAAAATAATTAAACTATCCTCTCAATTTTAGGAGTGATTCCAAAATGAGGAATAGTACATACATATTCATTTGTAAAAGAATTCGTTCATCTGATAAAATCATTTGTTCTCAAAAGTAATTTCCTTGCGGATACGGCTGAGATAAGTGGGGGTCATATTCAAGTAAGAAGCCACTTCTTTAAGCGTAAGATTTTGCAGAATCTCAGGACATCGTTTCAACAATGCCACATAACGCTCCTTAGGCGACGAACGATGCATATCCAAATACAATGAATAGACTTGATGAAACAAAGAATCGGCAATCATCTGATGTAATCTTGTGTCTTCATTAAACACCCGATTGAGAACCTCACAACTGCAAACCCAAACCTCTGCATCTGTGGCAGCAATAATATTAGTTAGACAAGGCATTTGGTGTGTGGCACTGAGATAATCGCCTACAAGCGTATTAGAAAAGGCAAAACCAGAAATATGTTCATTGCCTTCTGAGTCTATTGTATTATATTTTAAATACCCTTGTTTCACGAGTCCCATGTAGTGTGTAATTTCTCCGCACCGCACAAAATATTCTCCTTTTTTATAATGACACAACTTGCCCTCTCTTGTGCAGAGCTCATACCAAAAGTTCAAATCTAACTTGTCTTCGTAAAAATTAAAATTGCCCATTTTGCATTGAATAATTCATGAAATAAGCCCCTAATAGAGAATTAACAGCACAAAAATAATTGATTTAGACAAGGACAGAACAAAAGAAAACAAGAGAAAATAAAAGAAAACAAAAAAGAAAAGGCCTTCAAAACTGAAGGCCTCTCTTTGGTGATCCGCTTGGGGCTCGAACCCAAGACCCCAACATTAAAAGTGTTGTGCTCTACCTGCTGAGCTAGCGAATCAGTCCTTTGTCGCATCGGTCATTTCCCGATTGCGAGTGCAAAGGTAGTAACTTATTTTAAACCTGCAAAACATTTGGAAACTTTTTTCTCAAAAAAGCCGATTTTTCTTCCCAAAGGGCCTTTTCAGGCGTTTTTACGCTCCAATTCCTGCAGACTTTCCAGTTTCTTGGTCTCCAAAAACTCATAGATGCCACACAAGTGTTCCTTCACACGCTGGTGACCGAACTCATACACCTTCGTAACCAGCCCGTCCAAGAAATCACGGTCGTGCGATACCACAATCAGGGTGCCGTCGAAATCCATCAACGCCTGTTTCAGGATATCCTTCGTCTTCATGTCCAAGTGGTTGGTCGGCTCATCCAGAATCAAGAGGTTGACCGGCTCCAGCAACAGTTTGATCATGGCCAGACGGGTACGTTCCCCTCCCGACAACACCTTGACCTTCTTCATCGAGGCTTCCGGACTACCGAACATAAAGGCTCCCAGCAAGTCCCGGATTTTGTTGCGGATTTCTCCCTTGGCCACATCGTCAATGGTCTGAAACACCGTCAGGTTCTCGTCCAGCAACGAAGCCTGGTTCTGTGCAAAATACCCAATCTGCACGTTATGGCCCAGCGTCAGCGTACCTTCATAGTCTATTTCATTCATGATGCACTTCACAAGGGTAGACTTACCTTCTCCGTTCTTTCCCACAAAAGCCACCTTGTCGCCCCGTTCAATGGTGAGGTTGGCATTCTTGAACACCACGTGGTTGCCATACGTCTTTCCCACTCCTTCCATGATGACCGGATAGTTTCCGCTGCGTGGTGAAGGAGGGAATTTCAAGCGCAAGGCCGAGGTATCTTCTTCGTCCACTTCTATCAGTTCCAGTTTCTCCAGCATCTTCACCCGGCTCTGCACCTGCAAGGTCTTGCTGTAAGTGCCCTTGAAACGTTCGATGAAGTCCTTGGTCTCCTGAATCATCTTCTGCTGTTCCTCGTATTGCTTCATCTGCTGTTCGCGGCGTTCCTTCCGCAGCACCAGGTACTGGGAGTAATTCACCTTATAGTCGTAAATCCGTCCCATGGTCACTTCGATGGTACGGGTCGTGATGTTGTCCACAAACTTCCGGTCGTGGCTGATGACCACCACCGCCTTGGCACTGTTGATCAAGAAATCTTCCAACCATTGGATGGATTCGATGTCCAGGTGATTAGTCGGCTCGTCCAGCAGCAACACATCCGGATTCTGGAGCAGCAGCTTCGCCAGCTCGATGCGCATCCGCCACCCTCCGCTGAAATCGCTGGTCGGACGGTTGAAGTCTTCCCGCAGGAAGCCCAGTCCCAACAAAGCCTTCTCCACATCTTCCTCGAAATGTGTCATGTCGATGGCATAAAACTTCTCGCTCATCGAAGCCACTTTCTCTATCAGGGCCATATAAGAATCACTTTCATAGTCCGTCCGTGTGGCCAGTTCGTTGTTCATCCGCTCAATCTCTTCCTCCATCTCCTTCAGATGGGCAAAAGCCTGAGAGGCTTCTTCGAATACCGTCCGCCCGTCTTCCGTCATCAGGTGCTGCGGCAGATAGGCAATCACACAGTCCTTGGGGGCGGTCACTTTTCCCCGCGTAGGCTGGCGCACACCGGCCAGTATTTTCAGCAGTGTGGATTTGCCGGCTCCATTTTTTCCCATCAGGGCAATACGGTCTTTTTCGTTAATCTGAAAGTTCAGGTCACTAAACAAGGTGGTCCCTCCGAATTCCACGGTCAGTCCATCTATACTAATCATATTATGTAGGGTTTTAAATTTTTGAAAGGTGCAAAATTACAAAATTATGCGGATTATTACTCATTCAAGGCGCCACAGTGCGGACAAATGCCTTTCGACCTCATCTTGGCACCACAGGCTCCACAGGCGTAGGGATAGCTGTTGGCCTTGCGCAAGCGCCGGACGCACCACACGGAATAAGCGATAAAAGCCACATAAGCCAGATACACCCACAAGTAGGTAAAAAAGATATACAAGAAAATGCAGCAGGAAGCCAGTCCCAGCAGATAGAAAAAGGCTACTTCCATCGTCGTCTGATGAAACAGGTCATCCAGCAAGGCTACCCCCAGCAACAGGATAAGGAACACGCTGAGCACGAACAGTCCCAAAACGAAAGGCAGGTCGAAGGGATTCAGCGAAGGGTCATAATAATACCGCTCCCAGGTTTCCGGCACGAAATGCTGCATGCTGTTATACAACGTGGCTGCCGCAGCCATCAGCCACGACAGAGTAATGGGAAACACACTGTCAATGTCATTCAACCAGATAAGCTTAATCTGCTTGCGTCGCAAGGCACGATACACGAAGCAGAGGAAGAACACAGCCAATACTAAAAAGAACGGTAGAGCATGGGAGTTGCTGAACAGATGAATGCAACGGGAGATAGGGTCTACGGGGACGATGTGCGACAGCAACTGGCGTTCGGGAACCCATCCGATGGTTTCCTGGTCGCGGGCCACTTTCACCCACACCGAGTCGCCTTCCATTTCTTTACGGGCGGTAATCTCGGCTACCACCAGTTCATCTCCTTCCCTTACCGGAATAGAATCGAGCAAGGGGAGCTGATGAAGCCAAAGCGTATCAGTTGTGACCCGGAAATTGCTGTTCAAGGCGTATGGACGCTCTCTGACCACTGCGGCCACTGAGTCTTTCGAACTCTCTTTTTCCACTGAAGACAAAGAGGTACGATAATGGCAGGCCGTCACACACAACAGCAAACATACAACCCCTAAAATATAACCCGCGTATTTCATTCTGACTTCTGATTATCCAATGATACTTTCATCTGACAGACTTTACAGTCGAAATCCAGGCGGAATCGCCGTCCGTCCGTGCTTACCAGGTAGTAAGGCTCTTTGTAGGGCGATTTCACCTTATGATGTACCGGACACCAGCCCATGCTGTAACGCAGGCAATGCTTGCAGAACATCAGCACGGCATCGGTCCGTGGTTCTTTCTCAAAAGCAGGTTCGATGCGCTTCACCCCGTGGTCGTGATAGAAGGCCTGTGCCTTCGTATTCATCACATTGCCCAAGTAGGTCAAGTCGCCCACGATAAACGCATGCGTGGTTTTCGGAAACCGTACTCGTTCCTGCGGATAGTTGATGCGGCGGGCTTCCAGCAGCTTTTCCACCGCATTCCGGCGCAAATCGGCCAAGGCAGAAGAAGGTACAAACCAGTCTGCCGACAAGGAGATGTCCAGTTTCTCCAGCTCAAACGGGGTGTTACCTAACTTGCCCAACTGGTTCTTCAGGTTTTCGGCCTGAGGGGTACGTGCCAGTGTCTTTTCTGCCGGCAGCGTCACGCTGATGCAGTTATCGTCTTCGTCGGTCAGGGTTAAGGTAAACCCGAAGTTGTTTTCTTCGAACAGCATGGATACGGCTATCTTCCGTTCGGCTGATTTTTTCTGCATCACCCGTTCAAACTCCTGGTCGAAGTTGCGGTAGATTTTGGTCTTCGGACGCAGACGCGGCATTTCCTGCGGATAGAGTTTGTTGTTCTCCACCCGGTTCACCCGGAAACCGTGCAACTTGCCTTGTTCATCCAAATAGCAGAGTCCGTCGCCGTTGCTGAAAGGTTTCACTCCGGCCACGGTAAAATAGTTACCGCGCACTTCTTTCACCACGCCCATCTCCTCGCCCAACGACTTCGGCGTATGGAAAGAGAAAATATCCGGTGTACGTCCGTGCAGGAAGTAATCGGTAAATCCCCGGCTGAAACTCTTGTCCAGCTGCGGACGGAAAGCCAGACGGACCGTACCGGACGAAGCCCGCACGTATTCTTTCCGGCGTTTCAGAATGGCATCCAGTTTCTGGCGGTAATAAGCGGTCACGTTCTTCACGTAGGCCACATCCTTCAAGCGTCCTTCTATCTTCAATGAAGAGGCGCCCGCATCCAGCAAGGCTTCCAGGTTATCGCTCTGGTTCATGTCTTTCAGTGACAGCAGGTGCTTACCGCGGGCAATCGTTTTCCCGTCCGCATCCACCATGTCGAAACTCAGGCGGCAGAACTGCGCACACTCTCCGCGGTTGGCACTGCGGCCGAAACATGCCTGACTCACGTAGCACTGTCCGCTGTAGCTCACGCACAAGGCGCCGTGCACGAATACCTCCAACGGGGTATCCGGACAAGCGGCATGAATCTTCGCAATCTCATCCAACGTCAATTCACGGGCCAGAACAACCTGACGGAAACCAGCCGCGGCCAGGAATTTCACTTTCTGCGGCGTGCGGTTGTCCATCTGCGTACTGGCATGCAGCGGAATCGGGGGCAGATTCAGGCGGGTGATTCCCATGTCCTGCACGATGAGGGCATCCACCCCCACCCGGTACAAATCCCAAATCATTTTCTCGGTATCTGCCAGTTCCTCTTCCTTCAGGATGGTATTGACAGTCACGTAGATGCGTACGCGATACAAATGAGCATAACGCACCAAGGCCTCAATGTCTTCCAATGAGTTACCGGCAGCAGCACGTGCACCGAAACGCGGGGCACCGATATATACCGCATCGGCCCCATGGTTGATAGCTTCCATGCCGCACTCCAGGTTCTTGGCCGGGGCAAGCAGTTCGATAGGACGTTGTCTGATCATTCTTATTTTATCTGATTGATATCGTAAGGAGTTTCTTGGTATACATAATAGTTCATCCAGTTGGAGAACAACAGGTTGGCCACGCTCCGCCAGCGCACCAGCGGCCCTTTTTCCGGATCGTTGTCGCGGTAGTAATTGCGCGGCATTTCAATGGGCAGGCCTTTGCCCAGGTCACGACGGTATTCCGTGTCCAACGTGTAAGGAGAATATTCCGAATGACCGGTCACGAAAAACTCACGTCCGCCACGGGCCATCACGATGTGTACACCCGACTCGGGCGACTCGGAAATAATCTGCAGGTCCTTGCATTTTTCAATGTCTTCCCGGCGGACTTCGGTGTGACGGCTATGAGGCACATAGAACACGTCGTCGAATCCACGGAAGATGGGCAGATGCTCGAAGCCCTTGCAGATGTGGTGTTCAAAGATGCCAAACATCTTCTTGTCCAACGGATACTTCGGGATGCCGTAATGATAATACAAGCCGGCCTGTGCCGCCCAGCAGATATAGAACGTGGAAGTGACATGGGTACGGGTCCATTCGAAAATATCCGTCACCTCGTCCCAGTAGTTGACATCTTCAAAATCCAGGTGTTCCACCGGGGCTCCGGTAATGATCATTCCGTCGAACTTCTCATTCCTCATCAGTTCAAAATCACGGTAGAACGCTTTCATGTGCTCCACCGGCGTATTCTTTGAAGTATGGCTTTTCAGCTTCATCAGGCTCACCTCAATCTGAAGAGGAGAGTTGGACAGTAAACGAATCAAATCGGTTTCTGTCGTTATCTTAAGTGGCATAAGGTTGAGTACGACAATCTTCAACGGACGGATGTCCTGCGAGCTGGCCCGCGAATTGTCAATCACGAAAATATTCTCTTGCTTCAACAACTCGATTGCAGGCAGTTTATCGGGTAAATTTAATGGCATATTGCTGTGTTTCTGTTTATTTTCTATCAAAGGGCAAAGTTAATAATTCGGCACGGATTACGGGGAAGAGCCGTCCATCTTTTTTTGTCCTTATCATTTTTTAAACTCGCCGACATGCTCCGGCCGCTCATTCTCCCCCGTTTCCGACCGCCTTCTGCAAAAAATCGGCAAACGCCAGCGCCGATTTTTTCCGGTAGTTTCCCTGCGCCCAGAACAGACATCCTTCAGAGGCCAACGCATCGGCACACAAGATAGGAATCTGCACCAAATCTTCTTCTCCGCGCACAGCCGCTTGAGTCAGAATCGTAGCCCAATATCCTTCCCGCAAGGTATGGATAATGGTATGCACATCGTTCATTTCTACCCCCACCGTCAGTTCCAAGTGCTGGGTACGGCACAGTTCATCCACCTTCTTCCGGGTGGCAAAGCCCTGTCCCGGCAACACCAGCGGAGTCTCGCACAGCCGTTTCAGCGTAATGGAAGAAAGTCCGGCCAACGGATGCGAACGGTGCACAATGAAATTCAGGCGGGAAGAGAACAAAGGTAAGGTTTCAAACCCTTCCGAGGTGCCTTCCGGCTTGAAAGACAACACAAAATCCAGGTGATTGGCTTCCAGCCGCTCCAGCAATTCTTCCGAGGTGGCGAAACTGATATCGACCTTCACCTTCGGATAGGTTTTCGTGAACCGACCCAGCGCCGCAATCAGCAGGGGACTCATGCTATAAGTCACTCCGATGTGAAGTACTCCGGTCTCTATCCCTTTCAAATCACGGATAATCTGTTTCCCGTCTTCCGCATCGTAAAGGGCCTTGGTGGCATAAGGCAGGAAAGCCAATCCGGCCTCCGTAGGGACTACACGCTTCCCGATGCGGTCGAAAAGCAACACATCCAGTTCTTCCTCCAACTGCTTAATCTGTTGGGAAAGTGTACTTTGCGAAATAAACAACGCACGTGCCGCCTCCGAAAAATTCTGTAATTCGCAAGCCGCTTTAAAATATTTCAACTGACGGAGTTCCATTTCTTATCGTTTCTGCCTATGAATGTTATCGGAAAAATGAGTGCTACAAATATAGAAAATATTTGGCTCGCATTTAACTTTGTCAAAAAATAAACGTAAAAAGATGAAAAAGATTCTCAGTGCAATGTTTGTTTGCTTGTCGATAAGTTTGTCGGCACAAACCGTAAAAGGAGTAGTAAACGAAGGTCTTCGTTTTTGTGAAAGTACCTATCCGTATCAGGGAGGTATCCTGGTGGCCAACTTCGGTACCGCCGAACTGAATCCGCTGAACACGGAAGGAAAAGGATACATCGCATTTTATAAGGACGGAAAGACCCAGGTCATGGTTCCGGCCGACGGCAATCTGTCGGCTCCCAAAGGAATGTTCATCCGTCAGGACTACCTGTATGTATGTGATGTGAACAAGATTGTGGTGTATCACCTGACCGACAAGGTAGAAAAGCCGAAAGTCATTACGTTGCCCGAAGGCAACCTGTTTGTCAACGACCTGGCAGCCGACGGAAACTATCTGTACGCTTCAGTGACCAACACCGACCGTATTTTCCGCCTGGATATCAGCAATCCGGCTCAGCCGGGACAGCCCGAAGAGTGGCTGCAAATCAGCGGACCGAACGGACTGCTCGTACGTGACGGAATGATGTATGTGGCTTCTTATCCGGCCGACGGAGTGACCAAGGAAGCCAATGTGATTTACCGCATCGACAACCTAAAGCAGCCCGTGGCCCGCAAACTGACGGAAGTGACCGGACAATACGACGGCATCGCTTTCTCTTCCGACGGGAAATCGCTGATTGTCACCAACTGGACACCGGCCCAGCTGAGCCGTATCGACCTGGCCAGCGGAAAGATGTCTCCTCTGTCTTTGAAACTGGAACAGCCGCTGATTGGCCCGGCCGACATTACCGTAAAAGACGGTTTCATCTACATTCCCGACCTGCCCAACAGCCGGGTGGTGGTTGTAAAGGAATCTTGTTGCTGCAAATCCCATGAAGGCAACTGTGCTGTATTATAGCCACAAAGGAAAGACAGCCTTTTTCGCCAGAGAGATTGCAATGTATCTCTGGTCGAAAGGGCTGCATGTCAGCCTGTGTGCGATTTCCGATTTCGACCCTCAGAAGCTGGCTGAAACGGATTTCCTGCTGTCGGGATGCTGGACCTGCGGTTACTTCGTCGTCGGACAGCACCCGCACCGGCAATGGAAAGCCTGCAGCCGACGAATGGCAGGACAAGTGCCTCCTCATCGCACGCTGCTTTTCACTACGTATAAATTCAGGACGGGAAGCATGCTCCGGAATATGAAGAAAACTTTACGTATCTCCCGGAAAGCCTCCGTACCTTTCCTGCAATCCAAGAACGGCTTGCTGAGCGACACGGACAAACTAATACTAGACCAATTTATCACCTTGTAACTTCTTCTTAATCTATTCTCAAATCACAAATGTAATGCTTATGGAAAAAAAGAAACTTACCACTGCCTCAGGCGCACCCGTAGCCGACAACCAGAATGTGGCTACCGCAGGACGAAGAGGCCCGATGCTTTTACAAGATGTGTGGTTTCTCGAAAAACTGGCACATTTTGACCGCGAAGTGATTCCCGAACGGCGCATGCACGCCAAAGGCTCGGGAGCGTTTGGAAAATTTACGGTCACGCATGATATCACAGCCTACACCAAGGCAGCCATCTTCTCACAGGTGGGAAAGGAAACGGAACTGTTTGTCCGCTTTTCTACGGTGGCCGGTGAACGTGGGGCGGCGGATGCGGAACGTGACATCCGTGGCTTCGCCATCAAATTCTATACCGAAGAAGGCAACTGGGACTTGGTGGGAAACAACACGCCAGTGTTCTTCCTGCGCGACCCGCTGAAATTCCCCGACTTGAACCATGCGGTGAAACGGGACCCACGTACGAACATGCGCAGCCCGCGCAACAACTGGGACTTCTGGACTTCACTGCCCGAAGCCCTGCATCAGGTAACTATTACCATGAGCGACCGCGGCATTCCGGCTTCGTATCGCCACATGCACGGCTATGGCAGCCACACGTTCTCCCTGATCAATGCGGAAGGGAAACGTACGTGGGTCAAATTCCACCTGCACACCCAGCAGGGCATCCGGAACCTGACCGATGCGGAAGCGGAAGCGATTATCGCAAAAGACCGGGAAAGCCACCAGCGCGACCTCTACGAAAGCATTGAAAAAGGCGATTTCCCGAAATGGACGATGTACATCCAGCTGATGACGGAAGAACAGGCCAAAGCGTGTCCGTTCAACCCGTTCGACCTGACCAAAGTCTGGTCGCAAAAGGAATATCCGCTGATAGAGGTGGGCGTGCTCGAACTGAACCGCAACCCGGAGAATTATTTTGCCGACGTGGAACAAGCAGCTTTCAATCCGGCCAACGTGGTGCCGGGTATCAGCTTCTCGCCCGACCGCATGCTACAGGGCCGTCTCTTCTCTTACGGTGACACGCAGCGTTACCGCCTGGGCGTCAACCACCACCAGATTCCGGTCAACCGGAGCCGTTGTCCTTTCCTGAACATGTACCACCGCGACGGACAGATGCGCGTGGACGGCAACCACGGTTCAACCCTGGGCTATGAACCCAACAGCTACGGAGAATGGCAGCAGCAGGGCGAATACAAGGAACCGCCTCTGGAACTGGACGGCGCGGCTTATCAGTGGGATTACCGGGAAGATGACGCGGACTACTATTCTCAGCCTCGTGCCCTGTTCCGCCTGATGACGCCTGCCCAGCAGCAGGTGCTCTTTGAGAATACGGCCAGAGCCATGGGAGACATTCCGGAAGAAATCAAGCTCCGCCACATCCGGAACTGCATGCAGGCGGATGAAAACTACGGTAAGGGAGTGGCCCAGGCCCTTCACATTCCGTTGGACAGAATTTAAGGGATTTCCCGGCTGTTTTAGGGAAAGGCCAGCCGCTTTTCCCTGAAACACTGGAGTCTTTTTTACGTTTCCCTCGGGAAAAACGTACGTTTCCCACTGCGGAAACGTATGTTTCTCGAGTGGAAAACCTACGTTTCGGCCACGGGAAACGTAGAAAACATCGAAAAAAAACCGCCTCTTTGCAGGGGCGGTTTTACTTTTTATTACAGCTGATTTACAGACGATTCTTATAGATATCGGCCATGAGCTTCTGGTACTGGTTCTCCAGCGTCATGTAGCTTTGCAAGTTACCATATACGTTGTCGGCCTCCACATAAAAGTCGATGATGGACAACTGGCCAGCCGTCACGGCATCGTAGAGTAAGCGAAGGGACTGATGCATCAAAGGTACGTCATACGCTTTCAAAGCTTCCTGCAACTGCTGCATCTCATTGAACTGGCTCTGTACCTTGGCTTCCACCTGCAGGCGGGCATTGTCGCGCTGCAAGTTCGCACTCAACGCCTGGGCTTTCGCAATTTTCAGTTTCTTACGGTTGGAAAACAAAGGGAAACTGCCTCCTACCAGGAAACCGTTGCTCTTCTCTCCCACCGAAGTATTCCGCCGGTAGCCCACTTCCAGTTTCGGCAACCAGTTCTGCTTGTTTACCTTCACTTCTTCCGAAGCGGCCTGAACGGTCGCCTCAGCCACTTGCAGATCGGCATCCGACTGCATCACTTCGTTATACAACGTCTGATAATCCCGGATAGCTTCAACCTTCGGATAATCCGTTTCCGCAAATTCCAATGGCATATTACCGTTCATGGCCAGCAACTGCTGCAATGCCGTACGGTGTGCGGCATTGTTCTGAGCCACTTCGGTCTGCACCTTCATGCGTTCCATCTTGATTTTATTCACTTCCAGGGCATTGGCATCCCCCTCTTTCAGGCGTTTTTCGAACAACTCCAACAGAGCATCGGCATTCTTCATCCGCTCGGCCAGCAACTGCTGTTCCTGGTTCAGCCGAATCAGGTCCAGACACAGGTTCTTGGCTTGCAGCAGAATGTCGCGACGGAGCACCTGCTGCTGACGGTCCAGCACGTTTTTCTGCGATTTTCCGGAACGGTTGCGTGCCGCATATAACGTGGGGAAATCAAATCCCTGCGTCACCACCAGTTCCGAACTGGCCATGCCGTCCACATTGCTTGCATAAAACGGACTGTACTCCACACTGGGGTCTTCCAGGTTATTCCGTGTCTGCACTTCCATCTTGGCCGCTTCCATGCGATGCACACTGGCCTGAAGTTCCTTATTGTGCTGCTCCACGGATTGCAGCACCTCTTCTATTTTCTGCGCCTGCAGCCCGCCGGAAAAAGCCAGGCCCGCAAGCAATATCCATCCAAATTTTTTCATGCTTCTGTTCTTTTAGTCGTTTTCTTCCGGTTCATTAACTCATACACAATAGGAATGACAAAGGCATTCAGGAAAGTGGAGGTCAGCAATCCTCCCAGGATGACCTTGGCCATCGGACTCTGAATCTCATTACCCGGAAGGTCGCCACGCAAGGCCAGCGGAATCAGGGCCAGGGCAGACGAAAGGGCGGTCATCAGAATCGGGTTCAGACGGTCGAGCGAACCGTGTACGATACTTTCGCGCACATCCAGATGCTGCTCTTCACGCAACAGGTTGTAGTGAGTGACCAGCAACATACCGTTTCGGGTGGCAATACCGAACAAGGAGATAAATCCGATGATGGCCGGAATACTGACTTCACCCGTGGTCAGCCACAGGGCAAACACACCGCCAATCAAAGCCAGCGGCAAGTTCAACAGAATCACCCCGCCCTCGGCGGCATCGTGGAACTGCATGTACAGCAACAGGAAGATGACCACGATGCTCATCAGAGAAGTCAGCAGCAGGGTACGGCTGGCGGCCTGCTCGCTTTCAAACTGTCCGCCATATTCAATGTGATAGCCTTCGGGCAATGTAATCTTCTCGTCTACCCGACGCTGGATGTCATTCACCACGCTGCGCAAGTCGCGCCCGCTGGTATTGGCCGAAATCACGATTTTCCGTTTCACATTTTCCCGGTTGATGGTGTTCGGTCCCATGGAAGACACCACATCGGCCACGTACGACAACGGAATCTTCCGCCCCTGCGCATCGTCAATCATCAGGTCTTTCACACGGTCCATCTCGCCCCGGTCGGCCTCATCCGCACGCACTACCAAGTTGAAGGTCTTTCCCTTTTCATACACCTGCGACACGACCTCGCCGGCCATATTCACCTGCACGAACTCACTGAACTGCGGCAATGAAATGCCATACTTGGCCAGCATCTCCCGCTTGGGCACAATCTTCAGTTCCGGACGTTCAATCTGCTGCTCCACGTTCAGGTCGGCCACGCCTTCCACGTCACTGATGGCAGCCTTGATCTGATTGCCCAAGGCAAACATCCGGTTCAAGTCATCCCCGAACAGCTTGATCGCAATGCTGGCCTGCGTACCACTCAACATGGCGTCGATACGGTGGCTGATGGGCTGTCCGATTTCAATGTTGGCCCCCGTGATGACCGACAGTTTCTGACGGACATCCGCCAGCAGTTCGGCATGCGAACGGTCTTTCAGCTCGAAAGGCGCTTCTATTTCCGACACGTTCACGCCCAGCGCATGCTCATCCAGTTCCGCACGTCCCGTCTTGCGGGCCACGGTCTGTATTTCCGGAATGGAGAGCAGGATTTCCTCGGCCTGACGCCCAATCTTGTCGGATTCTTCCAAGGAAATACCCGGCAGGGAGCTGACATTGATGGTAAACGACCCTTCGTTGAACGACGGCAGGAAGCTGTGGCCCAACGTAAAGAAGATGCCCAAGGCCACCACGAACACGGCAATGGTGGTTCCCAACACCGTCTTCTTGTGCTCCAACGACCAAAGCAAGGCCCGTTCGTAATATTTCTTCAGCCATACGGCCAAGAAGGCTTCTTTCGGCAGTCCGTCTCCTTTTGTTTTTCCGCCCAGCAGGTAACTGCACAACACCGGAGTCAAGGTCAGCGCCACCACCGTAGAAGCAAACAAAGACACGATGAACGCAATGCCCAGCGGTACCAACATACGGCCTTCCATCCCGGTCAGGAAGAAAAGCGGAATAAAGCTCACAATGATAATCAGCGTGGAGTTCAGAATCGGCATACGTACCTCACGCGAGGCATTGAACACCACCTCACGTACCGGTTTGCGTTCTTCCGGCGGGAGCATCTTGTTTTCCCGCAAATGCTTCCACACGTTTTCCACGTCGACAATGGCATCGTCCACCAATGAACCGATGGCAATGGCCATACCTCCCAGACTCATGGTATTGATGCTCAGTCCCATGTAGTGCAGTACCAGAATGGCCACCACCAGGGAAAGAGGAAGGGTTATCAACGAAATAATCGTCGTACGCGTATTGGCCAGGAACAGGAACAGCACGATGACCACAAAGATGGCACCCTCATACAGCGATTCCTGCACGTTGCTGATGGAACTTTCGATGAAGCGCGACTGGCGGAACACATCGGTAGAAATTTTCACATCCTTCGGCAAGTTCTTCTGCAAGTCGGCCAAGGCCTTCTCCAGTTGTTCCGTCAAGGCAATCGTACCCGTGTTGGGCTGCTTGGTTACCGTAAGCAGTACGGCTGGTTTTCCTTTTTCGGAAGCCACTCCCAATTTGGGCTGCTGCGAACCGATACGTACATCAGCCACATCTTCCAAGGTCACCGGCGCTCCCTCTGCCGTGGTCTTGATGACCGCTCGTCCCAATTTATGCACATCGTCCGTAGAAAGCACTCCCCGCACAATGTACTCGTTGCCATATTCATAGATGACACCTCCGTTGGTATTCTGGTTCATGTTGCGCGACACGGCCATCACCTCTCCCAGAGTCACGCCATAATGACGCATCCGGTCGGGATGAATCAGAATCTGGTATTCCTTGATGTCTCCCCCCAGTACAGCCACCTGTGCCACACCTCCGGTGGACAACAGACGCGGACGGATGGTCCAGTCGGCCAGCGTACGCAAATCCTGCATGGAAGTAGAATCGGCGGTCAAGCCCACAATCAGCAATTCGCCCAAGATAGACGACTGCGGTCCCAGCGTGGGCTTTCCCACATTGTCCGGCAAAGACTCGCCCACTGCGGCCAGCTTCTCAGACACAATCTGACGGGCCAGATAGATATCAGTATCCCATTCAAACTCGACCCAAACCACTGAAAAGCCCGTGGTGGAAGAAGAACGTACCCGTCGTACATTGGTGGCTCCGTTCACGGCCGTCTCGATAGGGAAAGTGACCAACTGTTCCACTTCCTCGGCCGCCATACCGTTGGCCTCGGTCATCACCACCACCGTCGGGGCATTCAGGTCGGGAAACACATCCACTTCGGTATGGAAGGCGGTATAGGTTCCTCCTATCAGCAACAATATCGCTGCCACCAGTACCAGCAAGCGGTTCTGTAAGGAAAATCGTATAATCTTGTTCAGCATAGTTCCTCCGCTTTAATGGTTATGTGTATGCGCAGGGATGGCATTGGAAGCCGAAGCCAGTTTGACATGAATCGCGCCACGGGTCACTACCGTATCCCCGTCTTTTATACCGGAAAGAATCTCTACCCGGCTGCCGTCGGAAGTTCCCAGTTTCACTTCCTGCTTTTTATAGCACTCCTCGTCCAGCTTCAAATAGACGAAATACACACCCTGTTCCTCGGTCAAGGCCGATACCGGAAGGCTCAATACGCCGTTCCGTTCACCCGACAAGAGGTACACTTCCACAAAAGACCCAGGAACCATATCGCCCCGGTTGTCGAACTCAAAAGTCACCGGCACATAATAAGAGGTATCTCCCGAAGACTTGCCGAAAGAAAGCAACTTGCCTCCCAAATTCTCAAGGCTATAGACTTTATTATTATAAGGAGTCTGGAAATTGGCAGACACCACCTGGGAAAGCTGCGCATAATAACGCTCGGACACTTCCGCCTTCAACACCAGCCGATGGGTCTGTGTCACCGTCATCAACGGTTGGCCCACCGTCACGTAATCGCCTTCCTTTACCAGGCAAGTCTTGATAAATCCACCGATAGGAGACTTGACAGACACTCCCTTGCCCGACATGCTCGGCTTCAAGGCTTCATAAGTGAGACGGGCATTCTCGTAGGCCTCACGCAAGGCCGCAAAGTCCTTTTGCGACACAATCTGGCTGCTCACCAATTTCTGAGCCCGTTCGTATTCTTCCTTGGCCTTCTCATAAGCCACCTTGGCTTTCTGCACAGGGTCGCCATCCTGGATATGGGCGGCCGACACGCTCAGCAATTCTGTTCCCTTTCCGACTTGCATTCCCTCAGCCACTTTCCGAGAGAAAGAAACCACTCCCGAAGAAGCGGCTACTACGGTAGCTTCTTCTCCCTGGGCCGCCAAAATCTGTCCACTGGTATGAATCACATTGCGAAAACTTCCTGCATGAACGGCTTCGGCCTCCACGCCTGCCGCCTTTGCTTTTTCAGGAGTCAGAATAATCTCATCAGAATGATCGACCTTTTCTCCGGCATGCATTTCTTCTTCATGGCTGTGTCCCTCCTCGCCATGTTCATGGGCATGCTCTCCACATGCACCCAACAGGAACATACACAATGTACCTGTCAAAATATAATTTTTCATTGAATTACGGTGTTTTTAATTTTGCTGCAAAAATAACTTCTGTACCCTGCAAGCTGGTTGCAAAGTACTCTGCTAACTCTCTATCCCCTACAATAGAACTATTTTATGCAACAAAGGGAGGAGCACGGAAATTCCGCACGGCCAAGAAACTCCGGGCATGCAGTTTTTCTATATAATAGGAAGCCAAGTCCGTAGATACCACAGAGACAGGCGCCTCCAACCACACGGACGACAGGTAAATCAGGGTATAATACGCATAATCGGGCGTGAAATCCGGGGAATGATGCGGAGTGGAAAAGGAGAAATGGGTTACACAGCTGATATCGCAGGTATGCTTGTCGGCATCACCGGGACAATGACAGGTTTCTCCTTTCGCATGCACATGCGCAGGAGTGCAGGTTTCCATGTCCGGACTGACACAGAATGCTTCGTTGTGATGATGATGTGGAAAAACGCCTACCACCAGCACCCACAGGCTGACAAGCAACAAGCAATATGCATTTACACGATGTTTCATTCCCTTTCTCTGACGGGCGCAAAGGTAAAAAGAAATACAGAAAAAAACAACGCTTTGCTTTCTACCTGACTTTTTTACTGTTCACTCTCCATCAATACACAAAAAACTTTTAAAAGTCTGACTGTACACCCTGACCATAAATAGCTTACCTTTGCCGGCAAGAAAAGATAACGTGAAAAAGAAGTAAGTATGAAATCTGGTCTTACATTACTGCTAGTATGTTTTCTACCCTTTGTGCCCCTGACGATGCATGCACAAGGTCCCGACCGAAGGCCCCTCCCTTCACTTCCCGAAGAAGAAATAGAAGGTACTCCCGCCTACATCGCACTCAGCCGCATTGAAGTGGCCGACAGCCTACTGGAACCAAACGTACTGATTTTCTGCGGAGAACAGGTGAATCTGGATCCTTCCGACCGCAAACGGAAGCTGCGCAGAGAACTGGCCTCCTTGTCACGCTTCTCCGAGTCGCTCCAGCAGAAGGCGGCTTATTTCTTTCCCCTTGTAGAACCCATTCTGGAGGAACATCAAATTCCCGACGATTTCAAGTACCTGATGGTGATTGAAAGCGGCATGAATCCGGAAGCCCGTTCTCCTGTCGGCGCACTCGGTCTGTGGCAGTTCATGAAAGAAACGGCCCGGGAATACGGCCTGCGGGTGGAACGGAAAATCGACGAACGGCTGGATGCGGAAAAATCGACCCATGCCGCCTGTCGTTACCTGCGTACCGCCTACGACAAGTTTCACGACTGGGTGGCCGTGGCCCAATCGTACAACATCGGACAAGCCCGTATAGGAACGGAACTGAAAGAACAAAAAGTGGAAGAAGCCATCGACCTGCAACTGGTGGAAGAAACCAACCGCTATATCTACCGCTTACTGGCCATCAAAATCCTGTTTACCCATCCGGAGAATTTCGGTATCACCACCGTACCTGACTATTACAAAAAGATACGAAGAAGATGATATAAAAAAACGCCCTAAAGAAGTCTCACGACAAGGACTTCTTCAGAGCGTTCTTTATGTCACGTGGTCCAGTTACTTTCTCTTCAAATTATAAGTTTCCACTCCTTTCGGATGAATCACTTTTTCCAGCTTCAAATCGAAAATCAACATGGAATTAGCTGGGATAGAAGATTGTGAGGATTCTCCATAAGCCAAATCTGCCGGAATATACAATTCCACCCGTTGACCTTCTTTCATGTGCTGTAAAGCGGTAATCCAACCGACAATCAATCCGTCTCCCCCACTTGTCTGATTGGCCTGCAATGCAAAATGAGTAGGTACATGGATTTGCTCATCCAAATCTCCCGTATAGTTCTGGTCGAACACAGTTCCGTTAATCAGCTTGCCACGATAGTACACGCTGACACTGTCCGTAAACAAAGGAGTATCCCCTGTACCCGGCTCAATAATCTTCATATACACAGAATCATTGACATTGGCCGGAGTTTCAAAAGGATTTGTAGAAGTAGAGACTGAACTTCCCCCCAGCCCCGGAGTGGAACTTTCACTTGCAATCTTGTAATTACAATATATTTCCCATTCTCCCGGATGCGTACGGGCCACATCCGCAATGGAATCCAAATAGCGGTCATTACGCACTTCCCAGTTTGCATACGGGTCTTCCACGGTCGTATCTTTCGCGCAGGATGCAAATCCGAAAGAAAGCACAAATGACAGGGCTATCAGCCAAAATAGGTTCTTGTTCATGTAGTTTAATTTATTACTGCAACGTTTTCAGCAAGCTGGTAATGCTGACTTTGTCGGCAATGATATTATTCAAATCTGCAATCGCCACACGTTCCTGTTCCATGGTGTCACGGTTACGTAAGGTTACGCAATTGTCTTCCAATGTCTGATGGTCAACTGTCACACAATACGGAGTACCGATGGCATCCTGACGACGGTAACGCTTTCCGATAGAATCCTTTTCATCGTACTGACAATTGAAATGGAATTTCAGGTCATCGATAATTTCACGGGCCTTTTCAGGCAGACCGTCTTTCTTGACCAACGGCATGACAGCCAGTTTCACCGGTGCCAACGCTGCAGGCAATTTCAATACAACACGAGTTTCGCCGTTTTCCAGCTTTTCTTCGTGATAAGCGGCACTCATCACACTCAGGAACATACGGTCTACACCTATTGAAGTTTCGATGACATACGGAGTGTAGCTTTCGTTGATTTCCGGATCGAAATACTTGATGCTCTTGCCTGAGAATTTTTCGTGCTGGCTCAAGTCGAAGTTGGTACGAGAGTGGATACCTTCCACTTCCTTAAAGCCGAACGGCATCAGGAATTCAATATCGGTTGCTGCATTGGCATAGTGAGCCAATTTTTCGTGGTCATGGAAACGATAGTGGTCATCGCCGAAGCCCAGTGCCTTGTGCCATTTCAAACGAGTTTCTTTCCATTTTTTGAACCATTCGAGCTCGGTACCAGGTTTTACGAAGAACTGCATTTCCATCTGCTCAAACTCACGCATACGGAAAATGAACTGACGGGCCACGATTTCATTACGGAAAGCCTTACCAATCTGAGCAATACCGAACGGAATCTTCATACGTCCTGTCTTCTGTACGTTCAGGTAGTTGACGAAAATACCCTGAGCAGTTTCCGGACGAAGATAAACCTTCATGGCACCATCGGCAGTAGAACCCATTTCGGTGGTAAACATCAGGTTGAACTGACGTACTTCTGTCCAGTTCTTTGTACCTGAAATCGGACATACAATCTCTTCATCCAAAATAATCTGACGAAGTTCTGCCAGGTCGTTGGCATTCATTGCCTTGGAATAACGTTCGTGCAAAGCATCGCGTTTGGCCTGGTGTTCCAGCACACGTGGATTGGTGCTGCGGAATTCAGCTTCATTGAAAGCATCTCCGTATTTCTTGGCAGCTTTGGCTACTTCCTTGTTTATCTTTTCGTCGTATTTGGCAATCTGATCTTCAATCAATACATCGGCACGATAGCGCTTCTTGGAATCACGGTTGTCAATCAACGGGTCATTAAAAGCGTCCACGTGTCCGGAAGCCTTCCAAATGGTAGGATGCATGAAAATTGCAGAATCGATACCTACGATGTTCTCATGCAGCAACACCATGCTCTGCCACCAGTACTGTTTGATATTGTTTTTCAGTTCCACACCGTTCTGACCGTAATCATATACGGCTCCAAGTCCATCATAAATTTCACTTGACGGGAATACAAAACCATATTCTTTACAGTGTGAAACAAGTTTCTTGAAAACGTCTTCTTGTGCCATTTTTCCTATTATTTTGATTTTTTCTACTTAAATGTCTACTTAATAGGGCACAAAGATACAGATTTATCAACAAAAAAGCACCATAGGTATATTAATTTATCTTATGAGTCACTTCATCTTGCCACTCTCGTCCACCTCAAGCTGAAGTCCGTCGTAGGTCAGATAGACGTTTTCCGGCAATTGCGCCTGCACTTTCGCATGCAACCCCATCTGATGACTCATGTGAATGAAGTAAGTTTTTTCGGCATGGATGCGCTGCGTCTGTTCCAACGCCTCGGATAAAGACTGGTGTGTCCAATGAGGCTCAATTCGCAAGGCATTCATCACCAGAAGCTTCAGGTCTTTCAGGCAATCATAGCTTTCTTCCGGCATTCTCAACATGTCGGTAATCCATGCCATCGGACCGATACGGAATCCCATGATGGGAAGCCGCCCATGCATCACACGGAAAGGAATAACCTCCACTTCATTGCCTTCCACATTCGATACTGTAAAAGGAACTCTTTCTTCAATGTAGTGCAAAGGAATATGTGGCACACCCGGATAAAGATTTTCGGCAAAACAATAGGGCATCCGGTTTTTCAGGCGTGTGGCTGTATACTCTTCGGCATATACCGGTATGTCCCGAAAACGGCAGAAAGGCCGCAAGTCATCCAGCCCGCCCACATGGTCGTAATGCTCATGCGTAATCAATACTCCGTCAATCGGGCGGTAATCATTCAGGCGAATCATCTGCTCCCGGAAATCTGGACCACAATCAATCAAGATACGGACGCCGTTCACTTCTACCAGTCCTGAACAACGCAAACGGTTATCATGCGGGTCCTTACTCGTACACACTTCACACGTACATCCCACCTGCGGCACGCCTGTTGAGGTGCCACTGCCTAATATTGTGACCTTCATTGTTTTTCTCCAATAAAATTAACTTCCGGACAAATGGTGATACCAAATTTCTCTTTCACCGAACGGACAATGGCCTCAGCCAACCGCACGACCTCTGCGCCAGTGGCACCTCCTAAGTTCACCAGTACCAAGGCCTGCTTGTCGTGCACTCCGGCTCTTCCCAAATGCTTGCCTTTCCAACCGCAACGGTCTATCATCCATCCGGCCGGAATTTTAACCCGCGTCTCATCCACTTTGTAGTGAGGCATCTCCGGATACATCTTCAGCAACTCTTCAAACTGCTGTACCGGTACAATGGGATTCATAAAGAAACTTCCGGCATTTCCTATCTTTTCCGGATCTGGAAGCTTGGCTTCCCGAATATGTATAATGATTTGCCGAAGACCGGCTAACGAGAGTTCTCCCCCCTCTTTCTGCAATTCCGAACGGATATTGCCATAATCCAGATGATAAACCGGCTTTTTCAGCAAACGATACGTGACATACGTCACAATGTATTTTCCTTTCAGTTCTTTCTTGAAAATGCTTTCGCGATACGCATAATGGCATTCCTCGTTCGTAAAGACCCGTAATGCACCGGTCTCTACCGCCACCGTTTCCACAGCGACAATCAAATCTTTTGCTTCCACGCCGTAAGCTCCGATGTTTTGGACCGCAGAAGCCCCCACTTCACCAGGAATCAACGACAAATTCTCCGCCCCATACCAGCCTTTCTGCACGGTATAGTCTACCAAATTATCCCAAACTTCTCCAGCTCCGACACGCAGGTCGACGAACTCTTCCGTTTCCTGCACCACTTGTATACCTTTAATACCAGAATGCAAGACCGTTCCCGAATAATCAGACACAAACAACAGGTTGCTTCCTCTTCCCACATGCAAAAGAGGGGCATCCTTCTCCTGCCGCCCATCCAAGAAGCGCTGCAGCTCATCCACTGATTCATATTCCACGAAACGAGCTGCCTTTACATCCATTCCGAACGTATTATAAGGAAGCAATGAGTAATTTGTAAAGTCCTTCATATCGTCAATCGCTCAAATCTTCAAATCGCATCAGTTTCCATACGCCCCCGTAGCGTTCAAAATACAGCGTATTACTGAAACCGTTGCCGAATCCTTTAAATTCCACTACTTTATAGTCCGAATGTATATTCTCGGGCTGACCATAATGCACATTGGTCATACGCCCCTTCATCATAGGTGGGCGGAAAGCAAACCATTGTCCCTGCTCCAAAGTTGTTTCAAGTATTTGAAATTCATCCTCCGGATCGGCTGTCACAAACTTCAACGGATCGTGCAGACGTTCCTGCTGAAACAAGGAATCACGTGAGAACCGCTCATAGAAAGTATAAAAATCTTCCTTTCCGTCTTCTTCGCCCGGCAATTTTTCCACATTAATAGCTTCCAGAAACCAAGAATCTTTTTTCCGCTGAAAATAATAACGCTTGATTCGCCGATCTGTCAGAAAAATCCAGTCGACCTGCACACTATGCAGACTGGTATCTTTTTCAATTTCCATATCCTCTTCCTTGTCGAAAAGGACGGTATAAGCCGGTTCCCGACTGAACAAGGGATCAAACTTCCAGTCTGTTTTCTGAATACGGGTCACCTGTTTCCCTTTATACAATGAAAAAGGAAATACCACACGCGTCCGCTGAAACGCCTCATCGGAAGCGAAATTATAAAAGAAATCAGCAAAACTTTCATCTGCAGCCGCAGGAACCTGCTCCTCTACCACCACAGTGGAATCCTGAATGGAATCCGGATGTACTTTTATAGAATCAATTTGTTCAGTCAATGCAGCAAAAGGGTCTGCTTTCTTCTTCCCCCCTCCGCACGATACCATCAGCATCAGCAGACAGCATCCAATGATTAGTCTTTTCATTTGGTCTCCTCAAATATCGCCGCAAAATTACCTTTTTTTTCCATTCATTGTCTACGAAACAAGAGTTTTCTTTTTTATTGAATGAAAAACAGAAATTTTTCAGTTTAAATCCTTACCTTTGCAGACAAAATAATTAAAGAAGAGATATGTTAGCAAAAATAGAACAATTGCTTCAGGAAGTAAAAGCACTCTCCGCACAGAATCCAGATGAGCTGGAAGCTTTACGTATCAAATACCTGAGCAAAAAAGGTGCCATCAATGCACTGATGGCTGACTTCCGTAACGTACCTGCAGAACAGAAGAAAGAAGTAGGTATGAAATTGAACGAGTTGAAAAATCTGGCACAAGAACGCATTGCTGCCTTAAAAGAAACATTCGAAAATCAGGACAACAGTGCCGCCGAACTGGATTTAACTCGTACAGCCTATCCCATCAAACTCGGTACGCGCCATCCGCTGACAATTGTACGCAACGAAATTATCGATATCTTCGGTCGTATGGGCTTTACCATCGCCGACGGTCCAGAAGTTGAAGACGACTGGCATGTGTTCTCTTCCATGAACTTCCCTGAAGACCATCCGGCACGCGACATGCAGGATACATTCTTCATCGAAACCCATCCTGACATCATCCTCCGTACGCACACTTCATCTGTACAGAGCCGCGTAATGGAAGTGTCACAACCACCTATCCGCGTGATTTGCCCGGGACGTGTGTACCGTAATGAAGCTATCAGCTACCGTGCCCACTGCTTCTTCCATCAGGTAGAAGGCCTGTATGTGGACAAGAATGTCTCTTTCACTGACCTGAAACAGGTGCTGCTACAGTTCGCACAGGAAATGTTCGGTCCGGATACGAAAATCCGCCTGCGTCCGTCATACTTCCCGTTTACGGAACCCAGTGCAGAAATGGACATCAGCTGCGACATCTGTGGTGGTGAAGGCTGTCCATTCTGTAAATATACCGGATGGGTAGAAATCCTGGGATGCGGTATGGTAGACCCGGCAGTGCTGGAAGCCAACGGCATTGACAGCAAAGTATACACAGGTTATGCTTTCGGTATGGGAGTGGAACGTATCACGAACCTGAAATACAAAGTAAAGGACTTGCGTATGTTCTCCGAAAACGACACACGCTTCTTGGAAGAATTCGAATCGGCCAACTGATTCTTGATTTTCCATACGCTATAGTAATAAAAACACGGATTACACCGGAAAAAGCGAAAAGGGAATTTCCCAGATTGCATCCTGTGTAATCCGTGTTTATCTATATACACCTCAATAATTACTCTCCTCCGAATATGCTAAAAGATAAACTGGTCACACCAAGTTTCTGCGCCATTCTGGCAGCTAATTTTCTGCTCTATTTCGGATTCTGGCTACTGACACCGATACTTCCGTTCTATCTGTCGGAAGTATTCCATACATCACACACTACCATCGGAATCGTCCTTTCCTGCTATACGGTTTCTTCCTTGTGCATCCGTCCGTTTTCCGGTTATTTTCTGGACACGTTTGCCCGCAAGCCTTTATACCTGCTGGCCTACTTCATCTTTACGCTTATTTTTGCCGGATACATGACTGCCACCGTATTGACCTTGTTTATCATTTTCCGTGTCGTTCACGGCTTTTCTTTTGGAATGGTGACCGTAGGCGGCAACACCTTGGTCATCGACATCATGCCTTCTTCCCGACGAGGAGAAGGACTGGGATACTACGGACTGACCAACAACATCGCCATGTCCATAGGGCCGATGTTCGGTTTGTTTCTGCACAGTGGAGGGGCTTCCTACACCACTATCTTTTCGTATGCACTCGGCTCGTGCGTCTTAGGCTTCATTGCTGCCTGTATCGTACGCACTCCCTACAAAACTCCCGTTAAACGTGCTCCCATTTCACTCGACCGTTTTATCTTACTCAAAGGACTTCCTGCCGGTCTCAGTCTGCTGCTGCTCTCCATTCCTTATGGAATGACTACCAACTACGTAGCCATGTACGCACAAGAAATTGGTATTACTGCAGAAACGGGATTCTTTTTCACCCTCATGGCGGTAGGAATGGCTGTCAGCCGGTTATTTAGTGGAAGACTAGTAGACAAAGGATTGGTAACCCAAGTCATCGCCGCAGGATTATACCTGGTCAGTGCCTGCTATTTTGCTTTGACAGCCTGCGGATGGCTCGTAGTATGGAATCTGAGAATAACAACAATCATTTTCTTTCTGATTTCATTGCTACTAGGTATCGGATTCGGTACCATGTTCCCGGCTTACAATACCTTGTTTGTAAATCTTGCCCCTAACAACCAGCGAGGAACCGCTACCAGCACCTATCTGACCTCATGGGACGTCGGATTGGGAATCGGAATGTTGACCGGAGGGTACACTGCAGAAATAGCCACATTCAAAATAGCCTACCTATTTGGAGCTTCATTGACCATAATCTCCCTACTTTATTTTCATTTCAAAGCAGGTCCTCATTTTGAAAGAAACAAACTCAGATAAAAAAAGAAGGCTTAGTCTTTGTAAGTAAATACAAAGATATGTGACAACCGATTGTCCACTTCCGTAAGCTGTACAGACAAAATAAAGGAACGGAACAAATCAGCATGCCGAATCATAAACGGAGGAAGATAAGAAGCATACTTTTCAGGTGCTTCCATCACCTTTTCCATGTCTGTCACCATGATATAAGAAGCATCCCGTGACAAATTAGATACACATTCATCAAACAAAGAATGGGAAGGAGACGCCGCTATCTGTGCCACACACGAATCCACCTTATGAGTTCCTGACACAATAAGCAAGCTATCCGGTTCACAAACCGTAGGAATCGCACGCACTGCCTCAATAGTACGTCGCTGGCAATCTGATGACTCATACATCTGCCCACTCAAATAGAACACCTCGCTGTTCAAGTGAATATCATATTCACTCCAACTGTGACAAGCTTCCTTCCCCAAAAATGGGATAGATGCAGTTCGCCCATAAATAGTAATGAAGTTAGCAGGTTGTGAATGATGTATAGAAGCGAACACAGAATCATCATGAAGTGACTTATTATCCTTCACCGCATCAACCACCTCTTCAATCAGCTTTTTCTGATAGCTTACCACAACCAGCCCGTCCGTGGTATAAACCGACAGATATTTTGTAGAACTTAGAGGATATATTTCTATTTTCTTGCCACGATAAATCTCCTTTTTGGGCACAAAATCTACTCCATACCGACTCTGTACAGCTTCAATCAACTGACGTTTTCCCTCATTTCCGGTACGGAAATAAGCTACCACATCCATAGCCGTATGAGGGCGATGAAAACTCATTACGACATAATGCATCTGATATGAAAGGCCATGCGCCGCCACAGAGGAATACTCGTTCAAATCGGATAAGAGATCATTAATCAATCCCGAACGATGCAGCGTGTCCAATTGAGAGGAATAGGCCACCTGCGAAAAGGCATGCATAAAATTATCGATATTATCAGTTTCGAGCACCCCTGCGCAATCCTGAGGTACAAATTCAAAAACATCTATCTGATGTTCCTTATCAGCCATACTCAAACGGGCAAAACCATAGAATGCAATCCCGATACAAAACAGCACCACGGAAAGTACAACACCCAATTTTATGACTGAACGAATTTGCATTGCTATACGATTTTATGCAAAGATAGCAAAAACATTTTAAAAAAGTACAAACAAAAACGAATGTTTTTTTAGAAAGTCATTTGCACTGTTTCAATTTTTCCAGCAATTCCGCACGCGGTACCCCGAAAGTAATAGCTTTTTCGTAAGCTTCACGGGCCTCCGACTTTTTTTTCTGTTCCATGTAAATATCTCCTTTCATTACATACGAAGCTGCATCTCGAGCATCTAATTTCAGCACCTCATCCAAGTCATATAAAGCCGCATCCAATTGTCCGTGCTCCCATTCCATATTCGCACGCATCTTCCACACCGAGACATCCTGCGGATAATCAGACACCAAGCGGTTCATGGCATCCATGGCCGACTGAAAGCGTCCTTCCTTTTCGTCCAGCATGGCCAGGCCGATACGGGCCGTTTTATTCTTCACATCCTGTTCCAGCACCACATTATAGTCTACGCGCGCTTCCTTGTATTCACGCCGTTGCATATAAATATAAGCTCGAAACAGACGGGCTTCCTGATTCTTCGGAATAAGATCAATCACATTACAATAATCCAGATATGCTTTCTGAAGCAAATCCTTTTCCAAATAGAGAGCTGCCCGGTTCAACAGCATAGCCGTAGAATAAGGTATGATATTCAATGCCAACGTATACGATTCAATAGCCTCATCCGTCTTTCCCAAACGTTTTTGCACAGTTCCCAAATTGGAAAAAAGCAAAGCATTCCGTGCATTGTTCGGTTCGAGTCTCAATGCTTTCCGAAAAAGCTGTTCAGCCTGCACCAGACTGTCCTTTTTCACGCAATCCATAGCCTGCTCAACCATTTCATTATACGACTGTGCCTGCAAGGTACATACAGACGAGAACATACTACACAAAATCAAAACTAAATATTTCATTCCTTATTTCTTTGAATTGATGCGAAGGTAGTATTTATAAATCGAACACAAAGACATTACAATATTTTTTTGTAAGTTTGAACAATCATTTATACATAAAAATAAGAAATTATGAAAACCGAAAAAGCGATTTTTGCCTGTGGATGCTTCTGGGGCGTCCAGCACCAGATGGAACGTGCCGCAGGAGTGATACGTACTACCGTAGGATATACAGGAGGACACAAGGAAAACCCCACTTACCCGGAAGTAAAAGCCCATACTACCGGACATGCGGAAGCAGTGCTTGTGGAATACGATGCCACAAAGACCACTTATACCGATTTGTGTAAACTGTTTTTTGAGATACATGATCCGGCACAAACCGACGGACAAGGCCCAGATATCGGCCCGCAATACCGCAGTGAAATCTTCTATCTGGACGAAGAACAGAAGCAGCAGGCCGAAAAAATCATTCAGATTTTGAAAGACAAAGGCTATGAGGTATACACCCGGCTTACCCCTTCCACCACCTTCTGGCCCGCAGAAGAATATCACCAACATTATTATGACAAGACAGGTGGTGAGCCTTATTGCCACATCCGGGTCAAGAAATTCTGACACAAAAAAGAGGGACTTCTCGCAAAAGAAATCCCTCTTCCTATTTTTCAGGCTCAATCTCGAATCAAGCTTTCTTGATATAATCTACAATCCAGGCACCCACTTCTTTCGTGCCGTATTTGGCTCCACCTTCCACTTGAATTTCCGGTGTACGCACGTTGGCATCCAATGAAGCATCTACTGCCCGACGGATAAGCGTTCCTTCTTCCTTGCAGTCGAAATATTCAAACAACATGGCCACTGACAGAATCTGTGCCAAGGGGTTAGCGATGTTCAAGCCCTTAGCTTGTGGCCATGAACCATGAATCGGCTCGAATACAGGAGTGCTTTCGCCGGTAGAAGCAGAAGGAAGCAAGCCCATTGAACCGCTGATGACAGAGCCCTCATCGGTCAGGATATCTCCAAACGTATTTTCCGTCACCATAACATCGAAGAACTTCGGTTCCTGAATCATCTTCATGGCTGCGTTGTCTACGAACATATAATCGGTCGTCACTTCCGGATACTTAGGAGCCATTTCTTGGGCAATCTGACGCCACAAACGGGAAGAAGCCAACACATTAGCCTTGTCTACTACCGTCAGGTGTTTCCGACGTTTCATGGCATATTCAAAACCTACCTTCAAAATACGTTCAATTTCCGGACGAGTGTACATGTTAGTATCGTATGCCTTGTCGTTGTCCTGGTATTTTTCACCAAAATACATACCACCTGTCAATTCACGGATGCAGAGGAAATCCGCTCCATCTACCAATTCTGCTTTCAACGGAGATTTATGCACCAAACATTTGAAAGTCTGTACCGGACGAATGTTGGCAAAAAGTCCCAATTTCTTACGCATGGCCAGCAAACCTTGTTCCGGACGCACTTTCGCCGTAGGGTCATTATCGAATTTCGGGTCACCTACTGCTGAGAACAACACCGCATCAGCATTCTTGCAAATCTGATACGTTTCTTCCGGGAACGGATCACCCACTTCATCAATGGCGTGAGCTCCGCAAAGCGCATATTTATAAGTTACTTTATGACCGAATTTTTCACAAACGGCTGTCATTACATCTACTCCCTGTACGGAGATTTCCGGTCCGATTCCGTCACCGGCTAATACTGCTATTTTAAAATCCATAATCAGATACGTTTAATTTAAATCTTCTATCAAGTTCAACATTTTAATCGTAGCCTTGATGGCTGCTTCCGTCTGGTCGGCATCAAATCCACGGGTACGGAACTCCTTATCCTCGTAATTCCATGTAATCACAGTCTGCACAAAAGCATCGGTCCGTCCGCCCGGCGGAATGGTAACCGCATAATTCACCAGCATCGGGAACTTGCGGCCCAGCGTATTTTTATAAATCTTACGCAACGCACGCACGAAAGCATCATACTGTCCATCGCCGGAAGAGCTTTCCTGATAAGTCTTTCCATCAATTTCAATGCTCAGCGTAGCCATCGGTTTCAACCCTTGAGCCAAAGTGACAAAATAACTGAGCAGTTTCACCTTGTTCTGTATCCCGTCGTGCTTGAGCACGTCACTGATGATATACGGCAAATCTTCCGGAGTAACCTGTTCCTTGCGGTCGCCCAACTCAATGATGCGGTTGGTCACCTTCTTCATGGAGTCTTCATCCAGTTCAAGCCCCATGCTTTCCAAGTTCTTACGGATATTGGCCTTGCCGGAATTCTTTCCCAAGGCATATTCCCGCACACGGCCGAAACGTTCCGGGAGCAAGTCATTGAAGTACAACTTGTTCTTGTTGTCTCCATCGGCATGTACTCCTGCCACCTGTGTAAAGACACTTTCACCCACAATCGGTTTGTTGGCCGGAATCGTCACACCGGAATAAGACTCTACCACGCGGCTCACATCGTTCAGTCGGCTCTCGTCAATGCGGGTAATCGCATGAAAATGATCTTTCAAGATGGCCTGCACACTGGCCAACGGAGCATTACCAGCCCGTTCACCCAGTCCATTAATCGTGGTATGCAATCCTTTTACCCCACTCAGCACAGCTGCCAAGACATTACTCACAGCCAAGTCATAATCGTTATGGGCATGAAAATCGAAATGCAGGTCGGGATAACGCTTCTTCATTTTGCGCATGTATTCAATCACCTGCAACGGATTGAGGATTCCCAGTGTATCCGGCAACATAAAGCGCTTAATGCCACTGTCCTTCAAATCGTCCATCAGCCCAAACACATACTCAGGAGAGTCCTTGATTCCGTTACTCCAGTCTTCCAAGTACAGATTGACATCCATGTCTTTCGTCAAGGCATAATCCACCACCTGATGAATATCAGACAGATGTTCCGCAAGCGTCTTCTTCAATTGGTAGCGACAATGTTTTTCCGAACCTTTTGCCAGCAGATTGATGACCCGGCATCCTGCACGATGAATCCAGTCCACAGAAACGGTTCCATCTACAAAACCCAATACTTCCACCCGCTGCAACAGACCACGACGTGCAGCCCAGTCACAAATCATTTTTACCGCATTGAACTCACCATCCGACACACGGGCAGAAGCCACCTCTATCCGGTCCACTTTCAGGTCTTCCAGCAGCAGACGGGCTATCATCAGTTTCTCATGAGGCACAAACGAAACGCCGCTGGTCTGTTCACCGTCGCGCAACGTCGTGTCCATTATTTCTATTCTCGGATGATTATCCATAATCTATTCTTCCGCCGATTAGTTACGTGCCTTTTCGAAGGCTTCTATCTTATCTTTATTCTCTACCAAGAAATCGATGTCGTCCAGTCCGTTCATCAGACAATGCTTTTTATAAGCATTGATTTCAAACTTTTCAGACTTTCCGGTAGCTTTATTAGTAATGGTCTGCTCCGGCAGATTTACTTCTACTTCTGTTTTCGGATCGGTATAAATCGAGTCAAACAATTCCTTCAGGAATTCTTCACTTACCACCACCGGAAGCACGAAGTTGTTCAATTCATTGTTCTTGTGAATGTCGGCAAAAAAGCTGGACACCACCACTCTGAAACCATATCCGGCAATCGCCCATGCCGCATGTTCACGGCTGGAGCCACTACCGAAATTCTTTCCGGCCACCAGAATCTGTCCGCTGTACTTCGGATTGTTCAACACAAAATCCTTGTTCAACGAACCATCCGGATTGTAACGCCAGTCGCGGAACAAATTGTCACCAAAAAACTTTTCATCACGGGTCGTCGCTTTCAGGAAACGTGCCGGAATAATCTGGTCCGTATCCACATTTTCCAAAGGCAAAGGAATACAAGTACTTGTTATGATATTGAATTTCTGTTTCATGACACTCATTTTTTTACATTAACGTTCTCGGATCTGTAATCACACCGGTTACGGCAGCGGCTGCCGCAGTCAACGGGCTGGCCAACAAGGTACGTGAACCGGGGCCTTGACGACCTTCAAAATTACGGTTACTGGTAGATACGGAATACTTGCCTGCCGGAATCTTATCGTCATTCATGGCCAGACAAGCACTGCATCCCGGCTGACGGATTTCAAAGCCTGCTTCTTCCAGAACTTTATCCAGCCCTTCCTGCCGAATCTGTTCGTCCACCATCCAAGAACCCGGCACCAGCCACGCAGTGATATGTGCTGCTTTCTTGCGTCCTTTCACGATAGAAGCGAAGGCCCGAAAGTCCTCAATACGTCCGTTGGTACAAGCTCCTAAGAACACATAGTCTACTTTCTTACCCAACAGACTTTCGCCCGGCTGGAAGCCCATATAATGCAAGGATTTTTCAAAGGAACCTTTTTCCACTTCACTCAAACCTTCCGTGGTCGGGATGTGTGCGGTAATGGCCATACCCATACCCGGATTGGTACCGTAAGTAATCATCGGCTGAATATCTGCGGCATCGAAACGTACTTCTTTGTCAAACACGGCATCCTCATCGCTCTTCAGTGTCTTCCAATAAGCCAATGCCTTATCCCATTCTTCTCCCTTAGGAGCATATTCACGACCTTTGATATATTCAAAGGTCACTTCATCCGGCGCAATCATTCCTCCACGGGCACCCATCTCAATAGACAGGTTGCACAGGGTAAGACGACCTTCCATCGTCAAGCTGCGGATAGCTTCACCGGCATATTCCACAAAATAACCGGTCGCACCGCTAGTGGTCATCTTCGACATCATATACAAAGCCACATCCTTGGCTGTCACGCCTTTTCCCAACTTGCCGTCAATCGTGATACGCATAGTTTTCGGACGGGCCTGAAGGATGCACTGCGAAGCCATTACCATTTCTACCTCACTGGTACCGATTCCAAAAGCAACCGCTCCCATCGCTCCGTGAGTAGAAGTATGTGAGTCACCACATACAATGGTCATGCCCGGAAGAGTCAAGCCGCGTTCCGGACCTACCACATGGATGATACCGTTTTTCTTGTTCATCATTCCGAAATGCGTCAACCCGAAATCGGCCGCATTCTTAGCCAAAGCATCGACCTGTGCTTTGGATACCGGATCTTCAATCGGCTTGTCCTGGTCGTGCGTCGGCGTATTGTGGTCCGGCATACAATAAATACGTTCAGGACGGAAACATTTCAATCCACGGGCACGCATGCCGGCAAAAGCCTGCGGACTGGTCACCTCGTGACAGTACAGACGGTCTATATACAATTGGGTAGGTCCGTCTTCCACCTTCTGCACCACATGTGCATCCCATATCTTGTCAAATAACGTATTAGCCATAAAAATATCTCGTTTAATTATTTTCTGAATTTGTTGATACAATCGATATATGCTTCTACTGAAGCCGCAATGATGTCGGTGTTGGCTCCGAAACCGTAATACATCTGGCCGTCGTATTCCACCTGCATGTGTACCTTACCTACATCATCACTACCTTTGCTGATGGCCTGAATGGTAAATTCCTTCAAAGTCATCTGACGCTTGATAATCTGTTTCACGGCCTTGATGGCTGCATCCACCGGACCATTACCCGTAGCGGCTGCTTCAAAATGCTCGCCACTGATGTTCAATCCCAGACTGGCTACGGAACGGACTCCTACTCCACTGGTCACCTGCAAGTATTCCAGTTTGATGTGATGGTTCACATTACGGTCGGCTCCAGCCAATACCAGAATATCGTCATCCGTAATATCTTTCTTCTTGTCTGCCAGTTTCAGGAAATCTTCGTATACCTTGTCCAATTTTTCCTGCGTCATTTCTACGCCCAACACATGCAGACGATGTTTCAAAGCCGCACGTCCGCTACGTGCTGTCAATACAATCGCATTGTCATCAATACCCACATCTTTCGGGTCGATGATTTCGTAGGTCTGTGCATTCTTCAGCACTCCATCCTGATGGATACCGGAAGAATGGGCAAATGCATTACGTCCCACAATGGCTTTATTGGGCTGCACCGGCATGTTCATCAAACTGGAAACCATACGGCTAGTAGGATAGATTTTCTGCGTGTTGATGTTCGTATCGATATGGATGTCGTGGTGACAGCGCAAAATCATGGCCACTTCCTCCAGAGAGGTGTTACCGGCACGTTCTCCGATACCATTAATGGTCACTTCCACCTGGCGAGCTCCGTTCAACACACCGTTTATGGTGTTAGCCGTAGCCATCCCCAAGTCATTGTGACAGTGAGTAGAAATAATGGCTTTATCTATGCCATCCACATGCTCCATCAGGTACTTGATTTTTGCACCGTATTCATCCGGCAAGCAATAACCGGTCGTATCCGGGATGTTTACCACTGTAGCTCCTGCTTTAATAACGGCTTCTACCACACGCGCAAGATATTCATTTTCCGTACGTCCGGCATCTTCTGCATAAAACTCCACGTCTTCTACATAACGTTTCGCATATTTCACCGCATTGACAGCCCGTTCGATGATTTCTTCACGAGTAGAATTGAATTTATATTTGATATGCGAATCAGATGTACCGATACCCGTATGGATACGTTTGTGTTTGGCATACTGCAACGCCTCGGCAGCCACGTCGATGTCTTTCTGTACGGCACGTGTCAACGCACAAATGGTCGGCCAGGTCACGGCTTTGGAAATTTCAATTACCGAATTAAAATCTCCCGGACTTGAAATTGGAAATCCGGCCTCGATTACATCTACTCCCAAAGCTTCCAGCTGTTTGGCAACCTGAATCTTCTCAACCGTATTCAACTGGCATCCCGGTACCTGCTCCCCGTCGCGGAGCGTAGTATCAAAAATAAATAATCTGTCACTCATAATAGTATCTTTTTATTTCCTATAATCCTAAAAAAAAGCCTTTCGCACAGGGAAGTGAGAAAGGCTTTATATGATATTGTTTTTACATCAGTATGCACGCGACTCACTTCCCACCGGGCTTTCCAGCAGATTAATCAGACCGCATAGCAAAATATGTAAAAACATAGTGTTCATTTTCAAAATCTTTTTACTCGTTTCTTTTTTGTTGCTGCAAAGGTATACAATATTTTGAAATGAGAAAATAAAAAGAAAGTTTTTTCAATATTTAAACAACAAATTCACACAAACACATGCGATAGGATATAAATCTATCATTCAGAAAGTAAACGAAGCTCATGAAGACAAGCTTCTACTTCAGTCATGCTTCCCATGTGTTTGCCCATATCGTCCGACAGTTTCACACATTCACGCCATTCCTGATTCGGGCTCATTTTACAGCGCGACAGCTTCATGACAATGTTAGAAGGCTGATAACCTGTATCATTGGTCAGGTTCGTACCGATTCCGAAGGAACAGCGTATCTTTCCCTGACAATACTGGAATATCTTCAGAGCTTTTTCAAAGTCGAGTGCATTACTGAAAATAACAGTTTTGGTAGTCGGGTCAATCCCCAACTCCTTGTATCGGGCAATCAAACGGTCAATAAACTCATATTCGTTGCCTGAATCGCAGCGTACGCCATCAAACAGCTTTGCCTGCTTCCGGCTGAAGTTACTCAAAAACGAATCGGAAGTATAAGTATCCGATAGGGCCGTACCCAAATCTCCATCATACACATTTACCCAATTTTCTAAAGCCATGTAATTGGCATGCTTGTAACCAAACTGTGCCCCATGAAACATGAACCATTCATGCGGATGCGTTCCCATAGGCAGCATCCCATATTTCATGGCCAGGTAACAATTGGAAGTTCCCGTACAATAACGGGCATGTTTCTTTAAGTACTCCACCACCAATTTCTGCACGTCAAATGAGAAACGGCGCCGTGTACCAAATTCCGAGAAAGGCATCTGATGGGCGTTCGACAGTTCCACCTTTCCCGCCAGTTTATCCAGAATAACCTGCTTGTCCGGCATACGGTTCAAGAACTGATTTTTTATTTCCGATATGATGGCCAATAAGGGAACCTCATATAATGTTACCTTATATAAATAGTCCGTAACGGACATTTGAAGATGATGATGCTCATCCAGCCAGACTTCTATCCTATTGGGGTCGAAACGGAAAGACGAGAGCCATTCCCAATACACCCCTGGAAGGAAACGGCAATGAGAAGTCATATATTCCTGTTCATCCGGAGCCAGTTTCACCATTTCCAGGTTATGGATTTCATTCTTCAGTGCCTCCAGAAAACCTTCTGTATATTCCGTGTTGTCTCTATCCTTGAATGTAAAGGTTCCCATAGCGTACGGGAAGAGCTTAATATAAGCGTATGAAGTAGTAAACTTATATAGATCAGTATCTAAAATTGTTTTTATCACCATATTGTTCTATTTATTTCTTAGTGCAAATATAATTATTCCTTTAATTTCAACGCGATGATGCAATCTACAGAAGGTTGTAAATTTTTTGTATGCAACACGATACCTCCCTGTATCTTTTCCCATTTCACCTTCTCACCCGTATGAAAAACAGTAGAAGAAAGGACTTTCTCCGTTAGAGGTAACGTCACAAACTGGGGCATTTCATCTGCCAGCAAATGCACGTAAAGCATATTTCCCTTCCGGGTTGTTGTACCCCATGAGGCGGTCATCACATTTCCTGCCGTAGTGCCATAAATGGTTTCCCCATTTTCCGACATCCACTTGCCAATTCCTATCAGACGTTCGACTGCCACTGCCGGAAGTTCCCCATTAGGCTGTGGACCAATATTCATCAGCAAATTGGCCCCTTTCCCGGCCGCACGGACCAGCAGACGGACCAATTCCGTAACCGACTTGTAATTCTGGTCTTTTATCTGATATCCCCACATACCATTCATTGTTTCACAAGTTTCCAAAGGTAATTTTCCGACCACTGACTCTCCAGAAAATCCCGCTTTGTTCTCACCTGGAAGATCCCGTTCAAACATCTGAAAATCCTCTCCCGGATAAGGAGCCTTATGATGATTGTTCCCAATCAGGCAAGCTGGCTGCAATTTATGAATCAACGCATACTGTTCCTCCAACTTCCAGTCGAACCCATCCGGCTGGTCCCACATACCGTCAAACCAGATTGCTCCAATCGGACCATAATTGGTCAGCAACTCCGTCAGCTGATGATTCATGAACTCATAATAGGTAGCCCATTCCCCATGCGAAGTACGGCCGGTGCCATGTCCGGTCTTTCCTAAAGGATAATAATCTTCACGCGTCCAGTCCAGATGTGAATAATACAAATGCAACTTGATGCCCTGTTTCCGACATTCCTCTGCCAGCTCCTTGATGATGTCTCGCTTGAATGGAGTGGCATCTACGATGTTGTAGTCCGAGTATTGAGTATCAAACATGGAAAATCCGTCATGATGACGAGAGGTAATGCAGATATATTTTGCCCCGGAAGCCTTGATAGCCGATACCCACTCATGCGCATTAAAACGGGAAGGATAAAATCCTGATGCCACCTTGGCATATTCATGGCAATCAATATTGTCATTATTCATATACCATTCTCCTTGCCCGAACATACTATAAATGCCCCAATGCAAGAAGATGCCAAACCGATTATCTTGAAACTCCTTCCGTGCCTGCAAATTCTCCGGCGAAGGAATATACTTATTTTCAGCCTGAACAGACAAGACGGACATGCCCAATAATCCCCCAAGGCAGATTGTTTTAAAATAATGAAAGATGTGTGTTTCCATATCTGCGCTCACTAAAAGAATACATAATTAAGATTCAACCACCCAAAGATATAGAAAGGTAAGCGCAACGGCAAATGGAATGTAAAATTTTCCACATTTCGCCCTATTCACAGCGACAATTGGTTGATTTCCGGTCCGCGTACAGGCACAAAAAAGCCCCGAAGCAGTAATGCTTCAGGGCTTCATCCAAAACGGCGAC
>URYL01000013.1 GCA_900552075.1 uncultured Bacteroides sp. | reverse complement strand
CTGCGTACAAGTGGGAGAGTAGGTAGTCGCCGTTTTGGATGAAGCCCTGAAGCATTACTGCTTCGGGGCTTTTTTGTGCCCTGACGGGACACAAGGAACGGTGGGTTAGGAAGGATGACCGAATAGGTACCCCTATGTATTCTTTTCCTTTTGGCTACTGTGTCGGTAGAATATATCGCTTTACAGTTTTTTCCTTCTTTCTTACGTCGTTTCGGTTCTGTGATAATATCTCTTTGTCTTTTCCTTTTTTCCTTTCTGATAGCGCCTTAAATGGCTGAAGATTTGAATTTAATCCGTTTTTCTTGTTAAAAGTTTCGTTTATGCTTGTGGATTTAAGAAAAAGCATTACATTTGCGGTGTACTATTAAACTATTACACTAATATCATTAATCAACAACATGAACACGTCTATGATAAGAATCGAAGGATTGACCTTCAGTTATGGAAAGAGAGCTGCCATTTTCCAGGATTTTTCCCTGGAAATGGAGGCGGGAAAGGTGATAGGCCTTTTAGGAAAGAATGGGACGGGCAAATCGACTTTACTTTATTTGATAAGCGGTTTGTTGTGTCCGCAAGGTGGCAATGTCTGGATGAAGGGGGTAGATGTACAAAAGCGTCAACCGGTGACTTTATCCGACCTATATCTGGTTCCGGAAGAATTTACCTTGCCTAACTTGAGTCTGAAACAGTTTGTAAAGGTAAACGCTCCGTTTTATCCTCGTTTCAGTCGGGAACTGTTGCGGACCTGTCTGAATGATTTTGAACTGAATGAAGACATTCACTTGGGAGAGTTGTCCATGGGACAGAAGAAAAAGGCTTACATGTGTTTTGCACTGGCGGCTAATACTTCCTTACTCTTGATGGATGAACCGACCAACGGACTGGATATTCCTTCCAAAAGTCAGTTCCGTAAAGTCATCGCTTCGGGGATGACAGAGGAGAAATCGGTGGTGGTTTCTACGCATCAGGTGAGGGATATTGACCGTTTGTTGGATCAGGTAGTGGTAATCGAAGGGAATGAGGTGCTGCTGAATCGTTCGGTAGTAGACATTACGGATAAACTCTTATTTGCAGAACAAGGGATGAATGAGCCGACAGACGATGCCCTTTTTGTACAGCCATCCGTACATGGAAACAGCGTGATATGGCCTAACCTTTCGGGAGAAGAAAGTCCGTTGAATCTGGAGTTGCTGTTCAACGCTCTGTTGACGGAACGTGAGAAAATACAAGCGATATTTAATGATAAATAAACGACACGACATGATGGATACAACTTTTAGTATGGCACGCGTGCGGAATATTATGCAACGCGATTTGATAGAGAACTGGAAAAGTAACCTTTATGGTTTGCTGGGTATCTTTGCGGCTTTCTTTTTCCCGATGTTGGGCCTTTTACAGTCGGCAGAGGAAGGTTTTCCAGAGATTTATTCCTTTCATCGCTTTTGTGGCAATATGTTAGGAGTAATTGGCATGGTAGTGAGTTTTGCGATGCTTTTTTATGCTTCCCGAATTATGAAATGCATGGACAGCAAGGAGAAACGCATCTCTTATTTGTTGCTTCCGGCTACGAGGCTGGAAAAATTCTTTTCACGGGCGGTATTTGTGACTATAGGTACTTTGTTGATGGTACTGGTAGCCTTGTTGGCATTGGAACTTACTCATTACCTGTTGCTGCCTTTGTTTGATTTACCGACGATATATAGCCAACCAATATTAGTGGAAGTATTTTCCATGAAATGGGCTACACATGCTTCGGTAGACGCAACAGGTGAACCCGTATATTCTTGGTGGTTGCTGCAGCTCCTCGTATGGATATTCTCCCTGTGGAACCATTCGCTCTTTATCTTGGGAGGGAGTTTCTGGTATAAACATCCTTTCCTGAAAACCATCGGAACCTGTCTGGCAGTGACGATTCTCGGAGGAATTTTGTTTGCCAGTCTGGCAGAAGGAGGAGCTTTAATTCGTCTTTCAGAGTGGATAAAGGAGCACTTTCAGGATACCCCTCAATTTGTAGATGGTGTGTTGGCTATAATTACTATTTTCTTCTTTTTATTTACTCTTTTCAACTGGTGGCTGTCGTACAGACTGTTTACCCGTTCACAAGTAATTAAACGAAAACTGTGGCGTCTATGACTTTTAAAGAGAATAAACCGATTTATTTGCAGATAGCCGACCGCATCATGGATGAAATTCTTCAGCATGTATATGAGGAAGAAGGGCGCATACTGTCGGTCCGTGAATATGCGGGCGTAGTGGAGGTCAATGCCAATACAGTGGTCCGTACGTACGATTACCTGCAAAATCAGGGCATTATTTACAACAAACGGGGATTAGGCTATTTCGTGTCTACCGGAGCTGCACAGAAGATTGTGGCACTTCGGAAAGAGACCTTCCTCCAGCAAGTATTGCCCGATGTGTTCAAGGAGATGTATTTGCTGCATATTCCGATGGAAACCTTGGCAGAAATGTTCGAGGCTTATCAAAAAGAACGGAGGAAGTCTGAGTAAGTCTGGGGAAGATAAAACTGGTACTGATGATTTTTGTAAGGAATCGGTGTTACAACAGGAAAGATATATAATCGCTGATAAGAAGACCAGACATCGCAGCAAGCCCAATCGTAAGAGCAATGTTGAGATGACGGTTCTTTTGAATGCTGTTAGATAAAAAGAAAGGAGCTGAAGTAGGAAAGAAATCGAATATTCCTCTCTTCAGCTCCTTTTTATTTTATGTGCATTATAGTCGGATTATAGCGTCACTGTATGCATAATTTTGTCTAAGGCACCGGCATTGTCTCGTACATAGTTTCCGGCTTTCTTGCCTGCTTTGTCCAAGGCCTCGTAATTAGTCAGGAACTCGTCCATGATTTTCTTGAAGTCTTCTGCACCCTGTATTTCGAAGCCACCCTTGCATTGCAGCAAGCCCTGTGCTTCGCGGAAACGTTTGTTGTTCGGGCCAAAGATGACCGGCATACCGTATACCGCCGCTTCCAGTACGTTGTGGATACCTACTCCAAATCCTCCTCCGATGTAGGCGATTTCTCCGTAGCGGTAGATGGAAGACAACAGACCGAAACAGTCAATCAGCAGGCAGTCGGCTTCTTTCACCTTTTCCTCTGTGGCCTGCGTGTAGCGTACGACCGTACGGTCCAGCTTGCCGATAATCTCTTTCAAATGGCTTTCCTCAATCACGTGGGGAGCGATGATGAGTTTCACCTCCGGATGTGCGTTGAAGTATGGGATGAAAATATCCTCATCCGGTCCCCAAGAACTGCCGGCTACAAAGGCAGTATGCTCTCCTTTGAACAGTTCTACCAAAGGAAGTTCTTTGGCCTGACGGCAGATCTCCAGTACGCGGTCAAAGCGAGTGTCACCGACAATTGTTGTATTCGTGATGCCGATGGACTGCAGCAGCTTCACGGATGCTTCATCCTGCACGAACAAGTGGGTAAACGTGTTCAGTACCTTGCGGTAGCTTTTCCCATACCAGCGGAAGAAAACCTGTTCTTTTCGGAAGATGGAAGATACACTGTAGGCCGGAATATTCCGTCGTTGCAGTTCTGTCAGGTAGTTCTGCCAGAACTCATACTTGATGAAGAAGGCCATATACGGTTGGGCCAGGTCCAGAAAACGCTTTACGTTGCCTGGCGTGTCCAGTGGAAGATAGCAGACGATGTCTGCTCCTTTGTAATTCTTCCGTACCTCGTATCCGGAAGGTGAGAAGAAAGTCTGGAGAATCTTGTATTGCGGGTATTTTTTCCGGATTTCCTCAATCAGCGGGCGTCCTTGTTCAAATTCCCCCAAGGAGGCCGCATGAAACCACAGGTATTTCTCGCCGCGCACAATTTGTTTTTCCAGTATGCTGAACGCTTCCTTTTCCCCTTTAACCATCAGGGCTACCTTCTTATTAAAAAGTGCAGCCAATCTGACTGCACTTGTATAAAGGGCGATAATAAGATTATAAATCATGTCTTCGTTTATTTGAGTACCTCTACCGCACGACGCATACGTGCCACTGTTTCTTCTTTGCCCAATACAGCTGAGATATCAAACATGTGAGGACCTTTTCCTTCTCCTACCAGTGTCAGGCGGAAGGCATTCATGATGTTACCCAGATGATAACCTTTGTCCTCAATCCATTTCATGACCACTTCCTCCTGATGAGCCAGTGAGAAATCGTCCAGTGATTCCAGCAGGTCAGCCAGTTCAGTCATGCGTGCGGCTGAATCTTCTTTCCAGCGTTTTTTCACCGTCTTTTCATCGTATTCAGTCGGGGCTACGAAGAAGAACTTGCAGGTGTCCCACAATTCCTTGATGAAGCTTACGCGACCTTTCATCAGTCCGACTACCGTCACTACCTTATCCATCGGTGCGTCGATGCCGTGCTCTTTCAGAATCGGCATGAACAGCTGGGCGATTTCTTCGTCGCTCTTCATCAGGATATATTCGTGATTGAACCATTTTCCCTTTTCGTAGTCGAACTTGGCACCAGCCTTGCTGCAACGGTGCAGGTCGAACAACTTGATGAGTTCGTCCATCGACATGATTTCCTGATCGTTGCCCGGGTTCCATCCCAGCAGGGCCAGGAAGTTGATGACTGCTTCCGGCAGATAACCCGATTCACGGTATCCGGAAGAAACTTCGCCCGTTTTGGGGTCGTGCCATTCCAAGGGGAACACCGGGAATCCCAGACGGTCACCGTCACGCTTGCTCAGCTTGCCGTTTCCATCCGGTTTCAGCAACAGCGGCAGGTGGGCAAATTCCGGCATGGTGTCTTCCCAGCCAAACGCACGGTACAGCAGTACGTGCAACGGAGCCGAAGGCAACCATTCCTCTCCACGAATCACGTGGGAGATTTCCATCAGGTGGTCGTCTACGATGTTGGCCAGGTGGTAAGTCGGCAGTTCGTCAGCAGATTTATATAATACTTTGTCGTCGAGGATAGAAGAGTTGATGACCACTTCTCCACGGATGATGTCGTGTACATGCACGTCTTCGTTCGGCTCAATTTTGAAGCGGACCACATACTGTTTGCCTTCTGCAATCAGCTTGTCTACTTCTTCTTTAGGCATGGTCAGCGAGTTGCGCATAGACATACGTGTGGAAGCATCGTACTGGAAGTTCGGAACTTCCTTGCGTTTGGCTTCTAGTTCTTCGGGCGTGTCAAATGCGATGTAAGCCTTTCCGTTGTCCAGAAGCACCTGTACATACTTCTTGTAAATGTCACGGCGTTCCGACTGGCGGTACGGGCCATAGTTGCCTCCAAAGCTGACACCTTCGTCAAACTTGATGCCCAGCCATTTGAACGATTCGATAATGTATTCCTCAGCACCCGGCACGAAACGGTGTGAGTCAGTATCTTCAATACGGAAAACCAGTTCTCCCCCGTGCTGGCGGGCAAACAGATAATTGTACAAAGCGGTACGTACGCCGCCGATATGCAACGCACCTGTGGGACTCGGTGCAAAACGGACTCTTACTTTTCTTTCTGACATTGTGGTTTTTATCTAAAAATACGCCGCAAAATTAATCTAATTTTCCCGTTTTTTTCTTATTTTGCACGCAAAATATCTCTTTGACATGAAAAGTTTACAGACCGAACGACAGTTTTCCTATAAAGGATTGTTATATAAACTGGGCATATTCATTGTGACAGTAAGTGTGATTGTCTATTTTTTACCACGAGAAGGACGGTTTAACTATCAATTTGACATCAATAAACCTTGGAAGTATGGCCTGCTGCAGGCTTCCTTCGACTTTCCTATCTATAAGGAAGATGCCGAAGTGCAGCGGGAGCAGGACAGTATCATGCGTCTGTACAGTCCGTATTACCGGTTGGACAAGACCGTGGGCGAACGGATGATACAGCAGTTCAAAAAAGCCTATACCGATAGTTTATACCGCATCATTCCGGTAACGGCTTACCAGCATCATATTGAGCGGTTATTGAAAGTGGTATATGAGAAGGGTATTTTTGCTCCAAATGACTGGGAAAAATTGCGTAAGGATAGTGTGCATTCCATTCAGCTGGTGGATAAGAATACGGCAAATCAGGTAGCCATAAACGATCTCTACAGTTTCAAGACGGCCTATGAGACGCTGATTTTTGCTGATACGCTTCATTACCATCGGTTATTGTTGCAGCGGTGCAACTTGAATGAATACATTGCTCCGAACCTGGTGTATGACGCCCAGAAATCGGAAGCGGCCAAACAGGATTTGTTGGGCGGATTGTCGTGGGCTAACGGGTTTGTGATGAACGGTCAGAAAATCATTGACCGTGGAGAGATTATTGACAGTCGTACCTATAACATTTTGAAATCCTTGGAGAAGGAGTGGGACAAACGCAGTGAAACGGTGTCTGAGAAACGCTTGACCTTGCTGGGCCAATTGCTTTTCGTGTCTTTGCTGATAGGTTGTTTCATGATTTACCTGGAGCTTTTCCGGAGTGATTATTACAAAAAGCATCGGACGCTGGCTTTGCTCTTTATCATTATCATTGCTTTCCCAGTTGTCTCTTCTGTGATGGTAGAGCATGCTTTTATGAGTGTGTATATTGTACCTTTTGCTATGATTCCATTGATAATCCGTATTTTTTTGGATTCCCGTACGGCATTTATGGCCCATGTCATTACCATTCTGTTGTGTTCCATCTGCTTGCGTACCCCTCATGAGTTTATTTTGTTGCAGATGGCGGCAGGCATGGCTGGCATCTACAGCTTGCGGGAGCTTTCCCAGCGTTCCCAACTGTTCCGTAGTGCATTGATTGTGGCATGTGCCTATGCCCTGATGTATCTGGCGCTCGACCTGATTCATGTCAGTGAGGTGGCCCAGCTGAGCACGCACATGTATATGAACTTTATGTTGAATGGTATTTTATTGTTGTTTACGTATCCGTTGCTTTTCATCCTGGAAAAGACATTCGGCTTCACCTCGAACGTGACGCTGGTGGAGTTGTCCAATATCAACAACAAGCTGATGCGTGAGATGTCGGAAGTAGCACCGGGTACATTTCAACATTCGCTTCAGCTGGCTAATCTGACGGCTGCCGCAGCCAACCGTATCGGGGCCAACAGTCAACTGGTACGTACGGGCGCCATGTACCATGATATCGGGAAGATGATGAATCCCGCCTTCTTTACGGAAAACCAGTCGGGCGTGAATCCGCACGACCAGCTCAGCTACAAGCAGAGTGCACAGATTGTCATCAGTCATGTGACCGACGGAATGAAACTGGCCGACAAACACGACTTGCCGCAGGTGATTAAAGATTTCATCTGTACGCACCACGGGAAAGGGCTGACCAAATATTTCTATATCTCCTATCAGAATGAACATCCGGATGAGGAGGTCGATAAAGAAGCCTTCCGCTATCCTGGGCCTAATCCCTTTACCAAGGAACAGGCTATCCTGATGATGGCTGATTCCGTGGAAGCCGCTTCTCGAAGTCTGCCGGAGTATACGGAGGAAAGCATTTCGGCTTTGGTGGAGAAAATTATCGACAGTCAGGTGCAAGATGGGTATTTCAAGGAATGTCCGATTACGTTCAAGGATATTGCCACGGTGAAGGCGGTGTTCAAGGAGAAACTGAAAACCATGTATCACACCCGCATCAGCTATCCGGAACTGAAGAAATAAGAATGACAGAAACGAGTCACGGCGTCAGAAAGGGATGCCGTGACTCTTTTTTATATACGTCCGAGACGTTTCAGACTTTAATCAGTTTATATTTCGGTACCAGTGCTTTCATGACGCACCATGCAATCAGGTAAGCTACGGCACAGATGCAGAAGATAATGAAATAGCCGGCTTCCTTTCCTTCGAATCCCAGGAAAGCCATCTTGGTAGCTTCAGCATAATCGAACAGGATACCTGAACACATGTTGATGAGGAAGGCTCCTACACCGCCTGCCATTCCGCCGATTCCGATGATGGTTGCTACCGCACTTTTGGGGAACATATCGCTACCCACGGAGTAAATATTGGCCGACCAGGACTGGTGGGCAGCTCCGGCAATACCGATGATGATGACTGGGAACCAGTAGGAGATATTACCTAACGGCTGGGCAAACAAGGCCAGCAACGGGAAGACGGCAAAAATCAGCATGGCTTTCATGCGGGCGGCATACGGGTCTTTTCCGGTCTTGTTGATGATGATGGTCGGCAGTTTGCCGCCGTAGATGGAGAGCATGGTGATGGCGTACAGTACAAAAATCAATAGTTGGGCAGTAGAACTGTCGGATGAGAAACCGTACACATCGGAGATGTAAGCCGGGGTCCAGAAGAGGAAGAACCACCATACGCCGTCGGTCAGGAACTTACCGAGGGCTACGGCCCAGGTCTGGCGATAAGTGAAACACTGCCAGAGGGTAAGCTTCGGCTCATTTTCCGTATGGTGAGAGGCATCTTCATTCTCTTTGTCCTGCTGGATGTAAGCCAGTTCTGCGGCATTGACACGCGGATTTTCCTGGGGTTTCTTGTATACGAACAGCCAAAGGCCCATCCAGATGAAACCCAACGCACCGATGACGATGAAAGCCATTTCCCAGCCGTTGCCTACACCGATACTCTTGAAATAACTGGCCAGTGAAGGAATGCTGACCGGGGCAATGAGGGCACCGACGGTAGCTCCCGCATTGAAAATGGAAGTGGCGAACGCACGGTCTTTTTTCGGGAAATATTCGGCCGTAACCTTGATGGCTGCAGGGAAGTTACCGGATTCGCCTACAGCCAGCACGATGCGGGCCGCAATAAAATAATACACGCTGGTAATGGCGATGGTGGAGGTCAAGGCACCGGAAGCGGAAAGCATGTCATTTACATCCTGAAGGCCTACACTCATTTCGGTTGCCCAGCCGCAGAAGGCATGCAGGCAGGCACCGACCGACCAGATGGCAATGGCCCATAAATATCCTTTTTTACTTCCGAGCCAGTCGACGAAACGGCCGGCAAAGAGATTCGCAATGGCATAAATGATGGAAAAAATGGCGGTGATGGTTCCGTAGTGTGTGTCTGTCCAGTGAAATTCAGGAGCAATAAAGTCTTTCCACGTGAGGGAAAGTACCTGACGGTCCAGGTAGTTGACTGTAGTGGCGAAAAACAGCATGAAGCAAATAATCCATCGGTAATTGCTTATTTTTTCGCTGGTTGTTTTAAATGTACTCATATGCTGATATTAGATTAAAGATATTCTTTTACAAGCGCTTTGCTTGTAAGTACGGATAAGAGAATTCAGACCGATATGGGCTGAATTCTCGAAAACATTTGGTAAAATTGAGTATGGTTTTCTTCCAAACAGGAAGAAGATGTGTTATCTCATTTCTGTGTATTGGATTTTGTCCATGTCGCCATAGTCCAGGTTTTCCCCGGCCATTCCCCAGATAAACATGTAGTTGCTGGTTCCGGCAGCTGCGTGAATGGACCATTCCGGCGACATGATGGCCTGTTCGTTGGCCATCCATACCAAACGTTCTTCCTGAGGTTGTCCCATCAGGTGGCAAATCATGTTGCCTTCAGGCACATTGAAGTAGAAATAAGCTTCGATGCGGCGGCTGTGTGTATGGGCCGGCATGGTGTTCCACACGCTTCCCGGTTTCAGTTCCGTCAGTCCCATTTGCAGCTGGCAAGGACCTTCTTCCAGCACGTTTTTCACAATCAGCTGGTTGATGACGCGGTCGTTGCTTTCTTCCATCTTGCCGGCAGCAAAAGAGTTTGCTTTCAGCGAGCCCTTGCGCCCATCGATGGTAACCCACTGGGTCTTGTATTCTTTGTGGGCGATGGCAGAATTGAGGTAGAACTTGGCCGGTTGGCTGGCATCCTTGCTCTTGAAGGTCACTTTCTGCTTGCCGCGGCCTACGTAGAGGGCTTCCTTGAATTTCAGTTCATATTCCTTTCCGTCTACCGTGATAATACCGTCACCGCCGATATTGATGACCCCCAGCTCACGGTTGAACAGGAAGTAAGGAGCTTTTAGCGGATCGATGGTATCCAGTGACAGTTCTTTGTGGACCGGCATGGCACCACCGAAGATGAAACGGTCGTACATGGAGTAGGTGACGTTGATTTCATCGGGCACCAGTACTTTCTCCATCAGGAAGCTGCTGCGCAGTCTTTGGGTGTCGTAGGTTTTTACATCTTGCGGATTGCAGGCCGTCTGCATCCGGTAGTTTACCTGGGCATGAGCCGAAAGAGCCGCCACGCCCAGCATCATAGCCATTGCTAATTTTTTCATAAGCGCTTTATTTGTTTTTTATTCTTTATTCTGTAAAGTTTCGTGCAGGATACGTCGGCGGTTGTATACGGCCATGCCCAAGGTGACAATGACCAATACCACTGAACCGATTATCTTGAGATGATAGACTGCATGGAAAATCACCCAGGAGAAGATGCTTGAGGCAAAGTCGAGGGCACCTCCCTGAAATCCGTTCGGAATCTGCACGGCTGTATCGTGTGTTCTGATGAATACATCCTGGGCAGCCTGTGTGAAGAAGGGAGCCAGGTCGGTCACGAAATACAGACCAATAATCAGAGCCACCAGTCCGACGAGGAAGGTTTTCAGCACGTTGCCTTTGGTGATAGGCAATACGGCTGGGAATAGATAGAACATACCGGCCAGTGAAGCCAAGGGCAAAAACTGGTTGCCGGGCAGAACCACCGACAGGAACAAAGTGACCGGAATCAACAGCAGGGAAACCACCAGGGTGGTAGGATGGCCGATGACCAGTGCTGGACTCATACCGATGTTCAGGCTGGCACTGTTCTTGAACTTGTGGGCAATCAGTTCGCGGGTAGCATCGGATATTGGGCGCAGACCCTCAATGAATAAAGAGGTGATACGCGGGATAAGTTCCATGACCGCTCCCATCTTGATGCCCAGTCCTAAGATGGACGGAATTCCGTCAATCAGTTCTTGGGTGTTTTTGCAGGCCAAAGCCCCGATGACACAACCTACGATGACTCCTAGAAACAAAGGGTCTCCCATGATACCGAACTTCCGTTTCATTCCCTCTGCATCGATATTCAGCTTGTCGAATCCCGGAATCTTGTCCAATACCTTGTTAATAATAAGAGCAAATGGAACAAATCCCTGACAAAATGGCTGTGGGATGGAAATGCCATCCATCTTTTCGTAGTAAGATTGAAATTGTTTGCAAGTCAGGTCGGCCATAATCAGCGTGAGAATATAGCAGATGATGGCTGAGAAGAATCCCCACCAGATGTTTTCCGTAGCAAAGTAGACCACCGCGCCGATGAAGGCATAATGCCAGTAGTTCCACAGGTCGATGTTGACCGTTTTGGTCGTCTTGGTCAGCAGCATGAGGATATTGATGCCCAGGCATACCGGAATGATGAAGGCTCCCACGGAGGTATTGTAGGCCACGGAGGCGGCAGCAGGCCAGCCCATGTCGAAAATACCCAGGCTCAGGCCATAAATTTCGGTCACTTTCTTCAACGGTTCCCCTAAGCTGCTGGTTAAAAGTGCCGTTACTACAGAGAGTCCCACAAAACCTACTCCGACCAACAAACCGCTTTTCAGTGCTTTGCCGAATTGAATCCCAATACATACGCCTAAAATGGTAAACAGGATAGGCATCATCACGGCTGCCCCAAGCCCGATAATATAGCTAAAAACTTCTTCCATGTGTTTCTTGTTGTTCTCTCTATTAGGTGGATTTCAGGTTAAAAATAAATGATTGCGTGTCAAAATTACGTCCTTTTATTCTAATATCCAATTGACAAGACCTTAATTTTCGCAACTTTGCCGATTAAATAACATTTTTTCGTTTACGCACACGGGTGCGTTTTCTCAAAGAATCCTTTGCGATTTGTTTTAAATTGACGGATGAGGGTATCCGTAGGAAGAAAAGGGACGGGGAAAGATTAAATGCGAAATGCAGAAGAACTAAAAAAGAAATGGCAGTGCAGTTTCTCTGTTTCGCAGTGCGGGATTTGTATCCCACACTGTGAAATATATATCCCACACTGTGGTTTTTGTATCCCACAGTGTGAAACAGAGAATTGATGGGCGTGTTGAGGCAAATTCTCCGATGCGTTTAGGGGTTTTCGGTCTCCTGAATGAAGATTTTTCCGTTTTTCTTTTGTATCTGTACTTGGCTGCCTTTGGCGTTCAAGTTGAAAGGAGTCACTTCGTCGGTACGGTTGTCCACCACCATCAGGGTATTTTCTTCGGCAAAGCGTTTCACCTGGAATTTGACGGAACTATTGCCTAAAGTGGAATTGAACAACAGACTATCATTGATATAAATCGAAAGGCTGTCCCTATTGAAGGAATTGGCTATTTCTATGGCATAAAGTCCTTCGAAGGTCTTGTCTTTTTCGTTTCCTTTGGACTGGCCTCGGAAACCCAGGTACAGAAAGAGGCATACGATAAAAAACACGCCGAAGGCCAGGATTCCGTTGCCTATCATGAATTGCTTGTTGCTGTTGATACTTTTGTTGTTCATAAATTGAGGTAGTTAAAGCGATATTACCCTGCAAAGTAAGTTATTTTCAGTTTGTTTATCGTGTATGTTATAATTTTTTTTCTACATTTGTCCCGAGAAATATAAAAAACGGAATACAGAATATCATGCAAAATAACCTGGTCATAGTGGAGTCTCCGGCAAAAGCTAAGACAATCGAAAAGTTTTTGGGGGAGGGTTATAAAGTTATGTCAAGTTACGGACATATCCGCGACCTGAAACAGAAGGCGTTTAGTATCGACATAAAAGATCATTTCAAACCTATTTACGAAATACCGGAAGATAAGAAGAAACTGGTGTCCGAATTGAAAGAGGAAGCGGCCAAGGCCGATATGGTATGGCTGGCATCCGATGAGGACCGGGAGGGAGAGGCTATTTCCTGGCACTTGTTTGAGGTGTTAAAACTGGATCCGAAGAAAACGCGACGTATTGTATTCCACGAAATCACAAAGACAGCAATCCTGAAGGCGATAGAACATCCCCGGGATATCAATATTGATTTGGTCAACGCACAGCAGGCACGACGGGTGCTCGACCGTATTGTGGGTTTTGAATTATCTCCTGTACTGTGGCGGAAAATCAAACCGGCACTTTCGGCCGGTCGTGTACAATCGGTGGCAGTGCGCCTGATTGTGGAACGCGAACGTGAAATCAATGCATTTACCAGTGAAGTCTCTTATAAAGTGGTTGCTGTGTTCAAGGATGCGGAAGGGGCCATTATCCGTGCAACGCTCGGACGTCGCTTCAAGACGAAAGAAGAAGCCCGCCAGTTCCTTGGGAAATGTAAAGATGCTGATTTCGCCATTAAAGATATTACTACACGTCCGGTGAAAAAATCGCCGGCACCTCCTTTCACCACTTCCACGCTTCAGCAGGAAGCGGCTCGGAAATTAGGCTATACGGTAGCGCAGACCATGATGCTGGCGCAGCGTCTGTATGAAAGCGGATTGATTACTTATATGCGTACCGACTCGGTGAACCTTTCTGAACTGGCACTGTCTACCAGCCGCGATGCGATTCTTTCCCTGATGGGCGAACGCTATGTGCACACACGGCAGTATGCCACCAAGACAAAAGGAGCCCAGGAGGCCCACGAAGCCATCCGTCCGACTTATATGTCGAATGAATCCATTGAGGGTACTTCGCAGGAGGTACGTCTGTATGAACTGATTTGGAAACGTACGCTGGCTTCACAGATGGCCGATGCGGAACTGGAGAAAACCACGGCTACCATCTCCATAAGTACCTGTGACGATGAGTTTCAGGCAGTAGGTGAGGTTGTTGTGTTCGACGGTTTCCTGAAAGTGTACAAGGAATCTTTCGATGAAGAAACCGAACAGGAGGATTCTACCGGGCTGCCGAAGATGGAGGTGGGCGAGAACCTGCAACGTGAAGAAATCTCGGCCGTACAGCGATTCAGTCAGGCTCCGGCACGCTATACAGAAGCCAGTCTGGTGCGCAAGTTGGAGGAACTGGGCATTGGACGTCCGTCTACGTATGCACCGACCATTTCCACGATCCAGCAAAGAGGTTATGTGGAGAAAGGCAATAAGGAGGGTGTGAAACGGGAATATTCCTTGTTGAGACTGAAAGGAAAGGACGTAAAGGAAACCGTGCAGACAGAAATGAGCGGAAGCGAAAAGTCTAAGTTGATTCCGACCGATGTGGGTTGTGTGGTCAATGACTTCCTGATGCAGTATTTCCCGAAGATTATGGATTATAACTTCACGGCCAGCGTGGAGAAAGAGTTTGATGAAGTAGCCGAAGGTGAAAAGAAATGGACCGACCTGATGGAAGTCTTTTATGAGAATTTCCATCCGCTGGTAGAAACTACACTGGCCACGAAGACCGAACATAAAGTGGGTGAACGTATGTTAGGTACAGACCCGAAGACGGGGAAACCGGTTTCTGTAAAAATCGGCCGTTTTGGTCCGGTGGTACAGATTGGTTCATCCGATGACGAAGAAAAACCGAAATTTGCCCAGTTGAATAAGGAGCATTCTTTGGAAACCATTACGCTGGAAGAAGCACTCGACCTGTTCAAATTGCCTCGTGTGTTGGGTGAACTCGACGGGAAGTCGGTTTCGGTGGGCGTGGGACGTTTTGGTCCGTATGTACGTCATGGCAATGAATTTGTTTCTATTCCGAAAGATAAGGACCCCATGACGGTTACCTTTGAAGAGGCCGAGCAGATGCTGTTGGAAAAGAAAGAACAGGAGGCTCAGAAAGTAATCAAGCAGTTCCCGGATAATCCGGATATGCAGATACTGAACGGACGTTACGGCCCTTACATTGCTTACCAAAAGAAAAACTATAAGATCCCGAACAATGTGAATCCGGCTGATTTGAATCTGGAAGCTTGTTTCAAGGTCATAGAGCTGCAGAACCAGAAAGCTGAGATGCGTAAGGTGAAAGGAGCAAAAGCAAAGAAAAAGTAATGAAAAGAGTTTTCTTGATTGGCTATATGGGCTCGGGCAAGACTACGCTGGGAAAAGCCTATAGCGCAGCTGTCGGATTGCAGTTTATCGACTTGGACTGGTATATTGAGGAGCGCATGCACAAGTCCATTTCCGAGTTGTTTGCGGAGCGTGGGGAAGAAGGATTCCGGCTGCTGGAACAGCGGATGCTTCATGAAGCCGGTGAATTTGAAGACGTATTGATTGCATGTGGGGGAGGGACACCTTGTTTTTTTGACAACATGGATTATATGAATCATACAGGCGAAACAGTATTTCTGGATGTATCTCCGGAAATACTGTTCCGTCGTTTAAAGATAGCAAAGGCCAAACGTCCGTTGTTGGCGAACAAAACGGACGAGGAGCTGATGCAAGTTATTACTTCTGCATTGGAAAAGCGGCTGCCCTATTATACAAAGGCAAAGTGGAGTTTCAATGCGGAAGAATTGGAAAGTTATGCACAGATTGATAAGGCGGTAGACCGCTTGAAAAACTTGATAAATTAAAGAAGTATAAATCTAGACTTTATGTAGTGAAATGAGAAAATGGCGTATTGAAGACTCTGAAGAGCTCTACAACATCACGGGGTGGGGCGTTTCATACTTTGGTATCAATGACAAAGGTCATGTGGTAGTAACTCCACGCAAAGACGGGGTAGCTGTCGATTTGAAAGAGCTGGTGGACGAACTGCAGCTCAGGGACGTGACGGCTCCCATGCTGGTCCGTTTCCCGGACATCCTGGATAACCGGATTGAGAAAATATCCAATTGTTTTCATCAGGCTTCTGAAGAATATGGCTATCAGGCCGAGAATTTCATCATTTATCCGATTAAGGTAAATCAGATGAGACCGGTGGTGGAGGAGATTATCAGTCATGGAAAAAAGTTTAATTTGGGACTGGAAGCCGGTTCAAAACCGGAACTTCACGCCGTGATTGCCATTAATACGGATTCTGATTCGCTGATTATCTGTAACGGTTATAAGGACGAGAGTTACATTGAGCTGGCGCTGTTGGCGCAGAAAATGGGTAAGCGGATTTTTCTGGTGGTAGAGAAGCTGAATGAGTTGCGGTTGATTGCCAAGATGGCCAAGCAGCTGAATGTGCGTCCCAATATCGGTATTCGGATTAAACTGGCTTCTTCTGGCAGCGGAAAATGGGAAGAAAGCGGAGGCGATGCCAGCAAGTTCGGATTGACTTCCAGTGAATTGCTGGAGGCACTCGATTTCTTGGAAAAGAAAGACTTGCAGGATTGTCTGAAACTGATTCATTTCCATATCGGCAGTCAGGTGACCAAAATACGCCGTATCAAGACGGCTTTGCGCGAGGCTTCTCAGTTCTATGTGCAGCTGCATCAGTTGGGCTTCCCTGTGGAGTTTGTAGACATCGGTGGCGGACTGGGTGTGGACTACGATGGAACCCGCTCTTCCAATAGTGAAAGCAGCGTGAACTATTCCATTCAGGAATATGTGAACGACTCCATTTCCATCATGGTCGATGCCAGCAACAAGAACAACATTCCGCATCCGAACATCATTACGGAAAGCGGACGCTCGCTTACGGCTCATCACTCAGTCTTGATTTTTGAGGTGCTGGAAACCGCTTCTCTTCCTTCCATGGACGAGGATTTCGTGGTAAGCAAGGACGACCATGAACTGGTACAGGAACTTTATCAGATTTGGGACAACCTGAGTCAGAGCCGGATGTTGGAGGCTTGGCACGATGCGCAGCAAATCCGGGAGGAATCGCTCGATTTGTTCAGTCACGGTATCGTCGACTTGAAGACACGGGCGCAGATTGAACGGATGTACTGGTCGGTGACACGTGAAATCAACCAGATAGCTTCGAACTTGAAACATGCCCCGGATGAATTCCGCAACTTGGACAAATTGCTGGCCGACAAGTATTTCTGTAACTTCTCGCTGTTCCAGTCATTGCCGGATTCCTGGGCCATCGACCAGATTTTCCCGATTATGCCGATTCAACGGTTGGACGAACGTCCCGACCGCACGGCCACATTGCAGGACATCACTTGCGACTCGGATGGAAAGATTGCCAACTTCGTGACCAGCCGGAATGTGGCGCATGATTTGCCGGTACATACCATCAAGGCGAAGGAGTCTTATTATATAGGGGTTTTCCTGGTAGGAGCTTATCAGGAAATCCTGGGCGATATGCACAATTTGTTTGGCGATACCAATGCCGTACACGTGAGTGTGGACGACAAGGGCTACAGCATTGATCAGGTGATTGATGGGGAAACCGTGGCCGAGGTACTCGACTATGTGCAGTATAACCCGAAAAAACTGGTTCGTACACTGGAAACCTGGGTGACCAAGTCGGTGAAGGAAGGACGTATTTCTTTGGAAGAAGGAAAGGAATTCCTGGCCAACTACCGTTCCGGATTGTACGGATATACTTATTTGGAGTAAAATAGGAGATAAGCTATGAAAGAGAAACTGACAGTCATAAAGGTCGGAGGGAAAATCGTAGAAGAGCCTGACACATTGAATCTGCTGTTGAATGATTTTTCTTCCATGCCCGGTTATAAGGTGCTTGTACACGGTGGAGGCCGTTCGGCTACCCGTATCGCCGCCCAATTGGGTATTGAGAGCCGGATGGTGAACGGTCGGCGCATTACCGATGCCGATACCTTGAAAGTGGTGACTATGGTCTACGGAGGTTTGGTCAACAAGAATATCGTGGCCGGTTTGCAGGCGAGAGGTGTGAATGCCGTCGGATTGACGGGAGCTGATATGAACGTCATCCGTTCCGTGAAGCGTCCGGTAAAGGATATCGACTACGGTTATGTGGGCGATGTGGAGAAGGTAGATGGAGCCGCTTTGACCGATTTGATTCATCGGCAGATTGTGCCTGTCATGGCACCGCTGACGCATGACGGCCACGGTAACCTGCTGAACACGAATGCCGATACCATTGCCGGAGAAACGGCAAAGGCCCTGGCTGAGTATTTTGAGGTGACACTGGTCTATTGTTTTGAAAAGAAAGGGGTGCTGCGCGACGAGAATGACGATGACAGCGTGATTCCGGTACTGACTCCCGACTTGTTCAAGCGTTATGTGGACGAGGGTGTCATACAAGGAGGCATGATTCCCAAGCTGGAAAATTCTTTTTCGGCCTTGGATGCCGGAGTGTCGCAGGTCGTAATCACCTTAGCATCAGCCATTCACAAAGACTCGGGAACCATTATCAGAAAATAATTGAAAAAAATCGACGGGTGGGTGTAACTTTTAGGTAACTCACCCGTCATTATTATAGAAAGCAATGCAAGAAATCAGTTTTCGTGACGATATCCTACCGCTGAAGGACAAGCTTTTCAGATTAGCCCTGCGCATTACGTTCAATCGGGCCGAGGCGGAAGACATTGTTCAGGATGCACTGATTAAAGTGTGGAGCAAACGCGAGGAATGGGCGCAACTGGAATCCATCGAAGCCTATTGTCTGACGGTTGTCCGCAATCTGGCCATCGACCGGAGGCAGAAAAAAGAGGCACAGAATCTGGAGCTGACGCCTGAGACGCAGGAAATGCCGGATGCATTGACTCCTGAAAGCCAAATGGAACGGAATGAACAGTTCCGGCTGGTACACAGGCTGATAAACGAACTTCCCGAGAAGCAACGAACCATCGTACAGCTCAGGGATATTGAAGGTAAGAGTTATAAAGAAATTGCGGATGTGCTGGGGGTGACAGAAGAGCAAGTGAAAGTGAATCTTTTCCGCGCTCGCCAACGCATCAAACTAAAATATAGTGAGATAAACGATTATGGACTATAAGTACATTGAACAACTTCTGGAACGCTACTGGAACTGTGAAACTTCCGTGGAGGAAGAACAGATTCTCCGGATTTTCTTTCAGCAGAAAGAACTTCCCGCTCATTTGCGCCGTTACCGTTCTTTGTTTACTTACCAGGAAGCTGCGGGCGAAATGAAGCTGGGTGAAGATTTTGACAAGCGTGTGCTGGCAGAAATCGAACGTCCAGTAGTAAAGGCCAGACGGTTGACGCTTTATACGCGTTTTATGCCCTTGTTTAAGGCTGCAGCCATGATGATTTTGCTTTTCACCTTGGGTGGTGTGGTAAAGCATGCAGGTGAGGGTGATGCTTCAGGTATCGTATATGTACATGATCAGTTCGAGAACCGTCAGGCAGATCCACAGGTGGCTTATGAGGCCGATTCTGTGAGAACACTGATGAAAGAAACTTCTCCCAAGCCTAGGCTGGAGGAGAACAGTAATAGATAGAACATTTTCATTTGCTTTTATATAAATATAGTTAGTGCTTATTAGAACTTAAAACAACAATGAGGCTGTGAAGTTTCAATTCTCTCAAAATTAATCTACTAACTAGATAAAAAAGGATTACCGCGTGAGCAGTAATCCTTTTTTATTTTAAGTCTTTCATAACCGTCTTTGGGGAGTGGGAAGAAGTAGACTTTTTTCGCTATTTTTGCAGCAGATTTTGAATAAGGTTACTACATGTTTACAGTAATAGGTGTCATGTTCGGTGGAATAGCGATAGGCTTTCTGTTTCGTCGTCAGAGACTTTCCTGGATTGGGAAGGTGATTACCGTATTGATTTGGGTCCTTTTGTTCCTGCTTGGGGTGGAGGTAGGCGGAAACCGCCGGATTGTGGAAGGCTTGCTCACGCTAGGAGGAGAAGCTTTTCTCATTGCACTGGCTTGTGTGTTGGGTAGCTGTGCCTTGGCTTGGGTATTGTGGCATTGGCTGTATAAAAGGAAGAGGGGAGAGGTATGAAGGGGAGTTTGATTATTATAGTTTTTTTCGTACTGGGCACCCTGTGTGGGGCGTTCCATTGGCTGCCTTTTGATGTGGGTGAGACGAATGTCAGTTTTTATGCTTTGTGCGGATTGATGTTCAGTGTGGGACTGAGTATAGGGAATGACCCGCAGACTTTGAGAAACTTTCGTGTTTTGAATCCGAGGCTTGTGTTTCTCCCCATAGCCACGATACTGGGCACTTTGACTGCCGCGGCCTTGGTGAGTGTCTTGCTGCCCCATCGGAGTATGGCCGATTGCATGGCGGTAGGTTCGGGCATGGGCTATTATTCATTATCCAGTATTTTTATTACCGAGTATAAGGGACCGGAACTGGGGACAGTGGCTTTGTTGTCTAATATTTTTCGGGAGATTATGACGCTGTTGGGTGCTCCTTTGCTGGTGCGTTGGTTTGGTAACTTGGCACCCATTTCCTCGGGAGGAGCCACGACGATGGATACGACTTTGCCCATCATTACCCGTTGTTCCGGACAGCAGTTTGTGATTGTGTCCATCTTTCATGGTTTTGTGACCGACTTCAGCGTACCGTTTCTGGTCACTTTCTTTTGTTCTTTCTAAGAGATATCCGTTATGTAGATAAAAATACAGCCTCTGGCATTGAATCTTCTTTTCATGCCAGAGGCTGTATTTTTATCTGTCCGTGTAGTCGGAGGACTCAGTCTTGATAGTACACTCTTTTTACACGATTGGAAACGCTTGTCAGGATTTCATACGGAATGGTATCGAGGATATCCGAGAGGACAGTGACCGGAAGGTCATCACCGAAGATGATGGCTTTGTCGCCTTCTTTGCAGTCGATGTTCGTTACGTCAATCATGCATACATCCATACAGATATTACCTACATAAGGAGCCTTCTGTCCGTTTACCAGACAGTAGCCATGTCCGTTGCCCAGATGTCGGTTCAGGCCGTCGGCATATCCGATAGGAATGGCTGCGATACGGGAATCGCGTGTCAGAACACCTTTCCGGCTGTAACCCACGGTGTCGTCAGCAGGTACATTGTGGATTTGCAGGATAGTGGTCTTCAGAGTAGTGACATTATGCAGTATCTTATTGGTAAACGGGTCAATACCGTAGAGTCCGATTCCCAGACGGACCATGTCGAATTGTGCGCCCGGATAGCGTTCAATACCCGCCGTGTTACAGATGTGGCGGATGATTTTATGCTTGAACCCTTGTTGAAGTTCGGTTGAGGCTGCTTCGAAAGTTTCTATCTGGTGGCGGGTAAAGGCATCGAAACGTTCTGCATCACTTCCTACCAGGTGAGAGAATACAGACCGGGGGATGACCGCACTTTGTTTTTGTAGGCGTTGTACAAGCTGAGGCATCTCTTCTGGAGCAAATCCTAAGCGGTGCATGCCTGTATCAATCTTGATGTGAATCGGGAAGTTGCTCACTCCTTCGCGTTCGGCAGCTTTAATCAGTTCTTCCAATAGATGGAAACTGTATACTTCCGGTTCCAGACGATAATCAAACATGGTTTTGAAGGCCGTGATTTCCGGGTTCATAATCATGATGGAACTGTTGATACCTGCTTTTCGTAAATCGGCTCCTTCGTCGGCTACGGCTACGGCCAGATAGTCCACCCGTTGGTCTTCCAACGTTTTTGCAATCTCAAAAGAACCGGCTCCATAGGCAGAGGCTTTTACCATGCAGACCATCTTGACTCCCGGTTTCAGCTTGTTCCGGTAATGGTTCAAATTGTCGACCAGTGCGTTCAGGTTGATTTCGAGGATGGTTTCATGTACCTTTAATTCGAGTGCGTCAGTGATTTCATCGAAATGGAACACACGGGCTCCTTTTATCAGGATGTCTTCATTGTGCAATTGATGGAGCAGGCCTGAGTTCAAAAGTTCTGCGGTGTTGGGAAAGAAATCTTTTTGGATTTCAAACCGGTTGGCTGCTGCGGAGATTTCTTCGCCCACTCCAATGATATGGTCTACTTTCCGGCTGTGTACGAGGTCGGCCACCTGTCTGTAGAGCAGTTTGCTGGTCTGTCCACTCTCCAGCATGTCCGACAGAATCAGTGTGCGTTTGCGGTTTTTGTCCTCCGAACGTCTCATCATAAAGTCCAGCGCGATATCAAGAGAGGCAAAGTCGGAATTGTAGCTGTCGTTAATCAATGTACAACCGTTTTTCCCTTCTTTCACTTCCAGGCGCATGGCGATGGGCTCCAGATGAAGCATGCGTTCTGCAATGGTTTCGGGTGGGACCATCAGGTAAAGGGCTACGGCTAGGCAATGCAATGAATTTTCAATGGAAGCATCGTCAATGAAAGGAATACGGTATTCCTTGAAGAATCCCAAATAACGATATTTGATGGTGGTTCCGGTTTCATCCTTCAGAATCTTTTCGATAAAGAGCGGTCGTTCGGAATCTTTGGTCGACCAAGCGATTTCACGGGCTGTGAACAAAGATTTGGTGACACAGCTGGCAATGAGCTCGTTGTCGCCATTATATACAATTACGTCACAGTCTTTAAAGAGTTGCAGTTTCTCCATGCATTTGTCTTGCAGGGAAGAAAAATTTTCCTGATGGGCTCCTCCGATATTGGTCAGGATACCGATGGTAGGCTGGATGATGGGGCGCAAGGCTTCCATCTCACCCATTTCGGAGATACCGGCCTCAAAAATTCCCAGCTCGGTATGTTCATTCATGAGCCATACGGAGAGAGGTACTCCAATTTGGGAGTTATAACTTCTTGGCGAACGGGTGATGACGCGATCCGGACTGAGTAGCTGATACAGCCATTCTTTGACAACAGTTTTTCCGTTACTTCCCGTGATGCCGATGACTGGCACTTGAAACTGTTCCCGATGTTTGGAGGCCAGCCGTTGCAAGGCCTTCAGCGGGTTGGGGACAATCAGGAAATTGGCATCCTGATAGGAGGATGCTGTTTCGGGTATTTCGTTCACGACAAAGTTGCGTACCCCTTTCTGGTAAAGGTCCGGGATATATTTATGTCCGTCGTTACGTTTTGTTTTCAAGGCAAAAAACAGGGTCTCTTCCGGGAAACACAGTGACCGGCTGTCTGTTAAAATCCAGTCGATGGTAGCGGGCGTGTATCCTCTGCGTTCAGCCCCCAGGATGGAGGTTATTTCTTCAATTGTGCTTGACATAACTTTATTTCCTTTTGAACATCTAAGTACGGTAATTTTTCTTTTAACTCCTCTATCTTTAACAGTATTTGACTTAAAAAGGTTTGGTAGGCTTCCGTTGCGAGATTGAAAGGCTTGTGGGCCAGTCCACGTCGTATCTTTTCCCACTCTTTCAGGAAAGAGAGGGTGGAAGGAGTGAAACAACAATTGCTGAAACATTCCCAAATGTATTGGATGGCGAGTGGAGACGGATGCATCATGTCGTCGGCATAAAAACGGTAATCTCGCAGTTCATCCATCATAATCTCATAGGAGGGAAAATAGTGACAGAAATCGAGTTTCTGGCAAATCTTGTCGGTAGCCAGCAACAGATTGGCCTTACTGAGCTGGTTGCCGTGAAGTCCGTCTTTGAGGTGACGGATCGGGCTGACTGTAAACAGGCATTGCAGGTTGGGCCGGAGTGTGTGAAGCTGTTGGAGCAGGGGGATATAGGCAGCAGCAATTTCCTCCGCACTAACCATTCTTCTTTCAAAGAGACGGGCTGGCAACTTGTGGCAGTTACCTACAATCGCTCCGTTTTCTTTCCATGTATACACGAAGGAAGAACCCCAGGTGATGAGTATCCAGTCGGCTTGTAGCAGATTCGCATGACCTTTCCGGATGCGTTCGTTGATTTTTCTCAGGCATTCTTCCTGTGAGGCAGCTGAAAAACTGCTGTGATGCATCAGGCTGTACCATGTATCGTCTGTATGGCGTAAGTCCTTCGGTTCGTAACAAGTTCCTTCCAGCAGGCATTGTATGGAAGTGGCAATCGACAGAGGATTGTATAATACCCCGAAAGGATTCATGTCGCAGGTGAATTTGTTCTCCATCAGCAGATTACCGATATGCTCGGAAAAGCAGGAGCCCCAAATCATCAATTTGTCAGAATGATGCAGTTTCGGGCCTTTGACTGGCAGTTCAACTTTTGTCCTAAATTCCATAATCAGAGAAAATTTACTGCAAATGTAAATACATTATGTATATTTGTGCTATTTTTGTACGATTAAAGTTAACGAAGAACAAGGATGGAACAGACAACTTCATACGATTTGTTGAATAAGATAGATAGCCCTGAGGATTTACGGAAACTTTCTGTCGAGGCGTTGCCGGAGGTCTGTCATCAACTGCGCAATAAGATTATAGATGAGTTATCTTGCAATCCGGGACATTTTGCGTCCAGTCTGGGGGTTGTAGAATTGACGGTAGCTCTTCATTATGTATATCAGACGCCCTACGACCGCATTGTCTGGGATGTGGGTCATCAAGCCTACGGGCATAAAATCCTGACGGGACGTCGCGACCGTTTTTATACGAATCGTAAGTTGAATGGGATTTGTCCTTTCCCTTCTCCTGCGGAGAGTGAATATGATACTTTCACTTGTGGACATGCATCTAATTCAATTTCTGCGGCACTCGGAATGGCTGTGGCGGCTGCCCGCAAAGGAGAAGATAATCGTCATGTGGTTGCAGTCATTGGCGATGGCTCCATGAGTGGCGGACTGGCCTTCGAAGGTTTGAATAATGCTTCCTCTACTCCCAATAACCTGTTGATTATTCTGAATGACAACAACATGGCCATTGACCGCAGTGTGGGCGGCATGAAGCAGTATTTGATGAACTTACATACCTCTGAGGGGTATAACCGGCTACGAAACGCCTTATCCCGTAAACTTTACCGTTTGGGTATCTTGAATGATGAACGCAGGAAAAGTCTGATACGTTTCAATAATAGCCTGAAATCTATGCTGATGCAGCAGCAGAATATTTTCGAGGGGTTGAATATCCGTTATTTCGGTCCGATGGACGGGCACGACGTAACTGCACTGACAAGGGTATTGAAAGAAATAAAGGACATGAAGGGTCCGAAGCTGCTGCATATCCATACCCGTAAGGGAAAAGGCTTCAAGCCGGCGGAAGAATCGGCCACGGTGTGGCATGCTCCTGGCCTTTTTGATAAAGAGACCGGGGAACGTATTGTTTCCGATACCACGGGGATGCCTCCTTTGTTTCAGGAAGTATTTGGAAATACGTTACTGGAACTGGCCCGGAAGAATGAGAAGATTGTGGGGGTGACACCGGCTATGCCATCAGGTTGCTCCATGAACATTATGATGAAAGAAATGCCCGACCGGGTATTTGATGTAGGTATTGCAGAAGGCCATGCCGTTACTTTCTCCGGGGGTATGGCGAAGGAAGGTTTATTGCCGTTCTGTAATGTCTATTCTTCTTTCATGCAGCGGGCATACGATAATATTATCCATGATGTGGCCATTCAGAAGTTGAATGTGGTACTCTGCCTGGACCGTGCCGGCTTGGTGGGAGAAGACGGACCTACCCATCATGGGGCTTTTGATATGGCTTATCTGCGTCCGATACCCAATCTGGTCATTGCTTCTCCTTATAATGAACATGAATTGCGACGGTTGATGTATACGGCACAACTTCCCAATATGGGACCTTTTGTCATCCGTTATCCTCGTGGCCGGGGTGTGCTGACCGACTGGGAATGCCCGTTGGAGGCAGTAGAGGTGGGCAAAGGAAGAAAACTGAAAGACGGAACCGATTTGGCTGTCATTACCATCGGACCGATAGGCAATAAGGCTGCTGCTGCGATAGACCGGGCTGAAAAGGAACTGGGTTGCAGCGTGGCTCATTATGATTTGCGTTTCTTGAAGCCATTGGACGAAGAACTGCTGCATGAAGTCGGAAAGAAATTCACACGTATATTGACCGTGGAAGATGGGGTTCGTAACGGCGGTATGGGTAGTGCCATACTGGAGTTTATGAGTGACCATGGCTATTGCCCACAGGTGAAGCGACTGGGATTGCCTGATCGTTTTGTGCAGCATGGTCCGGTCAAGGATTTGTATGCCATTTGTGGCATTGATGAGGAAAGTATATTAAACACAATTACTCAGATAATCAAGATATGAAAATTATTATAGCAGGTGCGGGTGCGGTCGGTACTCACTTGGCCAAGCTGCTTTCGGGCGAAAAACAGGATATTATCCTGATGGACGAAGACGAGAGCAAACTGAGTGCCATGGGAAGCAACCTGGACCTTATGACGGTAAACTTGTCGCCCACTTCCATTAATGGCCTGAAAGAGGCTGGAGTAGCTGGAGCAGATTTGTTTATCGGGGTAATGCCCGATGAAAGTCGCAATATGACGGCTTGCATGCTTGCCACCAGTCTGGGCGCGAAGAAGACAGTGGCTCGTATTGATAATTATGAGTACCTGTTGCCTAAGCACAAGGAGTTTTTTGCCAAATTGGGCGTACATTCCCTGATTTATCCGGAGATGCTGGCAGCCCGTGACATTGTAGATGCCGTAAAGATGAGCTGGATTCGGCAATGGTGGGAATTTGCCGGAGGTGCGTTGGTTCTGTTGGGTACCAAAATGCGTGAGCAGGCAGAGATTCTGAATGTGCCTTTGCATGAGCTGGGAGGAAGAAGCATACCTTTCCATATTGTAGCCATCAAGCGAGGGAATGAGACCATTATTCCGCGTGGTGATGATGTGATCAAGTTGAATGATGTGGTCTATTTTACGACGACCAAGAAATACATTCCTTATATCCGTAAAATCTCCGGAAAAGAGAATGAGGCGGATGTGCGGAATGTGATGATTATGGGCGGAAGCCGTATTGCCGTACGTACGGTGCAATACATGCCCGAGTACATGAAGGCCAAAATTATTGAAAGCGACCTTGCCCGGTGTAACCGGTTGACAGAACTGGTGGACGATGGAGTCATGGTGATTAATGGAGACGGGCGTGACATTCAGCTTTTGCTGGAAGAAGGCATCAAAAACACAGAAGCCTTCGTGGCACTGACAGGTAATTCTGAGACCAACATCCTAGCCTGCCTGGCTGCCAAACGGATGGGAGTGACCAAAACGGTGGCGGAAGTGGAAAATGTGGATTATATCAGTATGGCAGAGAGCCTGGATATCGGAACGGTCATCAATAAGAAATTCATTGCGGCCAGTCACATTTACCAGATGATGCTTGACGCGGATGTGTCGAATGTGAAGTGTCTGACTTTTGCCAATGCGGATGTGGCAGAGTTTATCGTTAAGCCGGGAGCGAAGATTACAAAGCAGCCGGTGAAAGATTTGGGCTTGCCGAAAGGAGCTACCATCGGTGGACTGATTCGGAATGGAGAAGGTATTCTGGTTACCGGTAATACCATGATTCAGGAAAACGATCATGTGGTGGTTTTCTGTCTTGGAATGATGATTAAACGGTTGGAAAAATATTTTTAACAGCCTTTTCTCGTGCTGTAGTGGTAGACGAATGAGTCTGGATACGTTATCCCAAATAAAAAGACTATGGAATTACGTATGCAGACTCATTTGTTTTTTGCCCTGTGGACCTGTGTGTTTCTTTTCTCCGGATGTGGTACCTATCCAGTGGAGGAAGAATCTGAAACGGTAGAGACCGTTGACTCTTGTGAGATGGATGTCACTTTATCCAATGCGTCACTTTTCACTTCGCTTTATCCTTTATATCTTTATTTGTTTAATACGGTAGGAGAATCTGTCTGGAAGGAGGAGGTGCAGGACCAAACGGAATGGCCTGTATTGTCTCAGTCCGCCGGAGACTATGTGTTTATGGTTATTTCCGGACTCTCATCCGCAGACTATCTTCCTCCTATGAGTCTGAATTCCAAACAAATGCTGACCTTTTCACAGGGAAATTATGCACATACGCCACTGGTGATGGGGAAGAATTCGGTACGGCTGAGAAATGATGTCAGGGTATTGGTTTCTTTGTCGTATGCAGTAGCCGCTTTGTACCTGTCTTTTGAGGGAATACCCGATGAGGCAGTAGAGGTGGAAGCCCGTATTTCTCCCGTCAGTTCCGGGATTACTTTTGAGGGGAACAGGAGTAATGACGGTCAGTTTGCTTCTGTGGTGTGTCAAAAAGAGAAAAATGCCTGGAAAGCAGGCCCGATTTATATTCTTCCTTCCGAGAGTACTCAGACGCATCTCTCACTCAATGTCAAGACAGATGCCGAAGAAACCGTATATGGTTATTTTTTCAATTATCCATTGGAGGCTGGAAGACCATATCGTTTTGTCAGTACGGGCAAAGGAGAGATTACGTTGGAAGGAAATGCGGCTGTTCAGGATTGGGTGACAGAAACCTTTGAAGAATTCCCTTTTGAACATATGACGCAGGAAGACGACTGGGACCAGCCGGAGGTAGAGGTGCCGGGAGAAGAGGAAGGAGGAAGTGGGGATTCGAATGGGGGCAACGAAGATTCGGACGAAGATGCAGGAGGTACGAACGAGGATGGAACAGCCAGTGGAGATTCCGATGTGTTAGTGTCAGAGGAGTTGCCTGAATCGGAAAGTATCTGGGGACCTTTCTTTGTGTGGAAAGTAGAGGCTGTTTCTGCAAGCGAAGTCATCGCTACGTTGGTTTCTCCCCGGCAGTGGTTATTGAAGAAAGCGGAGGCTATCCAGGTTTGTGAAGCGTATGAAGTGGACGGAATCACAGGATGGAGAACCTTTACGACCGAAGAGGCAAAAGAGTTCCGTGACCAGTATGATGATACGATACTTACATTGAGCGATATGCTATGGGATAATGGACTGGACCGTTTTAATAAATATGATTGCCGTTATTTGTGTAATGACTTTCATTCAACCTTCTGTTTTTATAATACTAAAATTCTAAACTCTGGAGAGACAGTAGAATACGCGTTACGTTTAGTCAAACAGGTACGGATAGAAAAAGCAAAATAGAATTCAGACATAAAAAATCCCGTCACCTGGCTGAAGGAGCCTGTGGTGACGGGTATATATCGTTAAATCAAGTGTTGGGCTTCCAGTTCTTTGGCCACGTTTTCCACTTCTTCATACCATGCCTCTCCAAATTTGCGGATAAGCGGTTCCTTCAGGAACTTATAGACCGGCAGATTTTCTTTTTTTCCTAGCAGTACCGCTGCCTTGCATACATCCCAGCGATGATAGTTCAGCGCTTTATACGGACCGTAGTCGCTGACACGGATGGGGTAGAGGTGACAGGAAATCGGTTTGTAGAAACTGCATTTTTCTTCCCGGAATGCTTTTTCGATGGCACAGTAGCAGAAGCCTTTCTCGTCGTAGCAGGTAAACACACAGTCTTTTCCGTTGACAATGGAAGTGACCAGGTCGCCGTCTTGGTCGGTGTAGACCACTCCCTGACGGTTGATGACTTCCTGGGCTTCCGGTGAAAGGCTGTCCCATATCACGGGAAGCACTTCTTCCAGTTTTTCCACTTCTTCCAGTTCTACAGGGGCTCCTGCATCCCCTTCGATGCAACATTCTCCCTTGCAGGCATTCAGGTCGCACAAGAATTTTTCTCTGAAAATGTCCAGGCTTACTATTACGTCGTCAATCTGTACCATACGTTCATTTTTTTGCACGGCAAAGATACGAATCTTCTGCCATATCCCGTCAGGTCTTGGTCGAAAATCGGTGCATAACCTTGGGATAACTTCTGTCTTCCAAAGGTGGCGGGCCGGGAAAAATGTGCTACCTTTGCAGTCCGAAAAAAGAAAGAGGTAGATATGTTGTTGCCCTATTTACATAAAGAGTTGGTGGAGGCCGGATGTGATGAGGCCGGACGCGGTTGTTTGGCTGGAGCAGTCTATGCGGCAGCTGTCATTCTGCCTCCCGGATTCCGTAATGAAATGCTGAACGATTCCAAGAAACTGACGGAAAAGCAACGCTATGAATTGCGTACGGTCATTGAGCAGGAAGCTACGGCGTGGGCGGTAGGAGTGGTATCACCCGAAGAGATTGATAAAATCAACATTCTGAACGCCTCTTTCCTGGCTATGCACAGGGCCGTTGCCCAGTTGAAGGTGGTTCCCCAGCACCTGCTGATTGACGGTAACCGCTTCAATCCTTATCCGGGTATCCCGCATACCACTATTGTAAAAGGAGACGGAAAGTACCTGTCCATTGCGGCAGCTTCCATTTTAGCAAAGACGTACCGTGATGATTACATGAACCGTCTGCACGAAGAATATCCGATGTACGACTGGAAAAGCAACAAGGGCTACCCTACCAAGAAACACCGTGCCGCCATCGCTGCTTACGGCACGTCTCCTTATCACCGGATGAGCTTTAATCTGTTAGGCGACGGCCAGCTTTCCTTCGATTTTTAAGGTGTGGAAAACAAGACAGCCTGTTAATAACCTGTCGAAGTTATTAACAAGCTGTTGAAAACTCTGTTTGTTTTATATCGTTTCCTGGATGGACAGAAAGAAAAATATGCCTGTAGCTATCATCAGGAAACCAATCAGGGCGTAGAACCAGCGGGCTTGTTTCCGTCCCACATTTCTCACAATAAACTGGGTGTTCTTTGCCGTGAAAAACCAGTTCCAGTTGCAGATGGCCGCCAGCAGGGACAAGAGCCCTACCAGGACAAACAAGGCCTGGATAAAATAGTGTACTCCCATTTTTAATCGTTATTCTCATCGAAGCGTACCGTGCGGGTACCGTCTTCGTTTTCGTCGATGTGTACGTTGACCGCATCTCCCGGAAGCAACTCTTCAATCAGTTCCGGCCACTCGATGAAGCAGAGTGCGCCGCTGTAGAAGTAGTCTTCATAACCCATGTCGTACACTTCTTCCAGTTTCTTGATGCGGTAGAAGTCGAAGTGATAAATCAGTTCTCCGTTTTCGTCCGAACGGTATTCGTTGACGATGGCAAATGTCGGCGAGTTGATGACGTCCGTCACGCCCAGTTCTTCGCATACGGCCTTGATAAAGGTTGTCTTTCCTGCCCCCATCTTTCCATAGAAGGCAAAAACCGTGTTGTCACCCATGGCTGCGATGAATTTCTTGGCAGCTTCGTGGATGTTTTCCAGTGAATCAATTTTTATTTCCATATACTGTGGTTTTAACTTGAATGCTTATATTGCAAAATTAGGATAAATCTCAATCATTGTGCTCTTTTCTTGCGGAGCATGCAAAATAATTTGGCGGCCACATAAATCAGGATGGACACGAAAATGATGGCTGCTCCCGAAGGTACCCGCAACTGGTACGACAGCAACAGTCCGCCCAGGCATCCCAGGTAGCCGATGCCGATGGAAAGCCAGATGATGCGCTTGAAGCTGTACGTAAAGAGGTTGGCCGTCATCTGCGGAAGCGTCAGCAGGGAAATGGCCAGTACGATACCCACCATCCGAAGACAGGCCACGATGGTCAGGGCTATGAACGCCATCAACGTATATTCAAAGGCACTCACGGGGAGGCGTTGGGATCGGGCAAATTCCCGGTCGAAGGCAATGGCCGTGATGGGCCGGAGAAACAGAGAGAAGAAGACTATCAGTACCAGGCTCAATGCCACCAGCAAGTAGATGTCGCCTCGGGTGATGGTGAGGATGTTGCCGAAGAGGAACGAAGAAAGGTCGGGCGTGAAGCCGGGAGCTAAGAAGCTGAAGATAATTCCCACGGCCATACCGAATGTCCAGAACACGGCAATGGCTGAATCTTCACGCATGTCGTTGCGCTTGCTGAGCCATTCCACACCGAAAGCCGACAGCACCGAGAATACCGCCGCACTCAGAATCGGAGAGATACCGGCATAAAGTCCGATACCGATGCCTCCGAACGACGCATGCGTGATACCTCCGCTGATAAAGACCAGTCTTCGGGTCACGATGTACGTGCCGATGATGCCGCAGGCGATGCTGGCAAAAAGGCTGCCCAGCAAGGCATGCTGGAAAAACGTATAATGCAACAATTCGAGGATATTCATGGGCCAGTGAGGAGGTTAGTGGAAACGGCGTTCCCCGACTATCAGGAACAGCTCGTCTTTCAGTTCGTCGGGAATCTCCACGCCACGGAGTTGCAGGCTGCGGCACCATCCGGCCACTTCCTCCTCCTTCATGGTGTACATGATTTCCCGGAATTCATCAATCTCTTCTTCCGTATAGGTGTCCGACGGATGACCCTTGAAACGGTCCAGTTCTTCATCGTCGTAATACTCAATCTTTTTGCTGACGGCTGCCAACAGACTTTCTTTTTCGCAGACCTGATGCTGTCCGCAGCATTCCCCGTCCACCGTCTTGACTTCCGGGGCTTCGGTCAATTCTCCACGGTCGATTTTCTTTTGTATGGAACGGTTATAAAAGTATCCGGCCACCAGTCCGAAGAGAACGACTCCAATTAATACAATGACTAAAATCCACATGATACAATCAATTTTGAGTGAAATGGAAACCTGCCTTCTGCAAATCTTCCCAGAAATGGGGATATGATTTGGAAACCACCTGCGGATTGCGTACACACAAAGTTCCTTCCCGCAAGACAGCCGGGGCAAAGGCCATGGCCATGCGGTGGTCTTCGTACGTGTCGATGACCGGTGGGTTCTGTGGTTCGCACCGTTGGCCTGTCCATGAAAGTACGGAACCGTCGCTTTCTTCCAGCACGTAGCCCAGTTTGCGCATTTCTGCGATTAAGGCTGCCATACGGTCGGTTTCCTTGATTTTCAGACTTTGCAACCCCGAAAAGCGGAAAGTGACTCCCAACATGGCACACGTCACCACGAAGGTCTGCGCCAAATCGGGCTGGTTCACGAAATTATACTCCATGTGCTTCACGCAGGAATGGGTCTGATAAAGCGTGACAGTCTGTCCTTCCCTTTTTGTACCGACCCCCAGCTGTTCGAATAGTTCGGCCACCTTGGAATCGCCCTGCGGACTCTGATCAAAAAGTCCCGGAAGGCTTACGGTAGCATCCTGTGTGGACAAAGCTACTATCTCATACCAATAGGAAGCCGCACTCCAGTCGCTCTCTATATAATAAGGTAAGGCCTGATAGGGAGTAGGTGCCACATGAAGGCTGCAATCGGAAGTCCATTCCACTTCCGCCCCGAAATCCCGCATTACCTTCAGCGTCAGGTTGATGTAGGGACGTGACACGATTTCCCCACTGAGGGTCAGGTCCAGTCCTTTCTCCAGCATTGGGCCAATCATCAGCAAGGCTGAGATGTATTGGGAACTCACATTTCCCGGGAGGGTCAGACGGCTGCCTGTCAGGGTCCGGCCGGAAACTTTCAGAGGAGGGTAACCTTCGTTTTCCACATACTCGATGTCCGCTCCTAAGCTCCGCAAGGCATCCACCAAAATCTGGATGGGACGTTGCCGCATCCGTTCCGTGCCCGTCAGGATATGTGTGCCGGGGGGCACCGAAAGGTAAGCGGTCAGAAAACGCATGGCAGTTCCCGCTGCCATGATATCAATGACTTCCGGCATGTGAGCCAGCGCTTCGGTCATGACATGCGTATCGTCGCAGTCGGACAAGTTCTCCAGTTTGCATGGACTTTGTGCCAGCGCGTGGATAATCAGTGCCCGGTTACAGATACTTTTGGACGAGGGCAACTGAATGGTTGCCTGTATATGTTCCGGGGGAGTGAGGGTTATGCACTTCATGTTCAATCAAATCTTTGAATCGCAAAGATACATAATTTTATGCACTCGCATCATCCGTCTCCTTATAAAATCTCATTCCTTTTCCGGAGGGGTACTGACGGGCTGGGAGGTATGGCTGGCGATGTATTCACCCGGTTTCATGCCGAACTGTTTCTGGAAGCACTTGCTGAAGTACGACGGGTTGTTGAATCCTACCATGTAGCTTACTTCGTTGATGCGGTACTGGTTTTCCAGCAGCAGGGAGGCCGCTTTCTTCAACCGGATAATTTGAATCATCTCGTTCGGAGTGGTGTTGGCCAGCCCTTTTATCTTGACGAACAGTCCCGAACGGCTGATGCACAGTTTCTCGGCCAGAAAGTCTACTGAAAGCTGGTCGTTGTTCAGGTTCTCTTCAATCAGGTGGTTCATCTTTTCCAAGAATACTTTGTCGGTTTGGTTGGCCGCGATGGAATTGATGGAAACGGTCGGCATTTGCGAGAATTTCTGTCTCAGTTGCAGGCGCAGTTCCAGCAGGTTCTTGATGCAGGCTTCCAGGTATTGCAGGGAGAACGGCTTTTCGATGTACGCATCCGCTCCGCAGTTCATACTGGTAATCTTGGCCTCTGTGCCTGTCTTGGCCGTCAGCAGGATGAATGGGATATGGCTCGTCATCTGGTTGCTTCGTACCGCCTTGCACAGGTCAATACCGTTCATGTGCGGCATCATCCAGTCGCTGATAATCAATGATACTTCCTGCTCTTTCAACTTATGCAGTGCCTCAGTACCGTCGGATGCCGTTACAATGGTGTAGTTGCTCTGGAAATGGGAGGACAGGAAATGAAGCATGTCCTCGTTGTCGTCCACAATCAGCATGATGGGCAGCACCTTGGCTTGAGGGGTTGCATCATGCTGTTCAGGAATAATGTCTTCCGGTAGTGGACCAGCCGACAAGATTTCTCCGTTTTCGGTAGCCTGTTTTTCTTGTTTTTGTGGGAGAGTAATGCTGAATACAGAGCCTACACCTGGTTGTGAGGTCACTTCCACTTTTCCATTATGAGCTTCCACGATACCTTTTACGATGCTCAGTCCGATGCCCGTGCCCGGTTTGTTTTCGGATGCCTGATAGAAAGGCTTGAAAATCTTGCCCAGCTCCTCTTCATTCATTCCTTTTCCATTGTCTTTCACTTGAATGGAGAATAACTGCTGCTCAGGTTGTGCCTCGAAACGGACCTCAATCATATTTTGCGTATACTTGTTGGCATTGGTCAGCAAGTTGCTCAGTACTTTCGTAATGGCCTCCTTGTCCACGTCGGCATGGAAATCCTTGTCCGGATAGACCACGGAGAAACTGACTCCTTTCTGGTGAAGGGTCGGGGAGAAGCGTTCGCACACGCTTTCCATCAGCTCCCGTATGGATTGTGAAGTGAAGCGCATCCGCATTTCCTTTTGTTCCACTTTTCGGAAGTCGAGCAACTGGTTCACCAAATAGAGCAGGCGCTGGCTGTTACGGTCGATGATTTCCAGTTCCTGCCGCTCGTTGGATGGGATGTGTGTGGATTGCATCACTTTCTCCAGCGGACCGATGATGAGCGATACCGGCGTACGGATTTCGTGGGCAATCATGGTGAAGAAATTGATTTTGGCTTCGTGAATTTCTTTTTCCTTCTTGCTGTTCAGCTCGTCGATGGCTTTGGCATGTTTCTTTTCACTCCGGCGCACCACGTAGCGCAGCAGTAGTCCGATGGCGAGGACAAACAGCAGGAAGTAGCCGATTTTGAACGGCAGGGAGAAATAGAACGGAGGATGTACAATGATGCGGATGGCAGTACCTTCCTCATTCCATACATTGTCATTGTTTGAGGCCTTGACCCGGAAGGTATAAGTACCTGCCGGCAAGTTGGTGTAGGTGGTGCTGTGTTGCGATCCTACATAGTTCCATTCCTTGTCGAAGCCTTCCAGGATGTAGGCATATTGGTTTTTCTGTGGGGTACAATAGCTTAAAGCTGCATAGGTCAGCGTGATGACATTGTCTTTGTAGGGAAGATGGATTTCTTCCAGGTGGTCAATGGCTTCTGGCAAGATGCCCCCTTCTTGTGTTTCTATTTTTTTGTTGAAAATTTCCAGTCCGGTCAGTACCACGTTGGGTTTTTGTGTATTGAGTTTCAGTTGGTGTGGATAGAATGTATTGAAACCGTTGATACTGCCGATGTAGAATTCTCCGTTACGGGTTTTCAGGGCTGAGGCCATGATGAAGGCTTCACTTTGCAGTCCGTCACTTTTGGTGAAGATTTGTGTGGCTCTTGTGGTGGGCGTGTATTTCACCAGTCCCTTGGCTGTAGTGAGCCACAGACAGTCTTCTCCTTCTAAGATGGCATTGATGCATTCGTTGGAAATCTTGAGTGGGTGGCGGATAAATTGGTCTTTTTCCGGTTGATAGGAATACAATCCTTCGAACGTAGCCGCCCAAAGTGTTTTTTCTCGGTCGATGCAAAGGTGATTGATGAGGTTGCAGTCAAGTCCCTGAGTCTGGTTGTATCTTTTCCAGACCTGCTTTTGGGGAATATACTTGAAAAGTCCTTTTCCTTGGGTGGCTACCCACAGGTTGCCTTGGGCATCTTCCATTATTTTGATGATTAGCGCATCCAGTTTTTTTATCAGGTTGAAGCGGTTTTTCTGGGCATTGAACAGGCAGACTCCGTTCATGGAACCAGTCCATATTTGCCCTTGTCTGTCTTGAAAAATGTCATAAATATTGTTCTCGTCCAGCCCGTCTTTCATATCGTATTTTGTTATTTGTCCGCTTTGAGTCTCTATGACATAGATTCCGTCACTGTAAGTGCCAATCCAGAGTTTCTTTCCGATATGGCATAAGGCATGGACATTTTTGTGGGTCAGATGCTCTCTCCCAGGAAAGTTGACAAACTGTCCTTTGGATGGAGAAAAACAACTCACTCCTGCATCGTCCGAGCCAATCCATATCTCTCCGTTTTCGCCTTCACAGAAGCGGCTGATGATTTGTCCATTGAAAAAGGGGAAATTATCTGCTCCGGAATATCCGTGAAATTGTCCACAATAGGGAGGCAGGTAGTTTACTCCGTTATAATAGGTACCTATCCATACACCACCTTCCCGGTCTTTTAGCATCGGATAGATGAATTTGTCGGACAAGGACTCATTGCCTTCACCATATTGATTGTAGAGAAAACTTTCTTGGGTAATTGTATTAAAAATAGTCAGCCCTTCATCGGAGCCTATAAAGAAGATTCCGGGAGAATACTCCAGAATGGAATGGATATGCCGTATACCTATACCTTTTTCGGAAACCAGAAACTTTTGTACTTCATGTGTCTGCATATTTAATTTCCAGAGCCCTTTTTCCCAGGTTCCTATCCAAAGATAATTACCCGTATCCTCCCATAAAGCCATAGAATAGACACCGTCGGGCTCTCCTTGAATGGGAAACACTTCAAAAGTGTTATTGACTTTATTGAGTCGGCAGAGTTGATAAGGTCCTGACACCCATATGTTGTTTTGCTTGTCGTTTAGGATACGGATGGCAATATTGTTATTTTGAGGAATTTCATATTGTATTAACTTGTGGGAGGATACGTTGTATTGGAAGATTCCCTGGTTACGGGTCGCAATCCAAATGTTTCCTTCCTTGTCTTGAATGATATGCATTACCCAGGAAGTAATGCGGGTGTGTGCGTTGGTCTGTGAAGAGAATGCTGTAAAGGTATCCTTTACTGGATTGTAAATATATACTCCATTTTCTGTGCCCAACCATAATTCATTAGTGCTTGTCTCGCAGAGGGTATTTATGGAGCTTGCATGAAAGTCAGGATAAAGTGGGTTGTTTTTTTGATAGAAGACAAATTGATTCCCATCAAATCTGCTTAGTCCATTATCTGTTCCCAGCCAGATATAACCTTTCTGGTCTTGCAGAATGGAGGCTATGCCATTGGAAGAAACCCCATTTTCGATGTTGTAATGGCGGAATTGGAAGTGAGTGGGAAGCGCGGCATTTCCCCATAGGCCGACTGATAGGAAAATTAATAAGCAAATAAGTGTCCTCATGTGTAATTCTTTTTAAAGACTGTACAAAGTTGATTAAAATATATGAATAAGGCGTATAAAATAATCTAAAAAAGATGATGTGAAAATCTAATTGTAGGATTTGCCCAAAAGAAGAGAGTGGAAAACTGAGCGGGATGGATGCTTTGTATTAATCTGAATGCCTTGGCTTATTTCTAATAGGAGTGTGGTATCTTTTATGTTTTTCAGTGCGAAAACGTATGTTTCTCACGGCGGAAACGTACGTTTTCCAAGAGAGAAACATACGTTCTCCTTGTGGGAAACATAAAAGTTGCAAGGAGGAAATGCTTTTTATGGCAAGGCGTTTTTCGTTTTACAGTGTAGGGGTGGATTTCCTTCTATTTTACCTTCATTAGGTTTGGGAAAAGAATGATAAAATCGTCCGAAGATATGCTATAAAAGTCTATGATTTATTGTTTAATTAATTGATTTATAGTGTTTTGTATTTCGACTAACAAACCATTTGAATGCGACTATTTTTGTAGCTGAATGGATGATATTTTTACCCATCTTTCTTACTAAAAGCTACTTTTGCTAAAAGAAAATAAAAACCCAATTTATACAAAATGAAGAACAGACTTTTTATATTGATGAGTGGGATAGCAGTGGTGGGAATCACTTCCTGTACCAAGCCTGCTTACCAACAGCCGGATGCTCCGATTCAGGAGGTTCCTTTTACTCAGGTACACATTAACGACGGTTTCTGGTCACCTCGTATTGAAACGAACCGTACCGTATCCATCCCTTCTGCTTTTAAGGAATGTGAGAAAAACGGCCGTTTCGACAATTTCGCCATTGCGGGCGGATTGAAAAAAGGAGAGCATCGCGGTGATTTCTCTTTCGATGATACCGATCCTTATAAAGTAATAGAAGGTGCCTCTTATTCACTGGCTGTGAAATATGATCCTAAATTGGACCATTACTTGGACAGTGTGATTAATATCATTGCAGCGGCTCAGGAACCGGACGGTTATCTGACTACTTGCGTCACCAACAAGTGCTATCGCCTTTCCGGATGGTGGGGACGTTCCAAATGGGAAAAGTTGAACAGTCACGAACTGTATAACAGCGGTCACATGTACGAGGCAGCCATCGCACACTATCGGGCTACGGGTAAACGTACCTTCCTTGATGTGGCCATCAAGAATGCCGATTTGGTATGCAAGGTGTTCGGTCTGGGCGAGGGACAGAAGCACGTACCGTCGGGACATCCCATCATTGAAATGGCATTGTGTAAATTATATAAGGTAACGGGCGACGAGAAATACCTCAATATGGCGAAGTATTTCGTGGAAGAAACCGGACGCGGTACCGACGGTCACAAACTGAGCGAATACAGTCAGGACCACAAACCGATTCTTCAGCAGGATGAAATTGTAGGTCATGCCGTACGTGCTGGATACCTTTATTCGGGTGTAGCCGATGTGGCAGCCTTGACCAAGGATACCGCTTATTTCCATGCCTTGACCCGCTTGTGGGATAATTTGGTGAGCAAGAAACTGTATATCACCGGAGGTATGGGTTCCCGCGCACAGGGAGAAGGCTTCGGACCGAATTATGAATTGCAGAATCACACCGCTTATTGCGAAACTTGTGCGGCCATTGCTAATGTGTACTGGAACTACCGTATGTTTCTGGCTACGGGTGAATCCAAATACATGGATGTGCTGGAACGTGCCTTGTACAACGGCGTGATTTCGGGTGTGTCATTGAGCGGTGACAAGTTCTTCTATGACAATCCGTTGGAATCTATGGGTGAACACGACCGCCAGCCTTGGTTCGGTTGTGCCTGCTGTCCGGGTAATGTGACCCGTTTTATGGCTTCCGTTTCCAATTATGTATATGCCACTCAGCAGAACGACATTTATGTAAACCTGTACATTCAGGGAAAAGCCGAAATGAAGACAGCCGACAATAATGTAACACTGGAACAGACTACCCAGTATCCGTGGGACGGCAAGATTGCCATCAAAGTCACTCCAGAGAAAGAAGGTAAGTTTGCCATCCGTCTGCGTATCCCCAGCTGGGCAAAATCGACTCCGGTAGCTTCCGACCTGTATGCTTATACAGATGCCGCCAAGAAATATACGTTGAAAGTCAATGGTTCTGCCGTAAAAGGCATGGAAGGTGACGGTTACGAAACGCTTGTTCGTACCTGGAAACCGGGCGATGTGATTGAATTGGATTTGCCGATGGATGTCCGTCGTATCACGGCCAACGACAAAGTGGAAGTCGACCGGGGTATGGTGGCATTGGAACGTGGTCCGATTATGTTCTGCTTGGAAGGCAAAGACCAGCCCGACAGCATCGTCTTCAACAAGTTCATTCCGCGTGACGCCAAGATAAAGGCTACTTACGATGCCAACCTGCTGAAAGGAGTGATGGTATTGAGTGGAACCGCCAAGGAACTGGGTAAGGACGGCAGTGTGAAAGATGTACCGTTCCGTGCCATCCCTTATTCTACATGGGATAACCGCGGGTCTGACCAGATGGAAGTCTGGATTCCGGAGACCAAGGAATACGCTATTCCGACACCGGAACCGACCATCGCTTCCAAGGCTAAGACATTTACCATTCAGGCCGCTATCCAGAAAGATGCCCCCGAATCGGCAGCCGTGATGTCATACGCATGGGGCGTGAACGACCAGTGGGAACCTAAACGTTCTTCCGATACTTCCAAACCTTATTTCTACTGGTGGTTGAAAGACGGAACACTGGAATCTCTGGCCTACGAGTTTGACCAGCCTTACACGGTTTCGAAGGTAGAAGTCTACTGGCTCGACTTTGACCATTATGACGGTGATTTCCGGGTACCGCAGAGCTGGAAACTCTATTACAAGAATGGAAATTCCTGGAAAGAAGTAGAAACCAATGATCAATATGGTGTAGAAAAAGACAAGTACAACGTAGTCAGCTTCAAGCCGGTCAAGACTACCGGATTGAAAATCTCCGCACAGCTTCAGAAAGGAGCTTCTGGAGGTATTATAGAATGGAAAGTAGAGTGATTATTAACCCCTAAATACAAGCAAAATGAATACACATTTAAATCACATGTTGTTTAGTCGTGCATTTGTAAAAATGTCGGCATGTGTGGTGCTCTCTGCGGGTTGTCTGCCTGTGGCAGTCTATGCAGAATCTACTGGAGCACCGGTGGTAGAGAGTGTCTTGCAACAGAAGACAGTCTCAGGTCAGGTGGTCGATTCGAAAGGTGAACCTGTCATCGGTGCGAATATCATGGAGAAGGGTACGACAAACGGTACCATTACAGACGTAGATGGAAAGTTTAGTTTGAATGTCTCTGCCAAGGCTGTTCTTCAGGTAAGTTATATCGGTTATAAGACGCAGGAAGTTCCTGCTGGTCAGTTGAAAGCCGGAGCGACCATTACCCTGCGTGAAGATACTGAAGTGATGGACGAAGTCGTGGTGATTGGTTACGGTACGCAGCGTAAAGGTGATGTGACCAGTGCGATTACTTCTGTAAAGGCAGAAGACTTTACAGTGGGTAAAGTGGGCGATGCAGCTGATTTGATTAAAGGTAAGGTTGCGGGTTTGACTATTGCAAAAGGTTCTGGTGACCCGAATGCTACTTCTACCGTCCGTTTGCGTGGTGTTATTTCCGTGAACGGTAGCACAACTCCTTTGATTTTGATAGATGGAGTAGAAGGTGATTTAAGTACGGTTGCTCCTGAAAATATTGAGGCTATTGATGTGCTGAAGGACGCTTCTGCCGCAGCCATTTATGGTACACGAGGTGCAAACGGTGTGATTTTGATTACTACAAAAACCGGTAAGCGTGAGGCGCATACCACAGCCTCTTATTCAGGTTATGTATCCGCTTCTCAGTTTGGTAAGAAACTGGATTTTATGACGGCAGAAGATGTACGTGCCGGAAAGACAAACTTTACGGATAAAGGATATGATACCGACTGGCTGGATGCTATCAGTCGTACAGGTTTTACGCACAATCATAACTTTAATATCACGGGTGGAACCAAGCAGACTACTTATTCTGCTGATTTTACCTATCGTAAGGAAGATGGTGTAATCATGAATACCTACGCGGAAGATATGCGTATGCGTTTCGATGTATCACACTGGATGCTGAATGATATGTTGAGGGTGAATTTGAATATGGTGAAAAAATGGCATAAGAATAGTGCGACAAATGCTACTGCTACAGACCAGTCTAACATTTATCGTCAGGCAATTGCCCGTAATCCGACAGCTCCTATTTATAACGAGGATGGTTCATATAATGAAGATTTCGGAGTAAGCTACTATTATAACCCTGTAAGTATGCTGGAAGAACGTTTGGGAGATTATACTTACGAAGAAACACGTGCAACTGGTAATATCACTTTTGAACCGATTAAGGGATGGCAGACTAACTTGATGTTAGCTACCAGTCGTTTCGGATCACATGATAAAGGGTATAATACAAGTGAGTATTATGGAAGTGAATTAGGAGGTTATAATGGTTATGCTTATCATACCAATGATGACACACGCACTGATAACCTGGAAATCACTTCAAAGTATGATTTTACAAAAGGAAAACATCGTATGAATGCGTTGGTAGGTTATAGCTATCAGTATTATAAATACGAACGTAACTATTCAAGCAACTATGACTTCCCTAATGACTTCTTCTTGTGGAATAATATGGCATCTGGTACTTACCTGAAAGAAGGAAAGGCTGGATTGGGAAGTGAAGCGAGTGAAAATACATTGATTGGTTTCTTCGGTCGTATAAGTTATGCGTATGATAACCGTTATAACTTGTTGGTAAGTGTACGTCGGGAAGGTTCATCAAAATTTGGTGCCGACAATAAATGGGGTACGTTCCCTTCTGCATCTTTGGGATGGACCATCAGTAATGAAAAGTTCATGAAAGGCCTAACCTGGTTGAATAACTTAAAGTTGCGTGCTGGTTTCGGTATTACCGGTGTAATTCCGAATGATCCTTATCAATCGTTGACGCGTTATGCGTATGAAACGTATTATAAAGACGGAGATACCTGGAAACAAGGGTTGAAAGTGCAGTCTAATCCTAATGCTAAATTGAAATGGGAAAAATCTACGGAATTTAATGTAGGTTTGGACTGGAGTGTACTGGATGACCGTTTGGGTGGTTCTATAGATGTATACAACAAAAAGACTACCGATTTGCTGTTCTGGTACAGTGTACCGACTCCTCCGAATTTGTACAATACGACATTGGCCAATGGTGGTTCCGTACGTAACCATGGTGTAGAAATAGCTATCAATGCCGTACCGGTGCGGACAAAGAACTTCGAATGGAAAACAGTAGTGACATTGGCACATAATGCAAGTGAACTGCTGAGTTTGTCAAATGAATTGTATGAAACAGATAGTTATCAGAATGTAGGTGGATTGGGAGAGCCTATCAGTGTGACCACCCATCGTATGGAAGAAGGACGCCCTTTGGGTGAATTTTGGGGACTGAAATCAGTGGGAGTTTCTGAAAACGGCTTGTTCCTGATTGAAAAACCGGATGGAGAAGTGGTTGAATTTACCACTGCGATGGCACAAGATGATGCTTACAAGCAATATCTGGGTAATGGTCTGCCAAAAGTTTATTTAGGATGGAGCAATACCTTCTCTTATAAGAACTGGGACTTGAGCATGCAGTTTACCAGTCAGTTAGGCTTCAAGATATTGAATGAACCGCGTGCTTATTATGAAAATAACTCCCATGCTTATAACAGATTGAAATCAGTGGAAGAAGCTCCTTATGGTGGTCAGTACACTTTGTCTTCTTCACAGGCTCAGACATTCGTAAGCTACTATCTTGAAAATGGTAATTTCTTGAAACTGACAAACTTGACTTTGGGTTATACTTTCCCGCTCAAGAAAGATAATAAGTGGATTAAAGGGGTACGTGCTTATTTGTCTGCTGATAACTTGTTCTGTATTACAGGATATTCAGGACTGGATCCGGAATTGTCAAATCCATATCCTACTTATGCGGGAATCGATGCTCGTGACAAATATCCTTCACTTCGTTCATTTACCTTTGGTCTTAATTTAACCTTCTAATATTAAGCTGATTATGAAATCAAAATTATATAAATCATTAGCATGTTCAATGTTAGGTGCAAGTATGCTTACTTTAGGCAGTTGTACTGACTTGAGTGAAACGATTTACAGTGAGATTGCCAGTGAGCAATATGAGTTTTCCGAAAGTGATAACCAGGGCCAGTTTGCTACGGTATATTCCTCTTTGCGTGATTTTTACTGGGCATGGTATGGCTATGCGGACTTGGACATCTGTACAGACTTATGGTGTATTCCCTTGCGCCTTGGTGTAGGATGGGGAGATTTGTATATCAGTTTTCACAAACATGAGTTTCATGCCGGGTTAGGTCACTTGAGTGGTTTGTGGACGAATGGATATGCTGGAATTACAGCCTGCAATAAGTTGCTGGATCAAACGGAGTCTTTGAAACTGACCGATTCACAGGTTGCCCAATTACGTGCATATCGTGCGTTGTACTATTATCTCCTTTTTGATTTGTTCCGTAACATTCCGTTGGAGACTACTTTCTATAACAATCCGGAAGGTTATCAGCCGGAACAGGCTACTCCACAAGAAATGTGGGATTTTATTATCAGTGAACTGGACGATGTGAAGAATGCTTGTGGAACAGATATAAAAGCCGGAAAGAATGGAGAAATGAACAATTATGTGGTACATATGATTCTGGCAAAAATGTACCTGAATCATAACGCATGGTTCAATGACCATTCGGATAATTCTTATTATGAAAAATGTATTGACGAACTTGAACCAATCTTAGCAGAGAGTCAATATCAGTTGGCTCCCAATTATGAAGACAACTTCAAGGAAGACATTACTACTTCTCCGGAAATTATTTTCGGTATTCCGTTTGAATATTTGTATGCAGGTGGTAACTATTTTGCTAACCTTTGGATGAACGAGGCCGGACGTGCTACATGGCAGTTTACAGGATGGGCAACCGGCGGTGGCGGTGCATTGAACCAGTTCCTCGATACTTATAAAGGTATTCAGGTAGATTATGCTACAAATAAAGCTACCGCTACAGACAAACGATTTGGTTTATGCTGGATTGGTGGTCCGCAGGTGGACTATGCCGGTGAGAAGATTATGGTAGACGGTACACAGTTGAACTATACATATAATATGCGTAGTATTGATAATCCGGGATGTTATTCAATGGAAGGTTACCGTTTGCAGAAATATGAAATTCTGGAAGGTGACTGGGGAAGTTCATACGATGATATTCCGTTCTTCCGTCTGGCCGATGCCAAAATGATGAAAGCAGAATGTCTGCTTCGTTTGGGCGGATATAAAGGTGAGACAAAAGAAGATGCTGCAGAACTGGTAACAGAAGTGCGTAGACGTGCCTTTGACAATGAGGCTGATGCGAAGCGTACTGTGGCAGACCTGGAAGGGAACAGTGTATATAAGTATGGTTACTGGGAAAACACAGCCAAGCAAGATGAAAGTGATAATATCACAAGCGAACTGGATACTAATGGAGATATTGAATTAGGAGGACTGCTGGATGATTTGGCATGGGAATTTGTTGCCGAACATCATCGTCGTCAGGACTTGATTCGTTTCCGTCTGAAAAACAATCCTCAGCAGAATGTGTATAATGGTAAATCGTGGTTCTGTAAGAAGGCGATTACTGGTAATGGCCATGAGGCAGATATTTTCCCGATTTATCGAGATATTTTGAATGGAAACGTGAACTTAGTACAAAATCCTGGATATTCAGAATAAGGAATCTTATTCATACGGAAAGTAAACGTGATAGAATTATAAAATATGAGATTATGAAAAAAAATATATTATCAATATTTTGTTGTTTGTCGTTGTTGACACTTGCTTCATGTAGTGACGATTATAACGATGCTTCAACAAAACATGTATATGGGGAAAATGAGGACCCTTATTTGAAGATAGATGAAGATGCTCAGATTACTCAGACTGCAGCCTTCAAGATTAATATCGCCTCTTCTACTACTCAGACAGTGGTTAAATTGGAGGACTACGCAGAACAGTTTGAAACTCAGTTGGGAATGAGTGTAGATGGGGTGTTGAGCGGTTTAGAAGATGGAAGTGTCGTTTTTTATCCGATTAATGCCTCTCGGAACAAATGGACGAAGACAGCTTATACAAAGGACAATTCAGGCTGGTATTTCAATTCAGCAAACCAGCCTTGTGCAGCAGATGATGCAGATCGAAAAGCAACTGTTACTTTGGATAAAACGGCTAAATCATTAATAGCAGCGGTTACTGCGGAAGCTGGAGGAGGAACTTCTTTGCAATTGAATGTCGGTTTTGCGAAAAACGGTCCGGACTTTGACGATTATGTTCGTTTTACATTTAATTTGTCTGTGGACGATCCGACATACATCTATATGGATTATACCTTCTCTTATGATGGAGCCTATACCATTGAACTTCCGGAAGATTACGCAAGCAATATCGAGGATGTCTTTGGGATGAGTTTCAGTGAATTTAATGATGCGCTAAATGCGGGCGGGATTCAGTTTGCATTGGCCGATCCGGCTACACAAGAATGGATTAATAGAGGAACTCCTGCAACGACATATTATACAAATTTAGCGGGACAGGTTACTCAGGAAGATGCGGATGATTTTGCGGTTTCAGCTGCGTATGAAATGAATTCGAATGGAGTTGAATCTTTAATCTTTAAGTATAATAATACATTGGCTGAAGGTACAACCGGACAAATTTGTGTAGGTTTTGTTGACAAGAATGACGGGGGTAAAGCAATGAAATTTATGATTAGTTATTATATTGGCGCATTAGGAAAGTAGTGACGTCGTTTTAATAATGGTAATGAAGAGAATCCTGCTATAAGTTGAATAGTGGGATTCTTTTTTTAGAATTTATTTTATGCTTATGAGATATATTGTTGCTTGTCTTTTTACGGTATGGGCTTCTGCCGCTTTTTCACAATCGGTGTGTCCCGTTGATTTGTGCAATAACAAACTGAGAGGCAAAGAAATCTACATCCCTAAAGATTTGCAGGGCATGGATCTCCATAACCCGGACTCCAAATGGAGTTATCAGCGGATGTGCTGCACGGACAATGTGGCGGTGTTTTGGGAGAAGGGATTCGGCAATGACCTGGCGAATCCTCCTCAGCTGGAAGGACATGACATGCACGTGGACCTGAACAACTTGACGGACAAGCTGGAACATTTCTACACGTTTTTCCGGGATTCCCTACAATTTACCAAGCCGGGGTCGAAGAGCGACCGTTACCGGATGATGGTCATGATTAACTATTCGCTCGAGGGAACGGCCTACGGCGGGGATTATGACCAGCAGATTGGAGCTTTGTGGGTGGCCCCCAACCGTATCCAGGATGAAAAGCTGAACTGTGTGGCACACGAACTGGGCCACAGTTTCCAGTCGCAGATTTCGTGTGACGGGGAAGGAGAGGCTTGGGGAGGTTCCGGTTTCTTCGAGATGGCTTCACAATGGATGTTGTGGCAGGTCAATCCAGACTGGCAGACCGATGAAAAATATCACTGGGATGCATTCACGAAACTGACGCACAAGGCTTATCTGCACCTGGAGAATATCTATCACTCTCCGTATATCTTAGAGTATTGGGGAGTGAAGCGGGGACGTCCCATTATTGCCGAACTTTTCCGGAAGGGAAAAAAGGGAGAAGACCCGGTGATGACGTATAAACGGCTGACGGGGCTGTCACAGGAGGCTTTCTGTGACGAGATGTTCGATGCCAGCCGCCATCTGGTGAATCTGGACTTTGAACGGGTGTGGAAGAATACCCGGCCTTATGCCAACCAATATGATTGTAAGCTGACGAAGCAGGCAGATGGATGGTATCAGGTACCTGCCGAGGTTTGTCCGGAGAACTACGGCTTCAATGTCATCCCGTTGGTGGTACCGGAACCGGGGACGAAGGTAACCTTACAATTTGAGGGATTGAAAGGTCCACAGGACGGTTATGTATCGGTTCATCCGGAAAAAGCGGGTTGGCGGTATGGTTTTGTAGCTGTAAAGGCGGACGGAAAAAGTCTGTATGGCGAAATGAGTGCCAAGCAGACAGGAAAACTGACTTTTAAGGTACCTGAAAACGAGAAGTTAGTATATTTGTGGTTGGTAGTGATGGGGGCACCGGAGGAGCATTGGATGAATCCTTCGCCTCGGAGCGGGGAAAAAGATGCACAATGGCCTTATCGCATCAAATTGAAAGGTACGGATTTAAAGAACTAAAAGGATAAAACTATGTTTGCAAAAGAAACGTATGTCGCCCGCAGGCGGCAATTGAAGGAGAGTGTGGGCTCAGGCCTGCTCCTCTTTTTAGGGAACGACGAGTGCGGAATGAATTATGAGGACAACACGTACGATTACCGGCAGGATTCTTCCTTCCTGTATTTCTGGGGTTTGTCGTATGCCGGATTGGCTGCGGTAATTGATATTGATGAGGGGCGTGAAATCATTTTTGGCGACGAACTGACCATCGACCATATTGTGTGGATGGGTACGCAGCCTACCTTACATGAGAAAGCACAGCGGGTAGGGGTGACGGAAACACGTCCGTTGGCCGAACTGAAGACATACGTGCAGAAAGTGGTGGCACAAAAGCGGATGGTGCATTATTTGCCGCCCTACCGTGCCGAGCATCGGTTGAAACTGATGGATTTGTTAGGAGTAAAACCGGGAGCGGAGCTTCCTTCTGTACCGTTTATCAAAGGGATTGTCGACTTGCGGAATCACAAGACGGAAGAGGAAATTGCGGAGATTGAACGGGCTTGCAACGTGACGGCAGAAATGCATCTGGAAGCCATGCGGGTGTTGCGCATCGGCATGAAAGAGTATGAAGCGGCTGCGGCTTTGGAGGCAGTGGCTCGGGCAAACGGATGCCGTTTGTCTTTCCCGACCATCGCTACAGTGTGCGGACAGACGCTTCACAACCATTATTATGGCCATACGGTGAAGGAAGGCGATATGCTGTTGGTGGATGCAGGAGCAGAAACGGAGATGGGCTATGCCGGAGACATGTCGTCAACCATCTGTGCCGGAAAGAAATTCTCCAGCTGCCAGAAGGATGTGTACGACATTCAGGTGGCAGCGCATCGGGCGGCAGTGGATGCCTTGAAGCCGGGAGTGTATTTCCGGGATGTATACGATTTGGCTTGTCGGGTGATTTGCGAAGGCTTGAAAGGGCTGGGCTTGATGAAAGGCAATCCGGCAGATGCCGTGGAACAGGGAGCGCATGCCATGTTCTTCCCTTGTGGGCTGGGGCACATGATGGGACTGGATGTACACGACATGGAGAACTTAGGTGAAGTGTGGGTAGGCTATGACGGACATCCCAAGAGTACGCAGTTCGGACGGAAGTCGTTGCGTTTGGCCCGTAAACTGGAACCGGGTTTTGTGCTGACCATTGAACCGGGTATTTATTTTATTCCGGAGCTGATAGATTATTGGAAATCGGAGCATCGCTTTACGGATTTCATCAATTATGAGAAACTGGAGAGTTACCGTGATTTTACGGGCTTGCGTAACGAAGAGGATTACTTGATTACGGCCACCGGGGCACGGCGACTGGGCCAGAGGATTCCGTTGACAACCGAAGAAGTGGAGGCCCTGAGATGACAAACGATAACAAAGCGATTGCGTGTGCCTGCGTAGCGGTGTTGAGCTGGTCGACGGTAGCCACGGCGTTCAAGATGGCGTTGCGTTATCTGACGCATTTTGAAATGTTGTGGGTGGCCAGCCTGACCTCGCTGGTGATATTTACGGTGTTGCTCACCGTACAGCGGAAATGGAGGCTGTTGGGAGGCCTGACCGGGAAGCAATGGCTGTATTATGCGGCATTAGGGCTGCTGAATCCGGTGGCCTACTATCTGGTGCTGTTCAAGGCGTACGAACTGCTTCCGGCACAGGTGGCACAGCCCATCAATTATGCGTGGCCGATTGTGCTGCTGATTTTGCTGGCGCTGTTTGCCGGGCAGCCGATTCCGAAAAAGAAGTATATCGGGATGTTTGTGTCGTTGGCAGGGGTAGCCTTGATTTCTATCGGCACAGGTTTTGAAGGTGAAATGACCGTGTCGGCCGAAGGCTTTCTGTTGGCGGCATTGAGTGCGGTGCTGTGGGCTGCCTACTGGATGTTCAACAACCGGAATAAGGTGCAGACAGACGGCAGTGTGGTGCTGTTTCTGACTTTCCTGTTCGGCTCGGTTTATTTGTCTATCGGTGCGTTGTGTGTCGGATTGAACCTACATTCTTTGATCGGAGTGTTGTCGGGCATGTATGTGGGAGGTTTTGAAATGGGTATCCCGTTTATCTTCTTCGGACTGGCCATGCGGAAGACCTCCAATCCGGCGTTGATCAACCAGCTGTGTTACCTGTCTCCTTTCATGTCATTGTTCTTCATCTCCGTGGTGCTGGGCGAACGCATCGTCTTTACCACTTACATAGGATTGGTGATGATTGTGTTAGGCATCGTGTTTAACCAGTACTTCGTGAAGGCTAAGAAGTAGGCAAAAATCGTCCAGTAGGATGAAAAAATAGTACAAAATCCCTTCTTCTAAGAGTAGGAGAAGGGATTTTGGGATGATATTGTTATCGTTTCAGACTTCCCTGTCAGAAACTTATTCGTTTATCTTTTTTCTTTGTAATCGGAAAAAGTAAATCTGTGGGTATGAAAAATACATCGTTGTTTTTGTTGGGTGCCGTTTTATGGCTTTTCGGTTGCCTTTCTTCAATGGCAGCCAGTAATAAAATATATGTGGTGCAGTCGCCGGATAAACACCTGAAGGTGGAGGTCTCATCCGGTGCAAATGGGTTGACTTATTGTATATATCATAAAGACTCTCTTATTGTTGTAGATAGTAAATTAGGGTTAATTCAAGAAGGAAAAACGTCGGCTTCGGTTGGCGGGGAGAAAGTGATTTCTTCTAAGACGAAAAAGATGATTCAGGACATTGATGCACCTTTTTATCGCTTCAAGTCGTTTCAGGTAACTTGCAATGAAATGAACTTGAAGCTGAAAGGTGGCTGCGGAGCTTATTTCCGTGTCTACAACGACGGAGTGGCTTATCGCTTTTATACTTCTTCAAAAGAGGATTTGATTATTAAGAATGAAATAGCGGAGTTCCGGTTTGCCGGTGATTATACAGCTTATCTTCCGTATTCTACGAATAAGGAAAAGCCGATGGCGATGGCATTCCAGAATACGTATGAGGTAAAACCGTTGTCGGAAGCACCGCAGGAACTGGCCTTCTTGCCGGTCACAGTGGATTGCAAGCAGGTAAAGGTGACGTTGCTGGAATCTGATTTGGAGGCGTATCCGGGTATGTTCGTACAGCCGGACGGGAAGCAGGCCTTGAAAGGGGTGTTTGCTCCTTATCCGAAAAAGACAGACTTTTATCCCTGGCGCAAGCAGGAGTATGTGACGGAAGCGGAAGATTACATTGCACATGTAAAAGGTAACCGTACGTATCCGTGGCGTATCTTAGCTATTACGGAAAAGGATACCGATATGCCGGTAAACAACTTGGTGTATGCCTTGGCTTCACCGAACCGTATCGGTGACTGCTCGTGGGTGAAACCGGGAAAGGTGGCATGGGACTGGTGGAATGACTGGAACCTGAAGGGAGTACCTTTCAAGGCCGGCATCAACATGGATACATATAAATATTATATTGACTTTGCTTCTCGCAACGGACTGGAGTATGTGGTGCTGGACGAAGGATGGTATGACCCGAAGAGTGGGGACATGCTGAAGACGATTCCAGAACTGGATTTGCCGGAGCTGGTCCGTTATGGAAAGAGCAAGGGTGTGGAACTGGTACTTTGGACGGTATTCAACGTGCTGGATTCACAGTTGGATGAGGCTTGTCGGAAATATTCGGAAATGGGTATCAAGGGATTCAAGGTGGATTTCCTGGACCGGGATGACCAGACGGCAGTAGAAATGATTTATCGCATTGCAGCAAAGGCGGCCGAGTATAAGCTGATGCTGGACTATCACGGTATCTACAAACCGACGGGACTGAACCGTACGTATCCGAACGTGGTGAACTATGAGAGTGTGTTCGGCATGGAGGAAATGAAATGGAGTGAAGTGGAAAAGAACATGCCGCTCTATGACGTGACTTTCCCTTACATTCGCTTGATGGCGGGATACGTAGACTATACGCCGGGAGCGATGCAGAACTTGTCAAAACGCGACTTTCAGCCGATGTATTCCACACCGGCCAGCATGGGCACGCGCTGTCATCAGCTGGCAGCTTACATCGTGCATGATTCTCCGTTTACGATGCTGTGTGACGCACCGACAAATTATCAGAAAGAGCAGGAATGTGTGGATTTCATCAGTTCGATTCCGATGGAGGTGGATTCTACTTTTATTTATTCGGGTAAGCTGGGTGAGTCTATCGTGACGGTTCGTAAAAAGGATATCAACTGGTATATCGGTGGTATGACGAACTGGGACGAGCGGGATATTACCTTGGACTTCTCGTTCCTGGGCAAAGGAGAAAAATACAGATGTACCTTGTTTAAGGACGGTATCAATGCTTCTCATCAGGCGGAAGATTACGTAAAGCAGACCTTCATCGTGGATGCGAATACGAAGTTACCCATTCATCTGGCTTCGGGAGGTGGTTTTGCCTTGAAACTGGAACGCACGTTTGTGGCAGAAGTGAAACCTTCGGCTGTACCGGAAGGAAAGGGGATTCCTGCTTTCTATAAAAAATACTTGGCAGTGGACGGCTTGTACATTGTGTCTTCGGAACACGTGCGCGACGAGGCGTTGGAAAAAGCCTATGAGATTGTGTCGTTGATGACGGCAAAGCGTCCGGACGTTAAGAAAGAAATGGTGAGCAAAGGTTGTCATGTGATGATTATCGGAGAGCATGAAGAGGTGTGCGACTTGCCTGAATATGCGCATATCTGCAATACGCCGGAAAACATTGCTTTCTGGAACAAGCGGGCCCGGGGATTTGGCGGGGCGCCGGAGGATGACTTCTCGGCCAGCTGCGGAGAAGAGAACGTGCTGGCTTTGCCGGGCGACCGGTATGTGGGCGAGAATATCCTGATTCATGAGTTTGCGCATTTGTTCCATACTATCGGCATTGTGGGAGTAGAACCTGATTTCAACGACCGTCTGGAGAAATGTATGCAGCATGCTATTGCCAAGGGCTTGTGGAAAGATACTTATGCGCTTTCCAACAAGGAAGAATATTTTGCAGAGTGTGTACAGTCGTTCTTCAACTGCAACCGTTATTCGGAGACTCCCAATAAGGTACATAACTCCATGAACCGTCGTACAAAACTGAAATCATACGACCCGGAGATGTATCAGTTGCTGAAGGAGTATTTTTATGAGATAGAGATACCTATTTTGAATGAAGTTCACCTATAATAAGAAAAAGAGAAACACAATGAAAAAGCAAGTTCTGACGGGTTTGTTTTTGGGAATGGCCTTGCAGGCGATGTATTCGCAGAAAGTGGAGTGGAATACACCGGGAGCAGGCAATCCTTTTATTCCCGGTTATTTTGCAGATCCTACTGTAAAGAAATTTGGAGACATGTATTATGTATATGCCACGACCGATGGAAGTGGAGCCGGTTTTGGCCCTGCACAGGTGTGGTGTAGCAAGGATTTTGAGAACTGGACCATTATGCCGATGAACTGGCCGAACAGTCACTGGATTTGGGCACCGGATGTGATGAAACATACGGATGGAACATATCGGATGTTTTATTGCCAGCCGTGTAATGTGTATGAGGGAATGGCTGAAACGCCACGTGGCCCGTGGAAGAACGTGCTCGGCGAGAGTGAAGCAGTGCTGGTACCTGATCGGTTTGTAAAGAATGCCATCACACTGGACGGGCAGTCGTTTGTGGATGACGATGGTTCCGTGTATCTGTATTGGGGAACATGGGGCATTTACAAAGGCTTCGGTTGCGGGGCGGGAAAAATGACACCCGACATGAAAGGTTTTGTGGAAACGAAGCTGATACCCAATACGGAAATCAAGGACTTTTTTGAGGCTCCGTTTGTCATGAAGCGGAACGGAATTTATTATTTCATGTATTCCTCCGATTCTTGTCATGACAGTACCTATCATGTACAATATGCCACAAGTACAGTAGGGCCGCTCGGTCCTTATACGTACAGAGGTACGGTACTGAAAACCTCGGCCGACGGTACGGTGCATGGTCCGGGGCATCACAGTATTCTGAAGGAAGGCGACAATTACTATATTGTCTATCATCGTCACGACAATCCTCATTCCAATCGGGGATTCCATCGCCAGCTTTGCATAGACAAGCTGGAGTTTAATGCCGATGGCTCGATTGTACCGGTGGAAGGGACCCACAGTGGAGTCGGTGCTTTTGCCAAAAGTATCTTGAAATCGAAGAATCTGGCATACGGAAAACCAGTCAAAGCTTCTTCGTATTATGACGAGAATTTCTTGCCCGAATATGCGGTGGATGACAATAACGGTACGTTGTGGCGTCCGAAAACCATGGGGCAGGAATGGATTGAAATTGATTTGCAGAAGGTGGAAAAGATACGTACCATCTGGACGCAGTTTGAATACGGTACATCTTATTATCAATACCTGATTGAAACCTCAGTGGATGGAAAGCAGTGGAAGGTCTTTGCAGACAAGCGTGACAATTATCTGGCAGGAAGTCCGATGGTGGATTTCGGAGATACGGATGCACGTTATGTACGATTAACGACCACAGGTACACAGAAAAACGGTTTTGCCGGTGCATTGTGGAACATCAAGGTATTTGGGGAATACGAAACAGCTTCTCCTCAGCTGTGGATGGGACTCTCCGGACTGGACTGGAATGGTACGGAATGGAAGAACGACGGTGGTATGCTGGGTGGTATTTTCCGTCTGAAAACCGGACAAGTTTCCCGCAAGCGTATAGGAGGACAGGAAGCCATCGTCTTGGCACCGGGTACGCAGCTGGAATTCGAATCACCGGTCATCAATAAGAAGGAAGCACATACAGCCACTGTCTGGGTATATGAAAACAACCATTGGACTTCCAAGTCGGCAGAAGACTATGTACAACGTGGAAAAGTGATGATTCAGTCCGCAGACAAGGAACTGGTCTTGACGAATTTCCGGTATTATAACTGGAAGCAGGAAGAAGTGGAAAAAGCATACGATGCCATAGTGGGACTGGTACGTGTGGAGGCTTCCGACCGTGTAAAGAAAGGATTGCTGGTCTCTATGACAGCCGAAGATTTCGCCGTAGGAGATACGGTACCGTATATTCCGAATAAAGGAGTAGTGGAAGGTTATTTCGAGGCACAGAAAGCGCCGGTAGTGGTGGAGGAAGTGCAAGGTAAGAAGGCTTTCCGTTTTGAAGGCAAGCAGTTCTTCCGCTCCAGCTTTACGTTGCCGGCTACGCTTCGTGACAATGCGCCTTATACATTGGAGGCGTGGGTGCTGAACCCGGAACTGGCAGAAAATGAATGTGTGGCCGATTTTACCAGTTCACACGATGAAATGGAAAAAATCATGCTGGTGAATGGGACAGAACCACGTTGCGGCATGCTGAACCATTATGGCTTTTATGAAGACGTGGGTTATAAGGATGCCCAGAGTTTGGCCGGGAAGTGGCAACATATTTATGTTGTTTTTGATGGAAGAATAGAAAAAGTGTATATAAATGACCAATTAATCAGCTCGAAAGACATTCAGTTGCTGATAAAACCGATACAATTTGTAACTTTGGGACAAAATGCGGAAGGCAATTGGCCGTTCAGTGGCTATGTACATGCGATTAAGATTTGGGATGAAGCTCTTCCGCTGAACAATAAATGAAGAAAATAACCAATAAATAAAAAAGAAACCATGAAAAAACTAGTGATTTCGGCTCTGCTCTTTTCATTGATAGGAGGCGGGGCATACGCACAGAAGAAAACTCCGGCACACGGTTATCCGATTGATCCGGTTCCGTTTACTTCAGTAAAACTGACGGATTCTTTCTGGGGACAACGTTTGAAAGCAAGTCGGGAAGTGACGATTCCGTTGGCATTCAGCAAATGTGAAGAAACCGGACGTTACAAGAATTTTGAAATGGCCGCTCATCCGAGTGAGAACAACAAGGTAACGGGATATTCGTTCGATGATACCGATGTGTACAAGACCATTGAAGGAGCAAGTTATTTGCTTCAGACATATCCGGATGAGAAGTTGAAGAAATATATTGACAGTGTACTCGTGATTGTAGCTGCGGCACAGGAGCCCGACGGTTATCTGTACACGGCACGTACCATGAACCCCAAACATCCACATGAATGGGCGGGTAGCAAACGCTGGGAAAAAGTAGAGGAACTGAGCCATGAGTTCTATAACTTAGGACACATGATTGAAGGAGCCATTGCCCATTATCAGGCTACGGGACAGCGGAACTTTTTGGATATTGCAATCCGTTATGCGGATTGTGTGTGCCGGGAAATCGGTGACAAGCCGGGACAGCAGGTGCGTGTACCGGGACATCAGATTGCGGAAATGGCATTGGCCAAACTGTATCTGGTAACAGGTGACCAGAAATATTTGGATGAAGCTAAATTCTTCCTGGACAAGCGTGGCTATACTTCTCGCCGGGATGAATACAGTCAGGCTCATAAGCCGGTGATTGAACAGGATGAGGCCGTAGGTCATGCCGTACGTGCGGCTTACATGTATTCTGGTATGGCCGATGTGGCTGCCTTGACAGGAGATACAGCGTATGTGCATGCCATTGACCGTATTTGGGAGAACATCGTTTCCAAGAAATTGTATATTACCGGTGGTATTGGTGCCACTAACAATGGGGAAGCTTTCGGAAAGAATTATGAACTTCCTAACATGTCGGCATATTGTGAGACTTGTGCCGCTATCGGAAATGTATATATGAACTACCGTCTGTTCCTCTTGCACGGGGATTCCAAGTATTACGATGTGCTGGAACGTACGTTGTACAACGGACTGATTTCAGGCGTGTCATTGGATGGTGGTTCATTCTTCTATCCGAACCCGTTGGAATCTATGGGACAGCATCAGCGCCAGCCGTGGTTTGGTTGTGCTTGTTGCCCGTCTAATATCTGTCGTTTCATCCCTTCTGTACCGGGTTATGTGTATGCAGTAAAAGACAAGGATGTGTATGTGAACCTGTTTATCGCTAACAATGCCACGCTGAAAGTAAATGGCAAGAAGGTGACCTTGTCACAGACCACTTCTTATCCTTGGAACGGAGACATCACGTTGGCCGTAGACCGCAATTCAGCTGGACAGTTTGCCATGAAGATTCGTATCCCGGGATGGGTACGCAACCAGGTCGTTCCAAGTGACTTGTATACTTATACAGACGGCAGTCGTCCGAAATACAGTGTAAAGGTGAACGGACAAGAAGTGAAATCGGATTTAGAGAAAGGATATCTGACTATCGACCGGAAATGGAAGAAGGGAGATAAGGTAGAAATCCATTTTGATATGAACGTACGTACGGTAAGAGCCAACGGTAAAGTAGAAGCTGACCGTGGTCGGGTATCTGTAGAACGTGGCCCGATTGTCTATTGTGCAGAATGGCCGGACAATGATTTCGATGTATTGAGCGTATTGATGAACCGCACACCGAAGTTTGAAGTGGTAGAAAAACCGGATTTGCTGTATGGTATCAATGAAATCAAGACACAGGCCCAGACCTTGGAATACGATGAGTCGGGTCGTCTGGTGGCTAAAGATCATACCCTGACAATGATTCCGTATTATGCATGGGCACACCGTGGAGCCGGCAACATGGCGGTATGGTTGCCGAATGAAGTGAGTGCCACTCGTCCAGTAGCGGTTCCTACCCTGGCTTCCAAGAGTAAGATTGATGCATCCCATAAAGTGACTTCTTTGTCTGCTATTACCGACGGGCTGGTACCGAAGGATGAAAACGACCGTACCATTCCTTATTATCATTGGTGGCCGAAAGAAGGTACTACGGAATGGATTTCTTACGAATTCCCGGAAGAAATGGAAGTTTCGAGCTCTACGGTTTACTGGTTTGACGATGCCCCATGGGGTGGTTGTCGTGTGCCGAAAGCTTGGAAGATTTATTACAAAGATGCTTCTGGCAACTGGACTCCGGTACAGAATATTTCGGAATATGGCGTGAAGAAAGGCAATCCGAACACCGTAGAGTTTGAACCGGTAAAGACCAAGGCGGTGAAACTGGAAGTCGTTCAGCCGGATAAAAACTCTTCAGGCTTGTATGAATGGGAAGTGAAATAACCATGATAATTTATAGATAATAATGCAATCAGATTCGGGGCTTTGGATATTCTTGGACGCGAGAAAGAATATCTGAGGTCCCGATTTTTTAAATAAAACACAATGAAAAACAATTTATGGAAATCTGGACTTTTGTCCATTATGCTGGGAAGTGCATCTTGTATGCCGCTTTTAGCACAGGGTACGGTCGATGATTACAACCGGGCTTATGCATTACGAGAGAAATATAGCATGAAGCAAGTGCTTTATGCCGGAGTAGTACCTCACTGGGTAGAACATACTTCTTCTTTCTGGTATGTATGTCAGACCGAGAAAGGAAACGAATATGTGAAGGTGGATGCGGCATCGGCCAAACGGACAGCTTTGTTCAATCAGCAGAAAATGGCCAGTGCCTTGTCTGAAAAGTCAGGCCGTAAGGTAGATGCCTATCATCTTCCGCTTCAGAATTGCAGGTTGAATACTTCACTTGATACCTTACGTTTCCAACTGGATGGAAAGTTCTGGGCTTACAGCATCAAGCACAATCGTTTGTTGGATGAAGGTGCGATTCCTCCCCGTGGCAAAGAACGCCATTGGATGGAAGTGGACGATGAGAAAGATGGAGGTCCGGTGACTTCTCCCGATGGGAAATGGGTAGCTTTCATCAAGAATGACAATGTGTATGCCCGTGAGATTGCGACCGGAAAAGAGAAGCAGCTGAGCCAGGATGGTACGTTAAGCAATTATTACTCTTCTTACATCCAGTGGTCGCCCGACTCCAAGTCGGTGGTTTCTTGCCGGATTCGTCCGGTAGAGAAACGCTATGTGTATTATGTGGAATCTTCTCCTGCCGACCAATCACAGCCGAAGTTGCACAAGCAGGAGTATGCCAAACCTGGTGACGAACTGCGTTTCAAGGTGCCTTGTATTTTTGAAGTGGAATCCGGTCGTCGGTTGATTCCTTCTACTGAGTTGTTCAGTCATCAGTATGATTTGTCGGCTCCGATGTGGAATGCAGACAGCAAAGGCATTACCTTTGAATACAATGAACGTGGACACAAGGTGTATCGGGTATTGGAAATGTCGGCAGTTGATGGAACGGTTCGTCCGTTGATTGAAGAGAAAGAGGAAAAATATGTGAACTATCCGCGTATTTACCGTAATTACCTGAGCGACGGCAAGCGGATTATCTGGTCGAGCGAACGGGATAATTACAATCACTTGTATATGTATGACCGGGCTACCGGAAAACCGTTGAATCAGATAACCAAAGGCGAATGGTATGTGCGTGGCGTTCAGTATGTGGATGAGGCCAATGGGGTGATTTATTTCTCCGCTAATGGCATGAACAAGAATGAAGACCCTTATCTGATTCATTATTACAAAATCAACTTCGACGGCAGCCACTTGGTGGAACTGACTCCTGAAGAAGGTATGCACCAGTGCTGGTATTCACCCGATCACAAATATCTGGTGGATGTGTATAGTAAGGTAGACCAGGCACCTGTTACCGTACTGCGTGAGGCAAAGGATGGAAAAATCCGCATGCAATTGGAAAAAGCAGATATTTCCGCGTTGTTGGCTAACGGCTGGAAGGCTCCAGAGGTGTTTACTGCCAAAGGTCGTGACGGAAAAACGGATATGTGGGGCATCATTTGTCGCCCGTCCAATTTCGATCCGTCAAAGAAATATCCGGTAATTGAATATATCTATTCCGGTCCGGGCGACCAGTATGTGCCGAAAACCTTCTCTTCTTACAATTGGTGGATGACTTCTTTGGCTGAACTTGGATTTATCGTGGTACAGGTAGACGGTATGACTACTTCTTTCCGCTCCAAAGAGTTTGAGGAAGTATGTTACAAGAACTTGAAAGATGCCGGACTACCCGACCATATTGCCTGGATTAAGGCGGCCGCACAGAAATATCCTTACATGGACATCGACCGTGTAGGAATCTTCGGTTGTTCTGCCGGCGGACAGGAATCTACGGGTGCCGTATTGTTCCATCCTGAATTTTATAAAGCAGCTTATTCAGCTTGTGGCTGCCACGACAACCGCATGGATAAAATCTGGTGGAATGAACTTTGGATGGGGTATCCGGTGGACGAATCTTACAGCGCTTGTTCCAATGTGGACAATGCTTACCGTCTCTCTCGTCCGCTGATGCTGGTGGTCGGCGAACTGGACGACAATGTAGACCCCTCTTCTACGATGCAGGTGGTCAATGCGTTGGAAAAGGCCAACAAGGATTTTGAACTGGTAGTCATTCCGGGTGCTCACCATACTATGGGAGAAGATTTCGGCGAACACAAACGATATGATTTCTTTGTCCGCAATTTGATGGGAGTTACTCCTCCTTCATGGGATAAAGTAAAAACTGGAAAATAAATCGTTCGGCTACTGATAATACAATGGGTCACTCATTTCTGGGTGACCCATTTTGCTATGTCTTCTATTACTTTTTCAGATACCCGTGCAGGATGATTGTATTCCATTGGGGTCGATTTTCCGGTACCCTCCATGAAACAGTGGTTTAACGTAGGGTAGGAGTAGAAAGTTGCGTTTGTTTTGCCGAACATTCCTAACTTCCACATGGAAAAATCCTGCATGGTCACTTGGTAGTCACGCTCTCCTTGTAGGAAGAGCATGGGAATGGACAAGGAATAGGCCGTCATGACAGGAGCGTACTTGTCCAGGTAGTTCCAATAAGCTTGCGGAGCAGAGGCTTTCACTTGTTGGTATTGCTGGGCGAGAAGTGCCTCGTCTGTATTTCCGTTTAAGGAAGCCAGATAACGCAGTTGTTCTTTGAGGATGTCATCCTGTGAGCGGGAAGGAGCGGCCAGCAGAATGAGTCCGTTGACCGACGGGCAGCGTGAAGCGATGAGCGGAGCCAGCAATCCTCCTAAACTGTGTCCGGCTACGAAGACTTTCTGTTTATCCACAAAAGGCAGGGATGCTGCTAATTGGCAGGCTGAAACCGCATCTTCTATTACTTCTTCTTCAGGGGTGATGTCTTTTCCTTCCGGAACGGAGGCTTTTCCATATACATACGTGCGTTTGTCATAGCGAAGTACGGCTATGCCTTGAGCGGCCAGTCCCCAGGCAATATCCCGGTAAATCTTGTTGGGGCCGATGCTCCCGTCTCGGTCTTGTGGTCCGGAGCCATGCACCAAGATGACAATCGGAAGACAGGTCTTTCCTTTCGGACGGGTAAGGGCACCAGGGAGTTTGTAATTTCCGGTAACTACTTCAACGGGTGATTCTTCCAAGTGTATGCTGTCGAACGGGACGACCAACGGTTTTTCTTCTGGAGGAACTGGGAGCAACCGGAGTCCGCTTACTTTGTTTTCGGTATTGAAGGCTACCAGAAAGCGTAGCGGAGCGCGTTGAAATTTCAAATCAGTATAGTAGACCACTGTACCGTCGATGGCATCTTGTTTCCATTCTTTCTCTTTTTCCAATGGGCCAACTTGTTGCTCTACTTGTGCCCACATGTCTTTTAACTGCGACAAAGGAACGGCCTGCTGCATCTTTGCATCGAAACAGGCATAGATACTGTCGCTTTGGGCGTTTTTCATCCAATGCAAAATGTTGGTGGCTCGTTGCAGGTTGGTTTGCTGGGCATAGCAAGTGATGCAGCCTGCCCACAGGAGCAGGGAAATCCATTTTTTTATAATCTTCATGGGAATGGAATATTGGTCAGTATAGAGACAAATATATTAAATTTTTCTTATAGATATGCGGATATGGTCACAGAGATGGAAGCTCGTTTGAAAATAAAGACTATTTTTGTGATAAATAGATGAATTTGTTTCCCTTTTATTATACTTGTATTTTATGATAGCACCTGTTTACGCTGCGGCAGAAAATCGCTACGATTGTGGCATGCAGTATCGTCGTGCCGGACGAAGTGGAGTGATGTTGCCGGCTATTTCACTGGGATTATGGCATAATTTCGGGGATATGGATACCCTTTCGCTCAGTCGGAAGAAGTTGCATTATGCCTTCGATCATGGGATTACACATTTTGACCTGGCTAATAATTACGGCCCGTCGTATGGCTCGGCCGAAGAGACTTTCGGACAGATCATGAAATCGTCATTGGCTCCTTACCGGGATGAACTGTTTATTTCTACAAAGGCGGGACACGACATGTGGCCGGGCCCGTATGGCAACTGGGGATCCCGCAAGCATCTGATGGCCAGTTTGGACCAGAGCCTGAAACGGATGAACCTGGAATATGTGGATGTGTTTTATTCGCATCGGTATGATCCGGAAACTCCGCTGGAAGAAACACTTCAGACGTTGGTGGATATCGTACATCAGGGAAAGGCTTTGTATGTGGGTTTGTCCAAGTATCCTTTGGAAGCCTATTTGTTTGCCAGTCGTTACCTGAAGGAACGGGATGTGCCTTGCTTGTTGTACCAAGGGCGTTACAGTATGTTGGTGCGTGAACCGGAGTCACAGGGAATCTTGAAGGCGGTAAAAGAAAATGGGGCGGGGTTTGTGGCTTTTTCTCCTTTGGCCCAAGGGCTTCTGACCAATCGTTACTTGAATGGCATTCCGGAGGACTCCCGTATTGCCCGGGGTGGCTTCTTGAAAAAAGAGGCACTTACAGCAGAAGTCTTGAGAAAGATTCAGGCATTGAATGAACGGGCACGTATGCGCGGACAGTCGCTGGCTGAGATGGCATTGGCCTGGTTGCTGAAAGATGCATCGGTCACTTCGGTGTTGGTTGGAGCCAGTTCCGTGGAACAGTTGGGCGACAGCCTGAAAGCGTTGGATAATCTTTCTTTTGTGGAAGATGAGCTTCGGAGCATTGATGAGATTCTTGCGTAGGCCTTTAATCTCGTGTGTTTGAGGGAGAAAGGAAAATGTAAAAAAAGTGGGCTGTCTGTTTGTTAAAACAATTTAATTATAGACAGCTCACTTTTTTGGATATGAACATTCCGTTAAATTTGCTCCTTTGAAACACACTTGTTTTTATATATGGATGAAATAATCATTATTATCGGGTTGATAGTACTGAACGGTATTTTCGCCATGTCCGAGGTGGCATTAATATCAGCCCGAAAATCCCGGTTGTCGACCGACGTAAAAAAAGGTAATAAATCTGCTCGCGTAGCATTAAAACTGGCAGGGGATCCAGATCGCTTTCTTTCTACCGTCCAAATCGGAATTACATTGATAGGCATTTTGACCGGTATTTATTCAGGAAATAAAATTGCGGTTGATTTGACCAATATATTGGTTTCGTGGGGAGTGTCTGCTACTTATGCTTCCGGATTGGCGCAGGGGATTATTGTCGTTATCGTTACTTATCTGACTATCATTTTTGGAGAATTGGTTCCGAAACGTATCGGTATGAGTATGGCCGAAAGAATGGCCAAGCTGGTGGCTCGCCCGATGAATGTGCTGGCCAAGATTGCCTTGCCGTTTGTCTGGTTGCTTTCAAAAAGTACGGAATTGATTTTCAATTTGCTGAATATTAAGGAAGCCGATAATAAGGTGACAGAAGAGGAAATTAAATCGATTATCAAGGAAGGAGCGGATGACGGAGAAGTACAGCCTGTGGAACAGGACATCGTGCAGCGTGTATTTCTGTTGGGTGATTTGAAGGTCGGTTCCATTATGACGCACAAAAGTGATATTGTTTCGCTGGAAAGCACTATGACGGCTGCCGAAGTGAAGGAGGTGCTGGTGAAAGAATTGTATGAATTTTATCCGGTAACGGAAGACGGAGACCTGGATAAAGTGAAAGGGGTAGTCAATCTGAAAGATTTGGTATTGCATCTTCCCGAAAAGGATTTTAACCTGCCTGCGTTGGTGCATGAGGCTACTTTCTTTCATGAAAATATGAACGTATACAAGGCGTTGGAACAGATGAAGGCGCAGAAAATAAGTCGTGCGCTGGTTTGCGATGAGTTTGGGGCCTGTGTGGGAATTATCACATTGCGTGATATTCTGGAAGGTCTGGTCGGTTCTATGGACGATGCCGGAGAGGAACCGGATATCATTAAACGAATTAATAAAGAGGGTTGGCTGGTGGATGGCCAGTGCCCGTTGTATGACTTCTTGTGCTATTTCAATCGGCAGGACTTGTTGGAAGATGTAGACTACCATACGGTTGGAGGATTGATCCTGCAATATTTGCAGCATATCCCTCAAAGTGGCGAAACGCTGGAATGGAATAATTTCGTATTTGAGGTCGTGGATATGGATGGAGCTCGAATCGATAAAGTGTTGGTGACAATTCCTTCTTCGGAAGAGGAAGGTGAATGTGAGTTTTGATTTTGCATATAATTCGTGACTGAAAGGCTTTCCTGGCTTTAGCTTAGGAAAGCCTTTTTTGTTAATAGGATTGAATGCGCTGCTCCCCTTGGTTAATATGTGTTGTAAAACATGATTTTTAGGTCATATTCTTTGTGGTTTTCC
>URYL01000012.1 GCA_900552075.1 uncultured Bacteroides sp. | reverse complement strand
ATTTTTATGCTTTATAAGCTGCTGGAAAGTGAACGGGTATGCTCCGGAATATGTAGCATATCAATATCGACAAAAAAATGAAGTTATTGTTTTGCAATCCATGAGAGTTATAGAAAGATAAATTCTTGTGACAATAATGATTGGAAAAATAATAATTAATCAGCAGAACAAAAGTAGTTCTCCAAAGGGAATAAAGAACATAAAAAGAGACTAAGATTTGGAAATATGATCCGGAAAATGTACCTTTGTAATGTAATGATAAAGCTTAGACAAGCGAAAGTTTATGAGTGACACAAAAAGACAGTTTTCAGTTACTAAATCGTTACACTTGAAAATTTGAACTGAATTAAAATGTTGATTCATAAGGATTTTGGGGAGAAAGGTTCATAACCCTGTCTCTCCGCTGAAACCTAAGACATCAGGTAGACAATTTAAGACAAGTCCCGTAAAATCAACGTTTTACGGGACTTTTTCTGTTTATCCGGTGGACAACCGAAAGACATTAAAATGCCCACTTCAGACAAAGTTCCGTTACTAAATCGTTACAGAATTGACATAAAAAAAGAGGCTGTTCTACCGAACGCCTCTTTTTCTTTAACTTTCATCAAGAACGAATTACCACCCAGGATTCTGTTTCCATAATCCATCCATCAAATTCAACATTCTCTCCTGTATAGGCTGCAGATAATCTCTGTTAGACTTAAACTGCCATCCCTCCGGCATTGAAGAAGGAGGTACTGGCAAAATATAACGAAGGGCATCTCCCGGATTTCCTGTCAGGAACAGGTTATTGTCACTTGCCAAATCGTATTTCAATTCTGAACCATAATGCTGTGGCAAATTACTACCAATAAACAATGCTCCCATAGGAACCTTACCTATAATAAGTTCTTCAGCTGCAGCCCAGCGCAAGATATCTTTCAACCGTTTTCCTTCCAAGGCCGTTTCAACTCTTCTTTCACGACGGACAGCCTGCACATATTTGTTCAGATTCTTGAACGGATAACTTGCATCCGTATTATATTCCCTGTCAAAATCCACAGCAGGCATACCGGCACGATCACGCAACGGTTGCAGTACATTCTTAATTGTAGTGGCATTAGCCTCACCATTCTGCTCAGCCAAAGCCTCCGCATGATTCAACAGGATGTCTGCATAACGGAACTGGATAGCCGGAGTCGTTCCTTTGTATTCACTGATATAGTCTCCTGCACAGTCTATTTCTACATGTTTGAGCATCACATAACCTGTAAGATTTGTTCCGAACGCCGTACCATCTCCGGCCAAAGAAGGCCATTGAAGTATGTATGGATTACCATCTCTTTCCGGCTTCATGCGTTGACCAGGAAATGCTACTGTTTGAGCCAAGCGTGGATCACGATTCGCAGGATCCAACTCATTCGGATAGTTTTTCTTTAACTCCAGCAACTCATTACCATATAAGGGTCTACCATCTCTCGACAAATAATCGTCTACCAGCGAAGCACATATACCAATATTTCCACCTCCTGTATTCAAATAACGAGTCACACTGTTTCCTACCTTGTCACCATCGTACATTTTAAACCACAAAACTTCCGGATTGGTCGTAAGATCCGGGGTATCAAAAAGCTTACGATAGTCATTATTAATGTCACCCGTATTATAGATCCTCCAAACACCCCGCGCTTCCACTTCCTGACAAGCTTTGATTGCCGTTTCAAGATAGCTTTCAATCTTCGCATTCAAATCAGCTTCACTCAAGGTATAATCATAGAATTTTTCAGATTTATCCTTTTCTTTTGCATAATGATAGCGTTCCCACGTAGCCTCAAACAATGCTACTTCACTGATCAATGCACGAGCCACATCCCGATGGAGTCTCATGGAAGATGAATTATTCTGTTCACCCATCAAATCTCTGGCATTACCCAAATCCTCAAGAATTTTGTCGACAATGAACGTACGGCTTTCCCGGGGCAACATCATCACCTCCATGTCGGGATCCAAAGGTTTGTCTACCCATGCCAATTCTCCATAATCAATAAACATTCTATAATAATACCATGCACGGAAGTACAACGCTTCTCCCTTGAGTTGGTTATATTCCACACTACCCTTCTCAGGGCAATTTTCGATATTATTAAGCAGATAGTTTATATTTCTAATATAGGTATAGTTTGACAATTCAACAGCATTACTCAATGCAGTCTGCCCCATCAGTCGTGTATTAGCTGCCATACTACTCATGTTGTCACTGTCATAATCCTGACCTGCAATACCACCACCGCCACCGGCCATAAATCCTTGCCCTATCAAGCCACTTTCATAATAACGGTCTACATAATTTCTCATTTCGCCCACACTCTGAAACGGGTCTGCCGTAGAAAGTACCCCTTCCGGCATCTTATCCAAATCATAACATCCGGCTAATCCAAAGGAAAAAGCCACTGCTAAAAGTATATTTATTTTTTTCATATTTCAATGCATTATAAGTTAACAATCAGCCCTACCGACAAGACCTTGTTCATAGGATAGTTCTTACCACCTTCCGAAGTATAAGTGTTTGAAGTAAATATAGCTTCCGGATCAAACATACCCTTCAGCTTTGTGAAAGTCAACAGATTCTCACCAGAGAAGAATACTTGTACTTTCTGCAAGGCCAATTTCTTCACCCATACATCGGGCAACGTATAACTCAATGTAAGATTCTTCAATCTGCAATATGCTGCATTCTGCAAATAACGGTCTGTTGACTGTATATTCTTATTCTGGAAAGGTGCTACTCCACCTGCACTATTAATATAAGGTTTCGGATAATAAGCATCCGGATTATCCGGACGCCAATAGTCCATGTGTTCCTTGAAAACTGTAACCTGTGCAAAAGAGCTGAAACCCCAGAAATACACTCCGCTCGGATTCCAATCACGTTTGCCTACTCCCTGGAACATCAAACTCAAACTCAATCCTTTCCAGCTGATTGACCCATTTACGGTATATTGGTAGCGAGGAGTAGTGTTGCCTATGACGGTCATATCCCCCATGTCACCTAGCTTATTATTTCCTTTATCAATCACTTTCCGGCCATCTTCTCCTATCTTACCATCCAAATCCACATACTTCACATCTCCAGGTTCCCACAATTTACCGCTGAAGTAAGTCAAATCATATTCCTTATTATATGCATCTGCTTCCTCCTGTGTCTGTATAAGTCCGTCCGTACGGTATCCCCATATTTCTCCGTAGGTTTTGCCTTTATACCAAGAACCAGCTGGATCAGTCATGGTAGGATTGGAATATTCAGTAACTTTAGTCACTGCATCCGAAATAGATCCACCAATACTATAATCAATATCACTACCAATCTTACCTCGATAGTTCAGAGATAGTTCCCATCCTCTGTCACGCAAATTGGCATTGTTTTCCTGAGGAGCTGATGCACCAAACATGTCGGGGAAATCATGTCCAGGTCCCAACATATCTTTCGTATCTCGCTGGAAAATATCCAGAGTTCCTGTCAAGGCATTGCCAAAGAAACCAAAGTCAAGACCGATATTTTTACTTTCCACCTTCTCCCATGTAGTATTAGGATTTACAACGGCCGGGGGGTTCGTGTACATGTGACGCCCGTCACTAAATATATAATTGCCCAAATTACCATTGATACTCATTGTAGAAGCAAACGTGTACAATGCCGCATTGGCTTGATTACCCAACAATCCATAAGAAACTCTCAGTTTCAGATTTGACAAGAATCCTTCGGCCTTCTGCATGAATTTTTCACGATGAATGTTCCATCCCAATGATACAGAAGGGAAAAATCCCCATCTGCTGTGACTGGCAAAACGTGAAGAACCGTCATAACGTCCGTTCACTTCCACAAGATACTTTCCGTCAAAATCATAATTGATACGACCGAAGAATCCTCGTGTAGCCCATCCATTTCGCGTATCCACCACAATCTTATCACCCGTACCCATACCGACATTAGGATTAGCAGTTGAGTACAAACCGGTAATAGAATTTTTCATCCAGCTAAAATCATTGTTTTCTTCCTGGTAACCAGCCATAACTGTAAAGTTATGCTTATCAGCTAATGAAAACATGTAGTTGGTATAAAGATTGATACTCTGATATCTTGTATTGGCATACGCACGCGTAAACTGTCCATCAGCTGATACACCCAATTCAGAACGCGCCACCTTAGTCAACGTCACACCATCTTGTTCATAAATGTATGGAGCTACATTTAAAGCCTCATACTCCATATTCTCTTGTTTATAAGTATAATCAAAGAAAATAAACCAATTCTTGACTGGCTGAAACTCCAGTCCTGTAGTAAAGTTGAAACGGTCATTCTGTGTATCCGTATATGTTCCACTTTGCAAATAAGGCACCATTGACAATTCTGTAAAATGTCCATTCGGATCTATAGGAGACACTGTTGGACGGAAACGTGCCAAGCTATGATAAAAACCTTCCGACAGACCTCCGTCAAGAGATACTCCATTTACTGTTCCCTGATTGAATGGCGTTTTATTGTCCGAATGCATGTATTTAGCATTAAACTTCAATTTCATCCATTTGGTCAGTTCTGACGTAATATTTGCATTCACCGTATAACGGGCATAATCCATATCTGCATACCTCAATATGCCATCTTCATTATAATAACCCGCAGAAACATAATACTGGGCCTTCTTATTGCCACCACTGAAACTTAAATTGTGACTTTGCTTGAAACTGAAATTCTTGTAATGCAAATCAAAATAATCCGTGTTACCCAAACCAAGTTCTGAGTTCTCAAAGGCCGCATTCAATGATTGTCCGGGTTTCAAATCAGCCCAAGGATTCATACTTGAAGGGTCTCTCATATATTGTTCCAACTGAGCTATCTTTTCTGCAGAATAAGCTCTATTCCCCGCACCGGCATTATTGACTCCATCATTCCAAAATTTCACAAAGTCAAGTGAGTTTACCATATCAGGTAATACAGTAGGTGTACTCCACCCTACGGTTCCCTGATAATTGGCGCGCATTTTTCCTTCCTTACCTTTTTTGGTAGTAACCAAAATCACACCGTAAGCAGCACGTGCTCCATAAATAGAACAAGCAGCAGCATCCTTCAATACTGAAATATTTTCTATATCATTAGGATTTACATCGGATAATTCCATTTCCACTCCATCTACCAATATATATGGAGAAGCATTCCCCGACAAATTACCTTGCCCACGCAAAGTCAACGTACCTGTAGCACCCGGTCTACCTGAACTATTATTACTTACCGTCAATCCCGGCACCATACCCTGCAAACCTTGTGTAGCATCTGCAATAGGACGAGTTTCAAAAGCATCTCCTTTTACAGAAGAAACAGCACCGGTAAGATTTACCTTCTTTTGTACACCATAACCTACCACTACAATTTCGTCAAGCTCTTCCGTATTACTTTTCAAGGTAATTCTAAGGTCTGTACCATTCCATACAGCTTCCACGTTCTTATAGCCGACAAAGGAAACGACAATTACGTCTCCTTTTTTTACATTTGGAATGGAAAAATTACCATCCAAGTCGGTTATAGTTCCATTGGAAGTTCCCTTCACCAAAACCGAGGCTCCAATTACACTTTCACCGGTTTCATCTAAAACCACTCCTTTACATTGGCTTTCTTGTTGAGGTGCGTACATCCTCACTGCTTCCGAGTGAGTTTCGGCATGAACGTAGCCCACCGAAAATCCTGACAACAGCATCGTTATTGCCAAGAGTTTAAACTCTGTTCTTTTCATAATTTGATTTTAGGTTAATACAATAGAATTGATATGCCCCAAAGATATTTATTTTATATTAATATCACAACAAATAATTAAATATATTTCAAATCAACCTTTTATTTAATGTTTATTCTTTATTTATAAAACGCTTGTAATAAAGGAAAATAACAATATTCTATACACTATTTGCACGATTCAGGAACAAACTGTATCTTTGAATAAAAATATTAATCAGACAAACACCTTATTATTACCTAAAAAACATCCATCTTTATGAAAATGAATCATTATGCAAAATGCATGGCTGCCGGATTACTGTGCACTTTCATGTACGGAACTTTATCAGCACAAGAAGCAGACTTTGATCTTTCGTCCCAGCGTTCTGAAAAGCAGGACGTACGGGCTGTACCGGGGAAAAAGATAGACCATCAGGGACTTATCATCAACCCTACGCCTCATCAATTAAAAGTGAACAAAGAGAATACCTGCCCCATCTTACAAGGTATTAACCTGAAAGACAAGCAGCATAAATTCTCAGCTTATATGAATTTCCTGCCCACGAATAAAAAGGGTATCAAACTTACCATTGATTTCGGACCGAAAGTAGCCCGTAAAGCCCAGGTAAAAGAAGTCTCTGGAGCTTACTCCTTAATTATCAAGCCAAAAGAAATTACCCTCACCGGATACGATGCACGAGGAGCTTTTTATGGCATCCAAACCTTGAAACAACTGACCGAAAGTCCGGTCGCTTTCCAAGGTACGCTGCCCTGCATGGAAATCAACGATTATCCGGACTTGCCCAACCGAGGTGTGGTGGAAGGTTTCTACGGCACGCCTTGGTCACACGAAGTCCGCTTGTCGCTGATTGACTTCTACGGAAAGTTCAAAATGAATACCTATTTATATGGTCCTAAAGACGACCCTTATCACAGCTGCCCGAACTGGCGTCTGCCCTATCCGGAAAAAGAAGCACAACATATCAAGGAACTGGTAGATGCCAGCAACCGGAATTATGTGGACTTCGTGTGGGCCATCCATCCGGGACAGGATATCAAATGGAATGAAGAGGATTATCAGAACCTGATCAACAAGTTCAACTGGATGTACGATTTGGGAGTCCGTCATTTTGCCATCTTCTTCGACGATATCTCGGGCGAGGGTACCAACCCGCTGAAGCAAACGGAATTGCTGAACCGTCTGACTGAAGAGTTCGTGAAGGTAAAAGGAGACGTGTCTCCGCTGACCGTCTGCCCGACCGACTACTCCAAACTTTGGGCCAATCCGACCGAAAAAGGCAGCCTGGCCATTTACGGAAAAACCTTGAATCCTGAAATCAAGGTGTTCTGGACAGGTGACGTGGTATGTAGTGACCTGACACCCGAAACCCTCGACTTCATCAACTCCCGTATCAAACGTCCGGCTTACTATTGGTGGAACTATCCGGTGACCGACTACATCCGTAACTTCCTGCTCCAGGGACCGGTCTACGGACTGGATACCAGCCTGACAGCCCAGGAGACTTGCGGCGTGATCAGCAATCCGATGGAACACGGTGAAGCCTCCAAGCTGGCCTTGTATGGAGTTGCCGACTACGCTTGGAACATCGCCGACTACAACGCCATTGACAACTGGGAACGGGGACTGGCCGAACTGGTACCCGATGCCACTGATGCATATCGCACCTTCGCCATCCACTCCAGTGATACCGAAAACGGATACCGGCGGGATGAATCGTGGGAAACAAAGACTTTCCGCATTGCCGACTGGAACGATGCGGCAGCCAACGCCTTGGAAGAAGAATTCAAGAAAGTAGAGAGTGTTCCTGCACGCATGGAAAACGGTTGCCAGAACAAAGCGTTGCTCAACGAACTCCGGCCTTGGCTGACAGAGTTCGGCAAACTGGGTACACGCGGCAAGCAGGCCATCGAGCTGGCCCGTATATACCGTTCCGGTCAGGACGATGCGCTTTTCTGGACGAAATACATACAAAACATCATGACGCCGGAAGACCGGAAAAACTACGAAGCCCACAAGTCGGGCACCCTGAAACTTCAGCCGTTCTATGAGTATGCAATGGACGACATGGCACACGGATACCTGAAGAAACTGTCAGGCAAGATGCCAAACGACTACAAAGGTATCGGCTCTTTCAGCAGTGCGCATACCGTACAGACCAAACTGATGTTCGACAATGATTCTACGACTTTCTATACTTCCGGAATCGCCCAGAAGCCGAACGACTGGATTGGAGTAGACTTGCGCGACGTACGTGATGTGACGGAAATCTCCATCCTTCAGGGAAGAAATTCCAAAGACGATGTGGACTATTTCGACCATGCCGTAGTGGAATGTTCTACCGATGGACAAAACTGGAAAGCGCTCACCGGAGAGCTGAACCAGCAATACATCATCCACTGGCAGGGGGCTCCGGAAAAAGCACGCTACGTCCGCCTGAAACGACTGGATTCCAAACGCACCAACTATGCTTCTGTCCGCTCGTTCGATGTAAACCCACTCCGTCCGGACAATCTTGGCTTTACGCTTGAGGCGGATACATTGAGCAAAGCGGTTTATGCTTTCGACAACAATCTCTCCACCTCTTACCAGAGCACAAAAGCGATTACGTTCGGAGTCAACAAGGATGTCAAAGCCTACACCTTACTGATGAACCAGTTGTCTGCCCCAATCAAATGTGTGCAGTTGGACAAAAAAGGCAAGGTTTTGTCTGAAACCATGATTGAAACTCCTTATGCAAGAATCAAATTGACCGACAAGAACGTCAGTCAGATTCGCTTGGAAGGAAAAGCGGAAATCTTTGAAATTGTGCCGATTAACTGATAAAAAAACAATCATAAAAAAACGCCCTTGCGTTTCTACCAAAACGCAAGGACGTTTCAAGTAAAACGTAAGGGCGTTTAAGAGAAAACGCAAAGGCGTTTTGACCAAAACGTCCTTGCGTTTTTTTTCGTCTTATTTTATCACCCGGAAATAGTCCGGTTTACGCAGTTTTGCCGGAGCGGGTTCTCCGTCGGGATAGCCCAACGCAAGGGCACCGATACCCATCAACCCTTCAGGAAGTCCCCATTCTTCCATCAGCTGCTTGCCTTCTTCCGTAGCAAACATCTCCCGTTCCCGGTGAATCCAACAGCTGCCTAATCCTAAGGCATGTGCTGCCAGCATCATGTTTTCTAGCACGCAACTTCCGTCCTGTACCGGATTGTTGGCCAATGAAGGCGCAAAAACCAGCACGTAGGTAGGCGCATCGTAATAAGGATTGGAAGTAACTCCCATGATTTCCGCATTCATCTTAGCCAGCTTGGCCAGCACTTCTTTTTTCTGTACAGCCACAATATAAGGCGACTGCATACCGCGTGAAGTCGGAGCATAAGTACCTGCTTCGAGCACAGCCTTCAACTCTTCATCCGTAATCTGTTCCGGTTTATACTTGCGGCAACTACGCCGTGTTTCAATGACCTTCAAAAAATCTTTTTCCATATCGATACATTTATTGATGGTTACTTAATTCTTTTCTTTACGCTGAATCAGCGTTTTTTCTTGGACAAAAGCGTGGTCACAGCAGTCTGCATCAAGTGATTGCGTACGTCGGTGTTTTCCACACATTCCAAGGGGAAACCCAATACAAAGGTACGGTAATCTTCGCCACGATATACGGTTCCCACCCCATAATTTCCTTTGGTATACACAAAAGATGAATAGGCCCCAGCTGCAGGCAGCACACATTCCATGGAAGGAACGGCATAAACCGTTTCATTGGCTTCCCCTTCAACCTGGAACTGTATTCCAGCTCCCTGCAAAGAAGAGGAAGTCTGGTTACTGAAACGACCGCCATACACACACTTCAGCACATCCTTGCCAAAGTCTCTCTTTTGCAGATTTGCTCCCCACGCAGAACCGCTCACCAGCAAACGTCCGCCCTGACGACAGTAACGGGTAAGAGCTTCCTGCATGGCCGAAGAGAAGGATTTGGCATCGGCTCCGCAAATCAAATCCACCAGGTCATATTGACTCAGGTCCGTACTTCCGCTCTCCAAGGTTTCATCACTGCAAGACACGAACGAATAGCGTCCGGCCCGCTGAATGGCCTTGCCATGCACAAACACATAATCATAGGTATTTCCCGCAATCAATTTTCCTTCTAAAGCATTGTCGCTGACACCCAGCCCGTCACCAGTCTCCAGTCCCGCTTTGTCGCGGTTGAATCCTTGCTGGTAGCCGCAATAAGCAGGAGTCTGTCCATAAGGTATGCCCGGATCTAACTTCAGATCAAAGCCTTGCAGTAAAGCCGAGTTGACTTCCGCCGGACCTGAAGTGGCATCGAATCCGTTCACAATCAACAATGTGCCTTTACTCCGTTTGGCCTTATAGGCCGACAAAATTTCCGAAGGGAAACTCTCTCCTCCCTTGTTAACAGCCGTTACCTTAAAGCTGTACACCAGTCCCGGTTCGACTTTCACCGTGTATTCCGGTTTGCGTACATATACTCCGTTGTCAAATCCGCCGTAACCGATACGGGTATAGACGATATATCCTTGCGGTTTGGCCGTCGGTTCCATCACATCCTCCACCGGATTCCAGTTCAGAGTAAAAGTATTTTTCTTTTTTCCTTCCCGGATGGCAAAATGATTCACCGGAAGCGGCTGCACCACATAGTCGGTGCCGTGCATGGTAGAAAGATATTTCAAAATGGATTTATAGACTGAACGTCCCACCGTAAACTTGAAATCGGGATTGTGTCCCCACTGCATATCGGCAAAGTTCTGATGGGAGAGCAATTCCAGAATCATGGAAGGCACTGCCGGCAGACGGGTCTCGCTGTAGTTCCGGTTCCACATGCTCCGCCGGGCCCACTGCACCCCGAAACGGGAAGCGATGTCTCGTTGCAATCCCGTCAGCACCATGTCTGTCAAGTCGCGCGACGCATAGCGGGAGATACCACAATTCAGTTTTCCGTCGTTGAAGTCGGTCGTATAGATGCCCAATGAACCCACCAGTTCATCATCCGTTTTGAAGCCTGCATCGCTGTGCAGTCCCAGTGTCATTTCAAAAGGCACTTTCAGTCCCTCTTCCGAAGGGTTGTACACCGACCCGCCACTCAGGTAGTTCACCATCAGCGAACGAGCATTGATATCGTCATTGTAATCATTTTCTCCCTGGCTCTTGCTGTACACCGAATAAGGCATGCCGGCCCATTGTGCCCAATAGCGCGCCCCCTCCAGGTAACGAGGCACTCCACTCACCTGTCCGCCACGGACAATGTTTCCCATGCCACCGCCAAAACGGACCGCATCGGCACAGACCACTCCCTTTTGGGAACTCTCGTTACTCAGCACCACCATGCCGTAATCGTTCCGGCCTTTATCGAACTCAAAGGTACCTAAATATACCCAGGTACCTCCCCCCATTTGCTGGTTCACCTTGAATTCGGTCACACCTCCGTTGTGGAAAACCAAGTATTTGGCATCCGACACGCTTTCCGGCAGTGTCTGATAACTGACATACACCGCATATTTTCCTTTTTCCGGGATGTTGGGAATCCATTCGGTAAAGGCTTTCTCCGGCTGGTTTTGGGTCGCAATGTACCTCGCCGTACCATCCTTGAAAGGATTGTAGTTATCCGGATACTGCTGATATTTTTGAGCAAATCCCGGCTGACCCGTATCCTTCCACGTATATTTCTTGTATTCCACTTCCAGATAATGGCTGCCTGGCGTACAAGTGTTATTATCCACAATCACCTCGTGGCGCTGCCAGTCGCGTTCACGGGGAGTGAAGACCACGGCTCCGGCATTTTCCAGCATCGGAATCAGATACGGCACCACGAACGACTGGGTAAACAAATCTTCCGTAGTGCAGTACAAGCGCGGACGCTGCCAGCGCCATTCATTCCGGTCGTTCCGATACACCTTTCCATGACTTTGCCACACAGCCACATGCCGTCCTTCCAGTCCCCGGCTGATTTCAAACGGACGCGACACATTGGTCACCCACGGGTTTCCCTTCGCATCCAGTTTGCCGTACAAACGAGTCTTGTCTTGTTTCTTCCGGAACGCATTAGGCACCAGGTCCTCAATCAGCTTTCCGTCTGCATACACTTGCAGGGTATAATAATTTACCGGCCCCGGAAGCGACTGCTTCAACAAACGATAAATAGCCGATACATTTTCTTCCGTAAACGGCTGGTAACCAAAAGTCGGATTGGCATACACGCGCAATACCTTCTTTTCGTGTTCCAGCTCCATGCGTTCCAGTTTACACTTTCCGATATGCGCATACGAAGTCTCATAATTGGCAAAAAAATCCTTCAGACGCTGCTCCGTGGTCTCCTCCAGACTTTGTCCAAACACTGTCCCTGCCATACAAAGACAGCCCAGCAGAAAAATAGCAATTTTTTTCATCTCTATTCTATAGAACCGGCACAAAGGTAACAAAATCTCACAGATTCTTTTCATCCTTACCTCACGAAAAAAGCCGTCCGGCATCTTCCGACACCGAACGGCTTTCTTATAATTTTCACCTACCGTGATTAGTTGTTTTCCGGACGAAGTTTACGTACAGTCACAGCAGTCTGCCACATTTCGCTTTCACGCAATGCTTTCAATTCTGCATTCAGTTTTTCACGATAATCCGGCTGAGAGTTGCTGTCGATAGAAATCTGAGCTTCATGACCGCATTTTACACTCTGATACAGTTTCTGCATTACCGGTTTGATGGCATCGTGGAACGGGCCCATCCAGTCGAGGGCACCACGCTGTGCAGTAGTAGAGCAGTTTGCATACATCCAGTCCATACCGTTCTTTGCAAACAACGGCATCAGTGACTGAGTCAACTCTTCTACAGTTTCATTGAATGCTTCAGACGGAGTATGTCCGTTTTCACGGAGCACTTCATACTGTGCCAGCAGCAATCCCTGGATAGCTCCCATCAAAGAACCACGTTCACCAGTCAAGTCGGAAGTAGCTTCACGCTGGAAAGTAGTTTCGAACAGGTAACCTGAACCGATACCGATACCCAATGCAATGGTACGGTCGTATGCCTTACCGGTAGCATCCTGGTAGATAGCATAAGAAGAGTTCAAGCCACGTCCTTCCAGGAACATGGTACGCAAAGAAGTACCTGAACCTTTCGGAGCCACCATGATGACATCGATGTCTTTAGGAGGAACTACGCCAGTACGGTCATTCCAAGTGATGGCGAAACCATGAGAGAAATACAAAGCCTTTCCTGCAGTCAAGCACGGTTTGATAGTCGGCCATACAGAGATCACTGCGGCATCTGACAACAGACACATGATGATAGTGGCTCTCTTGCAAGCTTCTTCAATGCTGAACAAAGTTTCTCCCGGAACCCATCCATCAGCGATTGCTTTTTCAAAAGTCTTGCCCTGACGCTGTCCGACAATGACGTTAAAACCGTTATCGCGCAAGTTCAATGACTGTCCCGGTCCCTGTACACCGTAACCGATTACAGCAATGGTTTCATCTTTCAATACTTCACGTGCTTTTTCCAATGGAAATTCTTCGCGAGTGATTACATTTTCAATCACACCGCCAAAATTCATTTTTGCCATAGTTTTTACAATCTTTTTACGCAGCCTTTCGGCTGCAAGTTGATATACTAATTTAATCTCTAAAAATCACTTTACTTCGAACAACCACTTCCGTGCCGTTCTTTTTCACTTCCACATCATATTCATTTTCTCCGGTCTGCTCTTGGAAGAAGCTCAACGTATCGCCGTAATAACTTTCGGCCACATAAGCCATCTCAAACCGGTGGACCTGTTTCTTTCGGAACATTTCCATAGGGAACAAATCCAGAATATGTTCAATGTATTTGATGCTGTTCGCATGTCCGTTCAGGTCGATGTCACTGTACTTCACCCGATACTCTCCCATCGCCTGCGGATGTGTCACCTTGATGCGTCCCGGCTTATCAATCGGACAGTCTTTCTGACACACATAGTCCACAATCGAACCTCCGTGCAATGTCAGCAAATCGGCCGGCTTACGCGTTTCCATGCTGATCATCGCCCAAATGGAACGGGCGTATCCAATAGGCTTCCCATCTTTGTTCAGAATGGCAAAGTTACGGTCTGTAAACAGGCGGTACACATTCTCCACCCATGTCTGTATGGTAAAGTGTTCGTAGGCATGCGGCATTTCTTCCATCTCAATTGCCAGACGTGAAAGCACCCACGTGTAATGATTCTCATTCAGCGTAGCGATGCCAAATCCTCTGTCTGCCGCATGAAAACCGGCGCAGTTCAGCAAATGATTGCCCAACACCCCCATTGTCAGCCGCTCCATGAAATCCACATGAAACGGTTCGGCCACAAACCGGTAAGTACCAACTTTACTTTCTTCTGTCATAGATTCAATTCTTTTGGTTCCGATATCTTTCTTCGCGATGCGCCAAATATTCATTCACCCGCTCAAAACAGCTGGTAGAAACAGCAATACGCCCAGAGCGTACAAACTGCAGCACGCAGTTCAACTGCTTCAGTTCCTGATAGAGCGAAGTGATGTCCGTACTCATTCCCACCATCTCCACGATAGAGAAAGTCGGATTGACTTCCACGATATGTGCACTGTAACGGCGAATCACCTTGGATGCTTCCGGATTCGACTGGAATTCAGGAGTAGACACCTTATACATCGCCACTTCACGCTGGAAGATTTCCTTGTCCGTGAAATAATGTGCCTGAATCACATCCATTTTCTTTTCTATCTGTGTCACTACCTTACCAATCACATCCGGAGTAGTCCAGCAGGTAATGGTGTATTTATGTACTCCCTTGATGGAAGAAGCCGACACATTCAGACTCTCAATGTTGATCTGACGACGGGTAAACACTGCGGTAATCTGGTTCAAAATACCGGCAATATTCTCTGAATGAACAATGATTGTATATAATGTTTTATTATCCATATTCTTCCTCCTTCTCCTCTCAACATTCCATTAACATATAGTTGACCGAACTTCCCGGAGGTGTCATCGGCAACACATTTCCTTCTTCTATCACGCATACCTCCAGCAAGAAAGCGCCGTCGGTCGACAACATTTCCTGAATACCGTCGTTCAATTCCTCACGATTCATCACACGGCGTGAGGCAATTCCGTAAGCCGATGCAATCTGCATGTAGTCAGGATTCATCATCGGGGTGAAAGAATAGCGACGGTTGAAGAACATAGCCTGCCACTGACGCACATTGCCTAGGTAATTATTGTTCAGCAGGATAATCTTGACCGGCGACTTCTGTTCCATAATCGTACCCAGTTCCTGCATGGTCATCTGCAAACCGCCATCCCCCATAAAGGCACATACTGTACGGTCCGGACATCCGAATGTGGCTCCAATAGCGGCCGGCAAACAGAATCCCATCGTTCCCATACCACCGGAAGTGACAATGCTACGAGGCTTGCTAAATTTAAAGTAACGGCAAGCCATCATCTGATTCTGACCGACATCGGTTACCAGGATAGCTTCGTTATGAGTGGCCTCACTCACCGCATTCACCACCTCACCCATATTGATAGGCCCTTCCTTCGGGAACACTTCCTTTTCAATTACCTGTGTGTATTCTTTTTCTTCATACGGTTTGAAGCTGGCAATCCATTCTTCGTGTTTCTGTGGCTGAATCAGTTCGGTCAGCAATGAAAGCGTCCGTTTGCAGTTACCTAAAATCGGCACATCCACCGGCACGTTCTTTCCGATTTCCGACGGATCCACATCCAGATGGATTATCTTGGCCTGTTTGGCATACGTATCCAATTTACCGGTCACACGGTCATCAAATCGCATACCCACTGCTATCAACACGTCACATTCGTTGGTCTTCACATTCGGTCCCAGGTTTCCATGCATTCCCAACATACCTTTATTTAAAGGATGATTGCTTGGCAATGCTGACAAGCCCAACAACGTACATCCGCAAGGAATATCCGCCTTTTCCACGAATTCCTTCAATTCCTGCTGGGCATTTCCCAACTCTACGCCCTGTCCTACCAGTACCAACGGACGCTTGGCACCGTTAATCAAGGCTACAGCCTCAGCCACAGCTTTTGAATCGGTTTCCGGATCCGGATCATAACTACGGATGAAATCCAAATCCACCGGCTCATAGTCCGTCATTTCCGTCTGCGCATTCTTGGCAAAATCCAATACGACAGGTCCCGGTCGTCCACTCCGTGCGATGTAAAACGCCCGGGCAACCGCCCAAGCCACATCCTCCGCACGGCGTATCTGATAGCTCCACTTGGAAATAGGCTGTGTAATACCCACCAAGTCGACTTCCTGGAACGCATCCGTACCCAGCAGGGAAGCTCCTACCTGACCGGCAATCACCACAATCGGCGTACTGTCAATCATGGCATCAGCGATACCGGTAATCGTATTGGTAGCGCCCGGTCCACTTGTTACCAGACAAACTCCTACTTCTCCCGATACACGGGCAAAACCCTGAGCCGCATGCGCAGCTCCTTGTTCATGACGAACCAAAATGTGGTTCAATTTGTCACGATGGTCATACAACGCATCGAACACCGGCATGATGGCACCTCCTGGATAGCCGAAGAGTGTCTTTACTCCTTCGTGTTCCAAAGAGCGCATCAACGCTTCTGAACCTGATATTTTTTCTTTACTCATAAGCTTCTCCTTATTCTACAATTCTCACTCCACCTTTATCTGCCGAGCTCACCATGCTGGCGTATGCCTTCAATGCCTTTGAAACCTTGCGGTCGCGGGTCACCGGCGTCATCGGACGCTGGGCCAGTTCCTCGTCGGAAAGTCTCACATTGATAGAACGGTTGGGAATGTCTATTTCAATGATGTCACCATCTACTATCTTACCGATGTTGCCTCCGGCTGCGGCTTCCGGAGATATATGCCCGATGCTCAAGCCAGAAGTTCCTCCACTGAAACGTCCGTCGGTAATCAAGGCACATTCCTTACCCAAATGCTTGGATTTAATATAAGAGGTAGGATACAGCATTTCCTGCATACCCGGACCTCCTTTCGGACCTTCGTGAGTAATGACTACCACGTCACCACTGACCACCTTTCCACCCAAGATACCTTCACAGGCAGCTTCCTGCGAATCGAACACCTTGGCCGGGCCTGAGAATTTCCAGATACTTTCATCCACTCCGGCAGTTTTCACTACGCAACCGTCTTGAGCGATATTTCCTTTCAATACGGCCAGTCCGCCATCCTTGCTGTACGCGTGCTGCAAGTCACGGATACATCCGTTGGCACGGTCGGTATCCAACTCCTTGTAGGTAGCGTTCTGTGCCCCCAACTGGATACAGAATTTACCGCCCGGCGCACTTGAATAAATGCGCTGTGCTTCTGCATCTACATCCGGACGACAGATATTGTATTTGGCAATGGCTTCTGCCAATGTGGAACCGTCCACCCGATGTACGGTAGTATCCAACAGTCCCCCTTTGGCCAGTTCGCCCAAAATATTCAGAATACCTCCGGCACGGTTCACATCCTGAATGTGATATTTCTGTGTATTGGGAGCCACCTTGCAAAGACAAGGTACACGACGTGACAGCATGTCAATGTCGTCCATTTTGAAATCCACTTCCGCTTCGTGAGCCACCGCCAACAAGTGAAGCACCGTATTGGTAGAACCACCCATGGCAATGTCGAGAGTCATGGCATTCAAGAACGCTTCACGAGTTGCAATGCTGCGCGGCAACACGCTGTCGTCTCCTTCTTCATAATATTTATACGCATTCTTCACAATCAGGGCCGCTGCATCCTTGAACAACTGCTTGCGATTGGCATGAGTAGCCAGAATCGTACCGTTGCCTGGCAAAGCCAGTCCGATAGCTTCATTCAAACAGTTCATCGAATTGGCGGTAAACATACCTGAGCAACTTCCGCAACCCGGACACGCATGGCGTTCAATTTCGGCTACATCCTCATCACTCACGGTCGTATCGGCCGACTTGATCATGGCATCAATCAAATCCAGATGCTGTCCGCCCCACTCTCCGGCTTCCATCGGTCCGCCTGACACGAATACCGTCGGGATATTCAATCGCATGGAAGCCATCAGCATTCCCGGTGTAATCTTGTCACAGTTGGAAATACACACCATGGCATCTGCCTTATGTGCGTTCACCATATATTCTATGCTGTCAGCGATGATGTCGCGCGAAGGCAAAGAATACAGCATCCCGTCATGCCCCATCGCGATTCCGTCGTCGATGGCAATGGTGTTGAACTCAGCCGCAAAGCATCCCAGTTTTTCAATCTCCGCCTTCACCTGCTGACCAATCTCATGCAAGTGTGTATGACCGGGCACAAACTGCGTAAAAGAGTTCACTATTGCAATGATTGGTTTCCCCATCATCTCCTTTTTCATTCCATTGGCCACCCACAGTGCTCTGGCACCTGCCATGCGGCGACCTTCTGTACTCATCGAACTACGTAACTGATGTTTCATTTTCATCTCTCTTTTCAATTAAAAAGCCTCTCTCAACGCTTGGTGAGAAAGGCTTTCTACAATATCATTTTCATATAATTACATGCACGAACCTTTCTCACCTCTTGGTGCCACGACCAGGACGCGAATAATATGCAGGACTGCCAAGTTCACTGATGTGTGTAATGTAATCATATTTACTATCTCTTGTTTTTATTTACAGTTGCAAAGGTAAAGGCTTTTTTGTAACACACAAATAAAATGACACTTTTTTTTCAAATAAATTATCATTCGTAAGAAACAGAACGTTTTTCTTATCAGTTTATCATCCCATCTCATTCTTTCCTCCAAAAATATTCTACCTTTTAAGTCTCAGATAAACACATAGTTCTACCTATTATAATATATAATATAGTAATATATTAATAAGGTATAGCTCATCTTCCTTTTTATTTATAAAGCACTCGCAATATAATTTATTTTATTTCTTTTAACAGCGTTAATTCTTATTCTTTTTAATATATGTACGTTTTATAGAAAAAACTTTTGTGTAATAATGTTTTTTTATATCTTTGTCCCCAGTAAAATTCAACATCAAAACAACTAAAGCTATGAAACATTTTGGAAAATTGCTTTTAGGTGCTTGCACCGTATTAACTTTAACCTGTACACCGGCTCAAATGCTTGCACAGAGCCTTTCTCCTTCCACTCAATGGGAATGGAATAAAGGTACCATCGTCATCAAAACTCCTGAACGTCCAGACGGACAAGAATGTGCGCTCGGACTGACTGTCCCTAAAATGAACGTAGTCCGCGTAGGCTTCGTAGGATTGGGTATGCGTGGCCCGGGAGCCGTAGAACGCTTCACCTATATTGCCGGTACCAAAATCGTAGCTTTGTGTGATTACGAAAAAGACCGTGCTGAAAGATGCCAGAAACTCCTACAAAAAGCTTGTCTGCCCGAAGCTGCCATCTATTCAGGTGCAGAAGGCTACAAAGCACTCTGTGAACGCGATGACATCGACTTGGTGTACATTGCAGCCGATTGGGACCATCACTTCCCTATTGCCAAATATGCCATGGAACATGGTAAGAACGTAGCCATTGAAGTACCGTCTGCCATGAACCTGGAACAATGCTGGGAACTCATCAACTTGTCGGAAACTACCCGCAAGCACTGTATGATTTTGGAAAACTGCTGCTATGACTGGTTTGAAATGAATACCCTGAACATGGCACAGCAGGGTGTGTTCGGTGAAGTCATCCGTGCACAAGGAGCTTACATCCACAACTTGGATGATTTCTGGCCTTATTACTGGAAAAATGGAAAAGAAGATAAACTGGGCTGGCGTCTGCGTTACAACAAGGAAAACCGCGGCGACGTATACGCTACTCACGGCCTTGGCCCTGTAGCTCAGGCCCTCAACATTCACCGTGGCGACCGTATGACTACACTGGTAGCTATGGATACCAAATCCGTACACGGTAAGGCATTGGTAGAAAAAGCCACCGGTGAACCTTGCGAAGAATTCCGCAACGGTGACCACACCACTACCCTGATCCGTACTGCCAACGGAAAGGTCATCGAAATCCAGCACGATGTGATGAACCCGCAACCCTATAACCGTTTGTATCAGCTGACCGGAACAAAAGGTTTCGCCAACAAGTATCCGATTGAAGGCTATGCTGTAGATGCTGCCCAAATGAAGGCTTCTGGCGTACAGCCGAAGGTAGACAACCTGAGCTCTCACTCTTTCCTTCCGGAAAAAGAAATGCAGGCTTTGGTCGACAAATACCAGCACCCGATTCTGAAGAAATACGGTGAAATGGCTAAGGAAGTAGGTGGACACGGTGGTATGGACTTTATCATGGACAGCCGTCTGGTGTACTGTCTGCAGAATGGACTGCCATTGGATATGGATGTATATGACTTGGCTGAATGGTGCTCACTGGCAGAACTGGGAGCCATTTCTATGGACAATGGCTGTGCAGCAGTTGCATTCCCAGACTTTACTCGTGGACACTGGAACGATGTAAAAGGATTCCACCATGCATTTGCCACTCCGGAAGAAGAAGCAGCTACTGAACTGACTGCCGAAACCGCTACTCTTGCTCTCAAAGCTCAGGGTATGAAAGAATGGTTGGCTAAGTCAAAGAAAGCCGATGTAAAGAAAGAAGAAGTAGAATCACACATCCAGCAGCTTTCAGAGCAACTGGACAAGACTCAGAAAAAAGCCAATGGTACTGAAAGCAAGGAACTGAAAGAAGCCGTAAAACAAGCTGAAAAGATGTTGAAACAGGCTCAGAAACTGCTGAAATAACTAAAGGTATTAGTCTTCCATACAATTCACAAAGAAAGGCTGTCTTCCTCCCCCGAAGACAGCCTTTTATCTTTTTATGACCATTGGTCATTTTCTTTTCCGCCGTATGGTTTTTCAAATCAACCCAAAAGACTGCTACTCTGTCCACCAGTCTGCTATCGTACCTGCTCCAAATGAGGTGTCTCCATTCGAAAAATAGCTGAAAGCCACCATCGTAAGAAAACCACGTTTCGCTTCCTTATTCGGGAATTGTCATTTTGCTCATTTTTTCTTCTCCAGAAAAGGAAATTCAGCCCTCAGGTCAATCCTCATGCACAAACTGTGCAGGAAAAGAAGTTCCGCAAATTCAAGGAGAAACAGAAAGTTTCCCAGAATAGAAGAAAAAGAAAACAAGAAAGCTGTTCCAGCAACAAAAAGAACACCATGAAGTGAAATAAACTTTCATTCAGTCACGCCGGAAAATTTCATATTCACGCTTGAAATAGAAAATAAAGTCCTCAAAAATCTTCATTTTAAGGCTTACAAAAAAGGCACAAGTGCGTTTGTCCGAAAACTCCTAAGCGTTTGCCGGAAAACGCAAGGACGTTTGGAGTGAAACGCCTTTGCGTTTGCCTCCGAACGCCAAAGCGATTTTTCCGGATTTTCATTTTTCATTCTCCCGGGACGACCGTTTCATTCCCCTTCTACCCCCTCTACAGACCCCTGTGAGGCCGATGAGGTTTTCGGGTCCCAAAAAGCGGCTGCACAGAAGAGGCTTTTTGCCGCCAGACACGGTTAGCAAAACCCGTCAAATCCGTCTTTTTTGACAGGGATTTCTCAAAACAGCAAACATTCTGACAAAAAAAGAATGTCATTCCCGAAGCAAGAAAGACTCCTGAAAGCCTTCGCGGGAATGACATTCCTTATTTTAAATCATCTCTGGCGGCGCACTCACACGCCCCGTATCTTAAATGCCCAAAGATTTCTTTACTGCATCTACTTTTTCTTTGGCATCGGCTACGGCACCTGCATAGCACTTCGGACAATGCATTTCGCCCTTGATTTCCATGTAGAACTTAATCTTAGGTTCTGTGCCGGAAGGACGTACAGAAACTTTTGTACCGTCGGCTGTAAAGAACTGAAGCACGTTGGAAGGTTCCGGCATATCCAGGTCTGTAGCCTTTCCGGTGTTGTCGGTAGCCTTCAAGGTCTTGTAGTCTTTTACCAGAACCACTTCCGAACCACCCAGTTCTTTCGGCGGACATGCACGGAAGTTGTCCATCATGGCCTTGATTTCGTCGGCACCCGTCTTACCCGGTTTCACTACGTTGACAGTCACTTCCAGTGAGAAGCCGTATTCTACGTAGATTTCCATCAGTATGTCATACAGAGTCTTGCCCTGGTCTTTGGCCCATGCGCAGATTTCAGCCAGCAGTGAGCAGGCAGACACGGCATCTTTATCACGTACGAAGTCTTCAGCCAGGAATCCGTAGCTTTCTTCACCGCCACCGATGTATTGTTCCTTGCCTTCACGCAGACGGATTTCACGGGCAATCCATTTGAAGCCAGTGTAGCAGTCGAGCATCTTGATGTGGTTCTTATCGGCCACCTTCTTAATCAGTTCTGTGGTTACGATGGTCTTCACGATGAACTCGTTGCCTTTCATCTTGCCCATGGCGATACGGTTCTTGATGATGTAGTACAGGAAAATCAAGCAGGTCTGGTTACCGTTGATCAATACCCATTCGCCCTTGCTGTCCTTGCAAGCCATACCCACACGGTCGGCATCGGGGTCGGAAGCCATCACGATGTCGGCATCGATTTCCTTGGCCAGCTTGATGGCCAATGTCAGTGCTTCTGCATTTTCCGGGTTCGGAGATACCACTGTAGGGAAGTCGCCGCTCTTCACCATCTGTTCAGCCACGCAATGTACGTTTTCAAAGCCCCACAATTTGAGTGACTGCGGAATCAGTTTCATACCGGTACCGTGAATCGGCGTGTAGACAATCTTCAGGTCCTTCTGACGTTTGATTACTTCCGGGTCGATAGACAAGGTGTGTACCTGACGCAGGTATTCGTCGTCGATTTCCTTACCGATAATCTGAATCAGTTCCTTGTTGCCCTGGAACTTGATTTCGCTCACGCTGGAAATCTTGTTCACTTCGTCGATAATGCCCTTGTCGTGCGGAGCCAGTACCTGTGCACCGTCGTCCCAGTAAGCCTTGTAACCGTTGTATTCTTTCGGGTTGTGAGAAGCTGTGATGTTGATACCGCTCTGGCAACCCAGGTGACGGATGGCAAATGACATTTCAGGTGTAGGACGCATGTCATCGAACAGATATACCTTGATACCGTTGGCTGTGAAGATGTCGGCAGAAATTTCCGCAAACTTACGGCTGTTGTTGCGGCAGTCGTGACCTACTACTACCGAGATGTCTTTCTTTCCGGCAAAGCATTTGTTCAGGTAGTTGGCCAAACCCTGTGTAGCGGCACCTACCGTGTAGATATTCATTCTGTTGGAACCGGCTCCCATGATGCCGCGCAAACCACCTGTACCGAATTCAAGGTCTTTATAAAAAGCATCAATCAATTCCGACTTGTCGGGATTTTCAAGCATGCGTTTCACTTCAGCCTGTGTTTCGGCGTCGTAGGCAGGCGTCAGCCATGTCTGAGCTTTCTCAGTACACTGTTGAATTAATTCATTGTTTTCCATGATTATACTGTTTAATAAATAATAATTTGCATATCAATACACTGACAAAAATAGACCATTCGGATAAATTATCCTAATAAAAGACGACGTATTTTTTAGAGTCATTCCAAAAAGATTGCAGCTTCAGGATTTCTTAATATCTTTGTAACCGCTTAACAAATACGAAAAAATGAGACAAAAAATGATACTGGCACTGGCCTTGGCGGGGGTACTCTCCGGACAGGCCCAGAATGTCACCGACAACTACTTCCGTTCTCCGTTCGACTTCCCGATTCTGCTCAGCGCCAACTTTGGCGAACTGCGTCCCAATCATTTCCACAACGGGCTGGACATCAAGACACAAGGGGTAACCGGCAAACCCATTTACTGCATTGCCGACGGCTATGTATCGCGTGTGGCGGTATTGCACGGAGGATACGGACAGGCTCTCTACATCACCCACCCCAACGGACTGACTTCGGTGTACGGACACGTGGTGTCATTTGCCAAGAACATACAGGCTTACGTGCGCCAGTACCAGTATGCGCACGAAACGTTTACCTGCGACCTGAAATTCAAGCCCGGACAGTTTCCGGTGAAGAAGGGGGATATCATTGCCCTGAGCGGCAACGAAGGGGCTTCGGCTGGACCTCACCTGCACCTGGAGCTGCGGCAGACGGAAACGGGGGAATACATTGACCCCATGCCTTACTTCAAGCGTTACCTGAAGGACAGCAAGGCGCCCGTGGCCAGCCTCATCGGCATTTATCCGATTCTGGGAGAGGGCGTGGTGAACGGCAGCACACAAAAGAAACTGCTCAACGTGAATGCCCTGAGACAGCCCATCCACGCGTGGGGGAAAATCTACACGGGCATCAGCGCCAAGGATTACATGGACGGTACCTCGAACTTCTACGGCGTACACTCGGTCACGCTTTATGTGGACTCGGTACAGGTGTTCAACAGTACAACCGACCGGGTACTGCCCGACGAGAACCGCATGATCAACGGGTTTACGGACTACGACGAACTGACCCGCACACGACGGCTGATTATGCGTTCCTATAAGTTGCCCGGCAACCGGATCCGGCTGCTCCGCACGGATGAGAACCGGGGGGCTGTGGACATCAACGAGGAACGGGACTATCATTTCCGCTACGTGCTGGAAGACAATTTCGGCAACCGCAGAACGTATGCATTTACCATAAAGGGCAAACGGCAGGACATTCCTGCCTACAAGCCGGAGGCAGACGAGATGCTTTACTGGAACCGGACCAATGTCATCCAACAACCGGGCATGGAACTGGTGGTGCCTCGCTACTACGTATATGACAACGTGCCACTCCACACCCGCGTCAAGGGGGACAGCTCGCACATCGCCTTCGACTATGTGCTGGATGCAGGACGGACACCGATCCACAGCTACTGCGATTTGTCCATCGGCCTGCGACACAAACCGGTGGCCGACACCACGAAATACTACATCGTGCAGAAGGCCGGCAAATGGCGGAGCTCCATGGGCGGGAAATATGAGAACGGATGGGTCAAGACCCGGATACGTTCTCTCGGTACCTTCTCTGTCGATGTGGATACCGTGGCGCCGAGAATCACTCCCGTCGGACAGGGCGGATGGCGCAGCAACCGGCAAATCCGGTTCCGCATCAGTGACGCTGAATCGGGTATCGGCACCTACAAGGTGTACATTGACGGGAAGTTTGTCCTCTTCGGTTTGAAGAAAGGCATTCTGGTGATACAAGACTCGGAAAAGGTGAAAAAGGGAGTTCCCCACAAGGCCGAGGTGACCGTGACCGACCAATGCGGAAACACGGCCCGCAAGGAATACAAGTTCTGAAAGAATCAATAACTCAAATCATAAACAATCTACCTACATGAAAATGAAAAAAATAATGCTGGCTGTCTTTCTGCTGACAGCATGTATTGCCAACGGATGGGCATGTACCAACTTCATTGTCGGAAAGAAGGCTTCGGCCGACGGTTCCGTCATCGTTTCTTACTCGGCCGACTCTTACGGCATGTTCGGCTACCTGTGCCACTACCCGGCTGCCCAGCATGCACCGGGCGAGATGCGCGACATCTACGACTGGGATTCGGGTAAATATCTGGGCAAAATCAAGGAAGCCAAACAGACCTACAACGTCATCGGCAACACGAACGAGTTTCAGGTGACCATCGGGGAAACCACTTTCGGCGGACGTCCGGAACTGGTGGACAGCACCGGCATCATGGACTACGGAAGCCTGATTTACGTGGCCCTGCAACGTTCGCGTACGGCCAAAGAAGCCATCAAAATCATGACCGACCTGGTGAAAGAATACGGTTACTACAGCAGCGGTGAATCGTTCTCGATTGCCGACCCGAACGAAGCCTGGATCATGGAGATGATTGGAAAAGGACCGGGCGTGAAAGGGGCTGTATGGGTGGCTGTCCGTATTCCGGACGACTGCATTGCCGCTCATGCCAACCAGAGCCGCATCCACAAGTTCGACATGAACGATAAGGAAAACTGCCTGTATGCACCCGACGTGATTTCCTTTGCCCGCGAAAAAGGCTATTTCAGCGGCAACAACAAGGACTTCAGCTTTGCCGATGCTTACTGCCCGCTCGATTTCAGCGGCCTGCGTTTCTGCGAGGCACGTGTGTGGAGCTTCTACAACATGTTCAGCAAGGCGACCGGTCAATCTTACCTTTCTTATATCCAGGGCGAGAGCAAGGAGCCGATGCCGCTTTACGTGAAACCGGACCAGAAGATTTCGATACGCGACATCCAGCATGCCATGCGTGACCACTACGAAGGCACTCCGCTCGACATCACCAAGGACATGGGTGCCGGCTGCTTCGAGATGCCTTACCGCCTGTCGCCGCTGACCTTTAAGGTAGATGGACAGGAATATTTCAACGAACGCCCCATCTCTACCCAGCAGAGTGGTTTCGTATTCGTTTCACAGATGCGTTCCAACCTGCCCGACGCCATCGGCGGTGTACTCTGGTTCGGTCTGGACGACGCCAACATGACGGTCTTCACTCCGGTGTACTGCAACACGGACAAGGTGCCTTATCCTTACCAGCAAGGAAACGGTGACTGCGTGACCTTCTCATGGGATTCCGCGTTCTGGATTTACAACTGGGTGGCCGACATGATCCGTCCGCGCTACAACCTGATGGTGGAAGACATGCGCACCGTACAGAACAGCCTGGAAGATACTTATGCACAGGCACAGGAAGGCATTGAAAGCACGGCCCTGAAACTGTATCAGCAAGACCCGGCCAAAGCCAAGGAATTCCTGACCAACTACACGCAGATGACGGCACAGACTGCCGTAGACAGCTGGAAGAAACTGGGCGAATTCCTCATCGTACGCTACAACGACGGTGCCGTGAAACGCATGCAGAACGGACAGCTGCAACGCCCGGCTACCGGCAACACGGCTCCGCTGGACCGCCCGGGATACAGCAAGGAATTCTTGCAGGAACTGGTGAAATCGACCGGCGAACGCTACAAAATGAAAGAACTGAAGTAAGCAGATTTTCTTCTGCTTTCTCGTTCTACAATCAAAAGTTATGATTATTTTTGCAAAAAATAAAATACAAGCGAATCTGAAGAAACTCAATGATAGAGAAACATATCGTACTCGAAGATATTGACCCGGTGATCTTCTATGGCGTGAACAATGCCAACATGCAGATGATCAAGGCCCTGTTTCCCAAGCTGCGGATTGTAGCACGCGGAAACGTCATCAAAATCATGGGAGACGAGGAGGAAATGTGCGCTTTCGAAGAGGCTGTCCTGGCTCTGGAGAAACACTGCGTGCAGTACAACTCGCTCAACGAAGAAGTCATCCTGGACATCGTGAAGGGCAATGCCCCGAAAATTGAAAAGACGGGCGATGCCATCGTGTTCAGTGTGACGGGCAAGCCGATTACTCCGAGAAGTGAAAACCAGCTGAAGCTGGTGCGCGAATTCGAAAAGAATGACATGATTTTTGCCATCGGTCCGGCGGGTTCGGGAAAGACCTACACGGCCATCGCCCTGGCAGTACGGGCTCTGAAGAACAAGGAAATCAAGAAAATCATCCTCAGCCGTCCGGCCGTAGAAGCAGGCGAGAAGTTAGGATTCCTGCCTGGCGACATGAAGGACAAGATTGACCCTTACCTGCAACCGCTATACGATGCGCTTCAGGACATGATTCCGGCGGCCAAGCTGAAGGAATACATGGAACTGAACGTCATCCAGATTGCACCGCTGGCCTTCATGCGCGGACGTACGCTGAACGACGCAGTGGTCATCCTGGACGAAGCGCAGAACACCACCACCCAGCAGATCAAAATGTTTCTCACCCGAATGGGCATGAACACCAAGATGATTGTGACGGGCGACATGACGCAGATTGACCTTCCCGCCTCGCAGACTTCGGGACTCGTGCAGGCCATGAAAATCCTGAAAGACGTGAAAGGCATCAGCTTCATCGAACTGAACAAGAAAGACATTGTCCGCCACAAACTGGTGACCCGCATCGTAGAAGCCTACGAGAAATTCGAGGAAAAAGAGAAAGCGGAAAGAAAACAATTACGTGCTGCCAGAGAAGCCGAAAAGACTCCACAGGCATAAACACACATAACGAATCCTATTCATTACTAAACATAACAAGACAATGAGTAAAGCTTTAACAAAAACAGACTTCCACTTTCCTGGACAGAAAAGTGTGTATCACGGAAAAGTACGTGATGTGTACAACATCAACGATGAAAAGTTAGTAATGGTTGCTACCGACCGTATCTCGGCATTCGATGTCGTGCTGCCGGAAGGTATCCCTTATAAAGGACAGATGCTGAACCAGATTGCGGCTAAATTTCTGGACGCAACCAAAGATATCTGCCCGAACTGGAAACTCGCTACTCCCGACCCGATGGTTACCGTGGGCGTGATGTGCAAAGGTTTCCCTGTAGAAATGATTGTACGCGGCTACCTTTGCGGAAGCGCATGGCGTGCCTACAAGAGCGGCGTGCGTGAAATCTGCGGCGTGCGTCTGCCGGAAGGCATGAGAGAAAACGAGAAATTCCCTCATCCGATTATCACTCCGACCACCAAGGCTGAAATGGGTATGCACGATGAAGATATTTCCAAAGAAGAAATCCTGGCCAGAGGACTGGCTACTCCGGAAGAATATGCCATTCTGGAGAAATATACACTGGCTTTGTTTGAACGCGGTACTCAGATGGCGGCTGAACGGGGTCTGATTCTGGTAGACACGAAATATGAATTCGGAAAACACAACGGCGAAATCTACCTGATGGACGAAATCCATACACCGGACTCCAGCCGTTACTTCTACTCAGAAGGTTATCAAGAACGCTTCGAAAAAGAAGAGCCACAGAAGCAGCTTTCAAAGGAATTCGTACGCGAATGGCTGATGGCCAACGGCTTCCAGGGCAAGGAAGGCCAGCAGGTGCCTGAAATGACTCCGGCCATCGTAGAATCTATCAGCGACCGCTACATCGAGTTGTTTGAGCACATCACGGGCGAAAGCTTCGTAAAAGGTGACACAGATAACCTGGCCAAACGTATCGAAAAGAACGTGACCGACTATTTGATGCTTTAATCATACAGAAAGTATCTGACCCCTAATCTCCCTTTGCGGAATGAAACGGCTTTCATTCTCAGAGGGAGATTCACCATTACATTGTCCCATCTTAACTTTCCACGCATGTCTCATTACCCACAAGAAAATATCAAGCCATACAACGAAAAAGAGGGCAAGGCTGCCCAGGTAGAAAAAATGTTCGACCACATCGCACCGGCATACGACAACCTGAACCACCTGATGTCATGGGGCATCGACAAAAGCTGGCGACGGAAAGCTATCCGCCTGCTGGAACCTTATCATCCCCAGCACATCATGGACGTGGCTACCGGCACGGGCGATTTCGCCATCCAGGCCTGCCAGATGCTGCAACCGGCCGAGCTGATTGGTACGGATATCTCGGAGGGCATGATGAACGTGGGACGCGAGAAGGTGAAACAGCTGAGACTCGACCAACAGATTTCTTTTGCGAAAGAAGACTGTACGGCACTGTCCTTCCCCGAAAACCGGTTTGATGCCATCACGGTGGCATTCGGAATCCGCAACTTCGAGCATCTGGACAAGGGCCTGAAAGAGATGTACAGAGTATTGGTGCCCGGCGGACATCTTGTCATTCTGGAACTGTCGGAACCGGCACATTTCCCCATGAAACAGGGTTACGCACTTTACTCCAAGCTGGTGATACCGGCCATGGGATGGCTGCTCTCGAAAGACCGCAGCGCCTATACTTACCTGCCCGAATCAATCAAGGCTTTTCCGCAAGGAGAAGTCATGCAGGAAATTATCCGGAAGGCCGGCTTCAGCGAGGTAAAGTTCAAACGACTGACCATGGGTACGTGTACACTCTATTTTGCGACAAAATAACTAATATCTTTGAACCTTATGAAAAAATTTGGCTTAATCGGTTATCCGCTTGGACATTCTTTTTCCAAGAACTTTTTCAATGAAAAATTCCATTCAGAAAATATTGACGCGGAATACGTGAACTTTGAGATTCCGACCATTGAAGAATTTCCGCAAATCATCAAGACCAACCCCAATCTGGTGGGCCTGAATGTGACCATCCCTTACAAGGAAAAAGTGATTTCGTATCTGGATGAACTGGACAAAGACGCGCAGGCAATCGGGGCTGTCAATGTCATCAAAATAGAGCATACCAAAGGGGGCCCAAAACTGATTGGCTATAATTCCGACATCATCGGGTTTGTCCGTTCCATCGAGGCCTTGCTGGAACCTTACCACAAAAAAGCGCTGATTCTGGGTACTGGCGGAGCTTCAAAAGCCATTCATCAGGGGTTGAAACAACTGGGGCTGGAAACGCTGTTCGTATCGCGCAGCAAACACAATGAGGAAGTTATTACGTACGAAGAAATTACACCCGAAATCATGCAGGACTACAAGGTGATTGTGAACTGTACGCCGGTGGGCATGTATCCGAAGGCCGACGAGTGTCCGAATATCCCGTACGAACTGCTGACTCCGCAGCATCTGTTGTACGACCTGCTCTACAATCCGAACACCACGCTTTTCATGAAGAAGGGAAGCGACCAGGGAGCCATCGTCAAAAACGGGCTGGAAATGCTCTTGTTGCAGGCTTTCGGGGCATGGGATATCTGGAACAGCTAACCACGGACTCAATACCCATTTTCAATGACCACAAAAAAGAAAATCCTCTGGTCGGCAGGCATCGTGATACTGCTGGTCGTGGGAATCGTCGTCGGGGGAGGTCTCTACCTGATTGATTTTGCGCTCCGCCCGGAAAACCGGGGGAAAAACATGGTGGAATCTGAAACTTTCATGCGAAAGGAATATCCTCAGATTGTCCAATGGCTGGACAGTCTGGAAGAGCATCATGCGCTCCGCGATACATTTATCCTCGCGCCCGACGGCATCCGGATGCATGCGTTTTATGCACACGCCTCCCGCCCTACTGCCCGCACGGCGATTATCGTGCACGGCTATACGGACAATGCCATCCGCATGTTTCACATCGGCTATCTCTACAACCATTCACTAGACTGTAATATCTTGCTGCCGGACTTGCGCTATGCGGGATTGACAGAAGGGGATGCCATTCAGATGGGATGGCTGGACCGGAAGGACGTAAGGCAATGGATAGACGTGGCACCAGCTTTGTTCGGGGATTCCTTGCAGGCAGTGGTGCACGGCATCTCCATGGGGGCGGCCATCACCATGATGCTGTCGGGGGATGCGACTCCCGACTACGTGACCTGCTTCGTGGAAGACTGCGGCTATACCAGCGTGTGGGACCAGTTCAGCAAGGAACTGAAAGACTTGTTCGGCTTGCCTCCTTTCCCATTACTTTACACGGCCAGCTGGATTTGTCAACTACAGAACGGATGGAATTTTCAGGAAGCTTCGGCTCTATCACAAGTAGCGAAATGCCGCAAGCCCATGCTGTTCATCCACGGTGACAACGACGACTTTGTACCGACGTGGATGGTGTATAAGCTTTATGAGGCCAAACCGGCTCCCAAAGAGCTGTGGATTACGGAGGGGGTGGACCATGCCCATTCCTACAAGCTGTATCCGGACGAATACACGGAACGGGTAAAGGCTTTCACGGAAAAATACTTGCACTAACTCTCAGAAGAAGGCGGCCTTAAAATAGAAGAACCGAACAGCCGACTTACAATTCCTAAATAATACCCTAAAAAAAAATCTCCTGCTTCAGTCCTCATTTATCTTCGATGAAAGGACGAAAGCAGGAGATTTTTTACATTGGAATTCCAATGGATCAAATATTGACTTTCACGATTTTTTTCTTTGAGAGGGACGCTTTCTGTATCGGTCTGCCTCTCTCCGAATCAAGCCTGGAGTTCCTCACATTCTTTCAGCCACAGTGCTGCACTGGCATCGCTCGGCATGCGCCAGTCGCCCCGCGGACTCAAGGAAACGGAACCTACTTTCGGACCGTCAGGCAAGCAAGAACGCTTGAACTGCTGGGCAAAGAAACGACGGTAGAAATTCGTCAGCCATTTCTTGATGGTCGTGCTGTCGTACGTTCCGCGGAAAGCAATCTCGGCCAGATAGAAGATTTTGGCCGGACGGAAGCCGAAACGCAGGAAATGGAACAGGAAGAAGTCGTGCAGCTCGTAAGGACCTACCAAGTCTTCGGTCTTCTGCTTGATGTTGCCGTTCTCGTCGGCTGGAATCAGTTCCGGACTGATTGGGGTATCGATGATGTCGAGCAGGGTATTGCGGGACAAGGTATCCACTCCCGTCTGTGCCACCCAATTGACCAGATAACGTACCAAGGTCTTGGGTATGCTGGCATTCACACCGTACATCGACATGTGGTCACCATTGTAGGTAGCCCATCCCAAGGCAAGTTCCGACAAGTCGCCGGTACCGATGACCAGTCCGCCCAGCTTGTTGGCGTAATCCATCAGAATCTGCGTCCGCTCGCGGGCCTGTCCATTCTCGTAAGTCACATCGTGTACCGACATGTCCTGACCAATATCCTGAAAATGCTGAATACAGGCATCCTTGATGCTGATTTCCTTCGTGGTCACTTGCAGAGAAGCCATCAGGGAGAGGGCATTGTGATACGTGCGGTCGGTGGTTCCGAAACCTGGCATGGTCACTCCCACGATTCCTTTTCGCGGCAAGCCCAGCTTGTCGAAGGTCTTGACACAGACCAACAGGGCCAGCGTGGAGTCCAGTCCCCCGGAAATACCCAATACGACGGTCTTGCAATGGGTATGCACCAGACGTTTGGCCAATCCGGCCACCTGGATAGAAAAGATTTCCTCGCAGCGCTCGTCCAGCTGACGACTGCCCGAAGGCACGAAAGGATGAGGTTCTACCGGACGGGTCAGACTCAGTTCACGCGATGAAACCAGTTCCGTACTGACATGCTGTACCGGCATCTCCTGATGAGTCCGTACACTGGCCGCAAACGTGGTGTTCACCAAGCGTTCCCCTCTCAGGCGCTCCACATCAATCTCACTGATGACCAGCTGCTCTTCGAAAGAAAAACGTTCGGAAGCGGCAAGCAGGCTGCCGTTTTCGTAAATCAGGGCATTCCCCGCGAAAACCACGTCGGTAGTCGATTCGCCAAAGCCGCAGGAAGAGAATACGTATCCCGCCAGGCACCGTGCTGACTGCTGTGCAAGCAAAGAACGGAGATACTGGTGCTTGCAGATGTTTTCCGTATCGGCCGACAGGTTGAAGATAATCTCGGCTCCTTTCAGCACCAATGTGGAACTGGGGGGTACGGGCGCCCATACATCCTCGCAGATTTCTACGCCAAAGCAAACCTCCGGCGTATCGAAGAGCAAACGGGCACTCATAGGGACTATCTGCCCGCAGAGACGGACGGTAGTGGAATCGGGATGAGCCACTGACGGAGTGAACCAACGCTGCTCATAAAATTCTTTATAATTGGGAAGATAAGTCTTCGGTACGAGTCCCAGAATCTTGCCTTTTTGAAAAATCACCGCACAATTCATCAACGTGGAATTCACCATGACCGGCATGCCGACAATGGAAATAATATCCAGCTGACGGGTGTTATTGACAATCTGCATCAAGGCAAACTCCGCCTGCTCCAGCAACAAACTCTGGGCAAACAAATCTCCACAGGAATATCCGGTCAGGTTCAATTCCGGAAAAGCGATAATCTGTACGCCCTTCCCGTCGGCAATGACAATCTGTTTCTCTGTCTGCTGCGCATTAAACTTGCAGTCGGCTACCTTCACGGCAGGAATAGCAGCCGCCACTTTTACAAAACCAAATCTCATATAAATTTGTTATATATAATATAGTGATGCAAAAATAAACAATATTTACACACACCCCTATTCTGAAACGGGAGATTTTAACGCAGAAACATAAAGTAAAAAAAAACAAAAAACATTGTGTTCTATTTGTTGGAATAAAAAATCTTTGTATATTTGCCTTCGAATTAGAATTGTAATAATTACAGAATTGAAAAATATGACAGCATACGAATATTTGCTCGACCATGAGATTAAGCCATCGGTACAACGCATTGCCATCATGGATTATTTGCTGAAGCACAAAACTCATCCGTGCATCGACGAAATTTATACGGCGCTGTGCAAAGAGATTCCTACGCTCTCCAAGACTACAGTGTATAACACCCTCAAGTTGTTCGTGGAGCATGGTGCCGCAAAGATGCTGACCATAGATGAAAAGAACGCTTGTTTTGACGGTGACATGCAACCGCATGCACATTTTCAATGTAAGGTTTGCAACAAGATATACGATATACCTGCCAAGATGGACCCGAGCGAAGCCGAAATGTTCCAGAAAGACGGATTCATCGTGGAAGAGGTACACCAGTATTACAAAGGTATCTGTCCGGAATGTGCAGGAAAAGACATTACAAAGAATTAAAGAACATAACTTATTAATATATAACTAACTACTTAAAATTTTTGACGTATGAAGAAATTTATCTGTACAGTTTGTGGTTACATCTATGAAGGTGAAGCAGCTCCTGAAAAATGTCCGATGTGTAAAGCTCCTGCTTCTAAGTTCAAAGAACTGGAAGAAGCTGAAGGTGGCTTGCAGTTCGTAGACGAACACGTTATCGGCGTAGCTAAAGGTTGCGACGACGAAATGATCAAAGACCTGAACAACCACTTCATGGGTGAATGTACTGAAGTTGGTATGTACTTGGCCATGAGCCGTCAGGCTGACCGCGAAGGTTATCCGGAAGTAGCAGAAGCTTTCAAACGCTATGCTTGGGAAGAAGCTGAACACGCTGCTAAATTCGCTGAACTGCTGGGTGACTGCGTATGGGATACTAAGACAAACTTGGAAAAACGTATGAACGCTGAATGCGGTGCTTGCGAAGACAAGAAACGTATCGCTACTCGCGCTAAACAGCTGAACCTGGATGCTATCCATGACACAGTTCATGAAATGGCTAAAGACGAAGCTCGTCATGGAAAAGGTTTCGAAGGTCTGTACAACAGATACTTCAAAAAATAATTGAAAGCACAGACTTTCATTACAAAAATGAGAGAGACCGCCTCGAACCACGAGGACGGTCTTTCTTTTTTTTCATATCCACTCCGCTTCAGTACTTTCTAGGGAGTACTGGAGTACTTCCAAGAAAGTACCGTAGTACTTCTTCAGCAGTACTGGAGTACTTCCCTAGAAGTACTGGAATATTTCTTGAGAAAGTACTGAGAGAGCGTAACTGATTAACTATCTGTACTTCCCAGCCAAGTCAGCTTGTGCCAAATGGTCTCCAACGGACCGCGCTTGAAATGCCGGAACCACCAATGAGCAAAGGCCAACTGCAACAGGAAGAAAATGATTCCCACCAACAAGCTGACCGTTGTACCGCAATACTGATGCAAGGCCAATCCATAACCAAAATACAGGAAACTCCCAATGACCGATTGCATGATGTAATCGGTAAGGCTCATTCTTCCGTAGGGTACCAGAATCTTCTGCATCTTTCCCTTTCCCATCCAATAGAGCAACAGGAACACAGAAACCATGGTCAGCATAAAACAGAAATTATACCAGGAATTCAGGATAGTTTTCAGACTGTCCTGCATCAAAGGCTGAGACACTAACGAGAAGACAAAGGTCTTGACAAAATAAAACACCACTGCCAGTGGAAGAGAAAAGCACAACACGTAGGTCCAGAAGTTACGAGAACGCCCCAAGGCAGTTTCTGAAGATGAATCAAAATACCCCATCCGGCCTATCCACAAGCCGAGCACAAACAAGGCACAGGTTTGGAACACCCTTCCGTAACACCACGCCCAGTTCAGACTGGCCAGCTGACCGATGGTAAAGTTCATCTTCACCATCTCCCACCAGGAATCGCCTCCTAACTGCGGATATACATCGCCCAACGAGAATATCATCTGGTGGGGTGCATAATCCGGACTGAGCCATCCACACACCACTTTAATCCACTCCACCGGCTGAAGCATCAGTATGAAGGAAAGTATCAGCAAAGACCGGTTCTTCCAGTGACGGACAGGTACAAGGATGAAACCCAAGATGGCATAAAGCACCAATATCTCACCGGGGAAAAACAAGGAATTCACAAACCCAAATCCCAACAGCAGCACGAGCCGCCACATGTAGCGTCCTTTGAAATCCTCTCCTCGCCTAGCGGCACTACGGCTCTGCAAATAAAAAGTGAACCCAAAGAGCAAGGCAAAAATGGCGTAGGCCTTTCCTGAAAACAGAAAGAACAACATATCCCACAACGTATGGTCCAAATTCGCCAGTGTCGGAGAAGAAGTTTCGGGAAAAGAATAAAAATTGAAATGTTCGATGTTATGGAGCAAAATAATCCCCATTACGGCAAATCCTCTCAGCGCATCGATAGCCAGAATTCGCTCTTTTTTCTGTACGTTTTCCATGAAAGATTCATATTAACAAAAAAAGAAAACGGAAAACCGTTTCATTCATTATCCGGATTTCCGTTTTCATGCCCAAAATGAAACACTCGTCAGTGATTCATTTTGTCTATTTCTTTATATTCTCAATTCTTGGTAGAATCAGTTGCAGCAGCCGGAGCAGTTGTAGCAGCCGCATCTTTCTGAGGAGCAGCAAAACCTGCAGGAGCATTCAACGGATTGGTTTTCTGTTCTTTCACTGCCTGTTCCATGATAACTGAAGAACCTTCAGTCTGAGAAGGAACCACGTATGCAGTAGCCACACTGACAATCACCATAAATGCAGCCAGACCCCAAGTCAATTTCTCAATAAAATCGGTTGTCTTACGAACTCCCATAATCTGATTGGAAGATGCAAAGCTGGAAGAAAGACCTCCTCCTTTTGAATTCTGTATCAGTACCACGAAGCACATCAATACAGCTGCAAGTACCATTAATACGACAAATAATAAATACATTTTCTTTTATTTTGATTTAGCGTTAATAATCAACTTCTCTAAAAACCTGATTTGGTCTGCAAAGTAAGTATTTTTTTTCGGATATTTCAAATTTAATTTTTTAATAATTTCCAGCGCCTTATCATATCGTTGCTGTTTAACATAAATTTTAGCCAAGGTTTCCGTGAAATAATTCTCCTCATCCTCTGGCTCGGAGTGCTCCGTTTCAGACTGTTCCGGTTCTTCCTCTTTTTCCAGAGACTCTTCCTCTCCTTCCTGTGAAGGAACTACCTCCTGAACTAACGTATCCGGCACCAACGCCTCTACAGCAGTACCCTCTTCCATTGAGGCTTTTTCAATAAAATTATCTATCAATTCCTGACCTTTCAAAAGAATTGGCCCGGTATTATCAGTGGGAGGTCCTTCTGCCAGCACAGAGGTATAATCAACTGCTTCCATAGGTAATGGCAACAAGTTATCCGTAGTGGCTCCATTGGTATCGGACAGGAAACGATCAATCAGATCCAAAGTCCTATCTTCGGCTCCCGCCACAGACTCACCGGTCTCTTCCGCATGCTGCCTGATGACAAAATTCTCGCCTTCGATGGCATAAAACAACACGCTCAAATCGGCCACAAACAAAGCTCCCCTGCGCAATTCCTCTTGAAAAGAAGGGTCATGCAACAAAAACAAATTCTTCAGATACAAAATCCAAGCCGTCTGAAAATAAGGATAACGTTCCAAAAGCCTCTTCAGCTCATACAGACTCTCCGTATCCAACGAATCCGGATGCTCAATCCACTGCTGTAACCGTTGCTGTATCATCTTTCTCTTACCAGTTGGCTACGGTTGCATTGAATATCTGCTCCACAATCTCATCAATCATCTGCTGTACGAGCTCTTCCTGCACGGATGACAGTTGCTGACTGGCATTGTACTCACGACTGGCCGTAAACTGCTGGTCAGTGATATCTTCTGCATGGTTCGAGTTATTCACAAACCGTACGTTCACGGTCATTCTCAATTCTGCCATGGTAGAATAACCATCCGAACCGACTCCTTTATTATAGGCATCGTAATTGGTGATTTCACCCGAAAGTTCCAAGTCCCCTCCCTGGCGTACCTGTTTCAGACGGGTCTGCTGCATGTATTTGTCCTGCAACGCCGTGTTGAACATAGACTCCATCGGACCCCAGACGAAGGCAGCCGAACGGTTCGGAAAGTTCTGGAAACTGATGGTCTTCACCTTATCATAATTAATGGAAGAACCATTAAACTTATACGACACGGTGCAGGCAGTCAAAATGCATAATACCACCGGAAGTACATATTTCACCACTCTGATATACTTCTTATTCAAGCCCATATTCTTTTATCTTTCTATAAAGTGTACGTTCTGATATCTTCAAATCATTCGCCGCATTCTTCCGTTTCCCATGATGACGTTCCAGCGCTTTCCGAATCATCTCCTTCTCCACCTCATCCAACGACAGATTTTCTTCTACATATTCCTCCGTATCCTGCACATCCGACACGTCAGCCGGAGTGACTTTCACACCGGGAGCCACAGAGGAAACATTGCTCACGGAAGTCACATTGGAAACCTTTCCTACTTCAGTCACCGGATTCACTACCACCGAAGGAGTCTGCATCAAACTGACCGGGGTTTCCGGAATATAGTGAACAGAAGTCGTAGAGGCAGGTGTCATGGTAGTACCTCCTGCCCGTTCTGCCATAATATCATGTACCAGTTTCTTCAGTTCCGTCACATCCCGACGCATATCGAACAACACCTGATAAAGAATCTCCCTCTCACTCTGAAACCCTTTCTCCCCTTCCGGTTTCAATCCGCCTAAAAGAGTAGGATACTTCGATACGGGCTGTGCCGGCAGATATCCCTGCAGAATGTCAGCTGTGATGTCACGATTAGTTTCTATAATGGAAATCTGCTCCGTAATGTTTTTCAACTGGCGGATATTGCCTGGCCATGTATAAGATACCAGCAAACGCCGGGCATCATCCGTAAGCTGGATAGCCGGCATCCGGTATTTTTCCGCAAAATCAGCCGCAAACTTCCGGAACAAGAGCGGAATATCATCCGGACGTTCACGCAAAGCCGGTACCTTAATAGGAACTGTATTCAAACGATAATACAAATCTTCACGAAACCGCCCGTCGGCTATGGCTTCCGAGAAATCCACGTTTGTGGCAGCCACAATGCGTACATCCGTTTTCTGCACTTTGGAAGAACCTACCTTTATATATTCTCCCGTTTCCAGTACACGAAGCAAACGAGCCTGCGTAGAAAGCGGCAACTCTCCCACTTCATCCAGAAAGATGGTTCCTCCATTCGCCTCTGCAAAATATCCGTTACGGTCACTGATGGCTCCTGTAAAAGCACCTTTCTCGTGTCCGAACAATTCCGAATCAATCGTACCTTCCGGTATGGCTCCACAGTTCACGGCAATATACGGACCGTGTTTCCGCCGGCTAAACTGATGGATTATCTGCGGAAAACTTTCCTTTCCGACACCGCTTTCACCTGTCACCAACACAGACAAATCCGTAGGTGCAACCTGCATCGCCACGTCAATCGCCCGATTCAACCCCTCACAGTTCCCGATAATGCCGAACCGCAGTTTCACGCTTTGTATTTCTGATTTTACCATATATTCCTCGATTATATGACAAAATTACAAAAAGTTTGAAACCCGTCCATGCATTTAGTAAAAATTAGAAGACCGTTCGAATCATGAAGCGGATACCCCATTTGCTGGCAGTTGGCAGGTCGTTGTAGGTCAATCGGCGCACATATTCCACATGCAACAGTTTGAAGATGTTATGAATGCCCGCACTTACCTCCACATAAGGCTTCTTGGGATCCATCACATAGCTTGAAGTATGGAAGTTACCAGCCGCATCGTAATGTCCCGGAAACAGCATCAGCTCTGTATCAGTGGCATTCTGAGGAAGTAACGGGTTATTCTTGTCTGTTAATTGTCCCCACAAACATTTTATGCCGATAAACTCACGCCATTTCAGTTTCTTCAATAATGGAATACGGTTGAAAATTTTTCCCTGCAAGTTCCATGATACATCCAAAGAAGCATAACGGTCGTTCAGGAATTCCATGTTATTAATCAAGTTGAACGTTTCATCCTGAATGATATAAGACAAGTTGGCAGCCGGCATAATCAGCAATGGAAAAGGAACCTTATTCCACTGGATCCCCCCTTTTACACAGGTATCAATATTTCCCCATGAGCTCAGCCACCAGCGCTTGTAAAGACTTACCTCCGTCATGTTGTACGTATAATCACTGCCCAATACTCCTTTCAGCCCCAACGTGTGCTGCAAAGTAAAGACCGGCGCATCGAGATTGATTGGCAAACGACGTTGCTTGGTATTGACAAAAGTCTCGCCCGGTGCATAACGGAAGGCTAATGTAGCCTCCGCCACCGAGAAATCTTTGGTATTATAAGGAGAATGCACCCACTCCGCCCCCGTCAGTTCACCCGAAGCCAAAGCCTGCTGCAGCTGACTTTCCTGTGCCATGGTACGATAGAACAATTTTCCACAGGCTTCCAGATTGGTATGCTTCAGCATCAACGTCGTTTTCAATCCACTCTCTTTTTCCAGCTCATACTTCACGCTGGCTGTCCGCTCGTAATTATACTGGTCGACAGTCGTCACCTTGAAAGAGGTAAACACATTATCCTTGTCTGTACCCATAAACTTGTCGGACGGCAACATGTTATCGTATGAATACGAAACGGTCAACGAATTAATCGGATACTCACGCGGCAGGTATTCCTTCTTATTGAAAGAATATTCCACCTCAGCCTTGTATTTCGATTTTTCATCCTTAAAGCCGTATGCATAGTATCCTCTCAAGAAGAGATGCGGATTCAAATTGGCCGTAGTCTGCGCGGAAGCTCTCAAACGAAGACCGTCGATATAGTTGCTGGATATCATGGTATTGATCGGTCCGATATCCACCTTGCTGGGCCTTCCTTTCACTCCGGTTTCCACAAAGTTTTCAATGAAAGCCTTCGCCACAAACATGATGTATTTGAATCCTTTGATTTTGGCAAGATTGTCCACAAACGAGTCCATATTGTCTTCCGACTTCGTCAGCTCCGTCGGACGATATTCCTTCCAAAAAGAATCATCACGCATCATCGCATTCACATCCTTGATCTCATCTCCTTTCTTCTTAAAAATCTTCTCGGGAATCTCATCAAATCCAAAGTCTGAATAACGAGTAGTACGCCTTACCTGAAACGAACCCAGCAATTTCTTCAGATAAGACAATTCACATACCATGTCGTCTTCCATCAGCACCCATTCTCCAGTGTCTAACTGACCGAACTTCTGCTCGATAATCATGTTGTCCACAAAGTTGATATCAGTCTTCTTAGGAAGATTCAAGACACATTTATTCACCCGGAAAGTAGAGTCCGCCAGAATATACAAATGTCCCGTAAAACCGAAGTCCTGCGAGTTATTGGGTACGAAAGTCAGGTGGAAACATTTCTCACGATCCACCATCACTGTATCCATGATATAATATTTATAGAAATTAATACCGGCATTCGATATCGGACTGTCAAAAGGATACTGAAGAAAGCGGAAACGATCCTGATAAATATTGATATCCTGGAACACGTCTTTCAGTACGGTAGACAACATGTCACCGGTATTGAACAGCTCGTTCACACCCGTAGAATTAATACCCTTTACCAATGTCTTCTCATCATGAGGATTCTTACGGTACAGCTTCTCTGTCACCGTTTCATCGACTGATATGGGCAGAATATTCTTCCCCGTCACCTCGCAGACCTCTACCTGGTCGCGGAAGAACGGATACTTCTTAAACAAATTAGACTCCCGAAGCGAATCGGTCGTGATGTTGTTCAAGGAAAAAGTAATCTTCTGATACTTATTGTAATGATAAAAATCATTAACACCCAAGTCATTCAATTTCTTGGCCGCAATGACTTTCTTCATCATCTCCACCGCCGGATTGTTTTTCCGGGAGTATTTTTCTTTTTTCGGCTTGACGATGACTTCATCCAACACCAAATCGGGCTTCATTTTCACATCCAGTTTCTTGGTATTGGCCGACACATTACGCACCTCCGTAGCATAACCTACCATCGAGAAAGTCAGTTTAGTCCACCCGGAATGAAAAGCTATCGTATATTGTCCATCTATATCAGTAATGGTTCCTACCCCTTTTCCATCATAATATACATTCAAATAAGGAATAGGATCGCCTGTTTCAGAGTCCGTCACAACTCCAGTAATCTGCGCTGAAAGTTTCACAACTCCCACACACAAGACGAGTAAAAAAAACAATCTTTTTATCATACCTGAATTTAATACTTAAGTAATATGCACTTAACCATTTTGTAAAAGTACATAGTGTAAAGGTCTCCAACAAATTTCGCTCCCCGAAAAATGACATTCTTACCTTTTTTTATGAATAATGGAATATAAATTTTTCATCCGACAAGAAAAACCGGTAATGAAATCACCTTTCACTACCGGTTTCTAAAGATATCTGTCAAACATACAATCTCTCGTCAATCAATCTCTTCATCGGCCTCGTATCCGCCCATCTCGCGCAAGGCATTTTTCAACATCACATATTGCTGGAACAAATGATTGACGGGAACTTCTCCTTCCGTATAATCGTGCATCGGACTCTTCAAGAAAAAGCTCAAGAACCGTTGGATGCCATAACGTCCTGCACGAGCTGCCAAATCACTCAAAAGCACCAAATCCAAACACAGCGGAGCTGCCAGAATAGAGTCACGGCACAAGAAATTGATCTTGATCTGCATCGGATAGCCCATCCAGCCAAAAATATCAATGTTATCCCACCCTTCCTTATTGTCATTTCGAGGAGGATAATAATTAATACGTACCTTATGGTAATAATCAGAGTACAAGTCTGGCTGGTTTTCCGGTACCAAAATGGATTCCAGCGTAGAAAGCTTGCTCACTTCTTTCGTGTGAAAGTTAGCCGGCTCATCCAACACCAGTCCGTCGCGATTACCCAGGATATTGGTAGAGAACCATCCGGACAAGCCCAGACAACGCGTACCGATAATCGGTGCAAAGCCTGATTTCACCAGCGTCTGTCCAGTCTTGAAATCCTTGCCTGCTATCGGCATTTTAGTTTTTTCAGCCATTTCCCACATTGCAGGAATATCAACCGTCGTGTTCGGAGCCCCCATGATAAACGGAGCACCTTCGGCCAACGCCGCATACGCATAACACATGGAAGGAGCCACATGCTCCCGGTCGTCCTGCTTCATGGCATTTTCCAAGGCCGACAAGGTACCATGCACCTCTTCACAAACCGGCACATAAATTTCGGTGGAAGCCGCCCACAACACCACCACACGCGCACAATCGTTTTCTACTTTAAACTTGCGGATATCTTCCCGCAACTGTTCTACCATCTCCCAGCGGGTAGCACAATCCTTCACATTGTCTCCATCCAGACGCTTCGCATAATTGCGGTCGAAAGCGGCTTTCATCGGCACAATCTTCTCCAACTCCTCCTTTACTGGGCGGATGTCTTTTTCACGCAACACCTCACAATTCATGGCCGACTCATAGGCATTGGCCGGATACACATCCCAAGCACCAAATACAATGTCATCCAATTTAGTCATCGAAACAATTTCACCATAATGCAGGTATTTCTTATCCTTTCCGCGCCCGACACGAATCTTATCATACTGTGTCATAGCACCTACCGGCTTGGCCAGCCCTTTACGCACCATTAAAACTCCGGTCATAAACGTGGTAGCCACAGCTCCCAGACCCACACATAATACGCCCAGCTTACCTTCAGCGGGCTTTACATTCATTTTTTCCATTTCTAAATTTCTTTTTTTCTTTCAATTTTCACCCTTTCCGAGAATTCATCACTCTGAACTTCCTAAAAGGACAAACTGCTCAAAGTTAAACTTTTGTTTGATTAAACCATCACTTTACTTTCTCTTTATTAGCATATACGTAAAAATAAGACACAAATTCAGAAGAAAAAGCCATCAACAGTTTCCTTAGACAGTAAAATTATCCGTATCTTTGCAAACGCATAAAAAGACATACCAATCCATGAATGATATTTGTTGCATCGGACACATTACGTTAGATAAAATTGTGACTCCAAAACAAACTACTTACATGCCGGGAGGCACTTCTTATTATTTCTCTCACGGAATCCGTCGGTTAAATGACTTTAAAAACTACAAACTGGTCACAGCGGTTGCACCCAGTGAATACGGTATCGTGGAAGAAATGAGAAAAGAAGGTATCCAGGTAGAAGTCCTCCCAAGCCGTCATACGGTGTACTTCGAAAATACATACGAAGAAAATCAGGACAATCGCTCCCAGCGCGTACTGGCAAAGGCCGACCCTTTCACGGCAGATGCCCTTAAAGACGAAAATGCACGCATCTTCCATTTGGGAAGCTTGTTGGCAGATGATTTTCCGTTGGAAGTGGTCAAAGAACTGGCACAAAAAGGTACACTTGCCGTAGACGCACAAGGATATTTACGGGAAGTAAAAGGAGAACAGGTGTATCCTGTCGACTGGCACGAAAAAAAGAAAGCCCTGAAATACATTGATATTCTGAAAGTCAACGAACATGAAGCGGAAGTATTAACTGGATTCAAGAACCCGCAACAGGCCGCCCGTCAGCTGGCCCAATGGGGAGTGAAAGAGGTACTGCTGACCTTGGGCAGTTTAGGAAGCATTATCTATGCCGAAGGCAAATTCTACAAAATACCGGCCTACGCCCCGAAAGAAGTGGTGGACGCCACAGGATGTGGAGATACCTATGTGCTCGGTTATCTGTACATGCGCAACAAAGGTGCATCCTATGCAGAAGCCGGATGTTTTGCCGCTGCCATGTCGACTATCAAGCTGGAAAAATCAGGTCCTTTTTCCGGAACGGAAGAAGAGGTGTGGCACATCCTGCAAACAGACAAGGCCAAACCGGAAGTGCTGACAGCTAAATAAGCAAAACAAAAGATTCCATTATAAAGAAAGGGTTTGCAAACTGAATCACTCAGTTGCAAACCCTTGTTCTTTACCTGTCATCGGCTCCCGGATTATCCCATCTTGCCTGTCAGATAAGCACGGGTACGTTCGTCTACCGGATTCTTAAACATCTTTTCTGTATCGTCGTATTCAATCAGTTCTCCCATATACATGAACATGGAACGGTCGGATATACGCATCGCCTGCGACATATTGTGTGTCACAATCAAGATAGTCACCTCCTTCTTCAGCTGGTCCATCAGGCCCTCAATGTGCTTGGTGGCAATCGGGTCCAAAGCCGAAGTCGGTTCGTCCATTAAGAGCACATCCGGCTGAAGCGCCAGTGAACGGGCAATACACAAACGCTGCTGCTGTCCTCCGGAAAGGAATGTACCCCGTTTGGTCAAGGAATCTTTCACTTCATCCCACAGACAGACGTTCCGCAGGTTGCGTTCTACAATCTCATCTTTCTGCGACTTGGACAGGTGAATACCATTCAAAATGTATCCTGCCAGCACGTTGTCGTAAATGTTCATGGTCGGAAAAGGGTTCGGACGCTGGAACACCATACCGATGTGACGGCGTTCTTCCATCGGGTGCATCTGCAGCACATTTTCGCCGTTCAGCAAAATCTCACCCGTCACACGGATATTCTTGTATAACTCATGCATACGGTTCACCGCACGCAACAAGGTACTCTTACCACATCCCGAAGGCCCCATGATGGCCGTAATCGTATTCTTTTCAATGTCAGCCGATACATGCTTCACGGCCATCACACTGCTGGTATAAGAGATACACACATCTTTTATCTGGAGAATCGGATTCTTTATATTTTCCATTTCTTTGCAATTCGTTTAGCTAATAAATTCAGACATAACACAAAAGTCAACAGGAACAGGGAAGCTCCCCATATCAGGCTTTGCAGGTTCGGGTCGTTAAAGAATTCCCAAATCAGCAACGGTACGGCCGACATCGGCTTGGTCATGTTCCAGCTGATGGCTGCACCACCCAATGCCGTAAACATCAGCGGGGCTGTTTCACCAACCACACGTGAGATGGCCAGCAAAATACCGGTAAAGATACTGCCCAATGCAGAAGGTAACATCACTTTCAGCATCACCCGCCAGTAGCTTCCACCCAAAGCCAGACCGGCTTCTTTCAACGTTTCCGGAAGCACCTTCATGGTTTCCTCCGTAGAACGGATAATCAGCGGCAGCATCATGATGAACAAAGCCACACTTCCTGCAATGGCCGAATATCCTTTCATCGGCACCACCACCCAGATGTAGGTAATGATACCAATAATGATGGACGGGGTTCCCTGCAGCAAGTCGGTCAGGTAACTGACAATCACCGCAAACCAGCTTTTTCGATATTCTGAAAGACAAATACCACAGAGTATTCCCACCGGAATGGCGACCACGGCTGCCAGTATCAACATCAGGAAAGTACCGATAATACCATTGGCAATTCCTCCCGGAATAGCCTCTCCGGCTGAAGCGGCCATCATTGCCTTGTAGGCATTCGGCGTGGCTTCCGTAATGAACGACCAGCCTAACTGCTTCCATCCTTTCACCAGCACTTCTCCCAGTATGGCCAGCAACGGAATGGCTGTCACACCCGACAGCACACATACCAGGATGTAGAGCAACCGGCTTTTCAGAATACGCAATTTTATATTATTTCCATACAACATACATTCTTCTTTTTAGAAAGTTAGACATGACGGGCACGGCGAATCAGAATCTTACCGATGATATTGATGACCGCTGTAATCAGGAACAACAGCAATCCGATGGCAATCAGTGAAGACAGTTTCAAGCCATCCGCTTCTCCAAACTGATTGGCAATGATACTCGCCATGGTATTTCCCGTGGTACGCAACGTATCAGGCATCTGGTTCGTGTTTCCAATCAACATGGTCACGGTCATGGTTTCTCCCAATGCACGACCAATCGCCAGAATATAAGAAGAAAAAATACCAGAACCGGCCATCGGGAAAATCACTCGCCGGATGACTTCTGCCCGGGTGGCTCCCATGGCATAAGCTCCTTCCTTCAAATCGGAAGGCACCATCTTGATGAACTCTGAACTCAGTGAAGCCGCATAAGGCACAATCATGATGGCCAATACAAACGAAGCAGTCAGAATACCGGAACCTTGCGGCGATAAGTTCAAATGCATGAACACCGTACGAAGCACGTAGAATCCCCACAAACCATAGATAATAGAAGGAATACCTGCCAGCAAATCAATCACTGTTCCCAAAATGGCAGCGATTTTCTTTCCGCGGAAATACTCACCGGTAAACAGTGCGACAGGAAGAGAAAAAGGTATACACATCAGCAAGGCCAACATCGTGGTCAGCAGTGTACCTGTAATAAAAGGAAGAGCGCCATAACTTTCTTTGCCGGCGGTGGTCACCCAGTCGTCCGAGAAAATGAAGTTCCAGAAGCCAAATGTTTCAAAAGCTCCAGAAGCGTCAACGGTGAGGGAGTAAATAATTCCCCCACCAATGACTGGTATCACAATCGCCGATAAGATAAGTAAGACTTTAAAAATCTTGTCTTGCATAATCTGTCTTCTTCATTATTTAAGAATCGGCTGTCCGTCGTAAGTTACAGTTTTCAAATTCTGAAGACTCAACTCTACGGCCTTCTTAGGCAGCGGAGCATAATGTACGGTAGCGGTAGTCTGCTGTACGCTGTCGCTCAGCATATACTGCATCAATTCCAGAGTAGCTTTTGCCTGATCCAAAGAACGTTCTGCATAGTGCTGTTCCTTGTAAATCAACAGCCAAGTGAAGCAGCTGATAGGATAAGCTCCGGCTGCATCGGCATCTGTAATGGAGCAACGAGTATCCTGCGGAATGTCACCGGCAGCAGCTGAGATACTTTCTGTAGAAGGAGTTACCAGTTCACCCCGTTTGTTGTATACGCTGGCATACGCAATCTTCTGTGCAAAGGCATATTCAGAACCGATGTATCCCAGTGAGTAAGGAGTCTGTGCAATGATTCCAGCCACACCCGGATTACCTTTGGCTGCCTGTCCTACCGGGAAGTCGACCGTCTTTCCAGCTCCGTAAGTGTTCTTCCAGTTTTCGCTGACTTTTGACAGATAATCAGTGAAAATAAAGGTAGTACCACTACCGTCTGAACGATAAGCCAGAATAATCTTCTTGGCCGGCAATGTCACGTCCGGATTCAATTTTTGCAAACGGGCATCGTTCCAGTCGGTAATCTTGCCGGCATAGATATCGACAATCACGTCACCTGAAAGGTTCAGTTTCACTACATCCGGCAAGTTATAAGCCATCACTACGGCTCCCATACAGGTCGGGATGTGTACCACCGGCTGCATTTCTTTCATTTCGTCATCGCTCAGGAAGGCATCACTACCGGCAAAGTCTACGATACCGTCTTTCAAGTTGCGGACACCACCGCCACTACCGATACCTCCGTAAGACACCTTATCGCCGGAAGTGGCATTGTAGTTTTCGAATGACATATTATAAAATGGCAAGGGGAAAGTGGCTCCTGCACCAGTCAGTTCCACGGATTCACGTCCATTAGCAGATTTCTGTCCACCACAAGCTGCGAGTGACAAAGCCATCGCTCCAGCAATTAAAGGCAAATAAAACTTTTTCATTGTGTTATACATTTTATAGAAGTTATGAATCTATTTGTTTTTCTATTCAGGTTTAAATGGCAAACGAAGCGTTCAGGTACACATAGCTGGCCAGTTTACCCCCATCGGCTTTCGGTGCCCACAGACGGAAATTCGGCGCCAGTTTCACGTACTTGCCCAGTTTGAATTCCGCTCCTAACATACCGGCCATTCCATCGGTATCCTTGCTCCAGTCATTCTTGGAAGAAAGCATGTCCCAACGTCCGAAAAGACCGATTTTCTTGTTCAGCTGAGCCGAAGCATACACCGACACACCATCCTGGTCACAACCGTCCACATATTTGGTGTTGGTCTGGTAGTTATATTCAGCTGCCACCGAGAAAGCCTCATTTTTATAACCCACAAAGGCCGCCAAGTTGGTAATGCCTTTCAGGTTATCTTCCGAAGCCTCATTGAAAGAACCGTAAGCACGAATCACCAGTCCTTTTACCGGAGCCACGGTCACACCAGCTCCATACTGAAGTCCGTCTTTTACCTGTACTTTCTTATACCCTTCGCCATTGGCTACAATCACATCGGCTGCCACTACCTTGTTGAACTGATAAGCTGCCGAAAAAGCTAAATCGGCACTGCTTCCGAATTTGTATTCATCCTGGAAAGATTTCATCACATAACGTTTGCCCCAGAAATCTTCCTGTAGTTTGAACTGTGTGGTACTGATCAATCCGGCATTCAGCGTCCAGCCTTTTTGCTTCCACGTGATTTGCGCATTCTTGATATAGCCGATGCGGTGATAATCACCTACATCCTGTGACTGACCGAAGTCTACCACTGCTTTCATCTGCAAACCGTGAGGCAAATTGTATTGATAACCTAAATACGCCCGGTCCAACCCAAACCCTCTGTCGTCATTTACATGTCCAAAACCGGAATGTACATCAGAATAGATGGTAATAATAGCCGCACCTTTTTTTTCGGCCGATTCCGACTTGTCGGGATTACTCTCAGCAAAAGTTGGCATCGCCACACAAGCACATGCCATCAACAACCATGAAATTCTATTTCTCATTTTCGTTTGATTTGGAATTTTGTTTTTTGACACTGCAAAGGTCTTGAATTGGTATTACAAATAGATGTCATCCACTTAAAGAAAATGTAACACCCTGTTACAAACATATTACAAAAGCAGAATATCGCCTTCCGAAACCCAACCGCACAAAGAAGACGATTGATTCAGAAGACGATATCCAGCTTATTTCCAATAATTTGTCGTCCTTCAACTTCACCAAGCCAAAGGATATATGGATTAGGTTACTTAATTTCCAGCGTCACGATAGATTTGGCCGGCAATTTGATTTCCAAGCCATTTTTTGTCAGTTTAGCTCCTTTGAAATCGGCCAGCTTCACCTTATCAGGCTGTTCAAACGTATTATAATCGTCTATATTATCGGATGTCAGGATACGGCCGGTCACCGATTTGGCTTTCACGTCGCCCAATGTCAATGTGATATCCTGCGATTCTTTCAGGTCGATGTTCGACAAGGATACATGAATCACTCCGGCTTTGTCACGTGAAGCGGTGGCACTCACCATCGGTACAATGCGGTTATCGCGTACAATTTTCCGCTCACACTGCAAGTCCAGCGGCAGGTAAGTGGCATCCTGATGCACATTATACATCTGGAACACATAATAGGTCGGAGTCAGCACCATCTTGTCGTCTTTGGTCAGAATCATGGACTGAAGCACATTGACCACCTGCGCAATATTGGTCATCTTGATACGGTCGGTGTACTTATGGAAAATATCCAAACTCAAGGAAGCCACAAACGCATCACGCAGCGTGTTCTGCTGATACAGGTGACCGCTGATAGTGCCCGGTTCTTCATCCCACCAGGTTCCCCATTCGTCGACCATCAATCCAATCTGTTTCTGCGGGTCATATTTGTCCATGATGGCAATATGACGCTTCAGCACGTCTTCAATTTCGCGGCACTTACCCACTGTCCAGTAATAGTCCTCGTCGTTGAACTTGGTAGCCGATCCCTTACTTCCGTTCCATCCTAACACTGTATAATAATGTAAGGAGATACCGTCCATCCGATGTCCGATGTTCTGCATCAGTACCTCGGTCCAGTTGTAGTCATAATCGCTGGCTCCACTGGCAATCTTAAACAGGCGGTTACCGTCGTAGTTGCGGCAATAAGTGGAATAACGGCGATACAAATCGGAATAATATTCCGGGCGCATGCTACCTCCGCATCCCCAGCTTTCATTTCCAACGCCGAAATATTTCACCTTCCACGGCTTTTCTCGTCCGTTTTCCTTTCTCAGTTTTGCCATCGGGCTTCCCTGCTCAGAGGTCATGTATTCCACCCACTTGGCCATTTCTTCCACGCTTCCGCTACCTACGTTTCCACTGATGTAAGGTTCACACCCCAGCATTTCGCACAAGTTCAGGAATTCATGCGTACCGAAACTATTGTCTTCCACGGTACCTCCCCAGTTGTTATTGACCATACGCGGACGTTTTTCGCGCGGACCAATGCCGTCCATCCAGTGGTATTCATCGGCAAAGCATCCTCCCGGCCAGCGGAGCACCGGCACCTTCAAGGCTTTCAACGCCTCGAACACGTCCTTACGATACCCGTTGATGTTTGGAATCGGAGAATCTTCTCCCACCCAGAGACCTCCATAAATACAGGTGCCCAGATGTTCGGCAAACTGGCCGTAGATTTCTTTATTGATAATTTGTTTTCCCTGTTCCGGGTGAACAGTCACGGTTGCCTTCTGTTGTGCAAACAAAGGCATTGCGGCAAAAAGAGCCAACCCAAGAATCGCATTTTTCATATTTATTGATTTTTTGTCGTTGTTACTTCACAAAAGTAGAAAAATTTCATCCTCATCAGGTGTACAACAGACCACTTTATGGAGGAAATTTGAACATTCTTTCCCTCTCCTGATACCAGATACAAAGTTTTCTTACTACTTTTGCATCCAAATTTATTCAATATGCATTCTAAAAGACGAATTATCATCTGGGCTGTCATTGCGGCCATCCTTTTAGCAGGAATCATCAGCATCTGCTGCCTGCTGTTCAACCGACCGCTTCATCTCACACAGCCTACCTTTATTTATATAGACCGTGACGATACGGCCGATTCTGTCTATGTGAAACTGCAACGTGACCTGCACGGCAAACACCTGGCAGGTTTCCGAATGCTGTCGCGCTTCAAATCGTACGACCAACACATCCATACCGGGGCCTACCGCTTTGATGCACATACCAACACCTTGACCTTGTTCCGCCGCCTCAGCAGCGGATATCAGACACCGGTCAAGGTAACCATCCCCAACGTCCGTACACTGGCCCGCCTGGCACACTCACTGGACCGCCAGCTCATGGCCGACTCTACCGAAATTTTCACGCTGATGTGCGACAGCAGTTTCTGTGATTCTTTGGGATTCACTTACGAAACGCTTCCGGCACTTTTCATTCCGAATACCTACGAAGTGTACTGGAACATGCAGGCCAAAGATTTCTTCCAACGCATGAAGAAAGAATATAACCGATTCTGGAACGAAGAACGGAAAGCGAAAGCCCAAGCCACCGGACTGACTCCGATAGAAGTAAGCACCCTGGCCTCCATCGTGGAGGAAGAAACGGCCAACCGGGCCGAAATGCCGATGGTGGCTGAACTTTATCTGAACCGCCTGCAAGCCGACATGCCGCTGCAAGCCGACCCTACCGTGAAGTTCAGCCTGCAGGAATTCGGTCTGCGACGTATCCTTCACAAACACCTGGAAGCCGACAGCCCGTATAACACCTACAAGCACACCGGACTCCCTCCCGGCCCTATCCGCATTGCGTCCATTCAGGGAATAGAAAGCGTGCTGAACCATGCACAGCATGACTATCTCTACATGTGTGCGAAAGAAGATTTCTCAGGAACGCATAATTTTGCCGCCACCTTTGCGGAACATCAAGCCAACGCGCGTCGTTACCAGCAGGCACTGAACAAGAGAAACATCCGCTAAGAAATGTCAGCGGACGGATTTCCAGAATTGCATGAAGCGGGCATAGGGACCATAGCACACCAGCGCGTCGCCCTGCTGCAATTCATAGTCTTCCGGAAAGGTATTGGAAACTTCCCGCTCAAAGACGGAGATTCCTAAGAAATTCTGCACCTTCTTTCCACGTACCAGTGAGATAAGCTTCATCTCGAATTCCTGTTCCAGGTTCAGTTCGTTCAGATGATAGCCCACCAGTTTGGAAGGAACCACAAACTTGAACACATAGGTGTTTTCATCAATCTGAAACAGCTCGGCCCCTCCGTCCAGCTCCAGCTGTTGCGCCAGCAAGCGGGCGGCATCCTGCTCCGGAGTCAGGATACGGTCGATGGAAAAAGCCTCCAACACTGCCTTATGTACCTCATCTACCGCCCGGGCGTAAATACGTTTCACTTTCAACTTTTTCAACAGTGACACGATGCGGACCGAAGCCCCGAAATTGTCACCTATCGCCACAATGGCCGCATCCACACTTTTTAAAGGTAGCACGGAAAGAGCTGTTTCGTCTGTCGCATCGAGTACAAACGAAGCCGCCATAAGGTCTTTCACACTGTCTACGTGCAGGCTGTCGCTGTCTACTCCTGCCACTTCATGCCCCATGGCGGTCAGTTCCATTGCCAGCATACTGCCATAATGCCCCAAACCAATAATCAGATATTTCATACGTCAGTTGATGATAATATTGTCACTCGGATATTTGTAATTTCGTTTTCTTTCCTGCCGTACCAGCCCGGTGAGTAAGGTAAATGCACCCACACGCCCCACATACATCAGCACAATAACCAGCAGCTTGCTGGCATCGCCCAGCGTGGGTGTCAGGTTCAGGCTGGAGCCTACGGTGCTCAAAGCCGACACACATTCAAAGGTCACGGCCAGCAGTCTGGCCTTAGGCTCCAGCATGCTCAATGCGAAAATCGCCCCAAAAGCCAGGAACAAATAGAGCATCATGGCCGCATTGGAACGCCGGATGGAGTCGTGCGAAAGTTCTCTCCGTAAAATGGACACCCGGTCGGCACCGCGTATCACCGCCCACAAGTTAATCAACACCACAGCACACACGTTCACCTTCACTCCACCAGCCGTAGACTGTGTACCCCCTCCTATCACCATCAATACCACCATGAGCAGCAGGGTTTGCATAGAAAGGGAAGTAAGGCTCACACTGGCAAAACCTGCCGTACGCGGACAGGACGAATTGAAGAATGCATGCACCCACTTATCCAGCACCGGCATCCCGGCAAACGAATGGTTCCATTCCAGAACTGCTATGACCAACGTACCTCCCACCAGCAGAATGGCCGTAGCCACCAACACAATCTTGGTGTTCAAGTTATACAGATGCACTTTCTGACGGAACCTGCCGGAGCGGTGCAGTATCCTCCATTTCAGGTATCCCAGGTAGTAGGCTACGGTCTCATAGAGGTTGACCAATATCGGAAAACCGATTCCTCCCAATGCAATCAGCAGCCCCAGAATGACATACAGCAGATTGTGTTCCTGCATGACCTCAGGATTACTCATTCCGCCGGGTAATGTGGAGAACCCGGCATTACAGAAAGCTGACACCGAATGAAAGGCCGAAAAAAAGAGTTCTTCCCGCAAGTTCATCCCCAGCGTATCGTGGATACTGAACCAGATAACGGCCATCCCGCCCCCTTCAATGGCCAGCGTGAATCCCAATATATATAATAAGGTAGATAAAAGGGAATTCAATGAATTGGAACTGATCATGTCGCCCACCATCAGCTGGTTGTAGAGCGAAGTGTTCCCCATGAAGAACATGGCGAAAAAGCTGGTCAGCGTCATCACTCCCAAACCGCCAATCTGAATCAGCAGAATAATCAATACCTGCCCCTCCAGCGTAAAGGTGGAAGGCACATCCACCGTGACCAATCCCGTCACGCAGGTGGCACTTGTAGCCGTGAACAGCGCATCAATGAAAGAAATGCCTTGATAAGTGGCCCGAGGCAGCATCAGCAACCCGGTTCCTACGAAAATGAATACTAAAAAACTTCCGGCCAGAATCAGCGAGGGATTCGTTCGCTTGCCTAACAACCGGACCAATATGCCCGAAAGCTGCGAAAACGAAAGTAGCAGCAATACCGCTCCCTTATAATAATTGTGATGGAAGAATACCCACACCCAATATACTCCTGTGCTCTCCTCCGGTTTCTTGAAGATGACAGGCAACAGCGTAAGATAAAGCAACACGGTCAATACCCATGTCCAAGGGGTAAACTTGAAAGGTGAATCTTCCTGACGGAACAAGATTTGCACCGTGGTACTCAACAGGAAAATCACCCAAAGCACATGATACACCGTATGGATTGCCGTCTGTTCTTCTGCCGAGATACGGAACCCATATTCATAGACGATGGCAAGCAGAAAAACCACTCCACACAGGAAATTTACCCCCATTACCCAGTTGAGCAACCGGTTGATGCGCGGTACCAGCAGCTTTTTCTTATATAAGTAAAGTCGTTCCCAATAATCCATCGGTCATATCATTTTAAGCTACGACTGCAAATGTATGGAAAAATCCATATACTTGAACGGCACGATACCGGAAATCTGCCAGAATCCGGCATCGAAACAAAAAGTGATAAGAAAAAAGCAAAATGAGTTGTTTGTTATCATTTATTTCCATATTTTTGGCGAAACCTTAAAAAAAGTAAGCAATTATGAGTAACAGACAGAAAAGATTCATCTTACCTGAAGATGAAATACCAAAATATTGGTATAACATTCAAGCCGACATGGTCAACAAACCCATGCCACCGCTGAACCCGGCTACCAAAGAGCCGTTGAAACCCGAAGACCTCTATCCTATTTTCGCCAAGGAACTCTGCCATCAGGAACTGAACCAGACCGATACATGGATTGAGATTCCGGAAGAGGTGAGAGAAATGTACAAATACTACCGAAGCACCCCGCTGGTACGTGCCTACGGACTGGAAAAGGCACTGGGAACACCTGCCCACATTTATTTCAAGAACGAAAGCGTCAGCCCCATCGGTTCGCACAAACTGAACTCAGCCCTGGCACAGGCCTACTACTGCAAGAAGGAAGGGGTGACAAACATCACGACCGAAACGGGAGCCGGACAATGGGGTGCCGCCCTGGCCTACGCAGCCAAGGTATTTGGACTGGAAGCTGCCGTTTATCAGGTAAAAATCAGTTACGAACAGAAACCTTACCGTCGCAGCATTATGCAGACTTTCGGGGCACAGGTTACTCCCTCCCCGTCCATGTCTACCCGCGCCGGAAAAAATATCCTGACCAAATATCCGAACCACCAGGGCTCACTGGGTACCGCTATTTCGGAAGCCATCGAACTGGCACGTACCACCCCGAACTGTAAATATACCCTCGGTTCCGTATTGAGCCACGTGACTCTGCACCAGACGGTTATCGGACTGGAAGCAGAAAAACAGATGGCCATGGCTGGAGAATATCCCGACATCATCATCGGATGCTTCGGAGGTGGTTCCAACTTCGGCGGCATCAGCTTCCCGTTCATGCGCCACACCATCCTGGAAGGAAAGAAAACACGTTATATTGCTGCCGAACCGGCTTCCTGCCCGAAGCTGACCCGCGGTAAATTTGAATATGACTTCGGTGACGAGGCCGGCTATACCCCGCTGTTGCCGATGTTCACCTTGGGACACAACTTCACCCCGGCCAACATTCACGCCGGAGGTCTCCGCTACCACGGAGCAGGTGTTATCGTTTCCCAGCTGATAAAAGACCACTTGATGGAAGCGGTCGACATCGAGCAGCTTGACACTTTCAAGGCAGGTTGCCTGTTTGCCCAAGCCGAAGGTATCATTCCGGCTCCGGAATCCTGCCATGCCATTGCTGCCACCATTAAGGAGGCTGAAAAATGCAAGAAAACAGGCGAAGAAAAAGTCATCCTATTCAACCTGTCCGGTCACGGACTGATTGACATGAGCGCATACGACCAGTATCTGTCGGGCAACCTGACCAATTATTCCCTGACGGAAGAAGACATTGAAAAAAGCCTGGAAGATGTGCCACAAGTGGATTTGAAGTAAATTTTCAGCGTCTGAAAAAACGCACTTACGTTTGGAAGAAAACGCAAGGACGTTTTACTTAAAACGCAAAGACATTTTGATCAAAACGCAAGGACATTTACCATGAAACGTCCTTGCGTTTTTTCACACGGATAAACATCTGAAGATGAAGAAAAAAGAGCGGTGCCGGAAAAGTAAAAAGTCTCTTCCGGCACCGCTCTTTTATTTCGGTCTCAATATAAATCCTACAGAAGACGATTGGTGGTCGTATCCGGGAACACCACAGTCGGCTTGAAAATTTTAGCCTCTTCAAAGTCCATCAGGGCATACGACATGATAATCACCACATCTCCCACCTGCACCTTGCGGGCTGCCGCTCCATTCAGGCAAATGCATCCGGAGCCACGCTCCCCCTTGATGATATAAGTTTCAAAGCGTTCTCCGTTGTTGTTGTCCACAATCTGCACTTTCTCACCGGCAATCAGGTTGGCCGCATCCATCAAATCTTCATCAATCGTAATGCTGCCCATGTAATTCAGGTTCGCTTCTGTCACCGTTACGCAATGAAGCTTCGATTTCAACACTTCAATCATCATCATCCGTTATCCTTTATATTTAATGTTATCAATCAGACGTACATCACCGCAATATACTGTGATGCAACCTACAATGTAATTGCTTTCGTCCCACGCCTTTACCGGCTGCAAGGTGTTTCCGTCGACAATCTCGAAATACTCCAGTTCCAGTCCCGGTGCCCGGCGGATACATTGTTCCACGTACTCCTTCGTTTCGCGTAACACACGGGATTTCCCGAAATCCACGCTGGCAAACAACGCCCTGGAAATCTGCACCGCTTCCTTACGCTGTTCCGGAGTGAGCCGTGCATTGCGGCTGCTCAAAGCCAAGCCGTCTTCTTCACGGACAATCGGACAGCCCACAATCTGGATGTCAAAAGGATACTTCCGCACCATCTCACGAATAATGGCCAGTTGCTGGAAGTCTTTCTCACCGAAGTAAGCCCGGTCAGGCTCTACAATCAAGAACAGCTTGCTCACAATCTGACATACTCCGTTGAAATGGCCCGGACGGTATTTTCCTTCCATCACCGTATCAAGCGGTGCATAGCTGAACTGGCGTGTATCGGGCTCCGGATAGATTTCTTCTACCGAAGGAGCAAACACCAACGTAGCTCCACATTTCTCCAGCAACGCGCAATCCGCTTCCAAGGTACGCGGATATTTCAAAAGGTCATTCTGGTCGTTAAACTGGGTAGGGTTCACAAAATCGCTGACTACCACTACTTCATTTTCAGACACGGCACGTTTCACCAATGAAGCGTGTCCCGCATGCAAAGCTCCCATCGTCGGAACCAGCCCGATTGTCTTTCCCGCCTTGCGGAAAGCATCCAGTTCGGCGCGAAGCTCACTGATTGTTCGAATTAACTTCATCTTATTCCTGTTTTTAATCATAAATTCAGAAAACGGCTGCAAAGTAACTATTTATTTGCCATAAAAAGAAACAGAAAACAAAAATTCTTTCGGTATTTACAGAATTTACCCAGCCTATAACGTAGAACAAACACTATTATAGTACGTTGTTTATCAATACATTAACATACTATAAGGATTTATAAACGACTGCCGGCTCGCTTCATTGCCTTATTTTTTGTATCTTTGCAAACTGTTAAGAGCAACAATAATACAATGAGCGCGAAAAAAGTTTTATTCATTACACAAGAAATTACTCCTTACGTACCCGAAAGTAACCTGGCATTGATTGGCCAGAATTTACCGCAAGCCATACAAGACAAAGGCCGCGAAATCAGAACATTCATGCCTAAATGGGGCATCGTGAACGAACGCAGGAATCAGTTGCATGAAGTAATCCGTCTGTCTGGAATGAATTTAATTATCGACGATACGGATCATCCGCTGATTATCAAGGTGGCATCTATCCAGGCTGCGCGCAGACAAGTGTACTTTATTGATAATGACGATTATTTCCAGCACCGCCAGATGACGTGTGACGAAAATGGAAATGACTATGAAGACAATGGTGAACGCGCCATTTTCTATGCCCGTGGGGTATTGGAAACCGTAAAGAAATTACGTTGGTGTCCGGATGTGATTCATTGTCACGGCTGGATGAGCGCGATGGTTCCTCTTTATATCAAGAAGGCTTACTATGATGAACCTTCCTTCCGCGACTCAAAAGTAATTTATTCTCTGTATCAGGAGGGATTCAAATCGAACCTCGCTCCTAACTTTACCGACCAGGTGCTCTTCAAAGAAGTGACTCAGGAAGATGTCAGCATGATGAAATCTCCGGCAAGCTATGAAGACCTTTGCAAACTGGCCGTAGCCTACTCCGACGGGGTAATACAAAACGATGAGACTGTCAACCAGAATGTAATCGACTACGCACGAAGCCTGAACATTCCGGTACTTGAATACGCTTCAGGCGATGCCTACGCAGATGCATGTGATGCATTCTACGACAAGGTATTCGATGGAGCAGAATAAATATGAATAGATAAAAAAGTACAAAAATGAGACTTAAGTTCTTGGCCGCAATCGGACTTGCAGCCACACTCTACAGCTGTGATGATACCACTACCGGTATCGGTGATTTTGTGGCAGATACCGATGAAATTACGGCATCGGCTAAAACTTTCGAAGCGACCACAAAAACACTGAAATATACAGATTTAAACCCTGACGGCGTGTTTTCTCGTACAAGCAATGCCTATTTGGGAAAATTCACCGACCCGGATTTTGGGACATATACTACTGACTTCATTACACAAGTTAACTGTACGGAAGGTTTTGAATTTCCAGAAACTATGCAGGATATCGTATCTACGACTTTAGTCTTATATTATTCTAGTTTCTTTGGCGATTCATTGGCCCCCATGCGCGTGAGAGTAGATATGCTGAATCAAGCCATTGATGATACGGGTGAAGACTTAAGTTTATATTATACATCTTACAATCCGGAAGATTTTTACGATAAGAATGAGGCTCCTTTGGCAGAACAAGACTATGCTGCCCGTGATAACTCGTGGACCGATGCAGAAATCGACTCTATAAAAGCCAACAACGTTAATAAATACTATCCTCCTTTGATGATTGATTTGGATAAAGCCAGAAAAGAAAGAGGAGAAGAAACAATCAGTGCCTTCTTGAAAAGGAAATACAAAGAAAATAAAAACTATTTCAAGGACGCTCACTCTTTCATTCATAATGTGATACCTGGATTTTATATCCACAACACAAGTGGAGAAGGCTCCATTTTATATATCGGAGACATCTGGCTGCAAACAAAGGTCAGCTATCTGGTAGAGAGACCTTCTACCGGTAAAGTGGATTCTTTGGTCTATACTTATATTCCCTTTGCTGCAACTAATGAGGTATATATGTCTACGCGTTTGAGCAACTCTGGAGACAACTTGGAAAGACTGGCGGCTGAAACGCACAACACGTATCTGAAAACGCCTGCCGGACTTTGTACGGAAGTGAAGCTCCCGCTGAAAGAAATGTATGAAGCCCTTGGCAATGATACACTGAACTCCGTATCTATGTCATTTACTAAGTACAAAAACATCAGTGAGAACTCGGCAAGCAGCCCTTACAAAATGGGAACCCCACAGAATTTGTTGCTTATCCGGAAAAGTGAAGTAAAAGACTTCTTTGAGCAGAAGCAAACTTACGACAGTAAGACATCTTTCCTCGGCACTTACAGCAGCACAACGAATGCTTATTCCTTCTCACAGGTAAACCGTCTGATCAGTCAGATATTCAGCGACATGAGAACCAAAGAAGAACCGGCTGAAGGATGGGATGAATATAATACGCTGGTCTTGATTCCTGTAAAGACGGAAACCGACTCACAGGGAAATACAATCGGATTATCGCATGACTTGGAAGTAAATTCAGCCAGACTGGCAGGTGGTGAAGATGGCGAAAAAATAAAAATGGAAGTCATCTATACCAAACCAAAGTTCAATAAATAAACAAAACATTTGAATTCTATAACATAAAAAAATCCTGGAATCGATTGATTCCAGGATTTTTTGTCCCGACAACTTCGGTGTTTATGCTTTCTTTGAAGTGGTTTTCTTAGCTGTGGAAGAAGCAGCCTTCTTGGCTGGAGCTTTCTTTGCGGGAGCCTTTTCTGCTTTCTGTTCTTTCTCCTTCAGCTCTTCCTGCAAATGTTTCACTTCATCGTTCAACTGTACCAGTTCCTCTTCCTGGTTGCGGATAGTGGTCAACAAAGAATTCAATTCTTCATCTTCCATATCTACCGGATACAAAGCATTGACACGTCCGATAAAGTCACCCAAAATATTCATATAATTGGTGAACGCATCATACGGAGAATCATAGATGCCACGATCCAAAGCCACTCCCATCTGTTTGGTGGTCATGAAACGGAAATTATTGCTTGCCTGCAGGTAATCCCAATCCTGCTTGATTCTACGGTCGGAACACAAATGCACACGCTCTGCTACGCTGTAAAGTTTATTAAATGCCTCACGCTGCATCACATTACCTAACCACGGGCTGATATCTCTTTCTTCATCAGTCCAAGACATCGGATAAGGTACATCGAGCATATCTACTGACTTCAGCTTAGAAACAATCTCAGAAGGTGTAGAGAATGTGATGCCTTTCTGACGAGCACATTCAGGCAACGCTTTCAGGAATTCCAGAATATTGGAAGACAACGGCTGGAAAATACCCAATGCTGAGAGCTCCATGAAGATATTGATAACTTGTTCATTTTCCGGTAAAGAAGCAATCCAGCCAATGTATTTATCGGCAAACAACGGATATTCGCTCCATTCACTGTTGGAGAAACGCAAGCTGATATCGTCTGACAACTTAAAGTCACGAAGCAACAGTTTCAGATTCGGATTCTCGGCACAGTGATACAAGTAGTGAGGACTCTTCCAGCCCAATACATGTTTCGCACCTTCAGCCAGCATTCCTTTGAAACCCATATCTGCCACAATACCACCAATTTCATTATCGTAAATCAAACTGGAATTGCGGAATACCTTAGGCTCCTGACCGAAATAATCTTTAATCTTCACACGCATACGTTCTACTTCTTCCCGGAAACAGGTTTCATTCTTCAAAGAAGACAAACCATGTGAATAAGGTTCGCAAAGGAACTCGCAACAACCGGTCTCATTCAATTCATGCAACAATTCAATGACTGCAGGCGCATGAATCTCCAGCTGTTCCAAAGCTACTCCTGAAATGGACAATGCAACCTTAAAGGCACCGTTTGAAGCTTTTACCATCTCAATCAGGGTTTTCAAAGCGGGAATATAAGAGCGTTCAGCCACTTCATTCATACCCTGCTCATTGGCATAATCATCGTAATAATAATGTTCCGAACCGATTTCAAAGAAACGATAACGTTTCAGGTGGATAATCTGGTGTATTTCAAAGTAAAGACAAATTGTTTTCATATCGTATTGCTGTTTTTATTTTCCATAATTTTTTAAGACTTGTTCATAAAGTCCACGAATCTTCACGCCGACCTTTTCCCATACAATACCATCCACTTCTTTCTTTCCCTCATCACGGAGATATTCATACAATGAATCGTTGGTACAAATAGAATGGATAGCATCTGCCATAGCATGTATATCCCAATAATCAGTTTTTATACACTTGGAAAGGATTTCTGCACAACCAGACTGTTTGGAAATAATCGTCGGCACGCAACACTGCATGGCTTCCAACGGAGAAATACCAAACGGTTCGGATACCGAAGGCATGATATATACATCGCTCAACTTCAAAACCTCATACACCTGTTTCCCTTTCATGAATCCCGGGAAATGGAACCGGTCGGCAATACCTCTTTCTGCTGCCAGGCGAATCATGGCATTCATCATGTCACCACTTCCTGCCATCACGAAACGAACGTTACGGGCACGTTTCAACACCATGGCTGCAGCCTCCACGAAATACTCCGGCCCTTTCTGCATGGTGATACGTCCAAGGAAAGTCACAATCTTTTCTTTCGGATTCTTCTTCACCTGAATATCCTGAATCTCCTGGGAAAGCGGGGATACAGCATTATGTACAGTAAAGACTTTGCGAGGATCCTGGTAATATTTATTGATTACGGTCTGACGGGTAAGTTCGCTCACACACATGATGCAGTCTGCATGGTCCATACCATTCTTCTCGATTGAATAAACCGTCGGATTGACATTGCCTCTACTACGGTCAAAGTCTGTGGCATGCACGTGGATAACCAGCGGCTTTCCGGAGACTTGCTTTGCATGAATACCTGCCGGATAAGTCAGCCAGTCGTGTGAATGGATAATATCAAACTGCTGCTGGCGGGCTACCACCCCTGCCACAATAGAATAGTTGTTGATTTCCTCATGCAGATTGTCCGGATAACGTCCTGAAAACTCCAGGCAACCCAAATCATTGGTATGCATATAATTGAAGTCCGCATAGATATGATCGCGCAAATCATAATACAGCTGCGGGTCCATATAGCTTCCAACTCTGTCTTTTACATAATCCCACTGTACGTCACGCCACACAATGGGCACACTGTTCATTCCTATGATACGTAAAAAACTCTGGTCCTCGTCTCCCCAAGGCTTCGGAATACAGAAAGTGATTTCCATATCCTGCTGCTGGGCAAGTCCATGAGTCAATCCATAACTGGCTGTACCTAATCCTCCTAAGATATGAGGAGGAAATTCCCAACCAAACATCAAAACTTTCATACAAACTCCTCCTCTTATTGATTGTTATATTTCTCCAACAAATTCAATGTACGTAAAATCTCTGCTACATTCATTGCAAACGAGATGGCTCCTCTTCCCTGGAAAGGCGGATTACCATCAAACAGTTCCGGAATAGAACCGATGCAATGACAAGTCATCTGGTCTTCATAACTAATCATCTGACGCTCTACAAAAGAAATCGCACTCCGCTTGTAAATGCGCAAATAAGCCTCCAAGTAAAAACCTTCCAGCCACGGCCATGCCGTACCCTGATGATAAGCATAATCACGCTGAAGCTGAGGACCTACATAATTAGGATTGTAACCACCGCTCTTCGGACTCAAAGAACGGAGTCCTTTCGGAGTCAGCAACTCTTTGGTCACAATATCAATCACGCCTTTCTTCTGTTTGGAATCAAGCGGAGAATAATCAAATGCGGCCGCAAAAATCATGTTCGGACGTACACTCCAGTCCATCATATCCCCATCTACATAATCCAACAGATAGCCATATTCATTCAAGAAGGTATGAATAAAAGAAGGAGCAGCCTTTTCCGAGAACTGATGTAAATAAACTGCAAAGCCCTCGTCTCCAGCCAGTAAATCAGCTACGAAACAAAGGGCATTGTACCACAGCGCATTAAATTCTACGATGTATCCCGTTCGTGCAACTACCGGACGTCCGTTGACCGTAGAATTCATCCACGTCACAGCCTTATCTCTCCCGTTTGCATAAACCAAACCATTGTCATGCACTGTCAGATTAGGATGCTTGTTGCCGGCCAGATATTCCATCACATCTTTCAGCAGTTTTCCGTATTTCACTCTAGCCTCATCCCAAGATACCATCTTGGCATACTGCTGTATGGCCCAAACCATCCACAAAAGCACATCCGGATGTTCAATCTCTGTAACCTTCAGATGACTGTCTTTCCCTTCCATAAACGCATAGACGGCTTTTATGGCAGTTTCCATAATCATCTCAAACTTGCCAATCTCTCCGACAGAGAGAGTCAGCCCCGGCAAAGAAATAAACATGTCACGCGCACGGCATTTGAACCAAGGATATCCAGCTAAAATATAAGATTCCCCATCCTGCTTGTTCAAGAACTGATGAGCCGAATTAATCAAGCAGTTTTTAAAATTATCGCGTGGAGTACGCTGCTCCACTTCGGCTGCGAACAACGCATTTAAAGAAAGCGTTTCAATAGGAGATACTCCCCCAGAGAAAGTCACTGATTCCCCTTTCTTGATACTTACCTCAAAATAGCCTGGAACATACAAATCCTCGTTAAAGTCATATCCACGTTCACGTTCCTTAGGATATTCGATGCCTCTGTACCAGTCAGGATGAAAACAAAACTCATTCTCTTTGCTCAGCTGCATGTAGAGTTCAGGATATCCCGGATACATGCAAGTCTTGATTCCATTCTCCACAATGTCATAATGCCGGCTGGCCTGCGCATTTTCATGCGTGTACTGACGTACGCTACGGAATGCCAAATAAGGACGCAGACGAAGTGTGGTTTCCGAATGTGCATCCACCAACGTGTAGCGAATCAAAATACGATTTTCATGGTGTACGAACACTTTTTCCTTCTTCAGAACGACTCCTCCAACCCGATAAACCGTAGTCGGCACTTTTTCACACTCAAACTCCCGAATGTACTTGTGCCCCCTAGGACTGAAATTGTCACCTCCATATTTATGGAGACCCAAATTGAATTCTGCCCCATGCTGAATGACGGTTTCATCCAAAGAAGAAAGCAACACATGATTTTCATCGTCCAACTCAGGCACAGGTATTACCAGCAAGCCATGATACTTACGGGTATTACAGTCCACGATAGTCGAACAATGATAAGCCCCCGAGCGATTTGTACGAAGAATTTCTCTAGTCAGAGTTTCTTCCAGATTTGTCATTATCGTCTTATCAAATCGTAAATAACTCATAGTTGTATATTAAGGTTATAAATTAATATTCGTTCTAAAAAGATGTTATTTATTTCCCCTCAAAATTAATGATTAAAAACTAATAGCAAAACCAAAATCCTTTTTTTTTGTCTCCAGATATTATTTTTTCTACAAAAAGCGAAATTTTCCCCAAAATCATGCCTCCAGAATGTCAAAAACATATCAAAATGTCTGATTTCAGAGTGTAATACAAAAAAAATCGCCTGACAGATTCTCTCCTTTAATCTACAAAGAAGATTTGTCAGGCGACTCTATATTAAAGTAATCAGGTTGTAATATCAATCAATAATATCAAAACCACAATAAGGTACCAGTGCTTTCGGGATACGGATTCCCTCTGGAGTCTGGTTATTTTCAAGCAGAGCAGCCACAATACGCGGCAAAGCTAATGCAGAACCATTCAAAGTGTGGCACAATTCTGTTTTCTTTTCCGCAGTACGATAACGGCATTTCAAACGATTGGCCTGATAAGTATCGAAATTAGAAACAGAGCTAACTTCCAACCAGCGTTTTTGAGCTTCAGAATAGACTTCAAAATCAAAGCAAAGTGCTGCCGTGAAGCTCATATCTCCACCACAAAGACGAAGAATACGGTAGGGAAGTTCCAGTTTCTTCAACAAGCCTTCCACATGATCCAACATTTCTTGGTGAGACTGCTTGGAATGTTCCGGCTTATCAATACGTACCAACTCAATTTTAGAAAATTCATGCAGACGGTTCAGACCACGTACATCTTTCCCATAAGAACCAGCTTCACGACGGAAACACTGCGTATAGGCACAGTTCTTAATAGGCAACTGTTTCTCATCCAGAATCACATCGCGATAGATGTTAGTAACCGGAACTTCGGCAGTAGGAATCAAATACAAATCATCCATCTCACAATGATACATCTGTGCTTCCTTGTCGGGCAACTGTCCTGTACCATAACCAGAGGCAGCATTTACCACTGTAGGTGGCATAATTTCTTCATAACCTGCCGCACGAGCTTCATCCAAGAAAAAGTTGATTAATGCCCGCTGCAAACGAGCTCCCTTTCCTTTATATACAGGAAAACCAGCTCCTGTAATCTTCACACCCAGATCAAAATCAATCAAGTCGTACTTCTTTGCCAATTCCCAGTGAGGCAGAGCATTCTTTGGAAGTTCTGTTTCCATTCCACCCATTTTCTCTACCACATTGTCTTCCGCGCCAAAACCTTCCGGCACACATTCGTACGGCACATTCGGAATGGTATAAAGCAAATTCTGCATCTCCTCGGCTGCCTTATCCATTTCTGCCTGCAAACTCTTGCTGGCTTCCTTTATTTCTGCCACACGCGCCTTGGCAGCTTCCGCTTCTTCTTTCTTGCCCTCTTTCATCAAAGCTCCAATCAGCTTTGAGGTAGAATTCACTTCTGAAAGGTTTTTATCTAATTGATTCTGTGCACTCCGTCTTTTATCGTTCAGTTCAAGCACTTTGGCAATTGTCTCCTTTGCATTAGCAAAATGCTTCTTTTCCAATCCACGAATCACCTTGTCGGTATCTTCTGTAATTTGTTTAATGGTAAGCATATCTTTTTACTTTTTAGTATAATCCTCACTGTTTCGTGCTGCAAAGATATAGTTTTTTATTGGAATACGTAAACAGATGTAACGTATAAAATCAGTTCCCGTTAGAAAACAGGAAGCGTGTAAACCAAACCCAACGAAATTCGTTGTTGATTGTAACTCTCGGCTCCCCAACGAGTGGCTCTTTCCGTCAGGTGTACATTCTTGTACAACAAGTGCAGATAACACAACAGTTCGCTGTTCTTCAGTGGATAATACTCGGCACAAAGCTGAGCATTCCAAACCCTACGGTAAGTCCCGGCTGAGGTATAGCCAGATGATTTAAATACATTTCCCTGCTCATAGACTCCTTTAACATAGAGGTTCCAATGAGAAGCCACCCGATAATCTAGATTAAAAATGGTCGTGAAATAATCCACATCAGACAACGTCTGCCCCACTCCATTCTGTACAGTCACCCCACTAATCAATCCTTTCGAATCGATTCCTTCACGAGAATACATGAAATCAATATACCCCAAGAAAGGCTTCTTGTCCCACACATTACCGCAAGTAAAATAAAAAACATTTTTATTTTTAGCCAATTGCCCGTAGGACAGAGAATAACGGAGCTGCATGGCATGATCTATAAAATATCCGTCCCAATTGACCGTGGCCAGCAAAGGAATCTTGGTCGCCTCCATCCCTTCCGGCAATCCGTACATAAACTGATCATTACTGTCTCCATTCCGGTTATTCGTTACCTGAAAATTGAATTCGTGGCTGTCGTTCATTTTATAAGCCACATTCAATCCAGCCTGATAACAAGGAATCGTATTATTGAAATCAGAGTAATGCCGTACTTTAATGGCATTCACCCAGCACTCATAACCGCTAAACTGTACGGGCTGTTTTCCTGCAGTCAATTTCCAGTTATCATTCAACTGCCACCCCACCATGGCCAGTTCTACCGACCCTGAAAGATTGTCCAAAGGAATATTAGGTGTCGTGTACTGATTCAAAGACTGCCGGAAATGATACGTGAATTTCTTATAGAATCCCCCCAGCACCTCCAAACGGATGCGATGCACTTTGAAAGCCGCCTCATCCAGTTTCCCATTCTGAAAAGACGCATCCACTGCCGAACAGAACTGTATATTCATATCTGCCCAATCCACCTTTCGTTTGCCCTCTGTCAGCCGTTCAAGCAAGGGTTGTTCCTGAGAGGAAATCATGGGCTCACTTTGTGCAGCAACCTCCACGACTGCCAGAAAAAGCATTCCCAACGTGACTTTACACTTACTCCATCGCCTAGCCTCGAAGAATCGTTTCATAGGAAATCACAGACTTTGGCGGATTCGAACCAGTTTCACAAGCAAGTCTTCCAGTAAATCCAATTTCAGCATGTTGGCTCCATCACTTTTTGCCTTCGAAGGATCCTCATGTGTTTCCATAAACAAGCCATCCACTCCAACAGCCACTCCCGCTTTTGCCATCGTTTCGATGAGCTGCGGCATCCCTCCGGTAACCCCTGAAGTCTGGTTAGGCTGTTGCAAAGAATGGGTCACATCCAGAATAACCGGATGTCCGAATGACTGCATTTCGGGAATACCTCTATAATCCACAATCAAATCCTGATAACCAAACGTAGTTCCACGTTCTGTTAACATCACCTGAGCATTTCCCGCCTCTACCACCTTATCTGCCGCAAATCGCATGGCAGCCGGTGAAAGGAACTGCCCTTTCTTGATATTAACTATCTTTCCCGTACGGGCAGCCGCTACCAACAAATCGGTCTGACGGCAAAGAAAAGCGGGAATCTGCAGAATATCCACATATTCAGCAGCCATTTCTGCCTCTGGCGCCGTATGAATATCTGTCACCACAGGCACATCAAACGTACTCCGCACCTTCGCCAGAATCTTCAACGCCTTTTCATCTCCAATGCCTGTAAAAGAATCCAGACGTGACCGGTTCGCTTTCCGGTAGGAACCCTTGAACACATAAGGAATATACAACTTATCCGTAATCTTCACAATTCGTTCTGCAATACGAAGAGCCATATCCTCTCCTTCTATCACACACGGTCCAGCCAACAGGAAAAACATATCCTTTCGCTTTAATTCTGAAATATTCTTTATCATATCAATTAGGTATTATCAAAGTTATCGCTTCGGGGGCAATGGTTATCTCAATAGGAAAATGACGATCCAGCCAAAGGCGTCCGTCCAAGCTAACTTCCGCATTCTGAGCCCGTAATACTTTCACACAACGTGTGCGATAAGGCTTTACAATCTTATGATTCAGCAACCTGCCCTGTTGCAACATCCACAAACCGGAAATCAACTGACGAAGTTCCGGCCGGTATACTATTGACACATCAAGCCACCCGTTATAAGGGACTGCACTAGGGGTAAGTCCATAGCCGTAGGCACTTCCTACCGCTACCGCCATTATACGCCCCCGGATATGCTCATCGTTCACCTTCAGATGCATCCGATATAATTTCCGTTCAAAGGCCACCAAGAACAAAGAAGCCAGATAAGAAATCAATGGAATTCCCCAAAACCTCCGGGTTTCATTGGTAATCCGCACAATCCGAGCCCCGAGTCCCATATAAACCGCATTCAAAAAATAACGGGTCTGATGTTGTTCTCCATCAAAGTAGCAGAATACTCCAATGTCGATTTTCCGCAAGCGACGGTTAATCAAGACATCTACCGCCATTTTATAATCGTCCGAACTTAATCCCCAGTATTTGGCAAAGTCATTCCCGATTCCATTCGGAATAATTCCCAATGCTATTTTCTGTTTGTCTTCCACCTCGGAATTCATAATGCCATTCAACGCATCATTCATGGCACCGTCTCCTCCCACCACCACAATGGTAAGATATCCGTTATTTGCCATCGTTTTTGCCAGACGCTCCACAGACCCAAATCCTTCCGACTGCACATAGTCATACTTCACCTTACACTCATTCATGTAAGCACGAATATTCTGCCAGCGCTTCTGGGCCTTGCGACTTCCGGCCTTCGGGTTGTATATCACCCCCCATCTGTCTGGTTCTACTGCCATATCCGTTTAATTTATCAAGTCCATAATTCGTTTTACGTTCTCCTCGGTCGAAGACTCCGCATTAATCCAATGAATGTGGAATCCTCTTCTTTCCATACCTCTGAACCATGTCATCTGCCGCTTCGCAAACTGATGTATGGCTATTTCGAGCAGAGTGAACATCTCCTCATACGAAAGCTTTCCAGTCACATATAAGGTCAGATACTTATACTCCAATCCATAATAAATCAAATCATCCGGATGGATGCCCTCAGCCAACAAGGATTTCACCTCATCCACCATCCCTTCCTCCAGACGTTTCTTTAATCGGTGCGTAATTTTTTCCCTTCGCAATTCCCGGTCGATATCCACTCCGACAATCAGACTTTTTATTTCCGGGAAAGAACGGGCATCGACATCCTGCTTTAAATAATATTCTTCTATTTCAATGGCACGGATAGCCCGCTTCACAGTATCCACATCGGTAGAATTATGCAATTTTTTGTAATGTCCTAAGATTTCGGTCAATTCCGGCAAAGACTTGGAAGACAAACGCTCACGCAACTCCTTATTTTCCGGTACGGGAAGAAGACGATATCCTTTCAAGACAGATTCCAGATACATACCTGTTCCTCCGCATAAAATCGGTACAAGCCCTCTGGACTTCATATCTTCATACGCCACTAAAAAATCCCGCTGGTATTCAAAGACATTATACTTATAGCCCGGCTCCACAATATCAATCAAATGATATGGAACCCGATATCCATCTACCACATAATCCGACAAATCCTTGCCTGTTCCCAAATCCATCTTACGATACACCTGGCGGCTGTCACCACTAATAATCTCCGTTCTCAAATGAGCTGCCAATGCAGCAGCTAAGGACGTTTTTCCGGAAGCCGTAGGACCAAGTATCGTAATCAAATCATAATTCATAAGACCCAAATTGAGAAGTTCGGCAACAAAGATAACCTTTTTCTGCACATCAAGCATGATAATGAGCAAAAAAAAGCCGCCAGGAAAATCCTGACGGCTTTCGCTATATGGTTTTAAACTAATTAGCAGTTTACAGAAGCCATGTGAGCGATCAAATCCAATACTTTGTTAGAGTAACCGATTTCGTTGTCATACCAAGAAACAACCTTAACGAAAGTATCAGTCAAAGCGATACCAGCTTTAGCATCGAAGATAGAAGTGTGAGTGTCACCCAAGAAGTCAGAAGAAACAACTGCATCTTCAGTGTAACCCAGAATACCCTTCAATTCACCTTCAGAAGCTTCCTTCATTGCAGCACAGATTTCAGCGTAAGTAGCCGGTTTAG
>URYL01000011.1 GCA_900552075.1 uncultured Bacteroides sp. | reverse complement strand
AATCAGAAATCAGATATTTAACTCCGCCTTCAGTAGACGTTAAGAAGAAAAAATACTGTCGTTTCAAGAAGAGCGGTATTAAGTACATCGACTACAAAGATCCTGAATTCCTGAAGAAATTCTTGAACGAACAGGGAAAAATCCTTCCGCGCCGTATTACAGGTACTTCATTGAAGTTCCAGCGTCGTATTGCGCAGGCTGTTAAGAGAGCTCGTCACTTGGCTTTACTGCCTTTCGTAACTGATATGATGAAATAATAAAGGAGGAATAAGAATATGGAACTGATTTTGAAAGAAGACGTAGTTAACTTGGGCTACAAGAATGATATTGTAACCGTTAAGTCTGGTTATGGTCGTAACTATCTTATTCCGACTGGTAAAGCAGTGATTGCTTCTCCGGCTGCAAAGAAAATGTTGGCTGAAGAATTGAAGCAGCGTGCTCATAAATTGGAGAAGATTAAGAAAGATGCTGAAGCTGTAGCAGAAACATTGAAGGGTGTTTCTTTGACTATTGCTACTAAGGTTAGTGCAACTGGTTCAATCTACGGTTCAGTAGGCAGCATTCAGATTGCTGATGAATTGGCTAAGTTGGGTCACAACATCGATCGTAAGATTATCTTTGTAAAAGACAATGTAAAAGAAGTTGGACACTACAAAGCTGTTGTTAAACTTCACAAGGAAGTTTCTGTAGAAATTCCTTTCGAAGTAGTTGCAGAAGAAGCTTAATTTGTATCTGTAAATACTTGATAAATCCCCCGAATGGACGAATGTCTGTTCGGGGTTTTTGTTTGTTCGGGGGCTAGGGTTGTGTGTGTTTTGTAGGTAAAAATGTGTAGAAGGTGGAAGAAGATGAGCAGGAAAACGGGTGGATGTGAAAAGTCAAATCGGGTGGGATGTAGGAGGAGGGGTCGGAAGTCTGTTTGAGGTTTTGACCGACTGTGTGGGGTGAAATACGGGTTGCCGTTATTATAGGTTAAGAAATAAAAGTCGTAACTAAAGTGGTGATGACTGGGTAATGGTTCTTGATATCAGAAGCACATTTATGTAAATTGGAAAAGTGCTGTTGGTGGGGGGTATTGGATTAATTGTTTGAAGGTAGCAAAAGGACATAAAAAAAGTCTGTAGGCTGAGCTTACAGACTTTCAATTCTCTCTAGTGTTCGAGATTATTCAGCTACTACAGCTGAGTCACTTGCTACTGAATCGCAAACAACTGCTGCTGAATCAACAACCGGAGCTGCTTCTTCAACTACTGCTACTGAATCTGAATCAGATGCTGCTTCACTGTTAGCTGCTTTGTTTCCGCAAGAAGCGAAAGAAACTGCAGCAAATGCTACGAACAAAAATACTAATTTTTTCATTTTCTTTGCTTTTTAAATCTGTAATACTTATGTTGTTTTCTTAAAACGCTGCAAAGATATAGACTTTTCTAATACGTTGTTCACTTTTGAGCGATTTTTTTTCAAAAAAATATGTTTTAAAACTTATCTGCTTGATTTGTAATGTGTTTCAAAACATAATTTTTTATTTCCAAATTTGATAAATTTTCCAAGAAGGACTGAAAAGACTCCAAAATCTCTTGATAAGGGGAGGCAATTACCACTAACTCGTTTCAAGAGTCGTGAATTATGTGTAACTTTGCAGACTTCTAAAATGATAAAAAGATATGATTGATACAACTATTTTTCAAGATAAAGTAGCTGTTTATTATACGCTGGGCTGCAAGTTGAACTTTGCAGAGACCTCTTCTATCGGGAAAACCCTGAAAGAAGCAGGAGTCCGTACTGCCCGTAAAGGGGAGAAAGCGGATATTTGTGTGATTAATACCTGTTCGGTGACGGAAATGGCGGATAAAAAATGCCGTCAGGCCATTCATCGTCTTTCCCGCCAGCATCCTGGGGCTTTTATTGTAGTAACGGGATGTTATGCGCAGCTGAAGCCGGGGCAAGTAGCCGATATAGAGGGAGTAGACCTGGTGTTGGGGGCTGAGCAGAAAGGTGAGCTTATGAAATATTTGGGTAATCTGGAGAAACATGCTCACGGTGAGGCAGTAGTGACGGCTACGAAAGATATCCGTACGTTTTCGCCTTCTTGTTCAAGAGGTGACCGTACCCGTTATTTCTTGAAAGTACAGGATGGTTGCGATTATTTCTGTTCTTATTGTACGATTCCTTTTGCCCGTGGGCGAAGTCGGAATGGAAAGATAGAAGATCTGGTGGAACAGGCTCGTCAGGCGGCTGCAGAAGGTGGAAAAGAAATTGTGTTGACCGGAGTGAATATCGGTGATTTCGGGAAAACGACCGGAGAAACTTTTTTTGATCTGGTCAAGGCACTGGATGAAGTGGAAGGTATTGAGCGTTACCGCATCTCTTCCATTGAGCCTAATCTGCTGACCGATGAAATCATTGAGTATGTAGCTCGTTCCCGTCGTTTCATGCCACATTTTCATATTCCTTTACAGTCAGGTTGCGATGAAGTGCTGAAATTGATGCGCCGTCGTTATGATACGGCTTTGTTTGCATCAAAAGTAGCCAAAATCAAGTCTTTGATGCCCGATGCGTTTATTGGCGTGGATGTGATTGTAGGAACAAGAGGAGAAACGCCTGAGTATTTTGAACGAGCATACGAGTTTATCAAAGGACTGGATGTAACGCAGCTGCACGTATTCAGCTATTCCGAACGTCCGGGTACGCAGGCGTTGAAGATTGATTATGTAGTGCCGGCCACAGAGAAACATGCCAGAAGCCAGCGTCTGCTGGAACTTTCGGACGAGAAGACCAAGGTATTCTATGCCCGTCATATCGGACAAGAAGCAGAGGTGTTGATGGAGAAATCCAAGGCTGGTGCCCCCATGCACGGTTTTACCAAAAACTATATCCGGGTGGAATTGACCCACGACGACAAATTGGACAATCATTTGGTCAAAGTGTGTTTGGGAGGTTTCAACGAAGACGAAACGTCGCTTAAAGGAACAATCTTATGATAAAGACTGCAGTCGTCATTTTGAATTGGAACGGCGAGGCCATGCTTCGTCAGTTCCTGCCGTCGGTGATTTCCGGTTCCAACGAAGAAGGAACCGTGGTGTATGTAGCCGACAATGCTTCTACCGATCAGTCGTGTGCGGTGGTAGAAAAGGAATTTCCTTCTGTCCGGCTGATACGGCTGGACCGGAACTACGGGTTTGCAGAAGGCTATAACCGGGCTTTGGCGCAAGTGGAGGCCGAATACGTGGTGCTGCTCAACAGTGACGTGGAAGTGACGGAAGGATGGCTGCAAGACATGGTGGCATATATGGATACTCATCCCGAGGTGGCTGCCTGCCAGCCCAAGATTTTGTCTTACCGTCATCGGAACTTGTTTGAATATGCCGGTGCCAGTGGCGGTTTCATGGATCATTACGGTTATCCGTTCTGTCGTGGGCGAGTGCTGGAGACGGTGGAAGAGGATAAAGGGCAATATGAGGAGATTGTACCGGTTTTCTGGGCCACAGGAGCTGCGCTGCTGATTCGCCTGGAAGTCTATCGGAAAGTCGGAGGACTGGATACCCGCTTTTTTGCCCACATGGAAGAAATTGATTTATGTTGGCGTTTGCGTAGCCGGGGATATCAGCTGGTCTGCATCCCGTCGAGCAAGGTGTATCATGTGGGAGGGGCTACCTTGAAGAAAGAAAATCCCCGGAAAACCTTTTTGAATTTCCGTAACAATTTGCTAATGCTCTATAAGAATCTGCCGGAAGAAGAGCTGGCTCCGGTGATGCGCGTGCGTACTTTTCTGGATTATTGTGCCGCCCTTGTCTGGTTGCTGAAAGGCGACTGGGCTAATGTGAAAGCTGTATGTGAGGCACGACAGGCATTTTATCGGCTCCGTCCGCAGTTTGCAGCCGATCGTCGGCAGAATTTGGAGCATACCGTATTGAAAACGATTCCCGAACGATATGCTTTTAGCCTGATTTGGGAGGCAAAAATAAAGGGCCGAACCACTTATTCAGCCCTTTCCAGATTTTTCCGTTAAAGCTTTTTGAGTTCCTGGTACAGGCGTTGTACCGGGAGCCCCATGACGTTGAAGTAAGATCCTTCCAGTTTTGATACTCCCACAAAGCCAATCCATTCCTGCACGCCGTAGGCACCGGCTTTGTCCAGTGGCTGGTAGGTCTTGACATAAAATTCTATTTCTTCTTCGGTCAGCACATCGAAGGTTACCTGTGTCATGGCCGAGAACGTGCGCTGCACCTCTTTGGTGGTCAGGCAGACTCCGGTAATCACCTGATGGGTGTTGCCGGAAAGTTCCCGCAGCATGGCTTTGGCTTCTTCCAGTGACTTGGGTTTGCCCAACACTTTTCCGTGGATGCATACAATCGTATCTGCCGTGATAATCAGTTCATCTTCTCCCATGAAATTGCGGTAGGCATCTGCTTTTTTGCGTGAGATGTACATAGGAATGTCTGCTCCTTCCAAGTCGTCCGGATAACTTTCGTCGATTCCCGGCAACACTCTTACCGTGTAGCCCAGGTTCAGCCCGCTCAACAATTCCCGACGACGCGGAGAATTGGAAGCCAGTACAATCTTATAATTTTGAAGATTTTCCAGTGGTTTCATGTTTCTTTAAGTATTTCGATAGTTTAGTTACCAGCCGAAAGCAGCCTGTCCAGCCATCCATTTTCCTTGTGCTTTCAGTACTTGTTCAATCACGTCACGGCCACAACCATATCCGCCTTTGCAGTGTGAAATATACTTGCTGATGGCTTTGATTTCCGGAGCCGCATCCGCCGGGCAGCAGGGTAGTCCTACCAGCTGCATTACTTCATAGTCGGGGATGTCGTCTCCCATATAAAGCACTTCTTCTGGTTTCAGGTCGTATTTTGTCAGCAGTTCCTGGTATTCCTTGGTTTTAATGGCTGCTCCTAAGCACACATCCTTGATGCCCAGTCCCTCATAGCGCTTGCGTACGGCTTCGGTCTTTCCTCCGGTGATGATGGCTACATGCAGTCCGCATTTCACGGCCAGCTGGAGGGCATATCCGTCTTTGATGTCGACAGAACGCATCGGTTCTCCGTCAGGGTGCAGGAAAATGGTTTCCGCACTCAACACTCCGTCCACGTCGAAGAACAGAGCTTTTATTTTCGTCAAATCGTAGTTTATCATATTATAGAGATATTATTTCTGTTTTTCGGTTTCGTATTGGTGGATATGCTGACTCAACAACCGATAAATCTCAGCCAGTTGCGGTTCTTCCTCCTGCAGCATATCCACGTGGCGTTGGATGACATTCTCGTCATACCTTCGGGCAGGGCCTGTCTGGGCTTCAAGGGGCGACAGTTCGTGCACTTTCCGTGCCGTTTCATCAATCAGCGGCAGCATGGACTCAAACGGCAGCTGATGTGCAGTGAGCAGGTGTTCGCAGATGGCATACATGTGGTTGCTGAAGTTGCAGGCAAATACAGCTGCAATGTGCAGGTATTTCCGTTGTGCGGAACTGGCTTCGTATACTTTGGGGCTGAGGTTTTCAGTGAGCTCCCTGAGCAGGTTTAAATTTTCGGTCGTGTTCGCTTCAATGAAGAACGGCACGTCTTTAAAGCAGATATCCCGTTGTTTGCTGAAAGTCTGCATGGGATATGCTACACCGTAGTTTTCCCGTTTTCCTTTCCACACCTCCATGGGCATGCTTCCGGCCGTATGCAGATAGAGGGCTTCGGGATTGCAGTGAGCCAGCTGGTCGATGACTGTTTCGAGTGCAGCATCCTTGACAGAAACAATGTACACATCTGCCTGTTCGCAGATTTGTGCCAGTTGAGTGGTCCATTCACACCCCAATGCTTGGGCTAATGTACGGGCCGATTCTTCCGTCCGGCTGTACACTTGCAGCAGCTGGAAACCCTGTTGTTGCAAAGCTTTTGAGAGATGGGTGGCTACGTTGCCAGCTCCGATACATACAATTGATTTAGGTAAGGTGTTCATCATCCGCGTGAAGATAAGAAATACAATAAAACTCCAATGACCAGTAGTACGGCAGGCAACAGGAAGGTCGACATCTGTCCCAGCAAAGAGATTACCAATCCGATATTTTGTATCAGCCAGATGCCCAGCAGGATGAGGCCTACCGATTTGTCACTCTTGAACCATAGGAAAATTACGGCTGCATAGAGCAGCATAGTGTCTTTCTGCATCACCCACGGCAGTCCGAGGTGTCCGAATCCCACCCATCTGTCAATCAGGTAGAGCAGTCCCATCAGAACGAGAAAAACAGCAGTAGCCCGATAGGTATCCTTGTGTTTGCCAGTTGCTGTTGCCATTATTTTCCTCCGTATTTATTGATGTGTACCTTTTCCCATTGCAGATGCGATTCATCGAAAGGCTTGCGCTCCATGCCTTTGTGTCCCACGGCGATGAGGGAAAGCACTTGTAGCTGTAAGGGAATGTCCAGCAGTTCGTGAATATATTCGTTGGCAGACAAGCCGTTGGCCGTGAAGCGTTCCCTTACCTGTACCCAACAGCTTCCTAGGCCAAGGTCTTCCGCTTGCAGCAGGATCATGATGGATGCAATGGAAGCATCTTCAATCCATACATCGCTGGCGAGCGGATCGGCAGTGACTACGATGGCCAAGGCGGCATCCTTCACGAAAGCAGCTCCCGATTCCTTGCAGAAAGACAGTTTTTCCAGCGTATCTTTGTCATCGACAACAATAAACTGCCAGCAGTTGGAACGTTTGGAGGTAGGAGACATCAGAGCGGCTTTCAACAAGATGAGAACCTCGTCTTGACTTAGTTCCTCACCCGTGAACTTGCGCATGCTTCGCCTGTTTTTGATTAAATCACTGAAGTTTTCCATAAAAAATAAGTTTGTGTGGACAAATATAAGGCTTCCCTGTTAAATCCTCAATAAAAAAATGTAAATTTGCGTGACATGAGCATCCGTTTAGCTACATATTACCACGCTAAGGATGTACCCGAGTTGCCGGGGTCCAACATCTTTCATTCTACCGAGCTGTTTCATGTATTGGAACAGACGCGTGGATATTGCCCACGCTTATTGGTGGCCTACGAAGGAGATATTCCCATTGGCAAGTTGTTGTGTATTCTGCGTCGGAGTACACGAGTATGCCGTTTTGTTGAAAAGGGTTACGTGTATGGAGTGGGCGAATATTTCCCTTCCTCTTACCGACGGGAAGAGATTTTCCGTGAATTACTGTCGTATTTTACCCTTCAGTTTGCCGAACTGGCTTTTGTACTGGAGTTTCGTAACCTGGAAGAGCCTTTGTTTGGTTATCGTTATTTTCGTCGGAACGGTTATTTTCCTGTCCGCTGGTTACGGGTTCGCAATTCTCTTCACCATGACTCCTTGGACAAATGGATGAGTGCTTCCCGTAAAAAGCAGATCAGCCATGGACTGAAAAATGGGGCTGTCATTGAGGTGGCTCGTACGAAGGAAGAGCTGAATGCCTTTTTCAGTATGTTAAAGCGTTATTATTCGCCCAAGATTCACCGTTATTTGCCGGATATAGGATTTTTCAGTACTTTGTTGGAGCAATCTTCTCATTGTGGAAAGATTTTTATCGTACGCTATAAGGATAAGATTATTGGAGGATCCGTATGTCTGTTCTCGGGGAGTGATGCATATCTTTTGTTTTCCGGAGGGATGCGGAAAAGTTATCCTTTGCAGTATCCGGGGGTACTGGCCGTATGGGGAGCTATTCGATATGCCCGTTCCCAGGGATGCGATCACTTTGAGTTTATCGATGCCGGTCTGCCTTTTAAGAAATACGGTTATCGCGATTTTATTCTGCGTTTTGGAGGAAAGCAGATGAGCAGCCGCCGTTGGTTTCATGTGCGTTGGGGGTGGCTCAACCGATTACTTACTAAAATCTATGTATAGCTGTTGAGACGGAAGCCATAAATGGATTAAGCCCTCTTTAAACAAAGGGTATTCTTTGAAAAAATCGTCAAAAAGTTTCTTTTTTCACCGCAATTTTCTTTTCTTTGTCTGTGTGTATCTGATACACAGCTTTAAATTAATACCCATAAAAAACAATTCTATTATGAAAATTTCTCACATTGAACATTTGGGCATCGCAGTCAAAAGTATTGAAGAAGCCCTTCCTTATTATGAAAACGTCCTCGGATTGAAATGCTATAACATAGAAACCGTAGAAGACCAGAAGGTAAAGACTGCTTTCTTGAAATGTGGTGACACAAAAATTGAATTATTGGAACCGACGGGTCCCGAAAGTACCATCGCCAAATTTATTGAAAACCGCGGGATGGGCGTGCATCATGTGGCTTTTGCGGTAGAAGACGGAGTGGCAAATGCTTTGGCACAGGCAGAAGGGGCCGGACTGCGTTTGATTGACAAGGTTCCCCGTAAAGGAGCAGAAGGATTGCACATTGCTTTTCTGCATCCGAAATCAACCATGGGAGTATTGACAGAACTTTGTGAAAAATAACCCGGAAGAAACCTCTTTTTTATTTTATCCATATAAAGACTAATACCATGAGTAACCAACTTGAAAAAGTAAAAGAACTGATAGAGCTTCGTGCGCAGGCTCGTCTGGGTGGCGGCACGAAAGCCATCGACAAGCAACATGATAAAGGAAAGTACACTGCACGTGAACGTATAGCCATGCTTCTTGATGAAGGAAGCTTTGAAGAAATGGATATGTTCGTGCAGCATCGCTGTACAAATTTCGGAATGGACAAGAAACATTATTTGGGAGACGGCGTCGTAACCGGTTATGGGACTATCGAAGGCCGTCTGGTTTATGTTTTTGCCCAGGATTTTACCGTTTCTGCCGGTTCTTTGTCTGAGACGATGTCATTGAAAATTTGTAAGGTCATGGATATGGCCATGAAGATGGGAGCCCCTTGCATTGGTTTGAATGACTCTGGTGGTGCACGTATTCAGGAAGGTATCAATGCCTTGGCCGGTTATGCCGAGATTTTCCAGCGCAATATCCTGGCTTCGGGAGTAATTCCGCAGATTTCCGGTATCTTCGGTCCTTGCGCAGGAGGAGCGGTCTATTCTCCGGCATTGACAGATTTCACCTTGATGATGGAAGGTACTTCTTACATGTTCCTTACGGGGCCGAAGGTAGTGAAGACGGTGACAGGAGAGGATGTGTCACAAGAAGATTTGGGAGGTGCTAGCGTGCATTCCACTCGCTCTGGTGTGACGCATTTTACGGCAGCTACCGAGGAAGAGGGCTTGGCTTTGATTCGTAAATTGTTGAGTTATATTCCGCAGAACAACTTGGAGGAACCGCCTTATGTGGACTGTATGGATCCGATTGACCGTCTGGAAGATTCGCTTAACGAAATTATTCCGGATAGTCCGAACAAAGCATACGATATGTACGAAGTGATCGGTGCCATTGTCGATAACGGTGAATTCTTGGAAGTGCAGCGTGACTTTGCCAAGAACATCATCATTGGTTTTGCCCGTTTCAACGGACAGTCGGTCGGTATTGTAGCCAACCAGCCGAAGTTCCTGGCCGGGGTACTCGATTGCAATGCATCCCGTAAAGCTGCGCGTTTCGTACGTTTCTGCGATGCCTTCAACATACCTATCGTGTCGCTTGTAGATGTACCGGGATTCTTGCCGGGAACAGGGCAGGAATACAATGCAGTTATTTTGCATGGTGCGAAGTTGCTGTATGCCTACGGTGAAGCTACAGTGCCTAAAGTGACCGTGACTCTCCGCAAGTCGTATGGTGGTTCTCACATTGTGATGAGCTGCAAGCAGTTGCGTGGGGATATGAACTATGCATGGCCTACTGCTGAAATCGCTGTAATGGGTGGAGCTGGTGCCGTAGAAGTGTTGTATGCCAAGGAAGCCAAGGAAGCTCCTGACCCGAAAGCTTTTATGGCAGAAAAAGAAGCCGAATACACAAAGTTGTTTGCCAATCCGTATAATGCAGCTAAGTATGGCTATATTGATGATGTCATTGAACCGCGTAATACGCGGTTCCGCATTATTCGTGCCTTGCAGCAGCTGCAGACCAAGAAACTGACCAATCCGGCCAAGAAACACGGTAATATTCCTTTGTAATAGTAACTAAAAAACGACGATAATGATGAAAATACATAAAAGCGGAATATTTCTGGCCCTGTTGCTGTTGGTTGGTTTCTCGTCTTGCAAAGAACAGAACGCTACTTCCAAGTTGCTCATCAATGAGGTGCTGGTGGATAATGAAGCCAATTTTCAGGACGATTATGGCGTACACAGCGGATGGGTGGAAATATTCAATAGAGCATACAGTAGTGCCGACCTGGCTGGATGTTATCTGCGGGTAAGTAGTCAGCCTGGTGATACTCTTTCTTATTTTATTCCGAAAGGGGATGTGTTGACCTTGTTGAAGCCTCGCCAGCATGCCTTGTTTTGGGCTGACGGTGCACCAAGAAGAGGCACATTCCATACAAATTTTGTCTTGAGCAAGACACAGGACAACTGGATTGGTTTGTATGATTCGGGTAAGAAGTTGTTGGACCAAGTGGTCGTTCCGGCAGGTGTGCTTCAGGCAGATCAGTCGTATGCACGTGTGGGGGATGGCTCTAAGGAATGGGAGGTAAAAGGTGGAAGTGAAGACAAGTATGTAACTCCGAGTACCAACAACCAGACCATTGAGAGCAATCCGAAGATGGAAAAATTCGATCGGCATGACCCGGTAGGTATCGGTATGGCCATTTCGGCCATGAGCGTGGTATTCTTTGGACTTATATTGCTTTATCTGTGCTTCAAGTTTGTCGGGAAACTGGCTGTTAAGTTGCGTAAGCGTAATGCCATGAAAGCCCAGAATGTGACCGACAAGCAGGAGGCTAAGGAACGTCAGTTGGGCGAAGCTTCGGGTGAAGTGATTGCCGCCATTTCTATGGCTTTGCATGAAGCTCAAGGTGCCGACCACGATGTAGAAGAAACGATTTTGACCATCAGTCGGGTGAAACGAAGCTATTCACCATGGAGTTCCAAGATTTATACCTTGCGTGAGACTCCTCATAAGAAATAACCTCTAAAGAAAAAGATAACCATGAAAGAATACAGATATAAAATCAACGGAAATCTTTATAAGGTGACCGTGGGAGACATAGAAGACAACAATGTACATGTAGAAGTGAATGGAACGGCCTATACCGTAGAACTGGAGAAAAAGGCTGGTCCGAAAATCAAACCGGTAGTTCGCACGACAGCTACCACTCCGGCAGCTCCTCCTCCAGCTGTAAGCCGTCCGGTAGTAGCAGGAAGTAAGTCGGGCATTAAGTCTCCGCTTCCGGGGGTCATTCTGGAAATCAAGGTGAAAGAAGGAGATGCCGTGAAACGTGGGCAGACGCTGCTTGTACTTGAGGCCATGAAGATGGAAAACGACATCAAAGCCGACCGTGACGGTAAGGTAACTGCCATCAAGGTGAGCAAAGGAGAATCAATACTCGAAGGTACAGACCTGATAATCATTGAATAATTATGGGAGAATTTGCTAGTTTTTTACAGAATAACCTGGCCGATTTCTGGACCTATACCGGCTTTCATAACGCCACCATTCAGCATGTGGTGATGATTTTGGTCGGTATCTTTTTCATTTATCTGGCTGTGGCAAAAGAGTTTGAGCCGATGTTGCTGATTCCCATCGGCTTTGGTATCTTGATTGGTAACATTCCCTTCAACATGGAGGCTGGCCTGAAAGTCGGGCTTTATGAAGAGGGTTCCGTTTTGAATATTTTGTATCAGGGAGTGACTTCTGGCTGGTATCCGCCCCTCATTTTCTTGGGTATCGGGGCCATGACCGATTTTTCGGCCTTGATATCCAACCCGAAGCTGATGTTGATTGGAGCGGCTGCACAGTTCGGTATTTTTGGTGCTTACATGATTGCCCTTGCTTGGGGGTTCGACCCGATGCAGGCAGGAGCTATCGGCATTATTGGTGGTGCCGACGGTCCGACAGCTATCTTCCTTTCATCCAAGCTGGCACCTAACCTGATGGGAGCCATTGCCGTGTCGGCCTATTCCTATATGGCCCTTGTACCGGTGATACAGCCGCCTATCATGCGTCTGCTCACCACTAAGAAGGAACGGCTGATTCGTATGAAAGCACCTCGTGCCGTATCCCATACAGAAAAGGTGATGTTCCCGATTGTAGGCTTGTTGCTAACCTGTTTCTTGGTGCCGTCCGGTCTGCCTTTGCTGGGTATGCTGTTCTTCGGTAATCTGTTGAAGGAAAGTGGCGTGACCCGCCGTCTGGCTGAAACAGCCCGTGGTCCGCTGATTGATACCATCACTATCCTGTTGGGACTTACCGTAGGAGCTTCCACGCAGGCTTCCGAGTTCCTGACCGTGGACTCTCTGAAGATTTTCGGTCTGGGTGCCTTGTCATTCGTAATTGCTACCGCTTCAGGTGTGATTTTCGTGAAGATATTCAACCTTATTCTTCCCAAAAACGATAAAATCAATCCGCTTATCGGTAATGCCGGTGTATCTGCGGTACCCGACTCTGCCCGTATCTCGCAGGTGGTAGGGTTGGAATACGATCCGAGTAACTACCTGCTGATGCACGCCATGGGTCCGAACGTGGCCGGTGTCATCGGTTCGGCAGTAGCTGCCGGTATCCTGCTGGGATTCCTGATTTAAATAATCATTATAGCACAAAAAAAGAGGGATGCATTTTTAGAGTGTGTCCCTCTTTTTTGTTTGGGGCGGGTGAAGGTGATTCCCTTTTGTTTCGCTCTTTTTAGCAAAGCGTTCCAGCATTCTTGCAAAGCCTCTTAATAAAAATACTTTGACACGAACGTGTGGAGAGCTCGTCACGTTCGTGTCGAGATGTCGTCACGTTCGTGCTGAGGCCTCGACACGTTCGTGACGAGGTAAATTCGGAGTGTATTTTTGATAAAATTGAGAGAAGTCGTAGAAAAAACGAAGATAAGATATAGGATAACTCGATTGATTCCTTCTTTAAAAAAGTTTCTACTTTTGTGTAGTTTTTTTGATAGGCTGAGCGTCTAATGGTAAAAAACAAATTCATACGATATGAAAACATTGGATACTGCATTTGCGCAAATGGTCAAAGAACATAAGAGTACCATTTATACGGTGTGTTTTATGTTCTCAAAAGATGCCGATGAAGTAAGCGATCTTTTTCAGGAGGTGCTTATTAATCTTTGGAAGGGATATGATTCCTTCAAGAATCTTAGTAACGTCAACACGTGGATATGGAAGGTGAGTTTCAATACTTGCATTTCATGTGAACGGAAAAAGAAACGGCGGGCTGTGGTGCCTTTGACCATGGATATCAATCTTTTTGAAGATAAAGATGAAAATTCCAAGCAGATTCGTCTGCTCTATGACCGCATTCATCGGTTGAACCCTTTTGATCGGGCCATCGTCTTGTTGTGGCTGGAAAATATGAGCTATGAAGAAATTGGTGCTATTGTCGGGATTTCGACCAAAAATGTATCTGTACGTTTGTATCGTATCAAGGAGGAGTTGAAAAAAATGTCTAACCATTAAAAATGTGCTATCATGGAAAATTATGCAGATAAATTTGAATTAGACGAGATGAAGCAACAGATTCAGTTGCTGAAGGACAAGCTGGCTAAAGAAATCATCGTTAGTGAAAAGTTGCTCAAACACTCTACGCAAGACAAGATTGCCTATATTAACCGGAAGAAAAGGTTTATCTATTTTCTGATAGTTTTTGCTTTAGTGTATTGCAATACATTTTTCTTGCTGTTGGGATATTCCTGGATTTTCTGTGCCTTTACTTCTGTGTTTCTGGTTATAGCCGGAATTTATCAGCGATATAGCCATAAGGGTGTCAGTATTGATTGCATTTCAACGGGCAATTTGTTGGATATCAGCAAAGCGTTGATACGGATGAACCGGCTGAATTTAAGATGGCTTTATTTCGGTATTCCGTTTGCTTTGTGTTGGATTGTATGGTTTATGTTTGAAAGCTATCCGAAAGCGGGAGGTGAAATGATATGCTACGGAGGTAGTGTCGGTTTCGTATTGGGAGCTGTGGGAGGAATTCTGCATTGTGTTCATGTCCGTCGTAAGGCGAAAGAGGCTATTCGTGACATTGAAGAATACACCATAGATAATTGAGCAGTCGGTTCTCTTTGTATCTTTCTCTAAAAAACAGCAACCCGCCATTGAGATCAATTGAATCAATGACGGGTTGCTTGCGGATAGGTTGACTTGAAGTCAAACGAATGTTATAATGCTGTGTGGTTGGTTAAGCTATCCGATTTTTCCACATGGATTTGTGTTTCTGGAGTCTTGAGCTGGATAGAACCCCAAGTTTTCCAGGTCGGAGAGACAATATATTGCGGTTCCTGCATCTTTCCGAGCAAGGCGGTAGCTTTCTTCACTTCAGCGTTTGTCTTGTCAAACAGCTCCTGCATCGTGATGTCTCCGTGGGAGTCTTTGATGGTCTTCAGCAAGTAATAAGTGTAATAACCTTGCTTCTTGTCATGATATACACTTGAAGTCTGGTCACCGCTACTGGATGAAAAACTGATGGTATTTCCTTGTGGCATACCCAATTTAGGAACTACACGTACACCTTTCTGGGCGATAAGCGGGGCCGCACTCTTATAACCACCACTGAAGCAGGCATCCAAGAATACATAGGCTCCTTTTACCGGATAGGTGGCGAGTTTCTGGTACAAATCGGCAAGTGATATACCCAGGTGGATGTTCTTTCCGGTGATATCAACCGGTAACAGGTAAGCCTGTTTGGTGGCTTCATCATTGTTTCCGTGTCCGGAGTAGTAGAAGAACAGTTCGGCATCCGGGTCGGTGCTGGCCATATTGAGCAGCCAGTCCAGCTGTTCGTGCATCATACCGGCCGTAGCGTTTGGAATCATTTTAATCTGGCTTGCCGGGATACCGAAGGTCCGTATGCAGTATTCTCTGAATACCATGGCATCATTAACGGCATAGGGCACATTGATTTCGGCATTGGCACCTGTCATGCTGTAATCCTCATTACCAATGATGAGGGCATACCGGTGTCTGTTGACAGCTCCTTCAGGAATACCTTCCAGCAGTTCACTCTTGAATGACAGTTGGAAATCTTGCATGTTCACCTTTCGGTTAGCCAGCTTTCCGTTGATTTTGATAGAAGTAGAGGCTGTCAGGTATTCACCCAGTTTAACCTTATAGGCTTCGTTGATGATGGAAGACCGCGTGTCGTCCGCAGCGGTCAGCATGACAGCTACGGAATCTTCACTGAATCGTTTGTTGACTAGGAAGCCGTAATCAAGAGTGGCCACTTCTCCCGGGGCAATACTGTCGATTTGCATTTCAGGAGAGTCGGTCGTGTAGACATTTTTCGGCAGTGTGAAGTTTACTTTTACATTACGGGCCGTTTTGGTACCAAAATTCTGGAGGGCAACGGTCAGTTTACCATTTGAACCCAACGTGATGGATGAACCGTTGGAAGCGAAGAACTGATGGTCTGCAATCTTCAATCTTGGCATTGCATATTCCTGGGTATTTACAATCAGTTCTGACGGGTCTGCGTCGAATCCGTTGGCCTCGAAGGCATAAATGTTGATTTTGGCCAATGCAGTAGGCACTTCCTTCTTCACCAGGTATCTGAATGTATATTCTTTGGTGGTTCCGGCTGGAATGTTTCCTCCATCCAGTTCTCTCGGTCCCTCAAAATATTGGTCATATCCCTGTTGTTCGGACAATCTGATTCGTACACTATATGCGTCTCCTTTTCCTTTGTTGGCAATGGAGAATTTTACGGCAAAGCTTTCACCCGCATCAATGACTTTATTGTTATTGCCATCGATGAAGCTGTCTACACGGATGACTAACTGAGCGGGCTCAAGCACGACTGGGGTAGGTTCTGAGCTGGCATTGTTCGTGACCTCCTGACTCTTCTTGAGGGCTTCATTATAGGCCAGCAGTCTGGGAGCGAAAGTTGTAAAGGAAGCCCCATCGGCGATGATTTTGTTCAATACTTCGTATTCGCTCGTCATGTCCATGTATTGGTATACTTCTGCCAGTCCCTGCATATACATTTTGGAGTCGGGCTTTTGTTTCAGAATCTCCATAAACAATTTCTGTGCCTCCTCCAAGTAAGTGGCAGCCTTTTGTCTGACCAGGGCATATTCTGTGTCGCTGGCAATGGTAGCTCCGTCGTTGACGATTTTAGTGGCTACATTGAAGTTGGCTCTGGCCAGTCCGGTCAGCAGTTCGAAGTTGTTAGGTGCTAGTGCATACAATCTTTTGTAGATGTCGAGTGCTTCCAGATTATTGCCTTGTCTTTCCAAAATGCGTGCCTTGATAGGAAGCACTTGTAAGTTGTTGGGGTCTATCTTCAGAATTCTGTCAATGGCATTCAGCAGTTTGGGCATATTGTTGGTGGCTATGTGCACATTGACCAGGTTGTAGAGGAAATCGAGCGATACCGGGTATTTGCTGATGGCTTTTTCCAAGATATTCTCCTGTTCCTCATAGTTCTTCTGAGCCATGTAAATCATGTTCAGGTACACGAAACAATCTTTCTCTTGTGTGCTGTCACCCGATTCCAAGTAGATTTGGAAGTACCTTTTTGCCTGGTCCAGTTTCTTCATATTGTAGGCCGTTACGGCGGCAAAATACACAATTGAATTGTACCGGTCGTCTTTCGGCAGCAGTTCGCTTCTGAACAGAGGCATATATCGGGTGTCAATATAGGCGGCTGCAAAATCGAGCGCTTTGGTATTTTCTTTCTGTTCGTAATAGTACAACGCCGCATTCAGAAGATATGGATAAATGGAGCGCAATCTGTTTTTGGTACCTTGGATATAATTGGCATTGTTTTGTTCTTTTGTCACTTGTACAAAATCGTTGTATGCTTCCAGCAAGTAGGTATACATGCCGGCGGCATTGGTGCCTTTGTCCCTTTCACTTTCGAAAAGTACATATTGTTGGTTCGCTTTTTTGTAGGTAGCCCCTGCATCTTGCGCGTATGCATGGCCCAAAGAGACCAAAACCAACAGGTAGAAAATTAGAAATTTTTTCATATCTCTCATAACGTTAAAAGCAGAAGGACAGGAAGTCGTTTTTCTGTCCCTCTGCTGATGATAGGGTTTACTATTTTGTTTTACTCACTTACTTCGTAGCTGGAAACGCATCTACAATGATAAATTCGACGTTGATTCTTCGATATTCGCCACCACGTTCTTTGGCAACCTCTACATGGTATTCAAACTCATTGTGGGTATTCTTGAGGGTCGTAATGTTATTTTTTACGTAATCCATTACGCCTGCTGCACGAAGTAAAGCCAGCTGTTCGTTTTGGGTAATTCCGCTTTCCTTGGTGACTGTGATATTGTCGAGGTTACCGTCTTTGTAATACGGTTCGTCTACAAATTCACCATATTGTCCTTTATAGGCTATCTTGCTTCTAATCGGACTTGCATCGGCTGAGCCGGTGATGATGACTTTCACTTGTTTGTTTTCACCTAAATAGGAAGCAAATTCACCTTCAAACGCATTCTTGATGATTTTCATAAGCGACATGGCCGCATTTGAATTCTGAATGTCGTATCCTCCTGAAGGGAAGTCCTCTTTTGCAGAGAAGTCCTTGTTGATTACTTCGTACTGATATCCTACTTTGTAGTTTAAGATCTTTTCTCCATTGGCATTTACGTCGGGAATAACTTCCGTCTTTACGTTGATCTGAGTATTATCGGTAATCAGCTGGTCTTGTTTGTTCTTTGCTACCACATCTTCCTTGATGGCTTGCAGCTTGGCTTCTTCCTGACTGGCTTGCTGCATAATCTCAAGAGGTACAAAATGACTGTCATCCTGGATGGCTGACATTTTCTTTCTTCCCAAGTTATCGTAGATATAAACCTTGTTGGTGGTTTCGTTCTTCACTTCTACGTATGCCAATTCGAATTCATCTTTATCATTCAAATAGTACACAGCATTGTTGAATGACAAGTCTTTACTGTCTTTGAAAGAACCTAAGTCTTCAACCGGCACCTCAATGGCGATGGGGGACATGGTTTTAAATCCTACGTTCAGCATTCCATTGTTGGCATCGTAATTTCCGATGAACGGGTTTTCAAGTGAGATTCGGTCGCCGGCCAATTTGGTAGCGGCTTCATTTTCGAACAAGATCTGCTGTTTCATTCGAGTCTCGTCGTTTACACGGATGGCATAATCTTCCATGGATTCACCTTGCATCATCTTCACCCATTCGTTCATTCTGGCATCTACCTCACTGCTGATCAGTTTGCCGTAGAATGGATTCAGACCATTGGCGTCCCAGAATACGATGGAGTTGTTTTCACCTGAAATTCCGTATGCATCTTTGCTTTGGTTGTTTACAAAGAATCTGAATTCTTTTATTTGGTTGCCTCCGTTATCGAGTTCCTGTTCTATTTGATTATTCTTCAGGTTGATTACTACTACCTTGTTGTCGTCTTTTACTGCTGCGACGTATTTGCCATCCGGGTGGAAGTACGGATTCTTGAGTGATCCTGGAATGCTGTCGAAGGTCTGTTTTACTGTCCAGGTCTTCGTGTCGTAGATGGTCAGTCCTTTTTTATCCGTTGTCACAGCAAACAAAGACGCGTCTTTTGAGAAAGCATCTCCGGTGATTTGACCGTCGAGGGTGAGTTTGGTTCTGAGTTCTTTTGTCTGGAAGTTCCAGATGTCAATTTCATGCTCATGCTGTGAGGCAATGAAATAGTTGTTTGAACTCATTTCCAGTGAAGAGGCCGGAGAACTGGTTTTGATATATGCCTGAGGCAAATATTCTTTGGTGTCGTAAATGATAATCTCGTTGGCCGATGTGGCAGCAATGAAGTAACGTGCATTGGCTGAATAGCACATGCTGGTTACTTCTGCATCTTTATATTCTTTTCTTTTTTCTTTCAGTGTGAAGAGTTTTTTGTCTTTTTTCAGGAAAGAATAGATGCGAATTTCTTTTCCTGGTTTTACTACTGCCAACGAACTTCCGGTCGGGTTAAAAGCCAGCATGTTCAATTTGTTGTAAATAGTGATCGGAGTATCTCTCAGCGTCATCAGATTTCCTTGTGACAGATAGGCCACACAGAAAGTGGTATTGTCGAAAGCAGAAATTTCGTGCTGTGCCTGGAATGATTTGACTAATTTTATCTGTGCAGAAGTTACTTCACAGCCTAAAAGTGCTGTCAGAAAACAAGCGATAAGTTTCTTGTTCTTAAAAAATAAATTGTATTTGTTCATACTATTTTAGTGTTTTGTTTGTTCTTAATATTTGATTATTACTGGTTTTACGGAGGTGAGGTTTGGTGGGCACCACCCAACGGGTACATAGCTGCTGCATGTGGGTTCGCAGTAAGTGTATTCCTCGTTGTCTATCAGGAATGTTTTTCCCTCTACCTGCTCGTTGAATTTTACTGCCATCGCCAAATGTCCCGGATAATAGAGCAGCACCGTGTTCAGCCCCAGTAAGTCTCTTATAAGATTACTGAAGAGGGCGGATCTGTCTTCGCAATCGCTGAATGGATAAAACAATGTTTCCTCAGGGAAGAACGGATGGTCTTTTCCCCAAACTACTTCATCTAACTGATATTCAAAGGCTGTTTGCACAAATTCAATCAGTAGGTTGGCAGCTTCTACATCCGTTTTGCCCTCAATTTTACTTTTCAGTATAGGATAGAGTTGTTTCTTTACCGATTCGCTTAAGGGGGTGGAGGCATAAATTGTCCATTTTGTCATTTCATCATTGTGGATGTGCGACTGTGGATATGAATAATAGAAGTCCATCAAGTTTGGATTGAACTTCAAGTCTATGCAGAGAGAATCAGTAGCTTTCGATTTTAGGGTATGGGTATCGGAAGTAGCCACATCGAAAATAGGTACTTTTTCAATATTTAAGCTTAGTTCCTTTTCTCCTGGATATTCATGAGTAAACACGTAGAGTCCACTCTCCTGATAGTCCAATGGATAAAATACTTCCTCCTTTATCTTGAAATAGGGTTTTTCGTAGATCGTGTTAGGACTGGCAACCATCATGTATAGTTTGTTGGTTTTAGAGCGTCCTATTCTGGTCTTATATCCCGACTGGTTGAACAGGTAAGTTTGCATCACTACAGCCTCGTTGGTATTTTCCCCATAATATTGCTGGCTCAATGCTTTTAGAATATTGAGATAAGCCCAGTCACATAAGTTATGTTTTTCTCGAAGTTGCAGACAATCATGGAGCAAGTTATTGAAGCTTTTACTGGATAAATACATCCACATGTCGGCTACGTCATTTTCTGCTGCACTGTTTAACTTGTATTTCTCCCCAATTTGCAGTCTGACTTCCATTTTGGTGCCATAAACCTGAAACTGGAAAGTTTGCGTGGCTTGTCCGTTTTCTGTTATGGGCATAAGGGGATGTGGCTGTTCTTTTCGCTCCCTGTATGCGTTGATTACCTTTCCGTGTTCCAGAACCACTTTTTTAAGTCCTTTTACTTCCTCTTTGTCTGGAGCGGAAGGTGCCGGCATTGGTTTGATATCGTTTTCTATGTCCTTGATAGAATTTTCTGAGCCAAACCAATCCCATTTTCCCCTCATAAATTCTATGTATTTTTGGTTTGCTTCTTTGCGAAAATCTTTGTAGCTCTCTATCTGCTGTTGTTTGAATTGTTTGAATATTTCTTCAGGGCTACGGCTTTGTGCGCATATAGAGGAAACAAACACACATCCCATGGATAGGATAAGAAATCGTTTCATGATTTGAAATGTTGATTATTAGGGACGTATTTCCATATGTAATATCTTGATACTCATTTGCTGGTCTAATTTCCTACAGTTGGATAGCCATTCCGTAAATTCCTTATAATTCAGTTGCCTCGGCATATACTTTCCGTTGATATTGTCAGTAGCCTTAATAAACGGATTAGGTGAGAAAATCACGTAGATTTGATTTTGTTCAGCTGTTCCCGCACAAGTTAAGGAGTACTGTTCTACAAGATTTACTTCCTCAAGTGCCTTTTCCGGTGAGAAAAAGATGTATTCTTGTCCATGTTTTACGGCTTGCTGTCCATCACTGTCGTTCTGATAAGGCAGGAGGCAATAAGCTGTAGGTGTCTCATCAATCAGATAAGCGGCTACATATCCATCTACAGGAGCTTGGAACAGAAGGTACATGAAGTCATTGTCATGGAATTCACTGCTGTTGAATCGTTCAGTGGTTCCATTCCGTAATATCATAGCTTTAAAATTGACCGATGAATTTTTGATTTCTCGTGCTTTACCACATACTGAACATTTCACGGTCAGCATATTCTGCTCATATGAAATCTCATATTGCGGCTCTCCCTCATTCTCAATCCATTCACCTTTTACCTCACTGCCGCTTAACGAGAAAAAACGGTTGTCCGTTTTTCCGTTTTCGTTGGTAATGACGGTGGAGTTAGTCTGGCTGACAATGGTTCCGAATTCATCTGCCAATGCTTTGATTTTAGCTCGGTCTAGAGCAATGGCTTTTGCCTGTTCAAGTGACTTGTTAGTAGGTACATAGTAAATATATTCACCGCATACCTTCTTTGTTTTTTGGGCATAGAAGGTAAGCGGTAGAATGCAAAGTATCATAAAGGAAATAATCCTTTTAGCGGTTGTCCGATTCATGTAAGAAGTTTTATGAATTGCCTTATCTTTCTCACTTTAAAAGTTTGTCCAGTTCATCGCTTAGACTGCTGCTTTCTTCTTCAAGTGATTTTCTGATTGCATTCTTGGCTACTTCTTTTGCCATTTCACTATTGTAGGCGATTCTGATCAGTACTTCCTTGTTTTTATTGCTTAAAGTACGATATACTTCCATTACAATGATTGTACGGCCAATGCTTTGTGAAATGAGGTTCTTGCTTGCCATGATACTCTTGGTAACAGAAGAGGCATCTTCAGCCGACAATTGAGAGTTGGCTACCTGATTTTCTACAAGAGCGGTCATCTCTGTTTGCACTTGTGCAGCCAAGTTCTGTTTGGCCAGTTCCAAAGCCTGCATTTTAGCTCCATCATAATTTTCCCCTGTACTGATTGCTTCCCCCATCAAGAATTTCTGGTATCCGTTTTCATCATATTCATATTGCATGAGGTATGATTTGTCCAATTGTTTTTCGAGTGGAAGTGCCCCTGGAGCAATCTGCCATCCTTGTTTCTTTAATCTTTTGGCTTCTTTACGAGCGTCTTTTGTTGCTTTTTCGTTTAAGGCCTTCTTTGAAAGTTTTGCTATTTCTTTTCTTTCTTCCATGATTTCTTTAGCAGTTTTGTCTTGTGCGAAGGCTGATGAGATAGACAGCATGACCAAGCCGATACATAGTAATATAAGTTTTTTCATAAATAGATAATTTTGATAATAAAGATAAAAAATATTTTTTTGGTGAGGCAAAGGTAGTAATTTATCATTTCAAAAGCACGGTTTATTGTAAAAAAAAGTATCTTTTTGTTGATTTTACAAAAAACGACGAGTGGGGTATCTGATTCTGTTTATAGGGCTTGTAGAAACGAAGTAAGTGAAGATGGCCTGTTTTTTGTCGGGTGAGTGTGGTGGTATGATTTGTATATTGCCAAAGTAGATATAGTCATCCCAAAATATCAATGAACCATTCTTTTATCAGAACTTTTTGTAATTTGATACTTTTTCACTACCTTTGAGTAATGAATTTTAAACAGATGAAAGTATGAAATCTTTGAATTATGCATTGGTAGGTTCACTTTGTGCATTGATTCTCGGAATCCTGCTGGTGACATGGCCCGATGTGGCGGTAAATTACCTGGTAATTACCATTGGTGTGTTGTTTCTGATTCCTGGTTTAGTGGGATTGCTCACCTATCTGGCCATGTTAAATCGGAGACGGGCAGAGTCTCCCCGTCCGGTATTCCCGATTGTGGCCTTGGGGAGTGCCCTTTTGGGAATATGGCTCATTATCATGCCTTCTTTTTTTGTGGGCGTACTGATGTATGTGCTCGGTGTATTGTTGGTGCTGGGAGGAATCAGTCAGCTGGCCAGTCTGATTGCAGCCCGTTCATTCATGCCGGTGCCGTTTGGTGTATATGTGGTGCCGGTGTTGGTCTTGGCTGCGGGCATTACGGTTCTGTTTAATCCATTTGAAACCGCAGAAATTCCGTTTATTTTGTTGGGGGTATCGTCTATTGTATATGCTTTGATGGATTTTTTCCGGTTGATACGTTTCCGTAGGAAAAAGAACGAAATAGAAGATGTGGTGCCCATTGAAGAAATAAAGGATTAATAAAAGCCGGAGCATATCCGGCTTTTCTTTTCTCTTTTTAACTCATTGTGTGCCCCTTTGTGTTGGAATCTATTGGGAGAACCTCTATATTTGCCTTGAATAAAAGAGTAATAGAATGAAAAAATTGGAAAAGCTTGATTTGTTGCCTGAAAATCAGAATATGATAGCAGGTATAGACATGACGGGCGGCTTCAGACAGTTGTTTCAGGTTTCTGCTCCATTTCCGGGATGCCTTTTCCTTTTGTGTCTGAGGGGAAATTGTCGTGTGAAGATTCACTTGACACATTATGAAATGAAGGAAGGAGCGCTGGCCATTTTGTTTCCGGGTGTATTTTTCCAAATTGAAGAACAAAGCATGGATTGCCGGTTCATATTTGTGGCTTTTTCCAAGAAACTGATAGAAGGCGCTAAATTGTTTTCTTATACGGTGGAATATACTCCTTATATATTTGAACGCCCGGTAATAGAAATGCAAAAAGAGAAATTTGAACTGTTCCGTGACAGTATTCGTCTGTTGATTCGTCGTCAGAAAATACAAGAGGAAATGACGGATATGCAGATTGGTCTGATTTATACGCAGCTTCTGCTGGCATTGGGCGGGGTATATAAGAAGAGAGGAGAGGATGATTCACCGAGGTATAATCGTAACCAGGAGATTGTGAAGGAACTGGTACGAATTGTTGTGCAGTATTACAAGACAGAACGCAATGTGTCTTTTTATGCTGAGAAATTGCATCTGTCTCCTCAACATTTGAGTACGACGGTGAAGAAAGTGACAGGGAAAACACTGACAGATATTCTTTCTTCCTTTATCATACGGGATGCACAGGCAAAGCTGCGTTCTACTGATATGACGGTGCAGGAAATTGCTTATTCGTTGAACTTTTCAGATATTTCTTTCTTTGGGAAGTATTTTAAGCGTTACACAGGTATGTCGCCTAAGCAATACCGCAATAAATGAATGTGTAATTACATAAAAGGAATGGAGGCAGCCCGAAAGGCTGCCTCCATTCCTTTTATGTAATTATATGAGTAAGTTTTTTATGCAAACATCGGAGTGATGTATTGTGTGAGCAAGTATCCGCCTACCAGCAACCAGATGTAGAGCAATCCTGCCAGCAGGAACGGTTTTGCTCCGGCTTGTTTGAATTTTTCCAGGCTGGTATCTGTACCTAGTGCTGTCATGGCCATGGTCAGCATGAAGGTATCGATGTATTCAATGGCACCGTTTAATGGAATATCCTTCACTGTTTCAGCACCTGTCAGGTATTGCAGCAGGGAGTTCACACAGATGATACCGATGAATCCGAAGGCAAACCAAGGAATGGTAATCTTGCTCTTTTCGGCTTTTCCTTCTGCATTGGTTTTCTTTCTACCTGCCAAGGCGAAGCTCATGATGACCAATACCGGAGCCAGCATCATCACGCGGATCATTTTTGTAATGGTGGCCGTTCCGGCGATTCCCAATGTGTCGGTCGGGTCCATGGCATTTCCGGCCCCTGCCACGTGGGCTACTTCATGCAGGGTACTTCCGGTGTAGATGGCTACTCCTGTATTGCCCAGTGCATCCAGCAATCCGGCACGGTACATGATGGGATAGAGGAACATGGAGATGGTTCCGAAGATGACGACGGTGGATACGGCAATGGCCGTTTTATGTCCTTCACATTTTACGACCGGTTCCGCACCCAATACGGCAGCTGCTCCACAAATGGCGCTACCGGTAGCTGTCATGAGAGAGGTGTCTTTGTCCATTTTCATCATTTTTCCCAGCCATACACCCAGGAAGATAGTTCCTGCTACGATGACAGTATCTACAATGACAGCTGGAAGTCCTACGGCTGCAACCTGTGTCAGTGTCAGACGAAATCCGTAGAGTACGATACCAGCCCGCAGAATCTGCTTCGTACAGAATTTGATGCCGGGTACCCATGTTTCAGGAAGTTTGTTGCGCAGGCTGTTGGCATACAGCATACCCAAAATGATACCGACAATCAGCGGACTGAACGAGAGGCTTTTGACGAAGGGGATTTCGGCGATATAAAAGGCCGCAAAAGAGAATAGTGCAATCAAAAGAATACCGTGTAAGGTATTGGCTCTGTTTCCTTTTTCAAACATATTGACTTGTTTTTATGTGTATAGAATAATTGTTTTCTTGAATCCGGCGCAAAGATAGGTGTTTTTAGTGGAATGTCCTATTCACCTTTTTTTATGAGTGATAACTAAAAGTAATAATGTGGGTTTATAGGTTTTTTGTGTTATCTTTGTCGCGAATTAAAAAGGATAAGGAAGAAATGAAGCTATTACTCAAGTCGTGCCTTGCGGTGGCCTTGCTGGCTGGAATGTGCTTGGCTGGATGCAAGGAGAAAGACATGTCGATGAAAATGAATAATCCGCGTAATATTAGGGGAGTGATCAGTTACAAGCGGTCGTTTGGTGATTTGAATGATGTGCAGCTGGCTACAGCGAAAAAAATTGGTATCCGTCCCATCAGTACCCGTGAGGAAGCGGAAGAAATGAAAGACCGTTTGGTGGAGATTGCGGCTTGTGAGCGTTATGGACTGGATTCACTGACACATTCCATTCCTTATCTGGTGCCTCAGGCCAGTGCCTTGCTGGATACGATTGGGGTTAATTTTCTGGATTCGTTGGAGAACAAAGGCTTGAACCCCAATAAGGTGATTGTGACTTCCGTGACACGTACGAAAGACGATGTGAAGCGTTTGCGCCGTACGAATGGTAATGCTTCGCTGAATTCCTGTCATTTTTACGGAACTACGTTCGATGTGAGTTGGAAACGTTTTGAAAAGGTGGAAGACCCCAACGGCCGTCCCATGCAGGACGTAAGTGCGGATACCTTGAAGCTGGTGTTGTCGGAAGTGTTGCGCGACCTTCGCAAGGCTGACCGCTGCTATGTGAAGTATGAGTTGAAACAAGGGTGTTTTCATATTACCGCCCGATAAATCAGAGTGTGATGTTCAGGTATTTCATTTATTTAGCTTACGACGGAACCAATTACCATGGCTGGCAGATACAGCCGAATGGAAGTAGTGTGCAGGAAACGCTGATGAAGGCTTTGCATACCTTTTTGCGGGATGATGCCATTGAAGTGGTCGGTGCCGGACGTACGGATGCCGGAGTGCATGCCCGTCTGATGGTGGCGCATTTTGATGTGGAAAGGATGCTGGATGAGGCGGTTGTGACGGATAAGTTGAACCGCTTGTTGCCGCCGGACATTTCGGTGTATCGTGTCCGAAGGGTAAATCAGGATGCGCATGCTCGTTTCGATGCGACGTACCGTACCTATAAATATTATGTCACTACACAAAAGGACCCGTTTAACCGGGCTTATTGCTGGAGGTTGTTTCAGCCGTTGGATTTTGAAAAGATGAACGAAGCGGCCCAGACGTTGTTTGACTATACGGATTTTACCAGTTTCAGTAAGTTACACACGGATGTCAAGACTAATAACTGTAAGATTATGCAGGCCCATTGGGATCAGGTGAGCGAGACGGAATGGGTGTTTACCATTCAGGCCGACCGTTTTCTGCGGAATATGGTGAGGGCTATTGTCGGAACCTTGGTGGAAGTGGGACGTGGGAAACTTTCGGTCGAGGGGTTCCGGAAAGTGATAGAAGAGAAGAACCGCTGCAGTGCGGGAACCTCCGTACCGGGGCATGCCCTCTTCTTGGTGGATATCGGATATCCCGACGATTTATTCCCGTTTGCTTAATCTTTTTCTATAAGGTATTTCCAGAAACGGACCGGCATGTCCTTTTTGTGTTTCACAGGATTGAGGCGTGACTGGATGCATACATTGTGAAAATAGCTTTTCCATCCTTCTTGGAAAAGCTTTTCGTTTTTATCGAGGAATTCATCCTGCAGCTTGCCGTGGCGCAGAAAATCGGCTTGTGAATCTTCAAATGTAATTTCATTCACGTCTTTTCGGTCGTAATAGTATCCATATTGACGGCGGGCATCGTAAATCAGCCATGATTGGTCGGCAAAACGGTCCTGAAAGTGCTGGATGGTCAGCGGATATACATTGTATATCGGTTCCATGATACCGAAGTAAGTCTGGTCGGCTGTCTTTTGGAAGCGCATGAATTGAAGTACCCGCATCCGTTCACCAGCCACTTTTTTGCTCAGCTGATACACCCCGAGCACATCCGGGTCGGCAAAATTCTGTTCGATGGAAGCTGGGGCATCCGTCACTTTCCGTAGGTAGCGGAAAAGGAGCATTGGCGCCTCCGGTGTTTCGGAAAGCCAGCAATAAGTGAGGCAGGAAAGTGCACTTCTGGACAGTTTTCGGGAAAGTAGTTTCCATACCCGTTCCGCTTTGGTCATGTCGGTCACTACCTGATGGCTTTCGTCATAGAAAAGAGGCAGCGGTTCCTTTTCTGTAAGCAGGAGGTCAGGAAAAGTCCGTCGGAAATAGGCATCGAACAAGGCGGTGAGCAGACCTTCGAAAGTAGCATCATATTGAAAAATAATCATGGTTTTTTAGTGGAAAATTTTCTATCTTTGGTAAAAGCTTTTAGGAAACAAAAGTAGTAAAAAACGATAAGCTGAAACAAAATAAGATGTTTTTTGTTGTATATTAAAAATTGAGTGAATGATGAATTACAAATCTATGCTTTTGGGATTGATGGCCACAATGGCCGTCTTCCAGTCACAGCCTTTACAGGCTTGTACCGGCATTACTTTGACGGCAAAAGACAGTACACAGATTCTGGCCCGTACCATTGAATGGGGCGGAAGTGATTTGAACAGCTGCTATGTAGTGGTTCCGCGCGGCTATACTACACAGTCGTATGTACCTGGCGGACAGGATGGCATGCAATTTACGGCAAAATACGGTTATGTGGGTCTTTCGGTGGAGCAGAAGGAATTTGTAGCCGAAGGGCTGAACGAGAAAGGACTTTCTGCCGGTTTGTTTTATTTCCCGAACTATGGCCAGTATGAGGCTTATAAGGCTGAGTGGAAATCTTCTTCCATCGCCGATTTACAGCTGGTAGCTTGGGTCTTGGGTAATTGCCAGACCGTGGACGAGGTGATGGAAAGCCTGAAGGAGGTGCATGTGGTAGCCATTGATCCGCGTGCGTCCACTGTACACTGGCGGTTTGCCGATGTTTCAGGACGACAGGTGGTACTGGAGATTGTGGACGGGCAGTTGCATTTCTATGAAAACGAATTGGGTGTATTGACCAACTCTCCGGGTTTTGAGTGGCAGCTGACCAATTTGAATAATTATGTGAATCTCTATGCCGGCAGTGCGCAGCCGCAGGAATTCGGTAAGCTTACCTTGCGTTCTTTTGGGGCAGGAAGTGGTTTCTTAGGCATGCCGGGTGATGTGACTCCTCCTTCCCGTTTCGTGCGGGCCGCTTTCTATCAGACTACGGCTCCCCAGCAGGAAAATGCCCATCAGACGGTGCTTCAGGGATTTCAGATTCTGAATAATTTCGATATTCCGGTAGGCATTGAGTTTCAGGGAGGAAAGATTCCGGCCAATATTCCGAGTGCCACCCAGTGGACTTCGGTTACGGACATGCGGCATCGGATGATTTATTTCCGCACGATGTATAATGCATCTATCCGCAGTATTGACTTGAACAAGATTGATTTCCAGCGTGTCAAATATAGAGCGGTACCGTTGGATACCGTAAAGGAACAACCTGTGACGGAAGTATCCATCCGTTGAGGATACGGAATGAAAAATAAGGCAGAAGCTGCTTTCACTTGTGTGTGGGGGCAGCTTCTTCTGTTTCTGCAAAGTCAAAGCTCAACTGTCGTTCGTCTGTCTTTTTACGGGGAGTAGGAAGCAACAGTCTCCGTACACCGGCAGCTCCCAGTTCGTGGATAGTCTTGTCGGGCAGTTCATTGCAAGTAATGAAGTATTTGGCTTTTTTCATCACAGCTCCCATCTTTTTCAGTTCATAGAAGCCGATGCGTGAGAAGCGGCGGGAAGCCACAATCAGGCGGGCGGATTTCACTCCGATGCCCGGCACACGCAGGATGGCTTCGTAATCGGCGGTCTGGATGTTCACGGGGAAAAACTCCGGATGGCGAAGGGCCCAGGCCAGTTTCGGGTCGATGTCCAGATCCAAGTTGGGAGTCTGGTCGTCCACTATCTCGTCCACCTTGAACTGGTAGAAGCGCAGCAGCCAGTCGGCCTGATAGAGTCGGTTCTCCCGGACCAAGGGAGGTTGCTTCAAGGTCGGCAGCCGCTTGTCGTAGGTGTTGACTGAAATGTAGCCTGAATAATACACGCGTTTCATGGTGGGCTGTTCGTAGAGCGAGGAAGAAACTCGCAAGATGTCCTTGTCGGTTTCAGGAGTGGCGCCGACAATCATCTGTGTGCTTTGTCCGCCGGGGGCGAAACGAGGTACATGACGGTAACGTTTCCGGTCCTCCTGGTGCGTCAGGATACCTTGCTGGATGTATTTCATCGGGAGATACACACTCTGGTGGTCTTTCTCCGGGGCCAGCAGCTTCAAATTTTTTTCGGTCGGGATTTCCAGGTTGACACTGAGACGGTCGGCGTACAACCCGGCCTCCTGTACCAGTTCCTCACTGGCGCCAGGGATGCTTTTCAAGTGAATGTATCCGTTGAAACGGTGTACCAACCGCAAGTCTTTGGCCACTCGGACCAGGCGTTCCATGGTGTAGTCCGGATTGCGTACCACCCCTGAGCTGAGGAACAGTCCCTCAATGTAGTTTCTTCGGTAGAATTCCATGGTCAGTTCCACCAGTTCCGTCACGGAAAGCGTGGCTCGCGGAATGTCGTTGCTCACCCGGTTGATGCAGTAGGCGCAATCGTAAATGCAGTAGTTGGTCAGCATGATTTTGAGCAGGGAGATACAGCGTCCGTCCTCCGAAAAGCTGTGACAGATACCCCATCCGCCCACGGTATTTCCTACTCCTCCTTTGGTATTCTTGCGGGAAGTGCCACTGGAGGCGCACGACACATCATATTTGGCGGATTCCGTCAGTATCTTTAGTTTTTGTATTACCTGCTCGTTCATATTGTTCAAAGTTAGAGAGAGTTTTTGGATTGTGCAATGAGTTTGGAATTTTTGTCGTACCTTTGCGTCGGTTTACAAATTTCAAGAAAACATGTGGTTATTACTGGCTTTTTGCTCAGCGGCGTTGCTGGGATTTTATGATGTCTTCAAGAAAAAATCATTGTCGAACAATGCGGTGCTCCCGGTGCTGGGACTGAATACGCTTTTTTCCAGTCTGATTTTCTTGCCGTTTATATTGATTTCGCACTTTCACCCGGAAACCTTGAAAGATACGCTTTTCTATGTACCGGATGCAGGTTGGGAAGTGCATAAATTCATCCTGCTCAAATCGTTTATCGTCCTTTCTTCGTGGACATTCGGGTATTTCGGAATGAAACATTTGCCCTTGACTATTGTAGGACCGATCAATGCCACCCGTCCGGTCATGACCCTGGTGGGGGCCCTGTTGATATTTGGTGAGCGTCTGAATGTATATCAGTGGATTGGCGTACTGATGGCGATAATTTCGTTTTTCATGTTGAGCCGTTCGGGAAAGAAGGAAGGCATTGACTTCAAGCACGACAAGTGGATTTGGTTTGTCGTGCTGGCAGCTGTGCTGGGAGCCGTGAGTGGATTGTACGACAAGTACCTGATGGGGCGGTTCAGCAACATGGTGGTACAGGCATGGTACAATGTCTATCAGCTTTTCCTCATGGGCGGAGTGCTGATGTTCTTGTGGTGGCCCAAACGGAAAAGCAGTACACCTTTCCACTGGGACTGGTGTATTATTCTGATTTCGGTTTTTTTGTCGGCGGCTGATTTTGTGTACTTCTATGCGTTGGGAATGGATGGGGCCATGATTTCCATCGTGTCCATGGTACGACGGGGGAGCGTGGTTGTGTCCTTCCTGTTTGGCGCCATGATTTTCCGCGAGAAGAACTTGAAGAGCAAGGTGGTCGATTTGATTTTAGTGCTGATTGGTATGTTCTTCCTTTACTTGGGAAATGTGTTAGGATAATCTCATGGCTTTTATAGAACGATTGGAAGTCGCGTCAGTACTTCCTTGGCAGTACTCCAGTACTTTACTATCAGTACTCTGGTACTTCCACGGCAGTACTGTAGTACTTCCTGAGGAGTACTGAGAAAAGAAAATAGAGCGGATGCTTTTGCCCGAAGAGGGTATCCTGATAAAATAGAAAATGCCGGAGCATACGAGGAGGTATGTTCCGGCATTTTTATGTCTGATCTTGTACAAGGCCTTTTTTAATTCCGCATGTATTTTTTCATGCCTGCTGTGGAATAGGTTTGCAGTTTTCCGTTCTTGTCCGTATAGATGAAATAGGCATCCAGTTCCGGATGAGAATCACAGACTGCTTTGGCCGAATCCAGTCCCAATACCATAAATGCGGTGGCGTAGGCATCGGCTGTGGCACAGTTCTTGGCAATGACGGTGGAAGAAAGAATGTTGTGCTGCACCGGATAGCCCGTCCGCGGGTCGATGGTATGCGCATATTTTTTTCCATCCTTGTAGTAGAAGTTGCGGTAATTGCCCGAAGTGGCCATACCTGCATCGGTAATTTCCAGTATGGTTTGTAGTTCCTGGTTGACTGATAAAGAGTCGTCAATCGGTTTGTTGACCCCGATACGCCAGGTTTCCATCTTGGCATTCTGTCCTTTCATAACCAGTTCGCCGCCAATGTCAATCATGTAGTTCTTGATACCTTTCCGGTCGAACAGACGGGCCACGCAATCCACGCCGAATCCTTTGGCAATGGAGCTGAAGTCGAGCATCATGCGTGGGTCGGACTTGACTACTTCACCGTCTGCATTAAGGTGGATTTTGTCGATGCCCACAAACTGACGCAAGCTGTCGACGGTCAGCGAGTCGGGAAACTGGGAGTGCTTGAATCCGAAGCCCCAGGCATTGACCAACGGGGCTACCGTTACGTCGTACGCCTTTCCGGTATTGTTAGACACTTCTTTGGCCAGATTGAACACGTAGACGAACAGGCTATCGGTATGCAGGTCTGTATTCTGGTTGATGTGCGTGATGACCGATTGTTTGTTGAACGGGGATAAAGAATTGTCTACCTTTTGCAGTTCTTTTTCAATTTCTTCTTTCAGGTTTTCCGACGACTGGTAAGTGATTTTATACACAGTGCCGAACACGAGTCCTTGGTCGGTCTGGTAAGGCGCTTGCTTTCTCAGAATCAGTACAGTTCCCACAATGAGTAGAATAAGGAAAGGTACTTGCCATTTCAGTTTGTTTTTGTTCATGAGTTATTGTAAGAATAAATGTTCTATTAAAATTTTAATGCCGATACCAATCAGTACCAGACCGCCGAAAATTTCCACACGCAGATGAAAGCGTTTGCCGAAGAATACTCCGATGAGGCTTCCCGCCAGTGAGAGGACGAAAGAGGCCAGTCCGATGCTGGTCAGGGGCATCCCCAAGTCTTCTATCTTTGTGAGTCCGGCGAAGGCAAATGAAATGCCGATAGCCAGGGCGTCAATACTGGTAGCCACCGCCAGGGCCAGTGTCACTTTCAGACTGGTCGGGTTGAACGAGGCTGTCTCTTCCTCCTTGAATTGAGCCCGTATCATCCGGATTCCCAGAAAGGCCAGCAAACCAAATGCAATCCAATGGTCGTAGGCCTCAATGAGGTGCTGGAAGCGACTGGCCCCCAGCCATCCGATAAAAGGCATCATCGCCTGGAAAAGTCCGAAGAAGAAGGCCATTCTCAAAAAAGTTCCCCATCGGATGCGATGCAGAATGATGCCGCTGGTAATGGATACCGTAAAGCAGTCAATGGCCAGACTGATTGACAACAGAATTGTTTCAAATAAGTTCATGTGAATCAGAAGGGCAAGTTGTAGATGAGATTATATGTCAGGTTGAAACTGCTGCTAGCATTCTTCCCGAATCCGGGCACGTACCATGGAACGGAATTTTCATGATTCTTGATGCTCATCCTCATTTTGTATCTCACGCTCCAGCCCATGCAAAAGCCCTTGTAAATTTTTACCTTGAGTCCGAGCACACCTTCCAGCCAGCTGGCATTGCTCTTCAAGCCGGAATAAGAGAAAGGGTAGGAGATTTCTCCTCCATAGTTTGGGTCGGTCATGTCAGGGCCGTCCACATCGTAACTGAACGAGGTCATTCCGTAGCGTAGTCCCACGTACAGATAACCCGGTAGGTGTGTTTTTTTGTAAAACACGTTGTAATCCATTCCTATCCGGAAATAAGGTGCGGAGGTCTTGTAGTGCAGGTTGTTGGCATCGTTTATCGCATCTGCTTTTCCGTATCCCACTTCTACTACGGGAAGGAAGCGGTTTTTCAGGTTGGCCTGTAGGGCTACCTCACTATTCAGGATGTCACTTCCTAACAGGTAGCTTCCGATTCCGGCAATTTCCACTCCGATGCTCATTCCCTGATAAAGAGGTATGTTTTTCGTCGGTTCTGTTTTTTTCGCTTCTTCCTTCTGTATCTGTACCGGCTGTGCCTTGTGGGCTCCCGGCCGCTGTGCCCACAGGGAGCCACAGAGAAGGAGGCTACTCATTAGCAGCAGTAACCGTGAAATATATTTTGAAATTCTCTTTCTCATAATTGTCTATGTTCGGATTGGTGATGACGAGTGAATCGAGCATGCGGGTAGTCGTTTCCGCGCTGGTAATCTCGTAGAACATCATGGTACCGCAGTCCAAATTGATGAAATAAGGAATGTTGCGGTGATTGACCGTAATGATGTCCCGCTGCCGGTTGCTGTACTGGAAAATGAAACGGGTCTGCTCCCCATAACTGAGGGGCAGGCTCAGCGTACTCGTATTGGTCGATTTATTGATCAGCGTATCATATATGAGGGTATCAGCCGTTTGTAATTGTCCAATAACAGTCAGTGTGTCTGCGTATTTTACCGATTTTCCGTATTGGTCTACGAAATTAAACTGTGCATACGCCAAAGCGTTGGGCGGACAGTTTTCCACTTCGCAGGCCGGGAAGAAGGAGATGACTGTCAGCAGGAGCAGGCTGAATACAATCGGTATTTTTTTCATCATTAAAGTTCTTTCTCGATTTGATATTTGTTTCTTTCCGGCGAATTGCGTGCAATCAGTTCACCGATGAATCCGGCCAGGAAAAGCTGGGTGCCCAGAATCATGGTGGTCAGGGCCAGATAGAAATAGGGACTCTCCGTGACCAAGCGGTAAGGATTGCCGCAGTACATGTCGTACAGCTTGTTGGCTCCTACCACAATGACGGCAATGAATCCAAGCAGGAACATGATGGATCCCAAGAATCCGAAGATGTGCATGGGCTTTACGCCAAAGGTAGAGAGGAACCAGAGTGACAGCAAGTCCAGATAGCCGTTCACAAAGCGGTTCAAGCCGAATTTGGTCTTTCCGTATTTGCGGGCCTGATGATGTACTACTTTTTCTCCGATGCGGGTGAATCCGGCATTCTTGGCCAGGTAGGGGATATATCGGTGCATTTCGCCATACACTTCGATGTTTTTCACCACATCCTTGCGGTAGGCCTTCAGTCCGCAGTTGAAGTCGTGCAGGTTGTGGATACCCGATACGGCACGTGCCGTAGCGTTGAACAGCTTGGTCGGAATGGTCTTCGACAGCGGGTCGTAGCGTTTCTGCTTCCAGCCCGAAACCAGGTCGTATCCTTCTTCTGTAATCATGCGGTACAGTTCCGGAATTTCGTCCGGGCTGTCCTGCAAGTCCGCATCCATGGTGATGACCACGTCGCCCTCGGCTTTCTCGAATCCACAATACAGGGCCGGTGATTTACCATAATTCCGGCGGAACTTGATGCCTTTCACTTCCTTTGACTTCCGGCTGAGTTCTTCGATGACTTGCCAAGAATGGTCCGTGCTGCCGTCGTTCACGAAAATGACTTCATACGTAAAGTGGTGGGCGTACATCACGCGCTCAATCCAAGCATACAATTCAGGTAAGGATTCCTCTTCGTTATAGAGAGGTATGACTACAGATATATCCATATATTTATTTCTAAGCGATTAATTCTTTTTTCTCATGACCAGCAGAGCCGTCGGGATAGACAGCAGGATTCCGTAGAAGAAATTCTGAGAAAGCAGTTGGAAGGTCAGTTGCAAGGGGGTAAGTGATGAAATGACTTCAAAACTGCTTATGAGTTGTTCTACAGAAATTTTCATGTCACCGCTGACACTATCTTTTATGTTATCTAGCTGGTCCAGATATGTGTTCAGCAAATATCCCTGATCGATGAAGCGGAAATACACATAGTGGGCCAGTGCGGCCAGAATGGAGGCGAAGAGATACATCAGAAAGCAGAAGCTGAAAGCTTGGGTAAAGGAGAGATAGCCTTCATGGTACTGGTTACGGTAACGGCGGGCATAGATGAAGCCCAATACAGGGACAAAAACTGTCATCAGAATAAATAACAGCTGGAGCAGCGGAATGGAAAATCCGAGGGGAAGGAAAATGAATTTGAAAATCCAGAACAATCCCATGTAAGTTCCGAACCGCATGGCGTATTCCTGTAAGGTGGTTGGTCTTTCTGCTGTCATATCGTCAAGTTTGTTAGTGGTTACAAAAGTAGTCTTTTTCGGTGAGCTGTGGTATAGAAAATATCGAAAAATCATGAATCTTTACCATTTTGGCCAATTTTTTTTACACAGGTATTGTATATTCAGAAAATTTGCCTACCTTTGCACCCGCAATCGAGAAATACGCCTTCTGTGTAATGCTCGATGACATGTTGAATACGGGTAAGTCCCATACGGCCAGCTCCCTTCGAATCCTCCAGGGCTTGATCGCAGCAAAGGTAGTTGGTTGTAGCGGCGCGATATAGTAAGCTTACCCACCCGCCTCTTTAGCTCAGTTGGCCAGAGCACGTGATTTGTAATCTCGGGGTCGTTGGTTCGAATCCGACAAGAGGCTCAAAGAAAAAGACATATTAGTGATTGCCTCTTTAGCTCAGTTGGCCAGAGCACGTGATTTGTAATCTCGGGGTCGTTGGTTCGAATCCGACAAGAGGCTCGGAAAAGTTGGACAAATCCGTCCGACTTTTTTTTATGTCTGTAGTGCGAGGAAAAAGAAAAGCCACCGGTGTTGTTTCGGTGGCTTTTTTGTACATAAAGTTAGTTTAGTAAGCCTTTTGTTGGTAATATATGGCTTTTTTCCCTTTGGAATAAGGGTGATTCAGTAAAGGAGTTATGTCTTATCAGAACAAACGAAGAGTGGAAAATGTTCACGGTTTGAGTAAAAAAATATGTGTAAGGTTTTTTTACGCATAAGGACTTCCCGTTTTTTTTCTGTACTTTTGCACCCGAAAATCATAACAACTTAATAAGACATAAAGAATGGGTGGCTTTTTTGGAACAGTCTCTAAGGCTGAATGCGTGACCGATTTATTTTACGGTACGGATTACAATTCACATCTGGGTACGAAACGCGCCGGTATGGCGACATACGCTGAGGGCGAAGGTTTCATACGTTCAATTCATAATTTGGAAAGTTCTTATTTTCGCACGAAGTTTGAAGACGAACTTCCTAAGTTCAAGGGTAAGTCGGGCATAGGTGTCATCAGTGACACAGACCCTCAGCCCATCATGATCAATTCGCATCTGGGGCGTTTTGCGATTGTGACGGTGGCAAAAATCAATAACATGGATGAACTGGTGAAGGAACTGCTGGACAGTAATATGCATTTCTCTGAAATGAGTATGGGAAAGACTAATCCTACGGAACTGGTGGCATTGCTCATCGTGCAGGGAAAAGATTTTGTGGAAGGCATTGAGAACGTGTTCCAAAAAATCAAGGGTTCTTGTTCCATGTTGATTTTGACGGAAGACGGGATTATCGTAGCCCGTGACAAGTGGGGGCGTACACCGATTGTTATCGGGAAGAAGGAAGGAGCATACGCGGCAACCAGTGAGTCGAGCAGTCTTCCGAATCTGGATTTTGAGATTGACCGTTACGTAGGTCCGGGAGAGATTTTGCGTATGCGGGCCGATGGCCTTGAACAACTCCGCCAGCCGAACGAGAAGATGCAGATTTGTTCGTTCCTTTGGGTGTACTACGGTTTTCCGGTTTCCTGCTATGAGGGGAAAAACGTAGAAGAAGTGCGTTTCATGAGTGGCTACAAGATGGGACAGCACGACGGTTCCGAGGTAGATTGCGTGTGTGGAATTCCTGATTCGGGTGTTGGAATGGCACTGGGCTATGCCGAAGGGAAAGGGGTTCCCTATCACCGTGCTATTGCCAAATATACACCTACCTGGCCCAGAAGCTTTACGCCGAGCAACCAGAGCATGCGTTCGCTGGTGGCCAAGATGAAGTTGATTCCTAACCGTGCCATGTTGCAGGGAAAGCGTCTGTTGTTTTGTGATGATTCCATCGTACGCGGTACGCAGCTTCGTGACAACGTAAATATTCTTTATGATTATGGGGCTAAGGAAGTACACATGCGTATCGCATGTCCCCCGCTGATTTACGGATGTCCTTTCATCGGGTTCACTTCTTCCAAGAGTGACATGGAATTGATTACCCGTCGTATCATTAAGGAAATTGAAGGCGATGAAAATGCCAAATTGGACAAATATGCGACGACGGATTCTCCGGAATACAAGGAACTGGTGGAACGTATCCGAGCCCGTTTCGGATTGACTTCACTGAAGTTCAATACTTTGGAAACATTGATTGAGGCTATCGGGCTGCCGAAGTGCAAGGTCTGCACACATTGTTTCGATGGTTCCAGCTGTTTCTGATAAACCGTTTTGGGAAATGTGGGGAATATAATTTGAAATCTTCCCTGTACATGCTGGAAAATGTATAAGAAAATTCTCTGTACCACGCTGTGAAATATGTGTCCCACACTGCGGGATATGTATTTCACAGTGTGGTTTTTGTATTCCACAGTGTGGAACAGAGAAAATGCTGTGATACAAGAGGAAATTTGTTGGGGCATTTTTTAGAAAGCCTCGGTCATGTTGAAATAAAACAAGTTCTGCTGGTTGGTAAAATCACGTCCCAAATCCAGACGCACGTTCATGCGGGGTTGTACCTCAATACGGAGGCCCAGTCCGGCATTGGGAAGCACGCCTTCAATTTTTCCGGGTGTCGGTCCCATAAAGCCGCATCCACCCCACGCCACGAAGCCCAGCCGGTTGATGACTTTCTTGATCCAGTTGCTTTGGTCGGTATTGAACATCTGGCGGTATTCGGCCAGTGCCACGTGCGACGACTTGTCGCGGTATTGTCCCATGTAATAGCCTCGCAGGTCGAAGGGCGTGCCGCTCAATACGTATTTGTTCAGGGGCAGGTTGTGTCCGAAAGAATGTTTGCTCTGTACCGTCCAAGCTAGTACCTTTCGTTTCCCTACCGTTTTATATTGCCGGTAGTCCAGTTCTACACGGTAGAAGCTGGTGTTGCTTCCTAGGAACTTTTCGTACATCAGTCCCCGCAGGTCGAAATACAGTCCTTTGTAGGGATTGGCTGGTACGTCGCGCGTATCATAGGTCAGCAGGAAGCCGATGCCCGAACTGAAGTCCTTGTAGCCGTCGGCAGTACCTCCTGCCCGTTTGTAGTCGAGTTGTTCCACCAGGTATTTGGCAGGATCCATGATGTGGTCGTAGGTGATGTCAATCTGCGGGCCGGCAAAGAAGTTGCTTTCGCCCAGTCGGAACAGGAACCAGGGATTAATCTGGATGCCGCTGTAGCGGTACTGGCTGGTAGAGTCGCTTCGTACATAGTTTTTGTTGGTGCTGTAGCCCACGCCATAGAAATTTTCACGGGTGTTTTTAAACGAGAACTGTCCGAAGATACGGAAACGGTCGTTCTGGAAAAAAAGTTGAGGTTTGACCACCAGGTTCAGTCCCCCGTTGAACATGAAAGCCAGGGCGGCCGGTATGACCGAACGCCGCATGGTAGTGTCTTTGGGATTCATCCGAAATGTCATCAGGGCACTTCCACCCACTAACAGTCCGAAATCGGGAGTATAGCTGGGCCCTCCCAATATATTATAGTGAAAGTTACGTTCGGCTTTCTTTTTTTTCTTGAGCTCTTTGGCGGTCAGCGGTTTGGCAGCCACGGTATCTTGCAAAGACTCTTGTGCATTCCCCATTATAGCAAACAGGAAGTAAATGCAGATCAGTAAGTATTTTTTCATGCGGCAAAATTACAAAAAAAGGCCTGAATCTTTTTGGTATTGTTTTAAGAGATTATGGATTGCCCTCTCTTTTTTAACTTAAAAGTGATAGCATTTTTGAGCTTCAAAGTAAATCATTCTTGTGTTCTAATAAAAAATGGTAAGTCGTTTGGTCATTCTCAGGGTATTTTTGTACTTTTACGTCAAACAAGAAATCGTAAACAGTAAAATTGATATGACAGTAATTGAACGCTTTTTAAAGTATGTGACTTTTGATACACAGTCGGACGAATCGACCGGCGTGACGCCAAGTACGGCGAAACAGATGGTGTTTGCCCGTTATCTGAAGGAAGAACTGGAAAAACTGGGCCTGAAAGATATTTCGCTGGATGAAAACGGTTATCTGTTTGCCACATTGCCTTCGAACGTGGACCATGAGGTGCCGGTCATCGGTTTTATTTCCCATATGGACACCAGTCCCGACATGAGCGGAGCAAATGTGAAGCCGCGTATTGTGGAGAAATACGACGGAAAGGATATCCCGTTGTGTGCGGAAGAGCATATCATTCTGTCACCCAAGAATTTTCCGGAACTGCTGGATCATGTAGGCGAGGATTTGATTGTGACCGATGGTCATACCTTATTAGGCGCCGACGATAAGGCCGGTATTGCGGAAATCGTAGGGGCTGTGGCTTACCTGAAGGCTCATCCGGAAATTAAGCACGGAGATATCCGCGTGGGCTTTAATCCGGATGAAGAAATCGGCTTGGGAGCCCACAAATTTGATGTGGAGAAATTCGGGGCGAAATGGGCCTACACGATGGACGGCGGTGAAGTGGGTGAACTGGAGTTCGAGAACTTCAATGCCGCAGCAGCCAAGGTGGTAGTGAAAGGACGCAACGTGCATCCGGGATATGCCAAGAACAAGATGATCAATTCTTTGCTGGTGGCTACGGAATATGCTTCCTTGCTTCCGGCTAACGAAACTCCGGGTACGACCGAAGGATACGAAGGCTTTTATCATCTGGTAGGTATGGAAGGTGAAGTGGAACATACGGTGTTGTCTTATATCGTCCGCGACCATAACCGGGAGAAGTTTGAAGCACGCAAGCAGGCTTTGCTGGACTATGCGGCCCAGCTGAACCAGAAATACGGAGAAGGTACGGTGAGTGTGGAACTGAAAGATCAGTATTATAACATGCGTCAGCAAGTAGAGCCGTTGATGCACATCATTGACATTGCCTTTGCGGCCATGCAGGAAGCCGGTGTCACTCCGAAGGTGAGAGCCATCCGCGGCGGTACAGACGGGGCACAGCTTTCGTTCAAGGGACTTCCTTGTCCGAATATCTTTGCCGGCGGGCTGAACTTCCACGGACGTTATGAGTTCGTGCCTATCCAGTCTATCGAGAAGGCTATGATGGTGGTCGTGAAGATTGCCGAGCTGACAGCCAAAAGATATCGTTAAATCATTATGAAAGTTGCAGACTTGTTTCGGCAGGTCTGCAACTTTGTACATCAACCTTAAAATATACCTTATGAAAACAACTCCATTTACCGAGAAACATATTGCACTCGGTGCCAAAATGCATGAATTTGCGGGTTATAACATGCCGATTGAATACTCTGGAATCATTGATGAACACATGACGGTTTGCCAGTCAGTGGGGGTATTTGATGTGTCGCACATGGGAGAATTCTGGGTGAAAGGGCCTCATGCCCTGGAATTCATTCAGGAAGTGACTTCCAACAACGCGGCGGTGCTTACTCCGGGCAAGGTGCAGTACACTTGCTTCCCCAATGAAACGGGAGGAATTGTTGACGATTTGCTGGTGTATGCGTATGAACCTGAGAAATACATGCTGGTGGTCAATGCGGCCAATATTGAAAAAGACTGGAACTGGTGCGTGTCTCACAACAAGGTGGGGGCAGAGCTGGAAAATTCGTCCGACCGTATCGCACAGCTGGCCATACAAGGACCTAAGGCGTGTGACACCCTTCAGAAACTGACTCCGGTGGATCTGAAGTCGATTCCTTATTATACGTTCAAGGTGGGTGAGTTTGCCGGAGTGCCGAATGTGATTATTTCGAATACGGGATACACCGGCGCCGGAGGTTTTGAATTGTACTTCTATCCGGAAGTAGCCATGAAAATATGGGATGCCATCTTCGAGGCCGGAAAAGAATTCGGTATCAAACCGATTGGTCTGGGGGCCCGTGATACTTTGCGTCTGGAAATGGGCTTCTGCCTGTATGGAAACGATATTACCGATGAGACTTCTCCGCTGGAAGCCGGACTGGGATGGATTACGAAGTTTGTGGATGGCAAGAACTTCACGAACCGTGCCGCACTGGAAAAGCAGAAAGTAGAAGGCGTGAGCCGGAAACTAGTGGGCTTTGAGATGATTGACCGCGGGATTCCTCGTCATGGATATGCCTTGCTGAACGAAGCCGGCGAGACTATTGGACACGTGACTTCCGGTACCATGTCGCCGACACGGAAAATTGGTATCGGCATGGGGTATGTCAAGATTGAATATGCCAAACCGGGTACGGAAATTTACCTGGACAACCGGGGGCGGAAGCTGAAGGCACAGATAGTGAAACCGCCTTTCCGCAAGAACTCCTGAGGCTTTTGAAATAGATTTTGAATAGATTCGGATGCAAAGTCGTTTCAGAGATTTCTCTCCTACGGCTTTGCATCTTTTTTAAAGATATCATGAAAGAAAAGTTTTTGTATGCAAGTGTATGTCTGCCTTTGCTGGCTCCGGCTCATCTGCTGGCGGCAGACAGTGACGGCCTTTCCCGTCCCAATGTGATTATTATCTGTGCGGATGATCTCGGCTATGGAGATCTGGAGTGCTATCGGGCCAAGAACATCCACACTCCGGCCGTGAACAGTTTGGCTCAGCACGGCATTCAGTTCACGAATGCCTATGCGGTGGCATCCACGAGTACGCCGTCGCGGTATTCTCTGCTCACAGGAGAATATGCCTGGCGGAAACCGGGCACTGACGTGGCGGCAGGAAATGCCGGCATGATTATCGCCCCGGGGCGTTATACACTGGCGGATGTGTTAAAAAATTCAGGGTATGTGACTTCTGTCATCGGCAAGTGGCATTTAGGCTTGGGAAGTGAAACCGGCGAGCAGGACTGGAACGCGCCGCTTCCTACGCATCCGGGTGACTTGGGCTTTGATTATTCGTATATCATGGCGGCTACGGCCGACCGCGTGCCTTGCGTGTTCATCGAAAACGGGAAGGTGGCGAATTATGACCCGGCCCATCCGATAGAGGTGAGTTACAAGAAACCTTTTCCAGGGGAGCCTTTAGGAAAAGAACATCCGGAGCTGCTGTATAATTTGCGGTCGACACATGAGCATAATCAGGCTATTGTCAATGGGATTGGTCGTATCGGATATATGAAAGGAGGGGGAAAGGCCTTGTGGAAGGACGAGAATATCGCCGATTCCATCACGGCGCATGCCATTGGCTTTATCCGTCAGCACAGCCAGGAACCTTTTTTCATGTATTTTGCCACGAACGACGTGCATGTGCCGCGCTTTCCGCACGAGCGGTTCAGGGGAAAGAATGTGATGGGCCTGAGAGGGGATGCCATTGCGCAGTTCGACTGGAGCGTGGGACAGTTGTTGGCTTGTCTGGAGGAGCTGCACTTGCGTGAGAATACGCTGATTATCCTGACCAGTGACAACGGTCCGGTGTGCGACGACGGCTATGACGATCAGGCGGCTGAACGCTTGAACGGTCATTCACCTACCGGCGGGCTGAGAGGGAATAAGTACAGTGCGTTTGAAGGGGGAACCCGAATTCCGTTCATCGTGTCATGGCCTGCCGAAATCCGGAAAGCGGGCACATCCGACGCATTGGTTTCGCAGATTGATATCATGAAGTCGTTGGGACAACTCGTGGGGGCTGTGCTTCCCAAGGGAAGTGCACCGGACAGCGGTGATTACCTGAATACCTTGCTGGGAAAGGACACGAAGGGCAGAGAATGGGTGGTGGAACAATCGTACAACCACACCTTGTCGGTACGCACGAAGGACTGGAAATACATTGAGCCGAGCGACGGACCTGTGGGAGTGCCTTGGGTGCCGGAAATTGAATCGGGCAACAATACGGCGCCTCAGTTGTATAAGTTGGTGGACGATGCCCATGAGCAGCAGAACGTAGCCGTTGAATATCCGGAGGTGGTGTTTAAGATGCAGGATATCCTGAGAAGAGTCAGAAAGGGTGTCCAATAAACGTTTTCGTTTGTATCGAAAAGAATAAGAATGGCTGGAAAGTGGGTGAAAGCTGCTTTTCAGCCATTTTGTGTGATGCGAGAAAAGGGTATAAAAAAAGATTGTCTTTTGAAAGACAATCTCTCAAAGAGCGGAAGACGGGACTCAAACCCGCGACCCTCAGCTTGGAAGGCTAATGCTCTATCAACTGAGCTACTTCCGCAAATTTGGTGGGCAAAGATGGATTCGAACCACCGAAGGCGTAAGCCAGCAGATTTACAGTCTGCCCCATTTGGCCACTCTGGTACTTGCCCGACAGAATTTCAAAAAAGAGCGGAAGACGGGACTCAAACCCGCGACCCTCAGCTTGGAAGGCTAATGCTCTATCAACTGAGCTACTTCCGCAAATTTGGTGGGCAAAGATGGATTCGAACCACCGAAGGCGTAAGCCAGCAGATTTACAGTCTGCCCCATTTGGCCACTCTGGTATTTGCCCGTCCACAATCAAGAATTTAGTGCTTTTCTCAATCGCGTTGCAAAGGTACGATTATTTTTTTAACTTGCAAACAAAATCAATCATTTTTATCGCTGTGACTGCGCATTCGTCACCTTTATTCCCCAATTTGCCGCCTGCGCGATCTTCTGCCTGTTGCATGTTGTTGGTGGTAATCAGGCCATAAATCACTGGCGTGTCGGTGGTTGCGTTCAGTTCAGTAATGCCTTGTGTGGCACCGGCGCATACATAGTCAAAATGGGGGGTATCGCCACGAACTACGCAGCCTAATGCGATGACTGCATCTACCTTTCCACTTTTGATAAGTTGTGCAGAACCGAAAGTCAGTTCAAAACTGCCTGGCACCGGATAAACCAGGATGTTTTCGTCTTTGGCTCCATGTTTTTTCAGGGTGCGGACCGCGCCGTCGAGCAGGGCACCTGTGATATTGTGATTCCATTCAGACACTACAATTCCGAAACGCATTTGTGAAGCGTCGGGTACGGAATTAAAATCGTAATCAGAAAGATTGTGATAAGCTGTTGCCATATTCGTTGTGTGTTAAGGGTTATACATAAAAAATGAACCGGACCGAAAAACTGGAGTACATCCGCAGATGCTTGTGAGTTTTTCGGTCCGGCCTGAATGATGATACTCTTTTATAATAATAGAAGTATGTTCGTTGAAATTATTTCAGAGAAGCACGTTCGATGTACTTGTCGATATCCATAGCCTGGTAAGAATTACCGTATTTGTTCTTCACCTGCTTGTAAGCGTCTACGGCTTCTACATTCTTGCCTTGTTTTTCCAGAATCTGTCCGGCCTGAATTAAGTAAATCGGACTCAGTGACATGCTGTTGGCACGTTCAGCTGCTTTCAGTAAAGTAGCTACAGCCTTGTCAAGCTGACCTACCTGTGCATAGCAGTTTCCCAGAGCTCCCATTACGGAAGGAGCTACCAGCAGGTCGTTTCCGCTGAATTTGTCCAAGTATTTGATGGCATCTTCGTATTTGCCGAGCTGTGCATAGCAAAGACCTGCGTATGCGTTGGCCAGGTTGCCAGCATCTGTACCGCTAAACTGGTCTGCCAGTTTGACGAAACCTGCATAGCCCAAGCTGTCGCCTTTCAGTGCCACTTCAAAGTTGTCGGCTCCAAAATATTGTTCGCCTTTGAAAATGGCTTCAGAGGCTTTCAATTCGTTGGGTTCCGCAATGAAATGCTTGTATCCGAGGTAACCTCCAACAATGACAACCAAGGCGATTACTATACCTAACAGTAAATTCTTGTTTTTGAGCAGAAATGCTTCGGAAGTGCTGAGCGCTTCGTCTACATTCAATGGGTCATGAGTGTGTTTTTGTTCAGTCATTTGATATTTGTTTTTTATTATTTTCAAAATCCACTTATTCGGACAGCAAAAGTAGTTTATTTATACTTATAAATGAAATTTGCGGGCAGTTTTTTTAATGAATCTTGCTTTTATTGTTAATTTTGTATTCTAAATAACAAGAGTTTTATGTGGCTTAAACGCATTTCAATCGTAAACTATAAGAATCTGGAGCAGGCGGAACTGACTTTTTCCCATAAAATGAACTGCATTATCGGCAAGAATGGGATGGGGAAGACCAACCTGATGGATGCCGTGTATTATCTTTCTTTCTGCAAGAGTGCGACCAACCCTATTGATTCTCAGAATATCCGACATGAGCAGGATTTCTTTGTGCTACAGGGATTTTATGAAACGGACGGAGGCGATCCAGAGGAAGTGTATTGTGGGTTGAAACGTCGTCAGAAGAAGCAGTTCAAACGGAATAAGAAGGAATATACCCGTTTGTCGGATCACATCGGACTGATTCCGCTGGTCATGGTTTCACCGGCCGATACGCTGCTCATTGCGGGGGGAAGTGAAGAGCGCAGACGCTTCATGGACGTGGTGATTTCGCAGTTCGACCGGGAATATCTGGATGCGTTGATTCGCTACAATAAGGCGCTGTTGCAGCGGAATACGTTGTTGAAAGCGGAACTGGAACCGGATGAGGAGCTGATGAACGTGTGGGAGGAGATGATGGCTTCTACGGGGGAAGTGGTGTTTCGCAAGCGTCGGCAGTTTATCGAGGAGTTTATTCCAATTTTCCAGTCGTATTATGCCTATATTTCCCAGAACCGGGAGCAGGTGAAACTGTCGTATCAGTCACATGCGGCGGAGGGAGACTTGCTGACGCTACTGCGTGAAAATCGTCAGCGGGACCGGGTGATGGGATTTTCTCTGAAGGGTATCCACAAAGACGACCTGATTATGCAGTTGGGAGAGTTCCCCATGAAGCGGGAAGGCTCGCAAGGGCAGAATAAAACGTATTTGATTGCTCTTAAGCTGGCCCAGTTTGAGTTCTTGAAACGTACGGGAAGCGGTACCACACCGTTGATTCTGCTGGACGACATTTTCGACAAGCTGGATGCTCTTCGGGTGGAGCAGATTGTAAAGCTGGTGGCCGGTGACAATTTCGGACAGATTTTTATTACGGACACCAACCGCGACCACTTGGACCGCATTTTGAAAAAGATTGAGGGAGACTATAAACTGTTTGAGGTGGAAAACGGAGAAGTTTCCGAACGAAAGGAAGGGTATGAAGCGGAATAATACGGAACAGATAGGTGATGTGCTCCGGCAGTTCCTTCGCCAGCAGGGGCTGGAGACGCCCTTGAACGAATACCGTCTGGTGGATGCCTGGAAGGATGTAGTGGGGCCGGTCATTACCCGTTACACCACGAATCTGTTTATTAAGAATCAGGTGCTTTATGTCAGTCTTTCTTCGTCGGTCATCCGGCAGGAGCTGATGATGGGGCGGGAGATGCTGATTCGCAACCTGAATGCGCAGGTGGGCTCACAAGTCATCGTGAACATTGTGTTCCATTAAACACACAGCCTTGCTCGGTCCAGACTTCGTGCATGGGGCAGTCGGTAGGCTCTGTCGGAATGTGCGGGTAGAGCTGGAAATGGAAGCAGATACCTATATTATAAGAATGAAGTTGGGCCAGGGTGCGGTCATAGTATCCTTTTCCGCGTCCAAGCCGGTTGCCGGTCCGGTCGAAGGCTACACCAGGAACGATGCTCAGTTCGATTTCATCCCAGTTTTCCACCTGTCTTCCGGTAGGTTCCTCAATGCCGAATGAGCCGGTTTGCAATGAATCTTTTCCTTCGTAATATCGTAGTTCGAGTTCTTCACCTTTCACCAGAGGCAGCACAATGCGTTTGTGCGGATACCAGCGCTCGATGAACGCATGAGTCTGTACTTCATCGGGCAAAGAATGATACAACAGGATGGTTTTCACCTGTAAAAACAAAGGATGGTCTTCCAACTTTTGGAACAAGCTGGAAGACCATTCTGTTTTTTGAGAAGCGGAGTATTTCCGCTTCTCTTGTGCAATTAGTTCGCGTATTTTTTTTTTGTCCATTAGATTCTATTTCTTTTTCTCGTTGGAAGCCTGTACCTCAGGAGCCTTTGGGAAAGATTCTCCCTTTTCCAAGATGTCGACTGCTTTCAAGACGGTCTTGTCGGTCTCGTTCAAGTATTCCACATATGCTTCCATACCCAGCATGTTGTAGATAATGTTTCCGTAAAGGCTCATTTCAAACAGCCGGCGTGATTTGGCCATCAGGTTGTTGCGGCGTTTCAAACCTTTCTTTTCCGCCCATGCGGCAAAATTGTTCAGCAGGTTCTGTTTTTTCAAATATTCCTCCATCTTTTCCGGAGTGTCATATTGCTGTAATGTGCTCCGGTTCTGATCGGTATATTCGAAAGTGTAGCGGATAATCAGTCCACGGTTGGCTGCCATGCGGAAATAAGACGTCATGCCGGTGGTATCCTGTGGCACGAAGATGTCGGGCATGATACCGCCACCTCCGTAAACCGGACGTCCCAGACGGGTGTGGTAGACTTCGGTTTCGTTCTGTTTGATGCTGTCGGCTGAGAAGAACTCTCCGTGTTCATAGCGGGTGAGCAAATCCAGTTCATATTCTGATTCTTTCCCTTTTTCGTAGGGTTTCTGGATGCAACGTCCCGATGGCGTATAGTAACGGGCGATGGTCAGACGGATGGCAGAGCCGTCGCTGAATTCAATGGGTTGCTGTACCAGTCCCTTTCCGAATGAACGGCGTCCGATGATGGTTCCGCGGTCATTGTCTTGGATGGCTCCGGCAAAGATTTCGCTGGCAGAAGCAGAACCTTCGTCCACCAATACCACGAGTGGCATTTTCTGGTTGCTGCCTGTACCGTTGGAGTTGTAGTCTTCGCGCGGGGATTTGCGACCCTGAGTATAGACAATCAGCCGGTTGTTGGGAAGGAATTCGTTGACCATCTGGATGGCTGCCGCCATGTAGCCTCCTGTGTTTCCACGAAGGTCGATAATCAATCCCTCACAGTTCTTTTGGTTCAGTTTGGCCAGGGCTATCAATAATTCCGGATAAGTGGTTTCACCGAATTTGTTAACCTTGACATAACCTACTTTTTCGTTAATCATGTAGGCTGCGTCAATGCTCTTGACTGGAATATTGCCACGTACGACCGTGAAATGCAGCAGCTCTTTCTCTCCCGGGCGGTACACGCCGAGTTTGACCTTGCTGCCTTTTTCACCTTTCAGGCGTTTCATGGCTTCTTCGTTGGTCACGATTTTCCCCACGAAGGCAGAATCATCTACTTCTACGATGCGGTCGCCGGCCATCAGTCCCACCTTTTCGGATGGGCCTCCCTGAATGACGCTGTTCACATGGATGGTGTCATTCTGGATGGTAAACTGGATGCCGATACCACTGAAGCTGCCTTTGAGGTCGGCGGTAACAGCCTCAAGGTCCTTAGCCGGGATATAGGAAGAATGCGGGTCGAGTTCCGAAAGAATCTGCGGCATGGCCTCTTCCACCAGGTCGCTAATGTTGACCGTATCTACATACTGGTCGTCAATGATGCGCAGCAAGGCATTCAGTTTATTGGAAGACGTATTGATGATGCCCAGTTTGTTGCCGGAAAAATGGTTGGCATAGAATGTACCGATGGCGATACCTGCAATCAGGGCGATGGCCAGCAGAAACGGAATGAGGCGTGTTCGGTTATTTTTCATAATTCTTATTCATTTGGGTTAAGATATACAACTTCAATATGGGCTCGTTTCAATAAGTCCAGTCCGTCTTCCAGCCGGTATTTTTCGGCATAGACCACCCGTTTGATGCCGGCCTGAATGATCAGTTTGGCACATTCGATGCACGGGGAGGCAGTGACATACATGGTGGCTCCCTCGCTGCTGTTGCTGGAACGGGCTATCTTGGTGATGGCGTTGGCCTCGGCATGGAGCACGTAAGGACGGGTCACTCCGTTTTCATCTTCACATACGTTTTCGAATCCGGCCGGTGTGCCATTGTATCCGTCTGAGATAATCATCTTGTCCTTGACAATCAATGCTCCCACCTGACGCCGCTTGCAATAAGAGTTCTCGGCCCAGATGAGTGCCATACGCATATAGCGTTTGTCCAGTATTTCCTGTTTATGTTCTGATGGTTCCATAATGTTGATGCCTAATCGTTAAATCCTTTGGGATAAAATTGAATATAATGATTCTTGTCGAGGTTGAACAGTTTGATGAGCCGTGAACTACCCCGATAGAATTTTGCACTGCTTATTTCGTCATAAAAAGTCTTGTCCAGTCCGCTGCGGTTTCCGTTAGGCTTCAATTGAATGGAGAAGCTCTGGTCATCTCCGTTGGCACTCCATGTGCCGGTAAAGGTGAAACTGCTTCCCTTTCCTTCCACTGTGCCGTCTTCTTTGAAAATGATGTTGTATTTGTCTTGGTCATCATTGATTTTGGCAAGTTCGTCCCGTGTCAAAGTGGAACTGAAATTGTTGTCATCTTTCCAGTCGCTGGTGCTGTAAGAGCCGCTCCAATGCCAAGTCTGTCCGCTGGAGAAAATTTCATGCACATCGTCTTTTTGGTTACATCCGGCCAGTAGCAGGAGTAACGTGAAGAACCAGTAGATTTTGAATGTTTTCATTTGTATGCTCATTTTATTCCATTTCTTTTTAATAATGCGTCGATGGTTGGTTCCTGTCCCCGGAAACGCTTGTAGAGCGTCATTGGATGTTCGGTGCCCCCTTTCGACAGAATATTCTCGCGGAAGGAGCGTGCCGTTTCCGGATTGAAGATACCTTTTTCCTTGAATACGGAAAACGCATCGGCATCCAGCACTTCCGCCCATTTGTAGCTGTAGTATCCGGCAGAGTAACCTCCCGACATGATGTGACCGAATTGTACGCTCATGCAGGTGTCATCCAGTTGTGGAAGCAGTTGGGTGCGTTGCCAGGACGCTTTTTCGTATGCCTTCACATCTCCTTCAAACGGAGTCTGGCGGGTATACCAAGCCATGTCGAGCAGTCCGAAGCTGACTTGGCGCAAGCAAGCGTAGGCCACGTTGAAGTTCGAGGCGTCTACTATGCGCTGGACCAGTTCTGCCGGAATGGGCTCTCCTGTTTGGTAGTGACATGCGAATGTATTTAAAAATTCTTTTTCTATGGCAAAGTTTTCCATGATTTGTGAAGGAAGTTCCACAAAATCCCAATATACGTTCGTGCCGCTCATGCTTTGGAAGCGCGTATTGGCAAACATACCGTGCAAGGCATGGCCGAATTCGTGCAGGAAGGTGTTGACTTCCGAGAAAGTCAGCAAAGCCGGTTTGTCTTTCGTGGGCTTGGTGAAATTCATGGTCACGGAGACGTGCGGGCGACTGTTGGTTCCGTCGTCGTCTATCCATTGTTCCTTGTAACTAGTCATCCAGGCACCCGAACGCTTGCCTTCGCGCGGATGGAAGTCGGTATAGAGCACGGCCAGGAAGCTTCCGTCGCGGTCGAACACTTCGTAGGCCTGTACATCGGGGTGGTAGACCGGTATTTCTTTGTTTTCCTTGAAGGTGATGCCGTAGAGGCGGGTGGCCAGCCCGAATACGCCAGCTTTTACGCGGCTCAGTTCAAAATAGGGGCGGAGGGCTTCTTCGTCCAGACTGAATTTCCGGTTTTTCAGTTTCTCGGCGTAATAGGAGAAATCCCATGGCATCAGTTCGAAGTCGTTTCCTTCCAGTTCGCGGGCCAGCGTGCGGATTTCTTCCACTTCCTTTTGGGCCACCGGTGTATAGGCATCCAGCAAATCGTTCAACAGTTTGTAGACATGTTCGCTGTTTTCGGCCATACGTTTTTTCAGTACATATTCTGCATAATTGGAGAAACCCAACAACTGGGCCAGTTCCATGCGCAGGTTGACCAACCGTTTTACGATGTCGAGGTTATTGAATTCGTTGTCGTGACAGCACTGTGTGTTGTAGGCCATGTACAGCTGTTTGCGCAGGTCTCTTCTGTCGCTGTATTTCATGAAAGGCACGTAGCTGGGAGCCTGCAAGGTGATAATCCAGCATCCGTCTTTCCCTTTCTCGTGAGCGGTATGGGCTGCTGCTTCCACGGCACTTTCCGGTAGTCCGGCCAAGTCGTTTTCCTGTGTCAGCACCAGTTCGAAGCTGTTCGTTTCTTTCAGATGGTTCTGTGAGAATTTCAGGGTCAGGCTGCTCAGTTCCATGCTCAGCTTGCGGAAAGTCTCTTTGTCCTTTTCCGGCAGGTTGGCACCGTTACGGACAAATCCGTCGTATGATTTTTCCAGCAGGCGCCGTTCTTCCGGTGTCAGCTGAAGTGCGTCCCGCTGTTCATATACCGCCTTGACCCGTGTAAACAACGTCTCGTTGAGGCTGATGTTGTTGGCGTGTGCCGAAAGTTCCGGCGTCATTTTCTCCGCAATGGCTTCCAGTTCATCGTTTGTTTCCGCACTCAGCAGGTTGAACAACACGGTAGTTACCCGGTCGAGCGTCTTTCCGGCATGTTCCAGTGCCAGGATTGTGTTCTGGAAGGTTGGTTGTTCCGGATTGCCGGTGATTTGCTGAATTTCTTCGTCTTCCTGCCGCATCCCTTCCCGGATGGCCGGCTCGTAGTTTTCTATCCGTATCTGCTGGAAAGGAGTGGTGTCGTGGAGGGTATGATAGGGTTGCAAAAATGGATTGTTCATAAGTCTGGTCTGTAAAAATTTAAGTTTATTCTTTTTTGTCCGAAAGAAGCACTACCTCCCTTAAATCGGGAATGCTGAACGTGCGGCGTCCCAGTTGAATCAAGCCCCGGTTCTGGAGGTCGTTCAGCACGTTTGACACATTGATGCGCGTGTCGTCAATCAGCCGGGCGAGATCTTCCATCCGGATGGACAGTTTCTTCGGTCCGTAGGGAGTCATGCAGCGCAACAGGAGAAAGTTGATGATTTTATCGCGTGTCTTTCCGATATGGGAATTCCACAGCTTGTTGTAAATCACCTGGCTCCGGTTGCTCAACATGTTCATGTAGTTCAGGTTGAACACTTCATAACGGCATAGTTCGTTGAGAATGTAAGATTTCTCGATATGCAGTGTGTTGACTTCGGTCAGTGCAGTGTACGATGCTGTAAAATAGGGGCGCATTCCAAACAAGGAATAGGGTTCGATGACATTCGGACTTTTAAAGTTTTCCCACAAGGTGTATTTGTGCGGAGCGTCGTTGGATTCTATCTGTACTTCTCCGTCCAACACAAAAATAAGCTGGTCGCACGGAGTGTCTTGTTTTACCAGGCAGCTTCCAGGTTCATATTTATTAAAGTGAATTTTTACTTTCTCCAGGATGTCGGTAAAGTCGAATTTCGACATCCCTTGAAACAGAGGGAGCTGTAAAAGCTTGTCGTACATTGTCAATTCCATCTCTCGTTAACTTTATTAAGTTATCTTTTAACACACAAAGTTAAGTATATTTCCTCAGTGCAGCAGTTCCTAGATTATAGGTTTTATCTTTTTTATTCTTTCTTACAGTCTGATAATGTTTGTCAAATCTTGCAGGTGTATAAAAAAATGATAACTTTGCAAAAGTAATTTGGATAATAACAATGATTGGATTTGATTTTCAGCAGTTTTTAAGTGCCTTTATCGTTCTTTTTGCCGTGATTGATATCATTGGTTCCATTCCTATTATTCTGGATTTGAAGCAGAAAGGACGAGCTGTTAATGCTCCTAAGGCCACTTTTATCGCTTTTGCGCTTCTTCTTGGTTTTTTCTATGCCGGCGACATGATGTTGCGTTTGTTTCAGGTAGATATCGCTTCGTTTGCTGTAGCCGGTGCTTTTGTCATTTTTCTGATGTCGCTGGAAATGATTCTGGATATTGAAATCTTCAAGAATACAGGCCCCATCAAGGAGGCCACTCTGGTACCTTTGGTGTTCCCTTTGCTGGCAGGTGCAGGTGCATTTACTACGCTGTTGTCGTTACGGGCAGAATATGCGCCGATTAACATTGTGCTGGCTCTGATATTGAATATGGTGTGGGTCTATATCGTATTGAAACTGACTGACCGTATCGAGCGCATGCTGGGGAAAGGAGGTATTTATGTCATCCGTAAATTTTTCGGTATTATCTTGTTGGCCATTTCGGCCCGTTTGTTTACCGCAAATCTTACTTCATTGATAGAGCAGTTTCAGGCTCTGAAATGAGATATACCCTGAAAAGGGTATTGTTCACTTAGAATCTCGGCGGTATATTTGTCGCCAAAAGTATATATATGAAGATAGCAGCATTGATTTCGGGAGGAGTTGACAGCGCGGTAGCTGTACATCTGTTGTGTGAACAAGGATACAAGCCAGACTTGTTTTACATAAAGATTGGTATGGATACAGACGAGGAACTGACGTGTACGGCGGAAGAGGATATAGAACTGGCTTCTGCCACCGCCCGGAAATATGGGCTGCCGTTCCATATTGTGGATTTGCAGAAGGAGTATTGGGACAATGTAGTAGCTTATACCATTGATAAGGTGCGGCGTGGGCTGACCCCCAATCCGGATGTGATGTGCAATAAATTGATAAAGTTCGGTTGTTTCGACCAAAAGGCCGGACATGACTATGATAAAATAGCTACAGGACATTATGCTTCTACACTCGTAATTGACGGGCATACGTGGCTGGCTACAGCCAAAGACCCGGTGAAGGACCAGACAGATTTCCTGGCGCAGATTGATTACCTTCAGGTGTCGCGACTGATGTTCCCGTTGGGCGGATTGATGAAAGAGGAAGTGCGGGCGTTGGCTTTGAAGGCTTCCTTGCCAAGTGCCAGACGGAAGGACAGTCAGGGAATCTGTTTTCTGGGAAAGATAAACTACAATGATTTTATCCGTCGTTTCCTGGGTGAACGGCCGGGACCGGTCGTGGAGTTGGAGACAGGAAAGGTCATCGGGCAGCATCGGGGATATTGGTTCCATACCATTGGACAACGCAAGGGATTGGGACTGGGCGGTGGCCCGTGGTTCGTTGTAGACAAGAATGTGGATGAAAACATTATCTATGTGTCGCATGGTTATGATACAGAAAAGCAGTTTGGCTATTCCTTTTACTTGAAGGATTTCCATTTCATCACCTTGAATCCTTGGAAAGAACCGGAAACTGAAGTTCGTTTCAAGATACGCCACACGGATACCTTTCAGACTGGAACTATCCGTCTTTCGGAAGACGGATGGCTGGTGTCCAGCAGGAAGCCGATACAGGGGATAGCCCCTGGACAGTTCGGGGTGATTTATGACAAGGATGCTCGCCTGTGCATAGGCAGTGGCGAGATAAGAACAAGGGAATTTTTTAAGTAGAAAGGCTGACTATGCGAATTTCTTTTCAACTGAATACGCTTGCCTCTTTTCGTATGAAGGAACTTATACGCAGGCTGGAGGTGCCGGTGAAGGTGACGCTCCAGGGCACGTATCAGGGAAAAAATCTGTATTATTTTCATCGTCCGGAATATTCTACCACTTCGTTTGCCATTTCTGATGACCAGAAAGGGAAGGTCGTGGTGGCTATGGACGGTTTATCTTCTTATGAGGATTATAAGTTCTTTCCTTATTTGATTGATACATTGGGGCTGTGTCTGAACGGGATTAGCCCGAAACTGGTATCGGGAGAGGATGGAAAGACTTATTCTGTGTATGAACGTTTGGGGACGCAGTGGATTGAAGACTGTATCGGGGAAGAGATTGCCTCGTTGAAAGTGGTACTTTCCGTTGTTCCCCGTTGCTATCTGGAATTGCCTAAAGAAGGTATCTGCTATGTTTCGCTGGAACAGCTGAAGCAGTATGGGGTGAATCTTCATTCTTCCACTTCACGTATTTATGGCTACATCCAGTATTTGTTGCATAAGGGCTGGCTTTCGGAAGCCACGCGGGAGGAATTCATAGCCGACAGCTTGGCCTATGCCATGGATGTGGAAGTGGATGTGCCACAACATGTGTCAATCGGTCGTGTCAAATCATGGCAGTCCGACGGCACGGAGACATGGGAGAGTTTCTCGCAGGAAGACGTGGACATGCTCCTGGAACTGGGGAAGGAATATCGGGAAGGAACCCGTGTGGATGGAGTAGTATTGAATGATATCGGAACCTTGTACCAGGAAGGGGTAGGGGTCGATTCCGATGGCTATGAAGCAGAGTTCTGGTTTAAAGAGGCTGTTCGTCAGGGCGATTTGACCTATGCTTCGGCCAATTTGGGAGATTTGTATCGCAAGGGATGTGGCCGCTTGCCGGTTTCCTTGCCGTTGGCCTTCGAGGCCTATCGCCATTCATCCGACCCTTATGCTTTTTATCGGATCGGACAGGGTTACGAAGAAGGTTGGAACGGGGCTCCCGACCTGCATCTGGCTATGTTCTGGTATAAGAAAGCAGCCCAGGCAGGGCATCATCTGGCACTCAAACGGTTGTCAAAGTCGTAATTTTTCTCTTTCAAAAAAACGCTTAAGCGTTTATCTGAAACGTCCTTGTGTTTGGAACAAAACGCCTTTGCGTTTTGATTGAAACGTAAGGGCGTTTGGTGTAAAACGTAAAGGCGTTTTTGGAATGCTTATAAATTACTGTGAATGAGCGGAGTGTAATGCTAAATACTGGATAATTGCAGGAAGCGGCTGATATCTTCGGGCTTTTCAGCCAGTAAATCCGGATGAAATTCCTGTAATTCACTTTTCGGCCGGAAGCCCCAGCATGCTCCGATGGTGGTGACACCTGCATTGAGTCCCGTCTGCATGTCGACTCCGGAATCACCGATATAGACTACTTCTTCTTTGCTTACCCCAGCCATTTGTATGATTTCATTCACCACCTGAGGGTCGGGCTTGGTAGGCACGTTGTCCCGTTGTCCGAAAACAGCCGTGAAATGGATATCAGGGAAATATTGTCCGATGAGTTTGGCAGTGGCTTCCTGATATTTGTTGGAGGCTACGGCAAGCTGGAGATGATGCTGTTGCAGCTGATTGAGCAGTTGCTTGATGCCGGAATAGGGACAGCTTAAATCCGCATTGTGGATGTTGTAGTAGGGGACAAACTTCGACCGGATGCGCAAGACGTTTTCCGGAGTTCTGTCTGTCTCTGGAAGTGCCCGTTCAAAGAGTTTGTTGATGCCGTTGCCTACAAAGAAGCGATAGGCATCGGTCGGATGGGTAGGATATCCGAACTGGGTCAGGGCATAATTGGTGGCCGCAGCCAGGTCGGCAATCGTGTTTAGTAAAGTTCCGTCCAAGTCAAAAATCACAAGTTTCTTCATATTGCGTTAGTTTTTGGTATAAGTTGATTCCACTCCGGTTTCCTTGCAGTCTGCTCCCATGGGAGGATTCTGTTTGAACAGGGCAATTTTGACTTCCGTAAGAGTAGGAAAGTCCCGGAACAACCGTTCGGCAATGCGCTGTACGACGTGTTCCAGTAGGCGGGAAGGTACCTGCATCTCTTCTTTCACTGCCTGAAATACCTCTGCATAATTGAGGGTATAATTCAGGTCGTCTGTTTGCGACGCGCGGCTGAAGTCCGTTTTCAACCGCAGGTTGAGGGTGTACTCGGCACCGATTTTGTTTTCCTGTGGCAGCACACCGTGGAACGCATATAGTTTCAGCCCGTTCAGGCAAATGTACATGTCCGATTGTTTCATAGGGAAGGGAATATAAGAGAGAGGCATGAACCAGACGCCGTTGTGTGTTTTCGCCTGATTCATGCCTGAATAATAATGGACTAAGGTCACTCGTATGCCTTGATTTATCCGCAGCGTGAAGAACCGCAGGTCTTGCAGATCAGACAGCCTTCCTGATATACCAGGGTTTCGTGGCCGCAGTTCGGACATTTCACACCTTTGGCTTCCGTACCGTCTTGTACGTATTTCTTCAAGGCTCTTTCCACACCGTTCTTCCAGGTGTTGATGTTTTCACTGTCAAGTTGCAGTGAACCCACCAGTTTGATGACCTGTTCAATCGGCATTCTCCAGCGGAGCACTCCTGAAATCAGCTTGGCATAGTTCCAGTATTCCTTGTTGAACTTTTCAGAAAGTCCTTCGATGGTCATCTTGTAACCGCGTTTGTTCTCGAACTGGAAGTCGTAGTGCTTGGTACCGTCTTCATCGTAACTCTTGATGATACGTCCGGAAGTCACAGACTTCGGTAATACGATGCCTTCCTCGTCATCTTGCAGACCGGTGAAGATTTCGTAAGGTCTTCCATCGAGCAGGCCGACGAAAGCCACCCATTTTTCCTTGTTGTTCTGGAAACGTACCACATCGGCTTCCAGCACTTTCGGACGTACCTCCACTACCTGAGGCGGTTTGCAACGGCATTCTTCCTCTTCTTTCTTGTCTTTCTTTTTGGTTGAAAGCAGCACACCGGCACGTGAACCGTCGCGATATACGGTACAACCTTTGCAACCTGAGCGCCATGCTTCTACGTACAGCTGGTTCACAAGGTCTTCGCTTACGTTGTTTGGCAGATTGATGGTCACACTGATGGAGTGGTCTACCCATTTTTGGATGCGTCCTTGCATCTTCACCTTCATCAGCCAGTCTACATCGTTGGAAGTGGCTTTATAATACGGTGATTTAGCTACCAGTTCGTCAATTTCTTCCTGTGTGTAACGCTTGTCAGGGTCGTAACCGTTAATCTTCATCCAAGTAAGGAACTTGTGATGGAACACGATGTATTCTTCAAATGCGTCTCCAGTCTCGTCTACGAAGTCTACATGTACGTTAGAGTCGTTCGGGTTTACTTTACGACGACGTTTGTACACAGGCATGAACACCGGTTCAATACCAGAGGTAGTCTGGGTCATCAGGCTGGTGGTTCCTGTCGGAGCAATTGTCAGGCAGGCGATGTTCCGTCGGCCATACTTCTTCATTTCTTCGTACAATTCAGGGTCGGCCTCTTTCAGGCGGTTGATGAACGGATTGTTTTTTTCACGTTCTGCGTCGTAGATTTCGAACGCACCACGTTCCTTGGCCATGTTGACAGATGACCGATAAGCTTCAAGGGCGATGGTCTTGTGTACTTTTTCAGAGAACTCAGTGGCCTCTTCCGTACCATAACGCAGACCCATGGCTGCCAGCATATCGCCTTCTGCCGTGATACCTACACCTGTACGGCGTCCCAGACCGGACTTGTGATAAATCTTTTCCCACAAGTGGCGTTCTGTTCCTTTCACTTCCATGCTTTCAGGGTCAGAATCTATCTTTTCAAAGATGCGTTCAATTTTTTCCAGTTCCAGGTCGATAATGTCGTCCATGATGCGCTGTGCCAGTGCCACATGTTTCTTGAACAGGTCGAAATCAAAATAGGCTTCCGGGGTAAACGGATTGACCACGTATGAATACAGGTTGATGGCCAGCAGACGGCAGGAATCGTATGGGCACAAAGGAATTTCTCCACACGGGTTCGTAGAAACCGTACGGAAACCTAAGTCGGCATAGCAGTCGGGTACGGATTCACGGATAATCGTGTCCCAGAACAATACACCCGGTTCTGCCGATTTCCATGCATTGTGTACAATCTTTTTCCACAAAGTCGAAGCATCGATTTCTTTGGAAACCATCGGATTGGGCGAATCAATCGGGTACTGCTGTGTATAAGGCTTTCCTTCTACTGCGGCCTCCATGAAAGCGTCGTCCAGTTTGACAGAGACGTTGGCTCCAGTCACCTTTCCTTCGGTCATCTTGGCATCAATGAATGCTTCTGAATCAGGATGCTTGATGGATACGCTCAACATCAAGGCTCCTCTTCGTCCGTCTTGAGCCACCTCGCGCGTTGAGTTGGAGTAACGCTCCATGAAAGGAACGAGTCCGGTAGAAGTCAGTGCTGAGTTTTTTACAGGAGAACCTTTCGGGCGAATGTGTGACAAGTCATGTCCTACACCGCCTCGACGTTTCATCAACTGGACCTGTTCTTCATCAATACGGATGATGGCTCCGTATGAATCCGCATTTCCGTCAAGTCCGATTACGAAACAGTTGGACAGTGAGGCAATCTGGTAATCATTGCCAATACCTGTCATCGGACTACCTTGAGGTACGATATACTTGAAATGGTCAAGTAAATCGAAAAGCTCCTGAGAACTGAGTGCATTAGGATATTTCGCCTCGATACGGGCCACCTCATTGGCTATTCGCCAATGCATATCCTCTGGGGATTTTTCATAGATGTTTCCAAATGAGTCTTTCACAGCGTATTTGTTTACCCAAACACGGGCTGCCAGTTCGTCTCCTTTGAAATACTCCAACGAAGCGTTGTAGGCTTCATCGTAGCTGTACGTTTTCTTTTCCACGGTTATTTGTATATGAATAAGTTTGTTTTCAATAAAAAATAGTAAGTCGCAAAATGTAGAAGGTCGTTTTATTTCTAACAAACTGCTGCAAAGCTAAAGATGTTTTTTTAATTCGCAAAATAAAAAAGAAAGAAGTTATTAACAATATGAATAGTTTTCTGCTTTTGAAAAATATATAACTGATAACTAGATTATTGTGCTATTTTATGTATTGAAAAGTTTTCCATTTTGGAAAACTTTTTGTTTTATGGCTCATTTCTTTTATACCTTATTAGAGTAGGGATTTTCACCGATTCTTCCTATCTTTGTAGATAATCTATAAAGCCGATATATTATGGAATCGATAAAGAACAGACGAACCATTCGTAAGTATAAACAGGAGGACATTCCTGCTGAATTGCTGAATGAGTTATTGGAGGAAGCATTTCGGGCTTCCACCATGGGAAATATGCAATTGTATAGTGTGGTAGTGACCCGCGATGCAAAAATGAAGGAGCGTTTGGCACCTGCCCATTTTAACCAGCCGATGGTGACTTCGGCCCCGGTCGTACTTACTTTTTGTGCCGATTTTAACCGGTTCAGCAAGTGGTGTGAACAGCGGAAGGCCGTACCGGGGTATAATAATCTGATTTCTTTCCTGAATGCAGCGAGTGATGCCTTGCTGGTTACACAGAATTTCTGTACGTTAGCCGAAGAAAAAGGGCTGGGCATTTGCTATTTGGGAACGACTATTTATAATCCCGACCAGATTATTGATTTGTTAAAGCTTCCGAAGCTTGTGGTACCTGTAGCCACTATTACGGTGGGTTATCCCGATGAATGTCCTGCGCAGCCGGACCGCTTGCCAATCCAGGGTATTATCCATGAAGAGCAGTATCATGACTATACTCCCTTGGAAATTGACAATATCTATTCATATAAGGAAAGCTTGCCGGAGAACAAACATTTTGTGGAGATTAATCACACCGAGACACTAGCCCAGATTTTTACGGACATCCGTTACAAGAAATCCGATAATGAATATATGTCGGAAGGCTTAAAGAAAGTGCTGAAACGGCAAGGTTTTGATGATTGATGAAATCTGGGATAAAAAAACAGGTGACTTGATTTTGAAGCCACCTGTTTTTTTATCTCATCCGAAGACTCATTTCTATTTCTTCGATTTCTGCCTTAAATGATTTATCCACGTCCACCTGGTCTTTTACAATTTTGCAGGCGTGCAACACCGTGGCATGGTCTTTATTTCCAATCAGCTGACCAATCTTGGATGAAGAGGTATCTGTATGTTTCTTTGCCAGATACATGGCCACCTGTCTCACTTGCACTACTTCCCGTTTGCGGGTCTTGGTGTGAATGGCCGTCTCATCTATCTTGTAATGTTCGCATACTTTTGTAATGATATCGCTCACCGTCATCGGTTTGCTTTCTGCGCACTTCACCGCCTTTCTTACGATGTGTTGTGCCAGGTCGAGATCAATTTCGCGTTTGAACAGGATAGACTGTGCCAGCAAGGAGTTGACAATACCTTCCAACTCACGCACGCTTTCGTTCACGCTTTCTGCAATGTAGCTGATGACCGATTCCGGAATGACCAGACCATCACGTTTAATCTTGTTGCGTAGGATGTTTTTCCGGAGTTCAATGTCCGGTTTTTCCAGTTCGGCCACCAATCCCCATTTGAAACGGGTGAGCAAGCGGTCTTCCATTCCCTGTAGCATGACAGGTGCGCGGTCGGAAGTCAGAATCAGCTGTTTCCCGTTCTGGTGAAGGTGGTTGAAAATATGGAAGAATGTATTCTGCGTTTTGGTTACCCCTGCAAATTCCTGTATATCATCAATGATCAGCACGTCAATCGTTTGGTAGAAGCTAATGAAATCATTGAAGTGGTTGGTTCGCACAGAGTCTGTATATTGCACCTGAAAAAGATGAGCGGATACATACAGCACACGTTTCTCCGGATATAATTCCTTGATTCTTGTACCGATGGCGTTGATGAGGTGGGTTTTCCCCACTCCCGACGGACCATAGATGAACAAGGGGTTGAAAGTGCGTGCCGGATTTTGAGCCACAGTTTCTGCTACAGTTCTGGAGAATTCATTGCTGTTTCCTTTAATGAAGTTCTCAAAGTTATAGTTCGGGTTCAGGTGTGGGTCCAAATCCTGCGGGGCCGGAGCTTGCAAAGGATTGGGCGCCTTATTCCCATTGTATACAGGAGCCTGTTCCGGCAATGCAGAAGAGCGTTTGGTTCCTTCTATATTGACAGTGATATGGTTGGTCTTATCGGTCAGGATAGAGTACATCAACTCCGTGCCTTCACCTATCTCCTTATAGATGGCGGCGCGCAGCAGCCCCACATACTTTTCTTCCAGATATTCATAGAAGAAAGGACTGGGGACGCCGATTGTCAATGCCTTTTCTGTATCCTCATATTTTAAAGGTACGATAGGCTCAAACCATGTTTTGAAAGCCGTAGCATTTACGTTGTCCTTAATGAATGTCAGACACCGGTTCCACAATGCAACGGCTTGGTTATGTTCAATCATACGTGCGTTGTTATTAATAAAGCGAAACTTCTACGCTTGCAAATTTCGTAATGAAATTTCAGAAAAACAAATGCCTTTTTCTTTGCTTTTTATTTTGATAAATTAAGTTGTTGATAAATAAGAAGTTATGTGTTTGTTAAATTTCTTACTCGGAAGAAATCTCTTGTGGATTTACAATGTCTTGCTTATCAACTTGTTAGTATCTTTCTGCCCTTGTGAAAATCCCCTCTTTCTGATATGGTTTATCTTTGAAAATCATGTATTTGAGATTCTTTCTTCTTCTTAGTTCATTATTCTTTGTTATTTAGATTACTTCTATATAGTAAGGCTGGTGTTTCTTTGCAAATGGACTATTGTGGCTATGCTCATAAGAAGGCAGGAAGTCGCTTTGCGAGTTGAGGATTTCCTGCCTTGTATGGGGTATGAGTGAGACGGCCTTATTTGTCTTTCTTTCCGAACAAGGAGAAATGTACATAGCGCTTCGGGTGCTCCTGCAAGTCTTTCAGCAGAGAGGCTGCGTTGGCCGAGGTTGCATTCAGGTTTTGGTATAAAGCATCGTCGTTCAGGAGAAGTCCGATGGAGTTGTCCTTGCTGCTCAGTCTTTCGGTCAGCATGTGTACATTCTGGAGAGTGGAATCCACTTTCTGGAAGGTCGATGCGTAGTCAATCCCTTTCAGGTTCTCACTGATTCCTTTCAGGTTTTCCGTGATGGTGGTGACATTGCTTGTCAGCTGCGGGATGTCCTTGCTCATCAAGCTGTGCAGCTGCGTGCTGGTCGCATTGAGCGAGGCCGTCAGTTTTTCCGCATTGTGCAAAGTGTTTTTTAAGGCAGGGTCGGCCAACAGCTGGTTCAATGAGCCCAGAATGGAATCCAGTTTAGGCATCATCTGTTCCACCTTCGGCAGCAATTCCTGTTCAGCCTTGCCCAGAATGCCCGAATTGGCTGAGCCTTCAATCGTATCTCCAGGGGTCAGAAAAGTAGTCGATTCATGTTTGAGCAGCATGTTCATCTTGACGGTTCCCAGCATCTCGGTCACCAGTTCTGCTTTGCTGCCAGCCGGGATGCGCATGTCTTGATCTACTTCAATACCTACCACCACATGTCCCGGTTTCTGGTAATTGTATTGAAGGTCGCGTACGATACCTATTTTGAAACCATTGGCAAACACCGGACTCGACAGGGCTAGTCCGTTTACATCGGTAAAATCCACATAATAGTAGCTTTCCGGTTTGAACATGCTGATTCCTTTCAGGTAGTTGATGCCGAAAAAGAGAATCAACAATGCACCGATTCCAGCTAACCCGATTTTTACTTCTTTCTTCATATTGTTTATTTTACTTTTTTATTATCTGTTCCTTTTAAATTCTCGTATGGCTTGGTTGATGTTCATTTTCTGTCCGTCTTTGAACGCGATGATGAAAGCATCCTTGAATTTGCTGTCCACCTTGTTGCGTTTGAGTCGGAGAATCTTGTTGTAGTCTGTGTCAGCTCCGTAAGTATATTTGATGATTCCGTTCTCTTCGTAGCTGTCTACGGGAGTAAGCCCTTTGAACTGTCTGCTTTTGGAGGGCAGTTTGCGACCGGAAGTCAATATCTGTATTTTGAATACCGGTTTTCTTGATACGTTGGTTGAGGCTGCGCTTTGTCCGGCTGTAGTCTGTTTGCGGGGAGTCGGTCTCTGAGGTTGCGGTTCCGAGGCCGTGTCTTCTTCCGCGGGCATTGGCAAACTGTTTGCTTCAGCTGCCAGTTGCGTGGATGACACCTTGCCTCCCTTGTAATTCAAAAATGCGCGGTAGATACTTTTTGCCAGGGTGGCACTTCCCTGTTCTGACATGAGGAATGCTTCTTCAGTCGGGTTGGTGATGTATCCCAGCTCAATCAGTACGCTGGGCATGGAAGTGGCACGCAGCACCAGGAATCCGGCCTGGTGCACCCCTTTATCTGTCCGGTTGGCATTCCGGAAACATTTTTGTACAGACGTGGCAAAGCTGACGCTCTGGGCCATGTTCTTGTCTTGCAGAAATTCAAAGATAATATAGCTTTCCGATGAATTCGGATTGAATCCTGCATACCGTTGCTTATAGTCATCTTCTATGAGAATCACAGCATTCTCTTTCTTGGCCACTTCCAGATTTTCTTGTGTGCGGTGTAATCCGAGGGTATAGGTTTCAGTTCCGCTGACACTTCTGCTTCTGGATGCTACTGAATTGGTATGAATGGAAATGAAAAGATTTGCCTTGGCGTCGTTGGCTATTTCAGCCCTTCTGTGCAGCGGGACGAAGACATCTCTTTCACGGGTATAGACCACACGTGTGTCTGGACAATTTTGCCTGATTAGTTTTCCTAATTTGAGTGCTACGCTCAGATTGATGTTTTTTTCTTTTCCTCTTTTGCCGACGGCTCCAGGGTCATGTCCTCCGTGTCCGGCATCAATCACGACGGTAAAGTGAGTTTCGGCAGCGTGTGTTTGGGAAAATAGGCTGAAAGCCAGCCACAGGCTTATGGTAATGAACAGTATGTCGAATTTTCTCCTCTGCATAATTTAAATAACGGGACAAAGTTAATATTTTTTTGTCGACTAACTTTCTGTTGCCGGAAGATTTATTCTATTGCTGTAATAATTGCTATAAAAACCGAAAAATAAGCAGGTCTTTGTTTTAAATTTCCTACATTTGTATGAATCATAAAATTAGAAAGGAGTATTTATGACATTAATCGACGGAAAAGCAGTTTCTGAACAAGTGAAAAAGGAAATCGCTGCCGAAGTGGCCGATATTGTGGCGAAAGGAGGAAAGCGTCCTCATCTGGCTGCCATTCTGGTGGGGCACGATGGGGGCAGTGAGACGTATGTGGCGGCAAAGGTGAAAGCATGCGAAGTGTGCGGCTTCAAGTCCACTTTGATTCGTTACGAATCGGATGTGACGGAAGAAGAACTTCTGGCCAAGGTGCGTGAATTGAATGCCGATGCCGATGTAGATGGTTTCATCGTGCAGCTTCCGTTGCCTTCCCATATCTCAGAGCAGAAAGTGATTGAGACCATTGATTACCGGAAGGATGTCGACGGCTTCCATCCTATTAATGTAGGACGTTTGTCCATCGGCCTTCCTTGTTATATCTCAGCCACTCCGAATGGTATTATGGAGCTCTTGCGGCGTTACCAGATTGATACGTGCGGAAAGAAATGCGTCATTTTGGGCCGGAGCAATATTGTGGGAAAACCGATGGCTATGCTGATGATGCAGAAGGCCGTGCCGGGCGATGCTACTGTCACGGTGTGTCATAGCCGGAGCAAGGATCTGGTAAAGGAATGTCAGGAAGCCGATATCCTGATTGCCGCGATGGGGCAGCCTAACTTTGTAAAAGCCGATATGGTGAAAGAAGGAGCAGTCGTAATCGATGTGGGGACTACCCGTGTGCCCGATGCATCCAAGAAATCAGGTTTCAAGCTTACCGGAGATGTGAAGTTTGACGAAGTGGCTCCCAAGTGTTCTTACATCACGCCGGTGCCCGGTGGAGTAGGACCGATGACCATTGTTTCTTTGATGAAGAATACGCTGCTGGCCGGGAAAAAGGCAATATATTGAGATTTTGGAGGATTTTTTCGATGAAATGTTTGCAGTTTCGAAAAAATCCTCTACCTTTGCAATCGCTTTTGAAAAGGAAGCCAACATGGTGACTATAGTTCAGTTGGTTAGAGCGTCAGATTGTGGTTCTGAATGTCGTGGGTTCGAGTCCCACTAGTCACCCTCCTTCATTTTTTTAACGTTTTTCATACCAACATGGTGACTATAGTTCAGTTGGTTAGAGCGTCAGATTGTGGTTCTGAATGTCGTGGGTTCGAGTCCCACTAGTCACCCCTTAAAAAGGTCTTGCTTGGGCAAGGCCTTTTTTTTGTATCCTTTCCTTTCTTGCAAAAATAAAAAATGCGCTATCAGACCTTCACAGGCTGGATAGCGCAAGCTACAATACAAAATACAAATACAACTAAACGAGATTTTGTGCTAAAATTAAAGCTTTCAAATATACGGTAAAATTTTAGACTTTACTTTCTCTCCAAGGGTTATTTAATGATTCTTAATGCTTATACAATTCCTTGGGCCATCATGGCATGAGCCACTTTCATGAATCCGGCAATGTTGGCACCCTTCACATAATTGATGTATCCGTCGCTTTCCGTACCGTACTTCACGCACTGTTCGTGGATGTTGTGCATAATCTGGTGCAGTTTGTCGTCCACTTCCTGTGCGGTCCAGCTCAGGTGCATGGCGTTCTGGCTCATTTCCAGTCCGGAGGTAGCCACTCCGCCCGCATTGACAGCCTTGCCCGGTGCATACATCATCTTGTGTTCAATGAACGCGTCGATGGCTTCCGGCGTACATCCCATGTTGGAAATTTCTCCTACGCAGAGCACGTGGTTCTTGATGAGCTGCTGTGCATCTTCGCCGTTCAGCTCGTTCTGGGTCGCACAAGGCAGGGCGATGTCCACTTTCACCTCCCATGGGCGGCGTCCCGGCACGAAGGTAGCTCCCGGGAATTTCTCTGCATACGGTGCTACGATGTCGTTGCCCGAAGCACGCAATTCCAGCATATAGTCAATTTTCTCTCCCGCAATGCCGTCCGGGTCATAAATGTAGCCGTCCGGTCCGGAGATGGTCACCACTTTGGCGCCCAGTTGCGTAGCTTTGGTAGCAGCTCCCCAGGCCACGTTGCCGAAGCCTGAAATGGCCACTGTCTTTCCTTTTATATCAACTCCCTTTGCGTCGAGCATGTGTTTCACGAAATACAAGCCTCCGAAGCCCGTAGCTTCCGGACGAATCAGCGAACCGCCGAATTCCAGTCCTTTGCCTGTGAAAGTTCCGGTGAACTCACGCGTCAGTTTCTTGTACATGCCGAACATGTAGCCCACTTCGCGTCCGCCCACACCGATGTCACCTGCCGGCACATCCATGTCCGGGCCCAGATGGCGCCACAGTTCCAGCATGAAAGCCTGACAGAAACGCATGATTTCCGCATTGCTCTTTCCGCGTGGAGAGAAGTCGGAACCTCCCTTTCCACCGCCCATCGGCAGGGTGGTCAGTGCATTCTTGAAAGTCTGTTCAAATCCCAGGAACTTCAGTATGGACAAGTTGACTGAAGCATGGAAACGGATACCTCCCTTGTACGGGCCGATGGCGTTGTTGAACTGCACACGGTAGCCAAGGTTGGTCTGTACTTCTCCTTTGTCGTCCACCCATGTGACACGGAAAGTAAAGATACGGTCGGGTTCTACCAGCCGTTCAATGATTTTAGCCTTTTCAAATTCGGGGTGCTGGTTGTAAATATCTTCGATAGAAAGCAATACTTCTCTCACTGCCTGAAGGTACTCAGATTCACCTGGATGCTTGGCTTCCAGTGATGACATGATCTTATTAATGTCCATAATCAAATAATTTAAGGTCTGACAAAATGAAATATTTTGTATATGCAAAGATAGGAATTTACTTGTACTGACAAAGCTTTTCCCTGTATTTTTCGTACTTTAGGTTGAATTTTGATAGTTTTTCACCATCGCTCAAGAAAGATTTGCAAAAATCAGGTGAATTTCCGATTTTTGTTTTTATAAAAAGAATAAGCTTAAAAAAAGATACCATGCTAAACAACCTGAGAATTAAACTCCGGCAGCTTTATTTCAAGGATACGCAGTTTGCCAATCTGATGACAAAGCGAATATTCAATGTCCTGCTGGTGGCCAATCCGTACGACGCGTTCATGCTTGAAGATGACGGCCGCATCGATGAGAAGATTTTTAATGAATACATGAACCTGAGCCTGCGCTATCCGCCCCGTTTTACCCAAGTGTCCACGGGAGAGGAAGCATGGGAGCAGTTGCGCAACACCATGTTCGATCTGGTCATTTGTATGCCCGGTTCCGACAACAGCGATACCTTCGACATCGCCCGCGACATCAAGCGGGAGTATCCTCATTTGCCGCTGGTGGTGCTGACTCCTTTTTCGCATGGCATCAAGGAACGGATGGAACACGAGGACCTGAGCATCTTTGAATACGTGTTCTGCTGGCTGGGGAATACCGACCTGCTGGTGTCCATCATCAAGTTGATTGAGGACAAGATGAACCTGGAGCACGACATCAAGGAAATCGGTGTGCAGATGATTCTGCTCGTGGAAGACTCCATCCGCTTCTATTCGTCCGTGCTGCCCAATCTCTACAAGTTCGTGCTCCGCCAGAGCCAGGAGTTTGCCACCGAAGCCCTGAACGAGCACCAGCGTACGCTGCGTATGCGCGGACGTCCTAAAATCGTGCTGGCCCGTTCGTACGAGGAGGCCATGGACTTGTATAACAAGTACGAGCATAACATGCTGGGGGTCATTTCCGATGCCCGTTTCCCTCGTGGAGGCGTAAACGACCCGGAGGCAGGGGTAAGTTTGCTGCGTGAGATACGCAGGCACGACCCATTCATCCCGTTGATTCTGCAGTCGGCCGAAGAAAGCAACCGCCAATATGCCCCGGAATTGGATGCCGTGTTCATCGACAAGAACTCCAAGAAGATGAACATCGACCTGCGCGAAGCCGTGTCGGACAATTTCGGTTTCGGCGACTTCATCTTCCGTGATCCCCATACCTTGAAGGAAGTGGCCCGCATCCATAACCTGAAAGAATTGCAGAACGTGATTTTCGCCATTCCGGCCGAATCCTTCCTCTACCACATCAGCCGCAACCACATCTCGCGCTGGCTGTATTCGCGTGCCATTTTCCCGGTAGCCGAGTTTCTGAAACAGATTACGTGGGAATCGCTTCAAGACATCGACGCACATCGGCAGATTATTTTCGAGGCCATCGTGAAATACCGCAAGATGAAAAACCAGGGCGTGGTGGCCGTGTTCCAGCGCGACCGTTTCGACCGTTACTCCAATTTTGCTCGTATCGGCGACGGCTCTTTGGGAGGCAAGGGGCGCGGATTGGCCTTTATCGACAACATGGTGAAGCGTCATCCCGAGTTCGACGAGTTTGAGAATGCCTCGGTCATGATTCCGAAAACCGTGGTGCTCTGTACCGATGTGTTTGATGAGTTTATGGACTCTAACCAGCTGTATCAGATAGCCTTGAGTGATGCCGACGACGACGTGATTCTGCAGGCTTTCCTTCGGGCCAAGCTGCCCGACAGTCTGGTGGAAGACTTTTTCGCCTTCTTCGATGCCGTCAAGGCCCCCATTGCCATCCGTTCGTCCAGTCTGCTGGAAGACTCCCACTACCAGCCGTTCGCCGGTATCTATTCCACCTATATGATTCCCTATCTGGACGACAAGTATGAAATGCTCCGCATGTTGAGCGATGCCATCAAGGGCGTGTATGCCTCCGTATATTATAAGGATAGCAAGGCCTATATGCAGGCCACCAGCAACGTCATCGACCAGGAAAAGATGGCCGTCATCCTCCAGGAAGTGGTCGGCACCCAGTACGGCGACCGCTACTATCCAGCCATCTCCGGTGTGGCCCGTTCCATCAACTATTATCCCATCAACGACGAACTGGCCGAAGAAGGCACGGTGAGCCTGGCACTGGGACTTGGAAAATACATTGTCGATGGCGGCCTCACCTTGCGTGTCTGTCCGTACCACCCCACGCAGGTGCTTCAGACCAGCGAGATGGAAATCGCCTTGCGCGAGACCCAGACCCGCTTCTATGCCCTCGACCTGAAAAACCTGGGGCAGAACTTCTCTCTTGATGACGGGTTCAACCTGCTGAAGCTCCATGTAAAAGATGCTGAGGCCGACGGCGCCTTGAACTTCATCGCCTCGACCTACGACCCGTATGACATGGTGATACGCGACGGTATCTATCTCGGCGGGCGAAAGCTCATCACCTTTGCCAACATCCTCCAGCACGACGTCTTCCCCTTGGCCCGCATCCTTCAGCTTGTGCAGAAATATGGTCAGGGCGAGATGCGCCGTCCGGTAGAAATTGAGTTTGCCGTCAATCTGGATGCGCGTACCAAGAGCGGTGTGTTCTACCTGCTGCAAATCCGTCCGATGGTCGATGTGAAAGCTGGGTTGGACGAAGACTTGACCCAGGTGCCGGAAGAAAAGCTCCTGCTCAAGAGCGAAAACTCACTGGGGCATGGCGTGATGGACGACCTGCAGGACGTCATCTATGTGAAGACCGAAGGCTATTCCGCCTCCAACAACCAGCTGATAGCCTACGACATCGAAAAGCTCAACCGCCGCTTCCTCGACGAAGGCAAGCATTACATTCTAGTGGGTCCCGGACGCTGGGGCAGCAGCGATACCTGGCTCGGTATACCGGTGAAATGGCCCAACATTTCGGCGGCCCGGATTATCGTGGAAGCAGGGCTGACCAATTATCGGGTAGACCCCAGTCAGGGCACCCATTTCTTCCAGAACCTGACTTCGTTCGGGGTGGGCTATTTCACCATCAATGCCTACATGAACGACGGCATCTACAACCAGGCATTGCTTGACAGTATGCCCGCCGTAGAAGAAACGAAGTTCCTCCGTTGGGTACGGTTTGAAAAACCGCTCACCGTGAAGATGGACGGGAAGAAAAAATTGGGGGTGGTGGAACTGCCGGAAAACTGATTCCATTCTGTTAAAATGGAAAACTCCCTTATTTCCAAACTTAATAAGAAGGAAATAGGGGAGTTTTTTATCCTATTGTTCGGATGTGTTGGCTTCTTGTTTTATTGCGGATTCTGAACCAGGTTACTGTTGGTCAGCATGGCCTTGTTCGGAATCGGGAAGAGGTTTCTGTTCGGGTTGCTCTTGTCGTGTGAGAACCAAGACTTCGTGGTGAAGACTCCGAAACGGACCATATCTTGGCGGCGTCTGCCTTCCTGACAGAATTCCCATCCCAGTTCGTCCAGGAAACGGCCGTACTTGATGTCCGCTCCGCCTTCGTGAGTTTCCATATTGGTATCCCGGCGTCCGTAGTCATAGCAGCTTCCGCCTTCCAGTTCCGCATCGGTTACGATTGCTTTGTTCGGGTCTTCAAAAGCACGTTTACGTACTTCGGTGACCAGTGCGCCGGCTCCGGGCTGTCCGGAACGCATCAGGGCTTCTGCCTTCATCATCAGCACATCGGCATAGCGGAGCAACGGCCAGTCGTTGCTCAGACGGTTGGTAATGCCTTTGGCGTATTCAAATTTACCCCAGCGGTAGCCGTGTCCGGAGTCAGAACTTTCAATGGAGGGCACTTCATTGATATAGATGAGCTGTCCTTTGCCGTCACTGCGTTGTAGCGGTTCGCCGGATGCCGTGAGCTGTGGTCCTTGGATGTAATTTTCTTTTAAGCGCAGGTCGTCCGGGTCGAAAGAATCGATGAACTGAGGAATGGCACACACACCTCCCCACGGTCTTTCGGTGAACTGATAAGTATCCTGGTTTTCGGCAGCTAACGTATACATGTGGAAGTCGAAATCATTCCATCCCGTCACGTAGATTTCATCGAAGGGAAGAGCGAAGATGATTTCCTTGGAGTTCTCGTTCTGAGTGATGAACACGTTTTTCTGTTTTTCTTCCAGTCCGTATTCGTTTGTAGCGTTTGCAAAGTCAATCACGGCCTGACATTCGTCGATGCAGTCTTGCCAGTGAGCTTCTCCGGCCCAGATTTCCGCATTCAGGTACATCTTGGCCAGCAGGGTGTGGGCAGCCCACTTGTTGAAACGTCCGTAGTAGTATCCTCTCGGAGTTTCAGAAAGCAGGTCGATGTTGTCTTTGATTTCTTTCACGATAAAATCGAACACTTCTTTGCGGGTAGCCTGCTTGGGGAGCGATTCATCCTTGAAGTCGGTTACCAGAGGCACATTTCCATAGAGGTCGATCAGGATGTAATAGTAGGAGGCACGCAACACCTTCAGTTCGGCTATCAATGCAGCTTTGGTATCGTCTTCCACGTTAATGGTACCTTCTTCTATCTGCGAAAGGATACGGTTGCAGGTGTTCACTCCGTTGTAGGTACGTTCCCATCCTTGCAGCACACCGTCGTCTTCCGTGGTCCAGGTATGCTGGTGCCAGCGCTTGTAGATGTATCCGTCCACCCATCCTGTACCGTCGCGTGCCGGAATCACATCCTGGTCGGCACACAGTTCCTGTGAGCGGACCACGCCGTTCCATTGTAACAAGGTCTCTCTCCAAGGGATATAAGCTGCGTTTACCAGGTAGCTGACTTCTTCTTCTGTCTTCGGAGAGTATTTGCTGGACACTACCTGTCCATAGCTGTCGTCCAATAAGCTGGTACATGCCGTACTGCCAATCAAGGCTGAAGTGAGCAGGCATGTGGAAAATAATCTGATTATATTTTTCATGGTTCTTTACTTTTAAATTAGAATTTTACGTTGACACCTAATGTAAATGAGCGTATGCTTGGATAGCGGTCGCGGGTGTCGTATCCAGGAGTCAGTCCGTCGGTAGAAACTTCCGGGTCGATGCCTTTGTATCCGGTGATGGTCAGGGCATTCAGTACGGAACCGTAGATACGCAATGACTTGATGTATTTGCCGAGCTGTCCGAAGTTGTAACCCAGTGTGATGTTGTCAATCTTCCAATAGTCGCCGTCTTCTACATAGTAGCTGTTGAATTCCGGTTCTACTTCCGGGCTGAGGGTATGCTTGCCGAATACCAGGTCGTTGACTGATTTCAGTCGGTTTTCCATACGGGCGTTCTTCACGTTCTCGTAGTTCATACGGGCACCGTTGATAATCTGGAAGCCGAAGGCGCCACGCATGGTGATAGACAAATCAAAATTCTTGTAGCGGAAGTTGTTGTTCCATCCTGCATAGTATTTCGGAAGTCCGTTACCGATGATGTGCTTGTCTTCCGGGGCATGCGTGAAGTCTTTGTAGTTTATCAGGTCGCCGTTGCGGTCTTCGTAGATCCAGCGTCCTTCTTCGTCCACGTCTACTACCTTGAAGCCATAGAAGTTACCGATGCTTTCGCCCACCTGTACGCGGTGTGAGTCTGCCACCTGTCCGGAGTATTCCACTGTTCCTGTGTTGAAGTAGTCATATTCTGATTTAAAGATACTTCCTGACAGACTTTCCAGTTTGTTGGAGTTGAATGAGAAAGTACCGGTGGTGCTCCATTCAAAGTCTTTGGTCTGTACCGGAATTACATTGACCAGGATTTCCACACCCTTGTTTCTCATCTTACCGCCATTGGCTGTAGTGGTGTTGTACAAGTTGGGAGGAGTCGGTACGGCATAGTCATAAATCAATCCGTCTACCAGTCGGTTGTAGTAGTCGATGCTACCAGAGAGACGTCCTTCCCAAGAAGACCAGTCGATACCGATGTTGGTTTCTTTCTTCTCTTCCCAGCGTAAATCGGGATTCGGGTTGGAAGCCGGTACAATGGTTTGAATCCAGCTGCTGTTTACGTAGGCGTAAGAACCGTATTTCAGCATGGCTACTCCCAAGAATCCGTTTTTAGGTTGTGAACCAGTGACACCGTAACCTACTCTCAGTTTCAAGTCATTGAAGATGTGCTGGTTTTTCATGAACGGTTCTTCCGTGATTCTCCAACCGAATGAGACGGACGGGAACAATCCCCATGCGTTGTCCGTGCCCCAGAGCTGGCTGGCACCTTCATAACGCAGAGCAGCCATGAACAGATAGCGTTCTTTCCAGGAATAAGTGGCACGGCCGAAGAAACCGATCAGGTTGGTCGAAGTCTTGCTGGAGCCTGCAGAAGCTTTTCCTTCTTTCAAGGCAGAACCGATGCCGATGTTGTGCCAACCGCCGAAATAGTCATCCTGGAAACCGTAGTTGTCGAACCACATTTCTTCATAGTCTGTTTCGTCGTAGCTGTAACCTCCCAAGATAGAGAATTTATGGTCGTTGATGGTCTTGTTGTATTGTGCGGTCAGTTCCATCAGCTTTTCCATTTCGGTATACGCACCGACAGAAGACCATCCGTTCTTGTGGTCACGAAGGGCGGAGATGTGGTTCTGTGTTTCACTGTATCCGCGGTTCATGTTTTCACGTGTGTAAGAGAACATGGCCTGCAGGGTCAGGTCTTTGATGGGGTTGTAGGTGATGTTTCCGTTGTAACGCAATTCTGTTTTCTTTACGTTTCCGTCTGATTCATAGAGCAGAGCCAACGGGTTTTCATATTCAAATTTGTTGACGTTTTCATACCAGGTACCGTCCGGGTTGCGTACGGGTTCGGTCGGGTTGCGTCGGGTAGCCTGTGAGTAGACACCGCCGCGGAAACTTCCTCCGTTCTGGGTAGATTCCATCTGGCTTTTCTTTCCGAAAACGCCGAATTTCAGTTTCACTTTGTCGTCGAACATACGGTGAGTCACTTCAATTCTTCCCTGGAAGTTGTCGAAGTCTGATTTTTTCATGGTTCCCTGACGGTCTGCGTAGTTGAGGTTGGCAATGTAGCTGGTCTTGGAATTACCACCCATCAATGAGAGGTTGTGTACATGAGAAATAGGGGTACGGCTGATTTCATCCACCCAGTCGGTGTTGTATCCGTAGTCATAATCCGGATAGAGGGCGGCAAATTCGCGTCCACTGAGCATTTCCAGCCGTTTGGCCATCATGGCAGTGCTGACGTAGCCACTGTATTCTACAGAGCAGATATCGCCTCCTTTTGACTGCTTGGTAGTGATGAGGATGACCCCGTTTGTACCACGGGTACCGTAGATGGCGGCAGCGGAACCGTCTTTCAGTACGTCTACGCTTTCCACGTCTTCAGGAGCCACTGTGCTCAAGGTTCCGGGGATACCGTCAATCAATACCAAAGGGGCTGTGTTGGCTCCACCGATGGTGTTGGTTCCACGGAGGCGGATCTGAGTTTCTCCGGCCGGGTCACCACTCGGGTTGGTGATGGCCAGTCCGGCTACTTTTCCTTGAATTAGCTGGCCGACATCCTTTACGGCTCCTTTGACGAAGTTTTCTGATTTGACGCTGGAGATGGCACTGGTTACATCTCCTTTACGCTGGGTTCCGTAACCGATGACTACTACCTCATCCAGCATTTCATTGTCTTCTTTCAATACTACTTTTATCGCCGATTTGGCCGGTACTTCTTGGGTTACATACCCGATGTAGGAAATGACGAGTGTGGAGTTGGCCGGTACATTGAGAGTGAACTGTCCGTCGAAGTCGGTAATGGTACCTTGTGTGGTGTTTCCCTTTATCACTACACTGGCTCCAATAATGGGTTCTCCTTTGGTGTCGGTCACATTTCCTTTAACGGACAGGTCTTGTCCCCATCCTACGGTTGCCCAACATAGAAAAAGAACTGTGGCAATGACAGTCTGAAGCCATGAATGACATGGCTTTCTTTTACATGCATGTTTCATAAATATAGGTTTTAAAAGGTTATAAAATAGAATTATAAAAAGGTTCGGTCTAAATAATCCTATAGGAGGAGTGTAATGTGTTTCGTATTAGTGTGGATGGTGTTTTTAAAGAAGGTGCGGGACTCCTCAAGCCGCACCTTCTCTGAGCATGTGTTTTACAGTTTTATAGAAATCTTTTTACCCGTATAAGTCACTTTCTTGTCGGGTTTCACCGTGACGGTTTCAGCCGACTGTTTGCCCGGCTGCATCAGGGTGATACAGAAATTGCGCTTTTTCAGCATGTGCGGGAATTCTCCCTGACGGTTGTCGATGGTCAGCGTGCGGGTCGCATCGTTCCAGTGGAAGCGGATGGTAGAGAACGCTCCCTTTTCGTAATTGTAGTTGTCGAACTCGTCTTCGTAGAGGGTGAATTCGCCGTCGGCTCCCGGATAAACACAGATGTCCAGGTTGTCCCATTTCTTCTCGGTAGAGTATTGTACCTTCGGACCCAAGGGCAGGATACTTCCGGCCTTGATGTAGAGCGGCAGGATGTCTACCGGGCATTCCCGCTGGATATCTTGTCCGCCTTCCACGGTTTCGTTGGTCCAGAAATCAATCCATTTCGTGCCTTTCGGCAAGTATACTTTCACCGGAGCGGAAGCCTTGGCCACGTCGGGCACAGTGGTCACACCCTTGTTGCCTTCCACTTTCTTGGTGTACAGCGGTTCAGTGACCGGACGTACCAAAATCTGCTTGCCGAAGAGATATTCATTGTCCAGCAGGATGGCCTTGCGGTCGGTAGCAAAGTCCATCACTAACGGGCGCATCATGCAGCCGTCTTCCTGTACTACGGCTCCGTTCAGGCTATATGTATAAGGTAAGAGGCGGTAGCGGAGTTCAATGATGCGTTTCTGTGCGTCGTAGGCCCAGTCGCCTTCCTTTCCGAAGAGGTCGATTTCGTTCAGCATCGGTGAAGAGCAGTGGTTACGCATCAGCGGCATGAAACAGCCCCACTGGAACCAGCGTACATGCAGTTCCTGATAAGCCACGTTGGTGCAGTCGTTGTTGTATTCCCAGCCGAAGAAACCTCCTAAGTCTGTATTCCAGAACGGGATACCGCAAAGCGTGAAGTTCAGTCCGGCCGGAATCTGCTGGCGGAGTACGTCCCAGCTCGATACCACGTCGCCGCTCCAGCTCAGGGCACCGTAGTGCTGCTGGCCCAGGTAGCCCGAACGGGTCATCTGGAACACACGTTTGGCATCCGATACGGCGCGTTGGTGTTCATAGATACCCCGGTTGTGCGACAGCGGGAAGGCATTGTGTACAGAACGGAAGGAGCCGTCGGCCGTTTGCAGGTCGAAGTCGCTTTCCTTGGGGTTCAGGTGGTCAGGTTCTGTAGAGTCGGTCCACCAAGCATCAATGCCCATCTGATGCAAATGGCTGAGGTAACGCCAGTAGAGGTCGCGTGCGTCCTTGTTGAACGGGTCGTACGGATGAGCACCTGATTTGGGCGGCCAGGTTTCGAATTTCAGCAAGGCCCCCATCTTGTCGAGTTCCTTGTACTGGTCGGTCCACGGTCCGAAGCTGGCCCATACGGAAATCATGAGGTGGGCATTATTCTTGTGTACGTATTCCACCATCTCTTCCGGGCTCTTGAAGCGGGGTTTCGGATAGCGGGCGTTCTTGTCTTCGTCGTTCGGCAGGTAGCGCAGGGCTGCCGGATCGTCCATCTTGTTGATGTAGCGCGGGTTCATGAACTTCATGGCGTTCCAGTTGGAATCACATCCCCAGTACTGCCAGTCCTGTACGATACCGTCGAGAGGGATTTCGAGCTTGCGGTACTTGTCGAGCACGCCGCAGAGTTCGTCGGGGCTCTTGTAGCGTTCGCGGCACTGCCAGTAGCCCATGGTCCAGAGCGGGAACATGGTGGCCTTTCCCGTCAGGTCGCGGATACAGGCAATCACGCCGTCCTGCGTACCGTCTTTATAAAGGAAATAATAGTCGGAGCAAAGGCCTACCTGTGAAGAGAATGAGGTTTCATAGGGCGTGTCGCTGAAATCGGAGATACCCGGATTGTCCCAGTACACACCATAACCCTTCTCGGAAGTGAAATAGGGGATACAGATATTGGTGTTGCCGTTTGACAGGTGAATCTGCTGGTTGCGGTGGTTCATGGCTCCACTTTGGCGTTGTCCCAGTCCGTAGATGGCTTCATCGGGTGCAAGGCTGAAGGCCTGGCTTATGGTATACGCGTCGCGGTTGACATCTTTCCGGGGGATGAAGTTAGTGCCTTCTACTTTTTCATTTAATAAGGTTTTTCCTTTTTCATCGGTGTAAGTCACTTTTCCGGTAGCCACATCCAAGGTCACCTTCATTTTTCCGGCAGTCATGCATACCGTGTTCCCGTTCTGGGTGTACGCAATCTCCACTTTCTCCGGAGTCTTGATGACGGGATAACTTTTTTTCTCGGGCATTTCGGCCGAAGGATATTTCACGATGCGCACGATGGAAGGAGAGTAGAAAATCACTTCCCCGTTCAATACAGGTTGTGCGGTCTGGAATTTTCCTCCTTGGGCAGTTCTTTCAAAATGCTGCGCAAAGGAGGACATACAGGAGGCCAGTGCGGCCAGAAACAGAATTTCTTTTCTCATGTTGTCAATTTGTTTTTCGGAGTTTGTCACTAAGGTTGACGTCACCAAATGTAAAAAGATTCTTTGGCGAGGCAGAGAAAAGAATGTGCCAAAGAGCGGTATAAAATGCTTCAAAAGGCGTTTTGACGCATTTTTACCCCTCTTTTGATTCAGATATACCCTCTTGTTCCTGCTTTTTCTGGTATTCGCTGGGCGTGAGACCGTACTCTTCCTTGAAGCAGGCGGTGAAATATTTCCGGTTGTAATAGCCGAGGGCCAGGGCCACTTCGTTCACGGTGGTATGGTTGTCTTTCAGCATCCGGCAGGCATGCTGCATCTTGACGCGGCGGATGTATTCCAACGGGGTCAGTCCGGTGATGGCCTTCAGCTTGCGGGTCAGGGTGGAGCGCGACATGTTGACTTTTTCGGCTAGGTGCTGCACGTCGAAATCCGGTTCGCTCAGATTGTCTTCCACGGCTTTCAGAATGTTGTCGAGCAGCATCTTGTCGAGGCTGGCAAACTCCCGGTCGGAAATCTGCACTTCCGGATGGACATCCTGCCGGTTGCCGTTCAGGTACGAGCGCATTTTCATCAGTTCCGTGCTGTCGGCATACAGTTCTTCGTTTTCCCGTTTCATTCTTCGGAGGTAGAAACGGACTCCGGCATAAATTCCACCCACTATGAGGAGCAGATAAACCCCCATGGCCCATCCGGTTTGGTAGAAAGCGGGCAGGCGCTTGATATGGATTCGGGTGATTTTATCACTCCATACACCGTAGCCGTCGGTGGCTTTCACTTCGAACACATAGTTTCCTTTGGGAAGGTGTTTGTAGACGGCCATGGGGTGTCCCTCGGCAGTGTAGTTCCATTCCCTGTCGAGTCCGGTCATGCGGTAGGCATAGCGTATCTTGCCTGCATTCAGGTAATCGAGTGAAGAAAAATGAATTTCCAGGTTGTATTCGTCGGGCTGGAGGGTCAGGTCGCCGCTTTTCTTTTTGAGCTTTTCCATCACATAAATACCGGTGATGAAGGTTGGGATATTCTGGCTGGGCTGGTCGAGCCGGGCGGAAGGGGTTACGGCACAGATGCCCGGAATGCCTCCAAAATAAATCCGTCCGTCGTGCCCCTTGCAGAGGGCGGTAGGAATGAAACGGTGGAGCAGCAGGGAATTGTCGGTAGTGAGGTAGGTGGAAAACGAGCGGTTTCTCGGGTTGTACTCTATCAGTTTCTGGTTGGTGTCAATCCACAGATGGCCGTACACGTCGTATTCCAGCTGGTTCACCACGTTGCCGGTGAGTCCGCAAAACCGGGTATGGTCGGTCAGTTGTCCGGACCGCACGTGCAGGGCATATACTCCTCCCTCCTGTGTGCCCATCCAGACGCAGGTGTCCTCTTGCAGGCTCAGGCAGGTGACGGAGAGGTCTGGGACGATTCTTTGGCAGATGCCGGTCTTGCTCTGTCGGTAAAGTCCCTTGTCGGTAGTACCTATCCACAGGTTTCCGAGCTTGTCTTCCTTGATGCTGCTCACCTGTCCCAGTGTGTCGCAGAGGGCATACCATTGTGCTTCGGACAGATTGAAGGCATATAGCCCGTGGTTGGTACCTCCCCATAGTCGGCCACGCTCGTCCTGGTAGGCTTGCGTGAAATATTCGTCGGGCTTTGGAGAGGGCAGTGACAGGGTGCGCACGTGTACAATCTGCATGCCTTCCCGTCTGAACTCATAGATAAGATTGTCTCCTTCGGGAATCACCCATACGTTTCCTTCCCTGCGGGCTTCCGACATCTGCTTGATGGTTCCCAAGGAGAGACCTGCCAGCGATGGAAAATCGGGATAGAGCGATACGCGGTCGTGGGTCAGGTCATACAGTCCGAGTCCGGTACGTTCCTGTGATATCCACAGCTTACCTTCGCCGGCATCGCTCAAGGCCATGATGGCCGGCTGGGATTTTACGCGTTGTGACAGGGCCGGAAGTGGAAATTCTTCCGGGGCGTCTTCCGTGAAATGCACGATGAAACTCTTTCCGTCGAAAGAGGATACCCATAAAGCCCCGTTCTTGTCCTTGTAGATTTCGTTCAGCATGTGGCCGTATTCTGCCGGCAGCCGGAAATCGGTCTGCACCAGTTGGCGCTTCTTTTCATCGTAGCGCATGGCTATCAGGGAACTGTGGGTGGTCATCCAAAGTGTGCCGTCATTGTGGTCCTGTGCCAAGTAAAGGATATTGCCCTCCTTTTCTCCCATGGGATTGACGGGGAGAGGGGAATAGATGTAGAGGGAATCCTTGGATGCCGACGGATTGAAAAGCAGCACGCCGTTGCCATTGGTCCCCACCCAAAAGTAATTGTGTGTACAGTCTTGGGCGAGGTAGCCCAGGTTCCGTCCGGCAGGAGGGACGGCATAACGTACAAAGGTATCCTGTTTCCGGTCGTAGCGGTAGATGCCTTCCCGGCTTAAGGTAATCAGGATTTCCTTTTGCCGGCTTTCGCAGAATCCGGCCATCCACGAAGGTTTTCCTTCAGAATTGTGCAACGAATAGGTTTTCTGGTGCTTGCCCGATGCGTCATACCGGATCAGTCTGTTGTTGCTGGCCAGCCACATACATCCGTCTGAGGTTTTCCGGATGCTGTAGACCACACTTCCTTGCAATCTCTCCGGATCCAGGGGAGTGACCTGTCGGTCGGTCTTGTCCAGTATGTAGGCACCGGCATCCGTACCGAACCAGATCCGGCCTTTCGCATCTTCTGAAATGGACTGCACTAGGTTGTTGCGCAGCAGTCCAGGCGTATGGATGTCGGAGCGGATGACATCCACTTGGTAGCCGTCGTCGCGGCACAGCCCGTTGACCGTGCCATACCACATCATTCCCTCACTGTCCTGAAAAATGCGGTGTATGGCACTCACTGGCAGCTGCGGGAGAGACGGAATAGGGGTGAGCCGCACGCTGGAAGCAGCTTGCAGCAAGAGGCTGACCAGGCAAAAAAGGAGGGAAAAGTACGTTTTTTTCATGGCTTTTCAGGGGGTATAAAAAACGCAAGTACGTTTGGGTTAAAACGCAAGTGCGTTTCACTTAAAACGTAAGTGCGTTTTGATCAAAACGTAAAGGCGTTTTACTTCAAACGCAAGTGCGTTTTCTGACGAACGCTTCGGCGTTTTTCTGAGGACCTCAAAACGGCCTCAGAAAGCGTTTGGATGCGTTCCGTTTTTTTATCCGTTGTTCCGGTATTCCAGTGGACTCATTCCCACGTATCGTTTGAAATATTTTCCGAAGAACGACACGTTGGCAAAGTTCAGGGAGTCGGAAATGTTCTGAATGGAAAGCTGCGATGACTTCAGCTGCGACTTGGCATCCATGATGACCATCGAAGAGATGATGTCCACGCAGGTTTTCCCCGTAATCTGTTTCACTGTAGTACAGAGGTGGGCATGCGTGATTTGTAGCTTCTCTGCATACCAGGCCACGTTGCGCGTCTGGTTGTAGTGCTGCATGACCAGCTGGGCAAAGTTGCGGCAAATCAGTTCGCTTTTCGACAGGTTATGCACTTCGTCGGTCTTGTTCCGGTAGAGCATCGATATACCTTTATGTATATCGGCATACAGGTTGGTGGCGATTTCCGGCCTGATTTTCTCGGGCAGGAACTCATACATCTTGATGAGCAGCTGCATGTATTCCTCCATCATTTTGGCTCCTTCCGGTTTCAGACGGATGACGGGGCGTCCTAAGGTAAGGTACATGGTGTCGAGGAAAGAATGCGACTGGATGTTGTGTTCCATGTATTCGGACGAGAATCCGCCGAAGTAGATGTTCAGGTCGCCTTTGATGTCGTTTATCTGGAAAATGCTTCCGGGGGTAAGTGTGATGAAGTCGTTGGCTTCCACCTTTATTTTATTCAGGTTGACCGAAGCTTCCACCTCTCCGGACATGCAGAGTACGAAGATTTCACATTTCAGGCGCACGGGATAATTGGTATAGAGTCCCAGCAGTTCCTTGCTGATGCCGGTGCCGATGAGCCATTCTTCCGGCAGGTCGATTTTGGGAAGTTCCTTTTCCATCTTGTTTGTTTTTCGCAAAGATAGAAAAATTACAGGAATTTACTGCATGTTTCCGCCTGTCTTATTGTCGCCACCTGCCTTCACGTCATCGTTCGTAATGCTGCGCTGGGTCTTTTTTACCTGTGTTTTCAATTCTCCGAACCGCCAGCTGATGCTGATGCCGTATCTGCGTGACGGATAGCTGCTTTCCGACCAGGAGCGGAAGGTATCGGTCACCGTTTCATTGCGGTAGGAATTGTATTTCTGGAAAATGCTGCTGGCAAAGAGTGAGATGTTCAGCCGTTTTTCCTTCAGGAAAGAACGGCTTAGATTGATGCCGTAATAATAATAGGAAGAACCTTTTCCTTGCAGCGACACGTAAGGGGTGCTTCCGCCTCCGTAAAGGCTGAGGCGCAGTTCCCAGGGAATGGTCTGCTGCACGTTGCCGAACACATTGCCCGAGAATCCGCTGTTGCGCGAGTTCAGTTCCTTGCTCTGGTAGTCGGCATAGTCGCCGCCGGCGTTCAGCGAGATGCGGGTGGTGCTGCCCGGGTTCCAGTTCATCCATAAGGCCAGGCGTGTACGCTGGCTTTTTCCCACGTTGCCGTAAGTGTTTTCCTGCACTCCGTTGTTCATGAAAGAATAGCGTTCGATGCCATTGTTGATGAAGGTGTACGTGAGGTTCGCATTCAGGCTGAATTTGGCGCTGAAGCTGTTGAACGTCATGCCGAGGATGTGTGCCTTTTCCGTATCCAGGTCCGGATTACCGTAACTGATGGAAGTCGGGTTGCTGGTATCGCGGAAAGGATTCAGGTACCATATTCCCGGTCGGTTGATACGCATGTTGTAGTTGGCACGGAGGGTGCTGCTCGTTCCCAGCATGTAGGAGAGGTTCAGGGTGGGAACCACGTCGTCGAATCCGGTCTTGAAATTGCGTTCGGGCATGTAGTCGTATTCCACGTCCATAAATGTATGTTCATAGCGCACACCGGCTTTCGCTCCGAACTTTTTCCACTTCAGCTGGTAGTCCGCGTAGGCGGCAAGGATGTGCTGCCCCTGCCGGTATTTGCTTGAAAGGTCCTGACTGGCCTCCATCTCGCCCTGGGCGTTTTCCAGGAAGTACTGGCTGTCACTGTAATTCTCGCGGTAAATATATTTCATTCCGGCATCCATGTAGTGGATACCGTTGAACGGGTTGACATAATCAATCTGTGTGGTATGTTCTGCCGTGTGGGCATCATTGTCGAAATATTGGTGCGGCAGACTGAAAGGCACGTCTTGCGCCTCGTCGTAATAGGTGTCTGCCTCGTTGTTGTTGGGCGAATTGTTGAACTTGTAGGACAAGGTGAGGTATTCACCTTTCTTTTTAAAAGAATGCTGGTAGTCGGCATTGATGCCGATGTTTCCGAACTGGCTGGTCGACTGGTTGCGTGTCAGGTAGCTGTAACGTTTGTTCCAGTCATTGTCGCTCATGGCCGTGTGCGAATCGCCCTGAATGTCGAATTTTCCTCCAAACACGTTGGCCGAGAAGGTAATCAGGTTCAGTGTGTCTATCTCATAGCTTCCTTCGATATTTCCGAACTGGAAATTTCCCTTGTTTTTGGAAGAACCTTGTGTTTGCAGATAACGGTAATCGGTGGAGGTGAAATCCTCGCGTCCGCTTTCCGAAAGGCTGCGGGGCTGGTTCTGGTAGTTGTATGAATAGTTTCCGGTGAGAGTGAATTTTCCTACCTGTACCGTTCCGTAGGCATAGCCTGAAATTCCCATGTTGTTTGCGTTTGCTCCGAGGGTCACATTATATCCTTGCATCTTGGCATCGGTCGTAATGATGTTCAGGATACCTCCGATGCCTTCCGCATCGTATTTGGCCCCCGGTTCTGTAATCACTTCAATGGATTTGACGGAATTGGCAGGCAGGCTTCGCAGCACTTCCTTCGGGTTGTTGCTCATCAGCGTGTTGGGCTTTCCGTTGACGTGTACCTTGAAGTTGCTGGAGCCGTTGACCTGAATGTTGTCTTCCCCGTCGACAGTGACAAGAGGCACTTTTCGTAGCATCTCAAGAGTCGTGTTGGTCTTTGAGTCGGGGTCATCTTCTATGCTGTAGGAAATCTTGTCGATTTCTGCTTTTACGAGCGGTTTTTGCGCCACCACTTCCACTCCTTTCAGCATCTGGGCATCGTCGCAGGTATATAGAGTGCCCAGGTCGGCCATAGGTTTGGCTTCGGTGATGGTGAAATGACGGACTACGGCCCGTTTGCCTACGGAAGTAATTTGCAGGGTATAATTTCCGGTGTGAGGCAGTTTTTCCTGAAAGCGTCCTTTGGTATCCGTTACATTCAGCCGGACCGGTTTGTCGGGTGATTTGTCAAGCGTAATGCGCAGGGTGGCATAAGGCTCGCTTTCGTGTGTGAGCGAATCCACGAGAATACCTTTCACGGTATATTGTGCCTGTAGGTTGAATACGTTTAGAATCAAAAAAGTAATAAAGATGCCTGTGAAATGTGCAAGTGCTTTGTGTCTCATAAAGGTTAAGATATTGGGTTCCTTTTTCGGTTTCGCTGGTTTCAAAGATAATGGATATTTGAAACGGTTGTATGAATTGATACTTAAAAATATAAAAACAGGAAATAAGATAAAATAGTATATTTTAAAAATAGACCATTTAAAATGAGAAAAAATGCATTCAGAAGTTAATTATTGAAGAATTAGTTTTCTGTGATTTGAAAAATCGGCAAAAAATAAGATAATTCGACCTTGCAGGAACAATGCATATTGATTTCCTTTGCGACCGTAATTAAAAACATAATCAAGAGATGAAAAAGAGCTTATTTTTTTACATGTTTGCCCTTTTGTGTGTGGTGAATTTGTTTACTTCTTGTAGTAAAGACCAATCAATAGAGATTCCTATTGATAGTGATTTGGCAGGTAAATATAAAGGGAAATTAGATGTTTCCATTTCGCAAGGCGGTGTAGATATTCCGGGTGGAACGGTGAACTCACAAATTATCTCCGTGAGCAAAGCCGGCAATAATACGATTAGTCTGTCTATTACAGACTTCTCATTCATGGGAATAAAAATCGGAGACATCAACTTGAATGATTGTGCGTTGACAGCCAATGGCGATAAATATGAGTTTACCGGAGTGACTACGGTTGAAGCCGAATTGCTGACAGCGGGCGTAAATGCGACCGGAGTGATTGGCAACGGAACGTTGAATATGAATCTGGATATAGATGCCACGCTGACGGGTGGAGTCAAACAGGCCGTGAAAGTGACTTATTCGGGTACTCGCCTGAAAGGAAACGAGAGCAGTGAAGCCAAAATCACTTCTTTTGTGTTCGATAAGGCCGTGGCTGCGGCAGACTCCTTGGTGGTAGGCGGAACCACAATCAATGAAGAGGCAAAGACCATCACTTTTATGGTTGCCGATACGGCAAAGGCCGCTTATTTGACGGCTCTGGTACCTACCATTGAAGTTTCGGCTGGAGCGACGGTGGTTCCGGCCAGCGGGGAGGCGCAAGACTTTTCAAATGGCAAGGTCGTGACTTACACTGTTACAGCTGAAGACGGTACGGTGGCTGCCTATAAGGTTTCAATCAGTTCAAAAGTGCTGGCTTTGAATTTTGAAGACTGGACCTACGACGACACTTATCATTATTATACTCCGGCAGGTCCTTATGCTTCGACAAACGGAGGAAGCGCCATTGTGTACAGTTCCTTGGAAGGGATTGCCGCTACCCATTCGGACGTGGTGGTGCCTCCTTATTGCGTGACTCAGGAAACGAAAGACGTGAAGGAAGGTACTACAGCTGCCTGCTTGCAGACTGTCAGTCTGCTGCAAGCCAAACAAGACCTGAAAAATTATGGCGGATTTGTAGGGTCATTGATGGCCAGCATGGCACCGAACATCACGGCCGGAAGTTTGTTTATGGGTACATTCGAACTGAATGCGGCAGCACCTTTGAAATCGACCAAGTTTGGTGTGATGCATGAAGGAAAGCCCCTGAAATTCTCAGGATGGTACAAGTACACTCCGGGTGAGACCTATTATGACAAAGACGGGAATACTGTAGCCGACAAGGTGGATGAATGTGACATTTATGCGGTGTTGTATGAGGCTGCAAATGAAGACTTCGTGTTGGATGGAGAAAGCATCAAACAGGCCGATGCCCCTATCGTGATGCGTGCGGGCATTGAGAATGGCGGTGCGACCGACTGGAAGAAATTTGACTTGAACTTTGAAGAAGTGAACGGCAAATCTTATGATGCCAATAAGAAATATAAAATAGCGTTTATCTGCACCTCCAGTAAGAACGGCGATGTGTATGAGGGCGCTCCCAACAGTAAATTGTTGCTGGACGATTTGCAGATTACCTTTGAATAATGTAGAGGTTACTATAAAGAAAAGGGCTGAGGTTTGCATCTCAGCCCTTTTCTTTATTTATAAGGATTCATTAATCAGAACTCATATCCGAATCCCAGGTTCAGGTAAATGGGATACATGGCAAACGAGACCGTGGTGAAGTCTTTCTGGAAAATGTCGTTCAGTCCCCAGGTCAGGTCGGCATGGATGTTCAGGTGTTTGTAGGCTTTCCACTCCCCGCCTGCCTGCAGGCCCCACTGAAAACGGCGGAGGTTGTCCGAGAAATCGTATGCAGCCTTGTTCTCTCCTTCAAAATTTACTCGGCTTCCACTGGCATCGGGTGTACGCAGATGTCCTTCATATACATTCCCGGAAAATTCTCCGTTTATCATGTAAGAGAAATACGGTCCCGCCGTCACCTTCCAGCGGTTGCTGATGCGGTAGTTTGCCAGAACCGGGATGGTGAGGTAAGACATTTTCACGGTAGTCTTTACTCCTCCCGTCCAGAGGCCTTTTATTTTTCCTCCGGTTTCGCTGAAAATTTCCATGCCATAGTTCTTTACGGTGGCTTTGGTATCCATGTCTTTTTTGTCGAGCCGCAGCCCCAGGCTGACGCCCCACTTCTGTTTTGCATCCAGCCATTTGGTGGTGTTTCCTTCCAAGGTGATGGCCAACCCGGGCGAATAACTGTCCAGGCTTCTGATTTCCTTGGGCAGAGGCAGGGGAGAAGTTCCTCCTATATTGATTCCGGCCTTTATCTCATAGTCCAGTCCGTGTGAGGACAGCCATGCCAGACCTTTGTGGGCGGAAGACTGTGCGTGACTCGTCAGAGTGAAACCGCATAAAAACAGGGTCAATAGGGGTAGTATATATTTTTTCATGTCTTTTTCCATCGATTAGTTTTCACAAATAATTTCCACTTCATCTATCCACAATTCGCTGCCGACTGCCCCTTGGAAGTAGGCTCCCATGACGCTGGAAGAGAACACCACGGCAAGTTTGTATTTCCCGTTCTTCAGGTCTTCGGCATTAAGGGTCTTTCCGTTTTGAGGAATGAACTCCAAGTCGAACTTTTTCCAGTCGTCAGTTTCCGTCATTTCCTGTTCCGGAATGCGGGCCAGAAGCACGATGTGTTCATCGATTCCTGTCCCGTTTGGGAAAAGATTGCCATCGAGCGAGAAGTCACTGCTGGGAGCTTCGTAAAGTGCGGCATAGATGTCGCCCCGGTCCTTTTTTCCTGCCACTGCGTTACCCGCCTTGTCGGTAAAGGTTTCTCCCGCCTTGTATTTGAACCAGCCGGTCATTCGGGAGGGGCGTTTGGTGAAAGGAAATCCCATGTGAGTGGCTTGCAAGGGAGCCAGTACGGCATTCCGGGTGTCAAAAGAACCGATAAATAAATTTCCGGCGGCGATGGGCATTCCCAGCGGTTTCCCGAAACTGCCGGTACTGAGTGTCGTGAGTTTGGCACATTTTCCGGAATATCCTGCGGGAGACTGTACGGTGGGGTATTGCGTTTCGTTCAAGGCCATGCCGCTCAGGTCGTATCCGGGGTTCCCGCTTGCCCATTGCATGATGCCCGATGCGTTTGTCAGGTAAAAGACATTGTAGGGAGTGATGGTTTTCAGTTCCTCGAAAGAATAGCTTGTGGGTAAGGCCAGCTTGTTTATCCGTATAAGGTATTCAGTCTGTGTGTGTCCGTCTTCGGAGGTTACCACAAAATGTCTGGAAGCGTGCTGGCTGAAATCATACAAAGGAGGCCGGTCGTTGGTTTCCGTCTCTTCTGCTTGGATGGTGGCTCCATCGGGAAGCGTGAAAATCAGTTCCTGTTGGGAAACGTCGGTTCCGTCCAACACATAGACTTCCACCTCTTTCCTTAAATGGTCGATGGTGGCAGACTGAATCTGGGCTCCGGTGCAACCGTCTATGGCTGCTTCTACATTGGGTGCCTCGTCCTGAATGCAGGAACTGAAGCAGAGGCTTAACAAGCATCCGGATAAAATGTACTTTGAATTCATTTGGTTAATAGTTTTCAGTTTAGTATTGCATTTGCAAAGGTATAAATTTTTTCATAGGATGCTTCGGTGGGGGCTGGTTGAATTTTAAAAATAGACCATTAGATTGCTTTATAAAATGGCTTTTTATACTAATTATCAGATAAAAGGGATGATTGTTTTTAATGTATTATTAAAAATCAGCCAAAAATAAAAAAAAAAGACCTTGTGAGGATTTTGGAATTGGTGTTACTTTGCACACAGAAAGATTCTAGTTTCCAATAGAAGATAGAAAGATGAAGAAAGTTTATTATGGATTGTTATCCTTAATGCTTGCTGGACTGGTATCTTGTGCGAAAGATGAAGGTTCAAGCTCATTTGAAGGACGAATAGATGTGAGAGTTAATACCGACCAGAGTTTATCGGAGGCGGTGTCAAGAGCTTCTGAGGAAGAAGTTGTTCCTGAGGCAAAAGATTTTGCATTGACCATTGAGTCTGTGGATGGAGAGGTTTCTAACTCATGGGATAATCTTGAAAATTTTGAGCCGGTGTCGGTACCTGTCGGTACCTATAAGGTGACGGCTTCGTACGGGGATGCTGATGCGGAAGGTTTTGATGCCTTGAGTTATTTAGGTACTACTTCCGTTGAAGTTAAAAAAGATGAAACGGCGGAGGCCACTGTAACTTGTACTATTAATAAGGCAAAGGTTTCTATATCTTATACGGATGATTTTAAATCTTATTTTTCTTCTTATAGTGCGTATGTCACTTCTTCAAAAGGAAATAAAGTGACTTATGCGGCCGATGAGACGAGTGGTGCTTACTTTGTACCGGGTGATTTGGGCGTTTATCTGGAAGTGACCCGTCAGGGAGTATCTCAGAAGGTAACCTTGAATCCGAAAAACTTTACAGCTGAAGTGAAGCATGAATATCGCTTGACCATGGATGTGGACGCTTCTACGGCTTCTTTGAACATTATTTTTAACGATAACCCGGCTTCTGAACAGAATGTGAATATCAATATTTCGGATGAGGCCTTGAATGCCCCAGCACCGGAATTTATTCCTACCGGATTTACGTCGGGTACTGCTATTGAAGTGCTGGAGGGAAACAGTGCGTCAGGAAAATTGGAAGCTTATTTGAATGCAGCTTCCGGTTTGGCAAAATGTGAGCTGGTAACGGCTTCCGAGGCATTGAAAGCACAAGGATGGCCTGAATCTGTAGATTTGATGAGCCTGACAGCAGAGCAGTCACAGAAACTGACAGCACTGGGACTGGTTACCAGAGGTTTGGGAACTAACCATGATAAGATTGCAACAGTTGATTTCCAGAATGTCATTCCTCATTTATATTGTACATCGGATGGAAACGATACACATACTTTCACGCTTCGGGCTACAGACTTGCTGACCAAAGTATCCGAGGATTTGGTGTTGAGTGTCACAACCCGTAACAATGGTTTTGCCATTACCTTGCCGGAATCGGTACCCTATGGAAGTACTACGATGACTTTCTCTATGAATCTGGAAGGTGATGCTTCGCAGGCCAAGTTCTATTATGAACATGTAGGGGCATGGCAACAGTTTGCTTCCGATAAGGTTGCTATATCTGAAACGGCAGAAAATCAATATTCGGTGACGGTTACTTACGACAATCCATTGGTAGATACTGAAAACAATGTAAAGTTTAAGGGTGAATATGGTGTGTCTGGAGTGAAGAAAGTGGAAGGAACGGTTAAAGTGGAAGATCCGGAGCTGACATTATCATTAAAGAATGGTGATGCGGATGTGTGGGCCACTAAAGCTTATTTACAGGTTACAGCTTCTGCCAAGTCACGTGCATCACGTACCATTTCTTCTTCTACAGTGGAGATTCAGTATAAAGATGGGGAAACATGGGAGGCATGGCCTCACCAATCTTATGATGCTGAAACTGGATTGTTCTTATTGACGGGTCTGGGAGAAGGAGCAAGTGAAACTGCTGGTGTTCCTTATACTTTGCGTGCGGTATATAAACGTGGTGGAGAAGTTGTTTTTAATTCTGAAGGAATTAATGTGACAACTGAACCGAAAGCTCAAGTGGGTAATGCTGGTTTTGAAGACTGGCATACAGAGACATTTAACTTTAAAGCAGGACTAATTACAAAGAAACGTGAATGGTATTTACCTTGGAACGATGGCGAAGGTGATATATGGTGGGCTGTGAATAGTAAAAAGACAATGCCTTCCTCATGTAGTTCGATGGAAATAGGTAATGTTTATGATTATAGAGTATTCCCTACGGTTTCATGGTCTTCAACTTATAAGTCTGGGAATGAAGGAAAGTCAATTCAGCTTGCAACGGTGGGAGTGGGTAGTGACGCTTTTCCTACTGGAGGAAGTATTGTAAATACAAAGATTGCAGGCGAAATTTGGATTGGTACAGCTAATGATAATGGAGATCATGCCTCTGAAGGACATTCTTTTGTTAGTAGACCAAGCTCCTTATCTTTTTGGTATCAATATAGTCCCATAAATTCGGAAAAGTTCTATATGAAAGTTGATCTGAAAGCGGAAGATGGGACTATACTGGCATCAAATGAAATAGCAGAAGGGGCGGCTGAAACATCGGGAACGACAATTACATTGCCGTTTAAATATTCTGTGAATAATAGAAAAGTATCTTCTATTTACATGGTGTTTAAGTCTTCTACAGCTGATCCTCCAGAATGTGATAATGCTACGATGGAAATGGCTGGCAAGGATCAATCGTCACGTATTGGAAGTGTTTTGAGAATTGATGATATAAAATTGAATTACGAATAAAATAAAAAGCCGACATAATATGAAGAAACTATTTTTAATCTGTTTTACGCTGCTGGCGGGTATACTGGTTTTTAGTGCTTGCCACAGTGAAGCCATGGGAGAAGAATCCACTGGGAAAGGTGAATTGAATTTGGCTTCGATGAAAGCAGAAGTGAATACGGAAGTAGAAACCGTATACCTGGGTTCACGGGCCGAGTCGGGAGTGGACTTTAGCAATTACATGGTGACGATATATGATGCGCAGTTACAGCAGGTGGAGCAATGGAAATACAGTGAAATGCCTGAAATTATTTCTTTGTCCGTGGGAACATATACTGTGAATGTAGCTTCTGCCGAAGCACCTTCTAATGGGTTTGACACTCCTTATTATGAGGGGTCTGCAACTTGTACCATTGAAGAAAATAAAATTGTCGATGTGCCGGCTATTACCTGCAAACTATCGAATATGCTGTTTACGGTGGAATATGACGAAAATTTTAAGAGCAAGATGTCTGAAGATGTAGTTACTACCATTACGGTAGGGCAGAACTCTTTGGAAATCCCGGCTACGGAAACTCGTTCGGCTTATTTGGTGGCGCCTGAAGGTGAAACAACTTCACTGACTGTAGAGTTGAAAGGAACCATTGACGGGGAAAGTATTACCTACAGTGAGCGTTTTGAAAATGTAAAAACCGGAGTACATAATGTCATTAAATATAAGTTCGTTTCTGTAAATGATGGGACCGGAGATTCTGGAGAACTTAAGGTTATGATTGCGATGGATTCTTCGTTGATAGGTTCCGATGAGGTAGTGGGGGTTAACCCTGGTGAAGAACCCGGAATTGAAGACTTCCCTGTGGAAGGAGGTGAAGATTCTGGAGAAGGTGATAGTGAAGGGGGTAATGATGAAAATACGATTCAAATTACTGGAAAAGAATTTGGAGAAAGCTCATTTGATATTGATCAGGCTGTGACTGTCACTGGACAAACATCTTTGGTTGTGGGAATTGAGGCATCAGCTGGTATCCAAAACTTGAAGGTACAAATTACGTCGGATAATGACGATTTTAATGGTATAGGATCACAACTGGGAGAATTTGATTTGGCACATTCAGAAACAATGTTACCAGATACGAAGGATATGCTTTCTACCTTGGGACTTCCTCTTGATGGCCAAGTATTGAATAAAAGCTCTTTGGATTTTGATATTAGTGGCTTTACTTCTTTGCTTGCCGGATTTAAAGGTACTCATGCTTTTAAAATTTCAGTAACGGATAATCAAGGTAATAACTTGTCTAAATCATTAATTGTAAAAGTTCCATAAAATCAAATTTGCAATGTATAATAAATACCTAATAATATTGTGTCTTTTCTTAATAGGATTTGTATCTTGTAAGAAAGATGCTGGATTTTTGGATTCCGAAGGTAGCTTGAGCTTATCAGTCGGGGTGTCAGATAAAGTAGAAACGGTTTCTCGGAGTCTGGCTGCAGAAGAACAGACGGCTTTGGAACAAAACTGTAAGATTCGAATCTATAAGGGTGAAACACTGGTACAGAAATATCAGGGGCTGGAGAAGCTGCCGGGAAAAATAAGTTTAGTGAGCGGTGATTATTCGGTTCGGGTAACGGCAGGGGATTCTGTGGCGGCTTCATTTGAAAAGCGCTTTTTTGAAGGCACTAAAGATTTTACGATTACGAAGGGGGAAACCAGTACAGTGGAAGTCAATTGCGGTATCGCTAATACAGTGGTAGCGATTGTGTGGGATGAATCCTTAAAGGAAGCTTTTAAAGATGACTGTCAGGTAACAATCACTTCTTCCACGGGAGAGTTAGTTTACTCTTCGGCTGACCCTGATGCAAAAGGATATTTCAGTCTGCCGGAAGATAACCGAAAGCTGACTTGTAAGTTTAGTGCTACCAAGCTGGATGGGGGCGAATATGTCAGATCTTCTGAGTTGACAGATTTGAATCCTGCTACTCTTTATAACTTGACTTATAGTTATACATCGGTTGAGCAGGGGCCTACCGGAGGAGCGGCTTTGCAGATTCAGATAGATGAAACTCCATTGCAGGAAGAAGAGCATGTGATTACATTAAAACAACGCCCGGTCATCACCTGTAAGGATGCCGATGAGATTCCTTATGACTTGGAACAGCCCATGTATTTGGAAATAGGAGCACAAAAAGATTTTTATGTGCAAGTTGCTACTTCCTCTAAATTGCAAACATTGATGATTCAAAATGAAAAATTCCAGGAGTGGGGTTTTTACAATCAGTTTAATATGTTGCAACTAGGCGATGAGGAGCAGAAACTGAATACATTTGGGATTACAGTTACAGATAAAAAATCAGATGCTATAAAAGGAGATTTTTGGACAATTCAGTTCTCTAAAGAGTTGATAGCTAAGATGACAGCGAGTGAAGGGAGCATTTCTACCACTATTGAAGCTACAGATGAGAATGGAAAGAGTCGGCAAGTGGTATGGACCATTGTGGCTTCAAACGCTACAATTGTGACAGATGAGATTATTCCTTACGAAGTGTGGACCTCTAAAGCTACTTTACATGGGACGGTGCGGACCGCATTGACTTCTACTCCTAAGTTCCGTTATCATGAAAAGAATACGGCAGACTGGGTTACTGTGGATGCGACTTTGACGGATAACTCATTTAGCAAAGAGATTACAGGCTTGAAACCGGGTACTACCTACGAATATCAGGCGATGGATGGGGAGCAAGCTTCGTCTGTTACCTGTGAGTTTACCACGGAAGAAGCTGCACAGTTACCAAATTCTAGTTTTGAGTCTTGGTCTGGTGATTCGCCAAAGTATATTTTTGGTAGTGGAGAAGAAATGTTTTGGGATTCTGGAAATCAAGGAGCCTCTACTATGGGAGGAAATATTACTTTACCAGATGGAACTTATAAACATTCTGGAAATTATTCAGCTAAATTAAAATCACAAATAATTGTAACTCAGTTTGCTGCTGGTAATATTTTTATTGGAAAATATTTGAAAACAGAAATGTCTGGTTTTACGGGAAATGGAGTATTAGGTTTTGGACGGCCTTTTGCATCCCGTCCGAAGGCTTTACATGGTTATATACGTTATGAATCTGGTGTAGTTGATAAAGGCGGTGACAAAATTGAATCAGGTGTTAATGATAAAGGTATAATTTATATTGCACTAACATCTGGAGATGGTGAAAGTTATGATGATGGTTCTACTTGGTCTTGTATTGTACGTACGAAGAGTCAAAAGTATTTTGATAAGAATGCGACTAATATCGTGGCTTATGGAGAACAAATTTGGGATAGTAATACAGATGGTGATGGTATGATAGAATTTACGATACCTTTGGATTATCGTAAATTAGATGAAGTTCCTAATCGAATTGTATTAGTTGCTGCAGCTAGTCAGTTTGGAGATTATTTCCAAGGAAGTTCAGGTAGTACAATGTGGCTTGACGACATAGAGCTGATTTATGAATAAGAAAATAACTTGATAATTTTGTGAAGAAACTGTTATGTATGATATGTCTTGCGTGTGCAGCCTTTGTGGGGCACGCGCAAGACACTCAAAAGAAACTTCCGCCAAAAGTATTTGTCCCTAAAGGACAATGGATTGTCGGAAGTTCTGTTTCGTATTCAGAGCATACGGAAAACAACTACGATTTTCTGGTGATAGAGAAAATCAATGCGGATGGATATACCTTTAAGGTCAGTCCGATGTTTGCTTATGCCTTGAAAGATAACATGGCATTGGGAGGACGTTTCAAATACGGGCGTACATTGGTGCGTATGGACGAAACGCAGTTGAAACTGGATGATGAGAATCAGTTTGATATCAATAATATCTATCAGCTGAAACATTCTTATTCGGCGATGGCCATTTTTCGAAACTACATTCCGTTGGGTGACAGCAAGCGGTTTGCCATTTATAGTGAGACTCAGTTGGAAGTGGGTGGAAGCCAGTCGAAGGTATCGAATGGAAGAGGTGAAGAATTGACCGGGACATATTCCAAATCGACCGATTTGTCTTTTGGGGTAGCTCCGGGTATGATTGCTTTTATCAATAACTATACGGCAGTAGAAGTGAGTGTGGGCGTGTTGGGTGTCAATTTGAGTAAAAAACGTCAGATTACGAACCAAGTAGAGACGGGAGAACAGTCGTCTACTACTGCGAATTTCAAGATTAACATATTCTCTATAGGATTGGGAATTGCATTTTATTTGTAAGCACGATGAAGATAAAGTGGTTGTATTATGTAGTACTGTGGTTGTTTTCATGTGTAGGATGCTTACAGATGAAAGCGCAAACGGCAGAAGACTCTGTGTTGGTAGCGCGCAGGGATTCTGTGGTAAAATATAAGCTGGTAGTTGTTCATGACACGGTATATGTACCGATACCGGAAGCCAAAATGCCGGTAGATTCGTCACGGATTATTTATGCCAAACCGGTGGGACGTTATGACCGAGGCATTATGAATTATCGTTTTATCCCGAAGCATAAATGGATTGGGGGAGTGACGGTTTCTGTATTTAATTTTGAGAGTGATAACAGCCGACTGTTGTTTTCCTTGCTGAAGGACATTGATTTGAATCTGCGTACTTTATCGGTAAAGCCTTTCGTGGGATATGCGATTAAAGACAATACGGTGGTGGGTCTGAAACTTGGATATTCTCGGATATCTGGTGGGATAAACAATCTGGCTTTGAATATAGAGGATTTGGATATTTCTTTAAAGGATATAAAATACACGGACGATTCTTATTCGTTCAGCCTTTTCCATCGTTCCTATATCGGTCTCGATCCGAAAGGTTTATTCGGCTTGTTTAATGAGACCACAATAGGGTACAGTATGGGGTCTACCCGTTTCTCAAGAGGCTCGGGAGAGTCGTTGAAATATACGGATACTTCCATCAATCAGTTGAATGTGGGGCTTAATCCGGGTATTGCGATTTTTATCATGCCGAATGTGGGAGCCGAAGTCTCATTTGGGGTAGCCGGATTTACGTATAACTGGGAGAAACAGAAGAAGAGCTCGGGTGAAGTGGGTAAACGTACAAATAGCGGGGCTAACTTCAAGATTAACTTGCTGAATATTAATATTGGTATAACGGTATGTATCTGATGAAACGGATAATTTCAACATATAAAATGGTGAAAGTGTTAATGTGCTTGGTGGTATGTTTGCTTTCAGCATGTATTCAAAATGACTTGCCTTATCCCACCGTGAAGCTTTATATTACAGGAATGACGGTAGAAGGGCAAGTGGGTAATGCGCTGATTTCAAATGATGAACGTAAAGTGACTTTGGAATTGGGGGAGACGGTGAATCCCAAAAAGGTGAAAGTGCAGACTCTGGAACTGACGGAAGGGGGGCATGCGAGCATCGGTCCTGATTCAATTATTGATTTGTCGTCCCCATTGTCGGTCACTTTGTCTTTATACCAAGATTACGTATGGACCATAGAAGCTACCCAGACAATTGAGCGTGCTTTTACTGTGACAGGCCAGGTAGGGCAGGCTTATTTTTATCCTGAGACTCATGAGGCTTCTGTCAATATTCCTCGGGAAAATGGCTTGGGAAACATTGAAGTAACAGACTTGAAATTGGGGCCGGAAGGTGCTACACAGAATGGAATGGAAGGTATTCCTAGTCTTCAATGGGAAAATAAAGGAGGCTTCGCCATGGCCAAAGTACAGGTGAAATACAGCGACTTTATAGATGAAGAATGGACATTGTATGTAAATCTTTCAGATATCAAAGTGGGGGTCAAAAGTGTGGATGCTTGGACAAATGTGGCTTGGATAAACGGATTTGGCCGGGATGGAGAAGACAACGGCTGTGAGTATAAGAAGGATGGCGATGCGGATTGGATACGGGTGGATGCTTCGGAAATTACGCATTCTGGAGGAGACTTTACGGCTCGGCTTATTCATTTGCAGGCAAACACTACTTACGTATGTCGGGCTTACTCCGGTGGAGAGTATGGAGCTGAAGCAACTTTCACGACTGGCGACGAGGCCACTATTCCGAATATGAGCTTTGATGAATGGCATCAGGAAGGAAAGGTAATTTGTCCTTGGAAGGAAGGTGATACTTCTTGGTGGGATACAGGTAACTGGGGAAGTACCACGCTTTCAGCCAATGATAATATTACACAGCCTACTTCGGATGTGTGGAGTGGAGCAGCAGCTGGAAGTCAGGCGGCAATATTAGGTTCTAAATTTGTTGGTTTAGGCAGTATTGGTAAATTTGCGGCAGGAAACTTGTTCTTGGGTGAATATAAGGCTACAGATGGAACAAATGGAATTTTAGGTTTTGGTCGTGAGTTCTCTGCTCGGCCAACCAAACTAAAAGGACATTTCAAATATACGGTATCTACAATTAATTATACGGATGAGGCTCATAAGGCTTTGATGGATAAACCGGATACATGTGTCGTCTGGATTGCATTGGGTGATTGGAGTGAACCTGTAGAAATACGTACGAATCCCAAGAATTCGAAGTATTTTGATAAGAATGACCCGAATATCATCGCTTACGGCGAAATGAATTGTGCAGAAACTGTGTCAGCTTATAAAGATTTTGAGATAGAGCTGGATTATCGTTCTACCAGCCGTGTGCCGAAATATCTGTTGATTGTTTGTTCGGCCAGCAAATATGGTGATTATTTCACGGGAGGTGCAGGCTCCACGATGTGGATAGATGATTTCAGTTTTGAATATGATTACGATGAGTAATAAAATAGACTTGAATAATTCTTTATAGAAAATCCCTTGCTTTTCCCAATAAAAATGGTGGAAGTAAGGGATTTCTTTTTGTGGATTTTAAATTTACTTTTTTCTAAATGTCTAGCAAATCAGACTGGTTGTATGGTGCTCTCATACGAAAAAACCGGATGAAACCTTGAAATCCTTCAAGTTCTCACCCGGTTTTTTTATTGTAATTTTAAAATCAAGCGTTATACAATACCCTGAGCCATCATGGCATTGGCCACTTTCATGAATCCGGCTACGTTGGCACCCTTCACATAGTTGATGTAACCGTCGGGTTCCGTACCGTATTTCACGCAGGCTTCGTGGATGTTCTTCATGATGCTCTTCAGCTTTTCGTCCACTTCTTCCTGGGTCCAGCTCAGCTTGATGGAGTTCTGTGTCATTTCCAGACCGGATACGGATACACCACCTGCATTGGCAGCCTTACCCGGAGCGTAGAGAATCTTGGCTTCCTGGAACACGCGGATGGCTTCGGGAGTGGAAGGCATGTTGGCTCCTTCGGAAACGGCAAACACACCGTTGGCAATTAAAGCCTTCGCATCGTCGCCGTTGATTTCGTTCTGAGTGGCAGAAGGAAGGGCGATGTCAGCTTTTTCATTCCATGGACGTGCACCTGCTACGTATTTGCAGCCGTACTTCTCGGCATATTCACGGATACGTCCGCGGTAGAGGTTCTTCAGTTCCATGATGTAGTCCAGTTTCTCACGGTCGATGCCGTCCGGGTCGTAAATGTAACCGTCGGAGTCGGACATGGTGACTACCTTGGCGCCTAATTGAATCAGTTTTTCTACGGTGTACTGTGCCACGTTACCGGCACCGGATACCAGACAGGTCTTACCCTTGATGTCAATATTACGGGTTTTCAGCATTTCGAGCAGGAAGTAGATGTTACCATAACCGGTAGCTTCCGGACGGATGAGTGAACCGCCGAACTCACGGCCTTTACCAGTCAATACACCACTGAACTCGCGGGTCAGTTTCTTGTACATACCGAACATGTAGCCTACCTCGCGACCTCCTACACCGATATCGCCGGCAGGGACGTCGGTTTCAGGACCGATGTGGCGCCACAATTCCAGCATGAAGGCTTGGCAGAAACGCATTACTTCGGCGTTGGACTTGCCACGCGGAGAGAAATCGGAACCACCTTTGCCACCACCCATCGGAAGTGTAGTCAGTGAGTTCTTGAAGGTCTGTTCAAAAGCCAGGAACTTCAGAATTCCCAAGTTTACGGAACTATGGAAACGGATACCGCCTTTATACGGGCCAATGGCGTTGTTGTGTTGTACGCGGTAACCCATGTTGGTCTGGATGTTACCTTTGTCGTCCATCCAAGTGACACGGAACTGATATACGCGGTCAGGAATACAAAGACGTTCAATCAAGTTGACTTTATCGAATTCGGGATGCTTGTTGTATTCCTCTTCGATGGTTCCTAACACTTCTTCTACTGCCTGATGATACTCAGGTTCATTGGGGAATCTTCTTTTCAGATCTTCCAGAACTTTAGCTGCATTCATAATTTAAAAGATTATCTGTCTTATTTATTGGTTTGATTAATCACAAATTGTTTCTTTTGTTGTTTGATGTGCCAAAAATATAGATAAAAATTCTTTTATGCAACAATAAATCAAGAAAAGTGAGTAAGAGGTGTCAAAAATATCTTTTTAGTAACTTATTTGTGTTTATTTGTTTCTGTTTTTAAGTGACTTGATGACGGGGATAAATACCAAGGCTCCCGAAATGAGGATCATGACAATGAGCGGCCCGTCGATTTTAGGAGTGGAGGTGAGGACCAGAAAGCAAAGGGCAGCCCAGCAGAGGGTCAGGATGACGCATTGGGTGTGGTTGAGCGGTTTTCTCATAGTGCAACAGGAAATAATACACGGAGGGACAGACGGGCAAGGGAATCTGTATGTTTCCTTGCGGCTGTACCTCCGTGTGGGTTTAATGGATTATGAAACGCTTATTGCGCTTTTTTCTTTTTGTCGACGATGGCATCGATGCAGGCAATGGCGGTGATATTGACAATGTCGCGCACAGAGCTTTCGATGTCGGTGAAGTGAATCGGTTTGTTCAGTCCCATCTGAATCGGGCCGATGACTTCTGTTTCGCTCATGCTTTGGATGAGCTGGTAGGTGGCATTGGCGGAACTCAGGTTCGGGAATACCAAGGTGTTCACTTCCTTGCCTTTCAGGCGGGTGAACGGATATTTCTCGTCACGGAGTGCGTTGTTCAGGGCAAATTTCACTTGCATTTCACCATCAATGGCCAGGTCGGGGTATTCCTGATGGAGCTGGCTCACGGCTTCGTGTACCTTGGCCGGACTACCTTCAGTGTCGGAACCGAAGTTGGAGTAGGACAGCATGGCCATCACGGGTTCCTGATTAAAGAAGCGTACCGCCTTGGCCGACAGCTTGGCTATGTCAATCAACGTGTCAGTGTCCGGATGGCGGTTGATCAGGGTGTCGGCTATGAAGTAGGTACCTTTCTTGGAATTCAGGATGTGCATGGTGCCGAAATGCTTGTATCCCGGTTGGATGCCGATAACTTCCTTGGCCACCTTGATGGTGTTGGAATACTTGGTGTACAGTCCGGTAACAAATGCATCGGCTTCACCGGTTTCGACCATCATCATACCGAAGTAGTTGCGTTCGAACATTTTGTCGTTGGCTTCCTGGAAGTTGGCGCCTTCGCGGGCACGTTTCTCGCAGAGGATGCGGGCGTAGCGTTCGCGGCGTTCGGCTTCGCGGTCGTGACGCAGGTTGACGATTTCAATGCCTTCCAGGCTAAGGTCGAGTTCTTTGGCCAGTTTTTCGATGCGTTCTTCGTTGCCCAACAGAATCGGGTGGCAGATACCTTCGGCTTTGGCTTCTACGGCGGCTTTCAGCATATTGGGGTGAATGCCTTCGGCAAAGACCACACGCTGCGGGTTGTGGCGGGCTGTCTCATACAACTGGCGGGTCAGTTTGTTTTCCTGTCCCATCAGTTCTTTCAGACGGTTCTTGTATTCGTCCCAGTCGGTAATCTGTTTGCGGGCTACACCAGACTCCATAGCGGCTTTGGCTACGGCCATGGAAACTTCGGTAATCAGACGCGGGTCTACCGGTTTCGGGATGAAATATTCCGGTCCGAAAGTCAGGTTGTTTACGTGGTAAGCTTCGTTGACTATGTCGGGTACCGGTTTTTTGGCCAGTCCGGCGATGGCACGTACGGCGGCCAGTTTCATTTCTTCGTTGATGGCTGTGGCACGGGTGTCGAGGGCGCCACGGAAAATGTAAGGGAATCCGATGACGTTGTTGATTTGGTTTGGATAATCAGAACGTCCGGTAGACATCAATACGTCAGGGCGGGAAGCCATGGCGTCTTCGTAGGAGATTTCCGGAGTCGGGTTGGCCAGGGCGAACACAATCGGATGGGAGGCCATACTGCGCACCATATCCTGTGTCAGAACATTGCCTCTGGACAGGCCGAGGAAGACATCGGCTCCTTTGATGGCTTCGGCCAAGGTGTGGATGTCGGTACGGTCGGTAGCAAAGAACTTTTTCTGTTCGTTCAGGTCGGTGCGTTGCTTGGAGATAACTCCCTTGCTGTCAATCATGACAATGTTTTCCAGACGGGCACCCAAAGATATGTAGAGTTTCGTACAGGAAACAGCGGACGCACCGGCCCCGTTAACCACAATCTTCACGTCTTCAATCTTTTTTCCGGCCACTTCCAGGGCATTTAATAGTCCGGCACTGGAAATGATGGCTGTACCGTGCTGGTCGTCGTGCATCACCGGAATGTCCAGTTCTTCTTTCAGGCGTTGTTCTATCTTGAAGCACTCAGGTGCCTTGATGTCTTCCAGATTGATACCTCCGAAGGTGGGGGCAATGGCCTTTACGGCTTCTATGAACTTGTCCGGGTCTTTCTCGTTTACTTCGATATCGAACACGTCGATGCCGGCATAGATTTTAAACAGCAAACCCTTTCCTTCCATGACGGGTTTTCCGCTCATGGCGCCGATGTCGCCCAATCCCAATACGGCGGTTCCGTTGGAAATGACGGCCACCAGATTGCCTTTATCGGTGTAATCATAGGCCGTATCCGGATTTTTCTGAATTTCCAGACAGGGTTCGGCTACTCCTGGAGAATAGGCCAGTGACAAATCCCTTTGTGTCTGATAGGGTTTTGTGGGGACTACCTCGATTTTCCCCGGCTTGCCTTGCGAATGGTAGAGCAAGGCTGCTTCTTTAGTTATTTTTGTCATATTTTCTTCGTTTTTTGGTTTTTCAAAGAATAAAGTGTCGCGCAAATGTAGGAATAAAATAACAAATGGACTGTTTTTTTCCGAAAAAAACTATAATACGGATTTTGTTCATATTTTTTGTCGATGTTTATCGTCAATTGGTCGGATTAATTTGGCGATATGTAATGATATCTCCGTTTTATGGTTATTCTTAGTTAAAGCTCGTTTTTCAGGCTGCATTTTTTTGCTATATTTGCACCATTAAAAACTAAAAAAGGGCTTAAAGTTTTCATCGGAAAACTTTTATTTTGAGAGAGTGAAGAATAAAATCAATTTTTAGTATGAGAATAAGTATGAGCACAAAAAGAAACAGAAGTCTTTCTTCTAGCCGAGTGGCATTCTATGCATTGACTCTTTCGGTTTTGACTGCCTGTGGTGGTCAGGGGGGTATGAAAATGGGTGATGACCAATTTGCGGTAGAGGCGGTTGCATTTACTTCCAGCAATCAGTCAACTCAGTACCCGGCAACAATCAAGGGTTTACAGGACATCGAAATACGTCCTCAAGTTTCAGGTTTTATTGTGAAATTGTGTGTGGATGAAGGTGCGACCGTTCACAAAGGACAGGCGTTGTTCCAGATTGATCCGACACAGTACAAGGCTGCATACGACCAGGCTAAAGCGAGCGTGGCTTCAGCCAAAGCAAACTTGGAAACAGTGACTTCTACCGAAGCCAACAAGAAGATGCTGTACGAACAGAAGATTATCAGTGACTTTGAATATCAGACAGCGGTAAACAACCTGCTTTCTGCAAAGGCCAGTCTGGCTCAGGCAGAAGCGTCTTATGCAGCTGCCAAACAAAACCTGGGATTTTGTACGGTGACCAGTCCGTCAGACGGAGTGATTGGTACATTCCCGTATCGTGTAGGTGCATTGGTTAGTCCGTCGGTAGCAGAACCACTGACCACAGTATCTCAGATTGGAGACATGTATGTGTATTTCTCTATGACTGAAAAGCAGTTGCTTGCATTGACCAGAGCGGGTGGTACATTGAAAGAACAGTTGGCAAAGATGCCGGCAGTGAAATTGCAGTTGGCAGATGGAACCATGTACTCTGAAGAAGGTAAGATTGATGCCGTAAGTGGTGTGATTGACCAGAGCACAGGTTCTGTAAGCATGCGTGCCATTTTCCCGAACAAGCAGAATGTGTTGCGTAGTGGAGGTATGGCAAATGTGGTATTCCCTTACACAATGGATGATGTCATTTTGATTCCTCAAACTGCAACTCAGGAAATTCAGGATAAGAAGTTTGTATATGTGTTGCAGTCAGACAATACCATCAAGCACACAGAAGTACAGATTTCTAACTTGAACGATGGAAAGAACTACATTGTGACAGGTGGCTTGAAACCAGGCGACAAGATTGTAATCGAGGGCGTTCAGACTTTGAGCGACGGACAGAAAATTACTCCGATTACTCCGGCTGAGAAAGAAGCTAAATATCAGAAGGCTTTGCAGGATCAGAAGGATGGTAACATTCAGACTGCTTTCAATTAATAAATAAAGGTTTGTAAGTTTGAGGTGAATCGCGGGAATGCCATGAGTGCATGGATTGGAAACGGGATTCCCGGAACTGAAATTAAATAGTATTTAAAAGAGAATGAAACTAGATAAATTTATTAATCGTCCGGTGCTATCAACGGTAATTTCTATCTTGATAGTCATCTTGGGTGTGATCGGTCTGGCTACGCTGCCAGTTACCCAGTATCCGGACATTGCGCCTCCTACCGTATCGGTAAGAGCTACTTATACAGGTGCGAACGCACAGACTGTATTGAACTCTGTGATTGCTCCGTTGGAAGACCAGATTAACGGTGTGGAAAACATGATGTACATCCAGTCAAGTGCATCCAACAACGGTTCAGCTGATATCAGTGTATATTTTAACCAGGGTACCGACCCGGATATGGCAGCGGTCAACGTACAGAACCGTGTTTCTATGGCACAAGGTCTGTTGCCGGCTGAAGTAACCAAAGTCGGTGTGACTACACAGAAACGTCAGAACTCTATGTTGTTGATTTTCTCTTTGTATGATGCAGAAGATAAGTATAACATCGAGTTTATTGAAAACTACGCCAAGATTAACTTGATTCCGGAAGTACAGCGTGTGAAAGGTGTGGGTGATGCCAACGTGATGGGGCAGGACTATTCTATGCGTATCTGGTTGAAACCGGATATCATGGCACAGTATAATCTGGTTCCGGGAGATATTTCCAATGCTTTGGCGGAACAGAATATTGAAGCTGCTCCGGGACAGTTTGGTGAACGTGGTAACCAGACATTCCAGTACACAATCCGTTACAAAGGACGTCTGCAACAGACAGAGGAATTTGAGAACATCGTCATCAAGGCTTTGCCCAACGGTGAAGTGCTCCGTTTGGGAGATGTGGCCCGTATTGAGCTGGGGCGTTTGGCCTATACTTTTAATAATACGGTAAACGGTCATAAGGCTGTAACTTGTATCGTGTTCCAGATGGCGGGAACCAACGCTACGGAAACCATCAACAATTTGCTGGATGTAATCAGCAAGGCGGAAGAAAGCTTGCCAGCCGGTTTGAAGATTAACGTGGCACAGAATGCCAACGACTTTTTGTATGCGTCTATCCACGAAGTTATCAAGACTTTGATTGAGGCATTTATCTTGGTGTTCATTGTAGTGTATATCTTCTTGCAGGATATGCGTTCTACATTGATTCCGGCCATTGCCATTCCGGTGGCCTTGATTGCAACGTTCTTCGTGTTGAAATTGATTGGATTTAGTGTGAACTTGCTGACTCTTTCGGCGATGGTGTTGGCCATCGCGATTGTGGTCGATGATGCCATTGTGGTGGTGGAAGGTGTCCATGCAAAACTGGACCAGGGATATAAATCCTCCCGTGAGGCTTCTATTGATGCCATGAGTGAACTGGGTGGTGCATTGGTTTCCATTACATTGGTCATGATGTCTGTGTTTATCCCGGTAAGTTTCATGGGTGGTACAGCCGGTACATTCTATCGTCAGTTCGGTATTACCATGGCTATTTCTATTGCCTTCTCTGCATTGAACGCTTTGACTTTGTCACCGGCCTTGTGTGCCCTCTTCTTGAAACCGCATGATTCAGAACATAAGTCGAAGAAGATGAGCATAATCGACCGTTTCCATACTTCTTTCAACGCAGCCTACGATTCTTTGCTGAAGAGTTATAAGAAACGTGTAGTCTTCTTTATTCATAAGAAATGGTTGGCAATGGGATTGGTAGCCGCATCTATTGTGCTGTTGATTTTCTTCATGAAGATTACCCCGACTGGTATGGTGCCGAACGAAGATACGGGTACGATTATGGGTGCTGTGACATTGCCTCCTGGAACTTCGCAGGAACGCGCTATGGAAGTGTTGGCTAAGGTGGATAGCCTGGTAGCAGCAGAACCGGCCGTTGAATCTCGTACTATTATTTCCGGTTACAGCTTTATCGGTGGTCAGGGACCTTCTTACGGTTCTGTCATCATCAAGCTGAAAGACTGGGAAGAACGTTCGCTGATGCAGAATTCAGATATCATTTATGCGACTTTGTTCATGCGTGCGCAGAAAGTCATCAAGGATGCACAGGTATTGTTCTTTGCTCCTCCGATGATTCCGGGTTACTCTGTATCAAGTGATATCGAGTTGAACATGCAGGATAAGACCGGTGGTAGCTTGGATCACTTCTTCGAAGTTGTAAATAGTTATACCGCTGCTTTGGAAGCACGTCCGGAAATCAACTCTGCGAAGACTACCTTCAACCCGAGCTTCCCGCAGTATCAGCTGGATATCGATGCGGCAGCTTGTAAGAAGGCTGGTATCAGTCCGAGCGACATCCTTTCTACCATGCAGGGATACTTTGGTGGTCTGTACGCATCTAACTTCAACCGTTTCGGTAAGATGTACCGTGTAATGATTCAGGCTGAACCGGATGCTACCAAGAACATGGAATCGCTGAATGGTGTAAAAGTACGTGGAAGCGATGGAGAAATGGCTCCTATCACACAGTTTGTCAGCTTGAAGAAAGTATATGGTCCGGATATCATCAGCCGTTTCAACCTGTACACTTCTATGAAAGTAATGGTGGCTCCGGCTTCCGGATATACGTCAGGTCAGGCTTTGCAGGCCATTGCAGAAGTGGCCAAGGAAAATCTGCCGACCGGATTTGGTTATGAACTGGGAGGTATGGCGCGTGAGGAAGCTTCTTCAAGTGGCAGTACGACCGGTATCATCTTTGTGCTCTGTTTTGTATTCGTGTACCTGTTGCTGAGTGCTCAGTACGAAAGTTACATTCTTCCGCTGGCCGTATTGCTTTCCGTACCGTTTGGTTTGATGGGTAGCTTCATCTTTGTCAACGGATTCGGTGCATTGGGTAGCATCCCGGCCTTGAAGATGATTGTCGGTTCCATGTCAAACGATATCTACATGCAGATTGCCTTGATTATGTTGATGGGTCTGTTGGCAAAGAACGCCATCTTGATTGTTGAGTTTGCCCTTGACCGTCGTAAGCAAGGTATGAGTATTTCATGGGCTGCCGTGTTGGGTGCCGCCGCCCGTCTACGACCTATCTTGATGACTTCTTTGGCCATGATTGTCGGTTTGCTTCCGTTGATGTTTGCCTTCGGTGTAGGTGCCCACGGTAACCGTA
>URYL01000010.1 GCA_900552075.1 uncultured Bacteroides sp. | reverse complement strand
CTTATAATTCAGCACTATAAATTTAATACTTTTATCGCTATGTTTCTAATTATCACTGAAATATATTTATTACTATTTCGAACTCACGTTAATTTAGCAACAACCACATTATAATATAAGGTTTCCCAATACAGCCAGAAGTCTATAGCACATTTGTATAAAACTGTCAGGTAATTTAAAATATCTTCAGAATATCCTTATATTCCTTGATTTTCAATCTCCCCACAAAAATAACAAAAAAGGAAATTATCCAAACTATTCCATTTCATAATGAAAATAATCCACATCTACATAACCTTTCTCTTCATTGTTATTATAACAATAAATACCTATACGGTCCCCCCGATAATTTCCAAAACTTAACTGATAAGATTCTCCAAACGAAAAAAAGTTATCTCCATCAAAACTGTAATAATATTGAGAAATACCATCACTTCCCCATACAGAACGCAGCCAGATAAACCTTCCTACACATTTTATTTTTAGCACGGGAGAACCATTTACAATATATTCCAAATTCTTTTCTCCATCATACTGAGATATACCTAAAGAAGAATATTTCTTTGAAAAATGGCACAATCCTGCTTTTTGCCCATCGACAAATCCGGACAAATCCAATTTAATAGTCACTTTATTAAACTTAGTACGAAAGCATCTTTGAGACAATGTATTTCCCGCAGTCAAAAGTTCATTCTTTCTCAAAGGTATAAAAGCTTTTAACCGAAGCCAGCCATGCCGTTCATCTAAAGAAAACATATCTTTGCGTGGACAATAATTCCATTGCCATTGACAAGAAATAGACAAAGAATCAAAGTCATCACTGCGAGCAATATAAAATTTTGAATCATCCTCTCCTTTTGGCATCTTTCCCCCCCAAGACATTGTCCCAATATTCCCTGACAGAACTTCTCCTATAATCGGCCATCCATTTATCCAAGTTACTGGTAATAAACTAACCTGACGTCCTGCCCAATCACCAGTACCATGATGAGTAAGAAAATACCACTTTCCATTCGTATTATCAATCAAACCTCCTTGATTCGGTTCCATAGCATCTACAGACGGTAAAGCCAATTGCCTCTCTTCACTATAAGGGCCAAACAGACTCTTAGATCTTTTTGCCATGACATAACGTCCTATACCAGGTTTATACTCACTGAATATCAAATAATACCAACCGTTTACTTTTATCAGTTTACTGGCCTCACGACCATTTCCTTCATTAACCAAAATAGCTGATGACCCGTTTATTTTTTTTGCATCAGATGACATGCGGAACAAATAAGACTTATAATTATCTGAAAAATGGGTCCCTACAAAGCACACTTCACCATTATCATCAAACAAAACTGAACAATCATCCCATCCAGCCTCTCTCATAATAGGATGCAAAGGTTCCCAAGGACCTTCTGGTTTGGGTGCAGAAGTCATAAAAAATCCTTCATCAGGAGTGCCAAAAAATATATAAAATCTATTTTGATGGTATCGAATCGTACCAGCCCAAATCCCACGAGCATAACGATTCATTTTATTCCAACCATATTCAGGACCTATCTGGGTTAAATCTTCCACTGCATGACCACATATCCGCCAATTCACTAAATCTTTGGAATGTAAAATAGTTACTCCTGGAGAAAACTGAAAAGTAGAACTAATTGCATAATAATCATCCTTTACTCGTATGCAATCTATATCACTAAAATCTGCAGGAATAACAGGATTCCGATAAAGAGAATCCTGATACTCCCCCCATACCATCCAATTGCCCCATTGTGTAGAATTCTGAGCACAACTAAAATAAGCTATAAATAAACAAAACAAAAACAATATAATGAACCGTAATTTTACCATATCTTCAATTATTAATTCCAGAAACCACCTTCCATTCAAAAACTGTTCCATCTTTCCTAGCAGGAAGAGTACCAGGCCAATCTGCTGAATATAATTCTCCTGTTACAGGATTCAATCCAACGAAACGATTAGTCTTTAAAGAAAGTAACATACATTCCCCTCTTAACATATCCTGCCACATAAAAAGACTGCCATCCGTTTCTTCTTTAATAAGACGAACATCAGCAGCTAATCCAACACCTACAATAGTAATAAATCCCATCCCATTCATCGCCTCAAGAGCTACACGTCCTTTACCTCGATCATGAACTTTAAAAACAAAACAACTATCATTCTTAACCTGAGAGCTCCATGATGGGCATACAATGCCATGTGGATTAGCCCACATCTGTCTTTTATCACCTTTATTCACAAGAATAATCGTTTGTCCCACTGGCAAATTTCTTGTACGATCTGCCATAGGTTCATCGAGCTTAAAATTATCGAATGCAGCGTATCCTCCCTCCACTCCATTTTCATTATATGCAAAAAGAGCATACCGAGTTCCCTGAAATGTCTTTAACTGATAAGGCAAACATATAGTATCACCAATATTCTCAAAACTCCTTCCATCAACACTAAAACTCAGAACTGCCCAATCATTATCAAAATCTCCCCAAACCCGTAATGTAATATAAGATGATGTAACTTGACGAACTATAGTCTTATTTCGATATAAATCATAATATCTCAGAATAAATTCTTTTCCTTTCTTAGACATACCTACCCAAGCATATGGAATATTCATTAATCCTAAACCAGCCACATCTCCCGCTTTCAGTTTAGCTCCATCCAACTCTACAGTAGCACATGAAATTGGACCAACGCCTCGTTGAGTTAATGTATTTTTTGCTTCTAAAAAATCTTCTGCCGGCATTGTGTGTAATTTCAATTTTCCTTTAGTCAGTCTCCACTTCCCTTGGACAGGCTTATGATTCCATTGCCAAGCACTAGAAAGCGATTCTTTATCAAAATCATCATTCCTTGTAAAAGGAATATAAGCACTAGGAACAATATCTTTAATCTCTATATTGGGCTTATACCATGTACGTGGAGAACGTCCTAAATTATTTTTTAAGCCGAAATAGGGCCAAGAATCTACCCAAGTCACTGGAGACAAAAATATAGTTCGCCCAACTGAACGAAAATCCATCATAGAAATCCCCCACCATTCACCATTTGGCAAGTCCACTATTCCCCCTTGATGCATAGGTACAGATCCCATAAAATTTTCCGAAGCTTTTGCAAGAATCAATGAATCTCCCGGTAAGGGCAAAGGTGAATCTTGCCCAACATTCATCGTCCACCATCCTCGTTGAGTCCCCATAGTTTCACGAGAACTTATAGTCACTGTCTCATATGGACCATTTATATTTTCAGCACGAGCACATTGCATCCTACCATTGTCTGCACTAAGAATATAATATTTACCACCAATTTTATAAAAATGACTTCCTTCTCCCATAGCATATCCGTCTGAGATAATAACTCTTTCTGTCCCCTCCACAATCCCACTTAAATCCTTCTTAAGCTCCACTAACTTAATAATTGTTTGTCCATAAACTACATAGATTTTTTCATCCTCAAACAAAACAGACAAATCATAAATGTCTTTTCCAATATTATGTCTCACCCAAGGGCCACAAGGATCTGTAGATGTAAAAACCTGTAGTCCCAAATGATTTATATTGGAGAAGATATAAAAAACGCCCTGATGGTAACGTATACATGGTGCCCATATACCTTGTCCATATATCTCTTCACCTCGCCCCAATTTAAACTCTTCGCCCAAATTAGAACCAGTTAAAGCATAGCTCAACAACTCCCAATTAACCAAATCCCTTGAATGCCATACCGGCAAGCCTGGAATACTATGCATCGTTGTACTCGTCAAATAGAAATCATTACCAACTCTAATCACATCTGGATCTGAACATTCATCGTAAAAAAGTGGATTAGTGTACGTGCCATTGCCATTATCTGCTTTCCAAGATTGAGCAGATATTTCCCCCACACCTATACCTATAAGAAATAATATCAAATATAGCTTCATAACTAAATCAGTTTTTAATAATGTTATTATTCATCAACATTCCAACAAGTGATAACAGATTAAAGCCTAAATATCAATAGACTCTATTAGGCATATCCAGTAAAATCATAAAATATATCATCAGCATTCAATCATACGTTTAATTGTAAATAAACACTATATAAAGTCACCCATCATATAATAAATATTTGATTATACATTTCGCTATAAGTTTATAATAAACAAAGTAATTTTTTCAACTATCCCAACAACTTCATAGAACACTAAAAAGATAGCATAAAAATAAATTTATCATTTCTACTTATTAGCATGCCATTAAAATTGATACTAATAATCAAGTTTGTTAGATTACCTATATAATCCCACTAATAAAACTAGTTTAAATAGTAAGTTCATTTTAGAAAAGTTGCTCTAAAATAAATATATAATTGAGCAACTTTTCATAGAATCTAAAATCAATATCCTGGATTTTGTGTCAATTTATCATTATTCTGCATATCTACTAGAGGAATAGGCCATAACCATCCTTTAGAAGAATCAAATTCTCTTGTAGCAACCTTCACTTTCTCAAATTGCCAAGTATCAGGATTGTCAGGATTTGACAATTTAGTCCGATTATATCCATACACATCATGAACCAATGACTCATCCTTCCATCTTAACATATCTATATATCTAGTACCTTCCAAGAAAAATTCAACTCTCCGCTCATGTCTTAAGATTTTTCTCAACTCATCCTGAGAAAGATTAGAACCTTCTACCTCCTCTATTTTAGGCATATTAACAGACTCCCTTTGACGAACTTGATTTATCAAGTCATAAACTTCATTTCCAAGAATATTTAATTCAATCAATGCTTCCGCACGCATCAATAACACATCTGCATATCGTAACACAATCTGATTAATAGCACAATTATCGGCATCTGTATTACCAATATCTGCATATTTACGAGGGCGAGTTCCACATGGAACTTGATCATTAGCAGGAATAAAAATAATAGACCCATATTGAGAACCAGGAAGGACTACAGATGCAGCTAAACGAGGATCTCGATTTACATAAGGATTCTGGCTATCATAGCTTGAATCTGTTATAGGTTTCCCATTTGTCATATAATAAGAATCTATCAAATCTACAGAGACATTAGGAGTTGCCCATTCGGTAAAAGACGTGCAAGTTGTTGGATAAGGTTGAGGTTGCAAGTTCTTAATATATTGAATATCAAATATGACTTCTATATTATTCTCATTCTCTTCTTCAAAAAGCCCTGCATAATCATCAAACAAATCATAACAATCTAAATCTATCACCTGTTGAGCAGCTTCTGCCGCCGCCTCCCATTTTTCATTCCATAAACAAATACGACACTTCAAGGCCAGTGCAGCTCCCTTAGTAGCCCTTCCAACATCTGTTCCAGAATATTGAAGAGGCAAATTTGGATATGCTGAATTTAAATCAACCAATATATAATCTAACACATCACTCTTCAAATCTCTTTTTAAATATGCATTTTCCAATGTCTGAGATTCCTCTATAATAGGTACATCACCAAAGAAAGTTATCAAATCTGCATATCCATACGCACGTAGGAACTTTGCCTCTGCCATCATATTAGTCTTAACATCCTCTTCAATAGATGATGCTTGCAAATTAAGCATAAACATATTAGCACGTACAATTAACCGATAATCCATACGCCATCGATCATACGCTGCACCACTTGAGGAGTTTTGTTTCCATCCTCCAAACTCAGTAGAACCTTGCCAAGAATCCTGACAATAAGCGTCATCTGACATAAAATCCAATTGATACCAATATGTAGACGTAACTGGTTGTAAGGCTGAATAAACTCCCATCAAAGCCATTTTGCATTGATTTTCATCTTGATAAAAGTTAGAAGGAGATAATGAGGCTATTGGAGTACGATCTAATAAATTATCCACACAGCTACACATTCCAGCCATTCCTAAAATAAATATCCCAATATATCCATACATTTTTTTCATAATCATCCTTTATTAAAAGTTAACATTTAAACCAATTGTATAAATACGTACCTGTGGATATGCCTGAGCTCGTGTCTCTCCCACTTCTTGTTCTGGATCAAAACCCTTAAAATTGGTTATAGTAAAGGCATTCTGAATATTACCATACAAACGTACGGTACAATTTTTCATAAAAGGTAAAAGTTTTTTGTCAAATGTATATCCCAATTCAATATTCTTTAAACGCAAATAAGACGCATTTTCCATATAAAATGTTGAATGGATATTAGTTCTCCCTTGATCCAATGTCACACGTGGATACTCGGCATTCTGGTTATCCAAAGTCCATCGATCTAACCACCAATCTCCCATATTTGCTGTTCCACTAAACGGACAAGCAATTTCAAAATAAGTATAACCATCAATACCCTGTACACCTTGCCAAAACATACTGAAGTCTAAATTCTTCCATTCAAGATTCAACTGCCATGCATATGTCAAATCAGGAAATTGCTTACCAATAATAGTACGATCATCCTCCATCGTTACTTTTCCATCTCCATTCAAATCTTCGTATTTAATATCTCCAGGTTGTGCCGTATAATTAGCAACTGAAACAACACCTTCTTTCAAAACATAATTACGTTGTTCATGTGGAATCTCAGGATCACTATTATTCTGCCAAGTAAAATCAGAAATCTGATATAAACCATCCATCTTATAACCATAAAAAGCATTAATGGCATACCCTTCAACCTGTGCTTTCGAATCACTGATAATAGGACTAGCTCCTCTTAAATCTGTTATTTTATTAACAATATGGGAAAGATTCAAACTAGTTCGTAATTGAAGACCGTTTTCAAAATGTTTCCGATAAGACAACAGAGCTTCAACTCCTTTGTTACTAACCTTACCGGCATTAACATAAGGTGCTGTCAGATTTCCCATCGTAAGTGGAATTGGTGTTTGCATCAAAATATTATTAGTTCTTTTATCAAAGTAATCAAAGGTAAACATGAGCCCATTTTCTAATGCCAAATCAAACCCAATATCAAACTGCGATGTAGTTTCCCATGTCGTATCTTTATTAATCAAACTGTTAACAGCTACTCCCGGTTGTAAGGTTCCACCCAACGAATAATTTTGTCCACTTGAAAGAATCTCACTTCCTACATAATAGGAATTAATATTCTGATTACCTAATTTTCCCCAAGATGCTCTAATCTTAAACATATCTAACCACTTCATATCTTTCAAGAAACCTTCCTCAGAAAGAATCCATCCAACAGAAAAGGAAGGAAAGGTACCCCATTGATTCCCTCTTGCAAATCTAGAAGATGCATCACGACGAATATTAGCTTCAAACAAATAACGATTATTGAAACTATAATTAAGACGTCCAAAAAAAGAGCGAAGCCCTAAGTCATAAGCATCTGCACCATTACTCATTGTTGATGCATCTCCCAAATTTAAAATTGGTTGACTATTATTGACAAAACCCGACCGAAAACCACTATTCCATTTCCACTTGAAATATTCTTCAGAATATCCCCCTAATACCGTAACCTCATGCTTCCCAAATGTCTTATCATACTTTAATAATGCAGTCAGCAATGTTTGATAATTTAAAGTATTTGTTTCATTTAAATCAGACATAAGTGTTTTCTCTGAACCATCTAAATTTGCTAAAGTCACATTAGCATGAAATGCATTTTTATTCTCACTCTCAACATTATAACCATAAGTAAGTTGAGCACTTAAACCATCCCAAATATGTAGTTCACCTTCTATTTGACCATTGAAAACATATCGCTCTGCCTTTGATATACTTCCTTCCATTATTTCACCATAATAATTGCGCTCACCATTTACGCTCACCCAAGTGCCTTCTTCATTTTTCAAAGGCCATACCGGTGCATTTGTCGCATACCATTTAGCATTCCATATATCTGTTGGTTCCTGCTTTACTCCATAATTGCCAGACAGACGAGTAGTCACACGTAACCGCTTATTCCACAAATAAGAATCAATGTTAGAACGAAAATCTGTTTTTCGATAATTAGTACCAACCAAAATTCCCTCCTGATCTAAGTAACCTAACATAAAAGCATACTGAAGGTTCTCAGATCCACCACTAATATTCACCCTATGATTCTGTATACTTGCCTTATCATAATATACATCAAAATAATTAATATTAGGATACATCGCATCAGTTCCATCACGAAATTTCTGAATTTCCTCTGGCAAATATTTTTCTTGCTGCCCAGTATTTCGACAAGCCTCATTATACAAAGTTGCATATTCATAAGAATTAAGCACTTTAGGCAAAGAAGTTGCTTCCTGAATTCCAAAATATCCATTATATGAAAGCCGCACCTTTCCTACACTTCCTTTTTTTGTAGTAATAAGTACCACACCATTAGCTGCGCGATTCCCATAAATAGCCGATGAAGCTGCATCTTTTAATACAGATATAGAACGAATATCCGCAGCATCTACATCAGACATACTTCCAGGAAATCCATCTATCAGTACTAACGGATCACTGTTATTTAACGTACCAACACCTCGAATATTTATTACAGCACCATCAGAACCTGGTTGACCAGACTTTTGTAAAGCATATACTCCCGAAACAGTACCTTGCAAAGCATTACTTGCATTTGTTATGGGACGATTACCTAAATCATCTAACGACACATTACCAACTGACCCTGTCAGATTAACTTTCTTTTGTGTTCCATAACCCACAACTACTACCTCATCCATCACTTCCGCATCTTCCTTCAATACAACAGACAATTGTCCTTGTTTAATTTTAGCTACGGGATATTCTTGGCTTTTATATCCAATATAACTAACAACCAACACACCATTATCTGACATTTCCAAACTATAATTTCCGTCAAAATCAGTCACAGTTCCATTAGTAGTACCTTTTTCAAGTATAGTAGCTCCAATAATCGGTTCCCCATTGACATCCTTCACTGTTCCTGTCACTTTTCTCTTCTTCTCTGAGATAGCCTGCGGCTGACTTCCTTTTTTAATGACAATGTTTTTCCCTTGAATCTCATACGATACATTCTGTCCTTTCAGAATTTGAGCAACTGCATCCTTCAGTTCACCGGCATTAACCGAAACGGTACGGTTTGTATCCAAATCACCAGCTATATACACAAACGAATAACCACTCTTGGTTTGCAGTTCTGTCATGGCTTTTTTTACCGATACATTATTCATTTTCAGCGATATACTTTGCGAGTATATACTCAGATTAAGGCATAGCAAAGCCCCGGCCATCAACATGGCTTTTTTCCTGTAATTCATAAATTTAAGATTTTAAGATTAAAAACTTCTGATAAAAGGTGTTTTACAAGGAATGTTTTACTATTTTTACCGAATTCCTTAGAAACATCTTAAAACGAACAAGTTAGGAGAAACTAAGGTTATGACCGGAAGAACGCTCTTTTCTTCCGGTTTCTTTATTTCTCCACAAACAAAAAATCAAGTATCTACTTTCATAATACGCAAGGTTTTTTAATGTGTTTAACAATCGGTTAATATAAGGTTATATTTTTTTCTTTTTGTACATATTGTATTTTCCCAGTTTTTCTCAATGCTTCCAGAACATCTTTGATACTTTGATCATTAGAATCAAAACAACCATAAAAGCAAAAGCCACGTAAGGTATCCGTAGCAAATTTAATATGCACATTATAACTACGTTCCAAGATTTTAGCTACTTCAGGTAATGGTGTTTCATTAAAGAAGAGTTTACCTGAAGTCCATTTCATCATATTCTTCACCTTAGTAGTTTCTTTTCGCATCCTCCCCTCTTCCTTATCCAGTGTCACCTGCTCATCCGGAAACAAAATCATCTCCGCTTCTGCATGAAGACGATTATCCAAGGCTATTTTTCCTTCCAAAAGAGATACCACCGCCTCCTCATCATTCGGATAGTCACGAAAATTAAACTTAGTACCCAATACTCGGACCGACAAGGAAGGCGTTTGCACATGAAAAGGAAGCTTTTCGTTGCGGGCTACCTCAAAATAGCCTTCTCCACTCAGTTCCACTTCCCTATTATCTACTCCGAAATCCTGCGGATAGACCAGCCGGGAACCGGCATTCAATACGACCAATGTTCCATCGGGCAAACGAAGACGGGTCTGTGCTCCCAAAGGAGCTTCCACCTCTACCTGGGTCAAGGCCTCTTTCAGGTTACTTTCTCCCTTCTGATAAGAGAAGAAAGAGACAAGCCCTACTACCAACACCGCTGCCGCATATTTGAACGCAGACTTCCATCCGATAGTCCTCTTCGGCTGTTTCGGGGTCCGATGTTCGGCCACCCGTTGGCGGAAGACCTCGAAAGCCCGGTCGGAATCGTAATGCGTGCATTCTTCTTCCTGCACAGCAGAAAACCAAATTTCCTGCTGCTGCATGAAATAACGGCGGTTGTCTTCGGACGCAGAGATCCATGCCTCCAGTTCCTCACGCGCTTCCTTGTCCAATCCTCTGCTCAGAAACGCCGCAATCAGTTCGTCGATATGTGAATTCCTTTCTTCCATTTTCAGGGTTTCTATAAGTGAGACGAAAATTCCGCTTACATGGGTAGGCGAAAAATATTATTTTTTTATTTGAAGGTGAAAAAAAACAGCAGAAGAGCCAGCAGGTATTTCCCCAGTTCGGCATGCAGCGAGGCTAATGCACTCTTTATGTGGTACTTCACCGTATTGACAGAGATATTCAGTTCCGTGGCAATCTCTTCGTATTTTTTCCCCTCGAAACGACTTTTCACGAAAACTTTCCGGCAGACCTCCGGTAAATGATGGATAGCCTGGTAAATTTTTTCCTCCAGCTCATGCTCCAGCAGGCTCCCCAACGGATAATCATCAGACTGCAAATAACGTGTCTCTCCTTCTTCCGGCATGGTGGAAAAAGCCACTTCCGTCCGTTCTTTCTTGGAAGCCAGATAATCCATGCAGTGATTCCGTACGGCACGAACCAGATAACTCCGCAGCGAAACCTGAATTTCGAGTGTAGCACGCACTTCCCACAAATGGAAAATGACATCGCCTACCAGTGTCTCAGCCAGAAAGTCATCGCCTACATACTCACGGGCTACGTGACACAACAGCGCATAATGATGACGATAGAGATGCTTGTAAGCTTCCTCATTGCCTCGTTTCAGTTGCTCTATGATAATCCGTTCCGTAAGTTCCATTGCTTATCCTGCTTATTCCGGCTGACCAAACACCTGCCGATAATATTCTCTTTTGTCTGTCAGTGTCTTCCACTGCTCCATTCCGCTGATGGCCGAACCATGTACCCGTTCATAAAACGCAATTTCTTCTCGTAACGGACGGAAATCGTTTTTCATCAATGCAAGGTTAAAAGCCTTCTCCAGACGAACAAACCCGTACATCAGAGAATCTTGTGCCACTTCCTGCACTTTGACTCCATAGGCTGAATCCGCCCGTAGAAAATCCTTCCTTGCTACCACCGAATCTCCCTGATAGTCTTCCAGCATGGCTTTCATATTCCACAATTCGGGTGACATGGAATCACGCATGCAAGTATCCATCTCGCGGAGCAACGCCAACACTTCCGGCAGACGCCAACTGCGGAGCAAATAAGTATATTTCAAAAGGTAAGTCTGCTTGTCGGGACACAACGAAATGGCGCTGTCCAGTTTTTCCCGAATCAATGAATCATGAATACAGACCCACGGATGTGCTCTGTCGACCGGCACATTCCAGAACAAAGAATCACTCCGTATCAGACTGTCTGCCTCCAAAATAAGCGTATGCACAACAGCCTGATTACCTGACTGAAATCCAGTCCCTTTATGGGTACAGGCAGCACACATTCCAGCCACACAGCCCACCATCAAGAAGAGTCTTGCATCCATAGTCTAAAGGTTTGTTTCGCGCAAAGTTAAGTTTTTTCACTTAACCTTATCCTAAAAAACACTAAATTCTCTCCCATAAAAAGGGAAACACCTTGATGAAAAAAGCCTCTCACTACCTGCATTTTCTCTGTCCCACAGTGTGGGATACAAAAACCACAGTGTGGGATATATATTTCACAGTGTGGGATACAAATTCCACACTGTGAAACAGAGAATTTATCAGGACAAAAAAGAGTATGCTTCAGGGCGTTTTTGATTTATACACCGTAGAAAGCAAATTATTTCTTCAGACTTCTTTTCACCACTGCCGGCACACCTGCCGCAAGGGAATCATCGGGAATATCACGAGTCACTACACTGCCTGCCGCAATGATGCAGCGGTTACCGATGGTTACCCCCGGACAGACCACCACATTGCCTCCCAACCAACAGTCCTCGCCCACCGTAATGGGATAGGAAGTTTCCTTCTCCTCACGGCGTTCCACATGGTCCATGGGATGCTGGGGGGTGTAAAACTGGCAATGGGGACCTATCAGCGTGTTTTTCCCGATACGGATATAAGCTCCGTCGAGCATGATGCAATCGTAGTTCATGAACACATTCTCACCCAGGATAATGCCATTTCCATGGTCACAATGGAACGGGGGACAAATGGTAGTGGTCTTCGGAAAATCGGGAATCAGGTCTTCCATCACCTCGCGGTAATCGTCGTCGTAAATGGTCATCGTCTGCAGACGGGCGCACACTTTTTTGGCGTGTATCAGGCTGGCGTGTATTTCAGGATCGGAAAAATCATAGAGTTCCTGACTGCGCATTTTTTCGTATTCTGTTTTCATAGGATTTCAGTTTATAAAATTACCATATTCAAAGGTAGAAGGAATTTTGCTTATCTGCAAAAGGATACGAAAAAACCGCGAAACACTATTGCCTGCGCAAATAAGCCGAAGGTGCCTCTCCGGTAATCTGCTTGAACACCCTGCTGAAGCTGTTAGGTGAGTTAAATCCCACCTCGTAGGCCGTCTGCTCGATGTTCAGGACGTTATCGGTCAGAATCTCGATGGCACGCACCACACGCTGGTAGTTGAGATAGTGTACGAAACGGATGCCCGAACTGGTGAACAACCGGGTCAGACTGCGTACCGAGAATCCAAAATGGGAAGCCACCCGCTCAGGAGTCAGGTCCTGATGCAGATTTGTCTTCATATATTCCAATACGGGCAACAGACGACTATCCTTGGCCAGAATAAACGGCTGGGTGGGAAACGTGGCTTTCTGACAGATACAGGGCAGCACCTGAAAAAAGCTCCTGGCAAACGAAAAGATTTCCGGTTCCGCCCACTTGGACAAGCGATGAAAAGTACTGATGAACTTCAGATTGCGGGCTATCAGTTCATCGGTACGGTAAATGGCAAATTCTTCTTCATGGGAATGGTCCAGACAAACATAACTGGTCAGCAGGGTTATCTGCCGGTTGTTACTGGAAAGACGGTGTAAGGTTCCTCCAGGTATCCACACCAGATGACGGTCGGTCACAAAATAGCTGACCTCTCCCACTTCCACATGGAGTGTCCCCGAAAGGATATAAATTATCTGATGGCGGTCGTGGCAATGAGGATACAGGTTCACTTCTTCCCTCCCGGTCACCTTGGTGAACACTTCCTCGACCGACATGGCATCAATTGAAGAAATCCGCTCTTCGGTCACTGAATTATCTGGCGTAAATTGCATGATTTATGTCTTGATATGTAATTTAGGAACAAAAATAATGAAACATCTTTGCGGCGTCAAATAAAACGGTCACATTTAATGGAAGAAAGTCGTAAAAAGCACAAAGCCGAACTCTTTCGGCGATACCTGGTATTCGGTATCTCACTCTTTATCATCGCATGTGGTATCAGCCTCATCACCCGTTCAAATCTGGGCACCTCCCCTATCACGAGTGTGCCCTACGTAGCCAGTCTTCACACCCCCGTCAGCCTGGGTACATACTTTTTCCTGTTCACCCTCGTACTGATAGGCATGCAACTGCTGTTGCTGGGCAGAAAAGGCATCATGGAGCGGAAAATGGAACTCCTCATGCAGTTTCCGGTGGCCTTCGTGTTGTCTGTCTTTACCGACCTCGGCATGTGGATGACTACCGGATTCTCCCCAGAAGCCTATTATGTGAAAATCATCTCGCTGGTTATCGGTTGCGTGGTACTGGCTCTCGGAATTTGCCTGGAGGTCATAGCCGATGTGACGATGATCAGCGCCGAATATACTATACAATTTGCCACCCTACGCTTCAAGAAAAACTTCGGCAACATCAAAATCTGCTTCGACGTGACACTGGTAGTCTGCGCTATCCTGTGTTCATGGGCGCTGTCGGGCCGCATCGAGGGAGTGAGAGAGGGAACCGTGATTGCCGCCCTGATTACCGGACCGTTCGTCCGGCTGATTATGCCCCACCTGGCCTTCGTCCGTCACTGGCTGGCCGAACCGGGCGCCCCTGCCACTTCATCTGTTGCCGCACCAGCACACTATCCGCCGGTCATCACCATCTCCCGCGAATACGGCAGCGGCGGTCATCAAATCGGTAAAGCACTGGCCAAAGAGCTAGGCATCACCTTCTATGACAAGGAACTGATTACCCTCGTAGCAAAGGAAAGTGGTTTCAGTGAAGAATTCATTTCGCAGAACGAACAGAAGATGCCCAGTGCCCTGCTCTACCAGATGGTCATGCAAGACTATGAGGCTCCGCTGGACAAGAGTCTGTCGTACGACGACGCCTTGTTCGTGGCACAAAGCCGGGTCATCCGCCGTCTGGCAGCGGAAAAACCGTGTGTCATCGTCGGACGATGTGCCGACTATATCCTGAGAGACCGCCCGCACACCCTCAATATTTTCTTGTTCGGCGACATGAAATCCAAGACGGAACGCGTCATTTCTGAATATGGCATTTCCGCCGCACAGGCACCAGGCAAGATTACCCAAGTGGACAAGTCTCGAAAAGAACACTATTTCCATTACACTGGCCGGCAATGGGGTGACTCACGGAATTATCATGCCACGTTCAATACCAGCCTGATTTCCATAACCCAAGTGACGGAGGCACTGAAAAGGATTTATGAAGAAGACGTATAAAAAATGTCTTCACAGGTATTTGTATGGAAAATTTGCCACTTCATTGAATTACCGTAAATTTGTAAGTGAAAAACATACAAAGTTAGAACATAAAGCTAAACCCTCTCTTCTGAGAGTCCTTAAATCGCTCAATTTCCAAAGAGAGCGATTTCTTTAACTGACCAGCCATAAAGCCCAAGAAAGACTGATTTGTTTCTTCTTCCTGTGATTGCTGTAAAGCAGAAATATACTCTTCCCTGTCTTCCTTGAATATCTTGGTCGGAAATAGGTTGTAGCAGAACTGAATATAATTCATCAGCAAGCGAGCAGTTCTTCCGTTGCCATCCACCCACGGATGAATAGTCACCAAGTTAAGATGAGCATTGAAACTTAGTTCGTATTGTTCCTGGAATGTTCCCACTGTCTTTTGCTTTTCCTGTAATAAAACGCAAAGTTCATCTACTTTGGCAGGAACTTTCTGATAACTCATATAAGAACGGCCACCCACACCAGCCGTAACACCGCACAAACGAAATTCTCCTTTGGAAGAATCAAAGGAGCCCCCCATCACATTGTGTATGCTGCCTGTAGTACGCATCAGCGTTGCATTCAACTTTTGCAGGAAATCAGAAGTTATAGGTATAAGACTATCAGAAGCTGTTTTGGCAAGTTCGTATGCCTTCTTTAAGTCCTCATTCATCAAGTGATATACCAGCGGCTTTCCTTTGGCAGTCAGCCCCTCATCAAAAAGCATTTGTGCCTCTGCCTCGGTGAGTGTTGAACCCTCAATCGCTGTAGAATGAGCAATCAGAGAATAGAGGTAGTACTTCTCATAGTCCACCGCTTCACTGATACCAAGTTGCTGAAACTTTTGGTATAACTGTTCTATCTCCTGCCAAACACCTTGTTCCATGGACTGTTATTTAATAGGATTTATATCTTTTCAAAGATAGTGTATTTGCATTGCGTAGCCAAAGAAAATAATGACTTACTACCGTATTTTTGTACTTGTGGGGAAAATGAAGGGAAAGTTTCGATAAAATAAAAAAAGCTAAGCATTGATTTCTCAGTTGCTTAGCTTCTTGTGGTACCCAGACCCGGTACAAGGCATAGAAATCATAGGAAAATAAAAGAATTTATTTTCCTTATTATCAGCTATTTGCATCTTTCTTATTTTCTCCATTTTTGCCATATTTTGCCCATTTTCTGTTATTCAGTACACTTTTAGTACACTTTGAAATTCCATTTTCTTTTGTACCTTTGCAATATCGGAAAACAAAAGAAAATCAATCATTTAGTGTAATCACCCGGTTACGGTACCTAAATCGGGATAAAACCTCTAAACAATGGCAAAGTTAGAAAATAAAACGAAAGAAAACCCTAAATTGGAGCAAAATAAACTGTCGGACGGCAGAATTAGTTTGTATCTGGAGTATTATTTGGGTAGAGAGGAAAAGCCTGTATTGGATGAAAACGGTAATCAGGTGTATTATGAAAGCGGTAAGATGCAGGGAAAGCCGAAGTTCGCTATCAAGCATCACAGGCGAAAAGAGAACCTCAGCCTGTATCTGATAGAGAAGCCACGTACCCCTGCGGAACGCCAGCAGAACAAGGAAACACTGGAGCTTGCTGTAAAAATACGTGCCGAACGTGAACAGGAGTTTAAGGAAAGTATGTTGGGCTACCGTCTGAAAAAAGACCGGAACGTGAATTTCTTGGATTATTTTCAAGCCTATATCAATGACTACACCAAGAAAGACATTCGGATGGTGCAAATCGCCTTAAGCCGTTTCAAGGACTTTTTGAAGGAGCATTACCCGATGCACGAGTTCGGCATCAAGCCTGAACTTATCACGAAGGACATGATGGAACAGTTCGTAGCTTATCTGCAATCCCGGAGCGTGGGCGAAGGGGCTAAAAGCATCTTCCAGCGTTTCAAGAAGATTATACACTATGCGATTGACCACGATGTGATGCTGAAAGACCCGTGCAAAGGCGTTACCTGCAAGGCGGATAGCCAGATACTACGCAAGGATGTGCTTTCGCCGGAAGAAATCCAGCGGTTGATTGCGTGCCATTATGACAACGAGAACCCCAACGTAAGGCGTGCGTTTATCTTTTGCCTGTATTGCGGCTTGCGCTTCTGTGATGTGAAAGACCTTACCTATAAGAATATCGACTACGCCAACAAGCTGCTAAAATTTGAGCAGAACAAGACCAAAGGTCATTCCGCCAGTAGCGGTGTGGTTATTCCGCTCAATGACGGGCTTCTTTCGCTTGTGGGAGAACCGCCGGCAGACGGTAACAAAGACGCTCTCATCTTCAACCTGCCTTCGTATGAAAGTTGCTGCAAATCCGTCAAGCGTTGGGTGAAAAGAGCCGGGATAGATAAGCACATAAGCTGGCATTGCGCCCGTCACTCATTCGCCGTGAATATCCTCAACAATGGGGCGAACATCAAGACGGTTGCCAGCCTGCTCGGGCATAGCGGACTGAAACATACGGAGAAATACACCCGTGCGGTGGATAAATTGAAAGAGGAGGCGATAAACAGCCTGCCGGAATTAAAGTTTTAACCATAAAAGACTTACCTTTGCAATTATGGACTTTGAAGCATTAGTAAAACATATCAGCACGATACAAAGCACGTTGCAGGCGCAAGCCGCACACGCTGTAAACCTCGCCCTGACTGCCCGCAATTGGCTCATGGGCTGCTATATCGTGGAGTTTGAGCAAAACGGTGAAGACCGTGCCGCATACGGCGAACAACTGTTGAAGAAACTGGAACAGCGGTTGAATGTCAAAGGACTGAACGAGCGCAGGTTTCGTGAGTTCCGGCGGCTATACCTTGTTTATCCGCAACTGAAAGAGCCTATCGCACAATACATATTGGCAGGAAGCGAAATTCGGCACACACTGTCCGCCGAATTCACAGACCCAATTCGGCACACGGTGAGTGCCGAATTACAATCCGTTAATAATCAACCAAGTGAATGGAATACACAAGCTGATAGATTATTTGAAAGATTACCGTATTCTCATTTAAAGTTTATTTCTAAAATAGAAAATCCGGTCAAACGTGCTTTCTATGAAATGGAAGCAATAAGGGGTTGTTGGTCAGCAAGAGAACTGGAGCGGCAAATCAATTCCCTCTATTACGAGCGCAGCGGATTGTCGAAAAACAAAGAAGCCTTATCTGCTTTGGTGCAACGGCAAGCCATGCCGCTGCAGCCCAAAGACATTATTAACACGCCCGTTACGTTGGAGTTTTTGGGATTGAACGACCGTACTTTGGTAACGGAAAACGACTTGGAGCAATCCATTCTGGACAACCTGCAACGCTTCCTATTGGAAATGGGACATGGCTTCTGCTTCGAAGCACGCCAAAAGAGAATCCTGATAGACGGGGATTATTTCTTTGCCGACCTCGTGTTTTACCACCGCATTTTGAAATGCCATGTCATCGTGGAATTGAAGATAGACAAGTTCCACCACGAATACGCTTCGCAACTGAACCTATATCTTAACTACTTCAAGGCGGAAGTGATGCAACCCGACGACAATCCGCCTGTCGGCATCCTGCTTTGCACCGAGAAGGGCGACACGTTGGTAAAATACGCCACTGCCGGATTAGACCCGAACATCTTCGTGCAAAAGTATATGATAGAACTTCCCACTGAAGAGGAAATTAAGAAGTTCATTTCAACTGCAAACTATTAGCAATAAAAAACACTACTGGCGAAAAGAAGGAAAGCCATTCTTTCTCTTTTCGCCAGCACGTTTATTACTGCCAACAAGAATAGGTTTAGGTTAGTTTGGATGTATATACAAAAGACAGAACTAAACCGTAAATGCAGACGATAATTATAGCAAGTCACTTATGATACATTCTGTTCTTCCAAGACTATATTAGCATCATTATCGCATTTTTCAGGCTTAATCCGCTCTATACGACGAATATGTTTTGCCCTATTAGCTATAATTAACGGTACACGCTCGACAACAACAACCGATGTGTCAAGCCCCAACGCACTCGGTTCTCCAATGCCTATCTTTCTAATTAAGGCATAAAGGCTCATCAGCAAATTTTGTCGGCGGTTACGGGAATCTTCAGGATAATATATCCGGTGGATAATAATAAAGCGAAAATCACCCGGTATGCCATTCTTATGCAATGAAGGATAAGAGCTTGTTAGTTCTACTTCACCATCCGCAACAAGGTCATCAACTACTTGTCGTAAATAAAGGCTCACGCGCGGTTCTATACGAAAACCTATACGCATGGTTATACTAAACAATGTCCCTTTTATTAATGTGGAACAATTATATTCAAGTGTGTCTGGTGTATCCACAAATTCAAGGTTAATAAGCCAATAATGATCTGCCCGTTTAGGCTGCTTATTAATTATGGAATACAACAATTTATCGTCCACACAACCTTCTTTGTCTGCATGATTCACATAGACAAGATTAGAAGCATATTTGGATATGCTTTCGTCCGCCTTAATATCAGAAATAATGTTGTAGTATTCACTTAACCGTTTGGAAGACATATGTTTTCGACGAATTTTGTTGGCACTTACCCATACAAACATGATAAAACATAATAATCCACCTATTAACAGCGTAAACCAACCTCCGACCATAAATTTGGACAGGTTTGCAGCAAGGAAAATACCTTCAATAACACAATATCCGCCGACAAACAGTATTGATAGAATGCGTGGAATGTTATGCATATGCAAATAGAATCCCAACAACAATGTTGTCATCAACATTGTAATAGTTATGGCAAGTCCATAAGCGGCTTCCATGTGGGTGGAATCTCGAAACAACAATATAGTAAATATTACTCCAATATACATTACAAGGTTTACCATTGGAATAAATGACTGACCTTTTACGTTGGTAGGGTGCTTAATACGCATACGAGGCCAGAAATTCAAGTTCATAGCTTCACTCAATATGGAAAATGAACCGCTTATTAGAGCTTGGCTCGCAACAATAGCTGCCCCGGTAGCCATTGCTATGGAAAACAACAGTATTTCTTGTGGCATGATTGAATAAAATGGGTTCACTGTACCTTCTGCACTTTCCGGATGATGCAATACCCACGCTCCTTGCCCCAAATAATTTAGAATAAGCATCACCTTTACAAATATCCAACTGACCGTAATATTTCGTCTGCCACAGTGCCCTAAATCAGAGTATAAGGCTTCTGCACCAGTGGTACACAAGAAAACGGCACCCAATATCAGAAACCAGTGGGGGGATTCCACTAATAACCGTATGGCATAGTAAGGATTGAATGCCTTGAATACTTGAGGATAGGAAGTCAGACTGATAGCTCCGGCAATTCCAAGAAGCAGGAACCAAAGTAGCATAAATATGCCAAATGACCGTCCTATATTTTCTGTACCAAAACGCTGAACGAAAAATATAATGGTAATAATGGTCAGTGTAATAGGAATCACAGGCAGATGCGGACTGATACTTTCAAGTCCTTCTATGGCAGTTGTGACCGTAATGGCTGGAGTGATAATACCATCAGCAAGCAAAGTGCTCGCACCGATAATGGCAATGATGTAAATCCACCTTCTTCTGTGGCGGCGTAAAAGGGCATAAAGCGCAAGTATGCCACCCTCCCCGTTATTGTCGGCACGGAGAGCCACCAGCACATATTTCACCGTAGTCTGAAGAGTAAGCGTCCATATGATACAAGACAATGCGCCTAAAACATAATTTTCATCAAGAGCTTCTCCAGTATGAATGATGGCTTTCATAACATAGAGTGGCGATGTTCCAATGTCACCAAAAACAATACCCAATGTGATGAGTAACCCGGCAAATCCAAGTTTATGTTGAATATTGCCTTCTTTTGATAAGTTTGCCATAAAAAGTAGTTTTTTGTTCTACATATATTTGTTTTCCTTTTAAGCGGCGCAAATATAAAATAAAATCTTAACAATAAGATTTCACTTTTCTTTTTTCGTGAAAAATATCATATAAACCTTGACGATGGTCAAGGCTTGTCTAAAAAAAATAGTCTGTTTGAATTACGTATAACTATTAAACTCAAAAGCCGAAGTTATGGGACTTATCCTTCACCTCGGCTTTTTGCTATTTACTGATTTCCTAACCTATCAGCTTCCTTTTTCAACTGCTCAGCCTGCTCATTAAGCAGCCTTGCCCGTTCTAAGGCTTCCGCCTGCCTGCGGCAACGTTCCTCAAAGTCTAACACCGAATCCGTCAGGCTGCGGATGAAACGCTCGTCCCGCTCCCACTTGAATTTGTTCTCCAGCCTTTCAAGGGTATTCCCGTCTGCCTGTCCCTGCATCAACAGATAACGGTATTTCATGTCGTTGTCCTGCAACTGCCCCATCCGTTCAGTCAGACGGACATTCAGGGACAGGGAAGTGGCGCAGACAATCAAACCTGCCGAAAAGAGGAATAGTTTCGGACGTACTAAAGAAGCGGCTTTGTCATATATCCAACGATAAAACGATACAGGCTTGTTTTCCTCTTTTCCGACCGTATTCTCTGCACGGTAACGCTCCATTGTTTCTAACATTTCTTTGAGGCAACGGAAGGTGGCGACCACATACTTTCTGACATCCCCGAAGGACTGTCGCTGTTCCTGCTCCGATTTTCGTAGGTCTGCAAGTTGGTTCAATATGTCTCGCAACTCTCTTTCGGGAACTGCCGGTCTTTTGCGTAATTCCGACAATGCCCGTTCTATAGACTCCAGCCGGGAAAGGGTTTCCTCTCGTCCGGCTGGTGTTACCTGCGCTTCCTGCTTCTCCTTCAGTTCTGTGACCATGGAGAGAAGCCCCTCTAAAATCAAATTTTCTTCCATATCCGTTTACAGTTTAAGTTGTCTTTTCTTTTTCTTCTTCTTTCTCAGATTCCAGTCGATTTCTTCGTCCGATGGAGCAGACGACGAAACATCAAACAGGCTGAACAAGCCGCCCATTGAAGGACTGTCGCTCCTCTGTGGCGTTTGTTCAGGCTCCAAAATGGGTGCGGAAACTATCTGCTGTCGGATATTTTCTGCGGCATCCATTCCTGCGTTTCCGAAATGCTTATCCAGCTTGGAGAAGCTGAAACTGCGGTCTATTTCCGAACCTTTGAACGTATAGGCACCTTTTGTGAAGGAGATGCCCTGTACCTCGTCTGTACGTCCTTTATACTTGAAGCGGATGCCGATGCCCTTTTCTGCCAGCCGCTCCTGCAACTGCCGCCAGTTCCGAGATTTGCCGATTTCATCCCTCACAGCCGTGTAAATCTCGTATTTCGACTTGTCCGGCTCTTTCAGGCGGTGCCGCTTAACCTGCTCCTTGCCTTTGGCGAAGTATAGCCCGTGCTTGGCTTTCAGCTTCTTGCATACCTGTTCGTTACGGTACATATCATTCCTGTCCGAAATGGTCTTGCCGTTGTTGTCTATCCGGTTGAACACGATATGCACATGCGGATGCTCCCTGTCTTGGTGGCGCACGATGATGTACTGCGTATCGGTGATTTTCATCTCGCGCATATACTCTTGCGCAAGTTGTATCATCTTCTCGTCCGTCAGCTTGGGCGCATCGTTTACCGAATAGCTCAGCGCGATATGTCCGACTGGCTTGCCCAGACGGGGATTCATGGAGGCTTGTGCGCAGAAGCAGCGGATGATGTCCTGCCTGCTTTCCGCCAGTACTCCGTCCGCATGGAGCAAGACCGCCTGCTGCTTGCCCAGCACGTAGTCCACACAGCCCTTAAAACCGCTTCCTTTCCTTATTTTTCCAATCATCCGACAAATGGCTTATTATTTCCACTATCCTGTTCTTGAGCTTCACCAGTTCGACCGCCACCTTCGCAAAGCCTCCGGCATTTGCCCGGTGCGCCAGCTGGTTGATGTTGTTGGCTTCCCCAGCCAGCTTGCGGAGGGTGTCCGCATCCTGCCTGTTCAGCCGGGGCGTTATCTCTGCTGACACAACTGCTTGCCGCACATATTCACTGACACGCAGCCCGGCTTCTGACGCCCGCTTCCTGATGGCGTAATACTGCAACTCGGTCAGCTTCGTGCTGACCACACGTCTTTGCTTGTCTATCCGGTTCTTTGCCGGACGACCGCCTGATTTGTTCCTTGTATCTGTCATACATTTTTGTCTTTGGAAGTTGTCTTGAAAATTGCGACCGACGGGAGCGGTTTCCTTTGCGGGGAGCAAAGCAAGGCGGTTTCGGTCTACCGAAACATAACCTTGCTTCCCCTAAGAAACGTCTGCCCGTTGGTCACAGTGTCTATCTCCGCAAGGTTAGATTCCCCTGCCTTTCTTCTGCCTTAGCAGCAGTTTCTGTCCGTTTTTCTGTTCCTGCTTCCTGCCGCACAGGTAATCGTTCAGGTCGGAATATCCCCGGTAATTGTGCGAGAAATCCCGTACCCGATAGGAGTATTCCGCTGTGATGGCTTGCGTTGCCCGGATGCCTGCCCCGTCATTGTCGAGCAGGCAGTGGATGCGTTCATACTGCCCCAATACGTCAATGGCTTTCTGTACATTGGCGGTGGAGTTGAGTATGACGTAATCCTGCCTGTCAAGGTTGGGCATGGCAGGGCAGTTCTTTGTCCTTAGCGTGAGGAATGAAAGATAGTCCATGAAGCCCTCGAACACCAGGCACTTCTCCCTTGGTTCGCCCTCTTGCCGGATATGGGTGATGTCTTTCGGTGCGATGCAGCCTTTGAAAAAGGAGTTGCGCACCTCGTAGCCGCCATCCACATTCGGGAAACCGATGGCAAAGTAGGGCTTGCCGTCATGGGTGAAATGCAGTTCCCTGCATTCTCTTTTTGCCAGTGTGAGGTCAATGCCACGCCCCTGCAAGTAACGGAGTAATGCCGGATGGGTGAGGTCACGGACTTCCAAATGTTGAAAACTCGGTGCCGACCTTTGCTGCCGAAAAGAAAAACTGACCGGGCGGACATGCTGTGCCTGTTCTGCTATCCGGTTTAAGAGGTACGGCAGATGGTCGGAACAGTAAAGTTCCTGTGCCAGTGCGATGATGTTGCCGCCTTTGCCAGCCCCGAAGTCATACCATTGTTCCCGTTCTGTGTTTACTTTAAAGGATGCTTCATGTTCCTCCCTCAGTGGCGATTTGTACCATAGATTCGCTCCCTGCTGCTTGACGGGTGAATATCCCAGACTGTACAGGTAATCGGTGATGGGTATTTTCTTTGCTTCTTCAATGTTCATAATGCAAACTATTTAGTGGATGATGAATAATTGGGAAGTGTACCAGTCCGGTTTAGACCTTCATATATACGCCCGTACTGTACCGGACTTGATTGCCGGGAGTGACGGGAAACGGGAAGTCTGTTCCCCTTATATATATGTCCGAACTAAACCAAACCTGTTTTTAGTAGTGAAAATCGGGATTGTAACGGTATCCCTTTCCTTCCTTTACAATCATACGCTTGTTCACGAGGAACGTGTTCAATGCCACGAGGACATTGCGTCCCCGCTCGTAGCCGATGCTTGCATAGCCCTGCTTCAACGCTTGTATGACGTTGGAATAGCCCTGTACGGTGCGCTTGCCGAAACCGTTTTCCAACGCCGTGCGGTGCTGCTGTTCAGTCAGTTCCGTAAGCGGGAAACTTTTTTCCTGCTTGGGCTGCTGGAATACATAGCCGTCCACGACTTCGGGCAATGCGCTGTCGTTGATGCGGAAGGCGAAAGGCTCGAAGTCCCGGTCACGTATGTGCATCGCCTTTACCTCGCTGATGTTCCCGTCCTGCGTGCTCTTGGTTATTTGCAGGACGGTTTCCGCCTTGTTGTTCAGTTCCGTGCCGATATGTCCCCTCGTATTGTCATCCCCCTTGTTCAGATGCAGCACGGTATGAATGTGCAGGTTGTATCCGCTTGACCAGCGCATGAGCAGGTTAATCAGGTCGGTCGATTCGCTGGGGCTGTTGATGTCATACATCAGGTCACGGATGCCGTCAATGATGAGCAGCCCCACTTCGGGCATGTTCTCCAGCATATACTCGATAATCCGCTTCCGTATGTCAGGGGTCTGTTCCCTGAGCACGATGAAAACAAAGTCGTCCCTGTCCTGGTCGGTCGGCAGTCCGGCAAGCCGCAGGATGCGTTCCATCACCTTGTGGCAATGGTACCTGCTCTGTTCGGTGTCCACATAAAGGATTTTCCGTTTGTCCGGAGGCAGGCACGCCGAATAGTGCAGCACCTCGTCATTGGTCAGTGCTGCTGCAACGATGGCGGAGATGTTGAACGTCTTCTTGCTTTTCGCCTTGCCTGTGGAGGCGCTGAAGTTGCCCAGCGTCCCGATGGTGGAGCCGTTTACCCAAAGGATTTCAGGCGGCACATCGTAAGTGTCCGTCACTTTCAGGCGGATGCTTTTCCAAAGGGCAGCAAATTCTTCCTTCTTCATGATGGTGTCCCCTTTAGCTTCCGTGCTTTTCTTGTTTTCCATGGGCTTTACTTCTTTAAGGGACGGTTGAGAACATACTTCTGCGCTTCCTGCTCTATCTGCGTTTTGGTCTTTACCGGATTCTGGCGGAGCCATGCTTCCAGTTCGGACTTCTCAAAATAAAGCATCTTCCCCTGCGGCTTGTAATGGGGAATCAGATTGCCCGAAGTCAGCTTGTAAAGGTAACTTTTGGACAGGTTGAGGAATGTGCTCGCTTCATCAAAGCTAAGCACGTTCTTGGTTAGGAACAACATTCTTTCGAGTTCTTCCACTCGCATTTCCAAAGTTTTTTCCATATTGCTTGAAACTTTTTGGTGAAACAATATGAAGGTGCGCACCCTCGTTTTATTTTTGATGGAGCAAAAATCGGCATCCTCCAAAACATCAACACATAAGTTACGGGTAACTCACGTGAAATATTTTTGTTTTGACCTATGCCGACATGCCGCATCGTTTTGTTAACGGGGGCAAAGTTAAAGGCTTGGAAATGAAGTCTAATTGAGCTTTGTTTGACCGCTCAGACTATGCTCAACCTTTTTGCAGTTGCTTGATGTATTTGTCTATGATTTCGTATCCTTTCGGGTAGATGCACTTCACGTTGTCTGTCGCGCTCGACAAGTCGCTGCGTGTGAGGTATTTGTCTTTTATCTTGGCAAGTACCAGCTTGTTGTTGGCTATGACGGACTGCCACTCATAAGCGATATAGTTGTAGCAGCTAAGCTGCATCATCAGATAAGCCAGCAAGCGGTTGTTGTTGGACTTCAATACCCCGTTCAGTTTGCAGGCGAAGAAGTCCGAAAGGATTTTCGGGGTGATTGTCGTGGTGAATATGTGCGCTTCGTTGATACATTCGACCAACAGTTTGATTTGTTGCGTTGTAAGGACTGATTTGAATGGATTGGATTTCCCGACTATCTTGGTCGGCTCAGGCTGTGCCTTCTCTTCTTCTTTTGGCTGTTCTTCTGATTTCTCATCCAAAGGAACAGAGGCATGACTGGCGTCCTCCGATTGTTGGAGGTATTCCAGATATTGGGTCTGCATGACAAGGCGCACAATGGAAGAAAAGAACGGAAGCTGCTCATCATAGCAAGTGGAAGATTGCAGGTATTTGTCCATATCAAAAGAAGAACATTGGAACGAAATATATTTTTTCCGCTCGTCAAAAGAGAGATTCTCGAAGAAACCGCTTTCCCAAAGGAAGTCCGGCATCAGTATGTCAAAACGTATATTGTGCAGGGCACGGTTCTTTTGGCATAGGGATACAAGGTTCTCGGTCACGTTGAAAATTTCTTGCCGGATGTAGTCATTCATTTGCGCTTCCGTCAGGTATTCACGCTTTAAGGCAAGCGCATTAGTTTTCATCCCGTATTCATGGGCAACACATTTATCAAGTAACTGCTGTATCTTTTTGAAGTTGGTTTCTCTGAAATCTTCCATATACGTTGTGCATTAAAATCGGTTTGGGTTACAAAGATAAGTGATGGATACCGTTTTCAAAGCAAACAAAAGCAGGAGAAAGGAAGAAATATGCAGCATCTTTGTTAATAAAGCATAAATATAAGGTTGCTAAAACGGCGAAAGTACTCTTTCTTTTTCTTTTCGTCAGGAAGTACACTTTTAGTACGCCCGATAAAAAGAAAACCCTTGATAATCAGTTAATTACCAAGGGTTTGAAGTACCCAGACCCGGGGTCGAACCGGGATGGATGTTACTCCACTGGTGTTTGAGACCAGCGCGTCTACCGATTCCGCCATCTGGGCATAATTTTTGATTGCGAGTGCAAAGGTACACATCTTTTCCGATATTGCAAGGATTCCCGCCGAAAAAAACGAAAAAAAGTTTTCTAACACTATTTAGAATCCTTTTCTGACGTTTCTTGCAAAATAAGCTTTATCTTAGCATCAAACTTTAACGCTAGCATCTACCATGGACAGTAAGAATTTTTATTGCATCATCATGGCCGGAGGAACCGGGCGTCGGTTCTGGCCATATAGCCGCAAAGCCTTACCCAAACAATTCCTCGACTTCTTTGGAACTGGGCAGACGCTCTTGCAACAGACTTACGAAAGATACAAGCAAATACTTCCTGCGGAGAATATTTTCATCACTACCAACCAGCATTACAGGGAACTGGTGCTGAACTCGCTCCCCGACTTCAAGGAATCACAGCTCATCGTAGAGGAAGAACACCGAAATACGGCTCCTGCCATCGCATACGCTTCGTATGTCATCCAGAAAATCAATCCCGACGCAAGTATCGTTGTCGCCCCGTCCGACCACCTGATTCTCAAAACGGATGAGTTCAAACGGGATATCCTGAAATCACTGGAATTTGCTTCCCGCACGGACAAGCTTCTGACACTGGGCATCAAACCCAGCTACCCGGAAACGGGTTACGGCTATATCCAGATTTCTGAAGAAGATAAGGAAGAAGACTTCTATAAAGTCAAAACGTTCGTCGAAAAACCGCTGCGGGAATTTGCGGAGGTGTTCGTACAGAGCAATGAATTTTACTGGAACTCGGGCATCTTTGTATGGCATGTCAATACCATTCTGAAAGCGTTTCATGAAATGATGGCGGATGTGTGTCCGCAAGTGGAATGTGACATACCAAAGTTCAGTACATGTCCGAACAGTTCCATCGACTATAGCATCATGGAAAAGGCGAACAATGTGTACGTGTTATTGTGCGACTTCGGATGGGCGGACATCGGCACGTGGAACTCGCTCTACGATGCCTCACCGAAGGATGAGAACCAGAATGTGACTACACACAGCAACACGTTGTTGTACAACTGCAAGGGAAATATCATCATGACGCCGAAAGACAAGCTGGTGGTAGTACAGGATTTGGAGAATTATCTGATTGCGGAACAGGGAAATGCCTTGCTCATCTGCAAGAAGGACGACCAGAATGCCATCCGGAAGTTCGTTAATGACGCGGAAATGAAATTCGGAGAACAATACTCATAAACCGCAAAAAGCAATCCGTCCATTCAGATAATGAAAACGGTCTGCCGCTTTCCTCGAAGAAAGAAGCAGACCGTTTTCTTATGTCGTCTTATTCTCAATATTCAAAAGTAATACCCAGTGTGGGAAGCAGGGTGCCGCTTTCCTGACGGATGGATTTCATGACGTAACGCTGTTCAGCCAGCGGAGCAGAGGGGTTTTCAATCTGGCCCGTACTCATCAGGGCATCCGGCCGACGCAGCTTGCTGGCTGTGATGTTCTGGATGTCGAGGTAAAAGCCCAGCATGCATTTCTTCAAATAAAAGGTTTTGTCTACCCGCACATCCAACTGTCCGAACACGGGGAGACGCTCCTGGTTATAACGGCTGTAGTCGTAATAAGCCCGTCCTTGTACGTCCCAGGCCTCCACCAGAGACGATTTCGCCTCATCATAGGGAGTGTATGGAGAACCTCCGATGCAGCTGACTTTGGCACCCAGGCTCCAATGCTTAGGAAAGTTATAGGTACCGCTCACGTTCAGGATGAAACGGTTGTCCCAAGCGGAAGGCACATAGCTGCCTTGCTTGCCGTCCTTGAACTCACTTTTGAAAATGGTCAGTGAAGAAGAGAGGTTCAGTTTCTGTGTCAGCAACCATTTGAACATCAGTTCCGCTCCGTAGGAACGTCCTTTGGCCTGGGATGAAAGGGCTTCGTTGCCAATCGTCCCGTAATCATTTCCCTTGCACGACAAAGGTATCTGGTCGGACAAAGAGAACGGCATGTTTCCATAGAGTTTGTAGAAACCTTCCACCGTGAACTCCATGTTTTCATTAGGAGTCCAGGACAGTCCCACACTCTCCTGCGACACGGAGATATAATCCAAGTGTTTGTTCACGTAGTCTCCGGCTTCTCCCTTGAAACCCAAGGCGGTATAAGAAGGCAGCTGGTAGTACAGCCCCACATGACCGCTCAGGAACAGTCCGTCGGCCAGACGATAGGACACGGACAGACGGGGAGAAAGCTGGCGCCACAATTCTTTCATCTTGTCGCTGTAATTGTTGCCATCGGTACGCACGCCAATGGAAGCTGTAAAACTTTTGTCGGGAGCCGCATAATCGATGGAAGCAAACAGTCCCCACCGCCAGAGGGAGAGGTCGGTGTGGTAATTGTATTCCCGAAGTACATCGGCAAATATCTTCCGGTATTCATCGCTTTTGTAGCGGGAATAGTTCAGGTCAAAACCGGCTTTTACCTTCCACACACTCCACGAGGAAGTGTTCTCCATTCGCAGTTTGGTTTCCTGTTCCACTGAACCCAAATGCAGCGTCAGATTGTCCTCACTGCTTTCATCGTTATTACGGTATTTGATGTTCCGGTTGTTCAGATAGCTCTGACTCAGCACGATGGTCTGCACATGTATAGGGGTATAATGCCGGTACACCCCGCCTACGGTATAGGTTTCCTGCTCTATCTTGGGAAGGTAACTGAGCATGTATTCGGCATCTTCTCCCTCAATACCCAGATTCAGTTTCATACGGTCAAGGCCTCCCAGTCCGAGCAAAGTCAGTTCATTGTGACTGTCGAAACGGGTTTTCAGCTTGAAGGAGGCATCGGTATACGCAGGCAGGAAAGGCAGTCCCAGCACCTTGAACAAAGCCTGCAAGTAGGACTGGCGGACCGACACCAGATAGGAGGTCTTTTTACCCAAGTGCCCATTGGAACTCAAAGAGACTTCCGAAGCGCCCAAGGTCGCTTTCAGGGAGTTCCGCTCCATGTCTCCATCGCGCAGACTGAAATCCAACACACTGCTCAGGGCATTGCCTCTGTCAGCCGGGAAGGCCCCGCTGTAAAACTTCACACTACGAATCAGGTCGGCATCAATCAGTCCGACCGGTCCGCCGGAAGCTCCCTGGGTACTAAAATGGTTGATATTCGGAATTTCCACTCCATCCAGATAGAAACGGTTTTCTGAAGGCCCACCGCCTCGCACAATCAAATCATTACGGTAGCCGATGGGAGAAAAAGCCACTCCCGGATAATTCTGCACCACCTTTGAGATGTCGCGGTTGGCACCCGGAGCTTTCTCTATCTCCTGCAAACCGATGACCCGCAGGCTGACCGGACTCTCCACCACTTTCTGAAAGGGAGAGGCAGTGACCACCACTTCATTCAGGGAGGTGTTTTCTTCCTCCAGCTCAATCAGCACATAGGGAGTGACATGGTTCACACGGTATTCGGGAGTCAGTGCCGTTTTATACCCCAGAAACGAGGCCTGCAGGCGATAGATTCCCGGAGGCACCTGCGTAATGGTAAAGTTTCCATTGCTGTCGGTCGAAGCGCCGATGCCCAACCCCACCACCAGCACGTTCACAAACTCCAGCGGTTGGCGGGTGGATTTGTCAATCACGCTTCCTTTTATCTGGTATTCAACGGCAAACACTTTCAGCACAAAACACAAGAAAAGGATAAAGGGAGCAATTCGTTTGTAAAACATAGGCACACAATATTTCGATAAAAAAAATCAGGTGCGGTTTCCAAAAATCTCAGTTTTCTGAAAACCACACCTGAAAAATACGAAGAATACTTTATATTTAAGGTATTTTTTAGAAGAAAATTATTTGCTTTCAGCTTTCCAAGCCTCGTTGATGGCCTTGGCTATTGCGGTAAACTCTTCTTGAGAAAGCTGTAGTTTAGGATTGGAGAACAGCATGTCCGATTCCTTCTGGATAGGAATCAAATGAATGTGTGCATGGGGAACTTCCAGGCCGATGACCGCTTCACCCACCTTCTTGCACGGGAAAGCCTTCTGAATGGCCAGTGCCACATGTTTGGCAAACACATGCATCTGAGCCAGTTCGTCATCACTCAGGTCGTAAATGTAATCCACTTCCCGTTTGGGCACTACCAGCGTATGTCCTTTTACCAGCGGATTGATATCCAAGAAAGCATAAAACTTGTCATTCTCAGCCACCTTGTAGCTGGGAATCTCACCTGCAATGATTTTACTGAATATTGTTGCCATATTGATAGAATATTAAATAAGGCAAGTCCGCCAGAGCAGACCTGCCTTACAAATTAAAATGATATACCTGTAATCTCCAATGAGATTTTTCCCTGCGGGATAGTGATTTCTGCCACTTCGCCCACTTTCTTGCCCAGCAAACCCTGTGCAATCGGCGTATTGACGGAAATCTTGCCTTGCTTCAGATTGGCTTCGCTTTCGGATACGATGGTATAAGCCATCTTCATGCCGGTCTTCACGTTCTTCAATTCCACACGGCTCAAAATCTGTACCGTATCGGTTTTCAATTTGGATGTATCAATAATCTTGGCATCGCCAATGGTTGCCTTCAGCTGATTGATTTTCATTTCCAGCATACCCTGAGCTTCTTTTGCCGCATCGTATTCTGCATTTTCCGACAAGTCACCCTTGTCACGCGCCTCCGCAATGGCAGCGACAATCTTCGGACGCTCCACTGATTCCAGGTGTTTCAATTCGGCCACCAGTTTCTGATAGCCTTCTTCTGACATGTAAGCCATAATTTTTCTCCTTAAATATTTTTCGTTATTAATTGATTTGTTTCGATAAAAGTAAAGGGCTGTCCAAAATAAAAACCGCCTATCACAAAAGTAAAGTCATTCTGAACGAAGAGCGAACCCCAGATAAAAGATAAACAAACGGATTCTTCACTTTGTTCAGAATGACAATCTGACAATTCAATTTTTATTTTGATACAGCCTCTCTTGCACAGAGTCTTATATCTTGGGAGCAAAGATAAATCTTTTTATGATACCAGTCAAGTTTATCAATGCATGCTTTTCAACATGTTACAACAATTTCTTGATGGCTTCTTCCATATTGGTCTTCTCATCAATACGCAAGGTCAGCTCGTTGTTGCGGTTTACCAAGAAAGCTGTCGGCAACTGGGTCACTCCATACAGACTTAAGTAAGTGGAATAAGTACTTTGCGGGTCACGCACACAAATCCACGGCAGGTTATCGGCTGCGGTTTTCCAGAAATGTTCGTCTGCATCCAAGGAAATCTGATAAATCTCCAATCCTTGTGAAGCGTATTTATCATACAGTTCGCGCAATGCCAGATTGCGGGCTCCCGAAACGGCGGAAGCATACGCTGTGAAATCCACCAGCACCACTTTTCCCCTCAAGTCAGTCAGATGATGGGTTTTCCCTTTCAAATCCTTCAATTCAATATCAATGATAGAAGTCTCCTTAATCTTATCCACAGGAATATCGACATTCTGCACCTGAGGTGTACGGGTATTCTTCATGCCTTTGATGACCATATTGTAAAGGTTACGGGAACGGTCGGCATGAGGATACATGTTATTCAGACTGGTAGCCACTGCCGCAAAACATTTCACGTCTTCCTTGTTGGTCAGCGGATCGAAAATCATGTATCCGTTCAGTTCCTGAAACAGGGCAAAATAGGCATACGCTTTATTAGGTTCTGCAAAAATATAATTACGCTTTACATTATTCTTATAGGTATTGACCAATGAAACCAAACTGTCCTGTGCGATGCCTGCCGGCAGTCCGGAACGTCCCAGCTTGTTTACCTTATCTTGCAAATCTGCCTGTAGCAAAACCAGTTCCTTAATCTTCTGATTGTTTTCCGAACCTTCCACCTGATAAGCCGTTGCAAATCCATTGGCATCTGCATTCACCTTTACGGTTTCCGTAGAATCAACCACAAAATTGATCACCTGGTTCCCCAAACGAAGCCGGTAGAAATCCGGCGCATCCGGACGAGCCTCGGAGAAATGGAACGAACCGCCGTCACTCAGCTTGACAGAATCAAGTGCCACAATTCCTTCCAAACCGCTTTGCTCCAAATACAACATTTTATCAGCGGCACCGGCCACTGTTCCTTCTACGTTGAAAGAAGGTTCATTGTTGCAGGCCACCAACCCCGCCGACAACAATGCCACAAACAGATAAGTATTTCTTTTCATACCTGATTATTTCTTTTTATCTCACAATCTAATGTAAATTCAAGGTGCAAAGATACGGCTTTTCACGATGTCACAAAGTTTTTAAAAGATAAATCCATCATCAAACGCACGAAATTAGGTCTTTTTGTCACAAATAATTGGATAAAAAGCACTTCACCCTGAAACTTTTAGCTAAATACCTGCTTTTATCCACAATAAAACACTATCTTTGTACGCTTTTTTAGATGAAATAATATTAAATCAATTTTTATGATCAATCCTATTGTTAAGACGATCGAGCTAAATGATGGAAGAACCATCACACTCGAAACGGGAAAGCTGGCAAAACAGGCAGATGGTGCTGTTATGCTACGCATGGGTAACACCATGTTGCTGGCTACTGTTTGTGCAGCAAAAGATGCAGTTCCCGGTACAGATTTTATGCCTCTCCAGGTAGAGTACAGAGAAAAATATTCCGCATTCGGACGTTTTCCGGGTGGCTTTACCAAACGTGAAGGAAAGGCTTCAGATTACGAAATCCTCACTTGCCGTCTGGTAGACCGCGCGTTGCGTCCTCTGTTCCCGGACAACTATCATGCTGAAGTTTACGTAAATATCATACTTTATTCTGCCGACGGCGTGGATATGCCGGACGCACTGGCCGGTCTGGCTGCTTCTGCCGCACTGGCTGTTTCTGACATTCCGTTCGGAGGTCCGATTTCAGAAGTACGTGTCGCTCGTATCGACGGACAGTTTGTCATCGACCCGACTTTCGAAGCTCTGAAACGTGCCGATATGGATATCATGGTAGCCGCTACTTATGAGAACATCATGATGGTAGAAGGTGAAATGAAAGAAGTCTCTGAACAGGACTTGCTGGAAGCCATGAAGTTCGCTCACGAAGCTATCAAGGTTCACTGCAAGGCGCAGATGGAACTGATGGAAGAAGTCGGAAAGACAGTAAAACGTGAATATTGCCACGAAGAAAACGACGAAGACCTGCGTAAAGCCGTTCACGAAGCTTGCTACGCAAAAGCATACGCCATCGCAGAATCTGGCAACAAGAACAAGCACGAAAGAGAAGATGCTTTCACTGCTGTTTGCGACGAATTCAAGGCTCAGTTCACGGAAGAAGAACTGGAAGAAAAGGGTCCGATGATCGACCGTTACTACCACGACGTAGAAAAAGAGGCTATGCGCCGTTGCATCCTCGATGAAGGCAAACGTCTGGATGGTCGTGCCACTACCGACATCCGTCCTATATGGTGTGAGACCAGTCCGCTGCCGGGTCCTCACGGATCAGCTATCTTTACCCGTGGTGAAACTCAGTCTTTGAGTACAGTCACACTGGGTACCAAGATGGACGAAAAGATTGTGGACGATGTACTCGACCAGCACAAGGAACGTTTCCTGTTGCACTATAACTTCCCGCCGTTCTCTACAGGAGAAGCAAAGGCACAGCGTGGTGTAGGCCGTCGTGAAATCGGTCACGGTCATCTGGCATGGCGCGCACTGAAGGGACAGATTCCTGCTGATTATCCTTACTGCGTACGTGTGGTTTCTGATATTCTGGAATCTAACGGTTCATCTTCTATGGCTACGGTTTGTGCCGGAACACTGGCTTTGATGGATGCAGGTGTACCTATCAATAAGCCGGTTTCAGGTATTGCGATGGGATTGATCAAGAACGCCGGAGAAGATAAATACGCTATCTTGTCAGATATCCTGGGCGACGAAGACCACCTAGGCGATATGGACTTCAAGGTAACAGGTACTCGCGACGGTATCACTGCGACACAGATGGATATCAAGTGCGACGGACTGACTTACGATATTCTGGAAAAAGCCTTGCTGCAGGCAAAACAGGGACGTGAATACATCCTTGGTAAACTGACTGAATGCATCGCTGAGCCGCGTCCGGAACTGAAACCGCATGCACCGCGCATCGAAACCATGACTATTCCGAAAGAATTCATTGGTGCAGTAATCGGCCCGGGCGGAAAGATTATCCAAGGTATGCAGGAAGAAACCGGTGCTACTATCACAATTGAAGAAGTAGACGGTGTAGGCCGCATCGAAATCGCCGGTACCAACAAGAAGTGCATCGACGATGCATTGCGCATGATCAAGGCCATCGTGGCAGTCCCGGAAGTAGGCGAAGTATATACAGGTAAGGTTCGTTCTATCATGCCTTACGGTGCTTTCGTTGAATTCCTCCCGGGAAAAGACGGTCTGCTGCACATCTCTGAAATCGACTGGAAACGCTTCGAAACCATCGAAGAAACCGGTTTGAAAGAAGGAGACGAAATCGAAGTGAAACTGTTGGACATCGATCCGAAGACGGGTAAGTTCAAACTGTCACACAAAGCATTACTTCCGAAACCGGAAGGCATGACAGAGAACCACCCGAAACGGGAACGTCGTCCTCAGCAGAACCATAAGGACCACAAAGACAAAGAATAATCCGCTTTAAGCGACTTTTCATAAAAGGCTGCCTCATGGCAGCCTTTTTTATTCTCCCTACCTCCAATATAAAAGCGATTTTTAACACGCCTCCGCATCCATTCTGTTTTTATTTTCGTATTTTTGGGTAAATGAACTTTAAACGGTTATATTATGAACGCAAATCCTGTATTTAGTTTACACATCCCAACCAAGATTTTGTTTGGATGTGGTGAGTTAAGAAAGTTAGCGACAGAAAAACTACCAGGTAAAAAGGCCCTGATTGTCATCTCCTGTGGCACCTCCATGAAGAAATACGGCTACCTAGACAAGGTGATTGAACTGTTACAAGAAAACAATACGGAATCGGTCGTGTTCGACAAGATTCTGCCCAACCCGATAAAGGCACACGTGATGGAAGCCGCTTCCATCTGCCGCGCAGAAAAATGTGACTTCGTCATCGGCTTAGGAGGAGGCAGCAGCATCGACTCTGCCAAGGCCATTGCCATCATGGCCTGCAACGAAGGCGATTACTGGGATTACATTCCGGCAGGTACCGGAAAAGGACGTCCCGTGACAAAGGCCCTGCCGGTGATTGCCATCCCGACCACAGCCGGTACCGGAACGGAAGCCGACCCGTGGAGTGTCATCACCAACGAGGAAGCGAAGGAAAAAATCGGCTTCGGCAGTCCGCTGACCTTCCCGGCTCTTTCCATCATCGACCCGGAACTGATGGTTTCCATTCCACCCCATCTGACTGCTTACCAAGGATTTGATGCTTTCTTCCATGCCGCAGAAGGTTTCCTGGCCAATTGTGCCACTCCTATCAGCGACCTGTATGCACTCGAAGCCATCCGCTTGCTGTATAAATACCTGCCGGTAGCCGTGAAAGACGGACGTAACCTGAAGGCACGTGCCAAAGTAGCATGGGCCAGCACCTTGGCCGGCTTGGTGGAATCTACCTCCTGCTGTATTTCCGAACACTCCATGGAACATGCCATGAGCGCCTTCTATCCGGAACTGCCGCACGGAGCCGGACTGATTGCCATCAGTGAGGCCTACTTTGAGACGTTCCGCAACGACAGCATGAAACGTTACATGAAGATGGCCGAAATCATGACTCAGCAGAAGAGCAACCGACCCAGCGACTTCATCGACGCACTGGTCCGCATGCAAAAGGAATGTAACGTATATCAGCTGAAACTGAGCGACTGGGGTGTAAAACCGGAAGACTTCCCCAAGATGGTACAGAACGCCCGCGACACCATGGGCTCACTCTTCACCCTCGATCCGCATCCGCTGACCGACGAAGAGGTGCTTCAGATTTACCAGAAATCTTACAGATGACCGTCTGTATAATCACAAAAAAGGAGGACATTCAAAATGCCCTCCTTTTTTATTTCACCCGATTGATATCAATCAAATCTGTTCCATCGCTTGTTCCAAGTCGGCAATGATGTCGTTTACATTTTCAATACCGACAGACAGACGGATTAAGTCGGGGGCTACTCCCGCTTCAATCAGCTGCTCGTCTGTCAGCTGACGGTGTGTATGACTCGCCGGATGCAAGACGCAGGTACGGGCATCGGCCACGTGTGTCACGATGCAAGCCAGTTTCAGATGGTCCATGAACTTGATGGCGTCTTCACGTGTACCATGGAGTCCAAAAGCAATCACACCACAAGAACCGTTCGGCATGTATTTCTGTGCCAGTTCATAATACTTGTTGCTCTTCAGGCCGCAATAGTGTACCCATTTCACCTTCGGGTTGGCTTCCAGCCACTCTGCCACTTTCTGTGCATTTTCACAGTGACGCGGCATACGCAAGTGCAAAGTTTCCAGTCCTAAGTTCAACAGGAAGGCATTTTCCGGTGACTGGATAGAACCCAAGTCACGCATCAGCTGGGCAGTAGCCTTGGTCATGTAAGCCATCTTTCCGAATGCCTTCGTATAAGTCAGTCCATGATAAGACTCATCCGGCTGTGTCAGTCCCGGGAACTTTTCGGCATGTGCTTCCCAGTCGAAGTTACCACTGTCTACCACGGCTCCTCCCACACAAGTGGCATGTCCGTCCATGTATTTTGTCGTAGAATGAGTCACGATATCAGCTCCCCATTCAAACGGACGGCAGTTAATCGGAGTGGCAAACGTGTTGTCCACGATCAAAGGTACCCCGTGCTTGTGGGCGATACGGGCAAATTTCTCAATGTCCAGCACATTGATGCTCGGATTGGAAATGGTTTCACCAAATAAACATTTGGTGTTCGGACGGAAAGCCTTGTCAATCTCTTCCTCCGGTGCATCGGCATCGATGAACGTACATTCGATGCCCAGCTTTTTCATGGTCACCGCAAACAAATTGAACGTACCGCCATAAATAGTAGACGAACAAACGAAATGGTCGCCCGCTTCACAAATATTGAACACCGCATAGAAATTGGCTGCCTGACCGGAAGAAGTCAGCATGGCGCCCCCCCCCCCTTCAAGGGCTGCAATCTTCGAAGCCACCGCATCGTTGGTCGGGTTCTGCAGACGCGTATAAAAATAGCCACTGTCTTCCAAATCGAAAAGGCGAGCCATCTGCTCACTGGTATCATACTTGAAGGTAGTACTCTGGTAAATAGGCAATACACGGGGCTCTCCTTTCTTCGGAGTCCATCCTGCCTGCACACAAAGTGTCTCTTTGCTGAATTTCTGTTCCATCTTATGTAATATTTTTTATCCACAATTCATTATGACGGACAAAAGTAAGAAATATTCCCCCATTGATAGCAGATTTATGAAAAAAAGATGTACATTTGAGAAAAACTTAAAAACATTACTATGAACGCAGAAATCAAATTCAAACACGAAGTCCCCGTACAAATCCGTTTCAGCGATGTTGACCAATACGGTCACATGAACAATTCGGTTTATTTTTCTTTGTACGACTTTGCAAAGACTTCCTATTTCCGCGATGTCTTTGGACAAGACGAATGCAAAAAATTCAATGTGGTAGTCGTCAATATTAATGCGGATTTTCTGGCTCCCGTCTTTTTTTCCGACGACCTCATCATCGAAACTACCGTCATCCATCTGGGGCATAAAAGTTTCACCATGCTGCAACGGGCCTTCAACAAAGCCAGTGGCGTATTGAAATGCCAGTGCCGCACCGTGCTCGTAGGCTACGACATTCTGACCAAAGAACCTGTGGAAATTCCTCCGGCCTACAAACAGGCCATCTGTGATTATGAAGGAAAAACACTCGATGAGCTTTCCGAACCTGTTAAACCTTAACTATAAATCCCTGCAGACTCCTCAGATTTTTCCAGCTTCCTCCCTGGAAATCAGAATGTAGTGGGGCGTTTGCCCGCATCCGACGCATCAAGCACCTCATGAAACGTGAAAATGCTTAAGCATCAATGACGATGTGAAGGATAAAAAAGAGACTGCGTTTCCGGCTACTGGAAGCAGTCTCTTTTTCTACAGTCCTCCCTTCAAAATCTCCACTCACTGGAGAACCGCAGTATCAAATTTTCTCAAAGTCTCATCGAACAAGGCACACTGTAGGCTTTGCGTTTCTCCCGTATCTCCTTGGCCAACCCATCGGCCTGTGCCTCACCCATCGGTTTTTCGAGCAGCTCGTCCGCTTTCTTCACCAATGCCTCCAGTTCCTTGGCCTGGGGTTGCGACAATTCAAAATAATCGTCTTGGCCATGGCAATACAGCAATCTCAACCGGGCCAGCATGGCTTCTGCCCTCAAAGCGATTACTCCTTTGTACACCGGAACCGGTGCACTGTCGTCACGCGACAATTTCAATTTCGGGTTTACCGCATCGATGTACGAAATCTTTCTCTCCTGCCGGAAATTGTTTCCGTCATAGTCCATCGAACAGATAAAATAGTTATCATTGAAATAGTCAATAAAATAAATCCGGTCGCGGGTATATTGCATCCGGTCCACATCTTCAATGACCGAGGGCATTTGCAACTGCCGGATGACCTGTGCCTGCTGCCCGCAGAAATCGCTTCTCCGGATTTGCTTTTTCCCATCACAGGCCGTCTGGTAATACCAATATCCGTCGACATAGCGGGCCTCGGTCTTAATGACTTCTCCCTTGGCATTGTACCGGCGGACCACGCATTTCTCCGAATCGAACTTGTTTCCAGAAGGTGCATAAATGCGTTCCGGTAAATTCAGATGTGGCTTTGGATGGGCAAAGGCAGTATAAAACAAATTGTCCGAGCAAAGAAAATATTTGTTGATGCTTCCCATCCCGAACATCTTATAGGTACTGGCGTCATCAAAAGTCGCGTCAGCATGATACCAGTTCCCGTCCAGATAAATGCGGTTCCACGCATGCCCGGAAGTACCGGCTATGGCTCCCGTCACATAATCAGTCGGAATGCCCAGTCCGTTCATCAGCAACGCATACGACAGACTGTAGCCTTGGCAGACTGCCTTGTGGGTCAGGAAGACGCCCAAAGCCGAAAAGGAAGCATAGGCCAGATTGGGAAAATCCTCGTTTCGTTCTCCATATACCACCTCTTGACAGACTTTCTGATACAGGGTATAGGCAATCTCCGCCGGAGTCATCCGATGGTCTAACAAGGCATAGAAACTTTCCATACTTTCTTCCAGACGCGGATAAATGTCGGGCAGGGCGGTCGGCAAAACAGCATATTGCGGCAGAAAAGCCGCCAGGTATTCGGGATGCTCCAAATCTACCCGGTAACCGATATTCCCACTGACTTTCAGGTGAAACAACAGGGGATGACTGCGTAAGAACGCACGATACACACTGTCCGCCTTGTCAGTAGGAATATGAAACTCCCTGACAGCGATTTCTTTCTCACCCCGCAAGACGCCATTGGTCAATGCGCGGAATACATCGCTCTCTTTCCCGAGGTCTTCTGCTGTATCCTCCCGCTCATTGGGTTTGTTTTCCTCTTTTTCTGCTCCCGTATCAGATTCTTTTTTCTCCTGTGTCTCATCGACCGATTCTACAGGGGATTTTTCAGGCGGTGTCTCCAGTTTTTCCTTCCGGCAACCGAAAAGAAACAGGCCACACACTACCCACAGCCCCAAGGTCATGGGAAATAATTGCTTCATAAAAATAACCGTATAGATTGTGTGATTTTTTTCACCTCCTATAACAATCCATACGGCTAAAATGTTTGGAAATCGGAAAGGTTACCACTCTGCCATCTGTACTTGGTATTATCCACCCTCCACTTGCCAACGGCTGTCTTTTTCATTGAAGGGAACCAGTTTCCCCACCTGAATCTAGGACTGGAGTTTCTGGGTCTCCCCTGGCTGAAGCAACGGAGTATTCTGAAACACCTTCAGTTCTTTCTTCGGTTTGGTCATATTTTTCCCGGCAACCTTACTCGTGTTCTTGACTTCCAGCGACGCCTTCATGTTTTCTCCTATAGATTCTTGAGTTTCATAATACTAAATTTTCCACAAAAGTAAATGTGCAACAGGCATTGCTTCCTGTTGCACACAAAATCCATAATAGGTAAAACAATATCCGAGAATTTTATTCTTCCGGATTCTCTTCCATCTTCCGCTTTACAAACTTGATTTTCAGATTGGCTTCTTTCTGTTCTTTCTTGATTTCTTCCATCGCAGAAAGCACACGGGCCAGTTCGCTCAGCTCGGCCACAGCCTTCACATCGTCCGGACGCATCACCGTCTTGTAGTTACGGTCGCCGATAAACTCCAGACGGATGTTCTTCTTGTCGCGGTTAGCCACCAAGAATGCGATGACGCCTCCATCCTGCCCTAACTTATAGTCGGCCTTTTCCACCGGACGGCCGAGGTCAGTGGTCTCATAGCTGTCGACCGACTGCGGGGTTTCCGCAAACGTATCGTCCACACTCACCTTTACCGCCGTGTGATGGATGCTTCCCCCGGCACAATAGATGGAAGTGAGCGACATCTCGCCCTGCTCACTCACCTGTGCACGCAGGAAAGAGCGGCCGATGTTCTTTTCCACCACCTGGGTAGGATAGAAATAATTGCCCACTTCCTGATAAGCAGTATCTTTCTCCAGTACAAACTTCCCTTTAATGGAATCCAAGGCCGCCTGTTTGACCGTCATCATACTGTCCAGATAGGTCAACGTCTTGGTCTGTTCGGCCAGATCAATCTGCTGCATCAGCTTGATGCCGGCTTTCCGCACCTCAAATGCCTTGGGATACAAGGTACGGATACTGTCAATCTGCAACTTGGCCAAACTATACTCACCGGCAGCATATGCCGTTTCCGCACGCTGGAACAACTCTCCGGCACGTTTCTCGTCACTCTGGCATCCACACAGGGCCACAGCCATTGGAAAAATCAATAATCCAATCTTTTTCATACGTTTATACATGATTCTATAGCGACAAAAATACAACTATTTTCGGAACTCCTCCGCACATTCGTTCTTTTTTCCGTGCATTTTCCACACTTCTCTCGCTTTCCTTTATGCATTTCTCCATACGCTCCGCCATATTCCTCCAAACTCTTCAATATATTCTCTGTTCCACAGTATGGGATTTGTATCCCACAGTGTGAAATATATATCCCACAGTGTGGTTTTTGTATTTCACAGTGTGAAACAGAGAATTTGCCGTTTGAATCTGCTTTTTACATAAGGGCATTTGAAAAAATTCCTCCTTCCTATCCGCTTTCTACCAGATTCTTATCTGTTCAGCGTACTGAAACAAGGTCCACCACCTGTCCGAAAGGCAACCGCAGAATTTCAAATCAGTGACAAGAAACGGACAAAGGGATTTTTTTGTACCTTTGCAGGCAAATTGAAAAAGAAACAACGAATGGAATTAAAAGAACACTTCACCGACCGAATTTTCAAACTGATCTCGGAAACAGCCGATGAGCTGGGACTGGAATGTTATGTGGTGGGAGGATACGTGAGAGACCTCTTCCTGCACCGGCCCTCCAAGGACATCGACGTAGTGGTAGTGGGAAGCGGAATTGAAATCGCACAGGCTTTCGGGAAGAAGCTGGGGCGAGGTGCTCATATATCTGTATTCAAGAACTTTGGTACGGCACAAGTCAAATTCAAGGACACGGAAGTGGAATTCGTGGGAGCACGGAAAGAATCGTACAGCCACGACAGCCGCAAACCCGTGGTGGAAGACGGTACGCTGGAAGATGACCAGAACCGGAGGGACTTTACCATCAATGCCATGGCAGTCTGCCTGAACAAGGACCGCTACGGAGAGCTGGTGGACCCATTCGGGGGACTGGATGACCTGAAGGAACGGACCATCCGTACGCCGCTCGACCCGGACATCACCTTCAGCGACGACCCGCTGCGCATGATGCGCTGCATCCGCTTTGCCACACAGCTGAATTTCTACATCGACGACGAGACCTTTGCGGCACTGGAACGCAACAAGGACCGCATCAAGATTATCTCCCGCGAACGCATCGCCGACGAACTGAACAAGATACTTTTGTCGCCGGTTCCGTCGAAAGGGTTTATCGACCTGGACCGCTGCGGACTGCTGGAACTGATTTTCCCGGAGCTGGTGGCCCTGCAAGGGGTGGAAGTACGCAACGGACGCGGACACAAGGATAATTTCTACCATACCTTGGAAGTAGTGGACAACATCTCCAAAGTGACCAACGACCTGTGGCTGCGCTGGGCGACCCTGCTCCACGACATCGGCAAACCGAGAACGAAACGCTGGGAACCCAAAGCGGGATGGACTTTCCACAACCATAACTTCATCGGGGAAAAGATGATTCCGGAAATCTTCCGCAAGATGAAGCTCCCGATGAACGAAAAGATGAAATACGTGCAGAAGCTCGTGGGACTGCACATGCGCCCCATCGTCATTGCCGACGAGGAAGTGACCGACTCGGCCGTACGCCGTCTGCTGTTTGAGGCCGGCGACGACATCGACGACCTGATGATGCTCTGCGAGGCCGACATCACCTCGAAGAACGAAGCCCGCAAGCAGCGCTTCCTGGACAATTTCAAGCTGGTGCGCCAGAAACTGAAGGATCTGGAAGAGAAAGACCGTATCCGGAACTTCCAGCCGCCGGTAGACGGGGCGGAAATCATGTACGTGTTCAACCTCCAGCCTTGCCGTGAAATCGGCAGCCTGAAAAGTTCCATCAAGGATGCCATCCTCGACGGAGTGATTCCGAACGAACACGATGCGGCCTTCGACTTTATGCTGAAAAAAGCGGAACAGATGGGCCTGACGCCGATCAACCTGCCCGAAAAGAAATAATCTACCCGTCTCTCACAACGCCCGTACGCTGGCTGCTGCCGGGGGTTGTGAGGGACTTTTTCTTCTCCTTTCCCCTTCCTCTCTTAAGCTAAGGAATAATCCGAAAGTTTCCAATATTCAAAAACCTGTATAAATTACAGTTCACCAAAATATGGCGTTACAATACGCTATAAGCTAAATCACCGATAAAAAAGTTTTCCAAATTTAGAAACTTGTCTAAATTTTCATTTTTTATTTTCCTCCCAAACGTCTATCTTTGTTCCACTTTTCCGAAGGTAACTTAACCGTTTCAAAAGGGAATGTCGTGCAAATCGGCAACAGTACCTGCTGCTGTGATTCTTGTGGAAACCGTGACACGCTCTGCAAGCCACTGTGAGCCCGCTCATGGGAAGGCGTCTACGGCGAGAGATCAGTCAGAAGACCTGCCCGGAAAAGCCTAAATTTATGTCTCACTCTTTAATTTACAGAAAAATGAATCTGACAGAAATCCGTATCATCAAGCGCGACGGAAAGCAGGAGAACTTTTCGGCCGCAAAAATCACCAATGCCATCGGCAAAGCGTTCAAGGCAACCGGCATCGACTTCCAGGAGGAGGAAATAGAAGCCATCACCCGACAGGTGGTGTCGCATTTCACCCAACAGACCATCGGGGTGGAAGATATTCAGGACCTCGTGGAAAACGAACTGATGAAGGTGCAGCCGGACGTGGCCAAGAAATACATCATCTACCGCCAGTGGCGCAACACCGAACGGGAACGCAAGACGCATATCAAGCACATCATGGACGGCATCGTGGCCATCGACAAGAACGATGTGAACCTGAGCAACGCCAACATGTCGAGTCATACGCCAGCCGGACAGATGATGACGTTCGCTTCTGAAATCACCAAGGATTACACCTACAAATATTTGTTGCCCAAGCAGTATGCCGAGGCACACCAGCTGGGCGACATCCACATTCACGACCTGGATTATTATCCCACTAAAACGACGACCTGTATCCAGTACGACCTGGACGACTTGTTTGAACGAGGTTTCCATACTAAAAACGGGAGTATCCGTACCCCGCAGTCCATCCAAAGCTATGCCACACTGGCTACCATCATCTTCCAGACCAACCAAAACGAGCAGCATGGAGGACAGGCCATTCCGGCTTTCGACTTCTTCATGGCCAAAGGGGTACTGAAGAGTTTCCAGAAGATTCTGGCCACGCACCTCAGCCTGTTGTTCGACCTCAAAGGAATAGAAACCGACGAAAAGGAAATTCTTCAGGGGATACGCACGCATTTCCACAGTATCGAAGCCGGAGAAGAAACGCGTACTGCTTACCTCCACTTTTTAGCAAGCCAAGGACTCACACTGACACAGGAGGAACTGGCTTACGTGCTGCGCAAGACGCTGGCTCAAACCCGCAAAGACACGCACCAGGCCATGGAAGGCTTCATCCACAACCTGAACACCATGCATTCCCGCGGAGGGAACCAAGTGGTTTTCAGTTCCATCAATTACGGTACCGACACCTCGGCTGAAGGAAGAATGGTCATCCAGGAATTGCTGAAAGCTACCATCGAAGGCTTGGGCAATCACGGAGAAGTACCGGTGTTCCCGATTCAGATTTTCAAGGTCAAAAACGGGGTGACTTACTCGGATGCCGACTACCAATTGGCCATGCAGGACTTTGAAGCGGCCCTGGAAGGGAAGGTGACTTTCGAATGTCCGAACTTCGACCTCTTCCTGCAGGCTTGCCGCACCACAGCCAAGGCGTTGTTTCCGAACTTCATGTTTCTGGACACTCCTTTCAATACGCACGAGAAATGGCGGGCCGACGACCCGAAACGCTACCGCTACGAGCTGGCGACCATGGGATGCCGTACCCGTGTGTTCGAGAACCTGCACGGAGAAAAGACCTCACTGGGACGAGGCAATCTCTCTTTCACGACCATGAACCTGCCGCGACTGGCCATCGAAGCGCATCGCAAAGCGGAGGCCCTTGTGGATGAAACTCCGGAAAGCCGTCTGGAAAAGGCCCGGGAATTCTTCCTTCAGTCGGTCCACTCCATGGCGGACTTCATTGCCGAGCAATTATACACCCGCTACCAATACCAGCGTACGGCCCTCGCCCGGCAGTTCCCGTTCATGATGGGCAACAACGTATGGAAAGGCGGAGCACAGCGTCATCCGAATGAAGAGGTGGGCGACGTACTGAACCAGGGTACCTTGGGAATCGGCTTTATCGGAGGACACAACGCCATGGTGGCGCTCTACGGACAGGGACACGGACATAATCCGAAAGCCTGGGAAACGCTCTATGCGGCCGTAGAAGAAATGAACAAGGTGGCAGAGGCTTATAAGCAGAAATACGGTTTAAACTATTCCGTGCTGGCTACGCCGGCAGAAGGACTTTCCGGCCGTTTCACCCGGATGGACAAACGGAAATACGGTATCATCGAAGGAGTGAACGACCGCGACTACTACGTCAATTCGTTCCATGTGGACGTGAAAGAACCGATTACGATTGTGGAGAAGATCAAGCGGGAAGCTCCTTTCCATGCCTTGACCAGAGGCGGACACATCACCTATGTGGAACTGGATGGAGAAGCGCAGAAGAACGTGAAGGCCATCGCCAAGATTGTCAAGGTAATGCACGACGAACAGATTGGCTACGGCTCCATCAATCATCCGGTAGATACCTGCCACGACTGCGGTTACAAGGGGGTCATCTATAGCCGCTGTCCGGTATGCAACGGGGAAAACATCCTGCGCATGCGCCGCATCACGGGTTACCTGACGGGCGACCTCAACAGCTGGAACTCGGCCAAACGGGCGGAAGAGCGTGACCGTGTAAAGCATGCATAACCCTTTTTATACGAGTGATGTTACATTATTTATATACATATCCAGAAACCATTGTCGACGGAGAGGGCATCCGGTACTCTATCTATCTGGCCGGATGCAGCCACCGTTGCAAGGGCTGCCACAATCCGGAATCCTGGAACCCCCAAGCTGGGAAACCGCTCACGCCGGAAGTGCTGGAGCAGATGATTCAGGAAATCAACGCCAATCCGTTGCTCGACGGAGTGACCTTCTCGGGAGGCGACCCCTTCTACAACCCGAAAGAGTTTCTCCCGGTACTGAAAGCCATCAGTCAGCGTACAGGCATGCACATCTGGTGTTACACGGGCTACACCTACGAACAACTTCTTCAGGATCCGGAACGAAAAGAACTCCTTCCCTACATCCATGTGCTGGTGGACGGCCCTTTCATCGAATCGCTCTATTCCCCCTTTCTGGATTTCTGCGGAAGCAGTAACCAGCGGATTCTTAGACTGAGATAAAGATTTACCGCGTTTTTGACACATGCCGCATTTTTAGTTCATAAATTCGCAACTAAAAATGCGGCATTTATTTCTTCATTTTCTTCCCTTCTCACTCCCGTTATCGTGCACAACAATCACCGTTCCCGCACACGAAGCATCGTTCCCGTGCACAAAGCCCCCAATAAGCCATTTCTTGATTTATATCATGAAAACAACTATTTAGTAAAAAAACAGGATACAACCTCTTGCAGTCAATAAAAAAAGATTTACCTTTGCAATGTGGTTGTGAAACCAAGAGATAAAAAGAAAAAGAAATTATATAAGGTATTAGAGAAACGAAAGGTAAAAAGCAATTTATTTAAGGTATTAGCTAGACTATTAAGGTATTAGATTATTTATTAAGTACAGGTATTAGATTTTAAAGGTAAAAGTTTTCAGGAATTAGGTTTGAGAAGGTATTGGAATATCTTCTGGTAAAAAGAAAAAGTAAAAAGGATAACAGGACACAAAAATTAAGAAGATGAAAAGAACCCTTAAATGGGGGTTCTTTAGGAAGGCAGCGGAGGTTCTGATGAGCTCTCGCTTTTTTTGTATCCTTACATCACCGAGCATAGCTACAAGGCCAGCCACAATAATTACTTCCATAACTTATTCCCAACGTTTTCAGCTCCTTTCAGAGCTGCAGGAGATGAACAGATACGCACACCTGAAAAAGTTCCAGTATCCAATTAACCTTGAAAGAGTGTACAAGGTTACTTGTTATCCAAGAAGTTAAAAAAATATAGAGACATTCCCTGTAACTTACCGTACGCTTGAAACACTTACCACATAAATACACATATTTTTAAAAAAAGAATACCAATCGGCTTCTGTACTTAAGAACAGCTCAGCTAATACCGACAAAGAATGTTGTTTACTAGAGAGACATAAAAAAACTCCAAGGTTGCTCGAACAACCCTGGAGTTTTTTCTTTCAGGAATCCAGTATGTGATTTATTCCACTTGTCCTAACTGGTTGCCATACTCCATTTCACCCTGTACGACAAAGAAGATTGCATCCGGATCAAACGGTCCCATGCCATCCTTCGTAGACTCCTTGACGATGTAGTTCACAATTTCATCCTGATCGATGTTGATGTAACCTTCGTCGTCCGGCTGTGCATCCAGACAACCGCTCGTGGTATAATAATCCACAATCAAATCCAGAATGTAGTACAAGTCATCGTCCGAGAAAGCCTCTTTCATGTCCTGAGGCAAGTAGTTCTTGATGAACTCGATGGTCTTTTCATCGTCCTCATCTTCCAACAAGAAATCGTCTTCCATTCCCATAACTTATCTAAATTTTGAGTTATTTCAACAAAGCCTCTACCTTTGCCTGCAAAGCAGCCTTGGTAGTAGCGCCTACCTGCTTGTCAACCACTTTCCCATCTTTAAAGAACAGCACAGTAGGAATATTGCGCACTCCGAACTGTGCAGGAAGATCTGCATTGTCGTCTACATCACACTTACCGATATTTACCTTATCCTTATATTCCTCTGCTAATTCTTCAATATATGGAGCGATTTGTTTACAAGGTCCACACCATGTAGCCCAAAAATCCAACACCACTGGTTTACCTTCTGCTACAATAGCTTCAAAATTGTCGTCTTTAATGTTCAATGCCATAATCGTTTATGTTTTTAAGTTCTACGCAAATATATACTAATTTATTTTATAGTCCAACAATGGCTGGTTTTTTAAATAATTCACCAAATCTTTCTGTACGGAAATCTTCATCGTGCGTGACATCAGGTTGACATACATCTGTCCGTCCTCATCACGTACCAAGAAGTGCAATTCTGCATTTCCCGGACAATCCCTCACCAAAGACGAAAACTCCATAATCATCTGGTCGTCAATGGCCGACAGAGGAGCTGTCACGGTCAATTTTTCGATGGCTTTTTCCTTCACCTCAGGCAGCAGCTCGATGGAATTGACTTTCACCTCCCATTCTTCCTGCCGCCATTGCTTGGGCTGGCATTTTCCCCGCATGAACAGGAACATGCCTTCCATGAAGAAATTCTTCTTTTCCACCCACTCGTTGCCGAAGAAGGCAAATTCTGCCGTACCCGAATAGTCCTCCACCTTGGCGATGCCATAGGGTTTCCCGGTCTTGGTGTACCCTTCGCGTACTCCGGTCACAATTCCTCCCATCACCAGATCGTGGTTCTGCAACGGAGTCAGGTCGGCCAGTTCCGCCATGTGCACGTTACACACATTCTCCAGAATCACGGCAAACTCATCCAGCGGATGGGCCGACAAGTAAATGCCCACCAAGTCACGCTCCTTGTTCAGGCGTTCCAAGTCGCTCCAGGCCGGTGCCGGCACGATTTCCGGAGTAGCCACCTCTACCTCATGTTCTCCACCGAACAGGGAATTGGCAGCGGCAGCCTTGTCCAGCTGGTATTTGTTACCGTAGCGGACCAATATATCCGAGAAGGATTCATCCTTGGCATTTTTCACAAAGAAATCTTCCCGCTTGATACCCGAAAAACTGTCGAAGCCTCCAGCCAATGCTAGGTTCTCAATGTTCTTCCGGTTGCAGGCCGATAAATTAACCCGCTGTACAAAATCAAATATATTTTTAAATTCTCCGTTTTTCCGGCGTTCATCCAGAATGCTCTGCACCGCCGACTCTCCCACGCCTTTTATCGCTCCCAATCCGAAGCGGATATCTCCGTGGTAGTTGACAGAAAATTTCAGGTTACTTTCATTCACATCCGGCCCCAGCACTTTGATACCCATTGACTTGCATTCGTCCATGAGCTTCGTGATTTCCGTAATATTCGAAATGTTCCGGCTCATCGTGGCCGCCATGTATTCCGATGGATAGTTCGCTTTCAGGTACGCCGTCTGATAAGCCACCCACGAATAACAAGTGGCATGCGACTTGTTGAAGGCATACGACGCAAACTTTTCCCAGTCAGCCCAAATCTTTTCGAGCACCTTCGGATCGTGTCCGTTCTTCTTTCCGCCCTCGATGAATTTCGGCTTCATGTGGTCCAGCTTGTCACGCAACTTCTTACCCATGGCCTTACGCAAGGCATCCGATTCGCCTCGGGTAAAGTCGGCCAGCAAACGCGACAGCAACATCACCTGCTCCTGATACACCGTAATACCATACGTATCCTTCAGGTATTTCTCCATCACCGGAATATCATACTCAATCGGTTTCCGGCCATGCTTACGGTCGATAAAGTCCGGAATGTAATCCATCGGTCCCGGACGATAGAGGGCATTCATGGCAATCAAGTCCTCGAACGTACTCGGCTGAAGCTCGCGCAGGTACTTCTGCATACCCGCCGATTCAAACTGGAACGTACCGATGGTGCGCCCTTCACTATATAAGCGGTAAGTAGCCGGATCGTCAATCGGCACTTCATCAATATTCAATACAATGCCCTTGCTCTGACGGATATTCTCAATGGCCTCCTTGATGATGGACAGCGTCTTCAGTCCTAGGAAGTCCATCTTGATCAATCCGGTATCTTCAATCACCGAACCCTCGTACTGGGTCACCAGCATCTTCTCGCCGGTTTCCTTGTCATCGGCCGTACTTACCGGTACCCAGTCGGTAATATCATCACGACAGATAATCGTACCACAGGCATGCACGCCCGTATTACGCACGTTACCTTCCAGCATCTTGGCATACTTGATGGTATCGCGCAAAATCGGATTCGGCGACACTTCTGCCTCCTGCAACTCCGGCACATACGCAATGGCATTCGGCAAATTCAGTTTCTTATCGGGAATCTTATCCGGAATCAGTTTACACAAGCGGTCAGATTCCGAAAGCGGGAGCTTCTGCACACGGGCCACATCCTTGATGGCCAGTTTCGTAGCCATGGTACCATACGTAATGATGTGGGCCACCTTCTCCTGTCCGTACTTTTCCGTTACCCAGTTCAACACGCGGCCTCGACCATCATCATCGAAGTCCACATCGATATCCGGCAAGGAGATACGGTCGGGATTCAAGAAACGCTCGAACAGCAAGTCATACTGAATCGGGTCAATCTGTGTGATACCCAGACAGTAGGCCACTGCCGAACCGGCTGCCGAACCACGTCCCGGTCCTACCGACACATCCAGCTGGTTACGCGCCGCATTGATGAAGTCCTGCACAATCAAGAAGTATCCCGGGAAACCCATGGTCTTCATGATATGCAGTTCAAACTTGATACGCTCCTGCACCTCTTCCGACAGATGCTCACCATAACGTCTTTTCGCTCCATCGTAGGCCAGTTTTGCCAGATAATCCGCTTCCAGTTTGATACGATACAACTTCTCATATCCTCCCAGACGTTCAATCTTTGCCTTGGCCGCAGCCTCATCCATCACCACATTGCCGTTCTCGTCGCGGGTAAACTCATCAAACAAGTCTTTCTCCGTGAACTTCTTACGGTATTCCTCTTCCGTACCAAAATCCTCCGGAATGGCAAAGGTCGGCATGATGGGCGCATGGTCAATGGAATAGAATTCCACCTTGTCGCACACCTCCACCGTATTGCTCAATGCCTCCGGCACATCGGCAAAAATTTCATTCATCTCCTCCCGCGTCTTCATCCATTCCTGTTTGGTATAAAGCATACGGTTCGGGTCGTCCAGGTCTTTTCCGGTACTCAGACAGATAAGCCGGTCGTGGGCTTCGGCATTTTCCTCGTCCACAAAGTGTACGTCGTTCGTACACACCAGCTTGATATTGTATTTCTTGGCATATTCAATCAGTTTTTCATTCACCACCTGTTGCATGGGATATACCTCGTGATTGGCACGGGGCACAGTGGCCTTATGGCGCTGCAGCTCCAAGTAATAATCATCCCCAAACAGATTCTTGTACCAGCGGATTGCCTCTTCGGCCTCCTCGAACTGTCCGGCCGTGATGCGTCGGGGCACCTCTCCTCCCAGACAGGCCGAGCACACAATCAAGCCCTCGTGGTATTTTTCCAACTCCGTACGGTCTGTACGCGGACGCATGTAGAATCCCTTGGTCCATGCCTTCGACACCAGCTTAATCAGGTTATGATAACCTTTCAGGTTCTTAGCCAGCACTACCAGGTGATATCCGCTCTGGTCGGGCTTTCCTTCCTTGTCTTCCAGCCGACGACGCGCCACGTACATTTCGCAACCGAAAATCGGTTTGAACAGTTTCTTTTTCGCTGCCTCCAGCTGTTCCTTGCAGGCCGCAATCTCCGCTTCGGGGTTGTCCGATTCTTCCTTACCGCTTTCGAGAGCGGCAATTTTCTTCTTCAAATCCTTAATCTCCCCATTCGTACCCCCGTTCTTCTTGTTGACATAGTTGAAGAACTCCTTGATGCCGAACATATCTCCGTGGTCGGTCACTGCGATACCCCGCATACCGTTGGCTATCGCCTTGTCTACCAGCCGGGGAATAGAAGCCTGTCCGTCGAGGATAGAATACTGCGTATGAACGTGCAAATGAACAAAATCTTGCATGAGTGTCAATGTTAAATGAAAAACGAGTCAAAGATACCCATCTTTTAGGGAAGAGACAAGACAGCTCAAAATTTTTAAAGAAAAATTTCCTTACCTTTACAGCGCAAAACAAGATAGCAATATGACATCACACGAGCTCAACCAATTTTTCCGTCCCCTCAATTCACAAATGCAAATTGCCGACAGCGATTATTCAAAAACCGCCGTTTGCATTTCTATGGCCGATGCGTTGGCCCGCAACACCAATCATAGCCTGTACATCATCGACTATAACCGCAAGAATTTCCTTTATGTATCGTCCAACCCCCTGTTTCTCTGCGGTCGTTCACCGGAAGAAGTGCGACATAAAGGTTATGCCTTCTATTTTGAGGTGGTTCCACCTGACGAAATAAACCGTCTGATGGAAATCAACGAGGCCGGATTCCGGTTCTATTATGACCAGCCAATAGAAAAAAGACTTGGCTTGTCCATTGAGTACAACTTTCATATCTGTTCCTCAGAAAGACATTCGCATCTTATCCACCACAAGCTGACCCCCATCTTGCTGAGCGACAAAGGGGATATATGGCTGGCACTATGTACAGTCTCACTCTCACCGGAGAAAAACATCGGGGAGGTCGTCATTTCAGACCATACATGCACCGACCGTTACATCTATTCATTCGAGGGCAGACGATGGAAAAAACAGCCCGAACTGATTCTTTCCGACCGTGAAAAAGAGATTCTCCAGCTCTCCGTCAAAGGACTGTCAAACACAGAGATTGGAGAAACTCTCTTTATTGATGCCAATACCGTCAAGTTTCACAAGAAAAAACTCTTCGAGAAACTACACGCAGAAAACATCACTGAGGCCGTGGGCATCGCAGCCAATCTGAGGCTGATTTAGAATAACTAAAACTAATCATCAAATTCACAATATTATTGTTCAGAATGGCTATTTGTGGAAGCCATGTGGATCTGAGGAAATAGATGAATGAAATTATTTAGTTGACTCTAATTGTTATTATATACGATTTCGCTCACTGAACGAAATACTCTTTTTCTGCACTTTCATCTTCGGGTTTCCCCATTTATATACAAGGCTGAGACGGAAATATCGGCTATCATAATAGTTGTGATACGTCTGTTTATTGCTTTCCGATACCTTTTCCCGTCTCACAAGGTCTTGCCTGAAAAGGTCGTTCCCATATACATTCAAGACCAGATTGTTATCTAAGAAAGCACACTTCAGCCCCATACTGAAATTCGCATAACTCTTATCGTAAGTCACTCCGACCCGATAAGGCATATTCTGCGTATAGTTTACGAACAGTTGGAAACGGTGGTCCTTGTCAAACGAAATCGTATTGTTGATTTTATAGTCGAATGAATGACCGTTTTGGGCAACATAGCCTTCTGCCTTAATGTCCGATTGGTTATAAAGATAATTCCCTGCCACATAGACGTTCCACCAGTTGCATAGATTCAACGAATAGTTTAAGCTCATGCCGAATTGCCGGTTGTCGTAAATGTTCTGGTACGTGCTGTAAGTTGTATTGTCATTGGCAACGTACAGGATTTGCCCGTAAGCATTGTCTTCTTTCTGATAGTACATCATGACAGAAAGGTTTCTGAACATATATCCCAACTCGATATTGTCGGCAAACGAAGGTCTTAATGCCGGATTTCCTTCATCTACATTATTCGGATTGGTGTACCACTTGAAAGGATTGATAGCTCTGAAATAGGGGCGGTTAATCCGACGGGCATAGTTCAAATGGAAATGGTGTGCCGGGGTTGGTTTGTAAGTCAGATAAACCGTTGGAAAAAACTTACCATAATCGGTTTTCACGTCTTCCGTGTCGCTATTCGGCGTTACGCCTTTTACAAACGTATGTTCGTACCGCAATCCGGCTTGTATGGCAAAATGATCATTCAGACTTTTGCGTGCACTGATATAGCCTGCCAACGTTTGTTCCTCATAATTGAACCGGTTGCTACGTCCAGGATACTCCACAAAATCTGTACCTATTTTATTATAATATTGCATATCCGATTTATTGGTGATGTCACTATATTTAGTACCCGCCTCGATGTGAATCCAGGAAAATGGAAGTTCCAAATTGGCTTCACCTGTAAAAATGGAATAGTTTATATTATTGGGTTCTTTCACCACCGATGTGCTTTGTGTCTCTTGATTGACCGTCGTAAAATTGACCTCCTTGTCCGGTGCATGGTGCATGTAGTTGAAAGCAAAGCCTAATTTCTTTCCTAAAGTATCTAGTTGCAGGTCGTAATATAAGTTTACGGTATGAGCGATGGTCTTGCCTTCTTGCAATGATTGGGTATAAAGTGTGGAGTCCAATCGGTTGTAACTACTGTACTGATAATTATTATCGATATCTATCTTATCTTTTCCATAACTGAAATCATAGACGGCACCCAATGTTGATTGGGATGACAGCCGATATTCAAAAAACAGGTTTCCACCAATATTCTTATAAGTGTCAGCACGGGAAGTCATGCTATGCTGTGCGCTATTGGCTTGCAGGATGTGGTATTCTTCATCCACTTCCCCCTTGTTCCGGCTTTGACGGATTTTAGCTGAGAAGAGAGATTTTGAAGAACGATAGTTCACTGTTGCATTGGCATTTTCACCGGCATACGTCCGCTGTATATATGATATTCCGGCAGAACCGTTCCAACCCTCATCGGGATTTCTTTTGGTAACAATATTAATCAATCCACCGTTTCCGTCCGCATCATATTTGCTGGGAGGCGTCGTGATAACTTCGATGCTTGAAATATCGTCTGATTGCAAGGAATTCAGATACTGAACTAAATCATTGCTGTCCAGATAAGAGATTTTCCCGTTCAACATTACCTTGACACTATTTTTTCCTATGATGCCGATAGAACTATCCGTTACTTTCACCAAAGGCGTTTGCTTCAGCAAATCCATGACACTACTGCCTTGTGCAACCGGGCTGCTTTCCACATTGAAAACCATCCGGTCTATTTCTCTTTTTATCACTGGTCTGCTTCCTTTCACCACCACTTCCCCCAACACTTGTGTATCGGGCTGCATCTGAATGACTCCCAAATCATAGCCTTTGATTTCCCTGTATACGGTCTGGTAGCCGATGAAGGAGATACTTATGAACTTTGCACTTTCCTGATAAGGCAGATCGAATTCCCCTTCTAAATTGGTGGTTGTCCCGGCAAGATAAGACGAATCAGCCTTTTGCAATATAACATTGGCATACGCTACAGGTTGCTGTAACTCATCAATTAATGTACCTCTAATATTTTGGCCGTGTATAATAAAAGTTGTCACCCAAAGGTATATTATTAACATTCCTATTTTTCTCATACTATCTTTTAATTTATAATTATATATTATTCAAATCATTCTCGTCAATCAGTTTTCCGCTTACGGTCTGTGCGGATAACTGACAGGTAATATGATACGAATAAGTCCTAATAAAAATACTCTAATTAATCTCACTGTCTGATATTTTAATGTAATCTGCTGCAAAACTCAATAATTACCAAGACTTTTCCACTACCCTATAGAGTTGTTCTGAATATTGATTTTATAGTCTGACATACTATTTATATCTTTGCGGCTGACTATTTATGATAGCCCTTGTCTATTGCAATAACTTCTACTGTTCGTACGAGCGCGTGTTCAATCCGCTGCTCCGTGACAAACCGGTCGTTGTTCTGAGCAACAATGACGGTTGCGTTGTGGCTCGAAGTAACGAAGTCAAGTCAATGGGACACCACTTTATCAGATTCGTGACATCTTAGAGGCAAACAATGTGGCTGTTTTCAGCTCCAACTACAACCTGTTTGGTGTCGAAGGGTGATAAGAATTTTTTAATTCTGCTTAAACGATTGAAACCAAGAATTGAAAATTGATTCATGTAGTTTTATATTGTTTCTGTAAAACTCTTCGCTCCAGCCGTTTTTAAGTCCGCAATCTTTCATATATTCGCTCAAAGGCTCAAGCCCTATTTCCTTTCTGAGTGAATCGACCTTCTCAATATCTTGTAGAGGAACCAGATAATCAACTCCATTCCTGGTTATTCTCTGCGTCCCATAAATTTGTTTTTGTCCTTGATTCATAAGGCACCTGTCCGTCAGAAAAGCATATTGCCAACCTTTAGCCGCACCCTTTCGGACAGCTTCTTTCAGTATAGGTAAATACTTATTTTGGATTAAAGAATCTTGGGAATGTTGAATACAAAGGAACAGAGCCTCGTTCGCCTCATTGCCAATCTCATCGGGAGAAAGCCAACCGTATTGGTCAATGATTTCAGTAACTCTGACAGCATTTCTCCGGTCTATGTCGTCCATTATCCTTCTTATTTTATCCACATTCCGTTTCTTCTTCGAAGCATCAATCAATAACAGCCTTATACTTTGATCTTCAATTCTCATCTCTTCTAATTCCTTACCGATAGAATATAATTCTGCATCATACTCTTTTTCATAAGCATCAAGAATTCTGATGTAGGTCTTATTAAACGACATAGTATCTTGCTTATCCAGATAATAATGGCAGCTATCTACAATACTTGAAAAATTTTGCGCTTCTGATGTATTACAGAACAACAAAAACAAACAGATATAAAACAAATTCTTTAACATAATGGTGTAATCATTAGTGTCCGCTAAGAAATCATAGGAGTTCTTTGAAATTATTGAAATTCAATTTGTGATAATGGATTTTGAGAAGAACGGATTTGAATTTACTTTTCCAATCGAGAAAACCTCCTAAATCTGGTTGTGGAAGCTCATGCCGAAAAACTCTACCATCTCGGAATCAATGTCGTAACAAAAATTATTCTTCCCATAAAATTTCTACCTGTTATGAATATTTCATATATGATCCGATTTAGAGACATATTACAGCTTCCTTATTATGAACACCAATTTTTGAAGGCCCTTTTTGTTGACATTAGCGAGTATCAAGGCGTAGCGAAGTTCTTCCCCTGATTTCATGGACTGCTTGATATAAGTAAATTCATTTTCAGGAATGACATTCTTGAACATCGGCCCCGAAGTTTCATTTCGTACCAGACGTATGTCGTCTGTAAGGGGTGACAAGACAAATGAATAGATTGCCATATATCCTACTCTCTGGTATTGTATCCAATTGGGATCATTCTCGTCAAGAACATTTTCCAACCAGATACGAGCAGCATCATAGGACGGTAGCGATGAACCGTCGGCATAGAATATGTGACCGGTTTCATCAACGATGAATTCCTTACTGATGGCATATTTCTGAAAAGGGCATAATTCATCATACTCTATATCATTTTCCGACTTGATTTCTTCGTCAACAGGGACTTCCGGCTCGGTAACAAGCCTGTCCTCAAGAATACTAATAAGTGAATATCTGCGGTCTGAACCATCCATTGGGGGATTAGCGAGGATAGTCCGTTTTACCGAAAGGTAATATTCATGTCCTCTTTCGTAGGTAAATCCTTCAATTCTTCCAAAGCCAAGCGGCTCCTGCACCCCTGGATTGTCTTCAAACATCACAAGCATACACTCAATGGGATAAGTTCCTTCCGCATCGAACAGATCATACATTACACCAGTCTCGGCCGAAACCGACATTCTGATTTCATCAACCCTGTCTTGGGGCTCATCTTTACTACAACTTGCCACAATAAAAGTAGCCAGTACAAGTAATCCTGTTACAAGTTTATTCACAGTCGTCATATGAAGTTTTCTATTGTTTATCATAATGAATACAATCGATTTATTTATAATAATCTTTTTCCTCCTTTACTTCTATCCTTCCAAGTCACTTGTTCCAGCAATTCGTATGGAATCGGGAAGATTCAAAAATACGCAGCTTGCTCCTGCAATAGGTTTCTGGTCGATATATACGATTTTACTATATATACGAATTTGCGCATTTACAGTTTAACCACAACTAAGCAAAATAGCTATCCGAAGAATGAATCTGAACTGTCTTATCAAACTTATTGTGTAATTTTTCATGTAAATTTACTGCAAATAAAGTCTTCAATCAAGGATAAAAATTTTACGTAAGATTATTTATTACACTTATATTCAATCGTTTACAAGTCATCAAACTTCCAGAGTTTTACATGCCTTGTAAAAGTTTTGTGAAGCAACTCCCAATAGGCATTTGATGCAGTAATTGCCCTTCATTCATATTGCCTTTTGTAGAACTTACTCTCGGCTGATTTACTGCTTTTAGTGATATTTTTGGATGGGATGAGATAGAATGTATAAAATTGACAGGAAGTAATCATTGCTGACATATAATAAATAATGCCACCTTTGCCATAAAGACGGCATTACTACAGTTTATCAGTGTATAATCTGAATCTATATTTCAAAATCTTTTATCAGTCTGCGGATATAAAGACCAAGATTGGTTTCATGCTGGTCAATGCCAAGTTTCTTTCTGATTTCATCGCTTACGATGTAATGACGTTTCATCTGGATGTATTCTCCGACTTCCTTACCGCGTAACCCGATTGCATACAAACACAGATAGTTTATTTCATCAGTGGACAATCCATGTTGTTCGAGATATTCCATAAATTTGGGATGCGACGCAGCAAAAGCAAGGCGAGTTGAATCCATGAACTTCTTTTTGTCATTATGGACTGTCTCAATCCAGTTGTTGTACGACTCCGCATAGCTGTCATTTCGTGTTATTTCTTTTGCCAGCAGGCCATTTAGCATATCAAGTCTGTCCTTTATGACTTTTTGTATTGGTTTTGCCAGTTCAGACTGTTCCTTCTGCAATTCCTTCAAGTGGTCACGTTCATTTTCCAACTGAGAGATTTCTAATCTGAGATTGGCTGCTTCCAATTCATACTGACGTTGTTCGGCCTCAAGTCGTTTCTTGTCTTTCTCCAGATTCTCGGCTTCAAGTGTTTTCTTGTCACGTTCAAGTTCTGCCTTTTCTTTCTCTTTACGTAGATTGTCTTGTTCCAGTTTTAGATTCTCATTTTCTTTCTCAGCCAAAATGCGCCTGGTTTTACTGCGATAAGCTCGGTAATATAACCAGCCTACAAGTATGGTCAATGCGAATATGCCACAAAGCGTTGCCCAAATGATTCTGTCCCTATCTTGAATCTTCATGAGGTTTTCCATTTCAAGCTGATGCTTCTTATCAGAAAATAGAAGGTCATGTGAAATTAATTCACTCTGATAACGCTCAAGCATGGCAGAAAACTCTTTATATGAATGTAGTGCTTCTTTATATTTGCCTTGCTCATCCAAAATATTAAATTTCACCGAAGCATATTTTAATGAATCCATGGTGAACGCAGCAGGACTTATTTCTGCAAGAATATTCATTGCTTTATCATACTCTCCAATTTTTGAATATCCTTGGGCAATATTCATGGCATCATCATTCGTTAGTTCTATATCCTTATATTCAGTTAAGAGCTCTTTTATCTCTTTGGGCGAACCAAAATTTATTGTATAAGACAGGTAAGAGGAGAACAGATAAACCTTACCGTCTGGATGCTTCTTTACTAAAGACTGGCAAATGGATAGAAGACTATCAGCTGCTGATTTGTTATTCAGTATGATGTAACCATCAAGTGCATTCGTATAACTCTTGATTTCAAAGATATCTCTGCCAATAACTCCGTATAACTTTGCTGCCTCCAAATTATTCCGAATAAATTCATTTGTTTTATACTGTTTAAAATACAAAGTACCCTGTGCAACAAAAGTATGAGCAAGTATCAATGAATCCGTTACTTTTTGTCTCAATTCTATAGCATTCAAGAAAGATTGCATGGCAGAATCATCATCGCCCTGGTTCTGATATATTCTGCCTTGATAATAATATGTCCGAAGTTTCTCGTCAGGAGAACCTTTTTTGAGATAATAATCAATGGCCGGTTGAAGGACATCGAAAGTCGTTGTGTCAATATAGTTCTTGTCCAATGCCATGGATTTAAGTAGCGCATACCTGGCTGCTATCTCTTTACCTTTAATATTTGTAACCGGAATATTCTTCAATAGGGTAAGGGCAGAATCAGGTTTGGTATTCATAAGATTCTCGGCCATATCCATCCGCTCCAATATGGGAGTATTTCTGTCACAGGCGGCAAATACCACAATAGCCATCAGCAAAAGGATGATATTTTGAAATTTATGTATGCACATTATTCGTTCGATATTAAATATCTGTTATTTTTTAATCCACAAATAAGATAGTAGTAATAAGTTACGAATTAATCATCAGCTACTTTATTTTTCTGTGTGTTGTGTAACCTGCGAACTCTTCGTATGCAAAAGTACGAATTTTAATGGCATATATTGAAATAAAATACAGCTTTTGAAGCTCTACAAATACCGTCAAGTTTCACACGAAGAAACTCTTTGAAAAGCTACACGCAGAAAACATCACTGAGGCCGTGGGCATCGCAGCCAATCTGAGGCTGATTTAGAAACACAATGTAGAACTTCGGCAAAGTAACAACCGGAGGATGGGTAGTGATGTATTCTTCCATCTTCTTCTTTGCGTATTGAACAATCGTTTCATCGTGACATTTATTCATCCTTCCTTTATCGATAAAGGCAATATGCCAGAATCCCAGATAACCGATGACATACCTTTCAATGGTAGCTTCTATCGGTTCGTCAGATCGCTTCATGGATTGAAGATTGTTGTGGACATCCTTGTCGATGATGCCCACAACCGCCCAAGAGAGATTTATATATGAAGTTTGTGCTGTCATAAATTACATACGGTTTTTCTGGCTGTCTCCGGCACCTGTACCCTTATATTTACTCTTGGTTGCGTTAAACTTATATCGTATGGTCATACCAAAACTGCGGCGCGACTCTGGAGCCAGTATGGTAAGGCGGTTACCGCTGTACATCAGTATGTCTGAAGATGAGGTATTGAAGAGGTCGTTGGCCTGCAGTTGGACTGACAATTTCCCACCCCAAAATCCTTTGTATAAGGATAGATTTACCGAACTTCCCGGCTCAATGATACGGCAGCTGCCGTCTTCTCCCCGTGTGGAAGTCTCCAAATCTATGTTCAGCTGAAAATCCTTGGGAAAACTAAATGTATTGTCCCACTTGAAGAATGCGATAGGATTATTGAGGTTTTTTGGCCCGTCCGGTGTGTCCATCACAAACCATTGCTGGCTGTACATGGCTGTGAACTGTGGCGACCAAATACCTATCGTCGGCGATGCAGACAAAGTGGCATTCAGCTTGTCCACTTTGGGAACATTGGTATACGTGAACAGAGAAATGGAAGGATCTGCATCCGAATAGGATTGGCTTATCTGTATCTGCATGTCCTTAATACGGCTGTAATTCAGGTTAAAGTACAGCCATTTCCAAGATGTATTGAACGACAGAGTATTCTGTATCGAAGAACGCAGAAGCGGATTTCCGCTCTCGTAAGTATATTTGTTACCATAGGTCACTGCACTGGACAGTTTGTAGTAGCTTGGCCGTTCTATGTTGCTCGAATAGCTTACCATCAACTGGACCTTACCTATAGGATAAGATACGGACACCGATGGAAATACATTGTCATATTTACGGCTTTGCTCATCCATCCTTTTCCCGAACTCATAGTAATCGGAGTTCAGATGCTCATACCTCACACCCGCCTCTGCTTGCAGCTGACCGAAGCTGTGTGCGTACATGGCAAAGGCAGATACGGCATTTTCTTTGATTTTATTTTCGTTGTCAGATATCACATGCTCATCGTTTACGTAGCTGTCTGTGCGGTTGCTGTAGGTATATTCACCACCTATGGAGAAACTGCCACCCCATAACGGATGATCAACAATCAGTTTGGCTGCATAAAGTTCATTCTGACTGTTGCTCTGTGTATGGACAATGCTGTTCACTTCCGTCTTGTCCGATTGCCTGACATATTCATCTGTCACAACGGGATTATTATTGTCCAACCACATTCCGTCTACATTCAAATCAACATTCCAGTCATCAAAACTACCGTTATAATAAGCATTTACCGTATGCTTATTATTTGTTATGACTGAATGTGTGTGACTCTTGTTTTCTTCTTCCAGGGAATTATCCACATAAATCGAAGTATTCATGTTCAACCGCATCTCAATCTGAGGATTTCTGTCAAAGTCATACCTTACTCCCATTACCTGGTTTTCGTTGAATTGATAATTTAATGAAAGCATGGCTGCCATGTTCTGGGTGTGAAACGGACTTTTCATATCCGAACTTTGTGTCCATACTTTATCCAGACAGGTTTTCTGTGTGAGAATTTTGTTCTCTTCAAACTTGTTGTCCCTGCCGAATAACATTCCTCCGAGGTCGAATCCTCCCTTACGGTAATTGAAATTGAACTGGTCGAGCAGGGCAAGGTCATACTGGTATCCCAAGTATGCACGGTTGCTGAAGCCGAATCCTTCCCCCTGTGGTTTTTTGGTTATAATCCGTACAACCGCCTTTACCGAAGCATCGTATCGGGCACCGGGATTACGGAGTACCTCTACACTCTTTATATTGTCGGACGACAGTTGGTCAAGTTCCGAGCTGTTTCTCATTTTTCTTCCGTTGATGTAGATTTCCGCGGCTCCGCTTCCAAATACATTTACTGAGCCGTCTTCAGCCGACAAGCCTGGTATTTTGTCAAGCAGGTCATTGCCTGTTCCGGCTTTTTCCAGCACACTTCCTGTTACGGTCGTCACCATGGCATTCCCTTTTACACGTGTTTTCGGCAAATCGGCCTTCACTACGACTTCTCCCAACTGCTGTGCATCCACCACAAGCTGAACAATACCGAGATTGGCCGGAGCTATCGGTTTATACACCGTCTTATATCCAATGGTGGATATTTTCAGAATCTGATTTTTCGATGTGGTCTCCAGCTTAAAAGAGCCATCCTCACCACTGACGGTTCCACTCACAAATGCTGAATCCGGCAACGACAATAGTACCACATTGGCGTAGGGTAACGGCTGGCTGTTCTCATCCATCAATCTTCCACTTACGGTTTGTGCTGATAAACTTACAGGCAATACAACGCCTATAAGCAGGTACAAGAATCTCTTCATTTTCTTCATTGCATAGTAGCTTTTTAATTTCTGCTGCAAAGTTCCATACTTCGTGAGACTTTTCCACTACCCTGTAGGGTAGTTTCAAGAATATGAAGAAAACCCATATCCTTTGCACATGAAATAAAATTCATTACATGTTGTAGAAACATCCCCCTCCATATATCTCCATAATGTATGGGTAGGTAAATTCAAACCCATGATGAAAAAGATTTATCCGGAAAGAGACCAAGGCCACGCTCAAGGAAATGTACGACGGATATCACTTCACCGAAAAAAGTGAAGACATCTACAACCCCTTCAGTCTGCTGAATACCTTTGCCCAAATGAGGTTTGGAAGCTACTGGTTCGAAACGGGCACACCTACCTTTCTGGTCGAGTTACTCAAACACAGTCGCTATAACCTGTATCGCTTCACAGAAGAAATGGCAGATGCCGACTCTCTGGGAGGTATAGATACGATGCACACCAACCCAGTACCCATCCTGTACCAAAGCGGATATCTCACCATCAAGGGATACGACAAAGAGTTTCGGGCATATTATCTGGGATTCCCCAACAAAGAGGTGGAAGAAGGATTCACGAGGTTCCTCCTTCCCTGCTATGCCCATCTGGAAACCGGGAACTCCTCGTTCGAAATCATGAGTTTTGTGAAGGACATACGCAAAGGAGATGTAAACGCATTTCTGCAACGCCTGCAAAGTTTTTTCTCCGACACACCGTATGAACTGGCACGTGATTTGGAACTGCATTATCAGAATGTGCTTTTTATCGTATTCAAATTGCTGGGATTTTATACACAAGCTGAATACCACACTTCCAATGGTCGTATTGACATGGTAGTCAAAACCGACAAGTACATCTACGTGATGGAATTCAAGCTGGACGGAACCGCCGAGGAAGCCTTGCAACAAATCCACAACAAACAATATGCGCTGCCTTTTGTTTCCGACCCACGGAAAGTATATAAAATCGGGGGTAACTTCAGCGAAAAGACGAGAGGCATCGAAAAGTGGCTGATAGAAGAAAACTGAACCTCAGTTGGTAATCAATATCCAAGGGAAGCAAGGACCTTCATACGGTGAAGTAGTCTGCGGCTCACTGCCAAACGATTCAGGCAATTTCTTCTCTTCCTTTTTCTCCCATACCTTCCAACGGTCAATTTCCCGGATGAGCCGCGTCACCGCCTGCGTGCAATTCTCCGGATAAGTGAGAATCTGCACGAACCAGAGTTTCTGACGCTGCACGTATTTGGCATAAAAACGATGGCCTGCCACTTCTTGGCCTTCCAAATGGAGCGGTCCGGAAAGGATAAAACCATCACCTTCCTTACGTTGATAAGTGGCATGCAATTCCCGGGCAAACCGAGCCATTCCCTGTGCCACCGTCAGGCTGTCCAGATTGGGAAGCACAAACGCGGTCTGTACAATCTGCTCCACATTCCAGAAACGAAACTGACAGTAACCTTTTTCCTTGACCTGCGGATTGGAAACTTGCTCGAAAAAGGACGGATAATGTACCACATACCCATAAAAAGGATCCCGATAGGTATTCATCCGCGTGGTACGCATCACCTTCTCCAGCTTTTCGGGCAACGGAGTATCGTCTTTCTCCTTTTTCTGCGTGATAAAAAAGGAACCTGCCACAAGAGCCAGTATAAAGAAAACTAAAAACCGCCGCATCCCTACATTGTACACTTTTTCCTCCATATTCTCTTGATTTTAGTCACAAAACTACTTTCCTCCGCTCATCTAATCGAAAAAACAGACTGACATCTTCCTGACATTTCTCAATTGCCCAGACTGTTTTCTGTCCTGCCCTCCTATATTTTCCCTACCTTTTCCGCAAATTCTTCTGAATTCCCAGAAAAATTCTCTGTTTCACACTGTGAAATATAAAAACCACAGTGTAGGATACATATTTCACACTGTGAAATACAAATCCCACAGTGTGGTACAGAGAAAATAAGGATTCAAAAAAAGATTATCCTCAGGACAATCGGAAGAATTCCTTCAAGCGCACTCTTTTTTCCTTTAAAAACAGAAATGCCAAACACTTACATTTGCGCAGATAAAAAACAATCCATATTTTTGTGCAAGAATCAATTATACCAACCTACATGAATACAACATTATTATTTATGGGTATCGGTACCCAAGAATTATTGTTTATCATCCTGATTATCCTGATATTGTTCGGCGGAAAGAAAATTCCCGAGCTGATGAAAGGAATCGGGAAAGGAGTAAAGAGTTTCAAGGATGGCATGAACGGGGTAGAAGAGAACTTAAAAGATACAGACCAAAAGAAAGAAGAAGTTTCTTCTACTGACCACAAAGAAAAATAATTGCCGTGAAGCCGAATGAACCAACGGAACTGACCTTTTGGGACCACCTGGACGCACTCCGCCAAACGATTATCCACATCGCCTGCGCGGTGGTGGTACTTATGTTGCTGGCCTTCTGTTTCAAGGATGAACTTTTTGGCGTGATTCTGGCGCCCAAGGAGGGGGATTTCTGTACCTACCGTTTCTTCGCCTGGCTGGGACAGGTACTTCATATTTCCGGTCTGGAAGCACAGACACTTCCGGTCAAACTCATCAATACCCAGCTCTCCGGGCAGTTTCTCACCCATATGAGCGTTTCGTTTTATGCAGGTATTCTGCTGGCCTCTCCTTACATTCTTTACCAGCTTTTTCATTTCGTATCCCCTGCCCTCTATCAGAACGAGAAGAAATATTCCCGGCGCCTGATATGCTGGAGCTACCTGCTGTTCCTCACAGGGGTATTGTTCAGCTATTTCCTGATTTTTCCTTTCACCTTCCGTTTCCTGTCCACCTACCAGGTGAGTCCGGAGGTGGAGAACACCATTATGCTCAGTTCTTATATCGACACACTGAACATGCTGAGCCTGATGATGGGCATCACATTCGAGATACCCGTGCTGACTTGGATGCTGGCCAAATTCGGCATTCTGTCGGCCGACTTTATGGCCAAATACAGAAAACACGCCTGGGTCCTCGCGATGATTATTGCGGCCATCATCACTCCTACCTCAGACGTGTTTACAATGCTGATTGTCACTTTCCCCATCGTCCTCTTATACGAAATCAGCATCGGCGTGGTACGTCATACCGTCAAGAGGAAACAAAACGAGGAAAATTGATTCTATCATTTATAGAAAGTCAGGGTACCAGCTTTCACCAAGTCGTTATGGTGAATACGGTAGCCAGTCTTCTTCCCACCAAGTTCAATCTTCTGGATATATCCTTCTGACGAACCGTTGCCTTTCTTTTCAATAACCAGTTGGTCTTTCCCGTAGAACTCCGGGTTCAGACGGATGGTAATCCGGTCGAAAGTCGGGTCGGTCAGCGTGTATTCCGGTACGCCCGGACAGTCGGGATAAAGGCCCATCATACTGAATACGGCCCAGGCCGACATGGTGCCGGCATCGTCGTTTCCGGGAATACCGTCGGGCTTGGGAGTGAAATACTTGGCCAACAGTTCACGCACCGTTTTCTGGGTACGCCATTCTTCGCCCTTGAAGTAGCTGAACAGGTAAGGATAAGCAATGTCCGGTTCATTGGCCGGGTCGTAATAGCCTTTGTCGAATACCATCTGCAGCTTGTCGACAAACTTTTTCTGTCCACCCATCAATCGGGCCAGCCCTTTTACATCGTGAGGCACATAGAAAGTGTAGTTCCAAGAATTTCCTTCATGGAAGCCCGGACTCGGTTCAAAATTCTGTCCTTGCAACGGGTCGAACGGAGAATAGAACGTACCATCCGGCAAGATAGGACGGAAAGTACCGAATTCCTTGCAATAATAATGCTTATAGCCCATGGAGCGCTGGTAGAACAAGTCGGCATCGGCTTTCTTTCCCAAGCTCTTGGCCAGTGTGTACAAGGCATAGTCGGCAATGTAATATTCCAGCGCATGCGATACGGAATTGTCAAACTGTTCCCTCAAAGGCACGTAGCCCTTGCTCATATAGTCATCGTTGTCCGGACGCATCAGGTTGTCTTTTCCGGGCAGGGTGGCCGACTTCCGCATGGCTTCGTAAGCAGTTTCCATGTCGAAATCACGCAAGCCTTTCATCCACGTGTCCACAATGACCGGCAGACTAGGGTCGCCTTCCATGGTAAGGGTTTCCCGTCCGTAGAGTTCCCACTTGGGCAACCAGCCATGTTCCTTGTACATATCGATCATGGTACGCACCATATCAATCTGACGTTCCGGATACACCAGTGTCATCAACTGGTGCAGGTTGCGGTAAGTATCCCACAAGGAATACACCGTATAGCGGTTGTTTTTTGTGGTCTTGGTTTCTCCCGTTTCCATTGCCGGATATTCTCCGTTCACATCCTGCAAAATGTTCGGATGAATCAAGGTGTGATACAAGGCGGTGTAGAACACGGTTTTCTGTGCCTTCGTACCCCCTTCCACGGTGATGCGGCTCAAGTCGTCGTTCCATTGGCTGCGGGCACTGGCATGGATTTCATCGAAACCGGCTCCATGCTGCTCGGCCTCCAAGTTCTGGCGGGCATTCTCCATGCTAACAAAAGAAACACCCACGGCCACTTCTATCTGTTCGTTTTCTTCCGTGTCGAAAGTGAACCAGGCACCGATGTCGTCACCGGCCAAATCACGATCGTACTGCGTGTACAACTTGTATTTTCCGTTGTCTTTGTCCCATTCGGCCTCGATACCGTTCATCTTACGCTGGAATTTCCAATACCCCGTCTGTTGCGGAGCCTTGTTGATTCGCATCACGAAATAAATGGGAAATACCGCCTGCGGATTATAACAGAACGTACCCAACAGTTTCATGCCTTCTATTTCCCGGTCATTCACCCGGCGCAGATAGGCTCCCGACTCATTGGTCAGACCCTCTCCCAGGTTCATCAGGATGTGGCTCTTTCCTTTCGGGAAAGTGAAACGGGTCAGTCCGGTCCGCAAAGTAGAAGTAGCTTCCACTTTCACGTTGTATTTCGTCAGCTGCAGGCTGTAATATCCCGGTGAGGCGGTTTCCTTCTCATACTTGCTGCCATAGTGATGATAATCCACATCCAGTTCCCCGGTGGTAGGCATCAACAGCAAAGACCCCAGTTCGGGACACCCCACCCCACTCAAGTTGACATGAGACAGCCCCGTAAAATAGCTGTTCGTATAGTCGTAGGGCGTAGACCACCAGCGGGCATCCTTGTCATACTTGTTGTCTGCCGAACCCATCACATTGAACGGAACGACCGACATCAGGCCGTTCGGGCATACGGCTCCCGGATTACACGTACCGAAATTGGTGGTCCCGATGAACGGGTCGACATAATCTACTGGTTCCTGGGCATGCAGGCACATCCCAACGAACAAAAAATTCAGACATGCAATTAGTTTTTTCATAGGCTTAAAATAAAAAAAGGCCCCTCCCATAGCCTCAACTATGGGAACGGTCCTATAAAGTTTTCATTCTTATACAATGGAAGTACGTTTCACGAAATCTATGATTTCGGAAATGTAGCCGAAAGCCATTCCGACCACAGTATCAGCAGCCCCGTAATACACTGCCACTCTTTCCCCATCCTGAAGGGCGGCACACGGGAACACCACATTGGGCACGTCGCCCTGCAGTTCATAAGGTGCTGCAGGAGCCAACAGATAATCACGGGTACGATAAAGCACCTTCTCCGGATGGTCCTTATCCAGAATCGCGGCTCCCATGGAGTAGCGGAAACCGTTGCAGGTGGTGATAACGCCATGATAGAACATCAGCCAGCCTTCTTCTGTCAGGAACGGTACGGAACCGGCTCCAATCTTCGTACACTGCCAGGCACTTTCCGGGAAGGGAGTCACTTTCATCACACAGCGGTGCTCGCCCCAGTATTTCATGTCGGGACTAAAGCTGATGTAGATATCACCAAAGGGGGTATGCCCGTTGTCGCTCGGACGGCTCAGCATGGCATATTTGCCGTTGATTTTCTGCGGGAAAAGTACTCCGTTGCGGTTAAACGGCAGGAAGGCATTCTCACATTGATAAAATTCCTTGAAATCGAAGGTATAGCCGATGCCGATAGTAGGACCGTGATAACCGTTACACCATGTAATCCAGTAACGGTCTTCAATCCACGTGACACGAGGGTCGTATTTGTATTCCGACTCAATCATATCGGTGTTCCCGGGTTGGAACTTGATCGGTTCGTGATTGATTTCCCAGTGGATGCCGTCCTTGCTGAAGCCTGCAAAGATATTCATCTGCACGGCCCGGTTGTCGCAACGGAACACGCCGGCAAACCCATCCTTGAAGGGTACCACCGCACTATTGAAAATACTGTTCGACGTAGGTATCTGATACCGCCCGATGACGGGATTCTTGGAATACCGCCACATCACCTCCTTACAATCTGCCGGGCGTTCTTCCCACGGCATTACAAATTTGTCATTCATATTCAGTCTGTTTTTATTTAGATTAGATATATTCTCGTTCACCTTTTATCAGCTTTCCGTCGTTATCATATTTGAACGGGATGAAATACGTAATCAGAAAAGCCGGAATCGTGGCTATCAGCACAAAGATAAAGAAGGGCTCATAGCCTCCCGGTTTGTTGAACCATTCTCCAAGACTTTCACATACCCAACCGCTCAGCATGCCGGGAATCATCACCCCTAAGTTCATGATACCCGAAGCAAAGGCATAATGTGCCATCTGGTGCTTGCCGGGAGCCACTTGCTGCATCATAAACAAGGAAAGGCCGACGAAACCGAAACCATATCCGAAATATTCAAAGACGATGCCGCTACAAATAATCCAGCCGCTTTCCGGTTGCAGATAAGCAAACAGTGCATACACCACAAACGGAAAGTTAAAGATACAACACAACGTGAACAACGTATTCTTCAGTCCACGCCGGGCGATATAGTATCCGGCCAGCAATGAGCCCAATACAAAGGCCGCCGCGCCATACGTCCCATAATACAATCCAATTTCCTTTTCATTCAGTCCCAGTCCTCCTACCTCCCGGCCGGCTTTCAGGAACAAAGGTACAATCTTCATCACAAACCCTTCGGCAAAACGATACAAAATGATGAAGCAGATATAATATACAATGTGGGTCTTGCGGAAGAAATCAAGCAACACCTCTCCTAACTCTCTCCATACCTCCCGGCTGGTCATAGCTTCTTCCTTTTTTCGCTTTGCCTGTGTGGAGGGTAAAGCAAAGTAATGATAAAGCCCCAAAAGCAGCATCGTGACTGAGAGTATCAACAGAATAATCATCCAAGCCCTCTTGGTGGCACTCAACATCCCGGCCTCGGCATTCATTTCAATGAGATAGCCGGCCAGATACACGAGTCCTCCCGTCGCCAGAATCTTGGCAATGTTGTAGAATGCTCCCTGCCATCCGATAAACTTGGCCTGTTCTTCATTGGACAGTTCACTCATGTACACGCCGTCGCAGGCAATGTCGTGAGTAGCCCCGCTGAAGGCAATGACAGCCAGTAAAGCAATAGAAATACTGAAGAAATGCGGAAGGTTCAACGAAAAGGCTACCAGTCCAAAAGTAACTCCCGTAATCAGCTGCGTCGCAATGACAAAGAATTTCTTGGTCCGGAACAATTCCAGGAAAGGACTCCATAAAGGTTTCAATGTCCAGGGAAGAAGGATTAATGAGGTCCAGAAGGTAATCAGCTTATCATCAACTTCCAGTCCCTTGAACATCAACACGGTGACCATATTCAGCACGACAAAAGGCAGGCCCATGGCAAAATATGCGGTAGGAACCCAGGTAATTGGTGATTTTTTTCTTGTAGGATTCATAGGTAAACTTGTATAACAGCTGTTTCTCACAGCCTTGTACAAAAACATGTATCAAAGATACACGAAAAAATCTATAAGACAAACAAATACACACTTATAGACTCACAAAAGATTAAAAGAAAGCAAAAGCAAGGACTTCATCCACAGCTGATTGGTCTAAAAACAAAAAAGGAGTTAAAGCCTAAGTCATACAAGGCTTCAACTCCTTATTTTATTTTAGAAAACAATTATTTCTTCATATTGGCCTCTTCCAAACCATAATGTTTCTTGGCATCTTCTGCACGGAGCAACATGGCAATCACAATGGCACATACGCCGAAGGCTGCAAAAATCACCATCGGTGCTGTATAATCATAGCCCGTGATGACACCGGCTTCGTTGCGCAGCGTAGCAAAATGTTCAATCACCCATCCAATCAGCCAAGGAACCATGGTGAGACCGATGTTCTGGATATAGAAGATAATGGCATACGCAGAGCCCAGCTGTTTCATCGGAATGATCTTAGGAACGGAAGGCCACATGGCACTCGGAACCAAAGAGAAAGCAATTCCCAACACAATCATCACCACTACGGCAAACCACCAATAGTTCATAATGGGGAGCGCAAAAAGCACATGTACGGCTGTCAGCATGAAAGAACCGATAATCATCAGGGTAGCCCCACGGCCGATACGGTCGTACAAGGAGCCGAACACGGGGGTAAGCAGAATGGTACCAAAAGGCAGAAGTGCCGGAATCAGCCCTGCAAACGATTCGGGTACGTCGTATTTATAAATCATCAACTTTGTGGCAAATTTCAGGAAGGGGAACACGCCCGCATAGAACATCAGACAAAGCAGGTTGATCAGCCAGAATCCTCTGCTGCAGAAAATCTGCTTCAAATCGGACATCTTGAATCCTTCTTCCTTCTCCTGACCACTCTCCATACGTACGGCTTCGGCCGATGCATCTTCCTTGCGGTCCATCATACAATATACCAAATAGGAAGCAAATCCTGCACACAAAGCAATGGCACCGAACAATACAGGATAGGACACGTTACCCATCATACGGGCAACCGGCAGACTGACCCCCAATGCAAGAGCCGTACCGATACGGGCCATCGCTACCTGAAGTCCCATGGCCAGCGCCAGTTCCTTACCGGCAAACCATTTAACGATGACTTTTGACACCGTAATACCGGTAATCTCGGCGCCCATACCAAAGATGGCAAAGCCAATAGAGGCCAGTGCCACCTGCATATTCATACCGAACAGCTGCGCATCACCAAAATCAGAAGAAAGGGCATACCACTTAATCAAGGCTCCGACAAGCATCAATCCAGAAGACATGGTACCGGTGAAACGGATACCCATCTTATCCAAAATCACGCCTCCGAAGAAGAGCATCAGCAAGAAAACATTAATCAAGCCATAAGCACCGGAGAAAAAGCCATACTCCGTACTTGACCAACCTTCTCCACGAGCCACTGAACTGATGGTTTTTTCCACCGTAACCTGTTGCCCGTTTACCATCTCACGATACTGCATCTTCACCCCTGCTCCCAGCTTTTCCACCGTCAAATCGGGTTCAGAAAGCATGTTTGCAGCGGAAAACAACCTCACCTTAGCTACCAGCGTATCGGCCGACATGGAAGTGTCATCCGTAAAATATACCACCTTACCTTTCGTGGTCAACAAATTTTCCAAAGGTGACATCACATCGGTCAGGAAATATCCACACATCATTGTAAACGATACGATAAACAATGCCGTCCAACGTGCCGCCTTCGAATCACTCAATCTCTTCTGAATCTTTTCTTTCATGCTATTATCTTATTTAACTATTAATTTCTCACAAAAAACGACGCAAAGATACGATTTTTTTACGTTTCTCTTTCATAATCCAAAATAACTTCTAACTTTGTAACAAATTGTAAGAAGAAAAGACAATACTCACTTAAATATTAACCCAAAACTAAAACAGATATGAGAAAATTAAAACTTTCCGCTGCATGCCTCATCCTAAGCGGCAGCATTATATGCTCCTCCTGCATTGGCTCCTTCGGATTATGGAGCAGTTTAAAAGACTGGAACAATAACATCGGCAACAAGTTTGTCAATGAAATCGTATTCTTAGCTTTCCACATCGTACCAGTTTATGAAGTTGCCTATCTGGCCGACATCATTGTACTGAATTCTATTGAATTCTGGTCTGGTTCAAATCCTTTGGCTGAAAACATCGGAACTGTAAAAACAGTAAAAGGTGAAAATGGAGAATATCTCGTACGTACGAACGAAGACGGTTATACCATCACAAAGAAAGGGGAAGAAGACAAGCCTCTGAACTTGGTATATAACAAAGAAAAAAACACTTGGAACGTTTCTGCGGAAGGACAGACCTTTGAACTGATTACTATGAATGGAGACGGAACCATCACCTTCAAGCAGGAAGACGGCACTCCGATGACCGTTTCTCCAGATTTGCAGGGAATGATTTCTGCACGTCAGGCTCACAGCCAGTCACTGTTTGTGGCACGATAACAATTTATATTCTATTCATAAGAAAGGCCGTTACGGATTCGTGACGGTCTTTTTTCTGTCATTATGTTTCCTTTCAGCCAAGAGAATGAAAGTTTGACAGTTCATTTTCTGTCAATCTGACAACAAGGAAAAGATATCGGAACCACCAAGGTTTGCTTAAGTTTAAAAACAAGAAGGATAATTAAACGAGGTTTAAAATGGATGTTCCTCGTGGCATACCCAAACAAAAAAGGCACAGGTTTTGCAATCTCTTAGGCGGATCGCGGAAGCGAAAGCAGAAGCCCTCCAGCAAGAAAATTGATAATAAAAACAACTTAAATATAGGAGATTACAACTATGATGCCGACTAGAAAAAATTACAATCAGAACTGGTTACCGAGTATCTTTAATGATTTCTTTGATAACGATTGGATGGTAAAGGCTAACTCTACAGCTCCTGCAATCAATGTAATTGAAAGCGATAAAGAGTATAAAGTGGAATTGGCAGCTCCCGGCATGACGAAAGACGACTTTCACGTTCAACTGGCAGATGACAATACGCTTACCATTTCAATGGAAAAGAAGAGCGAGAACAAGGAGGAGAACGACAAGAAGTACTTGCGTCGCGAATTCTCTTACAGCAAATTCGAACAATCCATGATTATCCCTGATGACGTGGAAAAAGAGAAAATCAATGCTGCTGTCAATGACGGTGTATTGACCATCGATTTGCCGAAAAAAACAAATGAAGAAAAAGTTCAGGCTCGTAAGGTTATTGAAGTCAAATAAATAAAGAGCTCCTAAAAAAAGCCCCGCTCCTGCATGGGAACGGGGCTTTTTTATGCCTGAAGAAAATTACTCCTTTATCTGAATCAACAGGTTAGCCAGAATGGCTGTCAACCCTCCTGTGGTAATTCCAGAAGAGAAAATGTTTCGCAATGTTTCCGGAAGCTGACACAAGATATCTGGCACGAGTTCCACACTCAAACCAAAAGAAAAGCTCAAAGCCATCACCAACGTAGCTTTACGGTCAATCTTTTGTGAAGAGATGATACGAATGCCGGCCGCAGCCACTGTACCGAACATCAGCAAGGTAGCTCCTCCGAGCACGGGCTCCGGCATCAGCGAGAATACCAACCCCACAGCCGGGAAAAGTCCCAATAATATCAGAAAACCGGCAATGAAGTAACCTACGTAACGGCTAGCCACTCCTGTCAGCTGAATCATACCATTGTTTTGAGCAAAGATGGAATTAGGAAAAGAATTAAAGAAACCAGCCAACATGGAGTTAAACCCGTCTGCCAAAATACCTCCAGAAGCTCGTTTGACAAAAGTCTCTCCTTCCACGGGCTCACCCGAAATCAAAGAGTTGGCTGTAATGTCTCCGTATGCTTCGATGGCCGTAATCAGATACACCAACGCCAATCCAATGATGGCAGAGATATCAAACGACACACCATAGCGGAAAGGTATCGGAATATTGAATCCTCCATAGCTCTGTACCGCAGAGAAGTCGACCATTCCCAAAGCCCAGGCCAGCACATAACCGACTACCAACCCTATCACAATGGAGCTCATCCGCAAGTAGCGGTTGGAACTACGATTAAAGAAAATAATCAGTACCAGTACCAACGCAGCCAGTCCGATATGCTGGAAAGCACCAAATGAACCGTCTGCCTGTGCGGCTGCTCCTCCTCCACAAGCGGAAATCCCGACCTTAATCAGGCTCATACCAATCAAGGTGACCACAATACCGGATACCAAAGGAGTAATTATGCGCCGTGTGTACTTCAACACCCTACTTATCAGCATTTCCACGGATGAAGCCACGATACATGCACCAAATATGCTGCTCAATCCTCCGGTCAATCCAGCCGAAATAATCGGACCGATAAAAGAAAAGCTAGTTCCTTGGATACACAACAGACCACAACCGATAGGCCCCACACGACGACATTGGATGAAAGTAGAAATTCCTGAAGCAAATAAGGCCATAGAAACCAGAAATCCTGTCGTTTCCAAATCCAGTTTCAACGCTCCGGCAATAATCAACGGAGGAGTGATAATGGCCACAAATATGGCTAACAGATGTTGTAAAGCCGCAAAAATAGTATCTTTCAAGGGGGGACGGTCGTTCAAACCGTAAATAAGCCCGGCACTCTGGGCTGTTTGTTGTTCTTTTTCCATCAAAGATTCACTCTTTTATTTTAATTTGACAATTATCCAGACTTTCTATGATAGCTAGCGACTCTACGTGGATACCTTTTTCACGTAGGTAATCTCCTCCATGCTGGAAGGACTTCTCTATCAAGAACCCCATGCCTACCAGTTCTGCTCCCGCCTTCTGTACCAAGTCAATGATTCCTTTTGCCGCGTTTCCATTTGCCAGGAAATCGTCAATAAACAATACCTTATCACCCGGACACAAATAATCCTTACTTACACACACATCATACGTACGGTCTTTCGTGAAAGAATATACTGTGGTGGTCAGCATGTTTTCCATCGTACTCGGTTTCTTCTTCTTGGCAAAAACCACTGGAAGTTCCAGTAAATAACCCACCATGATGGCAGGAGCGATTCCGCTAGCCTCAATAGTCATTACTTTGTTAATTTTTGTACTGGCAAATCTCCGTACGAACTCTACTGCCATCGACTTCATCAGAATCGGGTCCATCTGATGATTGATAAAATTATCCACTTTAAGGATTCCTCCTTCAAAGCATTTTCCATCCCGAATGATGCGTTCTTTCAGTGCTTTCATTGCTTATAATGAACTAAGAATTGATTATTCTTTTATTTGAAAGCGCAAAGTTACATGTTTTTTCTGAGAATTAAGGCAATTTTGCATGCAGATAAAAATGAAAACATCCTCAGTTTCTTATATATAAAAAATCACCTCCGCCACAAAAAACTATAGCGAAGATGATCCCGCTAAAAGAATTCTCTTAAAAATATCTGACAATCTATTTATAACGGATTTTCATCAACTTCTATTTCAGGAAGTTCTTCTGAAATCCAATCAGTAACCTCATTACCTTCCAGTTTCAAATCTTCCTTGGTTAACTTCAGCGTAAACTGATAAAATTTACCAGCCAAAAACTTCCTTCCCAACTTACTAGTAGAAGCCGTATAAGAAAGTCCGTCACGCTGATATGAAATAGAAAATTCAGTATCTTCCACCAAATCAGACGGATTACATAAGAAATACAACGTATATCCGTATTCTTCAGTCACTGTCACAGGATCTTCATAATTGAAAGTCAGCACATTCACTTTAGAAGCATCCACATAAGAGATTCCATCCTCTTCTTCTAGCTCCCCAAAATGATAAGTGGCACCTCCAAACAAATTCTCTCCCCTAAATGTAGCTTGACTCAACTGCACATTTTCTTCCAATAAATCTTTCTTTATTTTTACAGCGACAAGGCTATACACATGTTTAAAGGAAGATGAACCTGTAAAAGAAACCGTACCGTTATCTGTCTCTTCATAACTTGTCTGGCAACGAGCTGCCAAAAAATCAAAATCTCCAATTCCAGAAAGAGTTCCAGGCTGCTGGCTTAAATCAGGCATAGGTATACTTGTGCGGGTTGTCGCTTCTTCAGAGTAAGGATAATATGCACAAAACAAGAAACTACTCACCTTATCTTTCCATGACAAAGAAGATTCGGCCACCCACTGATTCTCTGTCAATGTCCATTTTATAGGCTCATTTTCTTCCGGCATAAAAAAGCCTAACTCATCCAGCTCCGAGAAAACAGTAGTACCCGAATTATTCGTCACAGTTCGCCCACCTGCTTCCGAGGTATCAATCGAGGCTCTCAAATGTAAGACCGATTCTTCACTCATGTTTGACAACGATTCATTCTGCAGGCAGGAAGCCAACAAGGACAATACCAGACATGCCCCAACTAAATTCGTCTTTTTCATAATAAGGATGTGATGTAGTTACACAATAAGAATGCATTTTCCACAAAACGTTCACCTATTTTCCATTTCTTTTTCACCTAAATAGATACAAAAACCACATTTTTCCGTATTTTCGCAGAAATAATAATCTACACACAGAACTTTATGAAGAAATTATCAATCGTCGTTATGTTCATCCTGTTGGCTTTTTGTCAAATCAACGCACAGCAGGCCAAGTATGTATTCTACTTTATCGGGGATGGAATGGGAGTCAACCAAGTACAAGGTACCGAATTATATCTTGGCGAACTGGAAGGAAAAATCGGAATTACTCCTTTGCAATTTACTCAATTCCCTTACACTACTGTAGCCACCACTTTTTCGGCAACAAATGGAGTAACAGATTCTGCCGCAGCAGGAACCGCCTTGGCTACCGGCAATAAGACTAAGAATGGGGCGATTGGGGTATTGAAAGATTTACAAACACCTATATACAGTGTAGCCACATGGGCGAAAGATTACGGATGTCGAGTAGGAGTTGCCACCAGCGTAAGTGTAGACCACGCCACTCCAGCAGCCTTTTACGCACATGCTGCAGGCAGAGGAAGCTATTATGATATAGGAAAAGACTTGTACGCCACTGGGTTTGACTTTTATGCAGGTTCAGACTTCCTGCAGCCGGAAGACAAACACAATCCTCAGGCCGAGAACCTCTACTCAATAGCCCCCCAATATGGCTATACCATTGCCAGAGGATATAAAGACTATCTCAAGAAAAGCAAGAAGGCCGATAAAATGATTCTCTTTCAGTCAGAGGTTTCTTCCAAGAAGGACCGAAACTCAATTCCTTATGCAATTGATCGGGAAAAAGGAGACTTGACCTTACAGGAAATTACCCGCTCAGCCATCAATTTCCTTTCTAAAGACTTATCTAAAGGATTTTTCTTGATGGTAGAAGGAGGAAAAATAGACTGGGCTTGCCACAGCAACGATGCAGCCACTGTTTTCCATGAAGTAATCGATTTTGACAACGCCATAAAAGTGGCCTATGAATTTTATTCACAGCACCCGGACGAAACATTGATTGTTGTCACTGCCGACCATGAAACCGGAGGCTTCGTATTAGGAAAAGGCCCGTACGAACTGAACCTGCAAGTACTCAAGAACCAAAAGGTAAGCGAAAGCGGATTTACCAAAATCATCAACCAGCTTCGCGCCAAAACCGACAATAACGTATCTTGGGAAGCTGTACAGCAAACCTTAAAGGACAATTTCGGTTTTTGGGACAAAGTAAAACTAAACGATAAACAGGAAGCTCGCTTAAAAGCCGTCTACGAACAAAGCCTCAAGAACCAACAGATGAAGATGGAAAAGAGCGAATACGCACAAGATGAGCCTATCGCCGCAGAGGCCAAACGAATCATCGATGAAATCGCTTTGACCGGATGGACCAGTGGAGGACATTCTGCAGGCTACGTACCTGTATTTGCCATCGGAGTGGGAGCAGAAAAGTTCCAAAGCCGCATCGACAATACGGAAATTCCGGTAAAAATTGCAGAAGCAGCCGGCTACCCGCGCAAATAAATCACTCGAAAGATAAATAAGGAGACAAACGCTGAAGGTCTTTTTCGGAAAACTCTTCAAACAGAGAGAGCCGGGAAAGACCTTTTATATGTCCCCGCTTACGACGGTATTCCAAAATAGCTTTTGCCTTATAGAAGTCCATGTAAGGGTGATTACGCAACTTATCCAACCCATCCTTATTCACCCTGATTTTCCGAAATGGAACTCCTTTTGCCACAAACCATTTATTCAGACAAGTATCCACATGAGGAATCTCCTGTAGCTGCTCTACATGTGTAAAACCTCCCAAGCGGTTCCGATAAGCCACAATCATTCTGGCAATCCCACTACCAATTCCCGGCACACGCTTCAACTCGGCCGTATCGGCCTCATTCAATGAAACGAGTGTCCCTTCAGAGTACTTTTCTATCCGTTGCACCGACTCTGAAAAGGCCTTTCCTTCCTGAACCTGCGGCAAAACACTCCTGTCTTCTACCTTCTGAATCCGGATATAAGGCTTCAACAAAAGAAACTGGTCCTCTTCTAACCCATAAATTTTGGCAAATGCTTCCGGCGTACGAAATCGTCCTCCTTTTTCCCGATAATGAAGAATGTTCCGAACTACGAACGACGGTAACCCCAGTTTACGCAGCTGAAAGGAATCGGCCGTATTAGGGTCAAAAACAGCAAGAACCACCTCCGGTTGCTCTTTGTCCTTCACCTTTGTATATCTCCGCTTCGTATAGTTCAACTCACGCTGCTTCACAGAAGCCAAAAAAGAATCGATCTCCGCATTGTCCTCCTGAAAAATCTGCCCTGACGGCTCCGTAATTCGGCATATCACTCCAAAGATAACCAAGGCTATCAAAAGTCCCAACAACAGTAGAATAACTCTCCGCTCTGACTTCGAATAATAGAAGAAATCTTTCCACATTACCAGTTCAACAGGCCCAATTCATTCATAAAAATAGCCAGGATGCCGACCGGTGCCACAAATCGCAAAACCAGCAGATATACTGGATAATAAGGTGCTTTTAAGCTTCCATAATTCGTTACTTCACCTTTTACGATTTTCTTATCCAACACCCATCCTACAAAAATTGCCGCAAACATACCACATACCGGAAGCATAATCTTAGCTGTCAGATAATCCAACGCATCGAACAGATTCAAACCGCCAATCTTGACACCATTCCAAACACCTAATGCCAGCGAGGAAATGACTCCAATAATCAAACAGCCTCCAGTCACAATACATGCTGCACGTCCCCGCGTGAAATGGAACTTCTCGTGCAAAAAAGCCGTCGATACCTCATGTAACGAAATGGTAGAAGTCAAAGCCGCCAGTGCCAACAGCACATAAAAGGCAATAGAGCAGATATAAGCCAACCACGGCATATTGGCGAAAGCCTGTTGGAATACGTTGGGCAACGTGATGAATATCAATGAAGGGCCTGCATCCGGTTGGATACCGACAGAGAAGGCTGCCGGAAAAATAATCAATCCAGCCAATACCGCCACACAAGTATCGATGATTCCCACACTCAACGCCGTATGCCCCAAACGAGTATCCTTCCCAAAATAAGAGGCGTATGTCGACAAGCACCCCATACCCAAGCTGAGAGAGAAAAAGGCCTGTCCCATGGCTCCTAGAAAGACGTCCGGAGTCACCTTGCTAAAGTCCGGATGCAAAAGGAACTTCACTCCTTTCTCCGCCCCCGGCAACATCACAGAGCAAACAGCCAGCAGAATTACCAAAATAAATAAAATCGGCATCATAATTTTGGACGATTTCTCAATCCCCTCCTTCACTCCTTTTACTATGACAAAATGCGTGGCAAACATAAACAGGAACAACCAAAGCAACGGGCGGAAAGGCTGCCGTGAAAAATCCTGAAACATCGTCACATATTCCCCTGAGGTCTTACCTGACAAACCAAATGTTACCGCCTGCCAGACATATTCCAATGTCCATCCTGCTACCACCGAATAATATCCTAAAATCAAGAAACCAGTCAACACTCCGGCATATCCTACCCATTTCCAGTGAGACCTTGGAACCAAGGTTTCATAAGCTCCTCCCGTACAGGCCTTTGCACGCCGCCCAATGGTAAACTCTGCAATCATAATAGGGAGTCCGAACACAATCACACATCCCAGATATATCAATATAAACGCAGCTCCGCCATGGTTCCCCGTTTCATAAGGAAAACGCCAAATATTACCCAAACCCACCGCAGAACCGGCGGCAGCCAAAATCGCTCCCAACTTACTTCCAAAATTTGCTCGTTCACTTTTGTGCTGCATAAATCATTTTATTATAATTACACATCAAACAGGAAACAAAAGTATAAAAAATATCGTATTTTTGCACGAAAATTTAAACTTTTACGTAGAATGCAGTTTTTAAGACATTACCCATTTTCTATACTGACGACATCGGTGATTTGGTACCTATCCTTTTTTACACCTCCCCAGACTCCACTGGAGGAAATTACAAACTTCGACAAACTCGTTCACCTTTGTATGTATGGAGGACTCAGTTCCGTATTATGGATAGAATATCTGATTCATCATTCTATTCCTAAAAAATGGAGTCTGACCATCGGATGCATTCTATTTCCCATTCTGATGAGTGGATGCATCGAAATCTTACAAGCATATTGTACAGACAACCGAAACGGAGACTGGATGGATTTTATAGCCAACAGTGTAGGCGTATTGCTGGCTTCCCTAGCTGGCCATTTTATCTATCGTCCCTTTGTCAGAAAAAGATTTCACAACTCACAACCACAATAAAAAGAAAACGTCGGTTGCTCTCACAGCACCCGACGTCCATTAAATATATTATTTAAAGATAGAGAGTTATCAAACTGTTTAACGGAAATCTTTCAAATCTTCCTGCAATCTCTGACGAGTAAAATAAATCCGACTCTTCACGGTACCCAGAGGAAGCTTCAGTTTATCCGCAATCTCTCGATACTTGAATCCAGACACATACATTGCAAAAGGTACACGATATTCTTTAGGCAATGCATTTACGATGCGGCGCATTTCTTTCAAATCATACGAACCCTGCATGGAATCATCTTCAATATCTACCCCCAGATTCAAGAAAAACTGGTTGTCGGTATTGTCTACATACGTCTGGTCGCGCAAGGTTTTGCGATAATTATTAATGAATATATTACGCATGATGGTATAAATCCATCCCTTGAAGTTCGTTTCAGCTACATACTTTTCTTCATTATCCAAGGCCTTCAAAGAAGTCTCCTGGAGAAGGTCATTCGCTTCTTCACGGTCTGCCGTCAATTTATAAGCGAAATGAAGTAGTTCTGTCTGCATGCTCAGCAGATTCTGAGCAAAAGTTGCCGTTTTCATAATTCTTTAGTCTTTCTTTTCTTTAATTGAAATAATGTCTGCTTTTCGTTTTGACACTGCAATATTAGCAGAAAAAGAAAGATCACTCTTCACAAAAACTGATAATCAAATGGGTAAAAACTATCAACTGAGAGTTTTTACCCCTTGCCATGATAGTTTTCAGGAAGGTTTTCAGCCCATTTTCGATAGGGAAACTTCATCAAGAATGAATTATAGTACTTCACTTGTCCGGTCACTTCCTCCCCTAAGAACGAAGGTCGGTCAAAAGATTCACCCTCACTGTCCAGCTCCACTTCTGCCACAACCAGCCCTTCATTGTCTCCATAAAATTCGTCCACCTCAAACATGTGTGTGCCGCATTGCACTAAATACCGCGTCTTGTCAATCATTCCCGGCTCGCACAATTTCATCAGTTCTTCCGCCTCCTGCAGGGAGAGTGCATGTTCCCATTCATACCGGCTCATACCTGCCGCATCCGAAGGTCCTTTAATGGTCAGGTACCCCTCTTCATTCTGAATACGTACCCGCACCGTCCGTCCTCTTTCACTACAGATATACCCCTGTTTGATACGCTTTTTCCCACAAGCCATCGACTTATAAGAATCATCGCACACCAAAAATTTCCGTTCTATTTCCTGTGGCATATCACATTCTGGTATCAGGAAGCCAATGTATAACCTACAATCATTAAAATAGCCAATAGAATCAAGACAATACAAATCATCCTGAACAGTCTATTGGCTTTCTCTTCTTCACGTTTCTCAAAATTTTGTCTTTTCACAGTTCTGTTGCGTCCCATAAGTTTTCATTTTTAGATTTAGCTCCCTAAAATTACAACTTATCCGCAAAAAGACAAACAAAAAAACGCGTTTTTCCACAAAGTTATCAGTTTTCGCTATCTGAAAACTCCATCAGATAGGCTTTGATGAAACCGTCAATCTTACCGTCCATCACTCCGTTCACATCGGAAGTCTGATAATTGGTACGATGATCTTTCACACGACGGTCATCAAACACGTAGCTTCGTATCTGGGACCCCCACTCAATCTTCTTCTTTCCGGCTTCCACCTTGGCCTGTTCCTCCATACGATGTTTCAGTTCCTTGTCATACAAGATAGAACGCAACTGGCGCATGGCATTCTCCTTGTTCTTCGGCTGGTCACGAGTTTCGGTATTTTCAATCAGGATTTCTTCCTCTTCACCTGTATAAGGGTCTTTGTACTGATAACGCAAGCGGACACCCGATTCTACCTTGTTCACATTCTGTCCTCCTGCACCACCGCTTCGGAAAGTATCCCATGACAAGCGGGCCGGTTCTACCGTCACTTCAATAGAGTCGTCCACCAACGGAGTCACAAACACGGAAGCGAATGAAGTCATTCGTTTTCCCTGTGCATTATAAGGCGACACACGTACCAGACGGTGTACACCGTTCTCTCCTTTCAGATAACCATACGCATAGGCTCCCTCAATGTTCATCGTCACCGTCTTAATACCGGCTTCATCCCCTTCCTGAAGGTTGGCAACCGACAATTTATAGCCGTTACTTTCCGCCCAGCGCATATACATACGCATCAGCATGGAAGCCCAGTCCTGACTTTCCGTACCTCCGGCTCCTGAATTGATTTTCAGCACGCAGTCCATCTGGTCAGCTTCCGAACGAAGCATGTTCTTCAGCTCCAGGGCTTCCACAGCCGAAAGTGCCTTTGCATAAGCCTCATCCACTTCTTCTTCCGTCACCAGTTCATCTTTATAGAAATCGAAAGACAGCTGCAATTCATCTGCCAGCGTCTTCACCTCTTGATAGCCGGAAATCCATTGTTGCAAGGATTTTACTTTCTTCATCTGCGCTTCGGCAGCCTTCTGGTCGTCCCAAAAACCCGGTGCCTGTGTACGAAGCTGCTCTTCTTCCACCTGTATCTTCTTTCCATCAATATCCAAATAACGATGAAGGGCTTCCGTACGTTCCTTTATGTCTTTCAGTTGCTCTATGGTAATCATAAAAATACGATAAATTAGTCCGTTTATATTTTCTCGCTGCAAAGATAGAAAAAGCCGAGCGCAGAGGCAAATAGAAAACGCAGTTTTCTAAATTTGACTATGCCGAGACGCATCAGATAGAAAAAACAGGCACCCAGAAAGAGCGCCTGCATATAAAAATCAGCTATTTAACCGACATTTTCTTCATACATTTTGTCGATGATATCCTTGTAGTTCCGGGCTACCACCGCACGTTTTAACTTTAACGTGTTTGTCAGTTCTCCCCGTTCCATACTGAACGGTTCAGACAATAACGTGAAACGTTTCACCTGCTCATAATGAGCAAATTCCTGCTGGAGGGTATCAATCCGAAGCCTGAACAGTTCCACAATCTGCGGATTTTCCAGCAAGTCCTTCCGACTGGTAAAAGCAATGTGATGTTCACGTGCAAACTTTTCCACCTGATTGTATTCCGGCACAATCAAAGCAGACACAAACTTGCGCTGGTCGGCAATGATGGTCACCTGGTCAATGTAACGATCTACCACTAGTTTCGTCTCGATGGCTTGTGGTGCGATATATTTACCATTGGAAGTCTTGAAGAGGTCCTTGATACGGTCTGTCAGATACAGGAATCCATCCTTCATGTATCCGGCATCTCCCGTACGGAACCAGCCATCTTCCGTAAAAGCCTGCTTGGTGATTGCTTCTTTCTTGTAATATCCTTTTGTGATAGTACCTCCATGAAGTTGGATTTCATTATTCTCACCGATACGGACTTCCACGCCCGGCAATACCCTTCCGACGCTCCCTATCCGGAAATCTCCCTTCCATTCACAGGAAACCGTAGCGGTACTTTCCGTCAATCCGTATCCGGCAATCATGTTGATTCCCACGGAATGTACAAACTCCTCCACCTTTTCCGGTATGGCTGCCCCGGCAGTGGGGAAGAAATTACCGTTCTCAATCCCGATGGTTTTTTTCAAAAGGCTGTAAATGGTTCGCTCATAGAATTTATATCGCATGTGCAACACGGCCGGAGGAGTCTTTCCATTCATCAGGTACGTGATATTATGCTCCTTGCCTACCCGCAACGCATCCAGCATCAGGGCTTTCTTCAACCCCGTGGTCTCATTAATTTTTTCCTGTACGCCGGCATATACCTTTTCCCAGAAACGTGGCACACTGCACATCGCGGTAGGCCGGATTTCCTTGATGGTTTTCTGTATATCCTGAGGCTTCAGGTTGATGCACAGCATACATCCCCTGTGGAGGCAATAGAAAGCCCATCCCCGTTCAAAAATATGCGTAAATGGCAGGAAGTTCATCACCACATCATTTTCTCCCAGCTCCGTGAGGCGGGCATTATGTCCTTTGAAAGCCGCCTCGTAATTGGAATGATGCAGCATCACACCTTTTGAATCGCCTGTAGTTCCGGAAGTGTATAAAATATTAGCCAAATCGTCGGGAGAAGAGGCCGACGTACGCTCCTCTACCTCACTTTGCCACTTATCCTCTTTTGCCAGTTTCAGGAAATCGGAAAAATAAATCGAATTGCAATCTCCGTCAGCCCGTTTCACCTCCGGATCGAATATGATAATTTTCTTCAAGGAACGGCACAAGCTCTGTACCCGATAGGCCACATCATACTGATACTGTTCACCGACAAACAAGAAACGGATACCAGCATCCTCCACAATGTAATGTACCTGTGCCTCCGAACTGGTGGCATACAAAGGAACCGTCACGACCCGGCTTCTGAAAGCTCCGAAATCTACATAAAAACATTCTGGCTTATTTTGTGAAAAGACCCCTACATTCTCTTGCACCTCTATCCCTGCAGCCACCAAAGCCCTAGCTACCTCGTCAACCAAATTCGCAAATCTGTTCCAAGTCACAGGAATCCATGTAGAAGTGGTGTAATCACGGTATTTTAAGGCAACTTTATCCCCATATTTTTCTGCTTGTCGCCGCACAAGCCGGGACAAATATGAATTAACCATCTATTTTTCTTCGTTTTATTATTTATTTTGCAAATATAAGATTTTATTTGGAATGTCTTGACAATCTAAATTTTTTCTCATAAAAAAGAGTATCTTTGCAGGGAATCTAAAACAGGTAATAGTTATGATAGATACAGGTTACTACACATCTGAAGCACTGACTCTACTGCATTCACTGATTGGAATTCCTTCTATCAGCCGGGAAGAAGAGGCTGCAGCCGACTTCCTGCAAAATTACATAGAAGAAACCGGCATTATGACCGGACGTTCCGGCAACAACATCTGGTGCATCAGTCCCATGTTTGATATCCAGAAACCTACCATCTTGCTAAATTCACATATAGATACCGTCAAACCGGTAAGCGGATGGAGGAAACAGCCGTTCACTCCCAAGAATGAGAACGGGAAACTCTACGGGCTGGGAAGCAACGATGCCGGAGCCAGCCTGGTATCTCTCTTTCAGGTATACCGCCATCTCAGCATGACCACACAAAGTTACAACCTGATTTACCTGGCTTCCTGCGAAGAGGAGGTATCCGGGAAAAACGGCATTGAAAGCGTACTTCACCAGTTACCTCCCATCGCCTTGGGCGTGGTGGGAGAACCTACGGAAATGCATCCGGCCATCGCTGAAAAAGGACTGATGGTGCTCGATGTCACTGCTAGGGGCAAATCCGGACATGCCGCCCGCAACGAAGGAGAAAATGCCATCTACAAAATCCTGCCGGACATTGAATGGTTCCGTACCTACCAGTTCCCCAAAGAATCTCCGCTACTGGGACCAGTTAAAATGAGTGTGACGCAGATTAATGCCGGCACACAGCACAATGTGATTCCAGACCTGTGCAGCATGGTAGTCGATATCCGCAGCAACGAATGCTATTCCAATGAAGAACTGTTTGCTGAAATAGGGAAACATGTACAGAGCGAAGTGAAAGCCCGCTCCTTCCGCCTCAACTCTTCCAGCATTCCGACCGACCATCCTTTCGTGAAACGGGCCATCGAACTGGGGAAAACACCGTTTGGCTCTCCTACGTTGTCCGACCAAGCACTGATGCCTTTCCCCTCCGTCAAAATCGGTCCGGGAAAATCTTCCCGTTCACATACGGCCGATGAATATGTGCTGGTCAGCGAAATTGAAGAAGCCATTTCCGTTTACACACAAATCTTAGATGGATTGAAAATTTAACCTCGACTATACAATTCAGAAGAAATAAAAAGTGGTTCATCCTGTTCACCGGATGAACCACTTTTTTATGGTATCACATCAAGATGCCCGAGGCTTGCCCCAGGCACCTGTCTTCTCAAAATTTTACCGTATTCAGGTACTTGTCGACCAACATACCGTCCAATACCTTCAAATCCAGTTTCAATTTGCGTTTAGCCTTGAATTGGATGGTCATCAGTTCTGCATCCCCTTCCAGATAAGGCTTTTCTCCCATATTTACAAACGTCGGATACAAAGCCTTCGTTCCGTTGGTGTGCAAACGGTCGTTGGTCAGGTTCCGCATTTCCTTCATGCCTGTAGCCTCTATCCCTGCATACTCCAGCAGCTGCGGGTCATAAGGCAGTGCGAAACTGAGGGCATTGACAGAACGCAGTCCTTTACCGGATACACGGATTTCCACCGTCTCTCCTTCATTGTACACTTTCTTTGAAGGCACTATCTGAATTTCTCCGGCTACCGATGGTACCTGACGGCTGCTGACGCCTGTCTCCAGTCGTACGGCTACGGCAGAAATGTCATATGCATCAATCAGTCCGTTATCGTTCAGGTCGCCCTTGCTGATATATCCCTCAAAATCAGAATCTCCCCGGCGCAAACCTGTATAATTCATATAAGAAGTCAGGTCATTCTCGTCCACCAGTTTATCCTGATTGATGTCGCCCGGAATATAGCTTTCCGAACCCGGCACCTTGAACACATACAATTCACGACCGGAGCCGTACTTACCTACGGCCGAGGTTACCGACAACTTGATATAGCGTGCAGTCGGATGTCCGGTAAAGACGAAGGTCTTCACGTCACTGCCCTTCCAGTCGAATGTACCGACTTCGTGCCAGTTCGATTTGTCCATACTATAATATACCGTACCCTTACCTAACGTACCGTTTCCAGCATCCAGACGAGGCAGATATTCAAACTTGTCGAGCTGGTTCACACTGTTCAAATCGACTATCAAATCAAATGGAACGGCCTGGGCACTCCATTGCGTATGCCATGCATCCCCTTCATCAAAATTGAAGAGTTTGTTCACTTCCTGACCTTCCTGGTTCGGACAAGTCGTTTCGCCCGTAATACCCCGGATGGCAAATTCCAGCGGGTCAGACTTCGTGGTGGCAGTGACAGTTGCCCAGTCGGACACACATGAAGCATTCACCGCACGCACCTTAAATGTACAGGTCGTTTCCGGACGGAGGTCTTCAAACAACAGTTGGGTATCCCGGATGGTACTATACAACATACCGTTATACTCAATCTCATAATAATCGGCATGGTCTACTTTCTTCCAGGAAGGTGTCAGCGTATAAGCCCCGGTATTCTCTTCCGTGACCTGTGGTTCCGGAGCGGCCAATGTCCCCTGGCTGACCCGCAGTTTTTCTGCTGGAGCAAACACATAATCTTTCACTTCCAGCGTCACTTCATTCCGTGTCACATCCACTGCTGCCAGCTTGACGTGCATCACCGGATTCTTCACCACCTGCACACGGGCCATCTCACTGCCCGGAGTAGCAAAACGGTTCAATTCCGGAGCGGCTTCATAATAATATACATTTTCTCCCTTCTGCAATGCCTCCAAAGAAGACACCGGAGTCAGTTTCACTTTCTTCCCTCCGATATGTGCCGTCAGTTTCTTCGGCTGTGCCGTGACATTGAGGCGGAAATAAGTAGCCTTTTCCGTCACCATTCCTTCAAAATGTCCTTGTGAAGGTGCCACACTGACTTTCAAATCTTCCCCTTCCAGCACAGAACGGATAAGAGTCGTCGCATACTGCCCGTTGCGATAAGCCTCAGAGATACCGTCGTCGTCGTATTCCGTAAATTCCGTGTTTCCAGCCGGATACAGTTCATACGTACGGATGTCTTTCGCTATCTGAGCGACCTGATTGTGTGCGGCCGTCATGGGCAGAATGGCTCCCTGCTTCACGAACAACGGGAGTTTCCACAAGGGTGCGTCAAAACAGTTGATGACCCGTCCACCTTCATACAAATCACCGGTGAAATAATCAATCCAGTTGCCTTCGGGCAGATAAATGCCGTGGCGCACATCGTTCCCCTTCTCGTCGGCCTGCGTCTTCTGATAAATAGGGGCCACCAGAATAGAAGGTCCGTAAAGGAACTGATAACGAGTGGCTGTTCCCAGCGTATAGTCATTCGGATAATCCAAGAACATCGCCCGAATCATCGGCTTGCCATCCACCGCCTCGTGTGCAATACTATATGTATAAGGCATAAACTCCGATTTCAGTTTAAGGTACCAACGGTTAATGGAAGTGGCCGGTTCACCCAACGCCTGCGGATATTTGGGGTTCGCTCCCCATCCGTCCATGTTCAACTGCATCGGCGTAAACGCTTTCCACTCAAAGTCACGCACGTTGACCGGAATGTTCTTCCCGCCGAAAATACCATCCATGTCGGAAGTGATGTTCGGTTGTCCCGACAGTCCGGAACCGATATAAGTCGGAATATGGAAACGGATGTATTCCCACTCTCCTCCGGTCTGGTCGCCCGACCAGATACCGGCATAACGCTGTGTACCGGCCCATCCGTCGAGTGAGATAATGAACGGACGTGCATTGTTGCCATAATAAGGCATGATACGACCCACATCGGCCACCCCGTTCAAGCCGAAGGAATAGCCGGCACCGACCCATGCCACGTCGGTCTTCAACACCCGTACGCCGGCATCACGCACTTCCTTGACAATGTCACGCTGCAACAGCGGTTCCACTCCTTCCTTGGGGTGTAAATCCGATTGAGTCCACAACCCTATTTCTACTCCCTTGGCACGGGCATAGTCACCCAGCTCCTTCAAGTTCTGGATATTCCCGTCCAGTGTGGAAGTCTGTCCGTATCCGGCCCCATAGCCATCGTTCGGCAGAATCCATCCCAACGGCATGTCGGCTGCCTCATAACGGTCTATAACCGCACGTGCAGAAAACTGATAATTATTCTTCTCGCCATTCAGCGACTCCTTGATGCCGCCATTGTCTTTCTGGCTTTCCTTGTATTTCTTGCCATCCTCGAAAAGAATCCCTTTTTCGTCTTCTTTCCAATAGTCGCGGTTATAAGCATTCAAATGTCCTTCATAAAATCCGAACTTAGGCAGGAGTACCGGATTACCCGTCAGCTGATAAAAATCATTCAACAGAGCGACCGGAGTTTCATCCACCATGAAAAACACGTCCAGGTAGTTTCCCTCGTGACTCAACGCCACCACTCCTTTATCGGTTGCCCCGAAATCATATACTCCGGGACAGAAAGTATGCCACATCACTCCATAACCTTCCGTCGACCAATAGAAAGGTGTGGGAGAAGCCACCCCACCGTCTGTCCACTGATTTGTGTTCAAGATATGAATTTTCTTGCCTTTATGAGAGAAGCGTCCATTCTGCACCCCTCCGCCGTAAAAATACTCTCCCTCATGTTCTTTCAGGAAAAGGCTGACTTGTTTCTCTGCGAAATCCGCCGGGCGAACCGCTTCTGCCACTACTTTCTGGCGTGCTTTATCCGTAATCTTGAACAGCATGGTACGCTTGTCCATCTCTACCTCAATCCGGCTGGTAGCTACCGTAATAACCCCATCCTTGTCTGTCAAGGAAAGTTTTCCCACCTCCTGACGTGGATTATTCACTAAAATCTGGGCTTCAGGCACCGCTTCCGGATTGCGGACAATGCCTCCTTTATTGTCCTGAAACAGACGAAAAATATTTTCGCCATAAAAATCCAACGTCATGCGTTGCTGATTGGAGAATACTACCTCCACAGCCGTGGGATTCAACACGCTGGCACTGCAAATGGTCACCTCAGTTTGCGGACCTGCCCACATGGAGAAAGGTACAGCAAGCAAACTGCCGAACATGCATAAAGATAAGACAGAATAGTGCTTCAGTTTCATAATATGAATGTAGTTAATAATTTCCGATTCTATTCCACTGGCATTTCAAGCTCCAAGTGGAAAGCGTACGAATGTATAACTATTTATTGAAGTAAAAAAGAAAATATATCAAACATTTTTCATTTTATTATTTTCTTCCAAATGCAAATGAATATAATTTATTATATAACTATAATTTCTCTGTCCCACAGTGTGGGATACATAAACCACACTGTGGAATATATATTTCACACTGTGGGATACAAATCTCACAGTGTGAAACAGAGAAATTATCAAGCAAAAGAAAAGAATTCGTACTTGCCATGAAAACTTTATTGCAAGACCTTCCACATAAAAAAAAGCCCCAGGCAGCACAGCCACCTGAAGCTTTTGCACAAAGTATAAAAAAGAGTTCTTTAACGATGAATCCAGAGTTCCGGGTTCAGTTTCACCGTCTCCTTGCGGAGCTGGAAATGCAGAATGGTTTCTCCTTCGGCATTGGTATGCACTTCTCCCAATACATCGCGGGCACGTACCAGACTGCCTTTCTTGACACGCACAGTAGACAGGTTACAATACACGGAGATATAACTTCCATGCCGCACCAACACATTGGTCAGTCCGTTGTATTGGAAAACAGCCGACACTTCACCATCGAAAATGGCACGGGCATTGGCTCCGGCCTTTCCCTTGATATCCATTCCTTTATTGTCCAACTTCACATTGCGAAGCCCTTTCACCTGATATTGGCCGTAATGCCCTACCACCACGTAGGGACCAGTAATCGGCACCGGAAGAATGCCCTTGTTCTTTTCAAAGACACTGGACAAACGCCGGTCTTCCGAATCTACTTTATAGGCCTCCAATTTCTCTACAGGGGTTTTGCTGGTCTCCGCTTTTGCAGCAGAAGTGCCGGACGCTCCTTTCGCGGCCTCAGCTGCTTTCCGGGCTTCTTCCGCTTTCCGGCGTGCTTCCTCCTCCGCCCGCTTACGGGCCTTTTCAATTTCCTCTTCAATCAAACGATCAATCTGTGCATTCAGCTTATCGGCCGAACGGCGTTTCTTGGCCAGTTCAGACTGGATGCTGCGCTGTTTTTTCTGCAAGCCCGACAGAATTTGTTTACGTTCCTGTTCCTGTGCCTCCAGTTTAGCCTTCTCGGCTTCTCCCTGTTTCAGCAAATCTTCTTTTGCTTTCCGGCTGTTTTTCAAAGAAGTAGCTTTCTCGGTCACCTGCTTTTGTTTCCGCTGCACCTGAATGCCCTGCAAACGCTGGTAATCTGCATACTCACGTACATAGCGCAAACGACGGTACATCTGCCCGAAGTTCTCGGCCGAAAAAATAAACATCAGCTTGTCTTGTATGGATTTGTTGCGATAAAGGTATTTCACAGACTGCTCGTACTTTTGGCGTTTCTCGCCCAGTTCTTTCTGAAGCCGTACCAAATCTTTCTCCAGACGGTTTATTTCCTGCTGGATACTGTTCACGTCACTTTCAATGGTCTGAATGTATTTCTGACGTTCCTCTATCTGCCCGGAAATCAAAGCCAGATTACCTAACTGACTTTTCACGTCTTTCTTGGTAGACTGCAACAAGGTTTCCGATTCGGCAATCTGCTGTTTCAGCTCATTCCGCTGCTTCTCCAGCTGCCGAATCTTGCGCGTAGTCTGTGCAGAAAGCGTACACGTACAAAGACAAATACAGAATATGACAATCAGACGCTTCATTTTCCTAACCACATTTTCAGCAAGGTTACCAGTTCCATTTTCTTATACTTGGAAGACAACTCCGTACGAGTTTCCCAATCTTCATTGACAGACATCCGCGACAGGCGCATGTCCAGATTATATTCCTTTCCGGCGCCCTGAAGTTCCGCCAAAATATGCTGGGGGAAATATCCCGGACCTAACTTGGTGAAATCTTCGTACGTCCATTTCAAGGCATAGGCCGTCCCCGAAAGCGATACAGAAGTGGTTTCCAGCCAGCCTTTGTCGGCCGTCGTCCAGAAACGATAAGCCAGTTTCTTGCTGTCCTTCACCTCCCACAGCGCACGTGTTCCCTCTGCGGTCATCCGGAAGCGGTGCAGGTCGGACACTTCCACCTGGTCTTTGCCGGGCAGGAAAATCTCATTCAGGAACAACGACTGCAACACATTAAAGCTCAAATTCAGATTGGTCATGCGGTTCAGTTCGCTGAACGAAAGTTCCACATATTGCTTATGAAGCCGGTCGACTGCCAGAATACGTTCGGGAGAAATCTCCAGCCGCGCCACTTCAATGCCCAGTAATGGGGCCACCGACAATTGTATCACCTCCCCTTTCTTCATTCGGAGCGTAGCCGACAGTTTTGTATTCTTACTACTTCCTGTCTGCAAATTCAAGGCCACTTTTCCGGTCACACAGTTCCATTGTGGAAAACCAGCAATCACCTTCTCCTGATATTCCTCCCCCTTCAGTCCTCCAATCATCGGCACACGCTCCGCATGACGTGAGGTACCGCAGGCAGACATCAGTGCCACAAGGCAAACAATATATAACCAATGAATCAGCTGTTTCATTCTTCAATGTATTTTTTCAAAGCGATTTTACGTTTCAGGCGCTTCAATTCGGCCTCTGTCCGAGGGGTTTCTCCATTTTCTTTCTTAACCTCCATACCATCGGCTTTCTTCCAGTATTCCAAGGCCTTGTCTTTCTCGCCTAACATATAGTAAATGTCACCACAATGCTCCACAATGACCTGGCTGCTGTCTCCTCCATTCTTCATGGCCTGATCAATATAAATGCGAGCCTCGGTGTAACGTTTCTTTTCAAACAAAATCCACGCATACGTATCCAAGTAAGTGGAATTCTCCGGTTCTGCCTTTACGGTCTTGTAACTCATTTCTTCCGCCTTGTCCAGATGCGTCCGTTCCACAGACAGATAATAAGCATAATTGTTGAGCGTACCGATGTTATTCGGATTGTACACCAATGAAGAGTCATAAGCAGCATAGGCCTCAGCCTTCATTTCCTTGGAATGATACAAATCGCCCAAAATGGCATAAAAATCGGAGACAATCATCTTGTCACTCTTTTCGTTGACCTGTTTCAATCCTTTTTGGAAGATTTCCAATGCCTTGTCTGTTTCCTCTTTCTGATAATGGGCCAATCCCAAGTAATAGTAGAATTCCATCGCATCCGGATTATACTGCAAGGCCGGAGTCGCCACGCGAATCACCTCATCCAAATCATTGTCACGGATGGCATAACTCAATAGTTGCAGACGGGCCGGTTTGTTCTCCGGATCGAGCGACAGCACTTGATTCAACACCGGCACAGACTCCTTATCCATGTGCTTGGTAATCATATATTGCGCACAAAGCATTGACAAATCAGCATTCTGCTGCGGACGGGCCAAAATATTCTTGAACAAAGCCACAATCTGCGTACTGTCTTTTGTGGTCTGTTCCGATTGGAGAATCAGCTGACGCATGATATTCATCTTGGTATCCGACTCTACGTTATCGTTCAGCAAAATGGTATCCAGCTGTTGGTGGTATAAGCTGTCTTTCCCCAGCTGTTGATAATAAGAAGCCATCGACAACAGAGCCGGCGCATACCCCGGTTCCTCCTTCAAAATTTTCTGGTAAACCGCATACGCCTCATCAGGCTTGTTGTTATTCAGGTACACATCGCCTAAAATGGTTTGATAGCGCAAGTCATACGGATATTCCTTCGAAAGACTCTCAATCTCGTTAAAAGCCTGCTCCTGGTCGTCCATCAACAAGTACATCCGAAACTTCTCCATACTGATTTGCTCGGACTTCCCATCCAGCTCTTCCAAACGGTTCAATACCGTAATTGCCTGATCATAACTCTTGGTCTGATTATACAAATCCACCAGCGCCATAAGCGGCTCCAGCCGAGAAGGGAACTGATGTGCCATATCTTCATACACGGCAATGGCCTTGGGCCAGTCACGTTTCTGCTGGTAATAGGCGGCCAATGTCTGCTTGTACCAGAAGTTCGATTCATCCGAACGAACTGCCTTCTTCAATGCCTCTTCGCCTTTCTTTTCTTGTCCCAACACCATATAAAATCGAGAAATCTCATACAAGGCTGGTGCTGAACTAGGGTTAATATCCAGACAATGCTTATAAAGTTCAAAGGCTGCATCGTAATCTCCTTTTTGCTTTAAACGGACAGCCTCCAGAAAAAAATAATCGTACTTTCTGCGCTGTTCGTAGGATAAAGTATCTCTGTCCTCACTTGCAAAGTGGCGCTTAGCGGCCTGCTGCCTTCCTGTAGTTCCACAAGCCACAAGCAACAGGACCATACCGATGATTCCTATTAATTTTCTCATAAATCAAGATTTATACCGTTCCCGTGTGGCCGAATCCTCCTGCCCCACGTTCCGTTTCATCCAACACTTCCACTTCTTCCCACTCTGCCTGTTCGTGACGGGCTATGACCATCTGAGCGATGCGCTCCCCGTCTTCAATTACAAACTCGTCAGCCGACAAATTGACCAGTATCACATTGATTTCTCCCCGATAGTCTGCATCAATCGTCCCTGGAGAATTCAATACGGTAATCCCTTTCTTGATAGCCAGTCCGCTACGGGGACGTACCTGTGCTTCATAGCCTTTCGGAAGAGCTAAAAACAAGCCTGTAGGTACCAGACAACGCTGTAAAGGCTTCAGTATGATAGGTTCTGCAAGATTAGCACGAAGATCTACTCCCGCCGACTGAGGGGTAGCGTATTGCGGCAACGGATGCCGGGAAGTATTTATAATCTGTATTTTCATCTTATTATTTATATTCTTTATAAAGTTGCGAAGTTACACAATCCACCGAATTAATAGTTACGTTTACCATTTTTTTATATTTTTGCACTTAACTTTTAGAGCTTCTTTAAAATTAAACCTCACATCACAAAGGAGTTACGCCATGAACTGGAAACAATTATTATCCAATAAAAGATTTGGGCTGGAGAACCTCCACGAACACCGTAAAGAAGACCGTACAGAATTTCAGCGCGACTATGACCGCCTGATTTTCTCCGCCCCCTTCCGCCGCTTACAGAACAAGACACAGGTATTTCCGCTCCCGGGAAGTATTTTTGTGCATAACAGACTGACTCACAGCCTGGAAGTATCGTGTGTGGGCCGTTCATTGGGAAATAAGATTTCGACTGAACTACTGAAACTGCACCCGGAACTACAGCATACTCATATTTCAGAAATCGGCTCTATCGTGGCAGCTGCCTGCCTGGCACATGATTTGGGAAATCCTCCTTTCGGACACTCCGGAGAGAAGGCCATCGGTACCTATTTTTCGGAAGGAAAAGGCCGAAGTCTGCAAAAAGAATTTTCTGCCAAAGAATGGGATGACTTCACCCACTTTGAAGGAAACGCCAATGCCTTCCGCCTGTTGACGCACCAGTTTCAGGGAAGACGCCCCGGAGGTTTCGTCCTGACATACGCCACACTAGCCTCCATCGTGAAATATCCGTTTTCCTCCCAACTGGCCGGAAGCAAGCAAAAATTCGGATTTTTCCTTAGTGAAGAAGACGGTTTCAAGAAAATTGCACAAGAACTAGGACTCAAACAACTCAGCAAGGAAGGAGAGCCCTTACGGTTTTGTCGCCACCCGCTGGTCTATCTGGTAGAAGCTGCCGACGACATCTGTTACCAGATGATGGACATTGAAGATGCGCACAAGCTGAAAATACTGACCACGCAGGAAACCAAAGAACTATATCTCCGGTTCTTCGCACCTGAAAAAATAGACCACATACAATCCATCTGCCAGATGGTGAACGATACCAATGAACAGATAGCCTATCTGCGTTCATCCGCCATCGGAGTCTTAATCAATGAGTGCGTACACACATTTATTGAAAATGAAAAGGCCATTCTTGACGGTGCCTTCCAAGGAACACTGATTCAGCAATTGAGTCCAAGAGTGAGAGGAGCCTACGAAAACTGTTCGCATACAGCTTTTGAAAAGATCTACTGCTCCAAGGATGTGGTAGACATTGAACTAGCCGGTTATCAAGTAATTACCACGCTTATCGACCTGATGATTGAAGCCGTACGCTATCCGGAAAAAGCTTATTCACAGCTTCTGATCAACCGCGTATCCAGCCAGTATTATATTCAGGCACCTACCTTATACGAAAAAATACAGGCTGTACTCGATTATATTTCCGGAATGACCGATGTATATGCCCTTGACCTCTACCGGAAAATAAACGGGAACAGCCTGCCTGCCTTATAATAATAAAATTATTTATGTATCTTGCTGACTACCGGATTGGCCCCAGAAGTTATCTGTAAGGCCTCCGGATGCTCACGCAGGTAAGATTCGATGTGACGCACGCGTTTCTCTTCCAGAATCTCGTCGACGGCAATCAAGATACCGGTTTCTTCCACATCGCCAAAGCCATAATTGATGGCCGTACCAAACATACGCATAGTCGGTGACAAACTCATATAGGCATTGACCAACGGCGGAATGTTGTATCCCAGTTTACGCACTTCCGTATTCAGCACCTTATAATCTTCCTTGAAAGTATCGTAACAGAATATTTTTTCGAGCACCTTCGGGTCAGTTGCAATCTGCAACGGCTGCATCGGAGTAATCAAACCCTCTTTATCATTGAAATGTTTTTTCAGGAAATAAAGAATCATGTCACGTCCCAAACGGTTGTAGCTGGGATACATGGTCATTTTGCCAAAGAAATATTTCACCTGAGGCATGATTACCGTCAATGCTCCCAAACCATCCCACAAGTTATCCAATGCAAACAATCCTTTCGAGCCTGCACGAGTGGACTGATACTCCAATGTAACAAAAGAACGTCCCAGCTCAATCGTCGTAGGCAGATAGTCTTTCAGGAACTTCTCTGAGAAGTTAAACATGTGAGCCGTGGCCAGCACCGGTTTTCCTTCAGCATCAAACTCTACCTCATCCCCCAGCAGGTATCGGTAACCTCCCAGAATCTCTTCAGCTTCCGGATTCCACACAACCAGCTGTTTATAAGGATTCTCCATCAAATCATACTCATCCAGGTCCATAGACTGTCCTGTACCTCCACCAGCAGCACGGAAAGCGATTTCACGCAAACGGCCGATTTCTTTCAGTACATTCGGAGCATTCTTCCATGTAATGATGTAAATCTCGTTGTTGCTCTTATTCGTGAATCTCAAACGCTTATCCTCTGTCAGTTCCGACTTGAGCACTTCTTTGTCAATCGGAGCAATAATATCTTCCATAATCTCTATGATTAAATCGTATTTTCACAGTTTATATACTAACTCTCTTACATAATCCGCCCACTCTGCCGGTGACATCGACTTGTCGAATGTCTGCCACGGAATAGGCTTCCCTATTGTCACTTTAAATGTTTTGTGGCGATTCTTGTACATTTCATCTGCCAGATACAACATGGCAATATTAAATTTGATCCCCAAAAACTTACATACATTGGCCAAGTTGTAAAAAAAATTGGAATTGCGTCCCTCAAAATGTATAGGTACTACATCCCGATGCGTTTCCACACTTTTGGTTACAAATGTCTTTTTCCACGCCAAATCTCTGATAACTCCTTTTTGCCTTCTGGAACAGATTCCGGCCGGGAACATGATAATATGGGAATCTGAATGGAAACCGGCTTCTACCATCCGAGGAAAATCACGCGACTGTGCACCGGTCTTATTGATAGGGATACACAAGGGAGCCAGGCCATGGAGGTTCATCAGCAAGTCGTTCACCAGATATTTGATGTGCCCATCATAATGCTTGCCTAAAATATATCCTAAGGCTATCCCATCCTGTCCCCCTAGCGGATGATTGGAGACAAATGTGCACAAGCGGTCGGATGGAAGATTCTCCAGTCCACTCACTTCCAGCTTTATATCCAAGTATTCCATGCAAGCTTCCAGAAAATCCACACTGGTCTTCTCAGACACGCTTTTCAGGAAAGAATTAATCTCTTCCTGATGCACAATACGCTTCAGATAAGACACAAGGAAACGCGGTATCCGATCGGCCTTTTTGCCAACCTTATCCCTCAATACTTTATCAATATCAATTAAAAATATGGAATTTTCACCCATTCTACAAATGTTTACCTTGCAAAAGTAACGTATCTTTTGAAACCACATTCATTTTACCACAAAAAATACACTCATCTACACAAAAAAAATTTCTCTTACCTCGAATCAGTATACAAAATGGAAACATATCTGAAAAATATCCGAGCATTAAACAACCTGTTGATAACTTCTTTAAATTTTCTACAAGAAACATAGTGATTGATTCTATGGAAATATCTAATTTTACAGCTTGAATATATAATAAGGTGAATTATAATCAAAAACTGCATGGAACAGACTGAACAGACATATCATATCCCTGTATTATTGCACGAAAGTATCGAAGGCATGCACATCCATCCCGGAGGTATCTACGTGGACGTAACCTTCGGAGGAGGAGGACACTCCAAAGAAATCTTACGCCAAATGGATAGTAGCAGCAAGCTGTTCAGCTTTGACCAGGACCCTGATGCCGAGAAAAATATCGTCAACGACCCACGGTTTACTTTTGTAAGAAGCAATTTCCGCTACTTACACAACTTCCTTCGCTATTATGGAGTCGAAAAAGTAGATGCCATTCTGGCCGACTTGGGTGTCTCTTCCCATCATTTTGATGACTCTGAAAGAGGATTCTCCTTCCGGTTCGATGGAAAACTGGACATGCGCATGAACAAACGGGCTGGCATCACTGCGGCCGATATTGTCAACACATACGAAGAGGAAAGGCTGGCCAATGTTTTTTACTTATACGGAGAACTGAAGAACAGCCGGAAGCTGGCCTCCGTCCTTGTGAAGGCCCGGAGCACGAAACCGGTGGAAACAATCGGAGAGTTTATCGACCTTATCAAACCTCTATACGGAAAAGAAAGAGAGAAAAAAGAACTGGCCAAAGTATTTCAGGCACTCCGCATAGAAGTAAATCAGGAAATGGAGGCCTTGAAAGAAATGCTTTATGCGGCTACCGAGGCATTGGCCCCCGGAGGCCGGCTGGTCGTGATTACTTATCATTCGCTGGAGGACCGAATGGTCAAGAACATCATGAAGACAGGAAATGTAGAAGGAAAAGCAGAACAAGACTTTTTCGGAAACATACAGACTCCGTTCAAACTTATCAACAATAAGGTAATTACTCCCTGCGACGACGAGGTACAACGCAATCCGCGTTCACGCAGTGCTAAATTAAGAATTGCAGAAAAAAAATGACAATGGAACCACAAGAGAATCATTTGTCCCAAGAGACTCCACATATTACATGGAGAAGCATATTAGGAGGAGAAGTGCTGGTACACTTAATGAGAAAGCAGGCCAATCTGATTATCCTGATTATGATTCTGGTAATCCTATATATAGACAACCGCTACTCGAGCCAGCAGGAAATGATTGAAATAGACCGCCTCAAGAAAGAACTGATTGATACAAAATATGACGCACTGACTATTTCGTCAGAGCTGACGGAACGTAGCCGCCAGTCACGTATCGAGGAATACATATCTGCGGAAGGCACTCCGCTAGAGACAGCTTCCACCCCACCCTATTTAATCAAAAAGGAGGATACTGAAAAATGATACCCGGACAGAAAAATATCATTTTACGCTATACACTCATCGTATTCGTCATGGCATTGCTGGCCATTGCAATTATTGCAAAAGCCGCTATCATCATGTTTGCCGAACGACAGTACTGGAAAGATGTGGCCGACCGTTTCGTAAAGGAAAACGTCATCGTTCATCCCACCAGAGGCAACATCATTTCAGCCGACGGTAAACTGATGGCCAGCAGCTTGCCTGAATACAAAATTTACATGGACTTCAAAGCAGGAGGAGAAAAGAAAGATACCATGCTGATGAACCACTTGACAGAAATCTGCGAAGGTCTGCATCAGATTTTCCCAGATAAAAGTGCGAAAGAGTTTCGTCAGCATATTTTGAAAGGAAGAAGACTGAAAAGCCGGAACTATCTGCTTTATCCCCGACGTATTTCTTACATAGAATACAAAGAAGCCAAGCAATTACCTGTGTTCAATCTCAGCAAATACAAGGGAGGATTCCACGAGTTGGCATTCAACCAGCGTAAGAAACCGTTCGGTTCATTGGCTGCCCGTACGTTGGGCGACATGTATCCGGATATGGAATTAGGTGCCAAGAATGGCATTGAACTTACCTATGATTCCATTCTTCGTGGACAAGATGGCATCACCCATCGCCAAAAGGTAATGAACAAGTACCTGAATATCATTGATAAACCTGCCGTGGATGGTTGTGATGTCATAACCACCATCGATGTGGATATGCAGGATATTGCAGAAAAAGCCCTCGTAGACCAGTTGAAAACACTCAATGCTGTATTCGGAGTGGCAATAGTCATGGATGTGGCTACCGGAGAGGTAAAGGCTAATGTAAACATGACACAGGCTGGTGACGGGAATTATTATGAGATGAGAAATACTGCAGTCAGCAACCTGATGGAACCGGGTTCTACTTTTAAGACTGCTTCCATCATGGTGGCTCTGGAGGATAAATACATCACCCCAGACTATATGGTAGATACCGGCAACGGTGTAGTCAACATGCACGGAAGTAACATGAAAGACTGGAACTGGTATAAGGGTGGATATGGAAAGATAGACGTAACCCGCATCATGGAAGTATCCTCCAATGTCGGAGTTTCTACGATTATCGACAAATTCTACGGACGTAATCCCCAGAAATTTATCGATGGTCTGAGACGAATGAGCATTGACAAACCATTGAACCTGGGATTTGTAGGAGAAGCAAGTCCGCGCATACTGGGTCCCAAAGAACGCTACTTTGCCAAGACGACACTTCCCTGGATGAGTATCGGATACGAAACGATGATTCCTCCTATTTATATATTGAACTTTTACAATGCCATAGCCAATAACGGTACTATGGTAAAACCTAAATTTGTAAAAGCGATTTCCAAAAATGGAGAAATCATCAAAGAGTTCCCTACCGAGATTGTCAATCCTAAAATCTGTTCGGATACAACCCTCACCATGATTCGAGGAATTTTACGAAAAGTGGTTTCAGAAGGACTGGCCAAACCTGCAGGAAGCAAGCAGTTCAATGTCTCCGGAAAAACAGGTACAGCCCAAATTTCCCAGGGAAAAGCGGGCTACAAGGCAGGAGGCGTCAGCTACTTGGTCAGCTTCTGCGGATATTTCCCCTCCGAAGCACCCAAGTACAGTTGTCTGGTCTCTATCCAGATTCCTCACGGCCCCGCATCCGGTGGTTTGCAGGCAGGAAGTGTGTTCAGCCGAATTGCAGAACGCATTTATGCCAAACATCTGTATCAGGACCTAGCATCGGCCAAGGATTCAACCTCAGTATTCATTCCTCACATTAAAAACGGAGACTTAAGCGAAACTTCTTACATATTGAAAAACTTAAACATCAAGAGCAACAGTGCCAGCATACCTGTCGGCAATTCACCGATTTGGGGGAAGGCCAACTGTACCGATACGTATGCAGAACTGAAAAAGACTCATACAGACAAACATCTGGTACCCAATGTAAGAGGAATGGGAGCTAAAGACGCCGTATACCTGCTGGAAAGCCAAGGACTTCGAGTCCGCCTTTCCGGTACAGGAAAAGTAAGCAAACAAAGCCTCAATGCAGGCTCATATTTACATAAAGGACAGACAATTACATTAACATTAGACTAAAAAGAGATGAAACTAGAGAATATTCTGAAAGCGGTAAGTCCGCTCCAAGTCATAGGTGATAAGAACCTGGAAGTGGCAGGAATCCACATGGATTCACGCATGGTAAAGAATGGATTCATGTTCGTGGCAGTAAAAGGTACGCAGGCTGACGGACATAACTATATTTCCAAAGCCATTGAAAACGGAGCGACGGTCATCGTCTGCGAGCAACTGCCTGAAAAGCTGGAAGCCCAAATCACTTATGTACAACTTGCCGATACAGAAGATGCAGTAGGAAAATTAGCTACTACCTTCTACGGAGATCCAACCTCAAAACTGGACTTAATCGGAGTGACCGGGACCAATGGAAAGACCACCATTGCTACCTTATTATATAATATGTTTCGTTCCTTCGGGTACAAAGTCGGATTGGTTTCTACCGTATGCAACTATATAGATGGAGAAGCCGTCCCCACCGAACATACTACTCCCGACCCTATTACGCTGAACCAACTGCTGGGCCGCATGGCTGATGAAGGATGCAAATATGCGTTCATGGAAGTCAGCTCACATTCTGTAGTACAAAAACGTATCAGCGGGCTGAGATTTGCTGGAGGTATTTTCACCAACATTACCCGTGACCACCTAGACTACCACAAGACCTTCGAAAATTACTTGAAAGCCAAAAAGGCGTTCTTCGACGGACTCCCGAAACAAGCATTTGCATTGACCAATGCCGATGACAAGAACGGATTGGTAATGACTCAGAATACCAAAGCCAAAGTGGCTACCTACTCACTGCACACCATGTGTGATTTCAAAGGGAAAGTACTGGAAGACAGCTTCGAAGGCATGTTGCTGGACATCAACAATAGGGAAGTAAACGTGCAATTCATCGGACGATTCAATGCTTCCAACCTGCTCGCTGTATATGGAGCAGCTTGCCTGCTAGGCAAAAAGCCGGAAGACGTACTATTGAAACTCAGCATGCTGCGTCCGGTCTGCGGACGCTTTGATGCCAAACGCTCGCCAAAAGGATACACGGCCATTGTCGACTACGCCCATACTCCGGATGCCTTGGTCAATGTGCTGGAAACTATTCATGAGGTGCTGAGAGGAAGAGGCCATGTAATCACCGTAGTAGGTGCCGGCGGTAACCGTGACAAAGGAAAACGTCCGTTGATGGCCCAGGAATCGGTAAAACGCAGTGACAAAGTAATTATCACTTCAGATAATCCCCGATTCGAAGAGCCGCAGGACATCATCAATGATATGTTGAATGGCCTGAACAAAGAAGAGATGAAAAAAGTGATTAGCATTATAGACCGCAAAGAGGCTATTCGTACGGCATGTATGCTGGCCCAGCCGCAGGATGTAATTCTGGTGGCCGGAAAAGGACACGAAACTTATCAGGACGTAAAAGGAGTCAAATCACATTTTGATGATAAGGAAGTCTTGGACGAAATATTTAAAGGAGAACAATAAAAACAGAAAAGGAACAATGTTATATTATCTATTTCAATATTTGGAGCAGTTCGGATTTCCGGGCGCACGTATGTTTGGCTACGTCTCGTTCCGTTCGTTAATGGCCGTTATCCTGTCTTTGCTGATTTCTGCCATTTTCGGAGAATATTTTATCAACCTGCTCAAAAGGAAACAGATTACGGAAACGCAGCGTGATGCTTCCATCGACCCTTTCAATGTAAAGAAAGTCGGTGTACCTACCATGGGAGGTATTATCATCATTGTAGCAATTCTAATTCCCTGCCTCCTGCTAGGTAAACTGCACAACATCTACATGATTCTGATGCTGATTACTACTATCTGGCTGGGCACACTCGGGTTTCTGGACGACTACATCAAAGTGTTCCGGAAAGATAAGGAAGGATTGCACGGCAAATTTAAAATTATTGGCCAGGTGGGACTGGGCCTCATCGTAGGACTGGCTCTCTATTTGAGTCCGGATGTGGTGATTCGTGAGAACATTGAAATCCAGCAGGATGGCCGGGTGGTAGATGTGATACACAAACCTGTCAACGAGAAATCTACCAAAACCACCATCCCCTTCTTCAAGAACAACAACTTGGACTATGCCGACTTTGTAGGTTTCTTAGGAGACCATGCTAAAGAAGCAGGCTGGATTGTATTTGTGCTAGTGACCATCTTTGTGGTGACAGCCGTATCAAACGGAGCCAACCTGAACGACGGAATGGATGGAATGGCAGCTGGAAACTCGGCCATCATAGGGGTGACCCTCGGCATACTTGCCTATGTGTCTAGCCACATAGAATATGCCGAATACCTGAATATCATGTACATCCCCGGAAGTGAAGAGCTGGTAATCTTTATTTGCGCTTTCATCGGAGCCTTGATTGGTTTCCTATGGTACAATGCGTTCCCGGCACAAGTGTTTATGGGTGATACAGGCAGTCTCACCATCGGAGGATTGATAGCAGTATTCGCTATTATCATCCATAAAGAGTTACTGATACCGATTTTATGCGGTGTATTTCTGGTGGAAAATCTCTCGGTTATCCTACAGGTTAAATATTATCAGAAAGGAAAGAGAAAAGGAGTCAAACAGCGTATCTTCAAACGTACACCGATTCACGACCATTTCCGTACCACACTGGCACAACTTGATCCGAATTGTACGTATTTGATCACACGCCCTCACAGCGTATTTCATGAATCCAAGATTACAGTCCGTTTCTGGATTGTGACCATTGTACTAGCAGCAATTACGATAATTACACTTAAAATCAGATAAAGTCATGGCAAGAATTGTCATCTTAGGAGCAGGAGAAAGCGGAACAGGTGCCGCTATCCTAGCACAGAAAAAAGGTTTCGATACATTCGTTTCAGACATGTCCACCATCAAGGACAAATATAAAACGATGTTGAACGAAAGAGGTATTCAATGGGAAGAAGGTAAACACACTGAAGAACTAATTCTGAATGCGGACGAAGTGATTAAAAGTCCGGGAATCCCCAATGATGCACCGATGATTCTGAAACTGAAAAGCCAAGGAACTCCCATCATTTCGGAAATTGAATTTGCAGGACGATATACGAATGCAAAAATGATCTGCATCACGGGAAGTAACGGAAAAACCACTACCACTTCCCTGATTTACCACATATTCAAGAAAGCCGGGCTGAATGTTGGACTGGCTGGTAACATCGGACAAAGTCTGGCATACCAGGTGGCTGAATGTAACTTCGATTACTACGTGATTGAACTCAGCAGCTTCCAACTTGACAACATGTACAAGTTCCATGCCAACATTGCGGTACTGATGAACATCACACCCGACCACTTGGACCGTTACGGCTACGAAATGCAGAACTATGTGGACGCCAAGTTCCGGATTATCCAGAACCAGACCAACGACGATGCCTTCATCTTCTGGAACGATGATCCTATCATACAAAGAGAACTCCACAAGTATGGCATTCACGGACAATATTTCCCGTTTGCCGAGAAGAACGAAGAAGGAGTAGCTGCTTTCACAGAAAAAGATAAGGTATATTTCACCCGTCCTATCGCCTTCAACATGGAAGAGGAGGAACTGGCCTTGACAGGAACGCACAATCTGTTCAACTCCATGGCCGCCGGCATATCCGCCAACATCGCAGGTATACGCAAAGAATGTATCCGTGAAGCACTGCACGACTTCAAGGGAGTGGAACACCGTCTGGAGAAAGTAACTCGTGTGAAAGGAGTAGACTACATTAACGACTCCAAAGCAACCAATGTCAACTCATGCTGGTATGCCCTGCAAAGTATGAAGACCAAGACCATCCTGATTCTGGGTGGAAAGGATAAAGGCAATGACTACAATGAAATTGCGGACCTTGTCAAAGAAAAATGTACCGGTTTGATTTTCCTGGGTCTCCACAATGAGAAACTGCATGCCTTCTTCGATGGATTCGGACTGCCGATTGCAGACGTACAAAGCATGAAGGATGCAGTGGATGCAGCTTACAAAATGGCCAAGAAAGGAGAAACTGTACTGCTCAGCCCTTGCTGCGCCAGCTTCGACTTGTTCAAAAGCTATGAAGACCGTGGCGACCAGTTCAAAGAATGTGTCAGAAACTTATAATATAACTTACGGAGATAGAAATCACAAGTATATATGGATTTGCTAAAGAATTTTTTTAAAGGCGACAAGGCAATTTGGATTATTTACTTATTCCTTTGCCTGATATCCATTGTGGAAGTATTCAGCGCATCCAGTACCCTTACTTATAAAAGTGGAGATCACTGGGGCCCCATCACCAACCATTTGACGTTGTTGATGGTAGGTACCATCGCGGTCTGGATTGTGCACAATATTCCCTGTCGCTGGTTTAAGACCTTCATAATCTTGTTGCCTATCTCCTGGGTATTACTGGCAGCCGTTTTTATTTTAGGTTCACTCACCAACGGGGCCAAACGATGGATTGACCTGGGATTCATCCAGTTCCAGCCGTCTGAAGTAGCCAAGATGGGCACAATCATCACGGTAGCCTTCATCCTATCGCGTATGCAAGAAGAAAACGGAGCCAACAAAAAGGCCTTCAAGTATATATGTATCATTACAGCCTTCACTTGTGGAATGATTGTAACGGAAAACCTGTCGACCGCTGTTCTCTTAGCTGGAAGTGTATTCCTGTTAATGTTTGTAGGACGAGTACCCTTCAAACAGCTTGGCATGCTGGCAGGTGCAGGAATAGTCTGTATCTTCATCGGAGTAGCTACCATCAAATATGTACCGGGAGAAGCATGGGATAAGATCGGATTACACCGTATGGTTACTTGGCAGAGCCGTCTGAACAATCATTTCGACGAAAGTGAAATTCCGGCAGCTAAATTCGATATCAACAACGATGCGCAGATTGCTCATGCCAATATTGCCATCGCCAGCAGTAATATCGTCGGGAAAGGCCCCGGCAACAGTGTTCAGCGAGATTTCCTGTCACAAGCCTTTTCAGATTTTATCTATGCCATTATCATTGAAGAATTAGGACTTGTGGGAGGTGCCTTTGTGGCCGCCCTTTACATCATTCTGTTGATGAGAATCGGGAAAATTGCCAGAAGCTGTGACAAATCCTACTATGTATTCCTCATTACAGGTATCGGAATTCTGCTGGTCATGCAAGCCACGTTCAACATGCTGGTAGCTGTGGGTATCATGCCCGTCACGGGACAGCCTCTTCCCCTCATCAGTAAGGGAGGAACTGCTACGTTGATAAATAGTGTGTACATCGGCATCATCCTCAGCATCAGCCGCTATGTGAACGACCTGAAGCAACGTCAGGAAGCAGAAGCACTGGCACAACAAGCAGGACAAACAGAGGCTATCACACCAGCCAGCAATATCACTACACAAGAAGAGTCTGTTTAAAAGTTTATTTTTAACTTTGCAGGAAATAACACAACGATATGAAAGAGAATTTACGCATCATAGTAAGTGGAGGGGGAACAGGAGGGCATATCTTCCCGGCCGTCTCTATCGCCAACGCCATCAAAGAGCTGCACCCGGAAGCTGAAATCTTGTTCATCGGAGCTGAAGGACGCATGGAGATGCAACGGGTACCGGCTGCCGGATATAAGATTATCGGACTCCCAGTGGCTGGATTCGACAGAAAACATTTGCTGAAAAATATCAGTGTACTCATCAAATTGTTCAGAAGCCAATTGATGGCACGAAAAATCATCAAGAACTTCAAACCTCATGCTGCAGTGGGGGTGGGAGGTTATGCCAGTGGACCTACGCTGAAAGTAGCCGGCATGATGGGTATCCCAACCCTGATACAGGAACAAAACTCTTACGCCGGTGTGACAAACAAGCTGTTGGCACAGAAAGCAGAAAAGATTTGTGTGGCCTACGAAGGCATGGAACGTTTCTTCGACAAAAATAAAATCATCCTTACCGGAAATCCTGTCCGCCAAGGTCTGTTGAATGAAAAGATTTCCCGAGAAGACGCCATCCGTTCTTTCAGACTGGATCCGAATAAGAAAACCATCCTGATTATCGGAGGTAGCCTGGGAGCACGTACCATCAACAACTGCATGATGCAAGGATTTGACAAGATAAAAGAATCCGGTGTACAATTCATCTGGCAGACAGGTAAAATCTACATCAACGAAGCCAAACAGGCTGTCCAGAATTATGGCAACCTGCCCATGTTGTACACTACTGACTTCATTTCAGATATGGCTGCTGCCTATAGTGCAGCAGACCTTGTCATCAGTCGTGCCGGAGCAGGTTCTATCTCCGAATTCTGTCTGTTAGGCAAACCGGTTATTCTGGTTCCTTCGCCCAATGTAGCTGAAGACCATCAAACGAAGAATGCCCTGGCCCTCGTAAACAAGCAGGCAGCTCTTTATATCAAAGACAGTGAAGCCACGCAAAAGCTGCTGGATACAGCTATCGACACCGTACGTAAACCGGATTTACTGGAAGAATTAAGTAAGAACATTAAAAAGCTGGCCATCAAAGACTCTGCAACCATCATTGCCAAAGAAGTCTGCAAGCTGGCTTTAAAATACCAAGAAAGTCATGAACATTAATACGATAAAAGCAGTCTATTTCATTGGAGCCGGAGGCATTGGAATGAGTGCCTTGGTTCGCTATTTCCTCTCAAAAGGGAAAAAAGTAGGCGGTTACGACCGCACCCCGAGCGAACTGACTGAAAAGCTGATTGAAGAAGGTGCCCTGATTCATTATGAAGAAAATGTAGCCTTAATTCCGGAAGAGTTTCTGCATCCGGAAACCACTTTGGTGGTATTTACCCCCGCCATACCGGCTACCCATAAAGAACTGGTTTATTTCCAGGAACATCATTTTGAAATCCACAAGCGTGCCCAAGTCTTGGGCATGCTGACCCAGACTGAGAAAGGTCTGTGTGTAGCAGGTACTCATGGCAAGACCACCACCTCTACCATGGCTGCCTTCCTGCTGGATCATTCGCATGTGGGATGCAATGCCTTTCTGGGAGGTATCTCCAAAAACTACCAAACCAATCTGTTGTTATCGGACAAAAGCGAATACGTGGTAATTGAAGCAGACGAGTTTGACCGTTCTTTTCACTGGTTGAGTCCGTACGCCACAGTAATTACCGCTACGGACTCTGACCACTTGGACATTTATGGTACCCACGAAGCCTATTTGGAAAGTTTCCGCAAATACACTTCCCTCATCCGCCCGGACGGATACCTGATTATGAAAGAGGGACTGGAACTGAAACCGGACGTCAAACCGGGAGTTACCGTCTATACCTATTCAGTAGACAAAGGTGATTTCCATGCAGAGAATATCCGTATCCACGAAGGAGAAATCTATTTCGACTATATCTCTCCATTGGGCAATATTGCGGATATCCAGTTGGGTGTACCTGTGTATGTCAACATTGAGAATGGCATTGCAGCCATGGCACTGGCACAAATCGGAGGTGCCACCCCGGAAGAGATAAAAGCTGCCATGCCACAATTCAGAGGAGTAGACCGGCGCTTTGATTTCAAGATAAAGAATTCGCACATCGTGTTCCTGAGCGATTACGCGCATCATCCGGAAGAAATCCGCCAAAGCGTGACTTCTATTCGCCGCCTGTACCCAGACCGAAAAATCACTGCCGTATTCCAGCCACATCTGTACACACGTACCCGCGACTTCTATCAGGATTTTGCCCGGAGCCTGTCTCTGCTGGATGAAGTCATCCTGCTGGATATCTATCCGGCCCGTGAAGCGCCCATACCGGGAGTCACCAGTCAACTCATTTATGACAACCTGCGCCCCGGCATTGAGAAGAGCATGTGTACCAAAGAAGAACTGCTCGACGTGCTGAAACACAAGAAACTGGATGTGCTTATCACACTCGGAGCAGGTGATATAGATAATTTCGTTCCACAAATTTATGAATTGCTGAAAGATAGATGATTAAACGAATTTTCATACTCTGTATTCTGTTAGTAGTTTCGGCCTACCTGGTGGTAGCCGTAACTGTATTCAACCGGCAACCTGAAAATCAGGTCTGCAAGGGTATGAAATTGGTTGTCAAAGACAGCATTGACTATGGCTTTATCACTGAAGCAGAGGTAAAAAAACTACTTAAGGAGAAAAATCTGTACCCAGAAAAGAAACGCATAGGAAGCATCAATGTCCGCCGACTGGAGGAAGCATTGTCCAAACATCCCTTCATCAACAAAGCTGAATGTTACCTTACCTCCGGAGGCAAAGTTGGAATCGAAGTATACCAACGGATTCCGATACTCCGAGTGATGAGCAGCAATGGCGACAATTACTATATTGACCAATCCGGTAAAATCATGAATGCAGCCGGCAAGCCCATTCATGTGGCAGTCGCAACTGGTTTTATTGATCAAAAATTCGCCCAAAACGAATTGTATGAACTGGGATTGTACCTCCAGCGCAGTCCTTTTTGGAATGCCCAAGTGGAACAAATCAATGTTACCCCCAAAAAAGAACTTGAAATTGTCCCACGAGTAGGAGAACATATTCTTTTTTTGGGAAAAGCCACTGATTTTGAAGAAAAATTCAGTAAATTGCAAACGTTTTACAGCAAAGTGCTAAACCGTATCGGCTGGAACAAATACGAACGGATCAGCATTGAGTTTAACAACCAAATTATCGGAACAAAAAAAGAGAACTAACATATGGCAGTAACAGATTTTATAGCAGCTATCGAACTGGGTTCGACCAATATCACAGGGATTGCCGGTAAAAAGAATGCTGATGGAAGTATCCAGATTCTTGCCTATGCCAATGCCCCTTCATCAGATTGTATCAAAAAAGGAGCCATCTTCAATTTAGATAAAACCACACAAATACTGGTCTCTGTCATTCAGACACTAGAAAATGACTTACAGGCTTCTATCAAAAAAGTCTATGTAGGAATTGGTGGACAGTCCATCAGAAGTATGCGCAACCATGTCACCAAACAAATGGGAGAGGATACTAAAATCTCACAGGCGCTAATTGAATCACTCATGGAAAACAACCGCGAAATTTCGCTGGTTGACCAGGAAATTCTGGATGTAGAGCCTCAGGAATACAAAGTGGGTAACAATCTTCTGACTGAACCGGTCGGTATCTCAGCCGACCGTATTGAAGGACGTTATTTGAATATCATCGCACACCATACACTAAAAGCCAGAATCGCACAATGCTTCAAACAAACGAAGTATGAAATAGCCGACTATTTCCTGTCACCAGTAGCTACCGCTAACGTCGTACTGACCGACAGTGAAAGACGCTCAGGCTGCGCGCTTATAGATTTAGGAGCAGACACTACTACCGTATCTGTATATAAAAACAATATCCTGCGCCATCTGGCCGTGATTCCATTGGGCAGCAACAACATCACAAAAGACATCTGCAGCCTACAAATTGAAGAAGAGGATGCCGAACAACTGAAGCTTCGTTATGGATGTGCCCTTACTCCTCCCGCAGAAGAGGAAGAACAAGCCAATGAACAAGAATATACCATTGAAGGCAAATGCACAATTCCTGCTCACAAACTGGAATACATCGTAGAGGCCCGTGTCAATGAAATCATTTCCAACGTATGGAACCAAATTATGGTTTCCGATTACGGTGATAAGCTACTCGCAGGACTGGTTCTGACAGGAGGTGCCTCCAACATGCCTAACATTGACGAGGCCTTCAAACAGATTACCAAAATTGAAAAAATCCGTATTGCAAAAGGCTGCAACATTGCCTTGGACGGCGCCATCCAGCTGCCTAAGGACGGAACCAAGAACACACTGATTGGTTTGTTAGTCGAAGGAAAGGAAAATTGCCTTAAAGTAGATCCACGGAAAGGCCATCAACTTGACTTCATTGATGACTTAAAAGAAAAAGAGGCAGAAGCCAAACGGAAAGAAGAAGAACGTATCAAGGCAGAAGAAGAAAAGCGAAAAGCCGAAGAAGAAGCCGAACGTATCCGAAAAATCAACGAAGAAAAGAAACGTCAGGAAGAGGAACGCAACCGGAAACGCCTGGAAGAATATACTGCCTACGTAGAAGAAGCCCGACTGCAATTGAACAAGAAAAAATACAAGGCAGCCTTGAAAGAAGTGGAAAATGCACGGCGTATGCATCTGGCCGAGAAAGAAGAAGAGTTGAACGAACTGGAAGCCAAAATCAACAAAGAAAAGAAGGAAAACAGCTGGTTCGACATTTTCGCTAAGAAAGTGACCAACCTTTCTGATGAGATTTTAAAAGATAACTGATTACTCACATAAATAGATAGAATTATGTCAGACGAAACAATGGTACCTTTCGATTTTCCGAAAGACTCTCCACATATAATAAAAGTAATTGGTGTGGGTGGCGGTGGTGGCAATGCCGTCAACCACATGTACAAAGAAGGTATCCATGATGTGACATTTGTGGTCTGCAACACGGATAACCAGGCTTTGGAAGAATCTCCTGTCCTGCGTAAGCTCCAGTTAGGTAGTGAAGGACTGGGAGCTGGAAACCGTCCGGCCAAAGCACGGGCAGCTGCCGAAGAAAGCATTGAAGACATCAAGAATATGCTGAATGACGGATGCCGCATGGCATTCATCACAGCCGGTATGGGAGGTGGAACCGGAACTGGTGCCGCTCCTATCATTGCCAAAACGGCCAAAGATATGGGAATCCTGACCGTAGGTATCGTAACCATTCCGTTCTTGTTCGAAGGCAACAAGAAAATTGACCAGGCACTCGACGGTGTGGAAGAAATGAGCAAACACGTGGATGCCTTGCTGGTCATCAACAACGAACGTCTGCGTGACGTATATTCCGATATCAGTGTCATGAATGCTTTCGGAAAAGCCGACGATACCTTGTCCATCGCCGCCAAGAGCATTGCAGAAATCATTACCCTGCGAGGTATCATCAACCTGGACTTCAACGATGTGAAGACCGTGTTGAAAGACGGTGGAGTGGCCATTATGAGTACCGGATACGGTGAAGGAGAAGGAAGAGTGACACAGGCCATTACCGATGCGCTTCACTCTCCGCTGCTGAACAACAATGATATTTTCAACTCCAAGAAAGTATTGTTCGTCATTACTTACAGCCCCAACAGTGAACTGATGATGGGTGAAATGGATGAAATCCACGAATTCATGAGCAAGTTCGGAAAGGACGTTGAAACCAAGTGGGGTCTTTACACCGACGAGACACTGGAAAATCAGGTGAAATTCACCATTCTGGCTACGGGATTCGGCATCAAAGACGTACCGGGCATGGACAATGTACTCAAACAACGTTCGCTGGAAGAACAGAAACGCCTGGACGACCTGGAAGAAGAGGAACAGAAAAAGGACGAACGCCGCAGCGATTACTACGGAAAAAGCATCCTGAAAAGCAGTATGCGGAAGAAACGCCCGAATATCTATATCTTCAGTCAGGAAGACCTTGCCAATGACGACATCATCAGCATGGTAGAAACCACTCCGACTTACAAGCGTACAAAAATGGAACTGGAAAACATCCGTTCCAAAGCCAGCACAGAAGAAAAGGTCACTCCAGAACCAGAAACCACCAATACGGCCGGATCCATGACCATCACCTTCTAATCCAGAAATAGAATGACATTTTAAAACAATTATAACGAATATGGATTTATTTGATCAGATTAGCAACGATATCAAAGAGGCCATGAAGGCCAAAGACAAGGTTAGACTGGAAACCTTACGCAATATCAAGAAATGTTTTCTGGAAGCAAAAACCGCTCCGGGAGCCAACGATACACTGACAGACGATGCAGCCTTGAAAATCATGCAGAAACTGGTAAAACAAGGCAAAGACTCAGCTGCCGTATATGAAGGACAAGGACGTGCCGACTTGGCAGAAGAAGAAATGGCTCAGGTTCGTGTCATCGAAACTTATCTGCCGAAACAGCTTTCTCCGGAAGAATTGGAAGCCAAGCTGAAAGACATCATCGCCCGCGTGGGTGCTACCAGTGGAAAAGATATGGGAAAGGTTATGGGCGTAGCTTCCAAGGAACTGGCCGGACTGGCTGAAGGACGTGCCATTTCCGCCAAAGTAAAAGAATTGCTGGGATAAAATTCTCCCCATACAGATTTCAACGGGATGTATTTTCAAGTAAAGAGAATGCATCCCGTTTTTTATGCTCTTTTGTGCAGCCTCAGCCGAACAATTCCTTCAGTACATCGAGTGATTTCAATTCTGGGAAATCCGGCAGATGCAGCCGGTAATATTCCATCATGACCGACAGGCAGCGTTGACGTTCCAAGCGGTTCATACCGAAAAGAAACATGGTCTCATAGTTCATACGGGCCAGTTGACGAATATGTGAAGCCTCCTCCGGCGAAAGCGACATGCCATGCAGAGGCTTTTCCGGTACAAAACACGCATTCAGCATATCGAACCAGTCGCCTTCCCGGTAATCTTCCAGATTGGGATAGAACCCTAAAAAGCGAGACAGACGAATCAAAAACACCAAATGGAAATTGGCAAAATCTGCCCGACAGGCATCCAGCCAGCGGATGGAAGACGACAAATAGGCAAAAAGCGGTTCGTTCTTACCCTCCTCGCGCAACGCATGCGACAAGAATTCTGCCAAAAACATGGCAATGCCCAGCTTATACGGATCATAGGGCACAGACTCCAGCGGATAAGCCAGCCGAGCTTCCTTCACCGAGGGGAGAGCCGTGCGTGAACGCACGTCGGCCTCCACTTCCACCAACGAAAGCGGACGAAACAACACCCCGTTCACCAGCGATTTGCGCGAACGTGCCGCCGGTATCAGGAACGACATGCTCCCGTTCTCACGTGTATAGATATGTACGATGTTCGACTTGTCACTGTATTTCACTACGTGCAGCACTACCCCTTCCAATCTTTGCAGCATATTTTTTCAGAATTAGCATGGTGCATCGTCATTCACACACTTCCTGAAACAGACGAATCACCTTCTCACAATCTTCCCGACGCACCGTCAAGGTCACACGTCCGGCTCCTTCCTCTGAAGAAACCATCAATACCGGAATATCTTTCAGCAACGACACCAAGTTCTGTTCTGCTTTCTTGCCGTATGTATCTGTATCTTCCTGCACACAAATTACCTCGACATTGTGCTCCACTACCACTTCGGCAAACGAAGCAAGCTCCTTGAATACCTTTTCCAAACTGTCATGCACACCTCCCGTCACCACGGAAAAACTACCGGCAGAAGAAGCCATGGCAAAAACAGGTATCTCATGCCGGGTCAATACCCCTATCGCGCGCTCCAAAAAACGAAAGGAAGCCACCGCCTCCAATGTACGCAGACGCATATAAACCAACTCCTTACAGGATTCCAGTTCCTCACATGGAACGAATTCCCCACTCTTTCCGTCCAACGACGCCATACAAACCTTTCCATCGAAAACGCCTACAGACTTCAATTTATAGCCTTTCATTTCTCAATCTACCTTAATATAATATCTTTTTTAGGGGCGAAAGTTAGGAAAAGTCCTTATACTAAACAAACAAAATCTATAAAGATTTCTCTGTACCACAGTGTGGGATACAAAAACCACAGTGTGAAATATATATCCCACAGTGTGGGATACAAATCCCGCACTGTGGAACAGAAAATACTTCCACACATCCGGAAGAATACGCATAATCATCCTCAAAAAATTTCCCTCTATACCGGCTTGAATCCACTTTACCATCCCTTACAGCCAGCATCTGGCCTGTTCAAACGGAAAATCACGTCGAAACAAACAAAAAAAATCAGGAATGTTTTGGAGTTTAGAAAATTCTTCCTACCTTTGCATCCGCAAACGAGAGATAAGTATCCTCGTAAAGAATCAGGAGGTCTTCCTGAGACAAAGGATGGCCCGTTCGTCTATCGGTTAGGACGCAAGATTTTCATTCTTGAAAGGGGGGTTCGATTCCCCCACGGGCTACATAATAAACAGAAATCACGAACAATATTAAAGATTAGTCGAGATGGCAAATCACAAATCATCTATTAAGAGAATCAGACAGGAAGAAAAAAGAAGACTTCACAACAGATATTATGCGAAGACAATGCGCAATGCAGTGAAGAAACTTCGTGCAACTACAGACAAAGCTGAAGCTGTTGCATTGTATCCTAGTGTACAGAAAATGTTGGATAAGCTGGCTAAGCGCAACATTATCCATGCGAACAAAGCTGCTAACTTGAAGTCTAAACTGGCTGCTTATATCAGCAAATTGGCTTAAGTTTACGCTTGACGTAAAAAGATATTAAGGCTGGATGTCGTCATCTGGCCTTTTGTCGTATCTACCTGCTTCATGTCTTTTTCACGATTTTTAGAGTGCTGAAAATCGGTTTATACCAGTTTTTTTAGTATCTTTGAAAGCTTAAAAAAACGAAGAAAAAACATGAGTGAAGAACTGACACAGAACAGCGGAAGCAACTACTCGGCCAGCAGTATCCAGGTGCTGGAAGGACTGGAGGCCGTTCGTAAACGCCCCGCCATGTATATCGGCGACATCAGCGAAAAAGGCTTGCACCACTTGGTCTACGAGGTAGTAGACAACTCCATTGACGAAGCCCTTGCCGGTTATTGTACACATATAGAAGTAACCATCAACGAAGACAACTCGATTACCGTACAGGACAACGGTCGAGGTATTCCGGTCGATTTCCACCAGAAAGAAAAAAAATCAGCCCTTGAAGTCGTAATGACTGTACTCCATGCCGGAGGTAAGTTCGACAAAGGTTCTTACAAGGTATCCGGAGGTTTGCACGGAGTGGGTGTTTCATGCGTAAACGCCCTGTCTACCCACATGATTACCAACGTCTTCCGCAACGGGAAAGTGTACCAGCAGGAATATGCCTGCGGAAAACCGCTCTATCCGGTCAAGGAAGTGGGCACCACCGACCTCACCGGTACCCGACAGACGTTCTGGCCCGATGCCAGCATCTTCACGGTCACTGAATACAAATACAGCATCCTTCAGGCACGTATGCGCGAACTGGCTTACCTGAACAAAGGTATCACCATCACGCTGACAGACAAGCGCGTGAAGGAAGAAGACGGTTCTTACAAGCAGGAAGTGTTCCACTCCGAAGAAGGAGTAAAAGAGTTCGTACGTTTCCTGAACTCCAACAATACACCGCTGATTGACGACGTAATTTACCTGAACACGGAAAAACAGGGAATTCCCATCGAATGTGCCATCATGTACAACACGGGATTCCGCGAAAACCTGCATTCGTATGTGAACAACATCAACACCATTGAAGGTGGTACGCACGAGGCCGGATTCCGTATGGCCCTGACCCGTGTGCTGAAAAAATATGCCGAAGAGAGCAAGGCACTTGAAAAAGCCAAAGTGGAAATTTCCGGAGAGGACTTCCGCGAAGGACTGATTGCCGTAATTTCCGTCAAGGTAGCCGAACCGCAGTTCGAAGGACAGACCAAAACAAAGCTCGGCAACAACGAAGTGAGTGGTGCCGTAAACCAGGCGGTGGGCGAGGCTCTGACCAACTACCTGGAGGAACATCCGAAAGAAGCCAAAATCATTGTCGACAAAGTGGTACTGGCTGCCACCGCACGTGTGGCTGCCCGCAAGGCCCGCGAATCGGTACAGCGAAAGAGCCCGATGGGCGGCGGCGGACTGCCGGGCAAACTGGCCGACTGTTCCAGCCGTGTGGCAGAAGAATGTGAGCTGTTCCTCGTCGAGGGTGATTCGGCCGGTGGTTCTGCCAAACAGGGACGAAGCCGTCAGTTCCAGGCCATCCTGCCGCTGCGCGGTAAGATTCTGAACGTGGAAAAAGCCATGTGGCACAAGGCTTTCGAAAGCGACGAAGTGAACAACATCATCCAAGCACTGGGCGTACGCTTCGGAGTGGACGGAGAAGAAGACAGCAAGAAAGCCAACATCGACAAGCTGCGCTACCACAAGGTCATCATCATGACCGATGCCGATGTGGATGGTTCTCACATCGACACCCTTATCATGACACTGTTCTACCGCTACATGCCCGAAGTCATCCAGGGCGGACATCTGTACATCGCCACTCCGCCGTTGTACAAATGCAGCAAAGGAAAAATCAGTGAATACTGCTATACAGACGAAGCCCGTCAGGCTTTCATCCAGAAATACGGAGACGGAAGCGAACAAGGCATCCACACCCAGCGCTACAAAGGTTTGGGTGAAATGAACCCGGAACAGCTGTGGGAAACCACCATGAATCCGGAAACCCGTATCCTGAAACAAGTGAACATTGAAAATGCGGCTGAAGCCGACTACATCTTCTCCATGCTGATGGGCGACGATGTAGGTCCACGACGTGAATTTATTGAGAAGAATGCGACGTATGCAAACATCGACGCATGATTCCATTTTTTCTTAATTCATTATTTTAAATCCAGCCTCACATCTTACAGAGGGAAACTCCGGATTCCGCAAGGACATCCGGAGTTTTTTATTTGCACAACTCCATCAGATTCATTACTTTTGAGCAAAACAAAAAGCCACAAACTAATACATACGATATGAAAATTACTTTTCGCATACAATACCGTACGGTCTGGGGAGAAAGCCTCTGTGTCTTCCTCCACCAGCAACAGATACAACACGCCGTAGAAATGACTACCCGCAACGGGGAAGAATGGACAGGAGTGGCAGACTGCGACTTCCATTCCTCCGACCCCATCACCTACCGCTATGCCGTCAAGCTGCACGGAAAGGTGACACGGAAAGAATTCGGAGCCATTCCCCACTCTTTCTACCCGGGCAACATACAACAACAGCATTACCTCATTGAAGACTGCTGGAGAGACCTACCGCAGAACGCGTATCTCTACACCTCGGCCTTCAATCATGCATACACACCGGAACAACCCTCTAAACTGTCTAACAACGCTGGACGTTGCATCACCTTCCGGGCCCTCTGTCCGGGACTACGGAACCGGAAACAACAGCTGGGAGTCATCGGAAGCTGCGCCGCCCTGGGCAACTGGGAATACTGCCGTCCGCTCCGGATGAAAGAAGTACAGCCCAACGTATGGCACCTTACACTGGATGCCTCCACCCTGCAATTCCCATTTGAGTACAAGTTCGTGGCCCTGCAAGAAGAAAGCGGTGCCGTGGAGAAATGGGAAACACGTCCCAACCGAACCTTTTCCCTCCATCCACTCCAACGGGGAGAAACCTATCTGCCCATGGAAACGGAGGTGTTCTTTGAGGATGCCCCTCACCGGATTGCCGGATGCGCCATCCCCGTATTCTCCCTCCGCTCGGAAGGAAGCTGCGGCATGGGCGACTTCGGCGACCTGAAAATGCTGATGGACTGGGCATACGAAACCAAGCAGAAAGCCATCCAGATTCTTCCCATCAACGACACCACGCTGACGGGAAAGTGGACAGATTCTTATCCCTACAACAGCATCTCCATCTATGCGTTCCACCCGATGTACATCGACCTTCGCCAGCTCCCGCCGCTTCACAACAAGAAAGCAACCGAAGCCTTCGAGAAGGAACGTCTCAAGGTGAATTCGTTCTCCATGATGGATTATGAACAGTCCACCCAGCTGAAACTGAATTACCTGCATCAGATTTACAAACAGGAAGGCAAGAAGACACTGGCTTCAGAAGATTTTCTGGATTTCTTCCGCCGCAATGAAGAATGGCTGCAGCCGTACGCCGCCTTCTGTTACCTGCGCGACTTGTACGGCACCCCCGACTTCAACCACTGGCCGGCCTACCGCACCTATCAGGCAGACGAAATTGCCCAACTGTGTACCTCCGGACACAAGGCTTATCCGCAGATAACTTTCTACTACTACCTGCAATACCTGCTTCACGTACAACTGCTGGCAGTGAGCACCTACGCGCGCCAGAAAGGCATTCTGCTGAAAGGGGACATCCCCATCGGCATCAGCCGCACCAGCGTGGAAGCATGGGTGGAACCGCATTATTTCCACCTCAACGGACAGGCCGGCGCTCCCCCCGACGATTTCTCGGTCAACGGACAGAACTGGGGATTCCCGACCTACAACTGGGAGGTCATGGAAAAAGACAACTACCATTGGTGGCGCCGACGCTTTACCAAAATGGCCGAATATTTCACAGCCTACCGCATCGACCACATTCTGGGCTTCTTCCGTATCTGGGAAATTCCCGACCATTCCGTACACGGACTGCTTGGACAGTTCTCACCGTCCCTTCCGTTCAGTGTGGACGAAATCAAGAGTTTCGGACTCCACTTCGACCCCGACTTCATGACCCATCCGTTCATTAACGATAGCGTACTGAAGAAACTATTCGGCGCACAAAGCGACATGGTCCGGAACACCTTCCTGGAGCCTGTTGCAGAAGGACGCTATGCCATGCGTCCGGAATTTGACACCCAACGGAAAGTGGAAGCCTGGTTCGGTGACAAGCACGACGAAGAAAGCCTGAAACTGAAGGAAGGTCTCTACACCCTCATCAGTGACGTACTCTTCCTCCCCGACCACCACGACCCGGAGAAATACCATCCGCGCATTGCCGTACAGCATGACTTCGTGTTCCAGCAGCTGAATTCCAAGGAACAGGAGGCCTTCAACCACCTATACAATCACTACTACTATCAGCGGCACAACGAGTTCTGGTATCAGGAAGCTATGAAGAAACTGCCGGTTCTCACCCAGTCCACTCCGATGCTGGCCTGCGGCGAAGACCTCGGCATGGTGCCCGAATGTGTGCCTTGGGTCATGAAACAGCTGCAGATTCTGTCGCTCGAAATACAGCGTATGCCTAAAGAGATGAACAAGAAATTCGGACATACAGAAAACTATCCGTTCCTGTCGGTATGCACCATCGGTACCCACGACATGTCTACTCTGCGCGGCTGGTGGGAAGAAGATCCGGCGCGTACCGAACGCTTCTATCACAACGAAATGCATCACATGGGAGCCATTCCGTCACCTGCTCCCGGATGGCTTTGTAAAGACATCATATTCAATCACCTGAAGAGTCCTTCCCTACTCTGCATACTGGCCTGGCAAGATTGGATGAGCATTGACGAACGCCTGCGCAACCCGGATGTGAAGGCCGAACGTATCAACATCCCAGCCCATCCGCGGCATTACTGGCGCTGGCGCATGCACCTCACCCTGGAGGAACTGCTCAAAGAAAAGGAACTCAACCAGACCATCCGCGAACTGATTGAAGACAGCGACAGAGAATAATAAGTATCCGACTATGCAAGAAGCGTCCCCGAAGCCAGCAAATTGGGCTTCGGGGACGCTTCATTTTCCCACACCGGGAATTTATTTCTTATTTCCCAACAGGAACTCATCGATGGCCTTCTTCAGTGCATCCTTCGGCATGGCACCCTGAGAAACCTGCGGCGTACCTTCTGCCGGAATGAACAGCAACGTCGGGATGCTGCGGATACCAAAAGCTGCAGAAAGTTCCGGTTCCTTGTCCGTATCAATCTTATACACTACAATCTTGCCTTTGTATTCTCCCGCCAGTTCTTCCAGTATCGGAGCCACCATCTTGCAAGGACCGCACCAAGTGGCATAGAAATCCACAATAGCCGGCAACTTGCCTTCGTATTTCCACTCCTTGGGGTTCTTCTCGTAATTATATACCTTAGTCAGAAACTCGGCTTTGGTCAGGTGTATCACATTCGTCTGTTCCGCCGAAGTTTTCTGTGCTTCTGTCTGATTGCTGTTGGCCGCCTTGCCTCCACAAGCCGGCGTCAGCATGGCTGCTGTCAGGAGCATCAATAATATTCTTTTCATAAAATCAAAATAATGAGGGTTATTGATTACATACTATTCTCAGTGTGCAAAAATAACATCTTCTGTAATAAGAACAAATTTTGAATGAAACAAGTTGCCGCCACCCGGCTTTATATAACGTTTGTTGAGAAAAAAAGTCCAAGTAATATCAAACTTAGCGTCTGATATTGCCTGGACCCATTAAAAGATTCTTCTAAACAGCTAATATAAATGTGAAAATTATATCCCAAATAAACATTCTATATCAATAATTCATCGAACAACTACTAAAACCATAAAATCTTAAATACTTTCTTTATTTTCATCAATCAAATAAATCGGAAGTTGTTTGCATATATAACCAGTTTTGATATTCACGAATATTCTTTTGTGGAATATCTATGCCTGAGAAATCTACGCTTTTAGAAAGTTGATAGAGATTGATTCTCATTAATAAATCCCTACTCACTACACGTTTTGCATCCATAAAACATATATTCCGTATAAAACGCTTAAGAATATCACTTTGCAAAATAAAAAGAGTAAGTTTAGCATATTCCAGTTTATTAAATCCTAGTAGATAGCATGTATCATCAACCATTACAGGTTTACCTGCTATAGGTTCTATTAAAGAAAAAACCAAATCTGAATATAAAGCAGAAATTACTACCTTATAAGGAGCAAATGAATAATCGCCTAACCCAAAAACACTAAATCTTGGTTTATTTTTATATATAACACTCTTTCTCTTATCAAGAAAGGTCGCATGTGATAGCAAATACAAGTATGTTTTAGGTGCTTTGACTTTTAGAATAGCAGTGTCCTCCGAAGCATTTGTTTGTGGCAATATTAAATATTTTCTTACTTTCTTCATTCCTTTGCCAATATCTGAACTTTTTAACAAAGGGAAAACAGTTATGGCATCTACATCAACAATCTCTTTTAGCCCGTTAACATACATTGTTCCAATCTGCGTCAGTTCCATTATTTTCGAGCAATCATGTTTTATACCAGATCGCCATATCAATGGAGACTTTCCATCTAGAAAATGTATTTCTTCATAACCTTGAACATTTGATACAAATGAATCATTTACCCATCCAAATATATGAGAAATTTGTTTCGTATAAAAATTATAAGATGTACATTGATTTTGACAGCCTCCTCCGATATGACATTCCAATAAAGATGCTGCGACAGAAACTTTAAACTCCTTTTTCGCATCAAAACTAAGTTGCCTAATATCCTGTATACGACGCGGATAAGCATGTTGCCTATATAGAATATTCTTAATAACAGAATTCTTCACAAGCAATGCCATATGAGTATTCTGATGATGAGAAAAGGCATCAATTATTAAATTACAAATACTCTCCGCAATATCAAAATTTCCTTTTCCTGTTATAGCTTCTATCCCTTTGACTTTATCAATATTTCCTTTTAGGGGTAAATTCGTTCCATCGTTTTTCCCCAAATTACTATTTGTAACCCACGGAGGATTTCCTAAAACCAAAATACATTTATTTTGATTTTCATTAATTATACTCTTAAAGTCAAAGCCAAAAACACTCGTATTATACAACTTGCAATAAGTAATACGATTATTTTTTATATATCTTTGAATTTTTTGTTCTGTTTGGCAAATATAATCTTGAGAGAGTTCTATTCCATATACTTTTTTGATTGTATCAAATACATCAATAGCCGCAATAATAAAATTCCCGATTCCACAAGTGGGCTCCACAATCACATCAGGAGTGATGCCTCTATCTTTTAAATATAAACATACACTTTTAGCAAACTCATAACTGGTTTGCCAATCGCCATAATTTTCGCGAGCTATATTTTCCTTGATGACCGAAGAGTCTGCAGTGTGCAATGACATATGCATATTTTAGTTTTCCTTATCTGAATACTTTATAATTTGAGTTATGCCATCAACTGTGTCTGACAAATTTACAATTCTGCTATATTGTAACCTCCATTGCAATGCATTGGAAATTGTTAAATATCCAACTTGAGGAGGATTTTTAAGTATATCTTTTGCCAAGTTCATCAATGAAACTTCAGCAGAGGGAATTTTATGATCCATCAAAAACGCAAATATATCATCCGCATTACCATTATTATTAATAATGCTGAGAATACCAGTTGTTGTTTGATAATCTGCTGTCCGAGATGCTTCCACAAAAGAACAAGAAAGAAAGTTTAAACATCCCTTCTTGCTTTTAATATCATCAAGCTTCTGGTAAACAAACACAATAAGGTTATAGCCTAGTCCATAAATTTTTTGTTTACTGTCGCTAAAAGGACAACTTGATTGTGGTTGTTTGATAGAAGTAACTTTAATATCAGTATTTACAGATGGCAAATCAAGCCCATTAGCAGAACTTCCAACACTCATTTCATACCGTTGTTTTAAATATTCCTGAAATAAATGCTCAACAAACGTACCAATTGCTTTGCCATCTGTTACTCCAAACAATTCAGAGCGATAAAGTTCACTTTCTTTTTCACAAAATCTCTTCGCAGCTATTTTGAAGTGCTGCAATATCCGTAACCATTCTATTTTCCGCCACGACGATTTTATCGGCTGTTTTTCAGCCGATAAAATAAAAAAGTTCGTAAGAAAATATTTTTGTTTTAACATTCCGGTTTATAAAAACATGGCAGAAGAG
>URYL01000009.1 GCA_900552075.1 uncultured Bacteroides sp. | reverse complement strand
GCTATGTTTCTAATTATCATTGAAATATATTTATTACTATTTCGAACTCACGTTACTTACGTTTTACTTTAAACGCCAGTGCGTTTTATCTGAAACGTACTGGCGTTTTGAGTCAAACGCACTGGCGTTTTTTCTCAGCCACTATTCCACCTGCCGCTCCTTCACTAACCCACAGAAGCACAACAGCTTAGGAAACACATATTAGAAAAGCCGTTCTTGGGGAAGGATACGCAAGGAAACAAAAAACCCCGAAGAACTTCTGCTAGTCTTCGGGGTAGGAAAAGGTCAAAAATATTTCTTTATTTTGCTTCGTTCAAGTCGATACCTTTATTGCGCAGTGTCATGGCCATCAGACGTACGTAATTTGAATACTGCTTTTCGTCCAGCGTCTGTTTCATCAGCTTCAAGTTACCATAGACTGCCTTACGGACTTTTTCCTTGTTTTCAGTCTTTGAAGCGTTGGCACGAGTCATTTCCTGTTCAAAGTAGTCGCAAATATCAGCCACCTTTTCGTGCTGAGTAGATGACAAGTTCAAATACTGAGTCAGTTTAGACTTGTTGATTGAACCGTTCCACTTCTGTGCGTTGTTATTTTCGTTTACACCTTCTGCAAACATAGAAACTGAAAATGCCAATGCAGCTACCAATGTTAATCCTAATCTTTTCATACCTTTAAAATCTTTTACCTAAAAAACTTTGTTACCTTTTAATAATCTAGTTTAGCTCGAGCTATTTCTTTTTACCACTGCAAATATAAGAACATGTTGAACAACATGAAAATAAACCAATAAAAAAATTGCTTTTACCCTATCATTTATTGACGTATATCAAGAAACAGATAGCAAAATGAACAAATTCTTCACATTTTTGTAATATATAGACTTATATCTCCTCATATTTATTACCACTTGCATACTGTTTGACAAATTGGGTTTCATAAAAGAAAGACAGGCAAGCCTACCTTGTCCAAATGCCCACTTCTGACAGTTCATTCTATCGTGTGGCTACAAACAACCGACAATGGCTACCTTATGGTCATAAAAAAAGCCCCTGCGTGTGCAGAGGCTTTCTTTATTTCAAGACTTATAATCTCTTGATTATCCACCGAAGTTATCGTACATGATAGAAGAGCTTTCAACGCCCAGGCTATCCAGCATGTTAACCACAGCTTTTGACATCGGACCAGGACCACACATGTAGTATTCGATATCTTCCGGAGCCTCGTGGTCCTTCAAGTAAGTGTTGTACATTACCTGATGAACGAATCCCGGAGTGTACTTCACACCTGCTGCATCGGCTGCCGGATCCGGACGGTCGAGTGCCAAGTGGAAGTGGAAGTTCGAGAAGTCTTTTTCCAACTGCAGGAAGTCTTGCAGATAGAACACTTCATTCAGCGCACGGGCACCGTAGAAGTAGTGCAGTTCGCGGTCTCTTGTGTTCAACGTACGTGTCATGTGCATAATCTGTGCACGCAACGGAGCCATACCGGCACCACCACCGACCCAAATCATTTCCTTCTTAGAGTCAAAAATCGGATGGAAGTCTCCGTAAGGACCACTCATCAGCACCTTGTCGCCCGGTTTCAAAGTAAAGATGTAAGAAGAAGCGATACCCGGCATCACATCCATGAAACCGCTGCGGTCGGGTTTGAACGGCGGAGTAGCGATACGCACTGTCAGCATGAATACGTCGCCTTCAGCCGGATAGTTGGCCATAGAGTAAGCACGGATAGTTTCTTCTTCGTTTTTACACTTCAAGTTGAACAAACCGAACTTTTCCCATGCAGGCAGGTATTCCTTACCGATAAGGTCTTTATCGATATCCTTGTTGTAATCCATTTCATATTTAGGAATCTTAATCTGTGCGTATGAACCCGGAATGAAGTCCATGTGGGCACCCTTAGGCAACTGCACCTTGAATTCCTTGATGAAAGTAGCCACGTTCTTGTTGGAGATAACGGTACATTCGTATTCCTTTACACCCATTACAGATTCGGGCACCTTAATAGACAGGTCACCTTTCACTTTCACTTGGCAGCCCAGACGCCAATGGTCTTTTTGCTGCTTGCGGCTGAAATGGCTCACTTCAGAAGGCAGGATTTCGCCCCCTCCTTCAATCACCTGACACTTGCACTGTCCGCAAGAACCCTTACCACCACAAGCCGACGGCAAGAATACGCCGTTAACGGCCAGTGTGTTCAGCAACGTAGAACCGGATTCCACTTCCATTTCCTTGTCGCCGTTGATAGTCAGTTTCACGTTGCCGGAAGCCACAAGGAAATTCTTTGCTACCAGCAGGATGACTACCAGCACCAGAATAGTCACCAGGAATACTCCAATGCTCGCTAAAATAAAATTCATATCCATTGTCTTATTCCTTTCCTATTAGATGTTCAAACCAGAGAAACACATAAATGCCATTGCCATCAGACCTACAGTGATGAAAGTAATACCCAGTCCTCTCAGTGGAGCAGGTACGTCAGAGTAAGCCATTTTCTCACGGATGGCAGCCAGACCTACGATAGCCAGCATCCAGCCGAGACCTGAACCCAAGGCGTATGAGATAGAATCCCAGATATCGCCGATGTATTTCGGGTCAGACGGGCTCAGCGTGATACGCTGCTGCATGAACAGAGAAGCACCCATGATGGCACAGTTTACAGCAATCAACGGCAGGAAGATACCCAGTGACGCATACAGTGAAGGACTGAAGCGTTCTACTATCATTTCTACCAGCTGCACGATAGCCGCGATTACGGCAATGAAGAGGATAAAGCTCAAGAAGCTCAGGTCAATTCCCAGAATGCCATCGGCAGCCAGAACCTTCGTCTGCAGAAGATAGTTGACCGGCAAGGTAACCACCAACACGAATGTAACGGCGATACCCAGACCGAGGGCAGTCTTCACGTTCTTCGAAACAGCCAGGTATGAACACATACCCAGGAAGAACGCAAATATCATATTGTCCACAAAGATTGAGCGGACCAATAAGCTAAAAAAATGTTCCATAATTCTGGATTTTTAATTTCCGTTTTTGGTTAATAATTATTCTTTGTCTTGCAGTTCTTTGTGTTTAGCACGCTGGTACCAAATCAGGCACGCTACGATGATCAGAGCCATCGGCGGCATCAACATCAAACCGTTGTTTACATAACCGGCACTCTTGATGGCATCGTAGTTCAGAATATTGAATCCCAGCAGGGTACCTGAGCCCAGCAATTCACGGAAGAATGCAACGATTACCAGAATCTTGGCATAACCCAGACCGTTACCGATACCGTCCAGACAGGATTCCCACGGACCGTTTGACATGGCAAACGCTTCCAGACGTCCCATCAGGATACAGTTGGTAATAATCAAACCTACGTAAACAGACAGCTGTACGCTCACGTCGTAGGCAAAAGCCTTCAACAGTTCACTTACGATAGTTACCAAGGCAGCCACTACCACCAGCTGTACGATGATACGGATACGGTTAGGAACAGTCTTACGCAACAAAGAGATTACCACGTTAGAGAAAGCGGTAATGATGGTTACAGAAAGACCCATCACGATGGCCGGCTCCAGTTTGGAGGTAACGGCCAAGGCAGAACAGATACCCAACACCTGTACGGTTACCGGGTTGTTCATACTGATCGGAGCAGAAAATACTTCTTTGTTTTTAGTTGAAAATAAACTTCCCATTATCGTTCTCCTCCTTATTCTTTAGATGTTAAAAATTTAGTATAATGTGCCATACATTCTTTCAGCATCGTGTTCACACCTGTTGAAGTGATTGTACCGCCAGAGATACCGTCGACCTGGAATTCCGGATTTTCAACCTTTCCGTTCTTTACGACTCCCAGCCCTACGTTGTCACCATCCATTACATGTTTGTCCTTGAATTCACTTTGGAAATGTTCCCCTGCGATTTCAGCTCCCAGACCCGGAGTTTCAGATGCATGAGAGAAATATGTACCATACACAGTGTTCTTGTCTTCGTTCAGGGCTACATATCCCCAGATAGCACCCCAAAGACCGGCACCGTATACCGGAATCACATACTTGGTCTGTCCGTCCACTTCGCATACAAAGATGTGGGCACGTCCGTTTTCCTTGAAATCCTTTTCGTAAGAAGTCACGAAAGCGCCTTCATACGGAGTCAGTGTACCGTCTTCGGCAACCACCATATCCGATTTCACGACTTTGGCAAATTCAGCTTCCGCATCCTGCACACCTTTGATGCCCAGTGAAGAAAGAATCTGCTTCTTCGTATCCAGCTCTACGTTCTTTCCCTGCAAGTCGCGCAAAGAAGAGTTGACGAAAGCCAGCAAAAATGCTACGATAACAACCATTACCGAAGCATAAATGATAGTATAAGAGTTACTATTGGTATTCATTGTATTTTCGGTTTTATTTGTTAGACATAGCACGTTTTGCACGGCGAGAAATGTTATTCTGAACTATTACATAGTCAATCAGCGGAGCGAAGATGTTCATCAGCAGAATAGCCAGCATCATACCTTCTGGATAACCCGGATTCAGTACACGGATAATAATGGCCATGGCACCGATCAGGAAGCCATACAAATACTTACCGTTTTCCGTACGTGAAGAAGTCACAGGGTCAGTAGCCATAAATACGGCACCGAAGCAGAAGCCACCCAGGCACAAATGTTCATACCAAGGCATGTGAGCCATGGCTGTGTCCGGACCGATGGTATTGAAAATCCAGCCCATGAAGGCACCCCCTACAAATACAGACAACATTGTCTTCCAGCTTGCTACGCCAGACCACAACAGGATAACCGCACCGATAGCGATGGCGATGACACTGGTTTCACCAATGGAACCCGGAATCAAACCAGTTACCATGTCCCATGAGAATGCAGGATATGCCATGGCGTCTGTAGCGGTAGAAGCCTGTCCCAGTGCAGTAGCGGCAGTCAGGCCATCTACAGTATGACCCAGTCCGCAGATACTGTCGCTGGATACCCAAACAGTATCACCAGACATCTTGGTCGGATAAGCGAAGAACAAGAAAGCACGAGTAATCAACGCAGGGTTGAAGATGTTCATACCTGTACCACCAAATACTTCCTTGGCAAATATTACAGAGAAGGCAGTTGCCACGGCCAGCATCCACAAGGGACAGTCAACCGGCACAATCATCGGAATCAACATACCGGAAACCAGGAAACCTTCCTGAATTTCTTCCTTCTTCCACTGAGCTACGATAAATTCGATACCCAGACCGACTACGTATGAAACAATAATCTTCGGCAGTACAGCCAAGAAACCATAACCGAACATTTCAATAAAGCTACCTTCTACATTAGTAGCATGGAAATGCTGGTAACCCACATTATACATACCGAACAGCAGGGCCGGTATCAGGGCAATCACCACGAACGACATGATACGTTTGCTATCAATCGCATCGTGGATGTGCGTACCTGTCTTCGAAGTTGTGTTCGGAACAAACAGGAATGTTTCAAATCCGTCGAACACAGAACGAAAAGCATGAAATTTGCCTCCCTCTTCAAAGTTAGGCTTTATCTTATCGAGATAATTTCTTAACGCGTTCATTTATTAATAATAGTTTTAGTTAGCATTAACACATTTCACGGCGGAGCATATCGAGTCCGTCACGTACGATACGCTGCAATTCCATTTTTGAAGAGCAGACAAATTCACACAAGGCAAAATCTTCCGGAGCCACCTCATAAATACCCAGCGCTTCCATACGGTCGATATCGCCTGCAATGATAGCCTTAATCAGGTATTCCGGCAAGATGTCCATCGGAAGTACATGGTCGTATTCGTTTGACATGATCATGTGACGTTCACCACCCTTCACACGGGCATCCAATACATATTCTTTCTTCTTGCCCATCATCCAGCTGAAATAAGAATGACTGGTACTGAAATCGTTCAGACGCGGCATAATCCAACCCAGCATTTCGTGAACGTCGCTTCCTTCCGGAATCACTGTCACCTGGCTGTGGAAAGCTCCCAAATAACCGTTGGCAGTAATCTGCTTTCCGGTCAATACATTACCGCTGATATAGCGTAAAGCCTTATCTTTTGTCACATTGCTTTCAAACACCCCCGTCAGCAGTGCACCGACTTTCAGTTTCATGTAAGCTGGTTTCAACACTTCAGAACCGGTTACAGCCACTGTACGAGTAAAGTCTACACGTCCTGTATTGAACAGGCGGCCGATGAAAATCACAGCCTGCGGGTCGATAGTCCACACGGTTTCACCTTTGTTCACCGGAGCGATATGGTTGATTTGTACGCCTACGTTACCAGCCGGATGAGGTCCGTCGAACACATTGATTTCTACATTCTTCGCCTGCGTCAAAGCCGGTGATTTCTGTTTTACACTAATACTCAAGTAAGTCTTGGCAATCTTAGCCAAGGCATCCAATCCTGTTTGGAAATTTGCCTCTTCCCCTGCGAGGGCGAATTCAAACTCAGGAGCCAGCGGATTCGTATCGAAAGCAGATACGAAAATGGCACGAGGTGCAACCGTCGGATCTGCAATCACGTCGTACGGACGCTGACGGATAAATGCGAACAAACCCGCATTCAACAACATGTCTTTCACAGCTGTTCCATCAAGTGCCGCCACGCTCTTTTTACCAAATTCCTCAAAGTCCTGTTCCGTAGCAGCCTGTACGGTAATGCTCATCACCTTACGTCTAGCCCCACGTTCCACGCTTGTCACTACGCCACTTACCGGCGAAACAAATTTCACTTCAGGATGATTCTTGTCTACAAACAAGGGTCCTCCAGCCATGACATATTCCTGTTCCTTCACGACTACCTTCGGAGTCACGCCTGTAAAATCATCGGGACACAGTGAATAGAATCCCGGCTCTTTCACAGCCACCACCTCTGCAGCAGCCTTGCCTTTCAGGTTTATGTCTAAGCCTTTACGCAATTTAATTAAATTTGCCATGTTAGGTTATAAAAAATGGTTTTCTATATTTGCGTGCAAAATTAAATAAAAAAGAGGTGAAAAAAGAATATTTGCCCCTCGAATTAGAGAAATATTTCTTTATATCGAAAGGCAAATATTAAATAGATATGACAAAACGACGATTCTGCCATATAGAGAAAGCAAAAAATTGTTCTAATAACCTTTATGCTGATGCAGCTGAGGATTCATATCAATGACTCTTTCCGGAATGGGAAACACCGTAGTATAACCGTTTTCCTCTCCAGAAAGCTGGGGACGACAGCTATACGAACGTGTAAAAACGCCAAAACGAATCATATCCTGACGCCTCCATCCTTCCCAAGCCAGTTCCATCATACGTTCCTTCAACAAATTTTCAAGTGTGGCAGGTCTTTCTTCCATCCTTGCCCTGCTACGTACCCGGTTCAATTCCATGTCCCCGTTTTCCCCATTGCGCACTTTGGCCTCACTCTGCATGAGCAACACATCCGCATAACGGAAAAGAACGATATCATTATCCAGCAACTTTCCATCTTTAAGAGCCGTAGGGTCCACTTGATATTTCTTCATCCGCGCTCCAGCAGTCTTTTCCCAAGGCATTCTTGAAACATCCAAGGCCACTTTCCAAGGCTCATACACCAAAGGAGTCACTCCATCGTCCAACATAATCTGATGCCCTTCCAAATCTTTCACCGGTCCGGCAAAATAGCAATCATCAAAACGTGTGTCCACCTGTGGCGTGTCGTAACCGAACGCATCCAACACCTCCTTTGTTGCCGATGCGCCGTTTTCACCTCCCAACCCATAAGCCTTTGCATGATTATAATGCCGGGAGCGGAACAAATAAATAAATTGATTCGTGTACAGCGTCTTGCTCATGGGAATCACGAATATATTCTCCGCGGAAGACTCGTTGAATACCGCAAAATTCGCCGCATAGTCCGCCTCCAATTCATACCCGGCCATCGTAATCTTATCGCAATAATCACATACGGTTTGCCAGGCATTCCGCTGCCGCCCGTCCACCTCGAAGACTAGTGATTTTCCGTCCGGTCTTTGACCATCGGTCCAGTCATCGTCAGCATATACTTCCGCATTCAAAGCCAGTTTCGCCAACAGAAACCAAACCACAGGCCGAGTGACTCTTCCATAATAAACGCCTGGCTGATTGCTTCGTTCCTCACTCAAAAAAGGTTCTGACTCCATCAGTTCTTTCACAATGAATTCAAACACTTTAGACCGTTTTTCCTGAACAATATCTTCAAGTGCAGGAGTGCTCTTCTCAATTAGAGGAATCTCCCCGAAAAGATCCATGATATAATAATAAAACAAGGCTCTCAACGCCCTCACCTCCGCCACTAAGGGAGTTACATTTTCCTCTGGATGTAACGTTGCAAAAGCCTGAATTTTTTCCAGCGAACTGTTACACAATATCACCGTACGATAAAGATACTCCCAAGTAGCATAAATAGCCTCGCTATTTACTCCCCAACGATGCAGATATAATCCTTGCCAGAATCCCCCGTCATACCAGTCCCCTCCGCGAGTAGGCATCATTGCCTCATCCGTGGTAAAAGTATTCAGGTCATATACTCCTCGTCCAGTACCTTGCAGCCCCTGACTGTCGGCATAACCTCCCACATAATTATACAATGAAAGCACCCCGTTACGCTGTACGTCTGATAAAGTGAAATAAGCCGCCTCCTCATCCATCCGGTCCTTGGGTTCCTCTTCCAGATATGCACTGCAGGAAGCTCCTAGAAACAGTAAGATGGGTACAAAAATTAATTTATATATTCCTTTCATGATAAATCGGTTAGAAGTTAAGACTTAAACTAACAATATAAGTTCTGGAAAGTGGATATGTACGCTTGTCATCCACCCCGAAAGTATCGTCCACAAGCGTGGAATTGATGAGCGGAGTTAACCCTGAATACCCGGAAATAGTACCCAGATTATTGACTGTCAGAGCCAGCCTTGCCCCATGCAAGAAACGCTGCTTACGAAGCGGAATATTCCACCCTACGGTCAGATAATCAAAATTCACATAGTTTCCGCTTTCCAGCCAGTAATCTGTGGCCGTCAGGTCCCGTATATTCCGTGCCGGAGCCTCTGCCAACACATTGTAATCCGGCAGACTGTTCATGTTCATATACGTCAGAGCCGTTCCGTTATAAATCTTGTGTCCAAATGCCCCATTAATCTGAAGAGACACATCGAAACGCTTGTAACGGAAGCTGATATTCGAACCCAATAAAGTCTTGGGAGTAGCCTGCCCAGCCACATACCTGTCTTCTCCATCCTCCAAGTTCACTCCTCCTCCATTCAGGTCGGCTATCTGGTAAACATACCCCCCGTTCCCATCCGAAACGAGTCCCTCGCAATGTGGCAAATAGAACACTCCCAACGGCTGCCCCACAATCTGGTACACGATATTGTTATATCCACCATGCAGACCGGCACCATTCAGACCTGCCAATACCGTATATTGCGCCGCACTGACATATTCCCCTTCATACATACCGCTCAGCGACAGGAGCTTGTTGCGCTGGAATGTCACATTCGCATTAATATTCAATTCCATATCCTTGGTACGCAACGGGGTCAGGCCAATGGAAAACTCCATACCGCTGTTTCGCATGGAACCCAGATTGGCGAGCAGTTTGTTATAAGCGAAAGGTGGCACACTCACATCATACTGATATAGCATATCCCTTGTTTTAGAAAGATAATAATTCACCGAAAGCAAAAGACGATTCCCGTAAAAGCCCATATCCACTCCCGCATTGAAAGTGGATTTGACTTCCCATTTCAGATTCGGATTGACATTCTTCAGACTCTCATACGTTACCAATGGCGAATTACCTACCGGAGCTACTCCATTCGGACGTACCAGCGCCATGGTTGTGTACGAATCAATTCCTCCCTGATTACCGGCCAGTCCATACCCTACTCTTAGTTTCAGATTGTCAATCCACCGGATATGCTTCATAAACTCTTCCTGCGTCACATTCCAAGCAGCAGAAACCGACGGGAAAACGCCCCATTTATGTTTCCGGCCAAACTTGGAAGAAGCATCCGTACGCAGGTTTACCGTCCACACATAACGGTCATCATAAGTGTAATTCACACGCCCAAGGAAAGACACCAAGTGTGGTTCCTCATAATAAGAACCAGTCCCCTCCCATGGACGTAGTGCTCCCCCCTGCAAGCTATGATAGCCCAGCTCATTCGACGAGAAATTGGTCGTCGTAGTATAAAATCCCTGAAAACGGTCTTTTTCCACCTCTCCCAGTGCCAGTACATCCAGAAAATGGGCTCCCAACCGCTTCTGATAGGTCAGCATCAAATTTCCCAATAAAGATTCCGCCTTCCGGCTGCCGCGATATGCCTGTCCGTTTCCCCACACCGTAGTAGGCAGAAACTGTGCATTTTCGGTTGTGCTATAAGTATAAGAACCGAACAGCACCAGTTTCAGATCTTTCAACAAATGGAAAGTCAGACGGGCATGCGAACTGAAATACGAGGTTTCTTCCCGATTATCCACGTCCATCCATGCCAGAGGATTCGTAATCTGACTGGCAGTAGTAATCTGGTCCCATCCTCCAGTAACCGGATCAGGAAAATCCGGAAAGGTCGGATTAAACGCAGCCGCCGAATAAAATGTTTTCTGCAAGTCGAACAACGTCCGGTCCCGCCTCATCGAGCCGAACAATCCCAGTTCACAGTCAATCAGACCGTCAAGCATCTTCTGTGACATATTCATATTGGCCGTAAACAGTTTCATTCCCTCATTCTGAATCACTCCCTCACGGTTTTGAAAGCCTAAGGACACTCTATAATTAGAAGCCTCCCCACCTCCGTAAAATGCAATGTTATGATTCTGTTGTAAACCCGTCTGTTCGATGGCCTTCTGGAAATCCGTATCAAACCCCTTGTCGAGAATGCTCCACCCGCGCGCTGCCGCTAAACGGCGATATTCCGCCCCCGACAACATATCCAACCTGCGATAAGCATGCGAGACGCCAAAACTGCCATTGTAATTGACACGGGTCTTACCTGCCTGTCCTTTTTTGGTGACAATATTGATTACCCCCGATGCTCCACGAGAACCATACTGAGCCGTCTCCGAAGCATCCTTGAGGATGGTAAAGGACTCTATATCGGCAGGATAAACCGAAGCCAGCATAGTCAAATCACCCAATACCCCATCCACAATAATCAGTGGATCGTTTCCGCTAGTCAACGAAGTCGTACCTCTCAAACGTACGGATTCCAAGGCTGCCATTCCATTGTTACTCTTCAGGATGGTAAGCCCCGACACACGTCCCTGAATGGCTTCCAACGGATTGGTAATCAATTCCCTGTTCATCTGTTTTTCCGTAATCTGCTCCACGGAACCCGAAATATTCTTTAAACTTCCACGGGCGTAACCGATGGTATAAATAGAATCAGGGGGCAACTCACTTTCATTCTGTGCCTGAGCCTGAAGAGAAACTCCCCCCAAACACCCCCAAAACAACATACGACAAAAAGCACGGAAAACCGGCTGCATCTCATCCATAGAAAATTCATTTAAGGTTAAAAGGTCAAAAAAGGGCGTGAAGATGCCAAGTATCTCCCGCCCTCTCTATCTTTTACAAAGAAAAAAATTTTTCGATGATAAAACAAATCTGCGACCGATTATTCCCTTCCCACCGATTATTTTTCTTCTGCGAACATCGGATCCCATGCCGGAAGCTGTATCGGCTTCTGCTTGAAAATGTCGAGCACCTTCTTCGGTACGTACTTCATTTCCAACACCAAACGGAACATATATTCGTTAAACCATTCGTCGGTCATAACCAGATGGCCCTGATAGCCAGCGGAAGGTCCCCAGCTGTTTTCCACCATCCATTTTCTCGGCTTTCCGTTCTCATCCAGATCCACAGCCATCAGCGTCATAGCATGGGCTGACATACTGGCAAAGGTCTGGATGCGCTGTTTCTTGTCCATGCCGAAAGTGGTTCCCAGCAGCGAGCCAAAATCATAATTATTCACGTCCAGCAATCCACGCTTGCTGTCCATCTGAGTCACATCGCTTGAGAAATACATCCGGGTGCTGTCTTTCAGCGAAGCGATAGCCATTTCCTTGATTTCTTCCACTGGCAGATTTACGTACGTCCAGTTTTTGCCGTCGTAGCAATGACGGTCGTACGCAATCTCATAACATTTGTAATACTCACGCGACGGGTCGTTCATCACCATCACGTAATTAGTCAGCAGGTTCTTGTCACCATATTTCTCCAGAAAAGTCATCGGTGTGTAATGCTCCGTTTCCACCACATTGCCTTTGCTGTCCTTACGTACATAATCGAACGAAGTCGGCGGTACACCCAGTGTCAGCACCAGCATCCGATAGACCGTACCCAGCATTTCTTCTTTCCGTTGTTCTATGACTGACGTTTTTTCTCCCTTTGCCGACAAATCTCTCAGCTCCAGCCCGAACTCTTTCAGTTTCAATCCAATCAAAGACGACATATAGCTGGTATGGTCACTGCTGTACGTTTCCGGCATAGCCTCCTTGGGTACCAAGCCATATTTCGATACAATGTCGGCTACCCCAGTAAAGGTACCCCCATCGCTCAACGGATGTTTGAACAACCATTCCACCGTCTGGTCACTCATCGGCTTTCCAGCCGTTTCAATTACTCCTTGCAGGAACAGATTCGATTTTTCCAACTGGTCCCAGAAAAAACAATACACTTGTGAGAACTCCAATCCCGGCAAATCATATTTGGCAATAGCCTTGGCACGCATCACGTTCAGTCCCGTAAACAACCAGCAACGGCCCGATGACTGCTGGTCGGTAATTCCCTTTGATTCCACTTTGATGGAAAAATCCGTATTCACCGCCTGTTGGTTCTCTTGGTTCAGTGCCAGCTGTTTGATGCTGGTTCCGCCCATGGCATTGCGCAGCGCCTTGTCGGCCGCCGTATTCTGATAACTGTGCTGAATATTCTTCAGCATTTCCGGAGAGATGCCTCCATTCTGTGCCTGCACCGTCAGCCCAAAAGCCAGCAGACAGGCAGCCAATGTAATGTGTTTCTGGTTCATTCTTTTATAGTTTTAATGAAAGTTACTCTTTATCCTTTTTCGCCGGACGCACAATCTTATAACCAATGCACGCCACGAAAATACTCATCAGCGGGCTCAGGTAGTTGAAGAAACAATATGGCAGATACACCAGCGTAGGTACACTCAATATCGTAGCCTGTGTCATGCCGCACGTGTTCCAAGGAATCAGCGGACTGGTCACCGTCACGGCATCTTCCGTCGTACGGCTCAGCAGACGTGACTCATACCCGTTTTTTTTGTAAATATCCTTGAACATATTGCCCGTAAGAATAATTGAGATATACTGGTCAGCTGTGGCCAGGTTCAGAAACAGACCGGAAGCCACGGTCGCCGTCACCGTACTGGCCAGCTTATGGGTAAAATGTACGAACATGCGCGTAATACTGCCCAGCATACCGCAGGCCGTCATCGCCCCTCCTAGACACATGGCACAGAGAATCAGCCACACCGTGTCCATCATTCCTCCCATTCCCCGGGTGGCAATCAGTTCTGTCAGTTCCGGACTGGAAGCCTGTACCGAAGTACTGCCCGACAAGGCCAGCAATACCCCTTTGTACAATGCTTCGGCACCACTTACCCCTTCGCCGGCTACCTCTTTCAGCACGTCTGCCTGAAACACCAGCATGCATACCACGGCCAATCCCGTTGAAACGAACAGAGTAATGATGGAAGGCACCTTCCGGGCTATCAGTATCCCCGTCACCACCGGTACAAGCAACACCCACAGGGTGATATGAAAACGTGTAGACAATCCGTCAGTAAACACCGCCATCTGCAAACTGTCCGTCACCTCGTGCGAGAATCCGGCCACCGTGAAAATGGCCAATGCAATCATGACAGAAGGCACCGTGGTGTACATCATGTAACGGATATGTGTAAACAAAGGTGTGTCCGTCACCGAAGATGCCAGAATGGTCGTGTCCGAAAGTGGAGAAACCTTGTCTCCGAAATAAGCCCCCGACACAATTGCTCCGGCAATCCAGCCTTCCTCAAAACCCTGTGCCTTCCCGATACCCATCAAGGCAATACCGATGGTGGCAATGGTCGTCCACGAACTGCCCGTCATGACCGATACCACGGCACAAATTGCGCAGCAAGAAACGAGAAAGAACTTCGGATGAATAATCTGCACACCATAATATATTAAAGTAGGTACCACACCTCCCAGCATCCATGCGGCCGACAGGGAACCGATAATCAACAAGATAATCAAAGCGGAACTTACCCCCGCAATATTGTTTACAATGGCATGTTCAATGTCTTTCCAGCTCACCCCATAAAAGCCCATACCCAAGGCCGCACACAAAGCTGTGGTCAGCAGCAGACAAATCTGGCTTCCACCGCCCAAGGCATCGGCACCCAGCAGACGAATCGTAAAGAAAAGCAGGACCACCAGGACCAGCACCGGCAACATGGAGACCAGTGGAGAAGGAATTTTCAGTTTCTGTGTCATTTTTGTCAATCTAATTCAAATACATTTATACGCTCTAAAAACGGCACAAATTTCCGAATATTTTTTCAAACATCCGCATAAATTCTACTTTTATTTGCATTTTTCTGAAACATAGTGCATAAAAATAGAAAATCAATACCCAAAGTACAGTTAAAGTCCCTCTAATGCCAAACCTTAAAAACTGCTAATCCCCAGGCTGCAACGCCTTTTCTTCGCCAGTTATTTTGTACTTTTGTCTATCCATTGCATTAATTAAGAATGAGCAAAGCCACGCGCATAAAACAAATCATACGTATCACGGTCATTTCCGTACTGACATTCTATTTCGGTCTGATAGCCCTGATCAGTCTTCCAGCTGTCCAGCACCACCTCAGTACATACGCTGCCCGTGAGCTTTCCCGGCTCACCCAGGCAGAAGTCCGTATCGGCAATGTAGATTTAGGCCTGCTCAACCGCGTGGTCATTCAGAACGTACAGATAAAAGACCGGCAAGGAAAAGACATGCTGGGCATTTCCCGCTTTTCCGTCAAACTGGACATCCCTGCCCTTTTTCAGCAGAAGATACGCATCCACAGCATCCAGCTTTTCGGTCTGGACGCCCGCCTGAACCGGCCCAATCCGGATGCCCCGCTCAATTGCCAGTTCCTGATTGACACGTTTGCGTCAAAAGACACCACAAAAAAGGAAAAGAACCTCGACCTGCGTATCAATTCCGTGCTGATACGCCGTGGACAAGTGCGCTACGACGTACTCTCCGAAGCCTCCACTCCCCGAAAATTCAATCCTAGCCACATTGGAATCAGCGAATTGTCGGCCACAATCTCACTCAAAGCTTTACGTAAGGACTCGCTCAATGCCCAAATCCGCCGCATGAGCTTCAACGAACAGAGTGGTTTCCGGCTGAAAAGATTTACCCTGAAAGCCACCGCCAATCCAGAAGGGGTCTACCTCCACGAACTTTCGCTGAACCTGCCGGCCACCAGCCTGCACATCGATACCCTCGTGGCCAGAGGAGATATCGCCTCTCCCCGCTTCCTATCCGATGACGAGACGACCTATATGGGCCGTCTGCATGCTTCAGTAACTCCGGCCGACCTTTCTCCTTTCGTGCCAGCCCTGCAGCATTTCCAAGACTCCCTCCACGTAGACATGGCCTTCCATGGGAAAGGCAGACAACTGCAGTGCAGCAACTTCTATCTGGCAAGTCCCCACAAGGAATTGGAAATACATGCCGAAGGTATGCTCGACCACAGCTCTCCATCCACGCCTCCTTACTTTTTCGGGAAAATCACCCAAGCCGACATCAGTGAGAAAGCCTTTTCCTGGCTATTCCACAACCTACAAGGAAATACAGCCACCCTCCCCGACCTTATCCAACGTCTGGGCTTCCTCAAATTTCAGGGTGACGTGTCGGGTTATCCCTCCCGCATCACGGCGCATGGCTCACTCCAGAGCCGTCCCGGTCTGCTCAATGCCAACATGACTATGCATACTGACACCCTGACCCAACAGAAAAGCTACTCTGGCAAGGTATCAGCCACAGGATTTGAACTGGGGAAACTGCTGGCCAAGGACGAACTCGGGAAAACCTCATTCGACCTCGAGCTCAACGGCCTGCAATACCGCAACCACCAGCCGGAATCACATGTGAAAGGAGTCATCTCCTCCCTCGAATATAACCATTACGAATACCAGCACATCGTGCTCAACGGCGACTTCAAGCCGGGGGGATTCAACGGCCACCTGGCACTCGACGACGACAACGGACAAATCACCGTCAACGGAAGTTTCGTCACCCGCCAGGCAGTCCCCGACTTCAACCTGCAAATGAAAGTGCGCAATTTCCGCCCCCACAAACTGCATCTCACGAAAGAATATGAGAATACCGACGTGGCACTCAACCTGACCGCCGATTTCTCCGGACATTCCATTGACGACATCCAAGGAAAAATCAACCTCGACAGCCTCTCCGTCCGTACGGGAGACCCGTCACTGGACTATTTCCTGCCTCGCCTCCAGATTCATGCCACTCAGCTGGCTACAAATGCAGGAGCGAAGGAAATACGCATCGACTCTCCTTTCCTGACGGGAGTCGTACAAGGGGAATATGCCTACCACACCTTATTAAAAAGCATCGAAAGGGTTATCCAGAAACATATCCCCTCCCTCTTCCCGGCCGAAAAGAAGACCAGAGGAAAAAAGGTGCAGGAGCTGAACAACCGTTTCCGCTTCCAGTTCCGTATGGAAAACAGTGAGTTCCTGTCCAAGGTGCTCCACATTCCTTTCGAGCTGCAAATGCCCGCCACCTTGTCTGGCTACCTCAACGACAGCCTCTCGCGGATGCAGGTCAACGGCTCCCTGCCCCAGTTCACCTACGATGGGAAATACTACGAGTCGGGCACCATCCTTTGCGAAAACCAAGCAGACGAGCTCCAGTGCCAGCTCCGTGCCAGCACCCTGATGAAGAAAGGAGCCATGTTCAACCTGTCCCTCCTCACCCGTGCACGGAACGACAAGCTGCACACCACCCTCTACTGGGGAAACAACACCACTCAGACCTACAGTGGCAAGGTCGATGCCATCGCTTCTTTCCGCCAGGACAGCCTCCGCCACGAGCTGCACACTCGTGTGGACATCCAGCCCAGCCAGGTTATTCTGAACGATACCACCTGGCACATCCATCCGGCTACCGTAGACATTGCCAAAGACAGTATCGAGATACACAACTTCCTCTTCGAGCACCGCAACCAGCACCTGAAAATCCACGGACGGCTGGGGAAAACGGAGTCCGACTCCTGTCTGGTAGACTTAAAGAATATCAACCTGCTCTACCTCATGGACATGATTCAGTTTCATGCTGTCCGCTTTGAAGGAGGCATCAGCGGAAAAGCCCGCCTGCTCCATGTGCTCAAGGAGCCAGTCATGGAAGCCCGTCTCGACGTGAAGAACTTCTCGCTGAACCAGGCACTGCTGGGCCGTGCCGACATCCTTGCCTCATGGGACAAGGAACTAGGTGGCGTACGCCTGAATGCCGACATCCGGCGCGACAGCACCTGCACCACCGGAGTGACAGGCTATGTATCACCCAAACTGAAAGGGCTCGACCTTCACATCCAGGCCGGCGGTACTCCCCTGGCCTTCCTGCAGCCGTTTGTTGAAAATATCTTTACCGCCGTACGGGGAGAAGCCTACGGCCACGTACACCTGTTCGGACCTTTCTCCCAACTCGATCTGGAAGGAAGTGTCAAGGCACGGATGCAGACCAAAATCAACATCCTGAACACCTCTTTCATCGCGTCGGCCGACTCCGTCCATATCTCTTCCGGACTGTTCCATTTTCAGGACGTCCGCCTGCAAGACCTGGAAGGCCATACCGGCGTGGTCAACGGAGAGCTCCGGCACACCAAACTGAAAAACCTGAGCTACAACTTCCGTTTCCAGACCGACCGGATGCTGGTGTACAAGACCGACCGTGAGACTCCCGATTTCCCCTTCTACGGCCACATCTATGCCACCGGCAATGTCCGGCTACAGGGAGGCGACGGGCAGCTGAACGTGGACGGACAGGTCCGTGCCGACAACCAGACCGAGTTTGTCTATGTGCTGGGCACTGCCGCCGAAGCCACCAATTCCGGCTTTGTCACCTTCGTAGACCGTACGCCCCGCCGCCAGCAGGCTGCCGTCAAGGCCGAAGTCTACCATCCGCTGAACCGGTCCGATGATTCCGAGGAAGAAGACAACCCGACGGCCATCCATCTCAACCTGCAGATTGAACCTGCCGAACGCGCCAACATGAAAATCATCATGGATCCGGCAGCCGGCGACTACATCTCCGCCTACGGCACCGGCAACCTGCGCATCAACTTTTTCAACCAAGGCAATTTCCAGATATTCGGCAACTACAACATCACCGAGGGAATCTACAAGATGAGCATGCAGAACGTCATTCGCAAGGACTTTACCCTGCAGCCCGGAGGCATCGTCTCCTTCAACGGCGACCCAAGGGCCGCCAACCTGAATGTACAAGCCGTCTATACAGTCAACTCCGCCTCCCTCAACGACCTGATAGCCGACGCTTCCTCCTCGCGGGGCAACGTGCGGGTGAACTGTCTGCTGAACCTGACCGGTAACCTGACTTCTCCGAACCTTACTTTCGGGCTGGAACTACCCACCGTGAGCGAGGAAGACCGCGAACTGGTACGCAGCCTCACCAGCACCGAGGAGCAGATGAACACGCAAATCATCTACCTGCTGGGCGTGGGCAAGTTCTATACCTACGACTATGCCAACAACACCGGACAGACCGACGCCACCAGCTCGCTGGCCTTCAGCACCCTGTCCGGACAGCTGAACAACATGCTCTCGCAGGTCATCGACAACCAGAACTGGAACGTGGGCACCAACCTTACCACCGGCGAGAAAGGCTGGAGCGACGTGGAAGCCGAAGCCATCCTTTCCGGCCGTCTGCTGAACAACCGGCTCATCATCAACGGCAACTTCGGTTACCGCGAAAACACGTTGCGCAACACCAACTTCGTAGGCGACTTCGAAGCCATCTGGCTGCTCACCAAGAACGGAGAGTTCCGTCTGCGGGGCTACAACGAGACCAACGACCGCTACTTCACCAAGTCTACCCTGACTACACAGGGCATCGGTATCATGTACAAGAAAGACTTCATGAACTGGAAAGAGCTGGTCGACTGGTTCCTCCGCCGCCGGAAAGCGCGCAACAGCAAGCAACAGAAGGACGACGACGAAAAATTCATTCAGAAAGACGCCAATCTTCCAGCTGCTCAAAAGAAAAGAATATCCAACGAAAAACAATCAGACTAGAATATGGAAAAGACGTATTATCTTCCTGCCGAATGGCACCCGCAGAGCTACATACAGCTCACCTGGCCCCATGCCGATACAGACTGGGCCTACATGCTCGATGAAGTGGAAGCCTGCTTTGTCCGCCTGGCTACCGAAATTGCCAAGCGCCAGCCCCTGCTGCTCGTGGCTCCTGAGTTTCCAGCAGCTCTGGCCGAATTTCCCTACCGCGACCGGATTACCTTCGTGGAATGTTCTACCAACGACACCTGGGCCCGCGACCACGGATTCATCACCCTGCTGGAACGGCACACCGACCCCCTGCTGCTTGATTTCTGTTTCAACGGCTGGGGCATGAAGTTTGCCGCCTGCAAAGACAACCTCATCAACAGCCGACTATTCAAGACCGGCGTGCTCAACGGCGACTACATCAACTGCCGTAACTTCGTGCTCGAGGGCGGTTCCATCGAGAGTGACGGCGAAGGTACTCTGCTCACCACCTCTCCCTGCCTGCTGGCTCCCAACCGCAACGACACCCTCTCACGGAAAGACATCGAAGCCTACCTGATGGAACGCTTCAACCTGCGGCAGGTGCTCTGGCTGGACTATGGCTATCTGGCTGGTGACGACACCGACAGCCACGTGGATACGTTGGCCCGTCTCTGCCCCGACCATACCATCACCTACGTGCAGTGCCTGGACAAGAACGACGAGCACTACGGCGCCCTCCGCTCCATGGAAGACCAGCTCAAGACCTTCCGGACCCTCAACGGAGACCCCTACCGCCTGCTCCCGCTACCGATGCCCGATGCCATTTATGACGAAGACGGGCAGCGCCTCCCGGCTACCTACGCCAACTTCCTTATTATGAACGAGGCGGTACTTTATCCTACCTACGACCAGCCAGAGCACGATGCCCGTGCCGCCCAAGTGTTGGCCGAGGCTTTCCCTGGCCGTGAAATTGTAGGCGTGGACTGCCGTGCCCTCATCCAGCAGCACGGTTCCCTTCACTGTGTGACCATGCAATATCCTGAATCTGTAAAAAACAACATAGAATCATGAAAAGAACCATCCGTGTCGGACTCGTACAGCAGTCCTGTACACCCGACCTCAAACTGAATCTTGAGAAACTGCACCGCAACATTGCCTCCGTGGCACAAGCCGGTGCACAACTGGTCGTACTCCAGGAACTTCACAATACTCCTTACTTCTGTCAGACAGAAGACACCAGCCTGTTCGATTTGGCAGAACCCATCCCAGGTCCTTCTACCGGCTTCTACAGTGAGATAGCTGCGGCTTACCACATCGTACTGGTTACTTCCCTGTTCGAACGCCGTGCCGCCGGACTGTATCACAACACCGCCGTAGTGTTCGATGCAGACGGAAGCATTGCCGGCAAATACCGCAAGATGCACATTCCCGACGATCCTGCCTATTACGAAAAATTCTACTTCACTCCCGGCGACTTGGGCTTTGAACCCATCGAAACTTCCATCGGCAAGCTGGGCGTACAGGTTTGCTGGGACCAGTGGTACCCTGAAGGCGCCCGTATCATGGCCCTGAAAGGTGCCGAACTGCTGATTTACCCCACCGCCATCGGCTGGGAAAGCAGTGACACCCAAGAAGAAAAGATGCGTCAGCTCGGTGCATGGGTCACCGTACAGCGAGGCCATGCCGTAGCCAACGGCCTGCCCGTCATCGCCGTGAACCGTGTAGGCCTGGAGCCCGACCCTTCCGGACAGACCAACGGCATCCAGTTCTGGGGCAACAGCTTCGTAGCCGGTCCGCAAGGCGAAATCATCGCCCAGGCCAGCAACCTGAAAGAAGAAAACATGGTAGTGGAAATTGATATGGACCGCAGCGAGAACGTACGCCGCTGGTGGCCTTTCCTGCGCGACCGCCGCATCGATGAATTCGAGCAACTCACCCGCCGCTTCATCGATTAAGTTCCGTCTATACCTTATTATATATAACGCACAAGCGCCACGGCCTTTCAGCCATGGCGCTTGTCTTTTTTATCGTCTGTCCCAAAAGCTCGGTGTCAGCAACAGCAATACCCCGAACAATTCCAGTCGCCCTATCAGCATCATGAACGACAACAACCACTTTGCCAGGTCCGGCAGCGCACTCCAAGAAAAGGCAGGCCCGAAAGCGCCCAATCCCGGTCCCACGTTACCGATACTGGACACCGAAAGGCCGAACGCCTCCTCCAGTCCGATACCCATGCACATCAGCAGCAGCCAACACACAAAAATACAGATAAAATAAAACAACACGAAGGTCATCACCGTGGCAATGGTTCGTTGCGAAGCCGCCATCCGGTTCAACTTCACCGGCAATACCGCACGCGGATGTGTCAGTCGGTGAAACTCGTTTTTCACGTTCCGCAACACCACTAACAAGCGTACAATCTTAATACCTCCAGCCGTAGACCCAGTACATCCACCAGCTACCATGGCGTAAATCAGCAACATCCACGTAAAAGGCGCCCATATATTATAGTCATCTGTAGCAAATCCACACGAGGTATGAACGGAAGCCACCTGAAACAATGACTTGCGGAAAGCCTCTTCCAGTCCGTAATGGTTATGCCAGTAAAGTGCCCCCGTAATCAGTAGCGTCACTGCCCCGATGGAGATGAGATACAGGCGAAACTCTTCGTCCTTGAACAGATGTTTGACACGCCCCGTCATGCACATGAAATACAGTGAGAAGTTCACCCCCGAGAGTACCATGAAAATGGCTATCACATATTCTATAAAAGGAGAGTTCCAATATGCCACACTGTCCTGCTTGGTAGAATACCCTCCCGTCGCCGTGGTAGAAAACGCATGGCATACCGCATCAAACAAGTCCATACCCCCCAGCAGCAGCAACACCGTTTCCACTACCGTCAGAATAAGATACACCGTCCACAGCCATTTGGCCATGATGCTGATTTTCGGATGAATCTTGTCGTGCGTCACCCCTGTGGCCTCTGCTGAAAAAAGCACCTGGTTTCCCACCCCGAAGATGGGCAGTACCGCAATCGTGAAGAACACGATACCCAGTCCCCCAATCCACTGCGAGAAACTCCGCCAAAACAACATGCCGTGCGAAAGCGATTCGATATTGTCCAGAATGGTCGCCCCTGTGGTGGTAAAGCCCGACATGGTTTCAAAAAAAGCATCCGTCACCGAAGGAATGCTCCCACTGATATAGAAAGGCAACATGCCGAACCCCGTAAACAGCAGCCACGTAAACGCCACGATGCAATACCCGTCGCGCCGGGTCACCCGATTTTCCGCCCCTCTTCCAAGCAGTAGCAGCAGACTCCCCACCACCATATTAATCAATGTCGTATAAATAAAATAAAGATAGTCCGCCTCTCCATAACACAGGGATATCCCTGCACAGACCAGAAACATGATGGCCTCCATGAAAAGCAAGACCCCCAGGATGCGAAGAATCATTTTCCTGTTTATCAGGCTGTTCCCCCTGTTGGCCGTCACATTGACTGTCGTCGATAAAAAATCCTCCATATTTTTCTATGTGTTTACCTTGCAAACTTACATAAAATTCTGTGTTTTTCATGCCCGTCCACCCTGAAAAGTAGGCCCCTCCTCCCGGCAATTCTTCCCGAAGCATGAAAAAGCATAAAATCCGCTAACTCTTTTTAGCTGAAAATCAGGTACTTCAGAAGACACTCCAAAACGCAAGTACGTTTCATCTTAAACGCAAGTGCATTTTGCTTCAAACGCAAGGACGTTTTATCTTAAACGCAAGTGCGTTTCAGTCCAAACACAAAAGCGTTTTTTTCAAGCCACTCAAAAGCACCTCTATTCATCTAAATATGGGTAAAATTCATCGCGAATTCTACAAAGAAAAAGATTGCTCACGCATTGAAGGTAGAGGCTTTTTCCATATCTTTGTACTTAAATATGCTCAGCTACCGGACTTCAGAAAAGACATGAATGGAATTCCGTTTGCCCAAAGCATATAATTAATTAAAGCCTTATTATCAAGCTTTAGACAACACAATGGAAACCCCAAAAAAACAGCATTGGTACGCATTCTATGTAAGAATGCATCATGAAAAGAAAACAGCCGAGAAACTTGAAATGCTCGGAATAACTCACTTCCTACCCATACAGGAGATAGTGCGACAGTGGAGCGACCGGAAAAAGAAAATCAAGCAGGTGGTGATTCCGATGCTGATTTTCATCCGCACGGACGAAAAAGAACGCATCGGATTGCTGCAGAACTTCCCGGCACTAACGGGTTGCTTGATAGACCCGGCCAGCAAACGGCCGGCAATTATCCGAGATGAAGAGATGGAACGGTTCATGTTCATGCTGGATTACTCGGAAGAGGCAGTGCGGTTCCAAAATGAGCCACTGGCTCCGGGCGAAGAAGTGGAGGTTTTCAAGGGACCGCTGAAGGGCCTGCAAGGGGAACTGGTGGAACTGGGAGGCCACTCGCAAGTGATGATTCGCATCGATCACCTGGGATATGCCATCGTGGAGATTCCGGTGGGCTATGTCAAGAAGATACAATAAGCACATATAAGTTCAAAAAAGGAAATGCGGAAAACCACTGTTTTGTCAGCATGATTTTCCGCATTTCCTTTTTAATAAAATCGCGCCTTTTACTGGAAGAACACGTCGTCCAGACGGCTGTTGTTTTCTTCTTCTATTTCGGTCAGACGGTCCTTGCAGGGGTCAAAATCGCCCGGTATGTCGAAGGTCTCGTCGGGAGAATAACCTAAAGACTTGTCGGCATAGACTTTCTGCATGTAGATGCCCCAGATAGGCAGGGCCATGGAGGCTCCCTGTCCGTCGCGCATCGTATCGAAATGGATGTCGCGTTCCTCACCGCCTACCCAGCAGCCTGACACGAGCGACGGGGTAAAGCCCATAAACCATCCGTCGGAGTTGCGGTTGGTAGTTCCGGTCTTACCGCCCATATCGGCTTTGATGCCGTACAGACGGCGTACACGTCCACCTGTTCCTTCGTTGATCACGGCACGGAGCATGACCAGCATCTTATAAGAAGTGGATTCGCTGATGACTTCGTTGACCTGCGGCGTAAAGGTGGCCACAACGTTGCCGTCGTTGTCTTCAATGCGGGTGACAAACAGCGGAGCGGTACGGATACCTTTATTGACAAAGGCAGTGTAGGCACTCACCATCTCTCCTACCGAGATTTCACACGGGCCCAGACAGAGAGATACGGTAGGCTGAATGTCTTTGTTCAACACACCGAAAGAGTGTATCAGGCGAACCAAGTCGTACGGACTCAGCTTGCTCATCAGGTAGGCCGAAATCCAGTTGTTGGAGTTGGCCAGACCCCACTTCAGTGTCACCATCTCGCCATAGTGCGATTTGGAACTGTTTCGGGGCGACCAGGCTTTTCCGTTCTCGTCGAAGAGGGTCTGCTCTACGTTGCGGACTTCATCGCAGGGGGAGAATCCATTTTCCATGGCCAGCGCATACAGATAGGGCTTGATGGTAGAACCTACCTGACGACGGCCCACCATGGCCATATCGTACTGGAAGTAGTTGTAGTTCGGTCCGCCCACGTAGGCCTTGACGTAACCCGTAATGGGGTCCATCGACATGAAACCGGCCCGCAGGAAGTGCTTGTAGTAGCGGATGGAGTCGAGCGGCGTCATGATGGTATCTTTCTCGCCTTCCCAGGAGAAAACTGACATCTCATACTTGGTATTGAAGGCTTTCATGATTTCGGCTTCCGAACAGCCGTCGGCCTTCATGGTACGGTAACGGTCGCTCTGATGGACGGAGCGGTTCAAAATCTGTTCCACTTCTTCCGGGGTAAGCTGATTGGTGTAAGGAGCCGTCTTGCGCCCTCTCTTTTCCTTGAAAAAACGGGGCTGCAGGTATTTGGCCACATGCTCATAGACGGCCTCTTCGGCATACTGCTGCATGTGGGAATTGATGGTAGTATAAATCTTCAATCCATCGACGTAGAGATTATAGTTGGTGCCGTCTTTCTTCTTGTTCTTGGCGCACCAGCCGTAAAGAGGATTGGTTTCCCAAGCCAACGAATCTTCATAATATTTCTGCATTTGCCAACCGCGGTAGTCACCGCGATTAGGCTTGCGGGCGGTCATGATACCACGCAGGTATTCGCGGAAATAAGTGGCCAGACCGTCTTTATGGTCTACCGGTTGGAATTTCAGAACCAAAGGAAGTGCCTGAAGGGAATCGCATTCCTCCTGCGTGAGATATCCGGCCTTGCGCATCTGGTCGAGTACCGTATTGCGGCGGCCGCGCGAGCGTTCGTTGAAACGGCGAGGATTATAAAGAGAAGGATTCTTGCACATACCAATCAAAGTGGCAGCTTCTTCTATCTTCAAATTCTTGGGGTCTTTTCCGAAATAAGTCTTGGCAGCCGTCTTGATACCCACCGCATTGTTCAGGAAATCAAACTTGTTGAGATACATGGTCAAAATTTCCTCCTTCGTATAATATCGTTCCAGCTTGACAGCGATGACCCACTCAATGGGTTTCTGAAGCAAACGTTCCATCACATTGTCGGCCGTAGGCGAATAGAACTGCTTGGCCAGCTGCTGGGTGATGGTACTACCACCACCGGCATGTTTCTGCATGAAGATGCCGCGCTTGATGACCGCACGCATGAACGCCCTGGCATCAATACCGGAATGGTCCTGAAAGCGGACATCTTCGGTAGCCACCAAGGCATGTACCAGATGGGGAGACAGGTCGTCATAGCCTACATACACTCGGTTTTCCTTACTGAGCGACCAAGTGCCCAACAGTTTTCCATCGTCGGAAATAATCTGGGTGGCAAATTTCAGGTTCGGGTTCTCCAGTTCTTCCACCGGCGGCACATAGCCAATCTTACCCTTTGCAATAGCCGTAAAAATCACCGCCACCACAATCATGCAGAGAAGCACAAATCCCCACAATACATATATAAATATCTTTCTCATATGCGTAGTTATTCGTTTGTTATTTCTATGAAGTCGCAAATTTACGGAAAATCTTTGTAACAACGGCTTATTTTCCACAATATCCTCCGAAATGAGAAAAGGTTGTCCGAAATCTCTCCAAAACGGTGGATTTTCTATTTTTTTTACCTACCTTTGAACTCCGGTATTATAAAAGTAATCAAAAACAGCTAACATGGAAAATAGAAGTTTAGTTACTATCGCCGAACATTCCAAAGAGAAAATCCTGTATCTTCTGGAAATGGCAAGAGAGTTCGAAAAGAAACCTAACCGCCGCCTGCTGGCCGAAAAAGTAGTGGCCACGTTGTTCTTTGAACCGTCCACCCGCACCCGACTGAGTTTTGAAACGGCAGCCAACCGTCTGGGAGCAAGAGTCATCGGATTTACTGACCCGAAGGTAACCAGCTCATCCAAGGGAGAAACGCTGAAAGATACAATCATGATGGTGAGCAATTATGCCGACATCATCGTGATGAGACACTACCTGGAGGGAGCCGCACGCTACGCCAGTGAAGTGGCCCCGGTGCCCATTGTGAATGCAGGAGACGGCGCCAACCAGCATCCGTCGCAGACCATGCTCGACTTGTATTCCATCTACAAGACGCAGGGTACACTGGAAAATCTGAACATTTACCTGGTAGGCGACCTGAAATACGGAAGAACCGTTCATTCCTTGCTGATGGCGATGCGCCATTTCAACCCTACTTTCCATTTTATCGCACCGGAGGAACTGAAAATGCCGGATGAATACAAGCTATACTGCCAAGAACATCACATCAAGTATGTGGAACATACGGACTTTACGGAAGAAACCATCACAGATGCGGATATTTTGTACATGACGCGTGTGCAGCGCGAACGTTTCACAGACCTGATGGAATATGAAAGAGTGAAGGACGTATATATCCTGAACAACAAAATGCTGGAACATACGCGCCCGAACCTGCGTATTCTCCACCCACTGCCTCGCGTAAACGAAATTACCTACGATGTGGATGACAACCCAAAAGCTTACTATTTCCAACAGGCCAAGAACGGTCTCTATGCCCGTCAGGCCATCCTTTGCGACGTATTGGGCATCACGCTCGACGAGGTGAAAGCTGATACTGAAAAATAATCCGGAAACCAATTCAATTCAAGCAAATATGAATGAAAAGAAAGAATTACAGGTAGCCGCACTCAAGAACGGGACGGTTATCGACCACATACCATCCAACAAGCTGTTTACAGTAGTATCGCTGCTCGGACTGCAGAATGAAGATGCCAACATCACCATCGGTAATAACTTTGAAAGCAAGAAACTGGGAAAGAAAGGCATCATCAAAATTGCCGACCGTTTCTTTACGGAAGAGGAAATCAGCCGACTGTCGGTGGTGGCTTCAAAAATCAAACTGAACATCATCCGCGACTATGAGGTGGTGGAAAAGAAAGAAGTAGAGATGCCGGACGAACTGAAAGGCATCGTAAAATGCAACAACCCGAAATGCATCACCAACAACGAACCGATGCAGACCTGGTTCCATGTAATTGACAAGGAAAAGGGCCTGTTGAAATGCCATTACTGCGAGAAGGAACAGCAGAAGGACAACATCAAACTGCTGTAAACGATGAAGCAGGACTGGAAACCAGGAACGATGATCTATCCGCTTCCGGCTGCCCTAGTGACGTGCGGGAGCTGTGAAGAGGAATACAATATCATTACCGTAGCGTGGGTGGGTACTATCTGTACCAACCCACCTATGTGTTATATCTCGGTCAGACCGGAACGGCACTCCTATCCTATTCTGAAAAAGAATATGGAGTTCGTCATCAATCTGACGACCAAAGACATGGCTTTTGCCACTGACTGGTGTGGCGTACGCTCAGGAAAGGACTATAACAAGTTCAAGGAGATGAAGCTGACACCGGGCAAGGCTTCCATGGTGCAGGCTCCTCTCATTGAGGAATCACCCCTCTGCATTGAATGTCGGGTGAAGGAAATAGTGGCCTTGGGTTCGCACCACATGTTCATAGCCGATGTGGTCAATGTGAAAGCTGATGAGAAATACCTGAACACAGAAACTGGAAAATTTGAACTGGCACGTGCCAATTTGCTGGTCTATGCCCACGGCGGATATTATGAGCTGGGAGAGAAAATCGGCAAGTTCGGCTGGTCGGTAGAGAAAAAGAAATGAACCTGATATGATAAAAGAAGTCCTACTCACCGTCATAGGAAGCGGAGTGCTGGCAGTGTGTGAACTGCAGGCACAGGCTACTACCACGCCTATGGTCACGCTGAGGCAACCTCGTTTCAACCTAGGGGTGAAAGCAGGCTTCAATTCTTCGATGTTCTTCACAGACGAGATATCCATCAACGGAAAAGAACTGGAACAGACACAGAATAACTACAAGGTGGGATATTTTGCGGCGGTATTCTGCAGGTTCAACATCAAAAAGCATCACTTTATCCAACCGGAGTTTTCATGCAACATCACGCAGGGAAGTGTGTCCATCCCTCTTACCTTGGCCAATTCGGAACTCCTGTCGGACAATGCGCTTATAAAGAAAAAAATGACTACCTTTGACATTCCATTGTTGTACGGATATAAGTTTGTAGATGTACATCCATACGGAATGGCGTTCTTTGTAGGCCCGAAAGTGACATGGATATGGGAACGGCACAGCTCTACTGAGTTCTCTGGATTCCATCAACAAGAAATAAAGGAGACACAATATCCTTTCCAGTACAGCGGAGTGGTAGGACTGGCAGTCAATGTGTCAAACATCTTTTTTGATTTCCGATATGAGATAGGCTTGCACAACTCAATTCAGGCCATGTCCTACAATACAGATACGACCGAATCCCCTCATAACGAAGGAGAAATCCGACTGCGGCAACGCAAGAATATTCTGAGTTTCTCTGTGGGGGTTATTTTTTAATGCGAATTTTCATTTTAAAAGAATATATCATGAAACGAGACGATTCTATTTTTAACATCATTGAGAAAGAACATCAGAGACAGCTGAAAGGTATCGAACTGATTGCTTCTGAAAACTTTGTAAGTGACCAGGTAATGCAGGCCATGGGCTCCTGCCTGACAAACAAATATGCCGAAGGATATCCCGGAAAAAGATATTACGGAGGATGCGAAGTAGTAGACCAGAGCGAACAGCTGGCCATTGACCGTATCAAGCAGATTTTCGGTGCAGAATGGGCCAATGTACAGCCCCACTCCGGCGCACAGGCCAATGCGGCTGTATTTCTGGCTGTGCTGAATCCAGGCGACAAGTTCATGGGATTGAACCTGGCTCACGGAGGTCACCTGTCTCACGGATCTGCCGTCAATACGTCGGGCATCCTATACACTCCGTGCGAATACAACCTGAACAAGGAAACAGGACGTGTGGACTATGACCAGATGGAAGAAATCGCCCTGAGAGAGCATCCGAAATTGATTGTCGGAGGTGGTTCTGCCTACTCTCGCGAATGGGACTACAAACGGATGCGTGAAATCGCCGACAAGGTAGGTGCCTTGCTGATGATTGATATGTCTCACCCAGCCGGACTGATTGCAGCCGGACTGCTGGACAACCCGGTAAAATATGCACACATCGTCACTTCTACTACCCACAAGACACTGCGTGGGCCACGTGGAGGTATCATCCTGATGGGTAAAGACTTCCCGAACCCATGGGGAAAGAAAACGCCGAAGGGTGAAATTAAGATGATGTCGCAATTGCTGGATTCAGCTGTATTCCCGGGTATCCAAGGAGGACCGCTGGAACACGTAATTGCCGCCAAAGCAGTTGCCTTCTACGAATGCATGCAGCCGGAATACAAGGAATACCAAATTCAGGTACAGAAAAACGCCCGCGTATTGGCACAGGCATTGATGGATCGTGGCTTTACCATCGTATCAGGTGGTACCGACAACCACTCCATGCTGGTAGATTTGCGTACCAAATATCCAGACCTGACTGGAAAGGTAGCTGAAAAAGCACTGGTAGCTGCCGATATTACCGTGAACAAGAACATGGTGCCATTTGACACTCGTTCTGCGTTCCAGACATCCGGTATCCGTCTGGGTACTCCGGCCATCACAACCCGTGGAGCAAAAGAAGACCTGATGTATGAAATTGCGGAAATGATTGAGACAGTCTTGTCAAACGTGGACAATGAAGAAGTCATTGCTTCCGTACGTCACCGTGTAAATGAAACAATGAAAAATTATCCTATTTTTGCATATTAACTAAACGAAGGAAAAAATGAAAACAATGAATTCTATGGCTATCTTACTGAGCGCTTGCTTGGTATTTAGCAGTTGTGGTATGACCAACACAGCCAAAGGCGGACTGATTGGCGGTGGTAGTGGCGCCGCATTAGGCGCAATAGTAGGTGGCGTCATTGGCCACGGTAAAGGTGCCGCCATCGGAGCCGCTGTCGGAACTGCCGTAGGTGCAGGTGCCGGCGTACTGATTGGAAAGAAGATGGACAAAGCTGCCGCACAAGCCGAACAAATTGAAGGTGCACAAGTAGAACAAGTGACCGACAACAACGGATTGCAGGCTGTGAAAGTAACTTTTGATTCCGGAATCTTGTTTAACACGAGCAGCTCCACACTGAGTTCTTCTGCCAAATCGGCTTTGAGCAAATTTGCCAACAATGTACTTAACCAGAACAAGGACATGGATGTGGCTATCTACGGATATACGGACAATACCGGATGGAAAAACAGTACAGCCGAACAGAGCAAACAGAAAAACCTTGACCTGTCACAGGAACGCGCACAGAGCGTATCCAGCTATCTGTTAGGTTGTGGAGCTTCTTCCAGCCAGATCAAGTCAGTAACCGGTATGGGAGAAGAAAATCCGGTGGCAGACAACTCTACCGAGGCCGGTCGTGAACAGAACCGCCGTGTAGAAGTATATATGTATGCCAGCCAGCAGATGATTCAGCAAGCTGAAGCAGGCACACTGCAATAATCTACACGCCCTCTTATCGGGTCAATCCATAAAATTATGCCGGGTTTGCAAACCCGGCATAATTTTCATATAAAAGATTCAGTACAAACATGAACAAAAAACGAATATTAAAATACCTTCGCAATCTCGTTATTTTCTTTTTTGCCTCTACCCTTCTTTCTGTCATCGCACTCCGGTTTATTCCCGTCTACATTACTCCACTGATGGTCATCCGCAGCGTAGAACAACTGACTAAAGGAGAGAAGCTGGTCATGAAACATCACTGGGTCCCCAAAGAAAAGATTTCACGCCACCTACCCATGGCTGTCATTGCCTCGGAAGACAACCGTTTTGCCAGCCACAACGGTTTCGACTTCAAGGAAATCAGCAAAGCTATGGAGGAAAACAAAAAGCGGAAAAAGGCCAGAGGAGCCAGCACCATCAGCCAGCAAACAGCCAAAAATGTATTCTTATGGCCATCTTCCTCGTGGGTAAGAAAAGGATTTGAAGTATATTTTACAGTATTGATTGAGCTGATTTGGAACAAGGAAAGAATTATGGAGGTATATCTGAACTCCATCGAAATGGGAGACGGCATCTATGGCGCGGAAGCAGTAGCCAAAGCTCACTTCCACACCACTGCAGCCAAACTGACCCGCAAACAATGCGCCCTCATCGCCGCCAGTCTTCCTAATCCACGAAAGTTCAATTCGGGCAATCCCAGTCCCTACATGTACAAACGGCAACGGAAAATCATGTACCTGATGAAATGTGTTCCCACTTTCCCTAAGGCTGAGAAGAAATAAATTCATCAAGGATTTTCGGAATCACCCTTCAGGATGGGAAGGGTAATCTTGTATTTCACCGCAAGGATACGGGTGACGAACACCGTAAGCCCTCCGATAATCTGAGAAAGCATTGACTCCACGTCAAGCATCAGGCAAATCCAATACACCAACCCGCCAATCACGCAGGCCATGGCATAGATTTCCTTGCGAAATATCAAGGGAATCTCATTGATAAAGATATCACGCAACACTCCGCCGGCCGCCCCCGTAATACTTCCCATAATAATGGCAATCCAAAAAGGATATCCTAAGGCGTAAGCCTTACTGAACCCGACAATGGTGAACAGAGCCAAACCGATGGTATCGAATAGAAAGAAAGTGTTATTCAAGCGAATGACATACTTTCCGAACAGGATGACAAAAAACATGGCAAAAGCCGTACATATCAAGTACATAGGGTCGGTCATCCACGCAGGAGTCACATCCAGTAAAAGGTCACGGATGGTTCCTCCACCAATAGCGGTAGCAAGACCTACCACATAGGCTCCGAACCAGTCAAAGCGTTTAGCCGAAGCAAGACGTATGCCACTAATGGCAAACGCAAAAGTCCCCACAAAATCAAGAATCGTTACAAACGACGGTATCTGAAAAAAAGTAGTCATATCAAATATTTCACCAAGTATAACTTAAACCAAAGCTAAGCAATTCCTGCAACTGGAAATAACTGTCGCCTACTTCGCGTGACACGCCATCATCGAAACGGCCATGCACAAACAGTTTCGTAGAAAGGTATTTATTAATAGAGAAAGTAAAGGTGTTTTCCCATTCAGCCAAGACTTTCTCATAGTTTGTGGTATAAGAAAGACGAGACTCCCACATCAGCATGGAAAAGACTTTCCATTTCAAGGTAGATTCCAAACGGGAACCCCACACGCTTTCCCGTTTATGTCCTTCCTCAATATTAAACTTAGTCGGGTCTACCCTATCACTGGCCACACTATACAATGTGTAGTTAATCGGGTTAATCAACACAGACAGATTGCAGACACCGTCTTTCACAAATTTATAGTCCATACCGAGACCGACATTCAGTTCTGCCGGTGAGAAAAATGCGGATACCAGGTTATCAGAATTCGTGTCATAATTGGAGAAGAACTGTGTTTTGAACTCCGCAGACAACGTATAATACCAAGTACTGAAGGCTTTATAACCCAACTTGGAACTTAAACGAAGCAAGTCGTTGTTGGCCTTGTAACTATGTACCGTGTCAGAAGGAGCCGTAATAAAGCCCAGTTTCCATTCTATTTTATTTTCAAACTGAATACGTTGTTTGTCATCATAGTTTGCCTGCCAGGTAAATCCGGAAAGTAAAGATTTAGTACTCTCACCACCTTTATACCAGTTATCTGAAATATAATTCTGTGAGAATTGCAGGTAACCATTTCCCCCCAGCGTCCAGAAATTAGGCTTGATGACCAACAAATCTTTTTCAGTCACCCGATTAGGTAATTCGTCATTCTGCATCATGTCGAGCAGGTTTTCCTTTTTCGGTTCATCCACCAACATCTCCCCATAAATAGGTTTCAGTCCTTCCAAGTTATCTTCATTCTGCTTTACCAACTTCGGATATTCCAGATAGAAAGAAAGCAACTGACGGTTCACAAACCGGTCCACCTGCTGAGTATGGCGTAAATCCTTCACCTGAGGCAATTGTTTTTTTAACGTGTCGTCCTTAATAAAAGGTATTTTAGGCTTCCAGTCTGAAATGCTGAACGCCTGTTCGACAGGAGCTTCATAATACGTCGCTGGCATGGATAACTTATAATAATCCGGATTCGGACGAATTCCTGTAATCAACAAATAAATGTCGTCCCAACGTTCCAGCTGCGCATCGTAATCCTTGCGAAAATTCTGCATAATCTGCCAGAATTTCTGTACCTCCACAGGAGGAAGATTGACCTTTCTAGGAGTAGCAGCCACCTGCTTCACTCCTTGAGTCGTTTTCTGACGGGTCACAACCGGAGTCGTTATATGAAGTGAGTCCACCTCATTATTTTTTATCGTATCTGAAGAAATTTCTATTTGCTGGGCAGACAAACCACCCCACATCGTACATAATAATACAATGAATAAACCTGTCCTTTTCATTTTTTTATCTCAATTCTCCAATTTTGTGCAAAAGTACGATTTATTTCTAAAAGAATATGATTTTACCAATGACTAATTGCATAATAAACGAATTTCCCATATTCAATGTTCAAAATATCTCTACCGTAGTCTCATATTGAATGGATATTTTGGCCAAAATAAGGTTTTACCCTTTCTACTTTGGTGGGTTCAGCTTTTTTTCCTAATTTTGCAACTTTGAAGAAGTAGTTCTTCACGCTTGGAAGAAAATATGTTCCAAGTGACTCCGCAACCGTTTTCTGGAAGAAAAAGGAAGACGGACAGTTTTTATTGGAATTTAATTTTTAAATATTCATATTGTGGCAGAAACAAAGTATATTTTCGTAACAGGTGGTGTAGCCTCTTCACTGGGAAAAGGAATCATCTCATCATCTATCGGTAAGTTGCTGCAGGCCAGAGGCTACAGCGTAACCATCCAGAAGTTCGACCCGTATATCAACATCGACCCGGGAACTCTGAACCCTTATGAACACGGAGAATGCTACGTAACCGTAGACGGACACGAAGCCGACCTCGACCTGGGACACTATGAACGATTCCTGGGTATCCAGACCACCAAAGCCAACAACATTACTACCGGCCGTATCTACAAGAGTGTAATCGACAAGGAACGCCGGGGTGACTATTTGGGCAAGACCATCCAGATTATCCCTCACATCACCGACGAAATCAAACGCAACGTCAAACTATTGGGCAACAAGTACAAATTCGACTTTGTCATCACAGAAATCGGTGGAACAGTGGGCGACATCGAATCACTTCCTTATCTGGAAAGTATCCGTCAACTGAAAAGAGAACTGGGCAAAAACGCATTGTGCGTACACCTTACTTATGTACCTTACCTGGCTGCTGCCGGTGAACTGAAAACCAAACCGACCCAACACTCTGTAAAGGAACTTCAGTCAGTAGGTATCCAGCCGGATATTCTGGTGTTGCGTACCGAACACGAACTGAGTACCAACCTGCGCAAAAAAGTCGCTTTGTTCTGTAACGTAGACGAAAGCGCCGTGATCCAGTCAATGGATATGCCAACCATCTACGAAGTACCTTTGCGCATGCAGGAGCAGAAACTCGATGTCACTATTTTGGAAAAGATGGGACTTCCGGTAGGCGAAACTCCGACTCTCGGTCCATGGAGAGACTTCTTGAACCGTCGTCACAATGCTACTGAAATCGTAAAGATTGGTTTGGTAGGAAAATACGATTTGCAGGATGCCTACAAATCCATCCTCGAAGCCCTTTCACAGGCAGCTACCTACAACGACCGCAAGGCAGACATCCACTTCATCAACAGTGAAAATCTGACAGAAGAAAACATTGAAGAAAAGCTGAAAGACATGGACGGAGTTATCATCTGCCCGGGATTTGGCCAGCGCGGTATCGAAGGTAAATTCATCGCCATCAAGTATTGCCGTACACACAATGTGCCGACCTTCGGTATCTGTCTGGGTATGCAGTGCATGGCCATCGAATTTGCCCGCGACGTACTGGGTTATGCCGATGCCAACAGCCGCGAAATGGACGAAAAGACTCCGCACAATGTCATCGACATCATGGAGGAACAGAAATCCATCACCAACATGGGAGGTACCATGCGTCTGGGAGCATACGAATGTGTCATCGACCCGACTTCAAAAACTTATCAGGCTTACCAGAGTGAACATATTCAGGAACGCCATCGTCACCGCTACGAATTCAACAACAACTTTAAGGAAGAATTCGAAAAGGCCGGCATGAAATGCGTAGGTATCAATCCGGAATCTGACTTAGTGGAAATCATCGAAATCCCGACGCTGAAATGGTTCATCGGTACTCAGTTCCATCCAGAATACAGCAGTACGGTACTGAAACCCCATCCGTTGTTCCTGTCCTTCATTAAGGCAGCTATCAACAAGTAAGTCAAAAATAACATTGTAAAGAAACAGAAATGGACAAAAACACGTTAGTGGGCTTTGTCCTGATTGGAGCGGTAATTGTAGGTTTCGGTATCTACAACCGCCCCAGCCAGGAAGAAAGAGCACGCGCACAGCACTATCAAGACTCTATCCAGCAGGTCATCAAGCAACAGGAAAAAGTACAGGAGCAAAAAGCCGCAGCAGCTGTGGAAGCTGCACGTCCCGACAGCTCTTCCCTTTTCTTCCAGTCTGCACAAGGTACGGAACAGTTTACCGTATTGGAGAACGACTTGGTGCAGCTGACGTTCTCCAACAAAGGTGGACGGGTAAGCAAGGCCATACTGAAAGAGTATAAAGACCAACAGAAGCAACCCCTCGTCCTTTTTGATGGGAAGGATGCTTCCATAAGCTTCGGTTTTGAAGGAAAGAATGAAAACATTCTCAGCGACCAGATGTATTTCGAAGCAACCAATGTGACCGACTCTACCGTCACCATGCGGTTGAATGCGGCTAACGGAGGACACTTGGATTTCAACTACCGCTTGCTGCCAAACTCCTACATGGTAGACTTTACCATCCAGGCCAGCGGCTTGCAGAATTTCTTCTCTCCTTCTACCAAGACAATGAGCATCGAATGGAAACAGAGAGCTCGCCAGATGGAAAAAGGTTACAATTTTGAACAGCGTTACACTTCGCTAACCTACAAGCCGGTAGACGAAAGTTTCGATTACCTGAGCGAAACAAAGGATGCACAGGAAACCGTTCCTGAAGCACTCGACTGGGTAGCCTTCAAAAACCAGTATTTCTCTTGTGTCTTCATGGCAGAACAGAACTTCAACAACGCCACCCTCGAATCCAAGATGGAAGAAAAAGGAAGCGGATACATGAAGAACTACTCTGCAGACATGAAAACGACTTTCGACCCGACAGGTGCCAAAGCCTCACACATGCAGTTCTACTTTGGTCCGAACCACTTCAAGACGCTGCTTGCCAGCAACGATTTGAGCTTTAAGGACAAAGACCAGGAACTGGAAGATTTGGTCTACTTAGGATGGCCGATTATCCGACTCATCAACCGTTGGTTCACCATCAACCTCTTCGACTGGTTGTCAGGGTGGGGATTGAGCATGGGTATGGTAATCCTGCTCATGACCATCATTGTGAAGGTACTAGTACTTCCTACCACTTGGAAGTCCTTCATCTCTTCAGCAAAGATGCGCGCCCTGAAACCGTATGTGGATAAAATCAATGCCAAATACCCGAAACAGGAAGATGCCTTGAAGAAACAGCAGGAAACCATGGCCCTCTACCGACAGTATAATGTCAGTCCGATGGGAGGCTGTCTGCCGATGCTATTGCAGACGCCGGTGTTCATGGCCCTCTTCTTCTTCGTACCGAACGCCATCGAGCTTCGGCAGCAAGGATTCCTGTGGGCAACCGACCTTTCGGCATACGACGACCTGATTAGCTGGAGCTACCACATCCCGTTGCTGGGTAACCACCTGAGCTTATTCTGTCTGTTATTCAGCATCACCACAGTCTTGAACCAGATTATCATGATGAAGCAGCAGGATATGGGTAACAACCCACAAATGGCTGCCATGAAATGGATGATGTACATCATGCCGGTGATGTTCTTCTTCATCTTCAACGACTACGCATCCGGATTGAGCTACTACTACTTCATCTCCGGTCTGATTGGTATCATTACCATGTGGATTATGCGCCGTATGACCGACGAAAAGAAGCTGCTCGCCCAGCTGGAAGCCAACAAGAAGGAACCTTCACAGCAGAAAACCAGCGGACTGATGGCCAAACTGGAAGCCCTGCAGAAAGAGCAGGAACGCTTGCAAAAGGAACGTCAGGAACACATGAACAAGAAGAAATAAAAATATCCTGAAAGGGAGCAGAAAGAGCGGAACAGAAAGGCAATCGAAAACCTTTCGTTCCGCTCTTTTTCTTTTTGCCTTCTCTTTTTCCATTTATTATCTTACCTTTGCACGACGGAAACGTGCACAAAGACTCTACTCTAAAATTAAAAATAAAAACATGAAGAAAACAGATTTAATGAACATGACTGCGGCCGTACTGATGGCCTCGGCTCCAATGGCTGCCGTTCAGGCAGAAGGAACCGACGCGCCTTTCATCGGCAAGCAGGAAATCACCGTGAAAGACGGACGGATGACCCCGGAAACCTTGTGGGCCATGGGACGTATCGGAAGTTCCTGTGTGTCTCCCGACGGGAAAAAAATTGCTTACACCGTCTCCTACTACAGCGTAAAGCAGAACAAAGGTCACCAGGTGATCTACGTAATGAATGCTGACGGTTCCGACAACAAGCTGCTGACTACCTCTACCGACAGCGAAGGCGAACCGGCATGGATCAAAGGCGGAAGCAAACTGGCTTTCATCACAAAAGGACAAATCTGGGAAATGAATCCCGACGGAACCGGACGCCAGCAGCTCTCTGACTACGCAGGTGGCATCGACGGATTCAAGTTCTCTCCCGACGGCACCAAGGTGCTTTTCATCTCACAGGTGAAATACGGTGAACGTACTGTCGACAAATACCCCGACCTGGACAAGGCCAGCGGAAAAGTCATCGATGACCTGATGTACAAGCACTGGGATGAATGGGTAGAAACCGTTCCCCATCCGTTCGTGGCTTCCTTTACCGACAATAAAGTAGGTGAAGCCACCGACATCCTGGCCGGTGAACCCTACGAATCGCCGATGAAACCTTTCGGCGGCATCGAACAGCTTGCATGGAGTCCCGACTCCAAGTCTGTGGCCTACACTTGCCGCAAGAAAACCGGACAGGCTTATGCCGTATCCACCGATTCGGACATCTATTTATATAATGTAGAAACCAAGCAGACCCGCAACCTCTGCAAGGAAGATGCCACCGACAAGAACATGGGTTACGACACCAACCCGCAGTTCTCTCCCGATGGAAAAAACATCGCCTGGCAAAGCATGGAACGCGACGGATACGAAAGCGACCGCAACCGTCTTTGTGTAATGGACTTGACCAGCGGGAAGAAAACTTATGTAACCGAAGCCTTCCAGTCGGGCGTGGACAGCTACTGCTGGGCACCTGACAACAAGACCCTCTACTTCACCGGCGTATGGCATGCCACCAGCATGATTCACAGCACCAACCTGAAAGGCGAGGTAAAACAGCTCACCGACGGTATGTATGACTATGCTTCTGTAGCCATGCTGAACGACAAGCAACTGCTCACCACCCGCCACTCTCTGAGCGAAGCCGATGAACTGTTTACGGTCAACCTGAAAAAGAAAAACGAGGTAACCCGTATCACAAAAGAAAACGACCACATCTTCAGCCAGCTGAAACTGGGTAAGGTTGAACCCCGCTGGACCAAGACCGTCGACGGAAAAGACATGCTCTCATGGGTCGTTTATCCGATTAACTTCGACCCGAACAAGAAATATCCTACCCTTCTGTTCTGTGAAGGAGGTCCGCAGAGCCCTGTCAGCCAGTTCTGGAGCTACCGTTGGAACCTGCAGATCATGGCCGCCAACGACTACATCATCATTGCCCCCAACCGCCGCGGTCTGCCAGGATTCGGCATGGAATGGCTGGAAGAAATCAGCACCAACTACGGAGGCCACTGCATGGACGACTACCTGAGTGCCATCGATGACATCGCCAAGGAACCCTATGTGGACAAAGACCGTCTGGGATGTGTGGGAGCCAGCTTCGGAGGCTACTCAGTATATTGGCTGGCCGGACACCACAACAAGCGCTTCAAAGCCTTCATTGCCCACGACGGTTTCTTCAACATGGAACAGCAGTACCTCGAAACTGAAGAACTCTGGTTCACCAACTGGGATCTGGGTGGCCCGTACTGGGACAAGAGCAACCCGGCCGTACAGCGCAGCTACGCCAACTCTCCCCACCTGTTCGTAGACAAATGGGATACCCCGATTCTCTGCATCCACGGCGAGAAAGACTACCGTATCCTGGCTTCACAAGGAATGGCTGCCTTCAACGCCGCCAAGCTGAGAGGCATCCCTGCCGAACTGCTGATTTTCCCGGATGAAAACCACTGGGTATTGAAACCACAGAACGGAATTCTCTGGCAACGCACCTTCTTCAACTGGCTTGACCGCTGGCTGAAACCGCAGAAATAAGCCCTAAGACCTTTCCGGGCACCTTTTTTACGGCGTTTTTTCCCTGAAATACGCAAAAAAGAGGTGTCCGGATTTGCATATTAAAATAAAAAGCCCTACCTTTGCAACGCTTTTGAGAAAGACACTTCGGGGTGTAGCGCAGTCCGGTTAGCGCACCTGCTTTGGGAGCAGGGGGTCGTGGGTTCGAATCCCGCTACCCCGACAAGAAGAGAGGCAACTTATCCAATGTGATGAGTTGCCTTTCTTTTTTGAGGTTTTTTCAAGATTTCCGAGGGCTTTTTCCACCCCTCCCAAAACGCCTTTGCGTTTCAAACAAAACGCAAGTGCGTTTGATATAAAACGTCCTTACGTTTTCCTCCAAACGCACTTACGTTTTAGAGCAAACGTAAGGACGTTTTTCACACGACTTTCCAACAAAGTCCACAAATATCATAACTAATTGATTTTCTGGCATAAGCAGACATCCTGAAACGAATCCCCCACCCGTATCCAATCCTTCAGAATACCACATTCTGTGTAACCTGCGGCCGCAAACAATCTCCGGCTTGCCGTATTCCCCACCGGGATATAGGCATACAACTGGTGAAGGCCGAGCAACCCGAAGCAATGCGATTCCAGCAATGCGAGTGCCATCTTTCCGATTCCTTTTCCTCGTAAGTCTTTTCGCACCACCAGTCCCACTTCTGCACGGCTATGACGCGCATCGAACGAAAAGAGGTCAATCATCCCGCCCACTTCACCGGCATTACATACAATCATCAACCGCAACTGACCATCCACAAACACGTCATTCTGATTTTCGGCAATGTAGCGTTTCATCTGATAACGAGAATACGGCCCCGTAGCCGTACCCAGTTCCCAGAGCTCCGCCTCATTCTCAAGCGAAAGCATCACCTCCAAATCCTCCGGTTCTGGTGCCCGCAGACGGATAGTTTCCTGCGATGACTTGGCTGTCAGTCCCATCCTACTGTTCCTCCTTTTCTTTTTCCAGATCAAGCTCCCGCATCAGTCGGCCGCGGCCCGGCACACAGAAGAGCGAGGCCACCAGCAACATACCGACACACAGCAAACTGGTCAGGTTGAACGTAGAGTAATACACCGTCAGGTTGAACAGCACCGGAGCCAGCAACAGGGCCAGGCGAATTTCACACCAGCGGCGATAACTCACCAACGCTTCCGGCAATGACAACTCACGGACCCGTCGCATCAGTGACAAGCTGAACATACGCAACGACAACGGTATCATGCACACTGCCAGCAGAATCCCCACCGTCTGCAAGATGTATTCGGCACGCGCATCCCCTACCCGGCTTCCCTGAAGCAGGATATCCATTTCATACAATACACACCACACCGCTGTCAGTATCCAGAACAGGGCGAATTCCACCTCCAGCACGCGGAGCAATCGATTAATTTTCTTTTCCATGTACTTCTTTCTATGAGTTAAAGGGTTCCGGTAAACGCCACGCGGTTCACGATAGAGCGTCCCAGCGTCACCTCATCCGTATATTGCAATTCATCGCCGATGGAAATTCCACGGGCAATCATTGTAATCTTCACATCATATCCGGCCAGCTTCCGGAAAATATAGAAGTTGGTCGTGTCGCCCTCCATGGTAGAACTCAGTGCCAGAATCACCTCCTTAACAGTGCCCGACTTTACCCGTTCTACCAAGCTGTCTATCTCCAGGTCGGAAGGACCGATGCCGTCCATGGGTGAAATCACCCCTCCCAGCACATGATACAGCCCGCGATACTGCTGGGTGTTCTCCACCGCCATCACGTCACGTATGTTCTCCACCACGCACACCGTGGTCGCATCACGCGAAGGGTTAGAACAGATACGGCACACGTCCGTATCGGAAATGTTATGACACACCTTGCAATACTTCACTTCTTTTTTCAACGTGGAAATGGCGCCGCTGAACGCTTCCACCGTGGCATTGTCCTGGCGCAACAGATGCAGGACCAGCCGCATGGCCGTTTTCCGCCCGATGCCGGGAAGCTTGGCAAACTCTCCCACTGCCTTTTCCAATAAAACGGAAGGATATTGTTGATTCATGCTTGTTTTCTTTATTTACGGAAGGCAAAAATACGGATAAAATCCTTTGGCTGTATGCAGGGAAAGAGAAAAACGATTACCTTTGCATTAAACAACTCAATTTCAACCTATGGACATTACCAGCGCAGAGTTTGTCGTAAGCAACTCACGGGCCGACATGTGCCCACAGACCCAACTGCCGGAATATGCCTTCATTGGACGTTCCAACGTGGGGAAATCCAGTCTCATCAACATGCTGACCAAGAATCCCAAACTGGCCATGACTTCGTCCACGCCGGGAAAGACCTTGCTCATCAACCATTTTCTCATTAACAAGGAATGGTATCTGGTAGACCTTCCCGGTTATGGCTATGCCCAACGGGGGAAGAAAATGATGGAGAAAATCCAGAAACTCATTGAATATTATGTACTGGAACGGGAGCAATTGACCTGCCTTTTCGTACTGGTAGACAGTCGCCTGGACCCTCAGCGCATCGACTTGGAGTTCATCGAATGGCTGGGTGAGAACGGTATCCCCTTTGCCTTGATTTTCACCAAGGCCGACAAGCAGAGTGCAGGAAAGACCAAAAGCAACGTCAGCCGTTACTTGGAGAAACTGAAAGAGCAATGGGAAGAACTGCCTCCGTATTTTGTATCTTCTTCTGAAAAGAAGACCGGACGGGAAGAAATCCTAGACTACATCGAACAGATCAACCGTTCGCTCAAGGAACAGGCCGAATAGGATTTGCATAATCTATCAAAGAACAAACGGATCAAAACAGCATAAAAATATCCTCCTGCATGAGTCCATTATCAGGAGACCGCATGCAGAAGGATTTTTCAATCCATTAAAGTGAATGAGGCCGTTATTCCTCATTTAAAACATTCACCACATTTCCCCTTTCCATTCAAGCTCATGCTCAACGGGAAAATACAATATTTCCCTCTTTGCTCACATCCAGCCGCACGTTGTAGCACGAAGCTCCGTCGGGAATACAGAGCGTAGCCACATAGCGATATCCGTTTCCATCCACCTTCACAAAATCCATGTCGCTCAGAATGGCAGTGTGCAAGAAATCGGCCGGCACCACACGGGCAAACATTTCCTTGTTGATGTCTTTGGAGAACAATCGTTCCTTTCCTTTATACACACAGATATGAATGATATTGTCGTAGTAGACATTCTCCACCGGAAGACCTTCCTCATTAATGCTGACCAGCGTCACCCGCTTCTTAGTAGGATTGATGTAGGCATATCCCCTGTAACGCTCGCCCTTATACAGAATGACGGAATCTTTCTCGAACACTTCGCTTTCCGTTTCACGCACGGGAACCACTGTCCCGAACGACAACGTGTCCGACTCAGCCTTATGCAGACTAACCACCTCCCCCATCGAGGTGCGATAACGTAAGCTGTACGCCTTCCGTTCCTCGATGAAATAATAGATAGGACGGGCACTGTGAATCGTCATCGTGTCATGACGCACGCTAAAAAGCATAGGAGCATTAATCTGGCTCGCATAATAAATACTGTCACCCTGAATTTTAAATAAAGGAGCCTCGGTGTTGTCGTCCAACCAGATGCCCTGCAACTGCTGCATGGCCTCCTGGTCTTCTTCCTGCTTTTCCGCTTCTTTCTGCTGGGGAGACATACATCCTGCCAAACATCCTATACCCCCTAGAAGCATTATCAAGCCTGTTCTTTTCATGCGTCAATCGATTTCTACATTTTCCGACAGCAAAAATACAACAAAATTAAATGCCAACCGAAAAAATGCTCCCTGAAAGATGTCCCACATAAAAGAAAAATGTATTATTTTTGCAATATGATTGAATTGGCAAAACACATAGAAGTATTACTGCTGGAAAACGATTGTGTCATCGTTCCCGGCTTAGGAGGATTTATTGCCCACAGACGGCAAGCGGCCATCTCCGCACAAACGGGAGAATTCCAACCGCCCCTCCGCACCATTGGATTCAATCCGCAGCTGGTGATGAACGACGGACTTCTGGTCCAGTCATACATGCAGGCCTATAACACTGACTTTCCCGATGCGACCCGCCGGATTGAAAAGGTAGTCACAGATATGAAAGACCAATTGTACCAGCAAGGACAGGTCACCCTGCCCCATGTAGGTACGATTTATTATAATATGAATGGAGGCTATGCCTTCGAACCGGCTTCCCCGTCTTTTTTTACGCCGGGACTATACGGGCTGGAAAGCTTTACGCTCCCCTTGTTAAAGGCCCTTCCCGCAGACGAACCGAAAGAATACAAACTTCCGGAAGTGAGCCGTCCTGACAGTGGGAAAAAACGGCATTTCTCCCTGCGTCATTTCACACGCAACGTAGTAGCCATTGCAGCCGCCGTATGCTTGTTCTTCGTATTGTCTGTTCCGGTAGAAAATACCTACATGGACGATGCGAACTATGCTTCTCTCGGCTCATTCAGCATGTTCGATGCCATCCGTAACCAGTCGGTAGCCACGAGCATACAGACCACGGCCCCGCAGTCTACCTCTCAAAAGATTGTCCAAAAACAACAAAAGACGAAACGCGTACGCAACAATGTCAATACGCTCAAACCCGTAGCAGTCAAGACAGAAAAGATTGCAGCCGCGCCAGCAGTCAAGAAAGAAGAAGCCCAATCAACTGTAAAGAAGGCACCGGCAACCAAACCGGCAGCCGCTCCCGCACCGGCACCTGCCACCGCTACAAGCAAAAAGAAGGCTTATATCATCGTAGCCAGTCTGACCACGGACAGCGATGCTCAAAAAGAATTGAAAAAGCTGCAGCAAAAAGGATACAAGAACTGCAAGGTGCTGGAATCAGACGGACGTTTCCGCATCGCGCTGGATAGCTATGCCAATTCAGGAGAAGCCTATAAAAAAGTACAGGAGCTGCGTACTCAGGAAGAATTCAAGAGTGCCTGGGTCTTCACTTCAAAATAAATATGCTTTATAAAGACAGATGAAAAGAGTAAGATGCCCCAAATGTGACAATTTCATCCAGTTTGATGAAACAAAATATAAAGAAGGACAGTCACTCGTCTTTATTTGTGACAACTGCAAAAAACAGTTCAGCATCCGTATCGGCAAGTCCAAACTGAACGCAGCCAACCGCAAGGAAGAGGTGGTGGATGAAAAGGAAGGCGTGCAAGACTTCGGCAACGTATTGGCCGTGGAAAACGTGTTTGCCTACAAACAGGTACTGCCGCTGCACGAAGGCGACAACCTCATCGGACGCCGATGCAAGGGAAACGACATTGACATTCCCATCGAAAGTAACGACCCGAGTCTGGACCGCCGTCATTGCTACATCAACGTCAAAAAAGACAAACAAGGAAAAATCATTTATACACTCCGCGATAACGACAGCATCACGGGTACTTTTCTGATGAACGAAATACTGGGTCCGAAAGAGCGCGTCCGCATTGAAGACGGGGCCGTCATCACCCTCGGTGCCACAACCCTGATTCTGAGAGCGGCAGAAGGACAAACGGAAAAATAACTGCCACACTTATCTTCGTATATACAATTTAGGATAACTATAACACTAACAAACCTTTTACTCAATTATGGCTTTTACAAACAACGTAATGATTGTCCGGCACAAACTGCTGGAAAACCTGGTTGCTTTATGGAAAGAAAATCAATTAGTAGAGAAAATCGACCGCATTCCTTTGGAAATCAGCCCGCGCCGTTCACAGCCGGTGGGACGTTGCTGTATCCACAAGGAACGTGCCGTTACTAAATATAAGCTGCTCCCGTTGCTGGGTTGGGATATGACCGACGAAACGGACGAGCTGACTCCCCTTTCTGAATATGCCCGCAAGACACTGGCCCGCAAAGAGAGAATCAAGGAAAATATTCTCTGTGTCATCGACGAGGCTTGTTCTTCCTGCGTGCAGGTAAACTACGAGGTAAGTAACCTTTGCCGAGGCTGTGTAGCCAGAAGCTGCTACATGAACTGTCCGAAAGGTGCCGTGCATTTCGACAAGAAAACCGGTCAGGCACGCATTGACCACGACAAGTGTATCAGCTGCGGTATTTGCCACAAGAGCTGTCCGTATCACGCTATCGTCTACATTCCGGTACCGTGTGAAGAAGCTTGTCCGGTAAAAGCCATCAGCAAGGACGAACACTACATTGAGCACATCGACGAAAGCAAGTGTATCTACTGTGGCAAGTGTCTGAATGCCTGCCCGTTTGGTGCTATTTTCGAAATTTCCCAAGTGTTCGACGTGCTGGAAGCCATCCGCAAGGGAGAACAGGTGATTGCCATTCCGGCTCCCTCGGTATTGGGACAGTTCGATGCCACCATCGACCAAGTGTACGGGGCATTGAAAGAAATCGGTTTTGCCGATGTAATTGAAGTGGCTGAAGGTGCCATGCATACCACCAGCAACGAGGCACACGAGCTGTTGGAAAAACTGGAAGAAGGACAGAAATTCATGACCACTTCCTGCTGTCCATCGTACATCGAGCTGGTCAACAAGCATATTCCGGCCATGAAGCCTTATGTATCCAGCACCGGTTCTCCGATGTATTACGCAGCCCGCATCGCCAAACAGAAATACCCGAATGCCAAGGTAGTCTTCATCGGCCCGTGTATCGCCAAACGAAAAGAGGCACAGCGCGACGAATGTGTGGACTATGTGCTGACCTTCGAAGAACTCCACCCGATGTTCCGCGGATTGGGCATCGAACTGGAAAAAGCCAATCCGTACAAGGTAGCCTACGAATCAGTCTGCGAGGCGCACGGATTCGCACAGGCTGGCGGTGTAGCTGGAGCAGTAAAAGCTTACCTGGGTCCGAAAGCCAATGGCATCAAGATCATGCAGTTCTCTGACTTCACAAAGAAAAATATCGGTGTGCTCCGTGCGTATGCCAAGACGGGTAAGGTAGATGCACAATTCATTGAAATGATGGCCTGCGAAGGTGGATGCGTGACCGGCCCGAGCGCACACAACGATCCGGTAGCCGGCAAACGCCAGTTAAACCAGGATTTGCTGAAACGTACCCTCAAGTACGAAAACAGCCATCAGGAAGAATAATCCATGAAAGAATTGATAGAACGCCTTTACCGGGAGCAGACACTGGCTCCCGGTGAATTGCGTACCCTTCTGCTGGAGTGCCGGGGGGAAGACCTCGACTTTCTCATGCAAAAGGCACGAGAGGTGGCTCAAAGCCATTTTGGCAATAAAATCTACATCCGTGGCCTCATCGAAGTAGGCAACTGCTGTCATAACGATTGCCTGTATTGTGGCATCCGAAGAAGCAACCGCCACCTGGAACGCTACCGACTGGACAAGGAGACCATTCTGGCCTGCTGCCGGCACGGATATGAACTGGGATTCCGCACCTTCGTACTGCAAGGAGGCGAAGACAACTATATGACCGATGAACGGGTCACCTCAATAGTGACCGCTATCCGAACAGAATTTCCCGATGTAGCCATCACCCTTTCACTCGGTGAACGCCCCACTGTTTCCTATGAACGTTTTTTTCAAGCGGGAGCCAACCGCTACCTGCTGCGTCACGAAACGCACAACGAAGCCCATTATCGCCGGCTGCACCCCGACAGCATGTCATTGTCCAACCGCCTGCGATGTCTGGACGACCTGAAACGCATCGGATTCCAGACGGGTACCGGCATCATGGTGGGAAGCCCGGGACAAACCGTCGACAACCTGGTGGAAGACATTCTCTTCATTGAGCAGTTCCGCCCTCAAATGATTGGCATCGGACCTTTCCTGCCACATCATGACACTCCATTCGCTTCCTGTCAGCCCGGAAGTCTGACACAGACCCTGACGTTGCTCTCCATTTTCCGGCTGATGCACCCGCAGGCACTGATTCCCTCGACCACCGCATTGGCCAGCCTCACTCCCGACGGACGGGAGAAAGGTATACTGGCAGGCGGTAACGTGGTGATGCCCAACCTTTCGCCGGTGGAACAACGGAAGAAATATGCCTTGTACGACCACAAAGCCTCCATGGGTTCGGAAGCCGCCGAAGGATTGCGCCTGCTGGCACAACGGCTGGCAGCCATCGGATATGAAATAGATAAAAGCCGCGGAGACTATCCCGGCAAGACGTTATAACTTACATTGCAACTATGTACAAGATTGATTCTCAAAAGGCAGAGGAATTTATCTGCCACGAAGAAATTCTGGATACCCTGGCATATGCCCAAAGCAAGAGCCAGGACAAGGAACTGATACGTTCCATCATTGAAAAGGCCCGGCTGTGCAAGGGACTCTCCCACCGCGAGGCCGCCGTACTCTTGGAATGCAACGACCCGGAACTGGTGGAGGAAATCTACCATCTGGCCCGTGAAATCAAGCAGAAATTCTACGGCAACCGCATCGTGATGTTCGCCCCACTGTACTTGTCGAACTATTGCGTGAACAGCTGTACCTACTGCCCCTACCACGCAAAGAACAAGACCATCGCCCGCAAGAAACTGACACAGGAGGACATCCGCCGCGAGGTCATCGCCCTGCAGGACATGGGACACAAACGTCTGGCACTGGAAGCCGGCGAAGACCCTATCCACAACCCGCTTGAATACATCCTGGAGTCCATCCAGACCATCTACAGCATCAAACACAAGAACGGCGCCATCCGACGGGTGAACGTGAACATTGCTGCCACTACGGTAGAAAACTACCGCCGTCTGAAGGAAGCCGGTATCGGCACCTATATCCTGTTTCAGGAAACCTACCACAAGGAGAACTACGAGAAACTTCACCCCAGAGGTCCGAAGAGCAACTATGCCTACCATACGGAGGCCATGGACCGCGCCATGCAGGGAGGTATTGATGACGTGGGCATCGGCGTATTGTTCGGCCTGAACACTTACCGCTACGACTTCGTGGGACTATTGATGCATGCCGAACACCTGGAAGCGACTTACGGTGTAGGCCCGCACACCATCAGTGTACCGCGTATCTGCTCGGCCGACGACATCGATGCTTCTACTTTCGAAAACGCCATCTCCGACGAGATATTCCAGAAGATTGTCGCTGTGATCCGTATCAGCGTGCCTTACACCGGTATGATTATCTCTACCCGTGAATCGCAGCGTTCGCGCGAAAAAGTGCTGGCCCTCGGCGTGTCACAGATCAGCGGTGGTTCACGCACCAGCGTGGGAGGCTATGCCACCGAAGAACTGCCGGAAGAAAACTCGGCCCAGTTCGACGTGAGCGACCACCGCAGCCTGGATGAAATCGTGGCCTGGCTGCTGAAACTGGGCTATATCCCCAGCTTCTGTACGGCCTGCTACCGCGAAGGACGTACGGGCGACCGCTTCATGTCGCTGGTCAAGACCGGACAAATTGCCAACTGCTGTGCGCCCAATGCCCTGATGACGCTTCAGGAATACCTTTATGACTATGCCTCACCGGAAACACGCCGTCTGGCAGAAGACATGATCCGCAAGCAGATGGAAGAGATTCCCAATCCCGCCATCCGCAAAAGAGCGTTGGAGAATCTGGAACGAATTGCCGAAGGGAAGCGCGACTTCCGTTTCTAAATGTAGGACTTAAAGACTGATTAAACGTATGAACGATACTCCCCGTGCCAACCGACTGCACATCGGTCTGTTTGGCAAACGCAATGCCGGAAAGTCATCGCTGATCAATGCCCTGACGCATCAGGACACGGCCCTCGTGTCGGAAATCCCCGGCACGACCACCGACCCGGTTTTCAAGGCCATGGAAATCCATGGCCTCGGTCCTTGCGTGTTCATTGATACGGCCGGATTTGACGACGAAGGCGAACTGGGCGAACTTCGCATCCGCCAGACACAGCGTGCGCTGGAAAAGACAGACATCGCCCTGATGGTCTGTACCGACGACCATTTGAACGAAGAGCTGCACTGGCAGCACCTGTTGAAGGAAAAGAATGTACCCATTATCTGGATATTGAACAAGTGTGACCAATTATCCGATGCTGAGCAGACCATGCGCCGCATTGAAAAACAATGCGGACAGGTACCCCTGCTGGTGAGCACCCTCACCGGACAAGGGCTGGACGACATTCTGCGCAGCCTCCGGCACAAGCTGCCGGATGAAACCATGGCACAAGGCATCGTAGGCCGGCTGGTGGAAGAAAACGACACCGTCATGCTGGTCATGCCGCAGGACATCCAGGCCCCCAAAGGCCGCCTCATCCTGCCGCAAGTACAAACCATCCGGGAACTGCTGGACCACAAATGCCTGGTGATGAGCTGTACCACCGACAAGATTGATGCCATGCTGGACGCTCTGGCCCGTCCGCCGAAGCTGATTATTACCGACTCACAAGTATTCCGCACGGTGTATGACAAGAAACCAGCCGAGAGCCGGCTTACCTCCTTCTCCGTCCTCTTTGCACAGTACAAAGGCGACATCGACTACTACCTGGAAGGAGCCAATGCCATTGCTCGGCTGACACCGGAATCACGGGTACTGATTGCAGAGGCATGTACACATGCGCCGCTGGCGGAAGACATCGGGCGAGTGAAAATTCCGAACATGCTCCGCAAGCGCATCGGCGAAAGCCTGCAGATCGACATCGTATCGGGCACGGACTTCCCGGAAGACCTGACCCCGTACGACCTGATTATCCATTGCGGGGCCTGCATGTTCAACCGCAAGTATGTGCTGAACCGCATCGACCGGGCACGCACCCAGCAGGTTCCCATGACCAACTACGGAGTGACCATTGCCTACCTGGCGGGGATTTTGGATAAGATAGATTATTGATTTCTGAGAAGTAAGACTAGTTACCCTTCGTTATTCTGACGTGAATCGGTCCTTCAGAGGACTTATCCTCCTCCAACCGAATAGTATAATACACATAATCGTCAATACCATACTTCTCATACCATTTGCGTGGCTCTACTCCGGAGCTACGCAAACCACAAAAGTAAAAACCTCCCTCAATGGGAATACCGGAAGTATAACTCATAATAGGGGTTTCGGGACCATCGCCAGGTGTATACGTCTCCATTAGAATCTTATATTTATCTATACGTACAGTATCCGTAAACAACGGCATATTGTTTTCAGTCAAATGGAAACAAGTGACACGTAGACTATCGTCCTTGTAAGGTACAGCCATAAAGTCAAGTGTCTCTACACTGTCTACCAATATAAAATGAAGGAAATCGGGTAATAGTTCACGCTCTGTGAATGCACCTTTCTGACAAGATACCTTTTGCAAGGTAGCACGTTTTCCATTAAACTCGCCCCGGATTATCAGTCTCAAATGTTGCACACCTTGCATCTGGAAATATTCCTGCAAAGGTACAGAAAGGGAATCTGCCGGGTACTCATAACTAACTTTCACTTGTTGTGCCCATACAGGCATACTTAACAGGAGCAATAAGACTGCCCCCAAAATTTGTCTCTGCATAACGGTCATTTTTTTCTTATTTCTTCAAAGATATGTATTTCAGTCAAAAAAACAGACCTCCGCTTACAAAAAATATGGCGCATACCTCCCAGCATGCGCCACACCATTATCCATTCTTTCCAATATCAAAATATTAACATACAATTTCTTGTTCAATCTCCTCAAAGCGTGGGAAAAGCAGATTGTTTTCCAGGTGAATATGCTCGAACAAGGCATCCACAAACGCCTCCAGTTCTTGCATCAGCAGACGGTAGCTGCCACAGCCATCCTGAGGCACGGAGAAATGATTCGTCAACTGAATGATGTGCAAGTAGCGGTTCCCCTCTCCTTCGTGCTCCATCTTCATCACCCGGATAGGATTGGAAATCGTACCACAGTGCATCGGGGCCATACGCTGTCCCTGTTCCTTCGCCGCATACAGCTCATAGAGATACGGGAACAACACATTTTCCTCTTTCTGCAAGTGCATCTCCAAATCTTCCAGCGACTCACTCACCAACGCTTTCAGTTCGTGCAGCTCCGGATGTGCTTCCCCATGCACACGTTCCACCTTTTCCAGCAAGGCCAACAACTCCGGTCCATTGGCACGGATACCACGGTGATGTATCTTCAGGATGTAATCCATCAGCAAGTCAAGCGGCCATGAAGCAAACGGAATCCGTCCGTTCCCAGCCTCTTCCTGACGCGTCAATGCCTGCTTCACTTCTTCCACCGACAAGTTCAAATTGGCACAAGCCTTTTCCAGCGTCACTTCGCCATGACAGCAGAAGTCGATGCCATATTTCTTAAACACTTTCGCTGCAGCAAAGTCATCGGCTACAATTTGTCCCACACTCGTATATTTCCAATCTTTCGTTTCCATATTCTTTTCTTTTTTATTGATTACGGGTGCAAAGATAGCCCACACACTCCAGAAACTTTGTCACGTATGTGACACCGAGCTATAACGAAAGTTAAACGTGTGTTCTGCGGAAAAGAAGTGACACCATATGCAGAAAAACACTACCTTTGCAGGCACGTAAAAAAACAGAACATTAAGATGAAAACAAAAGACATGCCTATACTCCTGCTCACCGGCTATCTGGGAAGCGGGAAAACCACTTTATTGAATTACTTGCTGAGCAACCGTGAAAGAATCAAGTTTGCCGTCATCGTGAACGACATCGGTGAAGTCAACATCGATGCAGAACTGATTCAGAAAGGCGGTATCGTGGGCCAGAAAGAAGACAGTCTGGTCGCCCTGCAGAACGGTTGCATCTGCTGTACCCTCCGCACTGACCTCATCGAACAGATTTTTGAACTGATGAAAATGCAACGTTTCGACTACATCGTCATTGAAGCCAGCGGGGTCTGTGAACCGGAGCCTATCGCCCGTACCATCTGTTCCATTCCACAACTGGGTGGAGCCTATACCAAATACGGAACCTGCCGCCTTGACAACATCGTGACCGTAGTCGATGCTCTTCGCCTGCAAAGCGAATTTGACTGTGGCAAAGAACTGACCCGTAAGGACCTGGAAGAAGAAGACATTGCCAACCTGCTGATTCAGCAGATAGAGTTCTGTTCTACCATCCTGCTGAACAAAGCTTCTGAAGTCAGCCCGGAAGAATTGGCCCGTATCCGAAGCATCATCCGTAACATCCAGCCCCGTGCGGAAATCATCGAATGTAACTATGCGAAGGTGGATTTGAACAAAATTGTCGGTACCCACCGTTTTGACTACGAAAAAGTAGCGACTTCTGCAGCCTGGATTCACGAAATAGAACGTCCGGTGACCGAGGAAGAAGAGGCCGAAGCCCATTCCTACGAAGGATATCACCATGACCATGATCATGAGGAACACGAGCATGACCACGAACACGAAGCGCATGAACATGATCACGAACATGGACATCATCATCACGACCACGAGCATCACCATGACGAAGGCGAAACAGAGGAATACGGCATCAGCAGTTTCGTATATTACCGCCGTCCGGCTTTCGACATCCATAAGTTCGACCGGTTCCTGGCCACCAAATGGCCGCGTAACGTGATTCGTGCCAAAGGGGTATGCTACTTTGCCCACAACCGTGACATGTCGTACCTCTTCGAACAGGCCGGACGCCAGAAACAGATTACGGAAGCCGGACTCTGGTATGCCACCATGCCCGAAGACGAACTTATTGAAATGATGAAACGCGAACCTGGACTGGTGAGAGACTGGGACGAACGCTACGGTGACCGCATGCAGAAGATTGTCTTCATCGGCCAGCACCTCGACAAGGAACAGCTGATTAAAGACTTGGATGCTTGTCTGGAATAACTTGAAACGAACTGAATAAAAATATGCCTTCCTGAATCCGCCGGTCAAGCGCATCAGGAAGGCATACCTGTTTTTTCACCTTATATATTATTGACCTGGCCTCTGCTCAATCTACCTCCTGCAACTGGTTCTTTGCGGTGTCATCCACTTCCTGCAACGTGCATTTCCGCAAGACCACCTGCCCTGCTTGCTTGTTCTCCGGCAGGTCAATCCCCGTCAGACAAATATCGCTTACCCGGTCGAACACAAAAGCCGGACGGAAATCATCTTCCTGCAAACGCAGCTTGATGCGGCGCATCTGAATCCCTTTCACATGGCGCACATAAAATCCCCATGAAGGCAGTTCCTCAAACATGGTAAACTCCGGATATCCCTTCTCATTTTCCGGCACATCCTTCAACCGGCTCACCGGCATGTAAGCCATCCCCCGCGTAGCGCGGCCCGGATACACAATCTCGATGTTCTCCAGGGTCACATCTTCAATGTCATGCCCCGGTATGCCTGAGATGGAACTGGGGAACGGATTATGGAAAAACGTCACCGAAGGTCCCCTCAAGTCATAGTTAAGGTCCGGACGACCAAAAGGCACCTCCACATATACATTCTTGATGGACACATGACGCAAGTAACCCGGCTTCTCGCCCGAGCGATGTCCCAAACGGATAAAAATCGCATTGCCCGTGTTCACCGCATGTACATTGGAGACCTGCACATGCTCAATCTCCGCTCCGTCGACCGACTCAATGGCGATGGCCGAACGATAGGTATCCTTTACCCAGATGCTGTCAATCTTCACGTTCTTGAATCCACCGAGTGACTCCGTACCAAACTTGATGGCACTGGCACTGCTGATGATATGACAGTTGGAAATAGAAACATCGTCATTCCAAGCCCCCCGGTTGTGCGACTTCAAGCAAATGCCGTCATCGGCCGAATTGATGTAACAGTTCGAAATGCGTACCTTCTTACAATCACTGATGTCAATCCCGTCGTTGTTCCAGTAAGCCCGGTTTTCGACATGCAGACTGTCCAAAGTAAGGTCAGTGCACAAAGAGAACGACAATCCCCACGCGGCACTGCTTCGGAGATGGGCATTGCGAATCTCCACTCCACGACATCCGCGAATAAAAAGAAGTTTCGGACGCGTATTCGGGCGCTTGCGGTATGTGTTATAATGCTTATCCACCAACTCTCCCGTATGATGCAGACTATCAATCGTCAAGGCCAGCTCTCGACCTTGTCCATCGATACACCCTTCTCCCATGATACCAATATTTTCAGCTCCTTCCGCATAAATCAGTGCCTGGTCAAAATGGTCATCGTTCACCTTCAGCTCCTTCTCCGTGCTGAAACCCGGATAATCATACGGACTCGTGCTTCCCAACAGCACCGCCTCCTTCTCCAGGTAAAGCATCACATTCGATTTCAACTGCAAACTGCCGGTGAGATACCGTCCGGCAGGAAAATACAACTGACCGCCCCCTGAGGCATGCAAATTATCGATAGCCGCTTGCAGGCTATCCGTATTCAGTGTTTTTCCATCGCCCACCACTCCGTGCCGAAGTACATTATATTCAACCGCAGTGGCCGTATTCATCCACAAACACAGGCCACATAAAAAAAGAAATAAGGTTTGTTTTTTCATGGTATATCTGTCTATTCACGGGTAAAAATACACATTTCATCAGACAACCACCCTATCATCCGTCCATAAAATGGCGGTATCCACTAAATTTTTTCACTTAAACCCATAAAAAAAGCGTCTTTTTGAGACACTTTACCGCCTCAAAAAGACGCCATCCAACGGCTTCCGTCTTGCTTACAGATACATTCTGTCGAGCAATGACAGGCCTGCCTTTGTCTTGAAAATTTTTTCGCGTACCTTCCGGACAGCTTCTACCGGCAGGTTGTCTTCATAAATATTGACCAGAAAATCGGCTTCCACCAAAATCTGATAATCCATTCCCTCTATACAGTCGTACGTGTGGTGATGCCCCACCAGCCAGCATATCCGTTCAATCTGCGCTTCAGAGAAGGTCCCTATCTCGGTCAGCAATTTCCGGGCCTCCGCCGGACCTTCCTGTTCCTGATGTTTCCCGTCACACACTCCATATTTCTTCTCGGAAATCCGAATACCAATATCGTGTACAATGGCGGTCGCTTCCAAAATCAGTTGTGTAGCCGCATCCAATCCCTCTGACAAACCAATCATCCGGGCAAAGTAATGCACCTTGATGAGATGCTGTATCCGTTTAGGATCACCCGCATTGTAAGTCACCATCCGGTCTGACAGTTCATGCAACTGCCAGGCGGCTGTTTTTTTCTCGTTTGTTTCCATATCTTGTAGTTCTAAATCCTCTTTTACTCATCGCATGCCTCAGCTATGCGCTTGATAATGCCGGGACCTTCATAAATGAAAGCAGTATATACCTGCACCAGATGAGCGCCTGCATTCCGCATGGCATCGGCCTCCAACGGTGTCATCACTCCTCCAGCTCCAATCAGCAACATCTCTTTAGGAGCATGAGCCGACAGATATTTCATTACCTCCACCGACTTATGGATGACCGGAAGTCCACTAATACCTCCCGCACCTACCTCTGTCACTTCCGCCTGGCTGGAATGAATCAACAACGAACGGTCTTGTGTAGGCCCCGTGGCAATGAAGCCATCCAGATGATGCGTCTTCGCAAAGGTAATAATACCCTCCAATTTCTCCAAAGGCACATCGGCCGGAAGTTTCAGAAATACCGGTTTTTCCAAACGCTGCTTATAGGATTCAAGGGCCGTCAATACCCCTGACAGAATCTCAGGTGTCATGCTGCCCCAGTTTACCGTATAGTAATCTGCATACCGGCTGAACGCCTCATACAAACTTATAATATCTGCTGCGGCCCGTTCACCGTCGGCTGGCGTATTGGTATTGATATTAACTCCTAAAATGTATTTTCCTTCCCGTTTCCGTTGCAAGTTGTTCAGAACTACTTCTTTTCCAGGGTTGTTGAAACCTGTACGCGACACCAATGCATGATCTTCCGGCAAACGGAAAATGCGCGGGGAAGGATTTCCTGCCACCTTTTCCGGAGTCACCGTTCCGACTTCCAGAAATCCGAAGCCCAAATCACTCAGTTCGTCAAAGCAACTTGCTTCCTTGTCAAACCCGGCAGACAACCCCACCCGGTTACCGAAAGTCAGATTCCGCCATTGGAACGGAGCTGCCTTCGGACGATAGTAAGCACGTAACATTCCTTTTACCAACGGAAGATGACGATACACATGAAGCAAAGAAATAATCTGGTTGTGAATCTTTTCCGCATCGATGCGGAACAACCAAGGACGAAGAATAGATTGGTACATAATCGTAATTTTTTAGTTTCGTGGCACAAAATTACGACATCTCCCTGAAATTCCCTCATAAAAAAAAGTTATCCCCTATTACCTGTGGGCGATTCATGAGATGAGTCGGGGAAATAAAAAATCCACTTAATACATTGATATTAAGTGGATTTCTATCGGAGCCGAAAGCGGGACTCGAACCCGCGACTTACTCATTACGAATGATTATCTAAGAATAATATAAAACCACTGTGTATCAGTTGTTTATAATTAAATTTAAGCTAAATAAGGATACTCATTAGAACATTTTTTTCTACTTGAATGCCTTCCCTATCCTGTCACCGGATACCCAGCCATCGCCGAACTGGCAGTTCTTGATGTCTACAATATAGACTCCTTTTATCTCCAGTCCTTTACCTTGTGCTTCTTCCAAGTATGTACGTGCATAAGCATCAAAGTTTGCTCCAGAATAAGCATCAACTGCAAGGATTAGAAAGTTCGCGTCGGTCAGTTCGCCTTTGTAGATTCCTATATCGGCATCCACAAGACTCTGAACATATCTGTCAGCCTTATCCTTCTGTTTCTGGGACGGCTTGTTCCCTCCGCAGCCAAACAATGATATTGCCAGTATAGTCAGCAGTATTTTCTTCATGGATTTAGATAGTTAGTTTGTTCTTTAATTCGTTATATAAATCGGGATTTCTCATGTCTTCCCAATAATACTTCTTATATCGGCTCCTGCTGAATCCTTCCTTACTCTCATAGACAAGAATACATTCTTTATCACACAAAACAATCACCGAAGATAGAAGTAACTTGGCATAAGAGAATGCCTGAAGAAAGGCCGATTCTATTTCTTGATTATTCTTCATGTGATATTTTGCCTCAATCAACACCTTTGCCTTTTCATCTTCTGGCTTGTTGTCATAATGAAGCGCATAATCCGGGAAAATACGGTGCCCTCTTCCTGCATGGATTGGCAACTGACGAATGTAGTCTTTATGCTCATACCACCCCATTTCATTCAACAATGGCTCCAGTAGTTTTTTCTCTACATCTTTTTCCTCCTTAATGACTATTCCTTCCGGCAATGACGGTGCGTATATTTGTGGAAGTACGGATGTGTCAAATCCTTTTGCTTCTATCATCCTCATGAGTTCTGCATAATCCTTTCCCGTAACAGGCCATCCATTGACTCCTTGAAAATTCTTTCTGATAAGCGGATGATTTGAAAAGTATTCGTCTGCTTTCAATTCTTTTAATGAGATATGAGGAATATCAATTTTATTGCTTACATAAGTATTGCTGTAGTAGTGGGCAAATGGGTCTATTACACCGTCAACCTGTGCTATCCACAAGCAAGTGATGGCACTTACTGGAGATGTTTCATAATGTATGAGTATATCCCCTTTCTTTGTTTCCTTATTCGATTGCCAAAATCCAACCGTCCATTCTTTCCCATATCCTTTAATTAATCCTCCGATAAACCACGCAGATGATGGTTTGGGCATTTCTGCGTTCTCTTCCTTTATCAGAAGATTGGGAGCATAATCATACATGAAAGCGCTTAGCTCATCGGGAGACAAACCGTTTTCCGTCCTGAATCGATAGAATACTTTGCACAATTCCCAATAATACATACACCTGGCTTTGTAGTCAGCTTTCTTTGGAATCGGAGGAAGTTCTATTTCAAAATAATCAGCTAATTTTTCAAGATGGAAAAGTTCGTTGATATATAAATAGGGAAAAAAGTATTCACCAAACATATAGTTCAGTTCCATTGAAAGTAATGGAATGTAGCCAAGCATTTGGTCAAAATCTCCAATCCTTAAAACTTCTTCCGTTTCTATCATCAGCCCGGTAGATATGATTTCCTCATACAGCTTTCCGGCATCATCCAAGGATTTTAATACTGTACCTTCATATTCTGATACTTTGTAACACCAGAAATCTTCTAGTATCCCGCAAATCATTTCGGAATTGAATCCGTCCTTGATTTTCGGGTTGTATTTCTCGAACAGACGTTCTTCTTCCATCCACTCTTTTCTGCCTGAAAATGCAGATATGGTAGACTTACCGTCAGAAGAGTTCTTGTATAAGTTCCAAAGGTATTGATTGAATTTCATGGTTATAGTCTTTTCATACATCCAAGAACCTGAAAGATATGTTCTATCATATTCTTAGGGAGTTCCTGGATACCATATTCCGGAGATTTGTTTGTAGGAACCAACGTATAACATTTTGGGTCACTTGAAGGGCCTAATCTCTTGATTGTTCGCATTCCGTTGGTTGTTACTATTGCATATACTTCACCTAATGGGAGGAAAGACTTATCTTCTATTTTCTTTAACGCAATAATATCTCCATGAGTTATCTCAGGTTCCATTGAATGACCTGTAACATTACACCAGCAAGTAGCTTCATTGTATTTCTTGAAATCTATCAAGTATTCAGGTTTTGCTGTCTGGTCATTTAAGACAATATCAAACCCTCCTATAAAATCCACATTATAATAAGGTACACCTTCAGTAAAACTTATTTGTGGTTCAGAATCTTTCTTTTTTGTGTCCTGAATAAAATCTGATACTTTGAATTTGTCTACAGATGCAACATCAAAATGCGCACATAGTTTCTTGTATTGTTCAGGTTCTAAATCTCTCATAGATTTCTCCATACCAGAAATATTGGCCTGACCACATTCAAGAATATCAGCAATGTTCTTTTGCGTAAGTCCAAATGCTTGTCTGAATCCTTTTAAATCATACATATCAGTAATATTATCGAGTTATATATAAAATAAAGTTAATATCACTGATATTTTCACTGTAATATCAGTGATATATCAATAATATTAGTACATTTGCATCAGAAACGTAACACTGATACGAAACAAAGATAGTAAATTCATTTATAAAACACACGATTATGAAAAGAAATGTATTACACGAGATTATGAGTCTTGCTTGGCAGTTGGTAAAGAGAAACGGTTTCTCTATGAGTGAAGCAATGAAATGCGCCTGGGCAAACATGAAGCTGAAAGCTGCAATGAAGCAAAGAATAGTAAAGTTCTACTTCAAAAAGGTAGATGGTTCTGTTCGTGAAGCCTACGGCACGCTGAAAGAAAATCTGATACCAGCCACATCAGGTGAAAGCAGAAAGAAAAATGACACTGTTCAGGTGTACTTCGATACTGAGAGACAAGAATACAGATGCTTCAAGAAAGCTAACCTTTTAAATATCGCATGACTATGACACGCCACGAAATCGAAGAAGAACTTGACGGGCTGTACAAAGACCTGAACTTCGCCTACAACGCAGATGAAGAGACTTTATGCAGGGCTTTCAACGTTGACAGCAAGCAAGAATACATCAAAGCACTTACTGAAGAGGTGGACAAATACGAAGCCCTTCTTGAAGAATACAACCTGCCTGAAGATGATGGCATGGACTACATTAACCTTCAGTTATCACAAGGCATGGCAGTGACGCGCTGGTAACTCACCTACCCTGCTGACGGACTGAACGGCAACCGATAGCGAGAATCGGGCAGGGTTCTACTTGATTGGTTCTTTGACGTAATGGAATTTTAGGTGTACCGCTACACCTGACGTAAAAGGGGTTCGACTGAGTAGCGATAGCGGCACGGTGAAAAGGGTGCGAGTAATGGACTGGCAATAGGCAAACGCAGCGCATTAATCACCGTGAGAACAAAAAGACACTTATACGATTGCAGGTGGCCGTAGGCCGGCTACAAAGACAATCTTCACTGATTAGACACCAGCAAGAACTATATATACCCGTGGCTTACCAGACCTTTGATAAGCAGTAAGGCAACCACCGGAACGCCCACGGGAACGATATTTAATACACACGGTTATGAAAATACTACTTTTTCTCTGTGCATTGTCCGTTCTGGTAATGCACTTCAATCAAGACCTGTCTGCTATGTACTGGATAGGATTCGTCGGGTTTATAATCACTGGTTTTTCAATCGCAAACAGACTGGACAATGAACGAGCTGCAAGAAACAATAAAAAGCATCTGTGATGAATTTGCGGACATCAGTGCCATTCTGGCGGCACGTTCGCGAGAACTGGACAGACGGGAGCTGTTCGACAAGGAGATAGAAACCGAAATCAATAACATTAAAAAGAATAGACATGAAAACAAATGAGGAATTACAGGGTATGACGCATGATGAACTCGTGGCATACACACAGAATCTGCAACGCGAATCAGAGGAATACAAAAAATCAATGCTGTATTACATGGAAGAAGAGAAAAAGATTGAATCGAAGTTTGACAACTTCAAGAACATGGTCAAGTCATTAGCTGGCTTAGTAGATTAGTTTTTATGGTTTGAAAATGGGTAGATGCCGGGCTATGAAAGCCCGGCATTTTCATTGGCAGATAGTTCAGGCGGTAGAACACCATGTAAGGGTTAGCATGGAAGTCACGGGTTCAAGTCCCGTTCTGCCAGCAAACAATCAAATACTTAAACTATGGTTAGAGAAATTACAGTAGACGAAAACTACCAGACAGTACGTCTTTTTGACGAAATGAAGAAAGGGGACATCTACAAAGTTCCCTATGACAAGAAACGGCACAACGGAATCAAGCTGGAAGCATCACGCCGCAATCGTGACCTTCGCTTGATCGGGACACTTAAAAACAAAATGGACGTGAAGTACCGGGTATCAGCAACAGAGTATCCGGGTTTCTCGGCAATTATCTGCTTAAAATAAAATGCTTATGATAAACGAAGATGTATTGAAAATCGTCTTAAACAACAAGTCTTTCGGGAAATACGAAGCAGCTTCGATAGTAGGCGGTCTCAAAAGGCTGAAAGAATTGTGCGAATCCGGAAGGATAAGATACAAGACCAAAGAAGGCGTGCCACACAGCAGATGGGCTTGTAATGCCTGGGACGTGATAAAACATGCAAAATTGATGTATTAAAACCAATTATTATGGAAGAAAAGCCAAATCTATATCAGAAGATACAGCTTGTCTCAAATGAGATAAAAAATATCGAAAAGAACCTGACCGTAGGCAAAGGTAATTATGCCTACAAGGCAGTACAGGATATTGATGTTACCCTGGAAGTGAAAGAAGCGGAGTCCAAGCATGGCCTTGTCAGCATTCCAATTAAGCAGGAACTTGTTAAATCGGAAATAATTAGAGTTGTCAAAGAAGGTGGTGGGGAATCCATTAACTATATGGACATCATAAAAATGACCCTACGCATTATCAATCTGGACAACACGTCAGAATACATAGACGTGGAAAGTTTTGGGCGTGGACTTGACCCAGGCGACAAGGGATTTGGAAAGGCTTCTACTTATGCCAGAAAATACGCTTTACTTAATGCCTATAAGATTGCTACAGGTGAAGACCCTGATGAAAACAAATCCAAGATGCAAACCCCTGCTACAGTAGATGAAGTGAAAAATATTGTCGTTGGTTACATGATGACCGACAATCAGTTTGCGCAGAACATACTGTCTTATTTCAATGTAGGAAGTGCTGATGACATGACAAGCGAACAGCTTAAAATGGCATATAACAACCTCAAGAAGAAAGGAAAGATATGACAGAAACCATGTACATAGGAAGCGGTGACGTTCATGCCTTGATGAGTGGCAAGAATACGAAATCACATATCGCCCTCATGCAGCGTTTCGTCAGCGGGATAAAGCCTTATTACAATGCTTTTGCCAGCCCTATAGATGCTTTACGTACGGGAGCCATTCTTGAGAACAGGTATCTTCTCACTTTGCCTGACAACTATTTTACACAATATGTTGTCAGGTCAGATGAAATGAACGTGTTCAAGTGCAGCCTGGACTTTGCTTGTATCGATAAAGGAAAGTTAACTGATTTTGATGAATTAAAGACTCTTTATCTTTCAGATTACCTTGATTTTATTGAGCCTATCAAGCATGACAACAAAGCTTTAATCGAATACGTCAAGAAGAAGCATAAAGCTTATTATTATCAGGTTCAGGAACAACTCTTTTGTACACATCTTAAAAGCTGTAACCTTGTTTTTCTGTCTGTAACAACCTACGACGATGAAGCCAACTGGCATCGTAATATTCTTCCCAATGAGTATTGTAAAATCCGTATCACTCGTGACGAACAGGCAATTGCAGAAATTAAACAACGTGGACAGATTTTCCAACAGATAAAAGATTTTTATTCAAACTAATATGGCAAATCAAATAACCGGACGGCTGGTCTATATTGGCCAGCCCCAAGAAATCCCATCCAAAAGCGGTGGCAACCCGTTTGTGAAACGTGAATTTATTCTTGATGCCACAACCTACGACCCCTATACAGGTGAACGAAGCCAGTACGAGAACATTCTACCTCTTGAAGTAAGTGGTGACAAATGTGCCGAACTTGACCAGTTCAGAACCGGTGACGTAATAACGGTTTCCTTTTCCCTCCAAGGTCGGGAATGGACAAATCAGGACGGACAACTAAAACGTATGGTGTCCATCCGCTGCTATAAACTGGAAGGCCGTCAGCCAATGCACCAGCCAGCATCCGTGCCAGCACAGCAACCGGCACCGTCACAAACGCCACCCATGGTACAGGCGTTTCCACCTGATGTAGATGCGAATGGAAATCCCAAAGATGACTTACCGTTCTAGCCTATGAGCATATTCAATCTGAAGAATGAATACGATATACCCAAGTTCAAGGCTTATGTAAACAAACTGTTCCAGGAGCATGCAGTTGTGGAAGTGAGAAAGAAGCTCCCTAACCGCACGCTATCCCAGAACAGCTATTTGCATCTGCTTTTAGGGTATTTCGGCAGTGAGTACGGTTGCAGCCTTGACGAAGCAAAGATAGACTTCTATAAAAGGACTTGCAACCGTGATTTGTTTGAGAGAAAGACGGTCAACAAGAAAGGCAAGGAAGTAACCTATCTGCGAAGTTCTGCAGAACTGACAACAGGTGAAATGACTTTGAGCATTGACCGTTTTCGTAACTGGAGCGCATCTGTTGCCGGCATCTATCTGCCTTTGGCAAACGAACAACAGATGCTAATTTTTGCACAACAAGAAATCGAACGTAATAAAGAGTTTATCTAAAATTTTGAGATTATGAAAAAAAGAAAATTTCCCCAAGATGTAGCAAGATTCTTTAATCCAGAGAAGTCTATTAATCCTAATTCAAGCGGCATTCATCAAAGAGAGAAGGCCTTACAAAGAAGTTTCATCCCTGTTTATAATGGTATGGGTACCGCTAAAAAGATTTATAATAGGTTCGGTGTAAAAAGTTATAGATAATTATGGACAAATTTTTAGGACAAGACATCCCTGAACAGGAACGATGGCAGTTCCTTCAGGACAACGCCGATGCGGTAGAGAAAATCGGATATACTCACCGATTCACCCCCGAAGAACTGGCTCAGAAGAAAGAGACTTTGGCCGAGGTATCAATCACCATCAACGATGTTGAGTTGGAGAAGAAAGAGGCTATGGAAAGCTTCAAAGAACGATTGAAGCCTTTGAATGAAGAAAAGCAGGAACTTCTGGACCATATCAAAAGAGGTTCAGAGTTCGTAGCCAACGAGGAATGTGCCAAATTCCTATACCACAAGGAGAAAATGGCTGGGTTCTACAATAAATTAGGTGAGTTGGTTTACAGCCGTCCAATTATGCCGCAAGAAATGCAAAAGACCGTATTTAGTATTAATCGTAAAACAGGAACAGAAAATTAATTATGAGTGAAAACAAAATCAACTTGGTCGTACCAAAAGATTATAATGGTGCACCTATCGAAGTAGTTTTAAGAGAAGGCAAAGCTGCAGTTGCGCTTGATCCGAAAGAACCGGTAAGAGTTGTTATCAGTGGAACAATTGACGCACTATACAGATGGATAGAAAAGCGTGTAGAACTGATTGATCAAAAGAAGGCCAACATTATTGTGAACCGTGACAGAATGGCGATGAGTCTAAGTATCAATGAGACGGACTATTATCAGACCAAAATATCTGGAGTCCTTCAGGAATCGAAGGAAATGCTGGAGTTCGGTATCAATACAGAAAAGAAATGGGAGCCATTCAAATTGTCTCAGTTCTTCAAGATGCACCGTGCTTTCTTTAAGGACAAATCTGAAAATATGATGTTGGTTTCTACTTTGAAGAACTTCAAGGCTAAAGTAAATCAGGATATTGAACGTAGTAAAGAAGAAAATGGAAACAAAACAGATAACTATTCTCAGGTTGTAGATTCCAATCTTCCGAAATCCTTCAAACTGAATATCCCTCTTTTTAAAGGATTTGATTGTGAAGAAATCGAAGTTGAAATCTACGCCGATGTGGATGGGCGGGAAGTTTCCCTTTCTTTGGTTTCTGCCGGTGCGAATGAGGCCATTGAAGAATACAAGAATAAGGTGATTGACGAACAGGTTGAAGCAATCAAAGGTGTTGCACCTGACATTGTAATCATCGAAGTATAATTGACAGCCCGGAAAGACGGGCATACGGGCGCAAGCACAGGACGTGCTTTAGAGTGGAGTAATTGCGCAATATCTCCATGAACTTGCTTCATTAAATTAGCTAATATATGTGGCAAGTAAAACCGTGATGGTTGGGTGGGTTCGATTCCCACTGCGTCCACAAATAATCTCAAAAATAAAGAATATGGAAACAAAAAAAGTAACTCAAGTCGTTTACATCGCTAATGATGGAAAAGAGTTTCTTACAGAAGAAGAATGCAAGAAGCATGAAGCGTTTGTGAAAGAGGTTTTGTGTAATATTTCCTATTTCTGTATCCGTTGCAGACCTGATTTAACTGAAACTGGATACTATATGCATAGAATATATGCAGCAGTCCTTTCTAAAAATGGATTGTTCAGTAAGGAAATCGCATTTCAATGGGCTTTGAAGAAGTTTGGTACTTACTTAGGGGAAAGCGTAATGGGATATGGTTTCCAACCCAATTTTAATGTAAGTGAAGTTTCTAAAGAAGAATATGAAGAATGTCCTGCTACTGTATGGGGAGGCACTCCATTAAAAAGTGAAAAGATATTTTTAAGTCCTCAACAAGTAGATGGATTTCCAAAGAATATTGATTACATAAAAGAATGGGGATTCAAATAATGCCGTATTACATCAAGAAACCAAAAAAGAAGAAAGAAAAGCCTTCCCGTTATTTGACAAGGCAGGTATCAAGATTAAGAAGAAGCCGGATTTAGTGGCCAAACTCGACAAAGTTTTCAGCCGCTATATCCGGCTTCGTGATTGTATGCCGAACGGGTATTTCCGCTGTATCTCATGCGGCCAGATAAAGCCATACGAACAGGCAGATTGCGGACACTTCCATTCGCGCCGCCACATGGCCACACGCTTTGACGAGGATAACGCCCATGCCGAGTGCCGGGCGTGCAACCGATTCAGTGCCGACCATCTGATACAATATGAAAAGAACCTGAAAGCTAAAATCGGCCAGCTACGATTCGACAAGCTGGCATGGAGAGCAAGCCAGGCGAAGAAATGGACTGATTTTGAATTAATCGAACTCACCAAGTATTACAAGGCTTTGGGAGACAAACTGAGTAAGGAGAAAGGCTTATGAGTTACATATTACGAGATTATCAACAGAAGGCTAGTAATGCAGCAGTCAGCTTCTTTGCTAACAGGGCCAAGAAGAACAATGCTATCATGGTATTGCCTACCGGAGCCGGCAAAAGTCTTGTGATAGCCGACATCGCCAGCCGTCTTGAAGGGCACACGCTGGTATTTCAGCCCAGTAAGGAGATACTAGAACAGAACTATCTGAAGCTCTGTTCGTATGGTGTTCTGGACTGTTCCATCTACTCTGCCTCATTCGGGCGAAAGGAGATTTCAAGAATAACTTTCGCCACTATCGGAAGCGTAGTAAACCATCCGGAACTCTTCCAGCATTTTCAGAATATCATCATCGACGAGTGTCATCTGGTTAACCCGAAAGACGGAATGTACAAGAGATTTCTTTCGATGCTGAAATGTAAAGTCCTTGGATTGACGGCCACACCTTACCGTCTTTCATCAAGCAGGGATTTCGGTAGCATGTTGAAGTTCATCACACGTACACGCCCGTGCGTGTTCTCTGAGGTAATCTATCAGGTTCAAATTTCTACTCTATTGGATATGGGGTATCTTTCGAAACTGAACTATTATCCGATGAATCCTTTGGGATGGAACGAATTTAATCTGAAGGTGAACACTACCGGAGCCGACTACACGGACAAGTCTGTAGTAAAAGAGTATGAGCGTATCGACTTCTACGGGTTTCTGGTGAGCATCGTCCATAGGCTTATGAATCCCAAGAGCGGTGTAAAACGAAAAGGTATATTGGTTTTCACCCGTTTTTTGAAGGAAGCTGAACGCCTTACCTGGTCTATTCCCGGAACAGCCATCGTTTCGGGAGAAACACCGAAGAAGGAACGCGAACATATCCTTGAAGCGTTCAAGGCCGGAGAGATACCCGTTGTGGCCAACGTAGGTGTACTTACTACCGGATTTGACTATCCTGAACTGGATACGATTGTCATGGCCCGTCCAACAATGTCGCTGGCTCTTTGGTATCAGATAGTCGGTCGTGCCATCCGTCCGCATCCTAACAAGGAGGCTGGCTGGATCGTTGACCTTTGCGGGAATCTGAAACGATTTGGCGAAGTCAAGGATTTACGCCTGGTGGATAGCGGAAACGGTAAATGGGCCGTGTACTCCAATAGCAGACAGTTGACTAACGTAAGATTTTAAGATTATGGAAGGATATATAAAACTAAGCCGCAAGTTCTTCTCGAATGATATGTGGAATGAAGCCCGGACTTTTAGCAGTTGCGAAGCGTGGCTAGACTTGATTCAGTCAGCACGATTTGAGGCAACGCCCCGTATGGAGAGTATCGGAGGTCGAGAAGTCTCTTATACAAGAGGACAATATCCTGCATCCATAAGATTCTTATCAAAGCGTTGGAAATGGTCTGAGAGGAAAGTACGGACATTTCTTGCTTTTCTGAGAAGAGAAAACATGATAACTCTTTCCAAGGAACAAGGAATGAATGTAATAACCCTGGTAAAATACAATGAGTATAATGGTTCACAATCCGACACAGTAGATGACACAGACAACGACACGATGAGTGACACAAATATTATTCAGGAAATCAATAATTTACGAATGCAAGTGACACAGCTAATGACACAAGTGTCGACACAGCAAGTGACACACCCTGCCAAAGAGCCAGAAAAGCGACACACGGGTGACACAAAGCAAATAAAGGAGAAGAATATTATTAAAGAAACTACTACTAACGTAGTAGCAAAGAAAGACGCGGCTAAAGCCGCTACTCTCTCTCGGAAAGAATCCTTCTACCAGTCATTAGTTCCTTATGTCAGCCAGTATCCGAAAGAAATGATTCGGGCTTTCTTCGATTACTGGAGTGAGCTTAACAAGTCTGAAACTAAGATGCGTTATGAATTGGAAAAAACCTGGGAGCTTCCCAAAAGATTGGTCACATGGGCTAGTCGTGAGAAAATGCCTTCTAAAACCGATGTTGGCGTAGTATTGAAAGATAATTCACCTGAAAAATACAAAAAAGGCTGGTAAATATGGAACAGATAAATTTTCAACAAACAATCGAACGACTTAAAGATATGGGCTTCTCTCCTATTCCTAACGTCGTAAAGGTATCCATTCCAAACGCCAAAAGAGTTCTATGGGCTGGTATCAAGTATTTCACTAAAGAAAGCGCCCAATGGCTCCAAGAGTACGAAGAGGTAGCAAATTGGTTGATTGATAATGAAGGACGTGGCCTTTTATGTTTTGGTAATTGTGGACGTGGAAAAACTCTTATCTGTGGAAAGATTCTTCCCTTACTCTTGAACCATTACTGCGGAAAGGTGGTAAGCTGCTACGATGCCCAGCAAATGAACGCTGATTTGGACGCCGTGAAGCAAAAACACATCATCTACGTTGACGATATAGGGACAGAGAATCTTAGCGTCAAATACGGCGAAAAAAGGCTTGCATTCGCTGAGCTGGCAGACGAAGCAGAGAAGAAAGGAAAGCTTCTTATCCTGACCACCAACCTCACGATAGACGAACTGAGAGAGAAATATGGGGAAAGAACTATTGACCGGCTGAGGGCGATAACAAAAACCGTCCTCTTCAGCGGTGAAAGCCTGAGAAAATGATATGAAAATCACAATCAACTGGGTAACTCGTGACTGGAACCTGATCAGGAGGTTACGTGAGAAATACCGTCTCCCACAATACATGAACGTGAACGGACTCACAGAAGCAGAGGTTGACGAAGAGACATTAAGCAATCTCCGCAAGGGTGAGCCAAAGTATTTAATCATCAGAAAAGTAGAGAAATGACAAGACAAGAATCAGAAAGAAAGCTCAATGAACTGAGAAAGAAGTATATCGCCTTGATTTCATCCATGAACTTTGCCAAAGCACAGAAAATCAAGAACAAGATTGACTCCCTTGAAAGAGAGCTGGAACCACATTCCTTGGGAGAACTTCTTCAGGACTATACCCCAGAGTTCAAGGTAGAAATGCTTCGCAAGATGCACAAGCTGTTCATCTACTCCGATTTGCTTGAAGGTGCGGCACTGGAGTTCCAGTCTGAACTTGAATCAAACGGAATAGATGCTCAGGTAGTTTTTCAGGTAAAGCGCGTACTGAAGGAGCTGAGAAACATAGTAAGAATACCGGATGAAGAGAAGAATGAATCATTGTCTGAGAACTTCGCCGGGATGTGTGATGAAGCCGGACTTGTAGTGAGTAACATAATCAACAAATATCTTGCAAAATGATAACGGAAAATGACCCAATGCTTCCACGTAAAATGGATTTGGAAAAGAATCCGTCTGGGACTGAATTGAAAATCGCCCAGCAGCGGGAGATGGAGAAACATGGAAGGTACGTAGCTATTCCAGGCGACAAGACACGGACGCGAATTTTCGTCCGTAACGGTGAGAATGCGGAGAAGAAGACAGCCGCTTACTTGGAGAGAATCAACAATCGACCTCAAAGATGGAACTGATATGATAAAGTTACTCTATATTGACCTTTTCTGCGGTGCCGGGGGAACCAGTACCGGAGTAGAAAACGCACGCTACGCAGATGAACAATGTGCGAAAGTTGTCGCTTGTGTGAACCATGACGCAAACGCTATCGCCAGTCATGCAGCCAATCACCCGGATGCACTCCACTTCACGGAGGACATCAGGAATTTGGAACTGTCTCCTTTGGTGGCCCATGTGGAACGAATGAAAAAGATTTATCCGGATGCACTGGTTGTGCTGTGGGCCAGCCTTGAATGTACGAATTTCAGTAAGGCCAAAGGCGGCCAGCCTCGGGACGCTGACAGCCGGACATTGGCTGAACATCTATTCCGCTACATAGAATCCATTGACCCTGACTATATCCAGATAGAGAACGTCGAGGAATTTATGTCTTGGGGAGATATGGACGAACATGGACACCCTATCAGCAAGGACAAAGGCCGTTGTTATGAGAAGTGGAAACGCAATGTCAAACGCTATGGTTACGATTTCGACTGGCGCATTCTTAACGCTGCCGATTATGGGGCATACACCACTCGCAAGCGGTTCTTCGGTATCTTCGCCAAGCGTGGTCTGCCGATTGTATTTCCAGAACCTACTCACTGCAAGGATGGGAAGTCGGATATGTTCGGAAAGTTGGAAAAGTGGAAGCCGGTCAAGGAAGTGCTGGATTTTTCAGACGAGGGAGAAAGTATCTTCTGTCGGAAGAAGCCGCTGGCCGAGAAAACTCTTGAACGTATATATGCCGGGCTGATTAAGTTTGTGGCCGGAGGAAAAGAAGCTTTTATTTCACGTTATAATACGGTAAGGCCACAAGACACTTGTACATCTATCGAAGAACCGGTAGGGGTGGTTACTACAGCAAATAGGTTTGCAAAAGTGCAGGTTTCTTTCCTGTCAAAGCAGTACAGCGGACATCCTGAGAGCAAAAATATTTCTGTGGAAGAACCTGCTGGAACAATCACCTGTAAAGACCATCACGCTTTCGTGTCGGCTTATTATGGAAACGGGCATAATCATTCAGTAGAACTTCCTGCGCCTACAGTTACGACAAAGGATAGGTTGGCATTGATTAATTATGTTTTCATAGACAATCAGTACGGGACCGGAAAGCCGACGTCAATTAATCAACCTGTAGGTACTGTAACCACAGTTCCGAAGTTCAACATGGTTTTTTGTAAGCCGTGGATAATGAACACAGCTTTCTCGAATATAGGTAGCAGTATTGAGCAGCCGTCACAGACCATCACGGCAAACAGAAAATGGCATTACCTGATGAATCCGCAGTTTGCCAGCGCAGGAGGTTCTGTAAACAACCCATGTTTTACGCTTATAGCCCGCATGGACAAAATGCCGCCTTATCTGGTAGAAGTTGAAGGAGGCATCGGCATACAGGTTACATCTAATGACAGTCCGATGACAATCAAGATTAAGGAGTTTATGGCTTTGTATGGTATCATCGACATCAAGATGCGTATGCTTCGGATAGCAGAACTGAAAAAGATAATGGGGTTTCCTGAAGACTATGTACTGATTGGCCCCCAGTCAGACCAGAAGAAGTTCATCGGCAACGCCGTGGAGGTGAACATGGCTCGTGTGCTTTGTGAGGCTATCTGTAAGGAGATTATAAGAAAAAGAAAAGTTGCATAAAATGGTTAGTGAGGTACATAACATGGACTGTATGGAATACATGCGGAACATACCAGATAAGTTCTTTGAGCTGGCAGTGGTCGACCCTCCATACGGAATAAATGCCCCGAACATGTCGATGGGTAGCAACATGAACCGTAGGCATGGAGGATACAATGGTGAAAGTATAGCTCAAAGACTGAAAAAGAAACGCTTTAACCAAGGAGCCGGAAAACTTAAGAACCGAGCATTGAATACAATGCAATGCGATTGGGATTATCATCCTCCCTCAAAAGAGTATTTCGAGGAACTGTTCAGGGTAAGCCATAATCAAGTGATATGGGGAGGCAACTATTTTCCTCTACCACCTACACGCGGGATATTGTGCTGGGATAAAATGCAGCCTTGGAAGAATTTTTCCCAGTTTGAGCTTGCTTGGACTTCTTTTGATTGTCCGGCATCTATCATTCATTTATCAAATACAGGCGGAAACAATAAAGAATCAAAAATCCATCCTACTCAGAAACCTATCAAACTTTATCAATGGATTCTTGAAAAATTTGCTAAACCTGGTGACAAAATACTGGACACGCACCTCGGTAGTGGAAGTTCCAGAATCGCAGCTTATCGGATGGGGCTCGATTTCTATGGTACCGAAATAGACAAGGAATATTTCGATGAGCAAGAGAAAAGATTTCGGAGAGAATGCTTTGGAGAGATTAAAACACCTGAAGGAATTATTGTACAACAAAATCTATTTTAATCTATGGGAAAGCAGGAAAGTATGGATGATTGGTTCCAGATGGCTAAGGATTTGGCCAAAGCTGAAAGGGAACTGAAAATCGAGAATTGGGTGCAAATCAGCATCTGCTACGGTCACGGCCATCAACCTGTCACCCTATACACCTACGACCTTCCGCGTGAAGTGTACGAAAGAAGGATGTGGGTAATCAGATGGAGGGTGGCCAGACTGCAATGCCAGTATCCGAGGAATGATGTGTACACTTCTTTTTACTACTACGACAAGCGTTCAGGAGAGTCGCTTGAAGTGAGTTCTTGCCTGTCTAAACTGATTTCTGCAAAAGCCAAGATAACAAAAGCAGAACGCAAGATGAATGAGTACATCGAGCACAACCGTCAGAACAACATGTTCTTTGATGAGAATACGGACGAGGAACTGATTAAGTTCCGGGAGAAACTGGAGCGAAAGAAACTCGAATGTGCAGAGTGTGAGAAACGGTTAGAATTATTAGTTGAAAGAAGGAGGAGTAATCAATGAAAGAAACTCAACTGTCCTTAAACTTGGATTATGGAATTAGTAAAGAACAGGATTGCATCCTTTGTCATTTATCCTCTGAGTGCGCAGGATGCTGTTGAATGGATGGATAAGAAAATGAATGGAAATGAGTAAAACGAAATTGTATTACCTGTTCCTGGCAGTCATGTGGTGGCTGCTGGGATAGGTGGAAAGGAGATAAAATGGCAGCGTATGATGTAAACCAACATTGTGAGGACTGTAGATATGCAGACGCATTCGGAAGAAGCTGTAAGCACGGACTTTTGTTCCCACTCATGGTGCTTATTACTTATGGCGATGTGTATAAGTGTCCGAACTATGAGAAAAAGACAATCGAACAAATTAATGAACAGATAGCTCAAAGAGAACAACGTAGAAAGGAGAAACCATGAAAAGAAAAGATATTGATAAAGCAGCGCATTTACACGCTGAGAAGTATAGTGCAGATGCTTATAAATTAGGTCTGATAGGCGCATTTATCGCTGGTGTTGAATGGTTCATGAAGTCTTTGTTCCATAAGACAAAAGATGAAGTTCCGCAACCAATCGGTGATTATGCAAATGAGGTATATCCGCAAATACCTTGCTTGGTTAAAGGACATCTATCTACAGGGTACGGTTATGGTGTTCGATATTGGAATGTAACTGAACAATGCTGGGATGATGAGGAATGCGATGATTACGAATGCGATAAGGATGCCGTTGAAGAATGGGCTTATCTGGATGATATAACTGGAAATATGGAGGAATGAACATGAAACCAATACTTGATGCTTGCTGTGGTGGCAAGATGTTTTATTTCGACAAATCTGATGATAGGGTATTATTCCAAGATATTCGAAAAATAAAGACAACTCTCTGTGATGGCAGGATTTTTGAAGTTAACCCAGATGTTCAATGTGATTTTACCAACATGCCATACGAAGATGGTACATTTTCTATGGTTGTATTTGACCCGCCTCATTTAGTCTATAGCCGGGGAAAGAAGTCTAAAATGGTTGATATGTATGGTTCCCTTAGCGAAAAAGCTATGCCGACTGGTTACCAGCAAATAAAATATGGAGCGTTATATTCCGATTGGAGAGATATGCTTTCAAAAGGCTTCAAGGAATGCTTTAGAGTTTTAAAACCAGGTGGATTTCTGATTTTTAAGTGGAATGAAACGGACGTAAAGGTTTCAGAAGTTCTGAAATTGACACCTGAAAAACCAATATTTGGTCATATATCCGGGAAACGAGCGAACACTCATTGGATTTGTTTTATGAAGAATTAATTATTGGAAAGGAGAAGCTATGAAACAAGTAAAAGTAAAAATAGAGACAACAGTAGAAACTATGTTAGGTGATAAGCCTGTTAATGAACTCCTTGGTGATATTGCAGATATATGTCACACTTCATTGGAATATTCGACATCAAAAAATGAAGGGTGTGAGACACTCTATGAGGACCAAGAATTTGAAGATTACAGAAATGACATGGAGGACAGGGTGTCTGTTCTTGAAGGTGCTCTTTGTCGTATCTTAGATTTACTGGAGGATTGAAGCCATGAAAGCAATATCCATTAAACAGCCGTGGGCGAGCCTAATCGCTCACGGTATCAAAGACATTGAGAACCGGACATGGAAGTGCCCTCAGAAGTACATCGGCCAAAGGGTACTGATTCATGCAAGTGGTAAGCCATTGAATTATGACAATTTCTATGACTCAATTCTGACAAACGAACAGTTGTTTGCACTACCGGAAAACAAACAATGGGATGATTTTAATTTCTGCGTTGGTGCCATCATCGGCAGCGTGGTAATAGCCGACTGCGTACAGAACCATCCTTCAGTCTGGGCTGAGAAAGGCTGCTGGAACTGGGTGCTGAAAGATGCGGTACTGTTTGATAAGCCGATTATGAATGTGAAAGGAAAACTTAGTTTTTGGGAGTATAATATAGAAGAAACAAAATGAACCTAAACGAATTAAGAGATAAAGCCTACCAGTGCGCAGTGAAGCACGGATGGCACGAAGAAGAATACAGCAACGAACATTTCCTTTGCCTGGTCATATCCGAATTAATGGAAGCTGTGGAAGCTGACCGGAAAGGGAAACATGCCAACCGGGTCAATTTTGAATATTACATGAAACAGAGGAAACGTGATGATGAGGAATTTATGTACGCTTTCAAACACGGAATCAAAGACAGCGTGGAGGATGAACTTGCCGATGCTTGTATCCGTGTGTTGGATTTGGCCGGATTGAGAGGATATGATTTGGATAGTCTCGACTACGAAGGAAGCGATACGGAAGACTATTCCGATATGACCTTCACGGAGTCCATGTTTAGAATCTGTGTCCATGTCACCGACAACTTCTACAGGGATGAACCATTTATCCTCCTGAATGAGATATTCGCTTTCTGCCGGGATAGAAATATCGACATCTTCTGGCACATCAAGCAGAAGATGAAATATAATGAACTTCGTCCGTACAAGCATGGAGATAAAAGCTACTGACCATGAAACACGCATTCTACGCCTTAATCATCATACAATCCCTGTACGAGCTTGTGAAGCTGTTTAGATGTAAATCCCTGTACCGACATGTGAAAGTCTTTCAAAGGCTGGATAAGACATCAAAAAGATGGTATCTGATGGCGCATCCGTGGCTCCATGTTGCATTGTTCATGGATACTATCGGACTTTTATTACTGGGGATGGGATTGTTTTCAAGCCAGTGGGTATGTTTCCTTGTCGTCTTGGTCATGAGTTTCAGCCGGATTCAAAAATTGGGAGCATGGGCGATATTCCTGGATAGTTTGGTTACGGTTATCATCTACACCTTCGCCATCTTGAACGCATACCACTTGACATAAAACAAAAAAGGGAGCCAGCCCACACGATTAAAAGCCAACTCCCCCATACGATTATGATGCAAATATAAGAATTTCCAACTAAATAAATCGTGCTATGACAAAAGAATTTTCATCAATCGTGGAGTTGAAATCAATACGTGAACAGAAATCAAGGTTATCTGAACGTGAGCAGGAGTTATCCTCCCCCATCCTGACCGATTTTTCTCTCATTCCGGAGATTTATGAATGGTTTAAGGAGATCCTCTCTGGAATGGCCTGTCCTCCCAATCCAGATAGCGTCACCCAGCGAAAGAAGTTCCTCTTTATCGTGTTGTTCTTGTTCGCCCCCAGCGTGCTTGCCGGCGGACGGCTACCGAACGGTATCCGCGCAGAGATTTCCGGTGTGTTCCCGGATGTTTCCCCGTGTGTAATATCGAACAATATCGCCGATGTTTCCTTTATCTACCAACAGTATAAGGATTTCCGGCAGGATATAGAGTATCTTTACAACCAGATTGTAGAAAGGTTGAAAAACAAAGGACTAATCAAGTAAAAAGCCAGAGGCGTTATGCTTCCGGCTTTAATTTATTAATATTCAGTTCAAATTTCGTTTTGCTCAAAGTTGCTTCATATATTTCACATGACGGAATTTTACTTTTTACAATAGCAATAATTTCTTTTTTATCTTTAATAGGAAACTTGCACCCTAATGTAATATCAACAATCGCTTCTAATGGGATTTTGAATGTAGAATTAGCTGCATTTATTTTTATAATTCGATATTCATCTTCATACACCCAATCTTTGGACTTTGTAAATAAAAGATTATTTATAAATTCGATTGTATCATCATTCAAATGCTTAATTGGAAGTTCTTTTTGGTATATGACTTTCCCTAAAGTTCCTTGTACTATATCAAATACTTTTTCTACATCAAAGCCAATACATATACCAGTATGAGAATAGGCATAATGTGACCACATAAGGAAATTATTTCTTTTTGTAGTAAGACTGAATATTCCAAATAACCTTTCAACCTCTTCCCTTGTCTCTCTATTTTGCTCTTCAATGTGTTTCTCATCAAAAAGACGCCCTTTCTTTTGTTCTTCACACACATATTTGTAAATATCCTCTTCTTCCCAATCTGGGTGGCTGCGTTTTGCTAATTTATACATCCAAATAAAAATATTCTCGGCAGTAAGTTCTTCCCAATCAAAAACATAAGGAATACTTCCTTCAAATGGGTCATTAAGTTTCCCAATCGAGGGAAAATACAACTCGCCATCTGTTAATATTTTCTTCGTATAATCATTCCATGGTTTATATTTGTACAATATATCTGGCATTTTATCTTCCATATCATTCTCCTTTTTCAATTTTAATTTTTCTACCACAATGCGGACAAACAATCGTATTTGATTCATCCTGTTTTTCTTCAAACAAATCAATCACTTCTACTCCTAAAGCATTTGCTATCTCTCCTAATTTCCCAATAGTCGGATTTCCAGAAACAGCAGCATAAAGAGCCTGGTAGGTTACTCCCATCCTCTTAGCAAGGTCTTGCATTGTTATACCTTGCTGTTTGCAGATTTCTTGTACTCTTAACATATTACTCAAATTATAATTTGATGCAAAGATAGGAATACTTTTCAAATTATACATAGATAAACAGGAAATATGTATCAAAAAATAATTTGAAAATATTCTCAGTTTTTCTTGCGTAATTCAAAATAAAGTTTGATATTTGCATCGAGATAATCAAGATATAGTTTGAATAACAATTAAAGATACACGATTATGAAGACAACAAGTAGTGATTACATCAAAGAGATTAAGGCTGAAATCAAGTCTATCAACGAAGCTATGAAGCGTGTTGAAGAAGCTGAGAAGGTGCAATACGAAGCAAGAAATTGTAGAGATTACGACAAGGCACAGAATGAGGCTAAAGATGCTAACATAGACCTTATGAGTGCTGTAGAAGAAATCGTAAGACTTGCATCAGCGATGGGGTGCGCAAGTGGGCTGTATGATATTCACAAGTACCACAAAGTTGTAGAACTTGATTTCAGAGATTCACATAAGTAAATAACAGCAGGGCGAAAGCCCTGCAAATACACACGATTATGACAACATACGAGAAATCAAACAGCATTACAGAAGTGAAATTAAGCCGATTTTCAAAGAAAGAATATCAATCCTTATTGAATGCTTCTGAATCCACGAAAGAACGTCAGAAAGCTGCGCAAATGCTCTGTGACTACCTTTGTTCAAAGTTCAATATGCCAAAATCTACTATTAAGGTAGTGAATCGTAGCCAACCGCATAGAACCGGATATTCTGGTAGACTGCAAAGTAAGACGTTAGGTACATACACAGTCCAGACACAGGTTATCACGTTATATAATCTTACTGCAATAAAGAAGCATGTTGTGTCTATCAAAGTGATGGCAGCTACACTTCTTCACGAGTTCATTCATCATTATGACATGACATTTCTGAAATTAAGTGATTCGCCTCATACGTCAGGTTTCTATAAGAGAATAGCAGATTTAGAGAATAAACTAAACCGGTAGCCTTCGGGCTACCATAATTTAAGATGGTTATGAAAAAAGAAAAGTTGACAGTCAAAGCATCTGATGTAAGAAGCATCAAGATGAGCGTGAACCCACCCAAGGCGGTTGTGGATACAGGTTACAGAGTGATTCATGACGGTGAAATAAAATGCTGGGTAGGTATAGGTTGGGTTACAGAAGGCAGAGCGTCAAAAAGTGATTATTATAAGATACCAGAAGTTGTAAACGGATAATTTAGGATAGATATGAAATCAATAAACGTAAATGGTTGCAGTATATGTCAACCCGGTAGCGAGAACTATTGCACTTATACTACCAAATTAAGAGGAAAAAGAGTAAAAATGTATCAGTACGATTACAAAACAGATTCAGGTGAGTTGTTTTCTTGCTGTGCCACAACACTGGAAAAGTGTAGGGAAAAACGTGATGCATGGCTAAAAAGCAAACATTTGGCATAATGTTTCGTATGCGTTGAATCGTTGTTTATAATTGTCTTCATAATTAGGTATCTTTGTGTAGATACCATCGCGGGGTAGAGCAGTGGTAGCTTGCTACTTTGACTTGGTAGAGGTCGCGTGTTCGATTCACGCCCCCGCAACTAACATCTTAAACTTTACACGATTATGGAAATACTTACACTTATCATCAAACAGAAATTCTTTGACGAAATATTATCAGGCAAGAAAACTCAAGAATTCAGAGAAATCAGACCTACAACTCAGAAAAAATACTGTCAACTTGATGCTGACGGGTATTGTGTCGAAATAGACGGTATTTTACAGCCTAAGCATTACGATGCTATTCAATTCTTTGTAGGTTATAATAAAGACAGAGCCAGTGCATTGGTAGAAGTCAAGGATGCAAAGATAGAGCTGTTTGAAGATGAGAATCACAATCTGATTGAATACACCTATCAGGGTGAGATATATCTGGCCGCACAGGTCGTTTATGACCTTGGCAGAATTATTGAAAAGCATGTTTAACCCTTTAAATTTTCGTTGAGTCAGAACAAACAGAAGCACATTTTCAACTGGTGGCTACCGTGGTGGCCGTAGAGGTTTGACTACAGAGAATGGTGGTCTCTCTCAGGGTGGCAGATTTATCACCCGAAGACAGCAGTATTATAACGTCCGCACAGGACTTGGCATGAGTGGCGGATAATGACACTGCAAGAAAGGACATACAGTCATATTGACCTCGTCAGACAGAAGACTGACGGGGTTTTACTGTTTCTATCGCTGGGTAAGGATTCTTTGGTATTACTGGACATGATCTACCCGAAGTTTGACAGAATAGTCTGCGTGTTCATGTACTTTGTCAAAGGCTTAGAGCACATCGAAAGATGGATTGGATGGGTAAAAGCCAAATATCCTAAGATAGAGTTTGTTCAGGTACCCCACTGGAACCTTACCTACATTCTTCGCGGTGGCCTGTATTGCGTGCCAAACCACAAAGTGAAGCTTTTGAAGTTGGCTGATGTTGTGAAGGCCATGCAGCTAAGATACGGACTTTACTACACTTTCTTGGGCATGAAGAAGGCCGACGGCATGAACCGCCGCTTGATGCTGAAAGGCTATGAAGTCAATGGGTATGAGAACAACGGAATGTGCTATCCTTTGGCAGACTGGACGCAGAAAGACATTCTATCTTACATGAAACAGAACAGCCTTCCGGAGCCTGTCAGATATTCACTGAAGGCCAGTTCGGGAGTAGGCTTTAATCTGGATTGCATGTTGTGGCTGGAGAAGAACTACCCACAGGATTTACAGAGGATTTACAAGGTGTTCCCGATGGCAATACGTGTGCTTGAAGAATTTCGTTATAAAAACAATGGATAATGGAAGAAATTTGGAAAGATATTGAAGGGTATGAGGGACTTTACAAGGTTTCAAATCTTGGTAGAGTAAAATCAATTAATCGTATAATTGAGCATAAAAGACTTGGAACTACTACTGTTCAGGAAAGAATATTGAGTGCAGCAGATAAGGGACTTGGGTATATGGTCGTAGGTCTTTCAAAAGGTGGAAAAAGGAAAACCATGCGTGTACACAGATTGGTAGCAAAGGCTTTTATTCCGAATCCTAAAAACTTTGACTTGATAAACCACAAGGACAAAAACACTTCAAACAACAATGTAAGCAATTTGGAGTGGTGTGATTATCAATATAACAATACGTATGCAGACCATAACGAACTATCATCAAAGTCTTTATCAAAACCTGTTTTACAATATACGATGAATGGTAAATTTGTAGCAAGGTATTACGGAGCAGTAGAAGCAGAAAAAAAGACAGGGATATGTAGGGCTTGTATAAGAGATTGCTGTCGTGGAAAACTCCAAAGCAGTGGTGGTTTTAGATGGAAACTCGAAAGTGACAACAAAGATATGAGTATTCCAGTATTTCGCAAGTTTAGGTCTAAACTAAGTTATGATGATGTCGTTAAAATTAAGCAAATGGCTAAAGATGGCATTAAACAAAAAGAAATTGCAAAAAGTATTGGAACAAGTCTTCATACCGTTAACAACGTTGTAAGAGGGTATTGTTTCAAGGATGTATAACAAAATTAATAGGAGGAACGCTGAGTCAGAAGAAGAATTTCAGACAGGACTATGAGTTATTTAGGAAATCCCTATACAGCTCAAAATATGATGCAAGGCTATGGCTATAATCGTCAGCAGGTTGCTATTTTCAACCGTTCGCAAGCATTAAGAAGTAGAGCTACAACGGATTCGCAATTTAGAAGAATCGGTCGTGCGGCTGAAAATATGCACCGAGCAGCAAGTGGAGGACTTGGTTTAAGTAATGGCTAATATGGAACTAAGCAAATATATTAAGAGTGAATCGGTGGAACTTAACCGTTCCGCCATTCACTTTGCAGATTATAATCCCAGGAAATTATCAGAGGAATCCCGCAAGACCTTGAAACGGGGCATCAAGAAGTTCGGTCTGGTTGGTGGTATCGTGGTTAACAAGCGGACAGGACTTACTGTCGTGTCAGGTCATCAGCGTTTAACTGTTATGGATGAGCTTCAAAAGTTTCCAGAAAACGACTACAGAATCCGAGTTGATGTGATAGATGTGGACGAAAAGCAAGAAAAGGAATTGAACATCCTGATGAACAATCCTAACGCGCAAGGTTCATGGGATTATGATGCTTTGGCCCGGTTGGTTCCGGATATAGATTACCAGGATGCTGGATTAACTGCTGCTGATTTGAATATGATAGGCTGTGATTTCCTTCTCCAGACAGAAGAAGAAAGCTCTATTGCCGATGCCCTAGAGGATATGATGGCTCCGATAACCGAACAGAAAGAAGCTGAGAAAGCCGCAAAGCAGATGGAAAGAGCTGAAAAGGTAGCTCACATGAAAGAAGTAAAGCAGCAGGTGAAGAATGCAGCTCAGAAGCAGGCACAGGATATGGACGCTTATCTGATGCTTTCCTTTGACACGTTCGAAGCTAAGGCAGCCTTCTGTGAAAGGTTCGGTTACGACCCCTACTCCAAGTTTATCAAGGGTGAGGTATTCGATGAACAGATAGAAAGAATTGAATGACAACATGAAATTTTAGGAGGAAAGCCGAGTCAGAAGAAAAACATATAGCCAGTTGTATCAACAGTCAAGACGAATAATGTACAACGCCGGAAGGCAATACGGGCTTGGTACAGACAGACAAAGAAGTATAAGAGACAGAACGAAGTCTATAATGGAAAGATATGCGGCAAGGATAGACAGCTATTTCTCAAAGAGAGGAATTGATATTTATGGTGATAAGCCTGTTTCTCGCCACATTTATATGGGCAACAATAACGGATGATTGATTATGAAAAGTGAATCTCAAAAAAGCAAACATACAGGACGAAAGCCAAAATTTGATTACAAGAGTGAGGAGTTCCTCTCTCAGGTGGAGACGTATGCAAAAAAGGGATTCACGGACAGAGAAATCGCTTTTGCGTTAGGCCTGGCTCCCCAGACGTTCTGTGAGAAGAAGAATGAGCACTCTGAATTATGCGAAGTATTAGCGCGCGGGCGTGCGACCATCACTGCAGCTGTACGTGCCAAGTTCCTTGCTGTAGCTTTGGGCGGTATCAAGACCAAGAGTACTGTAGTAAGGAAGCTGAAAGACCAGGACGGAAACCTGACCGGCGAAGAAGAGCTTCAGGTAAGTGAAAGTGAGCTGGCTCCCAACCTTCAGGCAATGTCTGTCTGGCTGTATCATCACGATGATGAATGGAGGAAGGTTGAACGCCGTCAGGACGAAGACGCAGATATTCCAAAGGATATTGACCACGGAATTTCTATCGACTCATGGATTAAAGACAAACTGAAATGATTGTACCCCAAGCGATATATCATCCGTTATATACCGATAGCGAGAAGTTTATCATTCTCATTACCGGTGGCCGTGGATCGGGAAAGTCTTTCAACGCTTCTACCTTCATAGAGCGGCTGACGTTCGAGATGACTCCCACAGAGAAGATAGTCCACCAGATTCTTTATACCCGTTACACGATGGTATCTGCCGGGATGTCTATTATTCCTGAAATGATGGAAAAGATAGATTTGGATGGAACCACGAAGTATTTCAAGACCACCAAAACCGATATAGTAAACCGGATGACCGGCAGCCGTATCATGTTCCGTGGTATCAAAACCTCTTCAGGGAACCAGACGGCCAAGTTGAAATCAATTCAGGGTATCACCACCTTTGTCTGTGATGAAGCAGAGGAATGGACCAGTGAGGACGAGTTTGACAAGATTATGCTTTCCATCCGTAAGAAGGGAATTCAAAACCGGATTATCATCATCATGAATCCATGTGACTCCAATCACTTCATCTACAAGAAATATATTGAGAATACTCACCGGCTGGTGGAGATTGACGGTGTACCGGTTCAAGTCTCAACTCATCCGAATGTACTTCATATCCATACGACTTACTTCGACAATATAGAGAACCTTTCTCCTGAGTTCCTGAGAGAAGTCAAGGAAATGAAAGAGAAGAATCCGGAGAAGTACGCTCATGTGGTTATCGGACGTTGGGCGGACGTGGCCGAAGGTGCCGTGTTCAAGAAATGGGGTATCGTGGATGAGTTCCCCATGTGGTGCAAGAAGGTGGCTATTGGACAGGACTTTGGTTATACCAATGACCCATCGGCTTCTATTCGATGTGGCATCGTAGACAATGCGCTTTATCTGGATGAAGTGGATTATAGAACTGGATTACTTTCTGGGGATATTATAAAGACGCTACGCCCGTGGAATTTGAGAGTGATTGCCGACAGTGCGGACCCGCGACTCATTCAGGAGATTCATAACGGAGGGATTAAAATATACGCGGTAGAGAAAGGACAAGGTTCTGTCAATGCCGGTATTGACAAGATGCAGGGAATGGAAATATTCATCACCAAGCGTTCTTATAACCTTCAACGGGAGTTCAGAAACTATGTATGGGCAAAGGATAAGGATGGAAACTACATCAACGAACCTGAAGACCATGATAATCATGGCATAGATGCTGCACGCTACTATGTGCTGGGAGAACTTCTCGGTAGAATTATGAAACCCAAAGACGTTTCAGGAATATTTGGACATTAAACTTTAGAATATGATACGCTTTATACAAACCTCAGAAGAGTCTGGAGACTGTTCAGCTTATTACGATGTAATACTGGATAGACCTCATACAGTTGGTGAGTTCATAAACTTAGTTCTCATTGAAAGAAAAGGAGAATGGGGTAAGTTTGAAATTTATAGTCCAAACGTGAGTTGGTTGGATTATGAAAAATACGAATACCGCTATGGAGTTTTGAACGATGCAATTCCAAAAAACTTATTAGAAAAGAAAATAATTAGCATAAAGGCTAATGGCGGCTGGACTAATATGGATTACCTTTTAAAGTTGGAACAATAAATGTAATAATATGAGAACCTTAGAAGAAATTTTAGCTATACCTGAAATAGAGAGAAAAATCTACTATCTGAAGAAAGGACGAAAGACCGAGCAACCAAACGCTCATGCTCTTTACAACGACTGGAATCCGAACAAGCACGAGATAGTGATAGATGAAGAGAAATACCCGAAAATCAAAATCACTACTCAGCCTGAGAAACGGATTACAGACCCGACAACCGGGAAAGAATATATTGAGCCGGCGGTAAGGAAAGAAGTTGACCCGAACAGGATTGCTCTTCCTATCGAGCAGGACATCGTGAACATTCAGACTGCCTTCACCGTGGGAACAGAACCGGTCCTTGATTGCCAGCCGGATGAATCGGAGGAGAATCTTCTTTCGGCCTTGAAGCTGGTATTCAAGAAGAATAAGTTGAAATACCAGAACAAGAAAGTAGTCCGGGCATGGCTGGCCGAGCAGGAAGTGGCCGAATACTGGTATGTGGTAAAGGATGACGGCTTCTGGGCAAAACTCAAACGAAAGATTTCAGGAATCTTCGGCAAATCAAAACCTGAATACCGTCTGAAGAGTGCTATCTGGTCTCCGTTCCGTGGCGACAAGCTCTACCCTTTCTTCAATGACCAGGGGGATTTGGTGGCCCTATCCCGTGAGTACAAGAAAAAAGACCTGAACGACGTGGAGATTACCTATTTCATGACCATTACCAAAGACATGGTTTATCAGTGGGAACTGACAAGCAATTGGACTGACAAAGGCTCATTTGCTCATGGATTCAAGAAGATGCCGGTGATTTATATGTACCGTCCGGAAGCGTACTGTGAAAAGATAAAGAGTCTCCGTGTAAGACTGGAGAAACTTCTTTCAAACTATGCAGATTGTATCGACTACCACTTCTTCCCTATTCTCATGCTTTTTGGTAACGTGGAGAATTTCTCAGGTGAGTTCAAGAACCGTGTGGTCGAGCTGACCGGGCAGGGAGCAAATGCCCGGTACCTTACCTGGTCACAGGTACCCGATACGGTAAAATTTGAGGTAGAGACGCTGTTAAGCCAGATATACGGACTGACCAATACCCCCAGAATCTCTTTTGACTCCCTGAAAGGTACAGGTAACGCCGTTTCCGGTGTGACTTTCGACTATGTGTTCATGTCCACCCACCTGAATGTGGAGAACCTGAATGAAACCGTCGGCGAGTTCATGCAACGACGTGTGAACTTCCTTGTCTCTGCGTTGGGTTCCGTGAATTCCACCCTAGAAGAAGCCTCCGAGACTATTGACGTGGATGTGCAGATGCAGCCATATAAGTTGGAGGACATCAAAGACAAGATAGACACGGCAATCAAGGCCAAGGACGGTGAAATCTGGTCGCAACAGCGGGCCATCACCTTCGTGGGGAACGTGGATGCAGTTCTGGATGAGATTGAAGCCATCAAGGAAGAGCAGGCTGAGAAACAGAAGAACGACATTGAGAAGCAGAAGCAGCTTTCCTCTCTTAAAAGTTCCAGTAACAAATCTGAAGAATAGAACAATCAAGTCAGAAAAATTACGAGGTTTATACAAAACAGACGAATGGAAATCTAAAATATTGACAAATTGAATAGCGGTATCTTTCGAGGTATCGCTATTTTTGTTCAATTAATTTTCAGATTCATATTGATAACCTATATATTTGTGTTTATGTTTAACTTTAAAATATAGATAACTATGGGTAAACCTATCAGAATGGGGAATGACGAATTTATCTTGTATTGTCGTAAACAAAATAAAGGTGACAACAAAAGTACAGCTCAACTGGGAAAAATGATTTGGGAATGGATTAGAGATTATGCTGGTGGTAAAAAAATAGGTAAACGAGAGAACTGCGAGTGGGGCGAAGAAGCTGATAATGTTTCTGTATCAGGACTTCCATACACAGCTACTCAATTTGAATTTGATAGGAACTATCTTCCTGCTTTATATGACTATCTCGACACCTTATAAATATAGTAAAAGCACGAATGTTTCTTTCTTATTATTCATATTTTTACTATATTTGCATCGTAATTAAGTCTTAAACGCTATGAGCTACAAATCAGTTAAAGACGTTGTAACGCTGCTTACTGAAAATGGCTTTTGGTTCGTGAGGCAGAAGGGCAGTCACATGGTTTACACTGATGGTAGCCATGTAGTGATTGTCCCCGACCACGGCAAGAAAGGCGTTGAGAAAGGCACTTATTACAACATTCTGAGGCAAGCGGGGCTAAAATAGCCCCCGCCTCTTTTGTTTAACGATAAAAAGGAGGTAGTATGAGAATCGTAGAAGTGATTGTAGAACATGCTGGAAATAATCTTAGTGCCTATATTGAAGGTGCTCCGGTGATTACAGTCGGCAACGACGTGAAGGAAATCGAGAAGAACATGAAGGAAGCTGTTGAACTTTACCTGGAGTCATGCAAGGAAATGAACATCGCTCCAGTGGAAGTATTGCAGGGAGAGTTCACTTTGAAGTTTAAGATAGATGCTGCCACTTTCATCAACTATTACAGCAGCATCTTTACCAAAGCCGCTCTGAGCCGGATAACCGGAATTAATGAACGTCAGTTATGGCATTATGCTGCTGGAGTACACAAACCACGTAAACAGCAATTGGAGAAGATTCAAAAAGGTATTAACGCACTGACAGAAGAATTGGCAGCTATAAACTTGTTGTGATATTGTTAAAAAATGGCAACTTATATTTACATTGATGATACAGGTAATGCACAACACAGGAGTGGATTCAAATATGATACCTCTAAATCGGCTTCTTGGTGTGCTATAATATTGAATGAAAAGCAATATGATTCTGCACTTAAATTCATGAATTACATGTCAAATGAACTTCAAAAACAATTGGATATGGATGAATTTCATTTTGCAGACATATTTTCAGCTAAAGATATATATAGAAACGTTGAAAATAGATTTGATATTTTTAAAGACTTTTCTCGTTTCTCTGCGTTAGAACAATATATTGTTATACTTCAAAGTTTTGGAGAAGATGACTATAAGCGTAATAAAATAGAAAAGACCAATACTGTAATTGATGGGTTTAAACTATATGAATATTCTGATTTCGCCTTATTTATTCTATTATTAAGAATCAAAGATTATTTGAGTTCAAATCTATCTTATACAAAACCATATAAAATAGTAATAGATGAAGGCAGGTATAAAAATAATTCATACCAGGACTGTTTAATTTTTGGAGATTTATTAGAAAATAAAAAAATCTTATACAAATCTTCAAAAGAAGAAAAGTTACTACAATTAGCGGATTTTACAGCTTTTACTTTAAATCGTTGCACTTGGTTAAATATGAAAGATAACCTAAGTGTATATGATAAGGACTTTCTTCAAATTGCTTCTGATGCTAATTTTAATGCTCCTTTTTTACGTAAGATGGGCTTGCGTATTGATAGTAATAGGAAACAGATATATGAAAAACTATTAGATATTGCAAATAATAAAAATCAAACACTATCTAAAGAAAACCTAGATGATTTTGTCAGCAAGCTCATAAATAAACAATAAATTACGAGCGTGATTATTTTGGTAGTCACGCTTTCTTTTTGCCTAAAAACGAACATTTCCCCAATTGTTTCGTATCGTTAGCCTTAAAATTTCTCCTTCCCTTTCTCTATAAGTAAATTTACCGTATGAAATTATTAATCAAACTCATACGGTATGACAATCTTTGAACAAATCTTGGCAGGACTGCAACAGAAATTCGCTGGGGTGGACACTGCCACACTCACCCGTATTGCCACAAAGAAGGCAGAGGGTGTAACGGACGAAACGAAGGTAAACTCCATCGTTGAGGGTATCTCGTTCCAGGACGTGATGCAAAACTATGGTGATTTCCGTGCAGGACAAGCGCAGACTTCCGCTGTTTCAAACTACGAGAAGAAGCATGGACTGAAAGACGGGAAACCAATCGAGAATCCGAAACCAGAACCACCGAAACCCAACGACCCTCCAAAGCCACAGGAAACGGACATCGCAAAGATGATTGCCGATGGCATCGCCGCCGGTATCAAGCCGTTTGCCGACAAGCTGGCCAAAATGGAGGAAAATGAAGCGCAGGCGCAGCGCAATTCTCAGATTTCAGCAGTGGCGAAGAAGTATGGTATTCCCGAATTTATGCTGAAAGACCGCAACATTCCTGAAAACACGGACTTGGATACTTATTTCAAGGACATGAAGCAGGATATGTCTAACAACGGTTTTCAGTTCTCCAAAGCTCCTGAAACTGCCGAACAGAAGCAGGAGAAGGAAGCGAGCGAGTTCGCCAAAATGATTGAGGCGGACACAAAATCTATTGTCGAACAACAAAACAAGTAATTTATGTCAGCAGGATTTAAGTACAACATTGAGCCTGAACCGTCCATCGAGGAACGCTATGACGTTTCCACCGGTGTAAGACGTAGAGGCCCTTACAAGCTGGATACGGCCAACCTTGTTGCTGGTTCGTTTCTTCCATCCTTCACTCCGATTGCCGCTGATTTGGTAAAGAAAACCGCTCAGGTGGCTATCCGTGTAGAAGTCTATGAAAAGTTTACCACTGGTTCCAATACCACATTGAAAATCAAGAAAAACTCTTTGGCTTATGTGGGTATGCACATCGGTGACGGTTCCCATGGCGCTACAATCAATGCTATTGACAAGTCAGATAAGGCTTTCGATAAGTTGACATTGGCGGCAGACTTTGGTGCTACAGTGAATGCAGGAACGGTTCTTTTTGAAGCGACAGCAGTAAACGGAACTACTCCAAAGGTGGTTGCTAACTCAGCTTTGTATGAGAGAAAGCAAATTGATGAAGGTCCGGTATTGGTGGCTTTGCTTATGCGTGCATTCGAGATTGAGCCTACTAAGTTGGCTATGCCTTTCCATGCAAAGGATAAAGAAAATTTGCCACATTTCCAGTTTAACGAATAAGAAAGGAGGTAAAACATGATGCTAACTATTCATACTCTGTTTAACGACCCCAATATCGTAAACGCCGTTATTCAGCGGGTCCTTCAGACACGTAAGGATACTATCTATTGGCAGCAGTATCTTGATTTCCGTAGAACGACTACCCGTGTGTTCAAGGACTACATCGGACAAGTTACGGGCGTGATGGCCGGTTCCATTAACTCACGATACGGCGAGAAGCCTATCCGTGAACGCCGGAATATCGGCTCAGGATATGGTGAAATCGCTTATTTGGGCGATGCTTACCAAATTTCCATTGACCGCTTGTCTGAGCTTCAGGACTTGATTGACAAGTTCAATGCAGCTAAACCTGCCGACCAGGTTGCAGCCATGCAGGAAATTGTGAACTTCATCTACGACGATTACCGCCAGGTACTTTTAGCAGCTCACAAGCGCATGGATATTATCGTAGGTTCACTTCTGATGACCGGAGAAGCAACAGTCAAGAACAAGGATGACAATGCCGGAGGTGTCGACCTTCTTAACATAGAATTGCCGTTTAAGTTCATCAAGCCTGATACTGGTGCGAAGACGAACTTTATTACCTATTTGCAGCAGCAGATTAACCTCCTGAAGCCAGATTACGGCAATTTCCAGAAGATGATTATGTCACGAGGAACTTTCGTGAAGAATATCATCGGGTCGGCTGAGTTTGGTGACAAGTTCAAGATGCAGCTTACAGGAAATGAGATGTATCTTTCAACCGGGTTGATTACCTCTCAACTGGCTTCCCAAGTGTTCACTGGCATCGGGCTTCCGGCCATTGAAATCAAGGAAGATTACGTAAAAGACCAGACCGGAAAGAACGTACAGATTTACGCTGACGACCGTATCACATTGCTTCCGCAGGATAAGGTCGGTTACATGCGCTTCCACACTCCGTACGAAGCAGTGGACGGCGTACCGGGACGTAACTACACCCAGGCAGACGGTGATATGCTTATTTCCGGTTACAAGGACAAGAACGGCCGTTATCTGGAATACACCGCTGAGTGGATTCCGCAGATTACGAACCCGAACCTGATTGTGAACTTTGATTTGTCAACCATGAACACATGACAGTAAATGACTACATATCACAGAAGTTTCAGACCTTCGGCATCAACTTGTCGGAGGCTGACCTTTTGGAGATAAGTTTGTCTTCAGAAGTAAGCGGAGAGGATGAGATGGGCCCGTCAAACATCGGTCTTGTGTCGGTGGCCATGGCGGAGTTCATCCCCTCTCTATTACTCCGTGCCACTTCCATCAGCGAGAACGGTTTCTCTATGTCCTGGAATACTCAGGGTTTGAAGGAATACTACTCTTTCTTGTGCAAGAAGTACGGCCTTGAAGACACGCTGTCAGATAAACCTAAAGTCAGATTCCTATGATATTTGCTCCACATACATTACAGGTTAAGGTCTTTACTCCGATGGAAACGGACGAGTTCGGCCGACCTATTCCAAATTCCGGTGGCGAAAGCTGGCAGGACGTTTGTAAATGCCGTTGTGACGATAACTCCACCAAAGAGTTTACTTCGGAGAACGGCGAGGTGTACCGACCGAACTATCACGTAGTCTGTGAGAAGAAAATCTCTCTGAAGGCTGGCGATGAGGTCAGATGTATGAACGGTGAGAATATCCGTGGAACTGGCAAGGTTTACATGGTGAAGAATACGAATTATTTTGGTTACTCAGAGATATGGCTGTAAAGTTTGATTTTTCGGACGTGGATAGCTTTTTCGAGCAAGGAATAAGTGAAATTCGTGACATCGTAGATAAAGTTGGCAATGAGGCTGATGAATACGATGTGAAGGATGGCTCTTATCAAGACAGGACAAAAACACTCCGTAGGTCAAACAAACACAATGTTGAGGACGATTGTAGTCTGACATTGTACAATGATGCAGCAAGCCCCCAAGGGTATCATTATGCGTCCAATGTGGAAAGCAAGGGCTTCAGAGTGAGAAGTGGAGGGGCATTATATGCTGAGAAACGATTAAAGGAGGAAATAAAATGATAGTTACCACCGACATAGCGAACATACTTTACCGTGACTGCCAGCCTTTCGGCATTGACATTGTCCCTCATGGAAAGAAACTGACGGGTGCGATGAAGTCCGAAAGGATTGTCATTCATGCTAAGAAACAGCAGCCGGGAACGTACTGGAAGAAATCCTTCGTTGAGGTGAATCTTTGCGTTCCTGACTTGAAAGAAGGTGAAGCCAACACCATCCGGCTGAATGAACTGGAGAAGCAGGCGCAAAGTCTGTTTGACGGCGTAACCGGACGCTATGATGATACCACCTATCATTATTCTATCGAGTCAATCGGAACTGAGGAGGACACATCCTTAAAGTGTCACTATGTGAATGTAAGAATTTTGTTTGAAGTTTTAAATGTGAAATAATATGGCAGAATCAAAGAAAATCACAGCTGTAAATATCAAGAAACTTTGGTATGGCGAAACAAGTGCTATTTCTGCAGATGTTACGGGCCAGACCTTGCACACTCTTTTGCAAGGAGAAACACTGAAAGAAGTATCCAATATCCATCAGGATACGTGGACTTTTGAGGAAGCAGAGGCCAGCCGAACCAACTATAAGAACCAGCTTACTAATCAGACCTATCGCAGTGAAAAGGAAATGGGAGATGTCTCTGTGAACTTTACTATCGGTGAGTATGACTATCCGACAAAGAAGGATCTTATGGGTGGAGATGTCATCAATACCGACAAAGGTTGGAAGCGTACAAGGGGTAAGGTAAATATCGAGAAATGTATTGTGTTCATGACTGAAGATGACCAGTATTGCGTGATTCCCCGTGCTGACATAGGTGCCCGTGAATCAACAACGGATAAAGCCATCGGTATTCCTGTAAGTGCGGTTGAACTGGAACCTAAAGACACTGCTATTTCCCCTGAATACTGGTTCGATGCAGAAGAGGTGAAAGAAGCATGAACTGATGTAAAGGTCGTGGTAACGCCTTCTGATGCTACAGTCAAGCTGGACGGGCAAACGGTAAAGACCAAGAGGGTGAAATCTGGGACATCCGTTTCCTATGAGGTATCAAAAGTAGGCTACACCACCCAGTCTGGAAGCATATCTACTTCCATGTCTGATGCTTTCAAGAGCGTAGAGAAACAAATCACTCTTGTTCAAGAAGGTGGCGATTAGTTTTCAGGATTGTTTAACGGGTGGGGCTATATCAAGCTTCACCCTTTTTCTTTAAGTTATGAATCAAGGAGCAAAAATAGTAACTGAATCCATTATCGGAAGTGATTTCAGAACGGTGTTTGTCGCTGGGAAAGCCTACACGGTCTACCCTCCTACTATCCACAAACTGGCCGGAGCAATCTCCCATTTGTCAGGCGTACAAGAAGCAGACAATTTGAAAGAAGTTCTGCTCTCCCTGGGAGAAAGTGAGGCCTACAGCAAGGCTCTCTCCTGGCTGATAGCTGGTGACGAAAACTTGAGTGAAGAGTTAGCCAAAGGGACATACGAAGAGAATGTGGACGCATTGGATGAAGCACTCTCTATGATTGACTCAAAGGTTTTTCTCAAAGCTGTCAGCTTGGCGAGGAACGTAAGTCTGCTGGCAGCGAAACCGAGGTCGTAGGCAATGATACTCTCTTGGGACAGATTGCATCGTTCATGGAAAATCTGCATCTGTCATACCGGGAAGTGGTCTATGAGATACCATACAGAAACTTAATATTAATGCAGCGTGACAAGCTACACACCGTTACCGGAACCAAGGTTACAAAGGTGAAGGGTAAGGACATGGCTTCACGCAGAAGAAGAAATAAAGCCGGATAATATCCGGCTTTTACATTTACTTTTTAGGAGTGCGTGGTCCAGTACCTGTATTTTTGTTTTCATAAATCTTTCCTCCTTTCACATGCGAAGGGATAGATTTAGGAGCTGGTTTAGGAGTTGTAGGTTTAGGAGTAGTCGGTTTTGAAATCGTTTTTGCCATAAGTTTTATATTTTAGATACTAAGAAACATCCTATTTTAAAAAAACCGATACACATTGCTATTATTTTTAAAATAAATAAGCACCATGTAGGATAGTTAATTTTGGTATTTTCATCTACATCTACTTCATTATCATTTGCATTATTTCTCCTTTTCTTTGTGTAATAAACTGCCCATGCAATAGATGAGTAAACATATTGAATGACATCAATAAATAATGCAATAATTAGCCAAATAGCAGGAATGTATAATTCTTGTGGTACTGATAATTCGTTACTTGTTTTATTGAATATCCAAATAATACCAAATCCTGTAAAACATAGTTGACGATTTATATCACTCAACTTTCCTGTTAAGTCTTCATAAGTCTTTCTTATTTCTGATAATTTCATCATAGGCAACTCATTTTATAAATATCTATACAAATGTATATCAAAATATTCACTAAACAAGCGATACAATATTTTTCTTAAATATGAATGGGGATTGAAAAGTTATTTATAGTATATAACTTTATAATCATTTAGTTCAGATAGGCTATTAGCGTCATATACAACCAACTTCCCTTTTATTAAAAGTATTACTTCATTATCCATCAATTTGGGGACTAAACTTTGTGCCATATTTTTCTCATCTTCTGAAACATCCTTTCCCCATGTTCCTTTTAAAAGGTTAATGGCATTTTCGTTAGGAATTTTATTGTGTTTAGCTATTGTTTTTTGCTGAATTTCTTTTTCAATAACGCTCCTTATCCTACTAATGTCGTTTGTCATTCCCCATATTTTGAAGAATAGGATAATTTGTAAGATGCCGAATACCAGCATAACAATAGAAAGAAATTCCATCATAGTCTTTCGTTTTTAATGATTATACATTCGGATTCAATTTTATCTCCTTTCCACAATGAGGGCAATGTATAACCCCCTCTTTAGGTTTTTCAAAGAGTTCTGTTACTGGCACGCCTAAAGCAGCGGCGATTTGTTCTAATCTCTTTAATGGTGGGTTTCCATTATCTCCCATGGCGATACTTAACCCAGTTTCAGTCATACCGATTTTTGAAGCCAGTTCTTTTGCGGTAATTCCTTTTTCTCGCAACAATTCTTTAATTCTCATTTAAATTTGATTTTATATCACAAAAATATCTACTATTTAAATAATGAGCAAATAATTTAAACGACAATTTTATATTTAACTTTTATTGACTATAAAAACTTGTACTATAATTTAAATATCAATTATATTTGCAGTGTAAAATTTAAACAGCATTTAAAGAATCAATAAAATATAAGAACTATGGCAACAGAAAAGAGAAACCTATTAAAAGAGATTATGAGTCTTGCTTGGTCATTTGTACGCAAGAACGGTTATTCAATGAGTGAAGCTTTGAAATGTGCGTGGACTAATATCAAACTTCGTGCATTGCTTCATAAGAAAGTGGTTGAGTTCTATTTCAAGAAAACAGACGGTACACTGCGTCAGGCTTTCGGTACTTTAGTGAGTAGTAGAATACCTGAAATCAAAGGTACGAAGAAGACGGCAGATAACTGCCAGGTATATTTTGATTGTGAGAAAGAAGAATGGCGTTGCTTTAAGAAGTGTAACCTTATAAAAATAGCTTGATTATGAATATAGTAACAGATGCGTATGGCAAAAATGTTCAGGCTATAAGCGCAAAAGAATACAACCAATTTTGCCAAATAGCTTCAATGACACAGCCTTATCTAAGATTTGAAGAATCAGCATTTTGCAAGTTAGTAGATATTGCAACATCTATGATTAGAAGTGGATTGAATAGTCAAAGTGCTAAAGAGATACTACTGAAATATAAAGAAAAGTATTATCCATTTGGATTCACAGAGAATATGAACAAACCTTACATGACTGACTGTAGAAGGTTTTTATACCCGAGAATAAAGCCTAATTTCGAACATTATACACTTATTGAGATGGATGTATTTATTATGACCTACAGGGCATGTAAACAATTTATATATTCTGGTCTAACCAATGAATCCACAGAAGAACTTTTGAGAAAGATAGAAATGTATAGAAAGATTCTGAGTTAAACTCTCACACACGATTATGATTTTTAGAATAAGACCGCCACCTTATTGTCAATAGCGAGAATTTAATAATACATTAACTTAAAAGTCTTATTATGAGTAAGAGATTTAAACTAGTAGTATTGCCTAAAGAAAAGCAACTGGATAATGTCAAGTATGCTTTGAGAATCGAAAATCCATCTGTACTAGGTAATGTATATGGATTAACAGAAGAAGAACTAAAAGAACTTCAAAGTCTTATTAATGAGTTATTGAAACAGTAAAAATGGATATAATGGTTATCAGACCACCACCGATAATTTACCTGCACACGATTATTTTGAAACAATCGGCCAAATGTTTGTTCTGAACACGGTAATTTTTAGGACAAATATTTGGCGGTTGGTAACTTCGCCTTAGAACAAAATGCGCTTCGTGGCTGTTGCGTTGCAAAGATATTTAAGGCATTTCTTTCAAGGGGTAAACAGCCACATTAGACCTCTTTTAAGATTTGCCTTTTTATATGTCAGGCGTGACAGGTCAAGGCAAGACATTTAGGTGTGCATGGGTTCAAATCCCAGCTTGCCACAAATTCAGTCAAAATAAAATCCCCAAAGGCGAAAGTGACTGAGCCGCCAATGGGGATAATGTCAAATTTAAACTGTGACAAAAATATGAATAAAATCCAGATTTTCCAAAATGAGCAGTTCGGAAAAGTAAGAATTGCTATGAATGAGAATGAAGAACCGTTGTTTTGCTTGGCAGATGTAGCAAAAGCACTTGGTTATTCAAACCCTGCAAAAGCAGTTATAGACCATTGTAAGGGGGTTACTGTTTTGGAAACCCCTACCCAGAGTGGTGTACAACCTATAAAATATGGTAAGGAGAGCGAAGTTTATAGGTTAACTATGAAATCAAAGCTGCCCAATGCAGAAAAATTTCAAGATTGGGTTTGTGATGAAGTTCTGCCGTCAATCCGCAAACATGGTGCATACATGACACAAGAAACGCTTGAAAAGGCTTTGACCTCACCCGATTTCTTAATCCAACTTGCAACCAACCTGAAAGAAGAAAAGCAGAAACGAATTGAAGCAGAACAAAAAGTTGAGTTTGCAGAACAGACTATAAAAAACAATGCGCCTAAAGTCTTGTTTGCTGATGCTGTTTCAACTTCTCAACGTTCATGTTTGGTGGCCGAGCTTGCAAAGATATTGCAGCAGAATGGCGTGAATATAGGTCAGAACCGTTTGTTCGCTTGGATGCGTGAAAATGGCTACTTATGCTCAAAAGGTCAATATTACAACCAGCCCACACAAAAGGCTATGGATTTAGGGTTATTTGAACTGAAGCAGACGACAATAAACAAGCCTGATGGTTCGATACTTGTTTCTACAACTACAAAAGTAACAGGCAAAGGTCAAGTTTATTTCGTGAATAAGTTTTTGGGTAAAGATGCAGCTTGATTATGAGGGAAGCATTTAAAATAACGGCAGGTTTGCGATTTGGCAGACTTGTCGTTTTAAAACAGGTAGAACAAAAAACTAATGACAAAGACAAGCATTTCAAGTGGCTTTGCCAGTGCGATTGCGGAAAAACTTGTGTTGTTCGTTCAAGTAATTTGAGAAATGGGATAACAAAGAGTTGTGGGTGTTCAAAATTTGATATAAAAGATATTACAGGTCAAAGGTTTGGCAGATTGGTAGTTTTAAAACACGTTGGATTTGCAAGTAATCGAGTTGCATTATGGAAATGTAAATGCGATTGCGGTAAGATGATAGTCGCCAGAGAATGCAATTTACATAGTGGCATAACAAAAAGTTGTGGCTGCTTAAATGTGGAAAGGACAAAAGAAACTAATATAAAACACGGTAAAACACACACAAGACTGTATAATATATGGTCTAAAATGAAAGAACGTTGTTATAATCCTACAAGAAAAGCGTATAAAAATTATGGAAAAAAAGGCGTTAGCGTATGCGATGAATGGCTAAACGATTTTCAAAAGTTTTACGATTGGGGGATAGCGAACGGTTATAAAGACAATCTTACAATAGACAGAATTAACCCATCTGCAATTATGAACCTGATAATTGCAGATGGGTAACTTTAAGTGAAAATGTAAGGCAGAAATATAAATCTGACTTTATAACAGTTGGCGATAAATCTTTAACTATACATGATTGGTCACAACGGTTAAATCTACCTCAATATACTTTGCGAAATAGATATAAAGAATTTGGTAAAGAATGGGTTGAAGAAGCGATAAAAACTGTATTAGAAACAGGTGATAATAGCCATATTTATAAGCGAAAAGAATACGCTAATGATAGAATAAGACATCGAAAAAACACAAATACGCAACAATAGTTTATTTGTTCGGTATTCATTCCTCTAAAATCTGAATATTAATGAAATGAATAGTAATTTCAAACCATTAATATTCAGATTTTTATATATGAGATTTAAGGGTGATGTTTCAGGATTGGACGAACTTCAGGAACGGATTGACGATACGTATTTCTCTGTTCTTTCAGAAGTTGGCAGGGATGCGACACGGAACGCAAAGAATCAAAAAACATTTCAAAACAGGACTGGAAACCTTGCCAATGCAAACGGTGGGTGCATTGTCCGCAATGGTAAAATAGTAGATATTTGGGTGGAAACAGACGGATCTCATCCTGATGCAGTGAAGAAAACGGAGAATTTGCTTATCTATTCTGAAAAGCCCAAAGATGGACTTTATTTGGCCAACGGAATGGAATATGCGAGCTATGTGGAAAGCAAAGGGTTTGAAGTGATACTAACAAATGGGGTATTATTTGCGGAACGAAATATTAATAAGAAACTTAATATAAAATGATATGGCAGGTATATTTTCAGATGTAAGTACTGATATTCAGAAGTTAAGACAACTGAAAGCGGAAATCGAGAATGTAAAAAAGGCATTGAAGGGCATAGATGTCAATGTGAAAATTGATATTGCAAAAGGAATGGAAGCCCAACTACAGTCGTTGATGAAAAAATATGATGTTTTGGTTAAGAAGGTTAGTGAAGCGGAAGGAAAAATTATGAGTTCAACCAAACGCATCAATGATGCCTCAGAAAAGATAATCAAGGCGCAAGAACAACTGTCAAAGGCAGCTGGAATGAATACAAAGCCTGATAATGGAAATGCTGACGTTTCATTAAATAATGTAGGCACAGCAAATGTACAGGCACAGGCCAAGGCTTATGATGAATTGGCGAAAGAAATAGATTCCGTAATGGGAACACGTTCCCAAAACATTAAGCGGATGATAGATGAACAGAATGCTATCCGTTTGATTAACGAGGAAATAAAGAAACTCACCAAATTTCAGACAGGTAATTCGACTCTTACAAACACACAGCAAAAACGATTAGAACAACTCAACAACTCATTACTGACACACAAAGCGGCTTTGTCTGATGTACGGCAGACATTAATGAATAATGTCAAATTAGATAATTCCGCAACAACTTCAATGAACGGGCTTTCTCAGTCGTTATCACGTATGAGAATAGCTTATCGTGAATTGACAGAGGAAGAACGTAATTCACCATTTGGAAAGGAATTGCTTGCATCTATTCAGCAGGCAGATGCGAAAATTAAGGAACTAGATGCTACAATAGGGAATCACCAAAGGAATGTTGGGAATTACGCTAAAGGATATAACGGCTTGAATATGTCCGTCCAGCAGATTGTGAGAGAATTGCCATCCGCTGCGATGGGATTAAATATGTTTTTCTTGGCTATTTCAAATAACCTGCCTATTCTGACAGATGAAATTAAGCGTGCAAAAGCAGCCAATGAAGAATTAAAAGTCTCCGGACAGAAAGGTGTTCCTGTTTGGAAACAAGTTGTGTCATCATTATTTAGCTGGCAATCTGCACTAATGGTAGGTATTACTTTACTTACGGTTCACGGAGATAAGGTTTGGGAATGGGCTAAGAGGATTATGGTTGGAGAGTCAGCCGCGGAAAAAATGAAAAAAACGATGATAGAGTTGAATGAGATAGAGAAATATGCTTATGCGACTCAAATCAAAACGAGAATGGAGCTTAATGGAATTATTTCTTCAATAGAAAAATTCAATGGCACAAAAGAACAGGAGAAACAAAAAATAGATGAATTAAATTCAAAATATGGCTCAATATTTGGCGCTTATAACAATTTGGCGCAATGGTATGATGTTTTGATTAATAAAGGAGACGCTTATATTAATTCTTTATTTGCTCAAGCCAAAGCACAGTCTTACATACAAAAAGCAATAGAAGCAGAACAAAAAATTAGAGATATAAAAGCTAATGGAATTGAATCATATAGACCAACTTGGGGAGCTGGTGGAAAAGTCTATCAATTCTTTGGTGGAGGTAAAAAGAATCAATATGGAAGTGATCCTGCAGAGCTTGCGTATAATGCTGCATTAGCACAAGCGGAGAATGAGAAAAGTAATGCGTTAAAAAATGCAGAAGAAGCACAAAACACGTATTTAAATGAAATAAAAAAAGGAGGAATTTTTGATTACAGAACAATTATCAACAAAGATGTCGAGCGACAAAAGAAAGAGCAGCAACAGGTTGCAGAAGAACTCCTTCAGCTTCGCAGGACCAATCAGCAGGAAGAAATCAACCTGATGGAAGAAGGTTCTGAAAAGAAGCGCAGACAGATTGAGCTGGATTACCAGCGAGAAATCGATGAAATTAGGAAACAGCGCAAAAAATGGGAAGATGCGCAAGGAGGAAAGCTTACGTCTGAACAGCGGGAAGTATTAGGAAGTCGTGCGTCTAATGCCATGCAGTCACGTGAAAAAGGGCTGGCCGAAATTACGAAAGCCGAAAATCAGGCTGCAATCGAGGCTAATGAACGCTACCTGAAAAGCTATGGTACATTTATGCAGAAACGTGATGCAATCATAGCCGAGTACACCCGTAAAATCTCGGAGGCTGCTACTCAGGGAGACAAGGACATACTCCAGAAAGAAATGGATAAAGCCCTCTCCTCTCTTGATCTTGAGAAGCTGAAACAGGGAATCAATTGGGAACTTATCTTCGGTGACTTGGACAAGGTATCCAAAGAATCCTTGAACAAGGTAAAGCAGCAGCTTAGGGACTTCAAGAACTCCGAAGAATACAAGAACATGGCCGTTGACCAGAAGAAGGTCATTGACGAGGCGTTAAGTAACATCCAGTCAACTCTTATCGACAAAGGAGGATTGCTGGCCGACCTACCCGAACAGTTAAGCGAATTGGCCAAGGCACAGGAAGAGCTGTCACAAGCTCAGGAGGAATACAACGAAGCCATGAGAAGCGGAACAGATGAACAGAAGGAAGCTGCCACGAAGAAACTGAATGATGCCCAGAAAAGACAGCAGAACGCTCAGGTCAATGTACAAAAGTCGACAGATAAAACGACAAGCAACCTTGTCACATTGTCGAACGTCATTACCCAGCTTGGTTCAAACTCTGAAATTTCCCTCTCTCAGGTCGGTGATTTGGCCGGAAATATAGTAGACATATTTGCAGAAGAGAGCGAGAAACTTGGAGGTATAATTGGAGCTGCATTTTCTCTTTTAGATGCCATCGGGACACAGGGGTTGGATGGTTTCATAGGCAACATATTCAGCGGTGTCTTCAAGTCTGTCGGTGGAATATGGGATACCCTGACTTTCGGAGGATTCAGTAAACTCTTCGGTATTGGAGGAAACGAAAAAGAGGTGCAGGATACTATCAACAGACTCACAGACAGAAACGAAAAGTTGCAGTCTGCCATCGAATCCCTTACAGAAGAAATGAAGAACAGTAAGGGAACTATTGATGCCGTATCAGAGTATAACAAAGCCATCGCCTACCAGAAGGAATACAATGACAACGTGCTAAGAAAAGCACAGGCTAATGCCAGTTATCACAGCGCACATCATAGCTGGTCTTATTACATGGGGTGGTCGGAAAGTGATATAAAGTGGATTCGGGACAATGTAATGGCAGAGTTCACGGGAACGGATTCCTTATGGCAGATGTCATCGGAACAGATGGATTTATTGCGGCAGAATGTCGACCTGTGGCAGAAAATGGCCGATTCCGGCAAGGGAGGATACGGGAATGGTGTCGTTGATGCGCTTGGAGAATATGCAGACCTTGCCGGGAAGCTGGATGAACTTGAAGACGGGCTGTATGAGAAAATTACCGGAATAAGCTTTGATTCAATGTATGACAGTTTTATTGATACGCTCATGGATATGGACGCATCTGCGGAAGATTTTGCGAATAACTTCTCAGAATATATGATGAGGGCTGTATTGACCGACCGTATAGGTTCTGCGCTTTCCGATGATATTGAAGCCTGGTATACGGAATTCGGAGAAAGGATGAAAGGGTATAAGAAACTCAAAAGCCATAAAAGAGGGACAAGGGTATATGAAGTAAACGCAGAGGGACTTGATGAAGCTGACATTGAGGCACTACAGGAAAAATGGGATGAAATCGTAAACAAGGGGCTTTCAATGAGAGACCAGATTGCAGCTGCTACCGGATACGACAAGTCCGGTCAGGAAAAGGAACAGCAGTCGGCTTCCAGCCGTGGATTTGGTACGGAAATGACGCACGAGGATGCCGGAGAGCTGAGCGGACGGTTTACTGCCGTATATGAGTCCAATCTTCGTATTGAGACGGCAGAACAGCAGCAAACGATAGCTATTACCGAACTGCGAGGCTCCATCGGTTCCTTGACATCACAAGTAACCGGTCTGTACAACATTGCCGACGAGACACGTACCATCCTGGCCAACTCCTATTTGGAGTTACAGCAAATCAGAGAGAACACAGGCGAAATTGTCAAGCCTATCAAACAGATGCAGGCCGACATTGCCGAAGTGAAACGTAATACAGCAAGACTATGACAGGAGATTTATTTATTAACGGGAAGGATGCCTGGAGCACATGGGGTGTCCGCATGGGTGACGGTTTTCTCGATGCTATCGACGGATTCAACCAGATGAAAGACTACATCGAAGATGAGAGCCGTCTGGAGCACGGGAAGCGAATAATAACCGACAATGCAAAAGTAGCATCGCGTGAAATCACTCTCCAGTTCACCATAGAAGGAGACTCAGAAGGTGACTATCGGACAAAGAAGAAAGCCTTTCAGTCAGAACTGGAAAAAGGTGCCGTAAACATCAAAATCCCCGCTCTTGGGAGCGAAGTCTACAAACTGGTTTACCTGGGGAAAAGCATCTCTTACGGGTTAAGTATTGACAGGTGTTTCGGTAAGGTTTCAAGTAAGTTTTGCGAACCGAATCCCATGGACAGAAGCGAATAACAAACATTTCCTTTATTGTTTCAAATGGAAGTCCGGATTTTTAGGGCTTCCATTTTCTATTTATGAACTTTGGGGATATGATTGAAATTAAGGACATATCGGGAAAGACAAGGTTCTCTACCCCTATCAGCAAAGGAGCGAAGGGAAAGTTTACACTGATGAAAGAGGATTATATAATCCTTCCCTTCTCGGTGTCCTCTCCCATTCCGTTCAAAATTGGTGATTATGTTGACCTAGCTGGAGCGTTGGATGAATCGCTTGGCGGAAAGCTGGCTAAAATCTACGAGATTACCGACATTCAGAAACCAACCTACAACACTTCTACTGGTGGATATGATTACGAATTAAGATTGGATGCCTACTACTGGAAGTGGAAAAACAAGGTTTTCAAATATACCCCGGAACATGCAGGCAGCGAAGCGTCATGGTCGCTAACAGCAGCTCTCGACGTGCAGTTAGGTGTTTTCCTCCGCAACCTGAAAGCGTTGGGATATACCTACCGAGGGACAGATTTCACATTCAGCATAGACGATACTGTAGAGAATAAGGCAGTGGCGATGACCTACGACAACATGAACCTGTTGGATGCTTTGTTTTCTATGGCGGGTGAGGATAAGTGGGACTGTGATTGCTGGATAACGGACAACGTGATTCATTTTGGGCGAAATGAGTTCGGAGATGCCGTTAAAATCGAGCGTGATGTCGAAGCGTCGAGCATCACCCGCAGCGAAAGTCAGGGCACTTATGCCACCCGCATCTATGCGTTTGGTTCAACAAAGAATATCCCCACGAACTACCGTCCGACCGACGAGCAGGCCGTTGTGAACGGTGTAGTCCAGAAACGGCTTATGCTTCCGGCCGATACTCCCTATATTGACGCATACGAAGGGATGTCGCAAGAAGAGGCCATTGAGGACGTAGTGGTGTTCAATGATGTCTATCCCAGACGGGTAGGTACTTTATCCGATGTACACACACGCACTGAAGAAGTGGAGAATGAGGACAGTACAAAAGAAACCGTCACTTACTACCGCTACAAGGACACCGGGCTTGAGTTCAAGGAAGAGTATATCCTCGAAGGCCAAGAACTGAAAATCAGATTCCAGTCCGGAAAGCTGAACGGCATGGAATTCGGAGTCATCTTCAATCCCACCCCGAAGGACGAGACTCGCGGCGAGCAGCTTTGGGAGATTGTCAGGAATGATGACTATGGGCGAATGCTTCCTGATGAGATTATGTTTCCGGTTGATGGAGACAAATATATCTTATCCGGATTTGACATCCAACTCGTTTCCGACCAATATATTCCAGAAGCCGAGCAAGAACTGAAAGAGAAAGCACTGAAGTATGCTGATAAAGTAAATAAAGATGATGGCACCTACCCTACTACTCTTAGAAGTTCATGGGTAAAAGAGGATTTAGTCTCACGAACATTTGAGTTTGGTCAAAGAATCAACCTCGTTGATGACACCTATTTCGAAAGTGGACGTAATTCACGTGTTTTAGGATGGGAAATGAATCTTGATATTCCTTGGGATTCTCCAGTCTATACGATTGGAGAAAGCATGCCTTACTCGCGAATTGGAGAGATTGAGGATAAGGTGGATTCACTCACATATAAAGGACAGACTTATACAGGTGGAGGTAGCGGCGTGTATGTAATTAAAGTAAACGACTCGACTGCACCTTCTGACAGCAATGTGTTTTCTTCACTCCGTTCACGTGCGGAATTTGTATCCAAAAAGTTCAATGACACCGTTATAGGAGTGCTTACATTCTTGCAGACGCAATTATTCAGTGAAGGTGCAGTTTTCGGTAAGGATGGCTTCGCTGAAGGACTGACAGGATTTGGAGCAAAAATAGGTGAAGATGGCCGTGGCGAAATGCGAAGCCTGAAAGTATGGGAAGATCTTATTGTTCCGTTACTTGTATATAATCGGGTGGACATAGTTATAGGTGACAAGTGGCGTTCACCTGGTGCCGGTGTGATTGAATCTGTCACTCCTGATACAGATGCGGAAGGCAACCTGTTATCTTCCGGTACGGCTACATTGAAGCTGGAGGATGGTGAAATAGGTGCTATTGCCGTAGACGACATGAATATGGGTATCTGGCATTTTGGCGATGAGCGCGATGCGACAGAAGACAGTGACGACGGTATCGGTAACTTCAATTTTGCTGGATTCACAACCGTCTACTGGAGTATCACGGAAATTCAGGATAAGGACAAAAAGACTTTCCGTTATGTGCTTCGTGACGGATACAACGTACATCCGCAGCCGCAGATGAAATTTTCATGCCGGGGTAACTTTACGAACGAAAAGAGACAGACTTCCGTGTATGAGACCCGTACCTACACGCGTATGTTATGGAAACAGAACGATTGGGAAATAGGGAAACGGAACATAGCCTTACAGTACGGTGACCTTAGTAACCTGAACATCTTCGGCATCAATGCAACGGGATATGCCTTTTACGGAAACTCATTATACTTCACTGGAACAGTTACTCAGATTAGAGAGGATGGAACAGAAGTGATGGTTGCAAACGACCGCACGGACTGGTCACCTGGCGACTTTGCCGCATACTACGACCGTGTGAGCTATGAAGGTGAATTGTGGATATGTATATCTAAGGATGGAACTAATACCATACCTTCCCAAGATGATCCAACATGGAAGTTGCAGGTCAAATCCGGTAAAAATATAAAGGATGGCGGAAGATGGCGTACAGGCTTAACCGTAGATGAAATGACGCTGGTCACAATGGGTGGGAAGACTTTCATTTCTAAAGTTCAAACTTCAAACCCTCCGTTATGGACGGTGCTTGACAGCTACGGGAACCGCATTATGACGTCTGACGGTGGGTACATCCTCACAGGAGAGGCGAACACAGACGAGTATGAACTCATAGTAGAGAATGGTGCTGACGGTAAGGATGCGGTGACATACGAATACATCTACCAGCGCACGGCATCACAATCTGCTCCGTCCACTCCTGCCACTTCACAGTCTGAGGGTTATGTACCTTCAGGTTGGACATCCACTTCACAAGGTGTGTCAGAAAGTTATCCTTATGAATGGAGATGCGAACGGAAGCGTAGTTCTGCTGGTATTTGGAGTGAGTGGAGTGATCCTGCTCCAGTGCATACTTACGGTAAACAAGGACTGCAGGGCTGTGTTGTAAGAGATTCTGAATGGGCTATCGGTGTACAGTATCGTAATGACAGCGCACTGACAACTAATACAGGGGTAAGATATATTGACGTAGTATTGGTTCGTAATGACAGTACAACGACCGGATGGGACGCATACCAGTGCAAGAAGACACATGTTTCATCGTCTTCAATTACTTATACCAATACGGAATACTGGGATAAGTTTGATACCAACGTAGGAGCGATATTTACTTCATTGATTATCGCTAAGAATGCGAAAATTAACTTTTTGTCCGGGAACCAGCTAGCCATACAGAAATCAAATGGAACTGTTACCGCAGGTTTGTCAGGCAGCGAGACTGGAAAAAAGATACGAATCTGGGCCGGAAGTGAAACTCCAGACGATGCACCATTCAGAGTCGATGAGAATGGAGAGACATGGGCAACAAAAGCTCATGTAGAAGGTGAGATTGTCGCAAAATCAGGTACATTCGAAGGGTATATTAAAACGGGCTTTAAGAAATTGGAAGAATCCGATGCAGAACAAACTACAGAGAAATATGTGGACGAAGTTTATTATTATAAACTTAATACAGACTTAAATATTATGGGTGGTGCAATAATACTACCATCTGATAAAAAATTTATAGGATCGAGAGTTATAATATGCGACAAAACAACTATGTTTTCAAGAAGTACAATTTTATCTACATGTAAATCAGAAGATAAATTGCCAATATTAGGTTTCCCAATTGAAGGAGAATACGAAGGCCGATATAGTTATAATGAAATATACTTTGCTGGAGGTGTTATTGAACTGGTTGGAACTCCCAATCTGAGTATGTATGATGAAGTTATAGGTACACAATGGTCAATAATATCATTAAGCTGTATTCAATCAAGAGCTGGTATAGTATGATAAAACAACAATAAATAAAACGAATAATATGGAAACAGTAGATTTAACAAAAGTAGCCGGATTCAAGGCATTAGATTCAGATGGTAACGAATTAGGTATTGTCAGCATGGAACAGTTGACAGACAGCATAGCAATGCGTATTGCAGACGGTCTGTCTGAGCGAACGGTTTTGCCAGCCAATAATGTACCCATGGCTGTAGCTGCAACCTCAACCGGGAGCGACAAGATGGAGACCGCTTTCAGTGAGACAACCGCCCCGGCTTATGTGCGTGTAATCGACAAAAATGGGAACTCGGCAAAGCAGGGAATTTCATCCCTTGCAACAGTTGTGGGAGGACTTATAGGTCTGGCTACTACTAATCAGGATGGCTTGATGCCGGCATTTAGAAGTATGACTATTCATTATAATGATGCAGACAATGTCGTAAAATACACTTTGCCGTCAAATATTGGATTCTCAATGTGCATCACGGTCATAAAAAATCATGAATCAGGTGGACAAGCAGTTGTCTTTGTGACTGGTTATCAGGGAGGCATAGTTGCAGATGCTGTCAGAAAAGGTTATTATTTGAAAGGTATATCCTATATCACAAATTCTGATGGTATAGATATTTATGTCAAAGTTAACTCTTTTGTGTTTGTAACAGCAAAATGTATGGGGGCAAGCGACAAAAGATTTATCAAATCAGCTTCTCTTGTTAGTGAGATTCCAGAAGGGGCTAAAGAAGTACAATTTTAGGATATTGATATTTCCGTAGATGTATCAATTGAATCAGATATATCCTTACCATCATGTACTGTTCCCTGCCTATTAGCCACGTAAACATAACAATCTTTTGATGTTGATGGAACAAACATATATACAGATAGGCCGACAACATAAAATCTGAATCCAGACAATGCACCGAAAAGAATTTTACCAGACCTGAACGCTATTTTAGTTTGCGTACCATTACCAAGGCTTAATGCTACATAAAAATATGAACTATCACCATAGGAACACATTTCAATAAATGCAATCGTTCCGTTATAATTATTTATCGTCAATATCTTTACATATTTACCCTTAATACCAGATTGGATATTTACGACAAAACCATCTCCTATAGACCTTGTGTGATAAGAATCCATAAGCCCTTTTTGCGTTAAAGTAGCAACTGGCAGTAGTCCTCCCACGGGCCAGATTTAGTATATTTTTCTCCATGGTACGATTTTGGATTGAAATTGTGCATACGTATCACACCTAAAGAAAAATTCTCCGTTAGTCGTTGATAGCGTTTGTTCTATCAAGTCTGGTTTTGCATACTTAACACATAATACCCCATATACGTAACCTCCATTAAAAGAAGGATATTCCATTTCAGGTGTAATTCTATCTTTACTCCCGGAAACATAATAATAACCAGAGTCCAAAATTTTTAAACTGTTATTAGAGTTTACTTCTGATGCCTTTCCTTTATCCATGAACGGATATATCTTCAAACTTGAAAGTAGTCCTCCCACGGGCCCCTCGTGGGAGGACTGATTGGAACAGTAACAAGCAATAAAAATGGACTTTTGCCTACAAATAAATTTTTATTCCTGGGCTGTAATGAATTAACAGGTCCAAATACTACTATTGCGATTAAAAATATCAATAGAGGCGCAGATATTGAAATTATAATAGCAAATGGACCATCGTGGAATACGGACCAACCTAATATTATTTTGTTACACACATCTTTTGATTCAGGAAACCCTAATATCACAGTCTGGAAAATAATGGAAGGACCTGATTATTCTAAAATAAAAATTTATAAGAGAGGACAAGATATATATATACCAAACATTTATCAATATTCCACTCGCTTTTCTATCAAGGTTATATCGGATGATTATAATACGATTAGTGTTAGTTCTGCAATTACAAGCGATTTAAACTTACTTGAAGAAGAAAAACTATCAATAGGATAATTATACTTACTGGTCACGAAACTTACTTCGTGACCATTCATGACATAGGAATTTCAATCAATGATTCTGCTGGCTCATCGGATGATTCTACATCGGACACATAATTATTTGCGGTCAAACACCTAATGAATAATGATGTCGCATTTGAACCTGTAAACAGCTGAAAATAGATTGTATTGTTTTCACCCTCTTTTCTATAAAATTTTAAATGACCATAGAACTCTTTATTCTTAATTAATGCAGGTTTAATCGGATTTCCGGTATACCCAGAAAAAGTGACAGTACACAATAACATTCTTCCATCATCAGTGTTAGCTATAAATTCAAATGTTCCATAGGCTCTGTAACCAGATAATTTAAACATAAAATATCTGCCACTTCCTGCCTCTGCAACTAATCTTCTAATTGCATAATATCTGCTCATTAATCCATCTTTATCGTTTGTTGCTAACCCTATCAGTCCTCCCACGGGTGCAGATTTGTTAGAACAATACAAACAATGTATCTTCGGACGAAAAATGGAAAAAATAAGATACCGCCTTGTATACAACCGTAAAAAGCAGCTCAACAAGCAAGGAACAGCACTCGTGCAGGTAGAAGCATCATTGAATCAACGTAAAATCTACTTCAAGACAAATGTTTATTTGCGGCCAGAGCACTGGGACAAGCAGACAGCACAAGTTTGCAATCATACGCAGGCTAACGACCTTAACGCAATGTTGTTTGAGTATATCCTTCATCTCCAAGCTATAGAACTTTCGTTCTGGAAAAGAGGAATACAGCCTACTTTAGCTTTACTTCGTGATGCGATAAAGAAAAACACTCCTATCAATGTTACCTTCACCGTATTTGCTAAGGAATACGTAAAGCATTCAGACCGTAGACAAAGTACAAAAGATAACCTTATAACGACAATAAATGTCCTGAAGGAGTTCCGACCGGGGTTGGACTTCAAAGACATAACGTATAGCTTCTTAAAGGACTTTGAGACCTATCTTCGGGAAAAAGGAAATGGTGTTAATACGGTAGCCAAACACCTTCGGCAGCTTCGTACTTTGGTTAATGAAGCGATAAATCAAGGGTATATCCATGCAGACGCTTATCCTTTTCGGAAGTTCAAAATCAAGCAGGAGAAAGGACGGCACGAGTTCTTGACTCCAGATGAACTACGAAAGCTGGAGAACCTGGAAGTAGAAGATAAGAAACTACGTCACGTGCTGGATGCGTTCTTGTTCTGTTGCTATGTAGGTTTGCGATTCTCCGACTTCTGTCAGCTGGCTCCGGAAAACTTTATTCGGGTAAACGGCAAGCGGTGGCTTCATTTCAAATCCATCAAGACCGGAATTGAACTACGACTTCCGCTGCATCTTCTATTCGAGGGAAAGGCACTTACGATACTAGACCGCTACAGTATCGAAAAATTTGCCGATTTAGGATGCAACTCAGATGTCAATAAATATCTTTCCCATATAGCCGGGATGGCACGTATCAGGAAGCACATAACCTACCACACGGCCCGTCATACATGTGCTACATTACTCATTCATCAAGGCGTTCCGATTACCACAGTACAGAAGCTGCTCGGTCATACTTCTGTGAAGACTACGGAGATATATTCAGAGGTTCTTTCATCAACAATTTTACGCGATTTGAAGGCAGTCAAGACCCGGAAAAAACGGCTCGATTTTCAGCCAAATTTTGTCGCTCGGTAGAGAATCGGTAGATTTCATGTGATATACCTAAAATATACTGACAAGAGCTGTCAGCCTTTTTGAAACCTTTTATTCTTTGTTCGTTTTTAACTTGTTTACCTTCGCTGGAAAAGGATGGTAAATGAGTAGTTTTGTGTGTGAAATAGTAGTTACGCCCATGAGCGTGTTCCATTAAGTTGGGATGCGCTTGTGGGCATTTTTTGTTTAATCTAAAACCTTAGTAAGATGAAAAGATTCGTTTTCATGTGTGTTGCACTGTTGATGTGCGTAGTGAGTGTTTTCGCGGAAACTTCCGTTAGTGTAGAACCTTCTGTTCCGGAGTTCCTGACCGGATTTGCCAGCTTTACCGGACTTGTTACTGTCGTGGTTCCTGCCGTAGTGGGATTTATCGCTTCGAAGCTTAGCAACCCTATGAACAAGTGGGTGTCTATGTGGGTGACTGCCGTAGTAGGTGTAATCGTGACCTTATTTTCGTGGTGGATGAATCTCGGCTTTCCTCCGGCAGACGCAAGTATATGGGTTGTGGTAATTGACTCGTTGTTCGTAGCCCTGGCTTCGACTGGAATCGTGTCGGTTGTAACAAGCGAATGGCTGGCCAAGTTGTTCGGTGGTAAAGTAAAGAAGGAGTAATGGAGAAGCTGCTGAACACTATAGCCCCGCAACTGGCCGTTGCCGGGGCTTACTCCTTTGTCGGAGAAATCAAGGAGGTAGTTTTCGAGCTTCGCTGGATGCTGGTATTCATCATCGTCATGATTGTGGCCGACTTCGTGCTTGGCATCATCGACAGCGTGGTGAAGCGAGGCGAGGACTTTCGGTTCTCCCGTGCGGGCCGGAGAACGATGTGCAAGTTTATCGAGTACAATTCGTACCTGGTGCTTGGCTTCATGCTGGGGCTTGCCATCCTCCAGCCAGTTGGCATCTGCTCCTATACCATCTCCGCCATGTGCGGGCTTGGATTGGCAATCGTATTTGAATTCGACAGCATCATGGAGCACATCTGCGTTATCCATGGCATCAAGAACAAGGTTTCCATTAAGCGGCTGCTGGTCGGTTATATCAAAAAGAAGTATAGTACAGCAGGTGAAATATTGGAGGAGGTGACAAAGGACAAAAAATAAAATAGGAGTGCCACTGCACTCCTTGTAATAAAATTTTTATTAACCGTCCTCCAAATGATAGGACTCCACAAATATAGACGTAATTTCATTATGAACAAAATAGATTCAATAATAATTCACTGTTCAGCCACACGTGCTGGGCTGGACATTGGTAAAAAGGAGATTAATCAGATGCACGTATCCCGTGGATTTCAGTGTATCGGGTACAACTACGTAGTAAGGCTGGATGGTACGGTAGAGGTTGGCCGCAGTCTGACTATAGACGGCGCTCACTGTAACAGCAAGGGATTCTCCGGTGTAAGCTACAATAAACACAGCATCGGTATCTGCTACATTGGTGGACTTGATGCAAACGGAAAGGCAGCCGACACCCGAACGCCAGCGCAGAAGAAAGCTTTGGCCAAGCTGATTAAAGAATTATGTGCAAAGTACCAGATTGTGGAAGTGTTGGGTCATCGTGACACATCTCCTGACTTAGACGGGGATGGAATCGTAGAGTCAAACGAATGGACAAAGATGTGTCCGTGCTTTGATGTGCGTGCAGAATATCCTTTTATCCCTGAAATCGTTGTGAAGCCATGAAACTATTGTATTACTTAATTATTGCTGCTTTGGCTCTGTTACTTATCATAAGCCGTAGGAATGACGCGAGTAACATTAATAAGGATTCGGATACTATCACTATAACCAATACGGTCAGAAAAATACAAGTGGATACAATGTATATTCTGTCTCCGCAGCCTTATCTTGCATGGATTGATAACTCAGACACAATCCATGTGAGCGACACCTGCTATCATTTGCGTGAATACAAAGAGTACCAGGATAGCAACTACTACGCAAAAGTTAGCGGTGTAGCACCACGCCTTGATGAAATTAGGGTTTATCCGCGTACAATCTACCAGACTGAATACATTTACCGTGACATAACGCAAAAGCCCAAACGATGGGGAATCGGTCTATCTGCTGGCTATGGTGTAGGAAAGAACGGACTCACTCCGGTATTGGCTGTAACGGTCAATTATAATTTATGGCAATTCTGATATACAATATTTTCTCATAATTATATACAACTTTTCTCGGAAATTATATACATCTTTGCAGTGTAGAGAAGTTTGCTTTCATTGCAAGCCGAAGCCCCGACCAGATTAATATCCGGAAGGGGCTTTTCCATTACCCTCTCATCATCATAATATCAGAACGGAGTTCGATATATTCTTTGTACTTTTCTGGGTTGTCCACGTAATCAATCACGCGAGATATGGCCATATCCGCCTGTTTCTGAAGGACTTTGGTGTAGTATCGGATAACTCCCTTTGATTTGTCCGAATGGCCTAAGCAGTAGTCTATTATTCCGTCAGGAATGCCTATTTCAGAGGCGTACTGGGCGAAAGACTTGCGGGCCGAATAAAATGTAACACGTTCATCAATATTTAACTCTTCAGCCAAATCTCCAAGAGAATACGTAACATACTGAGAAAAGTTGTGATATGTGAATTTATACCCAAAGTCGAGCTTTCCCGTCCGTTTATCCATCCATCTGCATATTATCTCTCTTGCTTGAGACGGTATTGTAAATGTGATTACATTATCCGACTGCATTCGTCCTTTAGTCTTTGAGCGTGAATATTCCAATACGTCTTTTCTAAAGTCAGTTTGCATAATGTCTATAAGATTCATCCCTCCCAAGTAAAAAGAAAGGCAAAAAAGGTCACGTGCCATAATCAGCTTTCTCTTTTCTGGTGAAGATTCACGAATCTTGTTAAAATTCTGTACTGTCAGATCAAGCTTCCTGATAGGGGCTGCAGATATTCTAGTCGTTACAAAAGGATGTATATCGTAAGATATATTCCACTCTCTTATCGCTCTATTGACGACAGATTTCATTTGGGCAAGCATTGTGTTAACTGTAGTTTCAGTCACTTTCCGTTTCCGTATGAATGCGGCAAAATTCTGAACTAATGACGGGGTTAAATCAGAGAGAAGTATGTCCCCTCTTGCAAAGTCACGAAAATACCTCCCCACCCTTTCAATAGATAATGCGTATGAATCTCTTCCCTCAGACTTGAGATAGTCTACAAAATTGCTACATGCTGATGAAAAGGTTTGCTCATCGGAAAGATTATCTGTAGAAATGATTTCTTTAATTTGCCGGCAGGAATAAAGTTCAAGATGTTTTATTGAGTCCAGTTTCTCTTGAAGGTCATCAAGGATGTTCCTAAGTTTCCGGTTTATCGCAGATGCCTCTGGATGCTTCACGACCTGACCGTTCTTAAACTGGTTCTCTGAAATAATGAATCGTGTGACGATATATGTTGTTTCATGCTTGTGACGGAGTGCAATTCTTATCTTATGTCTTCCGTCTTTTAATGCTTTTGCCTTGAAAATGGTAAGTGATAGAGTTGCCATAATGATTAAAAAATTTAAGGATACTCCAGGGATACTCACAGAATTGTAAATTTACAATCCAAATCCTTTTTTTTAATCATCGTAATAAGCTGTAGAAAATAGAAAAACCGCCTAATTCACAATGTAATAAGCGGTTTTAAGTCGGAGCCGAAAGCGGGACTCGAACCCGCGACTTACTCATTACGAATGAGTTACTCTACCAACTGAGTTATTTCGGCAACATGTCTCGTTGAAAACGGTTGCAAAATTACAGTTTTCCTGAAACTTGCCAAACAAAAACGTATTTTTTTTCAAGGAAACTGCATTTTTTCTATCCACATACCCTCTCCTCACAGCCTATAGAGAAGATTTGACACCTCAATGCTGCGTCGTATATCCCCCCTTTCAACCCAACGGTTCCACACTTTTACCCGCAAAAAGAGCCAATGGCTGAATGAATTGCTCCCCTTATCCTGGAAATAAGAAAAGCAAAAAATGACAAGGAAAATAAATAAAGAGAAGAAAAAGAAAGATTTTTGGAAAAACTTTCGGCAATCCCCCTTTTCATTTGAACAGAAATGTGTATATTTGCACTCCGAATTATGACGTGACAAAAGAGTTTGATGGATTACTGGTTAAGACATAGAAAGAATAATACACACATATTCGGAATTCCGGCGGGCTGGATGAATGCCGGAAGCCATTCTCTTTTTCCCTCATGTCATTTGTTTCCTGAATATTTGAGTTTCCCTTTATATTTTACACCCGGAATTGCTTTTCGGCAAATTCGGGCGTTTTTTCGTATATGCGGAGATAAAAGAATAGACACAAGATATAAAAGATTATTTGAATAAGGTGATGAGAAATGTAACATTGATCCTCGACGACGGGAGCCGCTTTCACGGCAAGTCGTTCGGCTATGAGAAACCGGTAGCCGGTGAAGTGGTATTCAACACTGCAATGACCGGATATCCCGAGAGCTTGACCGACCCTTCGTATGCCGGTCAGTTAATGACACTGACCTATCCGCTGGTCGGTAACTACGGCGTGCCTCCGTTCACATTCGAAGCAAACGGACTGCCCACTTTCATGGAAAGCGAAAAAATCCATGCCGAAGCGATTATTGTAAGCGACTACAGCGAGAAGTATTCACACTGGAATGCAGTAGAAAGCCTGGCCGACTGGCTGAAGCGTGAACAAATTCCGGGCATCACGGGTATCGACACACGCGAACTGACCAAGGTGCTGCGTGAACACGGCGTAATGATGGGAAAAATTGTATTCGACGATGAGCCGAACAATATCCCAGAAGCTACCTATGCCGGCGTAAATTATGTAGATAAGGTTTCCTGCAAAGAAACCATCCGTTACAACGAAGGCGAAGGCAAGAAGAAAGTAGTACTCGTAGACTGCGGTGTGAAATCCAACATCATCCGTTGCCTGCTCAAGCGCGACGTGGAAGTGATACGCGTGCCTTGGGACTACGACTTCAACTCACTGCAATTCGACGGTCTGTTCATCTCCAACGGTCCGGGCGACCCTGACACTTGCGACGCTGCCGTACAAAACATCCGCAAGGCCATGCAGAACGAGAAACTCCCTATCTTCGGAATCTGTATGGGTAACCAGCTGCTTTCAAAGGCTGGTGGCGCTAAAATCTACAAGCTGAAGTACGGTCACCGCAGCCACAACCAGCCGGTACGTCTGGTAGGTACAGACAAATGCTTCATCACCTCACAGAATCACGGTTATGCAGTGGACAACAACACCCTGGGAGCCGACTGGGAACCGCTCTTCATCAACATGAACGACGGATCCAACGAAGGAATCCGCCACAAGAAGAACCCTTGGTTCTCGGCACAGTTCCATCCCGAAGCTGCCAGCGGTCCGACAGATACCGAATTCCTGTTCGACGAGTTTGTAAAGTTGCTGTAATCCATTAAAAACGAAGAAAACAATGAAAGATAACATAAAGAAAGTATTGCTGTTAGGTTCAGGAGCCCTGAAAATCGGTGAAGCAGGCGAATTCGACTATTCCGGTTCACAGGCCCTGAAAGCCTTGAAGGAAGAAGGTATCGAAACCATCCTGATTAACCCCAACATTGCCACTGTGCAGACCTCAGAAGGCGTGGCCGACAAAATCTACTTCTTGCCCGTCACTCCTTATTTCGTAGAGAAAGTCATCGCCAAGGAACGTCCCGACGGTGTATTGCTGTCATTCGGTGGACAGACAGCCCTGAACTGCGGTGTGGCTCTCTACAAGGCAGGTGTATTCGAAAAATACAATGCCCGCGTACTCGGTACTCCGGTACAGGCCATCATGGATACAGAAGACCGTGAGCTGTTCGTAGAGAAACTGGATGAAATCAATGTAAAGACCATCAAGAGTGAAGCGGTAGAAAACATCGAAGATGCCCGTCGCGCTGCCAAGGAACTGGGTTATCCGGTCATTATCCGTGCAGCATACGCACTGGGAGGTCTGGGTTCCGGCTTCTGCGACAACGAAGAAGAACTGAACGTGCTGGCCGAAAAAGCATTCTCTTTCTCTCCGCAGGTATTGGTAGAAAAGAGCTTGAAAGGCTGGAAGGAAGTGGAATACGAAGTAGTACGCGACCGCTTCGACAACTGTATCACGGTCTGCAACATGGAAAACTTCGACCCGCTGGGTATCCACACCGGTGAAAGTATCGTTATCGCACCTTCACAAACACTGACCAACAGCGAATACCATAAACTTCGTGAACTGGCCATCCGCATCATCCGCCACATCGGTATCGTGGGTGAATGTAACGTACAGTACGCTTTCGACCCGGAATCAGAAGATTACCGTGTCATCGAAGTAAACGCCCGTCTGAGCCGTTCTTCTGCCTTGGCCTCTAAAGCAACCGGTTATCCGTTGGCTTTCGTAGCTGCCAAACTGGGTCTGGGTTACGGATTGTTCGATTTGAAGAACTCGGTAACAAAGACCACTTCAGCCTTCTTCGAACCGGCACTGGACTACGTGGTATGTAAGATACCACGCTGGGATTTGGGTAAATTCCACGGCGTAGACCGCGAACTGGGTTCCAGCATGAAGTCAGTAGGTGAAGTCATGGCCATCGGACGTACTTTTGAAGAAGCCATCCAAAAAGGTCTGCGTATGATTGGTCAAGGCATGCACGGTTTCGTAGAAAACAAGGAACTCCAGATTGCCGATGTAGACAAGGCCCTGCGTGAACCGACCGATAAGCGTATCTTCGTCATCTCAAAGGCCATGCGCGCCGGCTATACCGTAGACCAGATTCACAACCTTACCAAGATTGACAAATGGTTCCTCGACAAGCTGATGAACATCATGCAGACTTCCAAAGAACTGCACGAATGGGGCAACAACCACAAACTGCTGTCACAGCTTCCGAATGAACTCCTTTATAAAGCCAAACGTCAGGGATTCTCCGACTTCCAGGTGGCACGTGCCATCGGTTACGAAGGCGACATGGAAGAAGCCATCCTCGACATCCGCAAGCACCGTAAGAGCGTAGGTATCGTCCCGGTTGTAAAACAAATCGATACACTGGCTGCTGAATACCCTGCTCAAACCAACTACCTGTATCTGACATACAGCGGTGTGGCCAACGATGTACACTACCTGGGCGACCACAAGAGTATCGTCGTACTTGGTTCAGGTGCTTACCGTATCGGTTCATCCGTAGAATTCGACTGGTGCGGCGTACAGGCACTGAACACCATCCGCAAGGAAGGCTACCGTTCCGTCATGATTAACTACAACCCGGAAACCGTATCTACCGACTACGATATGTGCGACCGTCTGTACTTCGACGAACTGACCTTCGAACGTGTGATGGATATCCTCGACCTGGAGAACCCGCACGGTGTAATTGTATCTACCGGCGGACAGATTCCGAACAACCTGGCACTCCGTCTGGATGCACAGCATATCCACATTTTGGGAACTTCTGCCAAGAGCATCGACAACGCAGAAGACCGCGACAAGTTCTCGGCTATGCTCGACCGCATCGGCGTAGACCAGCCGGAATGGAGTGCTCTGACTTCCATGGAAGACATCAACGCCTTCATTCAGAAAGTAGGCTTCCCGGTACTGGTTCGTCCATCATACGTACTTTCCGGAGCTGCCATGAACGTATGCTCCAACCAGGAAGAACTGGAACGCTTCCTGCAGCTGGCCGCCAACGTATCCAAGAAACATCCGGTAGTAGTCAGCCAGTTCATCGAACACGCCAAGGAAGTAGAAATGGATGCCGTAGCACAGAACGGCGAAATCGTAGCCTACGCCATCAGCGAACATATCGAATTTGCCGGAGTTCACTCAGGCGACGCCACTATCCAGTTCCCACCACAGAAACTGTACGTAGAAACCGTACGCCGCATCAAGCGCATCAGCCGTCAGATTGCAAAAGAACTGAACATCTCCGGTCCGTTCAACATCCAGTTCCTTGCCCGCGAAAACGACATCAAGGTGATTGAATGTAACCTGCGTGCCAGCCGTTCGTTCCCGTTTGTCAGCAAGGTATTGAAAATCAACTTTATCGAACTGGCTACGAAAGTCATGCTGGGTCTGCCGGTAGAAAAGCCGGAAAAGAACCTCTTCGAGCTCGACTATGTAGGTATCAAGGCCAGCCAGTTCTCTTTCAACCGTTTGCAGAAAGCCGACCCGGTACTGGGTGTCGACATGGCTTCTACCGGTGAAGTAGGTTGTATCGGTGAAGACACTTCTTGCGCCGTACTGAAATCCATGCTTTCCGTAGGCTACCGCATTCCGGAAAAGAACATCCTGATGTCTACCGGTACGCCGAAACAGAAAGTGGAAATGCTGAAAGCTGCCCATGAATTGAAGGACAAAGGCTACAACATCTTCGCTACAGGTGGCACGTCCAAGTTCCTCACTGAAAACGGCATTGAGAATACCCGTGTATTCTGGCCGAGCGAAGAAGGCAAACCGCAGGCACTGGAAATGTTACACAAGAAGGAAATCGACATGGTAGTCAACATTCCGCGTGATTTGAGTGCTGGCGAGCTGGACAACGGTTACAAGATCCGCCGTGCTGCCATCGACTTGAACATTCCGTTGATTACGAATGCCCGTCTAGCAAGCGCCTTCATCCATGCCTTCTGCACGATGAGCATCGACGACATCGCAATCAAGAGCTGGGACGAATATAAATAATCCGTACAGCTGAAGATATAGATAAAATTATCCCCTCCCGAACTCTCCGTTATAAATGAGTTTGGGAGGGGATTTTTCATCTATCATCCGACGCAAATTAACTTGCTATGAAAAAATATATGATTACATTTGCGCAAAAATATTCTTTATGCCGGAACACCCTGAATAACCTTTGAGTTTACGGCTTCACAAGAATCTAGGTAACATCGTAATATAATTCATTAAACTTAAAACAATATGAAGAATAATATAATTGGATTTGTGACCTACCTTTTGGCTACCATTTTGTTTTCTCCGTCGGTAGGTATCATCTTACTCGCAATGAAAGAAAATTCAGACAGATGCCATTATTATGGAGGCAAATGGAACATGAGTGATATAGTCCTCGGACTGGTGGCAATCATTACTGGAGTGGCTATAAGATACTTTTTTGATTTTAAAATCAGTTTATAGATATAACTTTTGAAGTTACACATGTTTTTATCAATAGTCCTTCCCCGGCGATAAATCCTTACAGTATTGTGAGAAAATTCCACGTGGAAGGACTTTATTTCATTCCATAAGGTACACGATGTATCCACGAATGAACACGTAGCCTCAGTCATGGCCTTTTGGGATGGTAAAGCACCAGAAGAGTAGATAGCTTTACAATGTGTATGCTTATTAAGTCCATATTTTTTCCATACAACAATAACAGTCATGAAAGTAGTAGAAGTAATTGTAGAAAACGCAGGTAGCAACCTGAGTGCCTACATCAAAGAAGTTCCTATTATTACAGTAGGCAATAATCTGAAAGAGATTGAAAAGCACATGACAGAAGCCATTGATTTATATCTGGAAGAAAACCCAAATTCTTGTGAAATGCTCAAAGGAGAATTTACACTGAGATTCAAAACAGAAACGACATAAAAAAGCCCACCGATAAAGGACGATGGGCAAGAGCCTAAATGTTTTCACAACGGAATAATCCTTATTGTGATTTGCTTCATTTTAGTATTACAAAGCTAGGAAGAAAAAACGGGAGAAACAAACATTTCTCATAAAAAGTTAGTAGCTTTGAAAAACAACCAAATAAATCAAAGTTATGAAGCACATTTTAGGATTAGATTTAGGAACCAACAGCATAGGATGGGCTGTTATTAATGCCACAACTGATGAAAACACTCAAAAAGAACAACTCATAGGAATCAATGCGGCAGGCAGCAGAATTATTCCTATGGATGCCGCCCAATTAGGAGATTTCAATAAAGGAAATACCGTTTCACAAACAGCTAACCGCACACAATACCGCAATACCCGACGATTATATGAACGGAAAAAGCTTCGCCGGGAAAGACTACACCGCGTATTGCAACTATTAGGGTTCCTCCCACCCCATTACGCTGCTCAATTAGACCGATATGGAAAATTTATAGCTAATTCAGAGCCAAAGCTAGCTTGGGAAAAAGGAGCAAACCATTTACCACACTTTATCTTTCAAAAATCTTTTCAAGAAATGCTGAAAGACTTTTCACAAAAAGATGGAAGTGCTAAAAAGGTACCTTACGACTGGACTTTATTCTATCTACGCAAAAAAGCCCTTACACAAAAAATAGAGAAAGAAGAACTGGCTTGGATTCTTCTAAATTTCAACCAAAAAAGAGGATACTACCAACTACGGGAAGAAGAAGCCGAAAAGCCCGCACCTAAGACAAGGCAATATTTTGACAATCAAATTATAACAGAAATCGTTGATACTGGAGAAATTTATAAAGGATTAAAAATCTTTATCCTCACTTTAGCAAATGGAGAAAAAGGTAAATGGTTTGGGAAAAACATGCCCGACTGGAAAGGCCAAAAGAAAGATATCATAGTAAGCATAGATTTGGATAAAAACGGAAATGACAAATGTGATGAAAGTGGAGAACCCATCCGCCGCTTTAAGATTCCTACAGAACAAGAATGGGAAGAACAATGGGGACTTGTCAAAGCCAAGACTGAAAAAGACCTGAATACTTCAGGAAAGAAAGTTGGTACTTATATTTACGATACATTATTACAAGCACCCGACCAAAAAATTCGAGGAAAACTGATTCGCACCATCGAACGTAAGTATTACAAGGAAGAACTCTATCAAATACTAACGACACAAGAAAAGTTCCACCCCGAACTACAGGACAAAAACTTGTTGCAAGCCTGCATTGAAGAGTTGTATCCCAGCAACGAAGCACATCGCAATACAATTTCTAAATATAGTATGTCCAAATTGCTCGTTGAGGATGTCATATTCTATCAACGTCCACTGAAAAGCAAGAAATCACTCATCAGCGATTGTCCGTATGAGGAGCATACTTATGTAGATAAAGAAACCGGAGAAATCCATACCGTCCCGGTGAAATGTATTGCCAAATCTCATCCCCTCTTCCAAGAATTCCGTCTTTGGCAATTCCTGTCCAATTTAAGAATCTATCAAAAAGAAGGAACCCTCAATGGAAAGCTTACCACTGACATAGACGTAACTAATGAATTTCTGAAAAATGCAGACGATTATGCGAATCTTATTGATTGGCTCAACCAAAAGAAAGAAATCAAACAAGATGCATTTCTCAAATATCCGGCATTTGGATTAAAGAAAAATGTGGCAAACTATCGCTGGAATTACGTGGAGGATAAAACATATCCCTGCAATGAGACACATTCCAGAATACTATTCTATTGGGGAAAAGCAGGTATAGACCAATCGCTTCTGACTACCGATATGGAAGAAAAACTTTGGCATATTTTATATTCCATTTCAGATAAAGAAGAGCTCCGGCAAGCGTTGCTACATTTTGCTGATAAAAACAAGTTGGGAGATAAGTTTGCAGATGTTTTCCAACAAATACCACCATTCAAAAAAGACTATGGCTCCTATTCTGCCAAAGCCCTCAAAAAACTGCTTCCTCTCATGCGAATGGGAAAATACTGGCATCCAGAATCAATAGATAACGCAACCCTCACCCGCATCCATCAAATTCTGAATGGAGAAATGGACGAAGTAACCGCAAGCAGAATAAAAGAAAAAGCCATCCATTTGAACAACCTTTCTTCATTCCAGGGACTGCCTACATGGTTAGCATGCTATATTGTATATAACCGACACTCTGAAATAAAAGACATTACGAAATGGCAGCAACCGTCAGATATTGATGCTTACTTGCAATCATTCAAGCAACATTCACTGCACAATCCTATCGTGGAGCAGATTATAATGGAAACTTTACGTACTGTACGCGATATATGGAAACAAATAGGTCATATCGATGAAATTCACGTCGAATTGGGACGTGAAATGAAGAATCCTGCCGACAAACGCAAAAGACTCACCCAGCAAATACAAGAAAACGAAAATACCAATCTACGTATCAAGGCACTTCTCACTGAGTTTGCAAAGCCGGAATTTGAAATCGAGAATGTACGTCCCCACTCTCCCAGCCAACAAGATTTATTACGCATATATGAAGAAGAAGTCTTAAATGAATCAGCTAAAAATATGCCAGAAGAGATAGCCACTATCCTGAAAAAATTCAATGAGACAGATGCAAAAAAACGCCCGTCTACTTCTGATGTGTTACGCTACAAATGCTGGCTCGAGCAGAAATATCGTTCACCTTATACTGGAGCCATGATTCCGTTGGGTAAATTATTTACTCCGGCCTATGAAATTGAACATGTCATTCCACAGTCTCGCTATTTTGACGACTCATTCACGAATAAAGTTATTTGTGAAGCAGAGGTCAACAAGCTCAAAGGAAATATGTTAGGCTATGAATTCATAAAGAACTACCCAGGGAAAATAGTAGAATTAGGCTTTGGGCAAAAAGTAAAAATACAAACCGTGGAGGCCTACGAGCTGTTTGTAAAAGAACACTACTCATACAACTCTGCCAAAATGAAGAAACTATTGATGGAGGATATTCCTGAACAATTTATCCAGAGGCAGTTAAACGACAGCCGTTACATCAGCAAGTTTATCAAATCACTATTATCGAATATTGTTCGTGAAGAAGGAGAATCTGAGGCCACTTCCAAAAATATCATTGTCTGTACCGGGGGCGTTACCGACCGTCTGAAAAAAGACTGGGGAGTCAATGATGTATGGAATAAAATTATTCTGCCTCGTTTCTTACGGTTAAATGAAATTACAAACAGCGACCACTTCACCACAACCAATACTAACAATAAGATAATCCCAGCCATGCCCTTAGCATTACAAAAGGGATTCAATAAAAAGCGTATTGACCACCGCCATCATGCCATGGATGCCATTGTCATAGCCTGTGCCAATCGGAATATAGTCAATTATCTGAACAATGAATCAGCCAGCAAAAATGCAAAAATCTCACGCCTGGACCTGCGTCAGATTTTATGTAAAAAGACAAAAACCGATGCTTCAGGGAATTATCAATGGATAATAAACAAACCGTGGGAAACATTTACCCAAGATGTTCACACAGTCCTGGCGAACATGATTGTCAGTTTCAAGCAAAATTTACGTATCATCAATAAAACGACTAATCACTATTTCCGTTATCAAAACGGGAAAAAAGTACAATGTGTACAAGAAACAGGAGACAGTTGGGCTATCCGTAAACCCATGCACAAAGAGACTGTATATGGAGAGATTAATTTACGCAAAATAACCACCGTCCCTCTAAAAGCTGCACTAGAAAATCCACAAAGGATTGTAGAAAAAGATTTAAAGAAAAAAATCAAAGAATTATTGCAACAAAGACTCAACGAAAAGCAAATCAAAAAATATTTTGAGGAAAATAATGATATTTGGCAAGATGTAAACCTGAAGAGAATCCAATTCTATTCTTTCACAAAAGAGGGAAAAGAACGCTTTTTTGCAAGCCGTGAGTCCATAAATGCAAAATTCGATAAAAAGAAAATCGAGGAAAAAATTGCAGACACAGGAATCCAACAGATTCTACTTCGTCATTTAGAGCAAAATAATAACGATCCCAATCAAGCATTTTCCCCTGAAGGCATTGAATGGATGAACAAAAACATTATATCCTTAAACAATGGCAAGTGGCATCAACCTATATATAAGGTAAGGACATACGAACAAGCTGTAAAGTTTGCAATAGGACAAACCGGCAATAAAACCACACAATTCGTAGAAGCAGCACAAAATACAAACTTATTTTTTGCCATATACGAAACAGAACGCAAACGTAGCTTTGCTTCTATTCCATTAAATGTGGTCATTGAACGGCTGAAAAAAGGATTATCACCGACCCCTGAAGACGGTAAGGGAAATCCGCCTAAATATGTATTGTCTCCTAATGATTTAGTATATGTTCCAACTCAAGAGGAAATAAAATGTGGGTACATTAATCAACCAATACAAACAGACAGGATTTACAAAATGGTAAGTAGCTCTGGGAACCAATGCTTTTTTGTCAAATCCAACGTTGCCAATACAATTGTTGATAAATACGAATTTTCTCCACTGAATAAAATGGAAAGGGCTATAACAGGCGAGATGATCAAAGAAACATGCATTCCCATTAAAACAGACAGACTAGGAAATATAACCTCATCAATAAGTTTATGATAAAGAAAACATTATATTTTGGGAATCCGGCATACCTATCTCTACGGAATGCCCAACTCGTCATAAAATTACCGGAGGTGGAGAAAAGTGCTTCACTTCCGGATACAATGAAGCGTCAATCTGAAATCACACGACCGATTGAAGATATAGGAGTAGTTGTATTGGACAACAAACAAATCACAATCACTTCAGGAGCCATTGAGGCACTGCTCGAAAACAACTGTGCCCTTATCACCTGTGACAGCAAGAGTATGCCCGTAGGGTTAATGCTTCCCCTCTATGGGAATACAACTCAAAACGAACGCTTCCGAAAGCAACTGGATGCTTCTCTTCCTTTAAAGAAACAGCTATGGCAACAAACCATCCAATCTAAAATCAATAATCAGGCCGCTGTGCTGAACTCGTGCATAGAAGAAGACATCAAATGCATGCATATATGGGCTAATGATGTCCGTAGTGGCGATCCTGATAACCTTGAAGCCCGAGCCGCAGCCTTTTACTGGAAAACACTTTTTCACCACATTGAAGGATTCACAAGAGAACGGGATGGCATTCCTCCCAATAACCTTTTAAACTATGGCTATGCCATTCTTCGCGCAGTAATTGCACGAAGTCTCGTAACAAGTGGTTTATTGCCCACATTAGGAATTCACCATCATAACCGATATAACGCCTATTGTTTAGCTGATGACATCATGGAACCCTATCGACCGTTTGTAGACCAGATTGTCTATAACTTATACGCTAAAAATACTCTGGAACTTACTAAAGAAGCAAAAGCCACCTTATTATCTATCCCCACCATAGAGGTCAAAATCAACGGAAAAAGAAGTCCTTTAATGGTAGCAGCAGGTCAGACTACAGCTTCTTTATACAAATGTTTTTCTGGAGAAATACGTAAAATCATCTATCCGGAATTATAATGGACCGTTTCAGTGAATACAGAGTTATGTGGATTCTCGTTCTTTTTGATTTACCAACCGAAACAAAGAAAGATAAAAAGGCCTATGCAGACTTTCGTAAGAATCTACAAAAAGATGGATTCACCATGTTTCAATTCTCCATCTATGTACGTCACTGCGCCAGTAGTGAGAATGCAGCCGTTCATATAAAAGTAAGCATTCGTTAAACTACAGGTATTGAACTTTATATACAACAATAGCGACTGTCACTATAAACCTAATAGTTGCAGTCGCTATTATTTTGTTGAACCTATATGTTGCAGTCAGCAGTGGTTTCCGGATTCCTCCCCTTGTTTTGTCAGTACACTTTCCGGATGTTGCAGCTTCCATTTATGTGGAAGCAGTTCCAGCAGTTCCTCATGAGTAGCCTTTTTGTGATAGGGCATTCGGGCGATGATATCATTCAGATAATCCCTTGGGGTTACATCATGTGCCTTACAGGTGGCCAGCAGGGAACAGATCACCGACATATTAGCCGCTGCCTCATGGTTGCCGCAGAAGAGGTAATTTTTCCGTCCCAGAGTAATCGGCCGGATGACATTTTCAGCTAGATTGTTATCCCAGAGCAGGCGTCCGTCCTCCAGACATCCCATCATGTTGTCCCATCGGGTATAGGCATACGTGATGGCTTTCCCGATCTGGGAATTGGGGCTGTACTTGATTCCTTCCGTTTCCATCCACACTTTCATGGCATTCATGACAGGTCCGGCCAGTTCCCGGCGCTTCGTCTTCCGCTCGTCGTACGACAGGCCCGCCTTATCGCAGCAGTGTTCAATCCGGTAAATATGCTGTATCTGGGTCAGGCCATGTTCGGCCATCTCCCGGTTTTCATCCAGAGCCTGTTCAAAATGACGACGGATATGCACCAGGCAGTTGAGCAGCCGCACGTTGGGGTTGGTCTTGAAGGCTGTCTCATAGCCTACAAAACCGTCGCATTGAAGATAACCCTTGAAGTGATATTGATTTGCCAGGGATTCGATGACCGCTCCGGCACGCGATCCCTCGTCGTAATGGAAGATGACCAGTTTCTTCATGACCGACCTTACCATCCACAGGTATTCCTTGTCGGCCCTGTGCTTTTCCTTGTTGATGACCGGAACAGTGGTTTCGTCCGCCTGTACATAGTCGCAGGAAAAGACTTCCTTCTTGAGCTCCTCATACAGAGGCCTGAGCAGCTCCACCGTTTTTTTGAACCATCCGTCCAGCGTACTTTCCGTAAGGCCTTTCATCCCAAGATGCCGGTACTGCTGTATCTGCCGGTAGAACGGGACGTGATATTCATACTTCTGAAGCAGTATCTCGGCAAGCAGGCTGGTGTCGGCGATGCACTTGTCGACGGGCATCACCGGCATAGGGGCAATCTCCACGCCTTTCTGCCCTGCGGGAGGAAGCCGGGTGCTGTCCTTGAGCGCATATTTGGGACGGATGATTTCCTTGACATAGAGCATCCCCGGTTTGTGCTTGACCACTTTGGTTACCTCTTCGCCAATCCTACGATATAAGGACAGGTCCACACCGGCCGGCTCTATAACCTCGGTTTCGAGTACGGGCAGATCCTCTGTCATTTTGCGGTTCTGACGCTTCTGCTTCCGGACTTCCACCGGTTCCTTTTCTATCTGCTCCACGGCCTCGTCCCGCTTTTCTTCCGCCTGATGCCGGAGTCCGGCAAACTCTTCGGCAAAAAGGTCAGGCATATCGGGACTATATATGGGAAGCTTTTCTGTCTTACGCCCAAAGAGCTGGCGGTTCAGCCATGCAATCTGAGCCGTCAGCTCTTTGATTCGTTCCTGCAGATTCTTAATCTGTTCCGCCTGAT
>URYL01000008.1 GCA_900552075.1 uncultured Bacteroides sp. | reverse complement strand
CTTTGTCAATGACGGACAACTGTCTATTTTCTAATTTTATATCGAACTCACGTTAAATTAATAGGGAACATGATAAAAATAGATAGATTTACACTCAAATATTTAGTTTAAAAATATGGGATTGAGATTTTTATTTATCTTCATTATTTGTTTTTCTGTTGAATTTTCAAATGCTGTGACTGGAGGTATCAATCGAAAAATAGTGGTAGACAGACATAAGGTAATAACGACTCGGACTAATCCAAGGAGTCCTGCGCAAGTAGGAAATGGTGAATTTGCTATGGGAGTGGATATTACCGGACTGCAGACGTTTGTCCCATTTAATATTTTGTCTCAATGGGGGTGGCATTCGTTTGATTTGCCTGAGGGAAAATCGGTCGCAGACTATAAGCCTGTACTGATGGAGGCAAATGGACGGAATGTGCCGTATGAGATTCCCAATCCGGAGCAGCTTGAAATATCCTCGTGGCTTGCCATGAATCCGCACCGTTTTAATCTCGGACGGATTGGATTGAAAATGCGGTTGAAGAATGGAAAGTTGGCTACAGAAAAGGACTTGACCGAGTCTGTTCAGGAGATAGACTTGTGGAGAGGAATTATTACAAGTCGTTTTAAACTGGAAGGAACTTGGGTATATGTACAAACCGCCTGTCATCCACAGAAAGACATGATTGGAGTCAGAATCAAAAGCCGGTTGCTTGGAGAAGGACGTCTTTGTGTTTTCTTGAGTTTTCCCTATCCGGATGCCAAGGATTCACCTTATGTGGGAACTTATTGTTTTCCAGAAAGGCATCAAACTCACCTTGTATTCAAAACGGAACATCAAATATCTTTACAGCGAGACCTGGATGATACACACTATTTTGTAACATTGGATTGGAAAGGACAGGCGGAATTGGACAGTAGTAAAGTAAATCAACATTATGTGGAACTACATACTACCTGTAATAACTTGGATTTCAATTGTTTGTTTTCTTCGCAGAAGGAAGTTCAGTCGGGAAAAGAAGATGTATTTCAAGCAAGTTGTGAATCTTGGGAAAATTTTTGGAATTCAGGTGCGGCTGTCGATTTATCTCAGAGCAAAGATTCTCGCTGGAAGGAACTGGAAAGAAGAGTGGTACTTTCTCAATATTTGATGAAAGTAAATGAAGCAGGCTCACTTCCACCTCAGGAAAGCGGCTTGGTTAATACGGGTTGGTATGGAAGATTTCATTTTGAAATGGTTTGGTGGCATGGGGTACATTATGCTTTATGGAATCGTTGGGATTTATTTGACAAATACCTGCATATATATAAAGATTTCCTGCCTACTTCGATAGAAAGAGCACGTAAGCAAGGATATAAAGGAGCCAGATGGCCCAAATGTACGGCCTATATGGATAGGGAATGGCCAAACTTGATACATGCTACATTAATCTGGCAACAGCCTCATCCTATTTATTTTGCAGAATTGGATTATCGGCTGCATCCTACGAAGGAAACGTTGGAGAAGTGGAAAGAGATAGTTTTCGAAACGGCTGATTTTATGGCTGATTTGTTGGTTTACGACAAATCTCAGGACCGGTATATTTTGGCACCTCCTCTTTTTATTGTTTCTGAAAATACGGACCCTATGCACACGGTAAATCCTACTTTTGAACTTGGTTACTGGCGTTTCGGGCTTCGAATTGCTCAAGAATGGCGCAAGCGACTTTCATTGCCAGAAAATGAACAATGGAAGCGAACAGTACAGAAAATGGCTGCTTTGCCTATAGAAAATGGTACTTATGTAGTATATGAAGGTATCGAGGATATGTGGACCAAGTATGCCTTTGAACATCCTGCTTTGCTGGGGGTATATGGTATGTTACCTGGTGATGGAGTTGATAAGAAAACTTTTGTAAATACCTTTGACAAGGTATCATCTACATGGAACTTCAATCATGTATGGGGGTGGGATTTCCCAATGCTTGCTATGGCAGCAGCCCGATGTGGAAAGCCCCAAATGGCAATAGATTATTTGTTGCATGATTCACCTAATTTTCAATTTGATGAACATGGACTGGCCACAGGAGGACCTTTTCCTTATTTCCCATCGAATGGAGGCTTATTGGCTGCTGTGGCTATGATGATAGAAGGCTGGGATGAGGCTAAAGGAAGGTATCCAGGTTTCCCTCAGGATGGTACTTGGGTGATACAAGCTGAAAATTTTAATAGAATGCCTTAATGTAATAATGCAATTGTATGGGAGGAGGTTGATAAGAGACATCGATTTCCTCCTATAATCCCACATTTTCATCCTATCTTGTTTCAAGGTTTTCTATCTACATTTGTTTTTGTAAATCGAATCACGGGATTATCCGCAAAAAAGCGAATCGTAAATTTTTAAAAAACGAAAAATAGGCATGAATCAATTTGTAATGTTAGGTTGCTTGTGGCTGGGAGCCTGTGCAACGGCTTTTTCCCAGCAGACCAGTGGGGTGAACTATCAGTTGGAACCCATGCCGTCGGTGCATAAGCCACTGCCGGAAAACTCTGTCCCGATGGGGGACAGCCAGACATTTGAGGAAGTAAAACTGGATTTGCCGGTGACGGCCGGACCGTATGAGCCTACGTGGGCATCGATAGAATCCAACTATCCGGGTACACCCGAATGGTTGCGGGATTCTAAGTTCGGAATATGGATTCATTTCGGGCCGCAGTCGGCTGGAGAAAGTGGTGACTGGTATGCCCGCAAAATGTATGTGGAAGGGACTCCGGCTTACGAGAATTACCTGAAGAATTATGGGCATCCTTCGGAAGTGGGCTACAAGGAGGTATTGCGTGACTGGAACCCGAAGAAGTTCAATCCAAAAGCGCTGGTGGATATTTACAAAGATGCCGGCGCACGGTTTCTGATTATCCAGGGGGTACACCATGACCAGTTTGACTTATGGAACTCCAAGTATCAGTCTTGGAACGCCACCCGCCTGGGACCGAAACGGGACTTGATTGGCGAATGGGAGAAAGCGGCAAGAGAAGCGGGTATCCGTTTCGGACTCACTTTCCATCATGAATACTCCTGGTGGTGGTGGCAGACGGCTTTCCAGTGTGATACGAAGGGTGAAAAGAAGGGAGTGCCATACGATGGAAACCTTACAGCGGCCGATGGAAAGGGAAAATGGTGGGAAGGACTGGACCCCAGATACCTTTACGGCATCAATTTGAGGGAGTATGAAACAGTGGCTGAGGCAGCCAATTCCCGTTGGTCCCCTCCCAAGGCAGGTATTTTTAGCGGGCATCTGGCGTATGCGGAATGGTATGCGAAATGGTGGGCCTTGCGCATGATGGATGCCGTGGATAAATATAACCCGGATTTCATTTATACGGATGGTACGGACCAGCAGCCTTTCAGCGGTTCCGGTACGGGTACGGGATACAAGTGTGACGCCATGCAGCGAGTGATTGCGGATTTTTATAACAAGACACTGGCCCGTCGTGGGAAGGTGGATGTGTTCAGCATCGTGAAGTTCCGCAAGCAGACGAACGGTACGGTGAATACGTGTGAATCGGGAATTCCTGAGAATATCAAGACCGACCAGGCTTGGATTGCAGAAACCCCGGTAGGCGACTGGTTCTATGGCCCGAATTTCGTGTACAGTTCGGATGCGATGATACGTTATTTGCTGGAGATTGTGGCACGTGATGGTTCGGTGGGTGTTTCTATTCCGCTGCGTCCCGATGGTTCATTGGATGAAGGTTGCGTGAAGATGTTGAAAGAGGTCGGCCAATGGATGCGGGTGAACGGACAAGGCATTTACGGCAGTTCAGCTTGGCGTGTATTGGGTGAAGGTAAGGACGGCAAGCTGAATGTGTTGCCGGGTGGATTCATTGGAGGCAGTCAGGCTAATCATATCTTCTATTCTACGGATTTCCGTTTTACGGTAGGAAAAGACAAAGCCTTGTATGCCTGGTGCATGACGGTGCCGAAACCGGGAGAGACTTTGAAGATTGTGTCTTTGGGTACAAACTCTACAGTGGAAAAGAAGAAGGTGACTTCAGTAGAACTGTTGGGTGTAAAAGGTAATAAATTAGAGTGGAAACAGGAGGCAGACGGATTGCGTATTGTGTATCCGAAATCTGCTTCTTTGAAGACGGCTGTCGGATTCCGGGTTGTATGTGAATGAAGATAGCGGTTAATAAAAGGCATGAAACAAAAAATGCGGGATGTGAGCGTCCCGCATTTTTTGTTGATATAGTTTGATAAGTTTACAACTTATACCCCCACTGCTCCAAGGCGAACGACCAGTTCTTTTCAACCAGTTCAACGGTTTCGGGCTTGTATTGGTATTTGTTTTTCTTGTACCCTTTCTTCTTGTTGACGTATGCTTCGATGTCGGCACGGGCTTCGTCAAAGCCGGGGAGATGCAGTTTCTGGTAAATCTCCTGCGTCATATCGAAGGCGTTCTTCTCGTAATCCTCAAAACGGACTTCCACCAAGTTATCTTCCGGAATGAACTTCTTGTCGGCCTCGTACTTGTGATACAGCTTGGCGTAGACAGAAAGGATATTGGCCTGTAGCTCTTCGTTGCTGATGTCTTGCAATTTCAACGGCTGGATGGTGTTGGTGAAGAAGCTGCGGGTCGATTCAAATACCGTGTACGGATTACGCATCAGGTAGATGAACTTGGCGTTCGGGAACATCTTCACCAGTTCTTTCACGCGTCCGGTGTGCGGCGGGTTCTTGCTGAGGAACTGCGTGCCGTGGGTGTTCCACAAGGAAATCTTGATCAGTTTGGTGAAGGTTTCCTCAAACACTTTCAGTTCGGCATCGCTGATGTCATCGAACAACAGGTACTTGTCGGCATATTCCTGCATGTATTTCGGCAGGAACCAGAAGTTGTAGTACGTGTAAGGCATCATGTTGGCCAGGGCAAACTCTTCTTCCTGTGGAAGGTCGACGGCCAGCTCCATGTTGTCGGTCGGACGTTTGTCCGGCATCAGCCAGCTCATGTTCTTCTTGAAGAAGGGTTGTCCCCACATCATCAGGTGCGGAAACACCGTCTGATAGGTGGTGTTGTAGCCAAAATGCTTGTCGCAGGAGAACACGTTGTGCATGAAGGTGGTTCCGCTACGCCAGTGTCCGAGAATGAACACAGGGTCGTGTTCCAGGGGCTTGTCGGCCAGCAGCTTTTCATACCGTTTGTCCTGCAAGGGAACCAGAGTGGACAACAGACGGCATACGGCCTTGGTCAGGCGGTATTTGCCTTTGTACGCTGGGTCTATGGTCCGTCCGGCCGTAATCTGGTTGAAGGTCTTCCAGTCGGCTCCTACCAGGGTATTGATGGGGAGTTTATTAAATTCAAGTAGTCCCATAATCTGTTTTGAGGGTTAATAGATTATTTTTTGATTTCCACGGCGATGCCCTGACGTTCCAAATCTTTTACAGCGCGTTCAATGGCTTCGTAATGTTCCGGACCGATTCCCAGTTTCGGCAGGTTGAGAACAGGCAGTTCCATCTGGTTGTGCATGTCTTTGTCGGCCACCTGGTTGATGATCATACCTACGGCACTGGTGTTGTTGGTAATCGGGTCAATCAGGATGAAGGCACCCGTAGCTTTGTTCTTGGTATAAGGATCGAAGAACAACTCCTTGGAAGAAGTCAGTACCACATGAGCAATTTGGTTGAGCTGCATGGGCACATCTTCCTTGGCCAGGCGTCCGTTTTCCACAGACAGGTGTTCCATGGTGTTGATATCTACCTTGTACTTGATGCTGTCAATGCGGGTACGGCTGGTGTTGGTGGTCTGTTTCAGGAAGAAAGATTTCTCCATGTCCATCTTTTCTTCGTCCATCCATACCAGCATGGCTTCGAAGTTACGCCCAATCATCGGCATGTTGTCGGGGTGTACCAGCATTTCACCACGGGATACGTCGATTTCGTCTTCCAGGGTCAAGGTGACAGACATCGGCGGGAAGGCATAGTCGAGTTCTCCGTCGTAAGTCACGATGCTCTTGATGTGCGAACGCTTGCCGGAAGGCAAGGCTACTACCTCATCACCTTTGTGTACCACACCGGAAGCTACCTTTCCGCAGAAACCACGGAAGTCGAGGTTCGGACGAAGCACGTACTGTACCGGATAGCGGAAGTCTTTCAGGTTATGGTCGTTACCGATGTGGACGGTTTCCAGGAATTCCAACAGGGCAGGGCCTTCGTACCAAGGGGTACGGTCGGATTTTGCTACCACATTGTCTCCTTCCAAGGCTGACAGCGGAATGCACTGTACGTCGGGGATACCCAGCGGGGTAATGAAGGCCATATAGTCGGCTACAATCTTGTCGAACACTTCTTTGGAGTAGTCTACCAGGTCCATCTTGTTGACGGCCAGTACCACGTGCTTGATGCCCAACAAGGATACCAGATAGGTATGGCGGCGGGTCTGTGTGATGACACCGGTACGGGCATCTACCAGGATGACGGCCAAGTTGGCAGTCGAACCGCCGGTAATCATGTTACGGGTATATTGTTCGTGTCCCGGAGTGTCGGCAATGATGAACTTACGGTTGTTGGTAGAGAAATAACGGTAAGCTACGTCGATGGTGATACCTTGTTCACGTTCGGCTTTCAGTCCGTCGAGCAGCAGGGCATAGTCGATGTGTTCACCGGCGTTACCCATACGCTTGCTGTCGCGTTCCAGGGCATCGAGCTGGTCTTCATACAATTTCTTACTGTCGAACAGCAGACGTCCGATCAGGGTGGACTTTCCGTCGTCGACTGAACCTGCGGTCAGGAAACGGAGCAGGTCCTTCTGTTCGTCTTTTTTCAGGAATTCCTCGATAGACATCTTGCCTCTGGCTTCTCCTTCCATCGGGTTGCCTGATTTGCTTTTATCTAAATGTTCCATGTCGTTGCGTAATTAAAAATATCCTTCACGTTTCTTTTGTTCCATACTGGCTTCCTGGTCGAAGTCGATGACACGGGTGGTACGTTCACTCTTGGTGGTGGTCATCATTTCCTCCACAATCTTTTCGATGGTGTCGGCTTCGCTTTCAATGGCGCCTGTCAGCGGCCAGCATCCTAAGGTGCGGAAACGGATTTTCTTCATTTCAATCTTGTCGCGGTATTTTTCCGGCAGACGGTCGTCATCGGGCATAATCAGCTGTCCGTCGATGTTGACCACCGGACGTACCTTCGCGAAATACAACGGTACGATGGGGATATTTTCCAGACGGATGTACTGCCAGATGTCCAGTTCGGTCCAGTTACTCAATGGGAACACACGGATGCTTTCTCCTTTGCGGATGCGGGCATTGTAGATGTCCCAAAGTTCCGGACGCTGGTTCTTGGGGTCCCACTGGTGGAACTCGTTACGGAAAGAGAAGATACGTTCCTTGGCACGTGATTTCTCTTCGTCGCGGCGTGCGCCTCCGAAGGCTGCGTCGAACTTGTATTTGTCGAGGGCGTGCAGCAGGGCCTGGGTTTTCATCAGGTCGGTGTGTACCTTACTTCCGTGAGTGAAGGGGCCTACGCCTGCGCGGAAGGCTTCCATGTTGCTTTCCACAATCAGGTTCCAACCGTATTTTTTAGCGTATTCATCGCGGAACTGAATCATTTCCTTGAATTTCCATTTGGAATCGATGTGCATCAGAGGAAAAGGAACTTTTCCCGGAGCGAAGGCTTTTTCTGCCAGACGGACCATGACGGATGAGTCTTTTCCAATGCTGTAGAGCATCACCGGATTCTCAAATTCGGCAGCCACCTCACGGATGATATGAATGGACTCGGCTTCGAGTTCTTTTAAGTGGCTTAATTTGTATTCTTCTTGCATGGCTAATATATAATTTATTTTTTAGTGACTTTGGGAAGAATCAGGTCGAGCAGCTGGTCGACGGATTCTTTGAGTGACAGTTTGGAGGTGTCGAGCGAAAGGGCCGGATGCGCCGGTGCCTCGAATGGAGCCGAAATGCCGGTGAAGTTTTTGATTTCTCCTCGGCGGGCCTTGGCGTACAGGCCTTTCACATCGCGGCGCTCACATTCTTCCAGCGGGGTACTGACGTAGATCTCCAGAAAATCGTCTTTCCCGATGATGCGGGCAGCCATTTCTCGGATTTCGTTGTTGGGGCTGATGAAAGCTGCCAAGGTAATGATACCGGTATCGACAAACAGCTTGCCCACTTCGGCAATGCGTCGGATATTCTCTACCCGGTCTTCGGCCGAGAAGCCCAGGTTGTTGTTGATGCCGCTGCGGATGTTGTCTCCGTCGAGAATACGGCACAGCAGCCCGCGCTGTTGGAGTTCGCGCTCAAGGGCGATGGCGATGGTACTTTTTCCGGAACCGCTCAGTCCGGTGAACCAAATCATAAGTCCGTGTTGGTGAAGTAGCTCTTCCTTGTCTGCACGCCCCAGCATGCGGTCGAATATCGGATAGATATGAGTTGCTTTTGAATCGTTCATATTGTAATGTCTGTTTAAGTCTGTTTTAAAACGGCCATATCAGCGGAATGAGAAAGACCGATATCAGGAATGTGATGATGTTCAGCGGCAATCCGATACGGACGAAGTCGGTGAACTTGTAGTTCCCGATACCTTGTACAATCAGGTTGGTTTGATAGCCGATAGGGGTGGAGAAACTGGCCGAGGCTGCCATGCAGATGACCACGAAGAACGGCATGGGATTGACTCCCAGCTGGGTGGACAGTGACAGGGCAATAGGGAAGGACAGGGCCGCCGCCGCATTGTTGGTAATCAGTTCTGTAAAGATGTTCGTAATGATGAACAGCACGGCCAGCAACACATAAGGACCGTAGTCATGGCTCAGGCTGATGATGTAACCGGCCAGCAAGTCGGCCACTCCGGAATTTTCCATGGCTTTGCTGATGGCAAAGGCACAGGCAATGGTAATCAGGATGTCCCAGGAGATATACTTGGTATATTTTTGTGGAGGGAATATCTTGGTCCATGCCATGATGACCGTAGTGATGGACACGAAAAAGAACATATCCAGCTTGATGCCTTCGGGAAGGTATTTCTCAATGCCCGGCAGTTCACCGATGGTAGCTCCTACAATCATGAACACGAGCAGGAAGAGGGTGAACCAGCGTTTTTTCTTTCCGGTCGGTTCGTATTCTTTCCCGTTGGCCAGCATCAGGAAGACAGAAGATTCTCCCCATGTCTGGATGAAGCTGTCGTCTGTCAGTACCACCAATGTATCGCCTTCGCGGAAACTGACTTTGCTCAGGTTGGTATAGGTACGTCCGCTACGGCGAAGTTCTTTCACTTCCGCTCCGTAATGGCGTTTGAAATCAAATTCGCTCACCGTCTTGTTGATACCCGGGAAGCGTGGACCGATGACGGCTTCTACCAGATGCAGTGAAGAGTCGTTTTCTTCCTCGTTGGCTGTGTCCGGACGGTTGGCGGGTAACAGTTTCTTGGAGAACAGAAACAGGTAGATAATACCGGCCAGAGCGATGAATATGCCTACCTTCCCCAGTTCGAACATGCTGAAGCCTTTCATCCCGGCATCGAGAATCATGCTGTGTACCACCAGGTTGGTAGATGTACCAATCAGCGTACAGATACCACCGAGAATTGTCACGTACGACAATGGAATCAGAAAGTAAGTGGCCGGAAGCTTGACATAGTTGGCCCACCGCTTGATGATGGGGGCAAATATGACCACCACTGGTGTGTTGTTCAGAAAGGCTGATATGAAAGCGATGCTGGGCAGCATGCGCGCCTGTGCCCGGAAGACGGAGGTTGTCTGCTGGGGAAGTAGCTTTTTGATAAGCTGGGTCAAGGCACCGCTTTGACGTACTCCTTCACTGACCAGAAACAGCAAGGCGACCGTAATCATTCCTTTGTTGCTGAAGCCTTCCAGCATTTCTTTCGGGGTGAGGATGCCGGTGCAGAGGAAGACGACGACAACCGAGAACAGAATCATTCCCGGACGCATCTTGTCCATAATCAATGCGACCAGCATGGCCACAAGTGAAAAAAGTACGATAAGAATCTCGATAGACATACAAATAGTTGGGTTATTCTGCTATGAACCAAGGGTTCAGCAAGTCTGTTTTGTTGTATTGTAGCGGCTCTTTTTTCCCAGCCTGATACACTTCCTTCCCGGAAGCACGGATAATGGCATGTCCGGCAGCGGTATCCCATTCCATGGTCGGGGCAAAACGAGGATATACATCGGCGTTGCCTTCTGCGATGAGGCACAGCTTCAAGGAACTTCCCTTGGAAATGGTTTCCACGTGTGCATGCTTTTGCTGCATTTCGTGGATATAAGCTTCTGTTTCAGGAGTCAGGTGTGAACGGGAAGCCACGACGATGAATGTATCGTTTGTACGCTGGACATTCGGCAGACGCTGTGCATGCGCAATCAGTGCATCCAGTGAAGTGTATGAATCGGTTTCCGTAATTTCATTGATTTTATAGGCTCCCAGTGTGGTATCGGCAAAATAAAGTTCTTTTTTGACGGGGATATAAATGACTCCCGCTTCCGGGCAACCGTCTTTTACGTAGGCAATGTTGACGGTAAATTCACCGTTCCGCTTGATGAATTCCTTGGTACCGTCCAACGGGTCGACAATCCAAAGCTCTTTCCATTGCTGCCTTTCTTCAGGTGCGATTTTGGCCCCTTCTTCGCTCAGCAGGGGATAGGGAGTGGAAGCCAAAGCCTGGGCTATGACGGCATGCGATTTGCGGTCGGCGATGGTCAGCGGAGAATTATCCGCTTTTTTCTCTATCTCAAAATCCGCATTCGGATCAGTATATACAGACATGATTTCTGCTCCGGCGGCGAGTGCGGCCTGAATGGCAGTATATAATATATTTTTATCCATAATAGTATAAATCGCTGTAAAATAACAACTTTTTTAAATGTCGTTTGTGGTTTATTATTCGTTTTTTCTGTTCCTGCCCGTTTTTTATAACTTCTTTTAAGACTCAATCGGTTGCTCCGATAAGTTCTGGTGGTTGTGCGGGTGTTTCCAAATTCGCCACATATAGTAAGCGCAATGGGTAAAGGCAAACACAAAAGAGATGGTCAGCAGGGTCTTGTCCTCGTCCCATCCTACGGTTTGCTGGTGCCACAATCCGGTTACTACACTCAGTACAGACAATATTAATCCTGTAAGGTTTAATACCATATCTCCTTTCCGATGTTTTTGTCCGGGTTCCAGTTTGCTATGATGGATGCCGTAGGAGGCATATACATCCAGACCGATGAGCATCCACAACACCAGTCGTATCCACGTATCGGCGGGAAGGAAACTCATCATGCACAGGCAGGTAAGGATGCCCATGATGGGGACGAAGGGAACGAACGGGGTTTTGAAGGCCCGGTGTACGTGGGGCATGGTCTTGCGTACAACCAGTATGGCGGCGCAGACCAGTGTGAAGGCCAGCAGCGTACCGATGCTGGTCATCTCTCCGGCTACCTGTGCCGGGATGAAGCCGGCCAACAGGCTGACCACGACCATGAACAAGGCATTGCTGTGTACGGGTGTACGGAAACGCGGATTGATTTTGGAAAAGAACGGGGGAAGCAGTCCGTCGCGGCTCATGCTCAGGAAAACACGGCTTTGTCCGAGCAGGGTGACCATGATGACTGAGCAGTAACCGAACAAAATAGCCAGGATGATGGCTTTATTCAACCATGGATAAACCGGTTGGATGATGCCTTGGGCATCAGGGTATCCCATTTTCTCAATGGCTACGGCTACCGGGGCGATACCCACTTGTCCACTGAAATCGGTGTAGTGAGCTACTCCCGTCATGACATGGGCAAAGAGGATATATAAAATAGTGCACATCAGCAGAGATACTAAAATACCGATAGGCATATCCCGTTTCGGATTTTTGGTCTCCTGAGCAGCGGTACTCACTGCGTCAAATCCCAAAAAGGCAAAGAAAACGATGGCAGCTCCTCGGAAAATGCCCGAAATGCCGAACTCACCCAACGTGCCGGTATTAGTCGGAATATAAGGTATGTAGTTGTCGCTTTGGATAAAGCGCCAGCCCAGTACCACGAATATCAGAATCACCGCTATTTTCAGGAAAACAATCAGTCCGTTAAAGAAGGAACTTCCGGCAGTACCCCGCATCAGAATCAGGCTCATGAGTACCACGATTACCATAGCGGGGATGTTCACGATACCTCCGTCCCACGGACAGGCTGTGAATGCCTGGGGAAGTTCAATTCCTACCCCTTGCAGGAAGACGGTCATATAGCGGCTCCAGCTGATACTGACGGTGGTGGCGGCTACGGTATATTCCAGTACCAAATCCCATCCGATAATCCAGGCGATGAGTTCACCCATGGTGGCGTATGAATAGGTATAGGCACTTCCTGATACAGGAATCATGGAAGCAAATTCCGCATAGCAGAGTCCCGCAAAGCAGCATCCGATGGCTGCAATGATGAACGAAAGCGTAATGGCCGGACCTGTGTAAGAAGCCGCCACGGTTCCGGTGATGGAAAACAAGCCGGCTCCAATAATGACTCCCACTCCGAGTGCTACCAGACTGACGGGCCCTAATACCCGTTTGAGGGTGCCGCTTCCCGTTTCCTTGGCTTCAGCCTGCAAAGCCTCTATACTTTTTCGAATAAAAAGCCCCATGATGATTGTATTTGTAGATTGTGCGGCAAAGATACAAAAAATTATGAAATATTTTATTTCAGGTATTGCGTCACCTTCCCGCTAAGTTGCAGCAGGGATATTTCACACATTTTCGTATCATATTCTGCAGAAAGAATGCGTTCTTCCGCATCGAGGAGGCTTTTCTGGGCTTCACGCATTTCAATTCCGGATAAATCTCCCAGCAGGTAGCGTTCTTTGGCTATCTCGTGGTTCTCTTTGGCAGAAATCAGGTTCTGACGTTCCAGGTTCAACAAGCGGATGTTGTTGCGGTAGGCTTGCCACAGGTTGCTCAGGTCGGCCCGGAGTCCTTGTTCCAGTTCGTCGCGGGCCAGCTGGGCGTTGCGGATGGCGAGGCTGGCATTCCGTTTTTCCCGTCGCCGGTTACCGTCAAAAATGTTGAATCCCACGGTAATACCGCCGCTGAATCCCCAGTTGCTTCGCTGGCGGGTGGCATTCACATCGTATTTATTTAAGGTATAGCCGTAGCCTGCATTCAACCGTACATATGGATAGTTGCGCGACAATACTTTTTTATAATCCAGTTGGGCCAGCACGGTATTCTGGTCAGCTTGCAGCAAACTGGAGTTGGTTTGGAGGGTACCATCCCATAAGGCATTGAAATCCAGGTTTTCGTTGACGTCAATCACCGAGTCTTTTACGCTGAGAGGGCGGTCCATATCTTTGGCGGCCATCAGCTCGTTCAGGTTGATGCGGGAAGTATGTACCAGTTCCCGCTGTTTGATATACTGTGCCCGGTCGGCATTGAAGTCCACAGTGGCCTGCTGGTAGTCCAGCCGGGAGAAGTTTCCGATATGGTAGCGTTCTTCCACGATGCGCAGACGTTCCTGGGACAGTGATACGGCATAACGGAAATTCTTCAACCGGATTTCTTGTCGGATGTAGTTATAGTATTCTGCCGTGAGGGTGGCGATGAAATCCTCGATGGCAATCCGGGTGTTGGTGGCTCCTTGTCGTTCTAGTTCTTTCAGCTGCTTGTAAGTGGTGCTGATGTTGAATCCGTCGAAAATCGTCCAGTTCAGGTCGATACCCGCATCCAGAGTCTGGTCGTATACGCCACGGAGCTTGGTAGTTTCTCCTGTCTCACGCGACTGGCTGTTGCTGTTGTCCGCATTGCCGGTATAGCCGGCTGTCAGGTCTACCGTAGGCAGGTAGCCCGCATTTCCTAAGGTAGCGTTGTTCTTACTTACCTGCTCTTCGTTGCGGGTGATGCGGAGTGAATAGTTGTTGGCCAATCCTTCTTCCAGGCATTGTTTCAAGGTATAGGTGTACTGGGCCTGCACTGGAAGTCCCAGGCCGAGCAATAAAAATGCAAGATAAAAAGCCCGTATTCTCATTTCTTTTCTTTTTTAGTGCGGTTAGTCGATATATAAGAATAAATGGCCGGTACGATGTACATGGTCAGGAAGGTAGAAACCAGCATACCGCCCACTACAGCCACTCCCATGGCGATGCGCTGGTTGGCCCCTTCGCCCGAAGCGAAGGCCAGTGGCAACAGGCCGAGGATGGTAGAGGCACTGGTCATCAGGATAGGACGCAGACGCTGGAGGGCCGCATCGCGGATGGCCAGCATCTTTTCTTCGCCCGCCTCCTGTTTCTGATTGGCAAATTCCACAATTAGGATACCGTTTTTGGCCACCAGTCCAATCAACATGATGATACCAATCTGACTGAAGATGTTCATCGTGATGTCGCCGAAGTACATGAAGACCAGGGCACCGGCAATGGCCAGTGGCACGGTAAGCATGATAATGAACGGGTCCTTGAAACTTTCAAACTGGGCCGAAAGAATCAGGTAAATCAAAATCAGAGCCAGGATGAAGGCGAACATCAGGCTGGAGGAACTTTCGCGGTATTCCTTGGAATCGCCCGACAAGGCGGTGCGGAACGTGTCATCCAATACCTTGTCGGCAATCTTGTCCATTTCGTCCAGACCGTCTCCGATGGTTTTGCCTTCGGCCAGTCCTGCAGAAATGGTGGCCGAGATGAAACGGTTATAATGATACAGTTTAGGTGGTGCCACGGCTTCCACAAATTCCACTAAGTTGTCCAGCTGCATCATCTCTCCCTTGTCGTTCCGGATATAAATCGACTTGATGTTGGCTGGCTGGTTACGTTGCTGACGGTTGATTTGTCCGAGAATCTCGTATTGCTTTCCGTTCATGTAGAAATAGCCCATGCGCTGCCCGCTCAACCCGTATTGCAAGGTCTCTCCAATGTCGCGCACACTTACCCCCATGGTCCCGGCTTTGTCGCGGTTGATATTGACACGCATTTCCGGACTGCTGAATTTCAGGTCCACGTCAGCCATCTGGAAGGTAGGGTTGTCGTACACCTGAGCCAGGAACTCCGGCAATACCTTCTGTAGTTTTTCAATACTGACGGCCTGAAGTACGTATTGTACCGGCATGCTGGCTCTTCGTCCGCCGAAAGAAGACTGCTGCTGCACGAAGGAACGGGCTTTGGTGTGTGTACGGATAGCCTTGGAGATTTTTTCAGCTACTTCCATCTGGGTGTAATCGCGTTCCTTGATGTCTTTCAGGGTGACTTGGATGTTTCCGCTTCCACTTGATACGCGGGCGGTGATAAAAGCCGCATCCGGCACGATAGAATCCACCAGGGTATTGATTTCTTCCGTATAGTCACGGATGTATTCATAGCTGGCTCCTTCGGCCGCACTGGTCCGGATGTTGATTTGTGAGCGGTCTTCCAATGGAGCCATTTCGGCTGGAATATGGTTCCATAAGTAGCCGATGAGGGCCAGGGTAATCAGAATGAATGGGATAGCGATGATACGCTTGCGCAGAAAGGCCTGGAGTGAACGGGAGTACAGACGGTTCATGCCTTCGAAGAAAGGCTCTGTTTTCCGGTAAAACCAGTTCTGCTTTTCCCGGTGCTTCAACAGTTTGGTAGCCAGCATCGGGGTGAAGGTCAAGGCCGAGAAGGCTGAGATAATGACGGAGCCGGCTACTACGAAACTGAATTCGCGGAAGAGGCGTCCGCTGGTTCCTTCCATGAAGACAATCGGAATGAATACGGCGGCCAGGGTAATGGTGGTGGAAATCACGGCAAAGAAAATTTCTTTGGCACCCTCAATACCTGCCTCAAACGGTTTCATTCCTCTCTCGATGCGGATATAGATGTTTTCGGTCATCACGATGGCGTCGTCGACCACCAGGCCCACCGACAGGACGACAGCCAGCATAGTGAGCACGTTGATGGAGAATCCGGCAATGTACATCACGAAGAAGGCACCGATGAGGGAGACCGGAATCACGATGCAGGGAATCAAGGTGACACGCCAGTCGCGCAGGAAAAGGAAGATGATGATAATCACCAGCGCGAAAGCCTCGTACACGGTACTTTCCACTTCTGCAATGGAGGCACGGATAAAGCGGGTGTTGTCGAAACCATACGTGTATTCCACGTCGTCGGGCAGGTCCTTCTTCATCTGTTCCATGCGTTCGTACACGGCGTCGGCAATGTCGATGTGGTTGGCGCCCGGCTGCGGAATAACGACGACACCTACCATGGGCACTCCGTTCATCTTCATGTAGCTCTTCAGGTCGGCCGGTCCCAGTTCCGCGTAACCGATGTCACTGAAGCGTACTACCTGGCCGTTTTGTTCTTTCAGGATGATGCTGTTGAACTCCTTGGCCGTATGCATCTGTCCCATGGTGCGCAGGGTCAGTTCCACGGTGTTTCCTTCAATGCTACCGGAAGGCAGTTCCAGGTTTTGGTCGTTGATGGCGTTCTTGACATCCACGGGCGTGATGCCGTAGCCAGCCATTTTGACTGGGTCGAGCCACAGACGCATGGAGTAGCGCTTTTCTCCCCAGATGGAGACGCTGCTCACGTCGGGAATGGTTTGCAGTTGTTCCTTGACGGTCAGGTCGGCAATCTCACTCAGCTCCAGCAAGGAGCGGGTGTTGCTTTGTATGGCCACCATCAGGATGGGGCTGGCATCGGCGTCGGCTTTGGACACCGTAGGAGGGTCACAGTCGCGGGGCAGGTAGCGCTGGGCGCGCGACACTTTGTCACGCACGTCATTGGCCGCGGTTTCCAGGTCGACCGACAGTTCGAATTCCACGGTGATACGGCATTGTCCCTGCTGGCTGGTGCTTGACAAAGAACGGATGCCCGGAATTCCGTTGATGTTTTGCTCCAGCGGTTCCGTAATCTGGTTTTCAATCACTTCTGCGTTCGCTCCCGGGTAACTGCAGGTCACGGAAATGATGGGATTGTCCACTGACGGGTATTCGCGTACCCCTAAGGTGGTGTAACCAATCAGTCCGAAAAGCAGGATGATGATGGTGAGCACAGTGGCCAATACGGGCCTTCGTATACTAAGTTCGGAGATGTTCATAAGGCAGAAAGTTAATCGATTTGGTCAAGAATTACCGGCATGCCGGTACGCAGCTGCAAGGTACCGGAGGTCAGGATGGTATCTCCGGCCGACAGTCCTTTCAGTATCTGTACTTCTGCTTCTGTACGAATGCCGATTTCCACATCCACGGGTTCGGCTACTCCCGAACGGTACAGGAATACCTTGTTCTTTCCCATTTCAGGGACGATGGCTTCCGAAGGAATGGCGATGGCATTGTGAATTTCTTTCTGCTTCAGTTCGATATCCGCATAGCGTCCGGGTAACAGTTCTCCGTTCCGGTTCGGATAGAGGGCGCGGACGGTCAGCGTATGGGTTTCTTCATTGATACGTGATTCCGTGGCATAGACCTGCGAGTTGAAAGCTTCCAGTCGTCCTTCAATCTTGAAAGTCAGGTTTGTACCTTTCTTGATTTCGCGGGCATAACGCTCCGGTACGGCAAATTCCACTTTGAGCGGTGTGATTTTCGTCAGTTTGGCAATGACCGTTGTGGGGGAGGCGTAGGCTCCTAAACTGACCTGCCGCAATCCGATGATGCCGTCGAACGGGGCCCGGAGTTCCGTCATGGCTATGTTTGCTTTCACGTTCTCGATGTCTGCATTCAGGGTAGCCAGTTCCGTTTTCACCTGCTCATACGCTTCCTTGCTGACCGCATCACGCTGTAGCAAGGCATTCTGGCGGAACACACGGTCTTCGGCCAGCGGCATTTGAGCTTCCAGCCGTTTCAGCTGGGCCTGCAATTGGCTGTCATTTACTTTGGCCAGTAGTTGTCCTTTGGACACGAAGGAACCTTCCGTAAAATCAATGCTTGTGATTTTGCCGGAAGTTTCAAACGACAAGTCTACTTCCTCATCCGGTATCAGCCTGCCGCTGACAAACAGCTGGTCGGTGAGCAAGTGTGGTTTCAGTATTTTGGCATTTACGTTGAGTGCCTTCGACTTGTCGGTCGGTACTTGCTTTTCAGCGGCTTCCAGTTCTTCATTCTTTCCAGGAGTAAACGTATGAATGGCCAGGGCGACGATGCCTGCTCCTATCAATACGATGATTCCCCATTTGATTCGTTTGTCCATGTGTGTTTTTCGTAAGGTTTGAGGTTAAATAGGTTAATAGGCCGATCGGTATTTCCCTTCCTCCTTATCTTCCAGTATATTCAGGTAGGAGGCATACCGTGACTCGCTGATGTAGTGGTTCTCCACCGCTTCGCGTACGGCGCAGCCCGGTTCGTGGCGGTGTGTACAGTTCCCGTATTTGCAGTGTGCGGAGAATTCGAATATTTCCTTGAAGTAGTGTCCCACTTCCTCGTCTTTCATGTCAAAGGTACCGAACCCTTTGATGCCCGGGGTATCGATGATGTATCCGTCGCCTTCCACCGGAAACATTTCGGAAAAAGTGGTGGTGTGCATGCCTTTGTTGTGTGCCGTGGATATTTCGCCCGTCTTGACATTCTGTTCCGGTAGGATGGCATTGATAAGGGTGGACTTTCCTACACCGGAATGTCCGGAGAACAAAGTCACCTTTCCTTGCAGGGCTTGTTTGATTTCCTCTATGCCAGTACCTTCCAGTGCAGAAATCCGGTAGCAGGGATATCCGATGTGAGTGTACAGGTGAATCAGTCCCTCCAGGTAATGCAATTCCTCTTCCGTGTAGCGGTCCACTTTGTTGAATACCAGGCAGACCGGCACGCGATAGGCTTCAGCGGAGGCCAGGAAACGGTCGATGAAGATGGTGGAAGTTTCCGGATAGTTCACTGTGACCACCAGCATGCACTGGTCCAGGTTGGCCGCAATGATGTGCGATTGTTTGGAAAGATTCGAAGAACGGCGAATGATGTAGTTTTTCCGGTCTTCTATTTCGGTAATGAATGCGGTACCCTCCACATTGACATTGATTTGTACCCGGTCGCCCACGGCAATAGGGTTTGTGCTGCGTATTCCTTTCAGGCGGAAATTTCCTTTTATCTTACATTCAATCAGCTTTCCCTCGTCGGTTTTGACCAGATACCAGCTTCCTGTATTTTTAATGACCAGACCTTTTTCCAATAGATGTAAATTTAAAAAAAGAGGAGGGAAGAAATCCTGACGGTTCCCTCTCTCCTCTTATGGGGGTGAATAAAATTTATACTGTCATGATTTCTTTGTCCTTGGCAGCCAGCATGTCGTCAATCTGCTTGATGTACTTGTCGTGTACTTTCTGCAACTTGGCTTCCGAGTTCTTCTGTTCGTCTTCCGGCATACCGTCTTTTACGGCTTTCTTCAAGGCATCGATGGCGTCGCGGCGTGCGTTGCGAATGCTTACCTTGGCAGTTTCTCCTTCGCCTTTGCACTGCTTGCTCAGTTGTTTACGGCGTTCCTCGGTCAACGGCGGGATGCCCAGGCGGATGATTTCACCGTTGTTTTCCGGCATGATACCCAGCTCAGAGTCGATAATCGCCTTTTCAATGATGCGAAACATGCTCTTGTCCCACGGTTTGATGGCAATGCTGCGTGCGTCGGGAGTAGTCACTGCGGCTACGTTATTGATGGGCACCATGCTTCCGTAAGAGTCTACGCGGATACCGTCCAGCAGACGTACGTCGGCTTTTCCGGCACGGATGTGAGCCAGCGCGTCTTCCAGGTACATGATTGCCATATCCATTTTCTCTTCAGCTTCGCTGATAATAGTTTTAGAATCTGCCATATATTTCTTGCATTTATAGGTTTTATATTCGTTGATAAGTATTTATGTGAACAAAAATAAGCTATTTTTTATTCTCTTGCAATACTTCTGAAAATAAGTTTGTGTCTTCCGGTTTCGGAAATATCCTGAAAAACTTCTTATCTTTGTTTTATCACATAAAACAGCACGGTTGTATGATTACACTTTATTTGGCGCGCCACGGGCAGACGGTGGAAAACCTGAGCCGTATTTTTCAAGGGCACTTGCCCGGTACATTGACAGAAGAAGGAAAAAAGCAGGCGATGGAATTAGGAGAGTCCCTGCGGAATATTGCACTGGATGCAGTGGTCAGCAGTGATCTGCAACGGGTAGTGGATACCGTGCAACTGGCTGTAGGCGACCGGCAGCTTCCTTGGCAGCAGACTACGTTGTTGAGGGAAATAGACTGGGGACCTTGGACCGGGCTGTCTGTGGGGAGTGTCGATTTAAGCAATCCTCCTGCTGGAGTGGAAACTCGCCAGATGATGTACGACCGGGCCGGTGCTTTCTTGGACTATCTGTGGCAGCATTATGACGGGAAGCGGGTATTAGTGGTGGCACACGGACAAATCAACCGTTGCCTGGAAGCCCGTATTACAGGCGTTCCGCTGGAGGAACTGCGTACGGTTCCACTGATGAAAAATGCAGAACTTCACCGTTATGAACTGATGCGTGAATAAATAAAAAGCGGAAGGACACATTGAAGTTAGGTTCATGTGGTGGACATGGCTTAACTTTTTGTATTATTTCCCTGCTTGATGAACTTTTCAACAGATTCCAATCCGCCTGCCGATAAGTCTACGTTGTATTCCCGTCCGTCAGAACTGCGCAAGATGCATGACTTATGTTTGCCATCTACTTTGTAAATCATTTCTCGGTTGAGTAGCAGGTTTCGTCCGGCTCGGATAAAATATGTTTCACCCAATCGGGCTTCGATGACTCCCATACGTTCTAAAATGATTTCTTCACCGGTTGTCAAAACGGCATGCGAATAATTGCCGTTGGCACGTACAAAGACGATTTCTTTTTTTCCGATGAACAGCGTGCCGTTCAATGTCCGGAAAGGATATTTGTTTGTAGCAAAGTTTGTGGGTGTGGATAAGAAGGCATTGTGTTCGTCACGGTCTTTGATTCGTTGTATGGCTTTGGCCAGTTCGGACACGTCCACCGGTTTTAGCAGGTAGTCGGCGGCGGCCAGGCGGATGGCCTGAAGCAGGTACTCCGAATTGTCGTAGGCCGTGGTGAAGATGATGTGCGGCAGGGGCATGGCTTCCTTCAGTTCGCGCAGCAGTTCCAGTGTGGTGTGTCCCTGCAACTGGATGTCGAGGAAGAGGATGTCCGGCCGGTGGCGCAAGATGGCCTTCAGTGCCGAACCGTAGTCTTCGCAACTCTCCACGATGCTGATTTCGGGATGGTAGTCTTCCAGTTTCCGTATGAGCGACAGACGGGGAAGCCGTTCGTCTTCGACGATGATAGCGCGGTAGTTCTTCATGTGCAGGTTCGGTTTAGAAATAGTTATAATGGTAGGGGATGTACAGCTCGAAGCGCGTGCCGCAGGCTTTCCCGTCCGGGTCTTTCAGGTCGGTGACGGTCTGCACGATGTGTTCGGCGTTGCACTGGTTGTAGAGCTCGATTTGTTGCTCCATGATGTTCAGTCCTTGCTTGGTGGAAGTGGGCGAGAGGTTTGCCGCCGCTTCTCGTCCCACACCGTCGTCGGTGACGGACACGCAGACGCCTCCCGTCCGGGTTTTGACCTCAATGAGGATGTGCCCGCGTCCGGGTTTGTTGCGCAGGCCGTGCTTCACGGCGTTCTCGCAGTAGGTGTGCAGCATCATGTTGGGTACCTGGATGTGTAGGTTCACGTCGGGGTCGGTATGGATGTCGTAGGCCAGGTTCTCGCCGTAGCGCAGTTGCTCCAGGGTGAGGTAGAGGCGGGCGTACTCCAGCTCCTCGTCGAGCGAGCGCGAGGGCTTGTCCACATCCATTAGCAGGGTGTTGGTGAAACGGGAGTAGAGTGCGAGGTACTTGTTGGCTTCCTCCACCGAATGATTCATGATGAAGTATTCAATGCCTGCCAGCACGTTGGAGTTGAAGTGCGGGATGGACTTCAGCCGGATGGACTTCACCAGCAGGTTGTTCAGGCGGGTCTCGCGTTGCAGCTTGTGCATCTTTATGCGTTCCCGGCGTTTGTAGTAGTGATAGGCCGATGCCCAGATGCCGCCGGCCAGCAGCAGTCCGATGAGTGCCCAGAACCACGGGCGTTGCCACAGGGCCGGGCGCAAGTATATGTCGATGTGTACGGGAGCCGAGGTCATGACGCCTATTTGAGCTTCTACTTCCAGTCGGTAGCGGCCGGGCAGGAGGTTGTTGAACTGCACTTCGCGTGCCGTCTGCGGTTGCGACCACTGGTCTTGGAGGCCTTTCAGCCGGTAACGGTAGCAGACGTTGCCCGTGGCAGAGTGGGACACGGCAATGAAGGAGAAGCGCAGGTGACGCACGGGATAGGACAGTGTTACCTGCCGGGTAGGGACTGGCAAGAGTTGCCAGTCTACATTGTTGGTCGAGGCTTCGGTCGAGACCACCTCCAACTGAGGCACGGCGTGTTGATACACAAGGTCGCGGGGATGGAACGAGACGGTTTGGCCTACGCATGGTACCCACACGGTGCCGTCGTCAGACTCGGCGATATGGGCAATGAGCGGTTCAATGCCGGTGAAGCCGTTGTAGCGGTTGAAGAACATCGTCTGCAACAGCCGGTTTTCGGTGATGTACAGTCCGTTGACCACAGCCACGATGAGGTAGTCGTCGCTCGTCTGGCAAATGGAGCGGATGGGGCTTCCGTAGTGCTGGAGCAGGATGGCGGAGTCGTTGCGCACGGTATAGAGCTTTTCGCCCGAGGCCAGGAGTATCTCGCCCTGCGGGGTGGCGGTCATGGCGGTGCAGGGAATGCCCTCGTCGGGCTGGTGGATGGCCGTCTGTTCGTTCCCGTGAATCCGCACGGGGCCGTAGGCGGTGCCCACGTACAGGTTGCCGTATCCGTCGGGGCAGGCGCAGAAGATGCCGCGCAGCCCTTTGTGCGTGGAGCGGATGCGCCCCCGGCGGTCAGTCACGAACAGCTCCTGTCGGGTGGCCACGAGCAGGCTGTCGCCGTGTGCGGAGAGGAAGCGGTAGTCGAGCATAGGCAAGTCGAGCCATTGCCTGCGGTTGCCTTCGCAGGCCAGTATGCCTCCGCTGCCCAGCAGGTAGGCGGAGTGGCCGATGTGGGCTGCGTAGGGGTGGAAGAAGTTGTCATCGCTCCGTGGATAGGGTAGCGGGCGCAGTTCCCGGGCCGTAGGGCCGCCCAGCAGTTTGCCGTTGAGCGTGCCGACTGTCAGCAGTCCCCCGGGGGCGGTGTCGATGGCGCGCAGGATGTCGTTGTGGTCGGTCAGCGTGTGATTCATGAAGTTCAGTTGGAAGAAGTTGTACACGCCTTGGTAGGTGGCGAGCCAGATGTTGCCTTCGCGGTCGATGAACATCTGTCGGATAAGGTTGATACCGTCTACCAGGTGTTCTACTTTGTGTTGGGCCGGGTTGAAGCGGTAGAGGTTGTGCGCGTCGTGCAGGTAGATGTTGCCCTTGCGGTCGGCGCAGGCTTCCACGCCGTAGTCGGGTGCCGTGAAGCGGAACGGTGTCACCCGCTGGGCCGAAGCCCCGTGGCAACGGTACACCCCGTCGGCGGCAAAGAGGTAGAGCGTGCTGTCCGTGCGGAGCAGTGTGTAGCCTTGTGGCACGAGCAGGGCGGGCAAAGCGGTGCCGTCGGTCTTGAGGCGGTAGGTGCGTTCGGCGGTGGGGATGTAGAAGATACCGTCTGCCGTGTCGGCAAACACGCGGCGGCGGGCGTCCATTTCGTCAAGCAGGGGCGAGCGCAGCACGGTTTCCGTCCCGTCGTCGGTGAGGCGGCAGATTTCGCGCCCTTGTTCCTGTTCGTTTTCCAGCAGCAGGTAGCCGGGCGGCAGTGCGGACGAGTTGAAGTTGTTCAGCAGCAGTCCCCGGTCGTCCAACGGACGGGTGTCCGTCTGCCCGTCTTTTCCGGCCAGGTGCCTGCGGCGGAAGCCCAGGGCGGTCACTCCGCGCGCGTCTTCGTGGAAGCCGACGATGTTTTCCGGCCTTCCCCCCTTCAGGTAGGGCACGAACTCAAAGCCGTCGTAGCGTACGAAGCCGGCGAGGGTGCCTATCCAGATGTATCCCCTATTGTCCTGGTAGATGCACTCGGTGAGCATCTGCGGCAGGCCGTCAAGCGTGGTGTAGTGGCGGAAGGCGTATTCCGAGGTAACGGCTGCCGCCTCCTGTGCGGCGGCGCCGGTGGCCGGCCATGCCAGCAACCCCAGTGGCAGGAGCAGGCAGGCAAGTATGCGGCGTATGTGTTCCATCTTCTGCATGTTTGGCGAATATATCTGTCTGCAAATATAGCTTTTCCCGGGAATTAATCCAAAGCCAAACGGGGCAGAAAAGGATAAAAACGCGTTCGTGTATGCGGTTCCCCCGTTCGTGTAAACGGCGGGTGGGTTCGTGTAAAGGGGGTGTTCAACCTATTGTAAATTAAAAACTTATCCCTTATCTTTAACCTGCCGAACGGGAACTGTAGTGCCCCGAAGCCCCGGCTTGGCATCCTGCCTTCCCGCAGGCGGACGCCCGGTCTTCCCGCAGGCAGACAGCCGGTCTTCCCGCAGGCAGATACCCGGTCTTCCCGTAAGGACGTTTAGGCATACCTTTTGTTTAACTATATAATTAAGGAGGAACCAAGTTGTGAAGTACAAACTGATTCAGAAAGTGAACCCCAACCGTCGGGACGACCCGCCCCAGTGGTATGCCACCCCTATCACGGGCGAGTCGGAAGGTGCTGATGCCACCACCCGCGCGGCTACCGAGAACACCACCACTGCCCCCATCGAACTGGCAGCAGGGCTGGTGCTCCTCTCTGCATACGCCGTGACCCGGCTGATGAAGGGCGAACCCGTATCGCTGGGCGACATGGGCGACCTCCGCATCACCTTCCGCAGCAAGGGCGTGGCCGACATCAACGAGTTCAACCCCAACACCATGATTTATGAAGCCCGCCTGCGTTTCGTGCCGAAGAGGGCGTTCCGCAACGCCATCATCCAGCAGCTCACCTTCGAGAATGCCGGTGTGCTTGCCGATGGCATCGACTATGCCTCGCTGGCGGCCTACCGCAAGGCAAAGGGGCTACCCTCCGGGGGGGGCGAAGAAGAAGGCGGCGAGGAAGAATTCCCGTTGGGCTGACGCTTCCTGCCGTCCTCTTCGGACATCCGCTTCATGATTATACACTCACCCAAAAACTTGAATGTTATGAAAACGAAACTATACTACGCAGCAATGCAGATGTTCGCGGCCATCCTGCTGATGACGGCCTGCGACAAGGATGACCAGCCCACCATCGGCCAGACGCAACTCGCCACTCCGGTCGTCACAGTGGATGTGGACAGGAATGCAAAGACCATCATCGCCTCGTGGCAGGCGGTGGAGCATGCGGACAACTACCATTACCAGATTTCCGGCGATGAAACCCTGTACAAAACCGGGGAGACGCGCCTCGAACTCCAGCCGTACAGTAAATTCGAGGGAGGCAGCCACTCCATCACGGTGCAGGCGGTCAGCAACGCCCAGCCCGATTTGTTCAGCCCTTCGGAGTGGGGCAAGGCAGACTTCACCGTGGAAAGCACGAAGCTGCAGGCACCCGATGCGCTGAATGCCGATGTGAATAAGGAGAGCTGCACCGTGACCGTCACGTGGGCGCCCGTCGCGAATGCTGCTTCCTACCTCTACAAGATAGACGACGGGAAGGAAGTGCCCGTTTCCGAACCCGAAATCAGCTTCAGCCTCTTCGACTACGCTCCGGGCGAGCACAGCGTGAGCGTCAAGGCACTGGCTGAAGGCGATGCTCCGACCGGACGCAGCGCAAGCGTCAAGGCGGTGACAGCGGTGGCATCGTCCGACTGGAGCGAGGTGTACACCTTCACCATCACCGACGAGCCGCTGCCCGGCGTGCTGGGCAACAAGCCGCTCGACCATGCACGCTTGGGCGACTTCTACCTCAACGACGGTTCCCTGCTGCGTGGCGACAGCGAGCTGAGCGCGGCACTGGCGGATGCCTGCATCGGCATCGTCTTTTACGCCGGAAGGCATGAGACCGACCGCTCCGACTATACCCGACCGCTCACCGAAGGCGGCCCCGTGCTGGGCAGTACCGTCCACGGCTATGTCGTATCGCTGACGCATGCACCATCTCGATGGTATTACGCCCAAAATAGAACTTATGATGATTGGGGTTATTGGGAGTACTTCGGGTTAGAGGCCAGGGCATGCAACGCCACAAGCTACCAAGATCCATGGGGTTTTGGAAGCCCGGTATTGGCCGCCGACCTTGAAACGCGAAAAATGCATAATGCAATGTATATGGGTACCATTGATAGCGAGGACGATTTCAACGGCTATTACAACTGCATGGCCATACTGGAATATCTGAAAGGTATGAATTGTTGTCTTTGCCCACCTCTGGAAGTTGCCATCAACTATGGTAAAAAGAGCATAGGATGGAGATGGAGGGATGACGGTTTAGTTGGTTATACGGAGAACCCTATGATAAGAACAGATGAAACCGACAAATACGAATGGCAACTTTCGCTCGCAGCTCCTCAGAGTAGCAGCGGATGGTTCCTGCCATCTTACGGACAAATAGCTTACGCCGATATTGGCTATCATTTGAATCGTCCCGATGTCTGGGATTTTATGGTTGGACAATTCGATAAAGTCAAGAACGCGACCACGCGAGAAGGTTTGAAATGGAAAATACGTGAGGTTAATGCTCCAATTGATCCTGATTGGGATGGCACAACAGATTGGTTTGATCGTCTCATTTTCACCTCATCTGAAGAGAAGGACGGCAGTGCGTCTTCCCTGCGCGAATATGCTGGAGATGGGGACGGCGATAGGGGCATCTATGTACGTCCTGTTCTGGCTTTCTGATTCTTGATTTCCCCAAATATGATAAATACCAACCGTATGAACATGTATCCCATACTATTGTTGACTGCCTGTCTCTCCGCCGGGTGCGGAGGGGCGGGAGGAAGCGAAAACGCTGCCGAGGGGACGACCCCGGCAGGGACGGACGAGCGCAAGCCCACCGCCACCGTGTACAATGAGACAAGGACGGTCAGCCTGAATGACCCCTACATGCAGAACGCCCAGGTGCTCACCATCGAGTGCCTGCCCGGCTGGCAGTTGGTGGGAAAGGTGGATATGGAAGACTTCCAGCAGGCCAACGGCACTCCCAACATCCAAATCAAAGGGAGCGACGGGGCCAGGCAACTGGGCTTCTACACCGAAACGACCCGTTCCTACTACGACGAGAACGACGGTGTGGCTACCGGACAACGTCACCCCTTGCTGCGCAACATGAAGCGGCCATATACCACCGCCGAAGACTACCTGCAATACGTGGTAAGGACGCAGTTTCCCCATGCACAGTCCATCGAACTGAAGGAGGTGCAGACTTACGACAAACTGCCGGACGCGATGAGACAACGCGCTGAAAAATACGGCCAAATACTCCTGCGGAATTTCCAAGAGGGTCTGGCCAACTCGGTGATGGGCAGTAGCTTTACCCAGATACGCGGTGCCAAAGTAGATGCGGCGGCCATCGGCTGTGTCATCAAGCTGGAAGATGGCAAGGAGGTGTACCACGTGGCGACGGCCAACTTCTATATCCTTGACGTGAGGATGCCTTACGGCACGATGCGCACCATCGACCGCCGTCTGTGGCAAGCACTTGAACTGACCACCTTCACCGCTACCGACGAAAAGAGTCTGGCCATGGCCGGTGACGAGGCCGGGCGCATGAAAGGGTCAATTCAGCTCAATCCCCAGTATACGCAAACCATCGCTTCCATGCATCAGGGAAGAATCGAGCGAATCAAGCAGAATGTGCGGGCGGGCATCATACGCAATCAGCAGCAGGCCGCCCGCATCAGCGAGCAGCTCCGGCAGAATGCCGCCGAAATCAGCGACATACAGATGTCCATGTACGAGAGCACCAGTGCCATGCAGGACCGCGTGACGCAGCTGCACAGCGAGGCCATACGGGGCGTGAACCCTTACGTGAGCAGCGACGGTACGGTGGTGGACATCCCCATCGGCAGCGGCACGCAGGTATGGAGTACTTCGGACGCGGGTACTATCCTCTCGTCGGACAGCTACTTCTTCAACCCCAACATCGGGTCGACTATCGAATACCAAGAGATGCAACTGTTGCACTGATGGTGGGGAACCGGAAGTATAAGAAAGTAACTTTAAAAGCAATAGATTATGAAAGATTCACTAATTAACTTGAGTAGACACGCGGCGATGGCCGTGACGCTGTTGCTGCTGTGCATGGCAGTCGCTTCCTGCGGCGGCGACAACGATGACGGCATAATCTCTGGCGGTGGCATCATACAGGTAGATGAAGATGAACTGAACATCATGAACCTAAACGGTAGCGAACTGAAGTTCGGTGATGCCGCATTCTTTGAATATGGGACTGTTGGCTCGGGCATCGACTTCGGAGTAGTTATGTGTTCGGATGAGATGTAATCTATACGATTTAGTTTGAGTGCGAGTACGGGGATGGAGCCAGGATAACCGGATGTTACCAGGGCTTCCCCGAATATTATCAGACACAATGAAAGCAGGAAGAATGATATTTGTTTAACCCTTAAATAATAACGACTTATGAAACGGATGATAATGTTGGTTATCGGCTTGTTAGTGATGGTATCGGCAGCAAATGCCCAGTTGAAAAAAGGAGATCTTATCGTAGGAGGAAGCGTTGGCTTGATGCTGGACATCGGTGAATCTGAAAGCGTGGATTTCTGGGGTGCCCCTACCAGCAGCACGGATGTTGACGTGACTTTTTCCCTTATCCCAAGTGTCACTTACATGCTTACAGATAACTGGTATATTGGCGGAGAATTGGGATTGTCTGTCGCTCCGGGCGGAGCAAGCATGTTTACCATCGGACCGAGCGGAGGCTATTACGTGCCGTTCAACAAAACGATTGGGATGATGAATACCGTAGGCATGGGATTTGGAGTGGTGGAAAAAGATTTTGCCTTTACTTTTGGCTATACCCCCGGACTGTTTATCTCCCTCTCTCGTAAAATGTATCTTAGCACCTCGTTAGGTTCACTGGGATATAACTCTGGAAGTAAATCCTTCTCCATCAACTTGCTGGGTGGAGCTTCACTGGGATTCCACTATGTATTCTGACAGAATGTTATAAAGACAGCCATCCGGCAATCCGGACGGCTGTCTTGTATCTTTTTTGATGCAGTGATAATCAGTTGTGTACCAGCGTGCCGATGTTTTCGCCCGACATTACCTTTTTCAGGTTGCCCACTGTATCCATGTCGAATACAATAATCGGCAGGTTGTTTTCCTTGCACATGCAAGTAGCAGTCAGATCCATTACTTTCAGTCCTCTTGCCAGTACTTCATCGTAAGTGATGTCGTCGAACTTGGTGGCAGTCGGATCCTTTTCCGGGTCGGCAGTATAGATACCGTCCACGCGCGTACCCTTCAGCATCACGTCGGCTTCAATTTCAATACCTCTCAAAGAAGAACCAGTGTCTGTAGTAAAGAACGGATTACCTGTTCCGGCTGACATGATTACTACTTCTCCGTTTTCCATGGCTTCAATGGCTTTCCATTTAGTATAGAACTCACCGATGGGTTCCATGCGGATGGCTGTCAGTACGCGGGCTTTTACACCGGCTGCTACCAAGGCAGAACTTAATCCCAGGCTGTTGATAACCGTAGCCAGCATACCCATCTGGTCACCTTTCACACGGTCGAAACCTTTTCCGGCTCCAGACAGTCCGCGGAAGATGTTACCGCCACCAATCACGATACCAATCTGTACCCCCATGTCGTGGATTTCCTTGATTTGCTGTGCATATTCGCCCAGGCGCTTTTCGTCAATACCGTATTTTTTTTCTCCCATCAAGCTTTCGCCGCTGAGTTTTAACAGGATGCGTTTGAATTTTGCCATAATCGTAGTTGTTTTATTAGTTGGTACAAAGTTAGTAATAATTTCGGATATCCCCGCTTTGTGATGAAAACTATGACAAGGGATGTAAGCCTGTAAGCTGCTTTCGGTAAAGGATGATTCCTTGCACGATACCCCGCAGTGCCAGATACGCAATGAAAGCCATCCAGAGGGCATGGTTTCCCAACGTGTGGTGCAGGCCGTAGTAAAGGAGGAAGAAACTGGCTGAGGCAACCAACATGGCAATCAGCATGAGGCGGGTAGCCGTGGCCCCGATGCAGACCCCGTCGAGCAAAAAGGCGGAGAAACCGGCCAGTGGGATGGCCAATACCCAGTAAATATATTCTCCGGACGCAGTTATGACAGAGGCATCATCCGTCAACAGGCCGAGAAATCCTTTTCCTCCCAATCCGTAGAGTAGGGTAAACAGCAGGGAAAGAGAAATGCCCCATTTGAAAAGATGTTTTACGGTTTGTGTCAGGGCCTTGTGGTTCTGCGCTCCGATGTATTTCCCGGTGAGGGCTTCTCCTGCGTAGGCAAATCCGTCCATGAAGTAGGAAAAGAGGGTGAACAATTGCATGAGCAAGGCGTTCACTGCCAGTACCACATCACCGTATGCGGCTCCCGTGGAGGTGAAAAAGACGGTCACGGCAATCAGGCAGAGGGTACGGAAGAAGATATCCCGATTTACCTGGAAGAAGCGTTTTATTTCAGTCCGGTCAAACAAACCTTTCTGGTGCAAGTATTTTCGTAGCGGGCGATAGTAGATAAGCCAGAGCAGACAGGCCATGCCCAGTCCCGCATATTGTGCCACGAGGGTGCCGAGGGCCACGCCTTCCACTTTCATGCCGAGGGAGAAGACAAAAAACAGGCTGGCGGAAATGTTGACAATGTTTTGAGTGATGGCGATGAACATCGGGAAACGGGAGTTCTGCATGCCGATGTACCAACCGTTGAACCCGTAGAGCCCTAAGGTGGCCGGAGCTCCCCAGATACAGATATGGAAATACAGTGTGGCCAGCTTCTGTACTTCTTCACTCGTATCGATGAAGGTAAAAGCTAAGCTGCGGATGGGAAATTGCAAGATCAGCAGGGCAAGAGCCAGCAGCAGACTGATGCTCAGTGAGCGGAGCAGGATTCGGGTAGATTCCTGCAAGTCGTGCCGGCCGTAGGCCTGGGCGGTGAGTCCTCCTGTGCCCATACGGAGGAAGCCGAAGAGCCAGTAAATCATATTGAACAGCATGCCTCCCACGGCGATGGCCCCGATGTAGGAAGCCGCTCCCAGGTGGCCTACAATGGTGACGTCAATCAGTCCCAGCAGCGGGACGGTGATGTTGGACACGATGGAGGGTAGGGCGATGTGCAGAATTTGTCTGTCGGTCGTCTTCATAAGATGTACTCCACTTCCTTGAATAAATAACCTCTTATGTTTTCTTGTGCGTCTTCCAATATCAGGCGACCGTTGGGTTCGATGTCCACGATACGGGCCTGGAACTGTCCGTTTTTGTCTTGGAACGGGTGTAAGCCTTCTTTGCGATAGAGGGCTTCCTGGTAACGCGCTTCCAGCAAGTTCGTTTGTCCTTCCTTCAGTCGTTGGTAATAGTCGGCGACCTTGTCCATGATTTGCTCTAAAATCTCACGGACGTCGTACCGGTTGCCCGTAATCTGGCATAAGGAAACCGGATTGGGAGCATCGCTGTAGAAACGTTCCTGGTTCAAGTTGACCCCGGTGCCCGAGATGGAACGGCTGATGTGGATGCCGGTCAGGTCATTCTCAATCAGGGTGCCGCAAATCTTTTGGTCTTTCCAGTAGATATCGTTGGGCCATTTGATGGAGATGCCTTCCGTATAACTTGACAGTACATCATACAAGGCCAGGGCAGTGACCTGTGACAGATAGAACTGGCGGTGTGCCTCCAGAAATTCCGGATACAGCACAAAGCTGAAAAGCAGGTTCTTGCCTGCTTCCGATTCCCAGTTGTTACCTCTCTGCCCGCGGCCGGCCGACTGGAAAGAAGAATATACGCTGGTCAGTTCCGGACACGTCTGCACGTTGCAAAGGTCCGACAAATAAGAGTTGGTAGAAGTGGTTTCTGCCAGTACAATAGGTTCGGGATATTTCATGACTTTTTATGCATTAATTAGTTCCACACAGGCGGGAAGAAAGCATCCTCGATGTGTTCTATCCGGAAAGGAGGCTGTATCCCCACCACGGTAATGAGGTCGAAGCGGACAGGAAGGTCGATGGCGAATTTCCGGACATATGCATCAGCAGAAGCCACAATGTTCCGTATTTTCCGGTTGTCCACGGCTTCTTCCGGCTGTCCGAAGCGGTCGTCCCTTCTGGTTTTCACTTCCACGATGACCAGGGTATTGTCTTTTTGCGCCACGATGTCCAGATCGCGGTGCCCGGAGTGCCAGTCCCGGTGCCTGATTTCATATCCTTTTTCAGTCAGATAAGCCATTGCGGCAGCTTCTCCTTCTTTTCCCAGTTCATTATGTAGTGCCATTTTCTGCTTTTTTGCAAAAATACGCATTTTTATGCTTCAATTTTAACAGAATACGCTAATTTTGCAGGACAAATGGTAAATTGCGGGAAAAAAAGAAAGAAAGTACCAGTCAGCAATCCTCCCCGCCGTCAGCGGATGGTTTGCTTGATGAGCGAAGAAGAGGTGCGGATTGTGGACCGTTATCTGGAGAAGTATCAGATAACCAACAAGGCACGCTGGCTTCGCGAGACGGTTTTGTCCTTTATTCATCAGAATATGGAAGACGATTATCCCACGCTTTTCAAGGAGCATGACATGCGCAGATAACCATGGCAGACGATTCTTTTTACATGAAACAAGCGCTGGCTGAGGCTGCACGGGCCGCAGACCGAGGCGAGGTACCTGTGGGGGCCGTAGTGGTTTGTCGGGACCGCATCATTGCACGTGCGCATAACCTGACCGAGACCTTGCACGATGTGACGGCGCATGCGGAGATGCAGGCAGTGACGGCAGCCGCCAATGCATTGGGGGCGAAATACTTGAATGACTGTACCCTGTATGTCACGGTGGAACCTTGCGTGATGTGTGCCGGGGCGATTGCTTGGGCACAGGTCGGGCGTCTCGTATTCGGGGCAGAAGACGAGAAAAGAGGGTATCAGCGGTATGCGCCGCAAGCCTTGCACCCTAAGACGGTGGTCGTAAAAGGGGTGTTGTCCGACGAGTGCGCCGGATTGATGAAAGACTTCTTCCGAAAGAGAAGATGAAAAGTGTTATTTGATTTCTTCGAAATCCACGTATTCCCCTTCTTCTTTGTCGAAAATCTTTTTCCGTTGGCGTACGGAGGTATTTCCTTCATTGGAATAAGAGTCGAAGCTATCTTCCTGTGGCTGACTGGAACCGGAGGAATAGGTGGTCCGTTGGGAAGAACCGTTGCGTTGCATACGGCGTTTGAATCCGAATATCATGCCGACAACTCTGGACAGAATGAACAGTCCGATGAGCAGGACGATTAATATGATGAAAAATATAAAGCCTAAAATATGGAACATTTTCTTTCGTTTTTAATTAGAAGAAACAAAAAACGTGCCACAATTTCCCTACCTATTTTTTGCGTGTCAGCAAAGACAAAATAATATACCATACGATGACTGCCGCAAATCCGCTCAATTGGAAGATAATCAGCAGCGGGATACTGACAATCAGGAAGATATAGCTTATCTTGTTGTGTCCCCATGACAAATCCTTAAATTTCAGAGAGAACATGGGCAGTTCGGCTACCAGCAGCAATGACATGACAAGGACCAGAATAAACAGGTATAGGGCATTGAAATTGTCAGAAACCAGAAAGTCGTGTGCTCCTACAGTGAGTGAGCCCCAGAACAAGGCATTGGCCGGAGTTGGCATACCGATGAACGAGCTGGTCTGGCGTTCGTCCAAGTTGAACTTGGCCAGTCGCAGAGCGGAGAATACGGAAATCAGAAAGGCTGTATAGGGCATGATGTCCGACAGAGGAAGGAGAAAATCCGGATAATGTACCTCCTTGAACAGGGAGAAGGCAATGGCTGCCGGTGCCAGTCCAAAAGTCACATCGTCAGCCAGCGAGTCCAGTTCTTTCCCGATGGGAGACGATACATGCAACAGGCGGGCTGTCATTCCGTCGAAGAAATCGAATACCGCTCCCAATACGATGAAAAGCAGTGCCCATTCATATTTGCTATGGAAAGCCATGTAGCAGGCTATGCATCCACAAAACAGGTTACAGCTGGTAATCGTGTTGGGGATATTCCGGATAATCGCGTGAGCCATATATTATATATAAATAAGGTGTAGATTTTTCTTTTCAGGTTAGGGCAGACGGGCAATCACTGTTTCATTACCAGTCGTTTTCTGTCCCATTGTGACACAGGCTTTTGTTCCGAGTGGCAAATACACATCTACTCGCGACCCGAACTTGATGAATCCCATGTGCTCGTCAATGTAGCAATCCTCTCCCGGTACCGCATAAGTGACAATGCGTCGAGCTACGGCTCCTGCAATCTGACGGGCCATCACCGTATGACCATCCGGCGTGTCAATGACGACCATCGAACGCTCGTTTTCTGTGCTGGCTTTTGGCAGCCAGGCTTTCATGAAACGTCCGTTGTGGTGGTCCACATGCTTTACCACCCCGTCTACCGGATACCAGTTGGCATGTACGTTTGTAATCCCCATGAAGATAGAAATCATCAGTCGACGGTCATGGAAATATTCATGTTCGTCCACTTCTTCAATGACTACCACATGTCCGTCGGCCGGTGCTACGACTGTTTTTTCTGTATCCCCTTTAAACAAGCGTATCGGGCAGCGGAAAAAGTTGACCATCAGTCCGTAGACAATGAGGCTTATGAGGGCTACCAGATAGAATGGTATTTTGCATTCTATTCCCCAATACAAAGCTGCATTTATGAGGATTAACAAAATTGCACTGGTAATCAGTATGTGAGTTCCTTCGTGGTGGAGTCGGATTTTTTTTAGTTTCTTTATTTTGTTCATTCGGGTCATAACAAAGTTACATGTTTTTATCGTGCGAAGATAGGGCTATTTTAAGAACTCTGCAAATTATAGAAACAGAAAAACGGTTCAGGGTGAAGATTTCCTCTTTATAAAGAGGAAAACAGATGATTTTTGTAACTTTTTGTTACCTCTAAAAAATATGTGTAGTGACAGATACAATTTTATAAAAACGTCTTTATAGATTCTCTGTTTCACAGTGTGGGATTTGTATTTCACAGTGTGAGATATGTATCCCACACTGTGGTTTTTATATTCCACAGTGTGAAACAGAGAATTTCCACTTGTGATTGAAGGAAAATGACTTGAGAAATAGAGATTTATAAAAGAGTTGCTTGAGTAAATAATCTTTGTTCGGGAAATGTGGATTCCATGTAAAAGTTTAGTCTTTGCAGTAGCCTGATATGTAACTTTGCAGTCAAATGATAATTGGGCAACAAAAAATCCCGTTCTCCGGTATTGTACACAGAGAACGGGATTCCTAATCTTTATAAATTCTGATAGAATCAGTCCTTGTCAATTTTCACGATTCCACCCGTAGTAGGGTTGAAAATGACACGAGTATTGACTTTCTTGTCAAACAGGCCGTCTACCAGCACTTCGGTATAGCCGAACTGGGTAAACGACATCTCGTCATCGAAAAGCTTCTTGCCCTGATAGGTGACGGTGACTTTTCCTTTGCCCGGTACGTTGTAGATGATACCGTCTTTTTTCTTCTTCTTGCCGTCTTCCGATACGGGCAGGCTTGAGGTGTTGCGTACGGAAACGTAAATCGGGTCTCCGGCGAGGTTATTGGTGGGGAGCACTCCCAACTGGGTGGAGAAGCGTGCGGCGATTTGTTCTTTCACGTTTTCTCCCGGTTCTACCAGAATGGTAAAGATTTTGTCTGTGCGGTCGGTGATGCCGGTAAAGGCTTGCATCAGTGCTTTCTCTTGTTTGTTGAGTTGGTCGATGACCAGTTGCAGGGAAGCTCCGTCTTTAGGCATGGTGTCCGCTTGTCCGCGCAGGATAAGATTCTTGCTGTCGCGGATGTTATAGATTTCCCGAGCAGTCAGTTCAGCCATCTTGGCACTGGAACCGGCCATCAGAATGTCTTCCGTCATATATTTCCGGGCATCTTCATGCTGCTGGGGTGTTTCCAGCTTGTAATCGGGAAGGGATTCTTTCTCGGTAGAAGTGGTGTTGATAGCTTTTACGATGCCCTTGTCTGTCAGTTCTATGTTGGAAGCCACACTTTTGTCTTTCAGCTTCATGATATAGGCTTTGGTAGAGTCGGGCACTCCAGCCAGGCGTACGTGGATGTCTTTGATTTCCCAATGAGTATCAGGCTTTGTACCGATGTTGTTCAACCGCAGATATCGGCTGGCATAGAGGCAGAAGTCGCCTGGCTGATAATCTACTTTCGTGGCAACGATGTCGATGGCTACTTTGGTCTTGGGCAGGAAATAAACGATACCTTCACCTTCCTGCGGTACGTAGCTTTCCTGGGAGTAGGCACTCAGAGAGGCCAGCAGTCCCAATGCGATGATTCCTCTTTTCATATTGTCTGTCATTTAGTTTCCATTAGTTGTTTCCATGCTTCGGGCAGAGCTTCTACGATGTCGCCTGAAGTCATGCTGATCACTCCTTTGTGCTGGCAGGCTATGTCACCGGCGAGTCCATGTACGTAAACTCCTAGACGGCAGGCCTCTTCCTGTGTGTATCCTTGTGAAAGGAGAGAGAGGATGATGCCTGTCAGTACGTCTCCGCTGCCGGCAGTCGCCATGCCCGGATTGCCTGTAGGGTTGAAATAGGTCTCCCCGTCGGGAGTGATGACAGCAGTCCATGCGCCTTTCAGCACGATGTAGCATTGCAGATAGGCAGCCAGTTCTTTGGCTTTGGACAACCGTTCGAAGCTGTTGCTGCAACGGCCGATGATGCGCTCCAGTTCCTTCACGTGCGGGGTGAGGATACTGTGGCGTGGAATACGGGTCAGGTAGTTGCGGTAGTTGCTGAAAATATTCAAGGCGTCCGCATCGAGTACCAAAGGAATGTAGCAGTTGCTGATTTGGTCGAAGAGGGCCTGTACGGTCACTTCTTCCTGTCCCAGTCCCGGACCGATGGCTACGGCCTGGAAATTGTCGAGGTCGGCTGCTTCGGCAAAGTAGCGGTCGTGTACATCGTCTTGTACCATGGCTTCAGGTACGTTGCTTTGAAGCAGGAGGTGGTTGCAGACAGGGGTGTGTACGGTGAGCAGGCCGATGCCCGAGCGAAGGCAGGCCTTTGAGGCCAGCAGGGCAGCTCCTCCCATACCGTAGGAACCAGCTATCAGCAGACCGTGGCCGAACATGCCTTTATGGGCAAACTTCTTCCGGGGTTTGATAATTGCCCTTACCTCATTCGCCTCGGTAATGAGGTAAGGGGTCTTGGCTTTTTCAATGAATTCCCGGCTGATGCCGATGTCAAGCAGCTGCCATTCGCCTACCACGTCGGCATTCTCCGCAAAGAGGAAGGAGAGTTTCGGTAGCTGGATACTCAGGGTCAGATCAGCTTTGATGATGTTCTGGCGGATGTTGTGGGTATTGTCTTCTCCCATCAGTCCAGAAGGAATATCAATGGATACTACTTGGGAAGGGGAGGCGTTGATGTATTGCACGACGGCGGCAAATCCTCCACTTAGCGGCTTGTTGAGGCCGGAGCCGAACAGTCCGTCCACGATGACGTCGTGACTGCCCAGCTGGGGAGGGTCGAATTGGCTGCTGACTTCCGTGTAGTTGGCAAATCCGCTTTCTTTCAAACGCTGCACGTTGGTGAGGCATTCTTCGGAAAGGGCGCCTTTCACGTTGAACAGGTAGACTTCTACTGGATAATGTTTCAGGAAGAGGATGCGGGCTACAGCCAAGGCATCGCCTCCGTTATTGCCCGGACCGGCAAAGACGATGATGCGGTGCGATTTGTCCCAACGGTTGCTGATGGCTTCTGCCAGCAGTCCGGCTGCCTTTTCCATAAGGTTGATTGACAATATAGATTCATGGGCGATGGTATATGCATCGGCCTCTTTTTGTTGTGTACAACTTAAAATTTTCATTGTATATATAAATAGCTATTTTGTCGGTAAAAGTACGAAAAAAGCCCCGAATGGTGTATATGTTCTATTGAAAATATCTTTAAATACTCAGGGGGATGTGTGGCGGTTTTAGGGAAAATCCGTAAATTTGCGCAATTTCTAAAAACTACATCATAACATGGAGACGATTCAGATAAAAGACAAACGTTTCAAGACGTTTATCCCGGAGGCGGAAATTTTGAAGGAAGTGGCGCGTGTAGCCGATGAAATCAATCGTGATTTGGAGGGGGAGAAGCCGCTGTTCCTGAGTGTGTTGAATGGCTCGTTCATGTTTACGGCCGACTTGATGAAACATCTGACGATTCCGTGTGAGGTCTCTTTTGTGAAACTGGCATCGTACGAGGGAACAGCTTCTACGGGCAAGGTGAAGGAACTGGTAGGCCTGAACGAAGACATTACGGGACGTACGGTTGTCATCGTGGAGGATATTGTGGACACGGGACTGACCATGCAGCGTCTGCTGGAAACGCTGAAGGCGCGCCAGCCGAAAGAAATCCGCATTGCCACGCTGCTGGTAAAACCTGACAAGCTGAAGGTGGATTTGGACATTCATTACGTGGCCATGCGCATCCCGAATGATTTTATTGTGGGATACGGACTGGACTATGACGGGCTGGGCCGGAACTACCGTGATATTTATACAGTGATTGAATAATTTTTTTATAATCATATCTAAACAACATGTTGAATATTGTAATTTTTGGTGCTCCGGGTTCAGGTAAGGGAACTCAGAGTGCTCGTATTGTGGAAAAGTATGGTTTGAACCATATTTCTACGGGAGATGTATTGCGTGCGGAAATCAAGAACGGTACAGAGCTGGGTAAGACAGCCAAAGGTTATATCGACAATGGTCAGCTGATTCCTGACGCATTGATGATTGACATTCTGGCTAGCGTGTTCGACAGCTTCAAAGATAGCAAAGGGGTGATTTTCGACGGATTTCCTCGTACCATCGCTCAGGCAGAAGCATTGAAGAAAATGTTGCAGGAACGTGGACAGGAAGTGTCTATCATGCTTGACCTGGAAGTTCCGGAAGATGAACTGATGACTCGTCTGATCAAACGTGGACAGGAATCAGGCCGTGCCGACGACAACGAAGAAACTATCAAGAAACGTCTGGTGGTATATCATTCTCAGACAGCTCCGTTGATCGACTGGTATAAGAACGACGGTAAATATTGCCACATCCAAGGCCTGGGTACCATGGATGGCATCTTCGCTGACATTTGTGCAGCTATCGATAAACTTTAAATAATGGAAAAACTGGCGGGCTGGGGACAGTCTGCCAGTTCTTAAACTTTAAATTATGGCTGAATCGAATTTTGTTGATTACGTAAAAATCTATTGCCGCTCCGGAAAAGGAGGCCGCGGTTCGGTGCACATGCGCCGTGAGAAGTATATGCCCAACGGAGGTCCAGACGGTGGCGACGGTGGTAGAGGAGGTCATGTGATTTTGCGGGGAAACCGCAATTATTGGACGTTGCTGCACCTGAAGTATGACCGTCACGTGTTTGCAGAACATGGTGGAAACGGTTCGAAGAACAAGAGCTTCGGTAAAGACGGGGCAGACAAGGTCATCGAGGTTCCATGCGGAACCGTAGTTTATAATGCCGAAACCGGCGAATATGTGTGCGACGTAACGGAGCACGGACAAGAAGTCATCTTGCTGAAAGGCGGACGTGGCGGACTGGGAAACTGGCATTTCCGTACAGCGACCCGTCAGGCACCTCGTTTTGCGCAACCGGGGGAACCCATGCAGGAGATGACGGTGATTTTGGAATTGAAATTATTGGCAGATGTGGGTCTGGTAGGTTTCCCGAATGCGGGGAAATCGACTTTGCTGGCCGCCGTTTCTGCGGCACGCCCGAAGATAGCCAACTATCCTTTTACTACGCTGGAACCGAATCTGGGCATCGTGTCCTATCGCGATGGCAAGTCGTTCGTAATGGCGGACATTCCGGGTATCATTGAAGGGGCCAGTGAAGGAAAGGGACTTGGATTGCGTTTCTTGCGTCATATTGAGCGTAACTCTTTGCTGCTGTTCATGGTGCCGGGCGATACGGACGACATCCGGAAGGAGTATGAGATTCTGCTCCATGAGCTGGCTACCTTCAATCCGGAGATGCTGGACAAGCAGCGGGTACTGGCTATTACGAAGTGTGATATGCTGGACGAGGAGCTGATGCAGATGCTGGAGCCTACATTGCCTGAAGATATACCGCATGTCTTTATTTCTTCCGTGTCTGGAATGGGTATCCAACAGTTGAAAGACCTGCTGTGGACCGAATTGAATAAAGACAGTAACCAGTTGGAAGCCGTACGCCGGGAAGCCATCGTACATCGTCCGAAAGACCTGAAGAAACTCCAGAAAGAGCTGGAAGATATGGGTGAGGACGAGGACTTCGAGTATGAATACGAGGAGGATACAGACGAAGATGACTTTGATTACGAGTACGAAGAAGAAGATTGGGACGACGAAACACAGAAGTGATGAATAACCTGACAGAGGATAAGAGGATGTGGGTGTACGGGCTGACAAATTCGTGCACCGACATCTTTTGTTTTTCTACTACCCGTCATGGAGGGTACAGTGAAGGAAATTATGCCTCGTTCAACTGTAACCATTATTGTGGGGATGATTCTGAAAAAGTAGAACAGAACCGGAAGCTGTTGTGCTCGCTGATGCCGGTCCGCCCGGAAAAGCTGGTAATACCTCATCAGACGCATGGCACGGAGGTGAAAGAGATAGATGAGACGTTTGTCGGACTTACTTCAGAAAAGCAAAAAGAACTCTTGGAAGGGGTGGATGCTTTGGTGAGTGATTGCCCAGGAGTCTGCCTGTGCATTTCTACGGCCGACTGCATTCCGGTGCTTTGTTACGATACGAAGCACAAGGTAATAGCTGCTATCCATGCCGGATGGCGGGGGACGGTGGCTCGGATTGTGGAGAAAACTCTTGACCGGATGAGTGAACTTTACGGTACGAAGGGAGAAGATGTACAAGCTTGCATTGGCCCCGGTATTTCCCTTGAGGCATTTGAGGTGGGCGAGGAAGTGTACGAAGCCTTTAAAACTGCCGGATTCGATATGGAAAGAATAGCTCGACGATATGCGAAGTGGCACATTGATTTATGGGAGGCCAACCGTATACAGTTGCTTGCTAAAGGAGTAAAGGTGTCCAATGTGGAATTGGCAGGCATCTGTACATATCAGCATGCTACGGACTTTTTCTCGGCACGCAGATTAGGAATTCACTCCGGACGTATTTTGTCGGGAATTATGCGAATGGAAAAATAGGAAGGAGAGTTTTGCGGAATGGATTTGAAAATTGAAGTATCAGAAGAATTGCGGCAGGCTTGGCCGCAGTTTCGCGGGGCAGCCGTTTTTGCAACCGTGAAAAATTCACCGTATAGTGAAGCTTTGTGGAAAAAAATTGATGAGTTTACGGAACTCTATCGCCAGAAATATACGGTAGATTCCATCAAGGAGATGCCGGCTATTCAGGCTACCCGTCAGGCCTATAAAAAATGTGGAAAGGATCCCAGTCGTTATCGGCCTTCTTCGGAAGCCTTGTGCCGCAGGTTGTTGAGAGGACTCTCCCTGTATCAGATAGATACGTTGGTCGATTTGATTAATCTGGCGTCTATCTACAGCGGTCACTCTATCGGTGGTTTCGACCGTGACAAGATTCAGGGCGACAAATTGGTGTTAGGAATCGGAAAGGCGGGTGAGCCTTACGAGGGTATCGGCCGTGGAGAATTGAACATCGAAGGCATGCCGGTGTACCGGGATGCGATAGGAGGTGTCGGCACGCCGACCAGCGACAATGAGCGGACGAAGATTTCGGAGAATACCACGCATCTGTTGGCAATAATGAATGCATACAGTGGCAGTGAGGGACTGGAAGAGGCAGTGAACTACATGGTGAACCTGCTGAAAGAATTTGCGGATGCACAGGATGTGGAACTTTGTTATTTTAAGTAAGATGAAGCAGTTGGTATGGTTGATGATTGCTTGGTGCTTCTGGGCAGGAAGTATTTGGGCCAGTGAGCCAGTACCTACCGGATTCACGTCTATGGAACGCAATCATGTCAGGGTGCAGACTCCGGGACTGTTTGCTAAGGGAAACCGTTTTGAAATTCATCTGGAATGTCTGGCCGATTCGCAGTTCTGCTTCCCGCTCCGTAATGGGAAAGTAATCTCGGCCTACGGAAGTCGGGGTGGACATTCGGGTGCGGACATCAAAACGAAAGCCAATGATTCCATTGTGTGCGTATTCGACGGGGTGGTACGGATGGCGAAGCATTACGGCGGATATGGAAAAGTCATTGTGGTGCGTCATGCCAACGGGCTGGAGACTTTGTACAGTCATAATTCCAAGAATTTGGTAGCGTCGGGAGATACCGTAAAGGCAGGACAGGTCATAGCATTGACCGGTAGGTCGGGGCGTGCCACTACCGAACATCTGCATTTTGAGCTGCGGGTGAACGGACAGCATTTCAGTCCCGGACTTTTGTTTAATATGCAGACGCGTCAGCCTCTGAAACGTACCTTGATTTGTACTAAGTCGGGTAAGCATGTAAAATTACAACCTAAAAAATAAGCAGATTATGGATATTGAAAAGATATTGACAGAAGGGATTGTCTTTAAAGGAGGTAAATCTTCGGATGGAAAGAAAAAGGAAGAGAAAGTAAAGACGAAGGCCAAGAAGAAAACGTACATCACGGGACTTCATGGTTCGGGTTCTGCCAAAATGAAGGCTGAATACCGTCGCCGGAGAGCCAACCGGCATAAACAAGGCTGAAGGGTTTGAATATGGAATAGGAAGAGAGATGAGTGTATCAAATAAATTGTAGAATTAAAAAAAAGATGATTATGAAAAAATTATTTTTACTTGTGGTGATTGTCATGGCGGCAATCTCAGCCAGTGCACAGGAAGGTGTGTATCTGGGGGGCGGCATCAGCTTGTGGAGAAACAATGATGTGGATAAAACTTCGTTCTCCATTACGCCGGATGTAGGTTATAACCTGAGTAAGCAATGGGCTGTAGGTGTAGAACTGGCCTATGCGCATAAAGGGTATGACGGAGAGTATGACATAAATACCAATGCCTTTGCTTTTGCTCCGTATGCACGTTACTCGTTCTATGAGAATAAAATCGTACGTTTGTTCCTGGATATGGGATTCGGCTTTTCTACCTATAAGGCAAAACATGAGGATGCTGTCAATGGTTTTGAAATTGGCGTAAAGCCGGGTCTGGCCTTGAAATTGAACGACCATTTCAGCTTTATTACAAAGGTTGGCTTTGCCGGTTATCGCGACGATTATTATCGTGATATGGAAGGAAACGGATTTGGTGTCGGTTTGGATATGGAAAACATTTCCATTGGTATCGATTATGAATTCTAAGAGATAACATTTAAAACCTTGTGAGAAGGGAGCAAAAAGAGGTGGAAATCTCTTTTTTGCTCCCTTTTTATTTGTTTCTCCGTGTTATCTTCTTAAATTTGTGTAATTCATCTATTTTTAGCTTATGAAAAGAATTGCATGTATAGTGGCCTGTTTGTTCACCGTGTTGACAATGGCCGCACAGACGAAGGTAACTTGGAGTATGAAATTAGGACTGGGTATGAGTACCTGGATGGGAAAGGATGCAGGAGATTCCTCTCCATTGTTTAATCAGAAAGTAGGTGTGGGCATTGATGTGCCTTTGAGTGGACTGGTATCTTTCCAGACTGGATTAAACTGGGTATCCAAAGGAGCCAGTATGGATGCAGACTTTGTGGGAACTAACACTCAGAACAAGGTGAACATGCATGTAAATCAGAATTATTTTGAAATGCCTTTGCTGGCAGCCTTTCATGTGGGAACTGCATCTAACTTTGACATGGTATTCACCGCAGGACCATATCTGGCCTATGGGGTGAACGGCAAACGGGATATGGATATCGACGATTTGACTGTATCTTATAATACATTTGGTGATTCAAAAATCGAAGAAGAAGTCATTCCAGGGCTGCGCCGTTTCGATGCCGGACTGATGGCAGGGGTGGCATTGGATTTCCCGCGCTGGACGGTAGGTCTTGACGGAGAATTTGGTCTTTGCAAGCTGGCCAGTTATTCTAAGACCCGAAACCTTGCTTTCTTCTTTACTGTTGCTTATAAGTTTTAATGTTTAAAAGGATGATGGATGCTGGACAGTCTGTATCTCTTTTTGACGGGCAGGCTGTGCAGCATTTTCAGAGCTGCCAGATGGCGGTCGCGCCATATCCGGTAGGTGATGACAATTGCTAGAAAAACAGTTCCAACGATGCAGACCCATCCGAAGAGCTCTTTTAAACTGGTCAGCATGGTTTGAGTGTTCACCTCGTTGTAAAGTTGCATGAGGGAAGCATTATTGGGCATCCATTCGGTCAGGTCGTCCATGTTTCGACTCAGCAAGGCCCAGTTGTCCAGCTGGAGGTGTTTCATCCAACGGTTCAGAATGGCGCTTCCTAGCGGGGTAGCAATACTGGTACGGATGAAGCTGAGTACGCACAATGATTGGAAGAAGTGCTTGAAGGGAATATTTTTGGCCACATAGATGGTTAATGCAATGTACAAAATTCCATGTCCGATTCCTTTTAGGAAGTTAGGTAGATACAGACTTTCAATATTCAGGTCTGGATAAATGAGAAAATACATATAATACTGGTACACGACAATCAGTGTAAATCCGATTGAAATCAGCAGCTTATACCCTTTCTTCCAGACTGCCTGACGTAGAAAGACAATTCCAGCTCCAGCCAGAATACCTACAAACACACACCAGTTTAAGGATATGGCGTTGAGGGAATCGTATTTCAAAATGGAGAGCATGAAGGCATTTTGGAGGACGGAAGACGTGGTGAGAAACAGGCAGAGCATCAGGAACAGAAACAATATGACAGGGAATTTCTTGTACTTGAATACCTGTGGGTCGATGTAAGGATGGCGGATGGAGTTCATCCGATTGATGTTGAGTAGCAAGGCCACCACGGCAATGACGATGCTGGCACGGATTTGCACGCTGTCCAGCCAGTCATAATAGTCTCCATAGATGCAGATGAAAACAATGGCAAACAGCATGGTAGTCCACAAGGCAAGTCCTTTCCAGTCGATGCCATATAAGGGCATTTTTTTCATCAAGCGGACAGAACGGGTAAGGCACATCACGCAGACCCATACAATCATCAGCATACCGATGACGAACCAGTGCATATATTGCCAGTTGGCCCAGTCATTGAGGTGCATCGTTACCAGTCCAGACAACTGGATGCTTTCGAGTACGATGATGTAGATGACAGGATAGAACACGGAGAAGTTACCCGAAGGTGTGATGCTCAAACGGATGTTGGAGAAACATTCAAACGTACCCCACATGCGGAAGAATCCCGACACGAAGCATACACAAATCATGAGAAAAATATTTTCCGTGTGCATAGTAATCAGGTTGCAGGCAATCAGTACTGGACATACCGTCATGAAAATGGAACGGGTAGTAAACCGAGCTTTCAGACGGAACAGAATCGGGAAGATGATGGTCATACCGATAAATGACGCATATCCGGCCATGTTCACATCTTCTTGGATGCAGCCCAAGGCACTCGACATCTGGGTTGCTGCCGGCAAGAATACACCTCCGTTGAACTGAAACACCATGGCAAAGAACATGGATATGGCGATGCAGACAGAGGTAGGAAGAAAATCTTTAAAGTATAGGATACGGGGACGTTGTTCAGCCATTTCTCTACTTATTCAGTTTATTGTTTTACGTAACATTCTACATTCATTCCGGCTCTCAGACGCTGCAGGTCTTCCGGGCGGTTGTTTTGGGTAAATTCAATACGGACAGGAATGCGCTGTTCTACTTTCACAAAGTTACCGGCCGAGTTGTTTTGCGGAATGAGCGAATAAGAGGCTCCGGTGGCATCCGAGATGGAAGCGATACGTCCTTCAAATTTTACGCCCGGAATGGCATCCACTTTCACTTCTACCAGCTGGTTTCTCCGCATGTCGGTCGTTTGGGTTTCCTTGTAGTTGGCGATGACCCATTTTTCCGTACCGTCCACCAGCGTCACCAATGCCTGTCCCGGTTGTACCAGTTCCCCTTCGTGGATATCTTTTCGTCCGGTTACTCCGTCGGTCGTGGCCAGAATGACGGTATAAGAAAGGTTCAGCTTGGCCAGGTTAAGAGCCGCTTCCGCCAGTTTGATGGCCGATTCGTTCTGTTCCAGTCGCTGGGTTTGTTCCTGTTTCTGGAGCAAGGTAGACTGTTTCTGTCGCATCAGCTGCTCGTAGCGGGCCTGGGTGGCTTCGTAGTCCGTCTTTACCCGGTCGAACTGTTGGGGAGTGACTGCCTCTTCTTTCAGCAGTTCCTGATAACGTTTGTAATCGGTTTGTGCATTTTTCAGGCGGACCCGTTGTTCATCAATGGCTGCATCCGTGACAAGGATGTTGTTCTGTGTGGTATTGATGGTGGTGTACATGGCACTCTTTCCAGCCAGGGCATTGCGGTAGTCGGCCTCGGCTTGGGCCACTTTCAACCGGTATTCCGTGTCTTCGATGATGGCCAGCGTGTCTCCTTTCTTCACGGTCTGGTATTCCTCAAAACAAATTTTCTTGATGAATCCCTGTACCCGTGTGCTGACAGGGGTCAGATGCTGTTTCACCTGTGCATTGTCAGTGTATTCCACGTTACCCAAGTGGATGAACTTTCCGCATACCCAGCTGATGCCGGCTGCGAGGACCAGAAGTATAAAGAAGTTGGAAATCGCTCTTTTTTTGTTTCGTATCATGTCTCGATTCTTTTTGTGTAAATATAAATGAAGTTAAAGGGTTCCTGTAATCTTTTTCAACAGGTAGTACTGATACAATATGCCAATCTGATAGTTGGCCAGCTGGAGTTCCATGTCCAGCTGCATGTTGCTGGCATCCAGCATGTCGGTAATCAGTGACAGTCCGTTCAGGTAGCGTTGGCGGACAATCCGGAAGTTTTCGTGGGCTAGCTGTACGCTCTTCTGTTGGGTCTGGAGCCGGACGTAGGCTTCGTTCAGGTTCACGTAGGCTTCATGCACGTTGTTCTCGATTTCTTCCTTGGCCAGCTCGTAGTTCTTTTCCGCTTTCGAAGTGGCAATCCGTGCCTGCCGCAGTTTTTTCTTGCTTTTGAACAAGGCATCCAGGTTGTATGAAATACCGACTCCGGCAAACCAGTAGGTGAAATTGCTGTTCAATGGCGGTACCTCTACCAGAATCGGGCCGGTGAAGTCGTTCGTGGCTGTCAGGCTGATGTGCGGTCTGCGTTCTGAACGAACCAGGTCCTGCTGGTTGTGGCTCAGCTTGATGGCAGTCTGTGCCTGCTGAAGGGTGGGAGATTCTTGTGAGTCTTCCATCCAGGAAATTTCCTGTCGCTTGTCCACATTGATTTGGAACAGAGCGGTGGAATCCGGAACAATGTGTACCGAAGGCTCCAGTCCGATGGTCGTCGTCAGTTTGTGGTTTAGTACGTTGAGCTTGTTCACCGTAGAAGTCAGTCCCAGCTGAAGATTCTGAAGCTGTAGTTCGTAACGGGTGATGTCACTTTTCAGTGCGGTTCCTTGCTGGTAGGCAGCCCGCATATCCTTTACCAGCAGACGCGTCTGCTCGATGTTCTTTTCATATACGGTCTGTTGGTTCCGTAGCTGAAACAAGTCCAGGTAGTAGCCCAGCAACATGAATCGTAAATCTTGCTGATTGTTGTTGTAAGTCTGTTGGGACAGTTGGTATTGTAGTTTCGCTTTTTGTATGTTTGCGTTGATACCTCCACCTGCATAGATGACCTGTGAGGCCTTGAGTACAAAGGTATTTCCAAAGTGTGGCATGTCGGCATGTACTCCGTTACTGAAATTTCGGTCGGTCATGCAACCATCCCCAATGTAATTGAGTTCCAATTGGGCATTGATAGACGGCAGCTTGGCATCCTTGGCCACTTTTACAGCTTGTGCACTTTCGTCGATGGCCAGTGCATGCAGCTGAATGCTCTTGCTGTTCTGGTCTGCCAGCTGAAACAGTTCGTCGATGGAAAGCACCCGCTCTTGGGCCGTGATGTACATAAAAAAAGAAAGAACTCCGATACTTGCAATTAGTCTTTTATTCATTTGTCTGTGTGATATTGAAAAACAGTTTGAAACCAGCTGACCACTCTCTCGATAACCGGTTGCTGGAACCAGTACAGATCACCGTGTCCGGCGCCTTCCACCGTGACGTAAGTGGCTTGGTTGCCTTTTTCTGTCAGGGCTTTGAACAGCTGTTCGCTTTGCACGGGCGATACCAGCTTGTCATTGCTTCCGTGCATAATCAGGAAGGGAGGCATGTGCTCCTTTACGTGTCCCAGCGGACTGGCTTTCATGGCCTGTTCCGGGTCGGAAAGGATGCTGGCTCCCGGAAAGTCTGCAAAGGCAGGGCCGTGTACGAGCAAGGCTTCTGTTACAGCCGGTGAGGCATGAACCTGCTGTATGGCTTCAGAATAGCCTTCGCCGATGTTTAGCAAATTGCTGATTCCGTAAATGGTGACGGCAGCCTGTACGTCGGACGACTGGTCGAGATAGTCTCCCTGATCAAACTCTTTTTCTCCATTGGTTGTACCTACCATTTGTGATAAATATCCCCCGGCAGAATCTCCCAGTACCCCGATGCGGGTCGGGTCTATATGAAACTGTGCGGCGTGAGCTCTCAGGAAACGGACTGCGGCTTTCCCATCGACTACCAGTGCGGGGAATTTATCGGGTACGGTCCTGTATTCTACAGCAGCCACCACAAATCCGGCTTTGGCCAATGCCATACGCATTTCGATGAACTTTTCATAATCTGCAGATTTGAATCCTCCTCCGGGGAAATATACAATTGCAGGTTTGGGAGTACTGGTCCGTGGAACCAGCACGGTCATCCGCAACGCACGGTTGCTTCGGGTGGAAATGACTTGTGAGTAGATAATGCCACTTATCACGTCAATTTGTCCTTCAGTGATTTCTACTTTAATGCTTTCCTGCTTGTTTTCAGAAATCTTTTCGGGCGCAGCCGATGTGCTGAAGGCAGTTCCTGCCAGCAAAACAGCAATTGCAAAAATACATTTCATCATAATTTCATCGCTAATTTATAGTCTCTTCTATTGCTGGTGCAAAATTAAACCTTTATTTTTATGCGGAATATGCGATTTATGCAAAAAGATTATCATTTTAAGCCACAGAACTAGCGATGAATCAGGAACAGGAGAGTTACATTTCGTTGATAAACCGTACCAGCCGGGAGACCATCCGAATCAAGAAGACGGGTTGGGAAGAGATTAATCTGCCGGGGCATACACACGGCCAGTGCCAGATTGTATATACTCTTTCGGGCACATTGCATGTGCAGATTGGTTCGACCAACTATTTTGTGCCGGAGAAACACATTGCCTGGATTCCCGGTTGTACGGAACACAAACTGTGTAGTAACAACCGGCAGACTTCGCTGGTAATCTTTTATTTGTCGCTCGACAGCGATGGAGGCGATGAGGCGTTGAAGGACTTTTCCATTTACCACACCGACTCTTTTGTGGCGGAAAACCTGAAGTTTATCGCTTCGAAAGGGACGGAGATAAACCGGGAGGATACCCCCGACTTGTATGCTTTTGCCCTGGGCTTTTTCCGTTTGCTTCCTTCCATCAGCCAGAACATGGGCTTCCTGTTGAAAACTCTGACCATTCCCAACGATGCCCGTTTGCATCCCATATTGGCATACTTGCAGGAACATCTGCAAGAAAACCTGAAGATGCCGCAGCTGGCCGAACATTTCGGCTTCTCGGTGCGCAACCTGAGCCGTTTGTTCAATGAATCGGGCATACGCTTCAGCTATTATGTGAACAACCTCCGGATTATGCGGGCCATCGAACTGTTTGCCGACGGAGGCAAGACCATGCAGCAGATTGCCTACGAAGTGGGATTTACCACCCCGAACAATTTCAACCGGGTGTTCCGTCAGATTACGGGCATGTCGCCCAATGCGTTTATGAAAAACGACTGAGTCCCTTTCTTCCGTGCGCGGGCAGGGGAAAAAAAGGACTCAGCTATAATGGGAAATACAGGTTATTTATACGTAAGTCTCCAGGAAGGATACTTCACCGTCCGGCACGACTTCCAGATTTTGGGTCGTGGCAGGGAACAAGACTGATTCACCGGCTTTCAAGGAAATGCAGTTACCTTCATTGTCGGTCACGGTGCAGCTTCCCTTCATGCAGATGTAGATGACAAAAGAATCCAGTTCACTGTAGTCCATCGTCATGGATTCTGTCAGGTTGTAGACAGAGGTAGTGAAATACGGACAGCTGACCAGCTCTACTGGTTCATCCTTGCGCGGAGTGTAATGGGTGCGATAGTCGTTTTCTACCGTATAGTCGATGGCATCCTTCGACAGTTCGGTATGCAATTCACGCAGATTGCCGTTCTTGTCTCTTCGGTTGAAGTCGTAGATACGGTAGGTGATGTTGGAAGTCTGCTGGATTTCGGCCAGAAAACAACCTGCTCCGATGCTGTGGATACGTCCGGCAGGCAAGAAGAACACGTCGCCCGGCTGTACGTCGTATTTGTCCAGTGCGTCGCAGATGGTGTTGTCTTCAATCATCTGGGCATATTCTTCCGGAGTGATTTTTTTCTTCAATCCGGAATAAAGATGTGCTTTTCCGCCCGTATTGTCGATGATGTACCACATCTCCGTCTTTCCCATGGACTGGTGGCGCTTCATGGCCAGTTCGTCGTTGGGGTGTACTTGGATGGATAAATCTTGTTTGGCATCGATAAATTTGATCAGCAAAGGGAATTTGCCCTGGAAACGCTGATAATTTTCTTTTCCTACCAGTTTTTCCTTATATTCTTGCATCAGTTGGGTAAGGTTCTTGCCGGCATCTGCTCCGTCGGCCACCACGGACTCATCGCCCGGCACATCGGATATTTCCCAGCTTTCCCCCACCTGTTCCTGCTGGCAGTCAAGCTGTTTGAAAGGAATGATACGTTCTCCTCCCCATAGGGTGGATTTCAAAATCGGTTTGAATTTTAAAGGATACATCATATACTTATTGTTTAGGTCTGTACAAAAGTAGTGAAAACCCTTCATAAAATGAGGAAATCGGAAGAAAAAGAATCTCCGGTTTTCATACGCGGTGGATACTTTGCATAAAAACCGGAGAAAAAAGCAAATCAGTGTGATGTGTTATGGTTAGAATTTATAGCCAGTCCAGCTGAAGACACTTTGGTCGGCTCCTGTGTTGCCGTCTGTGATTTTGACATTTTCGTACGGAGTACCTCCCTCATTGATTTCTTTGCCACTGAGTGTAGAGCTGATTTCATTGGTGACACTCATTTGGGTAGCGGTAGTGGCGTTTCCTTTGGAGTCGGTCACATCGATGAAGTCTTTCATCTGTCCGTTTCCAATCACCAGGGCGTTTTCAATGTGTGCGGTAGCTCCTCTGCGTACCTTGATGGCATCGTCCATCACCTGGCCGGTAGCGTAGGTGGCAATGGTCATGTTCTTGATGGTGAAATCCGACTGTCCTTGGTGGTCGGGTCCGTTTCCGTCCAGGTTACCGTCGGCTTCCACTCCACGCGGGTCTTCCTCTGTGCTGGTGTATCCAGCTTCCCATACGCCGTAGCAGTTGCTCAACGTGCCTTTATAGCCTTGAGTGAAATCGAACATATCATCGTCACAGTTTACAGCCAGTATATTTTCTACGTTGACCGTACCGCCAAAGAATTCGATGGCATCGTCCGCGCCGTCTGTGATATAAAGGTTCTTGATAGTAGTTCCTCTTCCCACACCGTTCAGCGTCAGCCCATTGTGCTCGATGTCGGCACTGGAGCGTGCCCCCGTGTAGCGTAATTCCACGTATTCCAAAGTACCGCTGTTGTCGTTTTCATCCGTACCTCCGTATTTCTGGTTGTTGTCTATTTCTGTAGAACCTAATTCGCCGCTGGTAGCTCCAGAGATTGGTGCCTTTCCGTTGAGAATCAGTCCACCCCAGTAGCCTGAAGTAGCATTGGCTTCGTCATCGGCTGTAAAGATAATGGGTTTGTCGGCCGTACCCTTGGCATTGATTTTACCTCCCTGTGCCACGAGGATATAGTTTCCGAATCCTTTAGCTGCCTTGATGGTGGTACCAGCCGGGATTTCCAGAGTGGCTCCGTCGGCTACGGTCAGTGTACCGTTCAAGATGTATTCATTGTTGGCATTTAAGGTCAGAGTGCCTTCTACGGTTCCGTTCAATTCAATCTTTTCACCTCTTGTGCCTGCTTCTTCCGGAGTATCTTCGTTGGAACAAGCTGTCAAACTTACGCTACTTACTATGGCAGCAAAGGCCATTGCAGTTAAAAATACCTTTTTCATAATGATAATTGATTAAGAAAATTGATTGTCTTTATTGCTAGTTTATGTTATGTAAAGTCTCTTGATTAGAAGTTGCAGGCCACTCCGATGCTGAAGTCCATGCCTCTCTTGTATTTGCTCAGTACCACTTCCTTTCCGTCGGCATTGCCTTTCCGGGTCAGCTGATGGGTGGAATTCAATAAGTTTTTTGCTTTCAGGCTGAGGGTCACGTATTTGTTCAGCTGGGCGGAAGAAACGAAGTCGAGGGTTGGAATACCATTTTCCACGATGTCCTGATATCCTTCCGTACCGATGGTATGGATACGGTCGCTGAAATAGTTCACCACGAGCGTGTTGGTAAAACTCTTTTGTCCTTTCCGGAACAGATGGCTTAGGTCGGCATTGAAAATCCAGGGAGCAGCTCCTTCCAGTTGTGAACCGGTAGGGTCGGTAGCCAGGGGGACTTTGGCGTAAGTGTACGTATAGGCTCCGTTGACTCCTAAACTGAGTTTGCTGACTCCGTTGCCCTGCAGGTTGCGGTTGAACAAGTTCTTTCGGAACTCCATTTCCACTCCGGCCACGGTAGCGTGATTCGCAATGTTCTCATAGGAAAGGAATCCTCCGGCGCTGGCAATCTCGATGCGTGAAATCGGGTTCTGGATGTATTTATAGAATCCGGTGACGGAGAACAGTTCATTTGCGGAGATATAGAAATCCCACTTCAAGTCCACGTTGTAATTGTCGGAAGGCTTCAAGTTCGGGTTACCCTGGCTGTTGAAGCTGACACCGGTATAACGGAACGGGGAAATTTCTTTGGCCTGCGGCAAGGTATAGGTCTTGCTGGCAGCCAGTCGGAGTGCATGCTGGTCGCTGAAATTATAGCGCAGGTTGAGGCTGGGGAGGAAATAAGATTTGTTGATGGTATTTTCTCCTTTGGTCCCTCCACGGTTCACATTGTAGTCCACGCGGATGTTGACATCGTCGTATTTCAGTCCGATATTGGCGATGAAGCGCGAGGTGAGCTGATAGGTGGCTTCCGCATAGGCCGAATGGATATTCTTCCGGACGCCGTATTCGTCCACGTTACGGTCCAGCTGGAACATGCCGTTGTCCAGATTCTCCTGGTTGTAGAAATTCCCGAAAGAGATGTGTTCCAGGTCAAAAGCCGACTGTTTAATCACAGACATATCGTATTCTGTTGCTGTGAAGTTGTCATCTACTATCCGGCCCATGTAGCCCAGTTGTACGTTCGACAAATCCCCATACCCGTCGTGGAGCTTATAGGTCAGTCCGGCCCGGAGGTTCAGGTCGTTTTCCTGTAATTCAGAGAAATAACGTTGTTGCACGCCCGTACCTTTCATCGGTACACACCCCTTGTCGGTTTTTACCAGGTTGTTGATTCTTCTGTCGGGTTCGTTTCCTTGAATCGTGTTGTAAGAAAGTCCGGCATCCAGCTGGAAGTTCTTGCCTAAGTCCCATTGCGTGTGAAGCTGGTTCACAAACAGTAGGTTGTCGTTGGTCTGCTGGCGGCGCATGAATCCTTCGTACGTATCCGACGACTGATAGTCGGCATCCATGCCGAGGTAATCGCCCACAGAGGAATTGGAGGCATGCACCATCATGAAGTTGTAGGATAGGTGGTGCTTCTGGTTGTGGGTGTAGCTCAGGTTGGCCATGGCCAGCTGGCTGGTTTCGATGCGGGAGATTTCGCCGTTCATATCTTGCGACAAATCGCCGCTGGTGATAGTATTTCGCACTTCCTCGTCGTAGTAGGAGAAGCTTTTGTGGTGGCTGGCCACGATGAAGAAGGAGAGCGGGTTACCGTGGATACGAAACTGTTTTCCACCCGACAGGCTGTAGTCCTGGTTGATGGGGACATTCTTTTGGGAAGGGTCGATGGTATTTTTAAAGCGGTAGCTCTTCAAATCCTCTCCCGGTTGGGTGGTATTGGCAAATCCGAACAGGTTGCTTCCGCTGGCCTGCTGCAGGTTGCCCGACAGCGCTTGGGTATTGATTCCGCCTGACAGGCTGAAATCCAGTGTGGCATCTCCCGTCAGTTCCTTCGAGGTAATGTTGATGTTGGCTCCCGACGCATCGGCAGAGGTGTTGCCGTAAAAAGCCTTGTTCACTTCTACCGACTGGATGACGTCGGTGGAGAAAAAGTCGAGGGCAATGTTTTTGTATTCAGGATCTTCCGAAGGAATGGGATAGCGGTTGAGGGTAGTGAGGTTGTAACGGTCGCCCAATCCGCGGACAAAGACATTTTTCACTCCTTCTTGTTTGGAGATACCCGAGATTTTGGTCACGGCAGCCTGTGCATCGCTGACGCCTTTTCGGGCCAGCTCTTTGGCGCCGACTGCCTGAACGGCCACTACCGACCGTTTTTGTTCCAGCAGGGTCACGCTTTCAGATTCGCGGTTGGCCTTGGCTACCACTACTACATCCGACAACAGGTGGTCGTCAGTCACCATTTCGAAGTCGAGTGTCGTGATTTTATTGTTCTCAATCTTGACTTGCCTTTTGATGGCAGTCTTGTAGCCTACATATTTAATCTCGATGTCGTAGATGCCATCTTCCACTCCTGAAAGCTGGAAATTCCCGTCCATGTCGGTCACGGCTCCGATGCTGCTTCCTACAATCTGTACCGTGGCACCAATCAGCGGCTCTTTTGATTTCTGATCTGTAATGCAGCCCTTGATATTGACATTTACTTCTACGGCAAACACGTGGGCCGTAATAAGTGAGGTAAAAAGGGCGGCACTAATCCATCTTCTTGTTCTGTTCATGTATCGTTTGCTTTTTCTGCTGCAAAGTTGCAGTCTTCCTGTTACAGGGTAAAAGCAATCCGATGAAGTTGCATTTACGAAGATGTGTCGTCAGGGTTTCCGGTTTTTCATTTCTATTTCAGCAGGAAGCGGAGTGTCTGTGCATCGCTGGAGGCCGCATCGTAGGAAAAGCCTTCCCATTCAAAGGCTTTCAGCTGTTCCGGCTGTTCAATCCGGTTCTTCAGGATGAAGCGGGTCATTTCGCCGCGGCACATCTTGGCATAGACGACCACGGTGGTAGGCTTTCCGTTTTTCAGGGTATAAAATTCGGGAGTAATGACCTGGACTTCCCGGCATACCTTGTCCCAGTGGAACAAGTCTTTCATCTCGCCACTGGCCAGATTAATCAGAATACCTCCTTGCTGACGGACGGCTTCAATGAAGTAGTCGGTCAGAATCGGTTTCCAATAATCGAACTGTGTTTGGTGCTGGTGTTCCGGCAAGCGGACATTCCCCTCCATCCGGTAGTTCTTGATGGCATCCAGCGGACGCAACAACCCATATAAGAAAGAGGTAATGAGCAGGTGCTGCTGGGCAAATTGAAAATCCTCAGGGGTAAAGTCGGTTGGATGGATGCGTTTGAACACCATACCTGTGTAGGCCAGCAGTGCCGGGAGTGCCGGGGTATCAGGGGAAAGGAAGTCTTGGTAACGCAGACGGTTCTCTGCTGCCAGTTTGGCATTCACCTTCAGCATCCGGCCCAGTTCCTCGGCGGTAAATTGGTTCATGTACAGGGCATTTTCCCGGGCTTCTTCCTGAAAATGAGGTATTGTGGTTTCGGGATATTTTATCTTGGTGCGTGCCGTCATGGTTTTGGCACACGAAATGAAGGTCATCATATTATGGGTTTATTTTTTTCGTTAAAACTCTTTACAAAGATAGGTTCCCCGGCGGATTTTCCATCGGTTTACGGTATCTTTGTCAGGATTTAACATTTACAGAAAGGAAAAAGACAATGAAAAGCGTACGAATCTGGAGTCTTCTGTGCCTGATTTGGATAGGGGTGCTGGCAGCCTCTGCACAGGATACGGGAAAAGAAAAATTGAAAGTGGGGGATGCGATGCCAGCCATCACTCTCAATTCTGAAGTGTATGGAAAAGTGACCCCGGCCGACTTGAAAGGAAAAGTGGTACTGGTGAGTTTGTTTGCCACGTGGTGCGGTCCTTGCCAGCTGGAATTGGCAGAGGTGCAGAAAACCTTGTGGCCGAAATACAAGGATTGCAAGGATTTCAAACTGCTGGTCATCGGACGTGAACATACCGATGCCGAGTTGAAGAAATACAACGAACGGAAGAAATTTACTTTCCCTCTTTATCCGGATCCGAAACGGGAAGTGTTTTCTCTGTTTGCCGACCAGACGATTCCCCGTGCCTATCTGTTTGGGAAGGACGGCAAGCTGATTCATGCTTCCGTAGGGTATACAAAAGCTGAATTTGACGAGTTGATGAAGGCCATTGAAACAGCCCTGAAATAAGCGAAAAAAGGTCCTGAAAAAACGCCTTTGCGTTTGAAGGAAAACGTAAGTTCGTTTTACCTGAAACGCAAAGGCGTTTTATTTCAAACGTACTTGCGTTTTGGAGCAAACGCAAGTACGTTTTGGAATGTATAAAAAAAGCCACCATAAAGGTGGCTTTTTAAGCTATGAGAAATCTTAGTTGAATTCAGAATCCCAATCCGGCTACGTGGCTGAACAAGTCGTACACTCCGCTGCAAAGTCCTAGGATGATGACTCCGGCAAGACAGATAAATAATCCCGTGCGGGCCAAGGCCGGCGTACGGAAAGTAGCAATCGGCGTATCGTTGGGAGTGATGTACATGGCTTTCACAATCAGCAGGTAGTAGTAGAGGGAAATGATGGTGTTCACCAATGCCAGGAATACTACCAGCCAGTGGCCACTGTGGAAGGCGGAGGCAAATACGAAGAATTTGGAGAAGAATCCGGCAAACGGCGGAATTCCGGCCAAAGAGAACAAGGCCAGCGTCATGAGGAAAGTCAGGCGCGGGTTGGTCTTGTAGAGTCCGTTGTATGCACTGCGGTCCACTCTTCCTCCGGTATGTTGTTCAATAACACTGATCACCCCGAATACAGCCAGGTTGGCAGCGATGTACACCACGAGGTAGTACACCAGTGAAGCCATTCCCTGTTCGTTTCCTCCCAGTACGGCCAGCATGATGTAGCCGGCCTGTGAGATACTACTGTAGGCCATGAACCGTTTCAGGTCTTCCTGCAGGATGGCGAAGATATTGGCAATGGTGATGGTCAGCACGATGACGATGCTCAGCAGCAAACTCCAGTTGGCTGCCATCTGTCCGAATACTTTCACCAAGATGCTCATTAAAGCGAAGGCAGCTGCACCTTTAGAGATGACAGACAGGTAAGCCGACACATTGGTCGGTGCTCCCTGATAAGTATCGGGCGTCCACATGTGGAACGGAACCAAGCTCAGCTTGAATCCCAGTCCGGCAAAGAAGAACACCATGGCCATAATTTGGAGCGGTGTACCGGTCAGTGCGGCTGTCACATCGGCAAAATAAGTGGTTCCGGTAGTGCCGTATACCATGGAGATACCGTACAGCATCAGGGCAGAAGAGAACATGGAGTTCAGGATGAACTTTGCTCCGGCTTCGGCACTGTGGTGACGGAACTTGTCGAAGGCCACCAGACAGGCCATCGGGATACTGGCCAGTTCCAATCCTACATAGAAGAGGATAAAACTTCCAGCACTCACCATGAAATACATTCCCAGCAGGGTACTCAGGGTCAGCATGTAGAACTCACCGGCTTTGTGGCGGGTATCTTCACGTGACAACCACTGGCCCGACTGCAGGAATACGAGCAGCGTGCCGGCGGTCAGGATGGTTTTTACGACGGATGCCATCGGGGTGGCATGATACATTCCTCCGAAGGTCTCTCCGCTGGTCGGAACGAGGTTCAGGGCCAGTTGCACCACCATCAGCACGCAAGCCATGTACTGGAGCGGCTTGTGGCTGGGCGTCTTCATGATCAGGTCGGCCAGCAGCAGGAGGAGGATAATGGCGACCAGGCTGATTTCAGCCTGCATAGTAAATAATTCGCTCATATAATTTCTTTTTATTTGTTATCGGATAAGTTGGCTGATAATCGGTTCTACGCTTCCGCTGATGAGGTGGCTCACCCAGTAAGGAGCCAGTCCCAGTCCGGCCACGGCCACGATCAGGCAGATCACGGCAAAGCGTTCATCCCAGGTGGCATCGGTCAGTTTCAGGTGCTCCGGGTTCTGGCAGGTGCCATACAGGATTTTTCCGATTACGCGCAGGATATATACCGCCGTAATTACAATACTCATTGTAGCGATGACGGTGCAGGCACGGTGGAAGAGGTCATGGTTCTGGAAGGAGCCGACGAAGACGGTCATTTCGGCAATGAATCCGCTCAGACCTGGCAGACCCAGGTTGGCCAGACCGGCAATCACATAACCTACGGAGAGGAACGGCATGATTTTCATCAATCCTCTCAGCTGGCGTACGTCACGGGTGTGGGTACGTCCGTAAATCATACCGATGAGGGCGAAGAACAGGGCCGTCATCAATCCGTGGCTCAGCATCTGCAGGATGGCACCCGTGGCACTCACGCGGGTCATCATCAACAGGGCGAACAACACCAGTCCGCAGTGGCTCACGGAAGAGTAGGCATTGATGTATTTCAAGTCGGTCTGTACTACGGCACTGAAGGCACCGTACACCACGGAGATGGTGGTCAGCACCAGGAAGAAGTCACCCCAGATGGCGGCTCCGGTCGGCATCAGGAACATCGCGATACGGAAGCATCCGTAACCTCCCAATTTCATTAATACACCGGCGTGTAGCATACTTACGGCCGTCGGGGCAGAAGCATGACCGTCGGGGCTCCATGTATGGAAGGGGAAGAGGGCACCCAGTACACCGAATCCCAGGAAGACCATCGGGAAGAAGATGCGCTGCATCTCGGTCGGTATCTTGTGCTGCACGATTTCCAGGATGTTCATCGTCTCGGCACCGGCTCCGTAGTAGATGCCTAAGATACCGATCAGCAGGAAGGCGGAACCACCCATCAGCATCAGGGTCAGTTTCATGGCGGCATATTCCTTGCGGCCGCTTCCCCATACGCCGATGAGCAGGTACATCGGAATCAAGGCCACTTCATAGAACATGAACATAGTGAACAGGTCGGTAGAGATGAAGAAACCGAACACACCGGTGCTCAGCAGGGTGAACCACAGGAAGTATTCCTTGGTGAGGGGTTTCAGCTTCCACGAAGCGAAGGTCCCGGTAAATACGATGATGGAACTCAGCAGCAGCATGACCACCGAGATGCCGTCCACTCCGACGGAGTAGCAGATGTGAAGCGGGGCGTACCACGTGATGCTGTCTGTGAAAAGCATCTCAGCCGTAGCTCCGGCATGGCGCTGTCCGATATAAGACACCGTGAGGTAGGCGGCAAGCACCAGCAGGATGGACGAGCCGGCCATCATCACTCCTCTGACCTGATTGACGTTGCGGGCAATCCACAGTCCTAACAGCATCAGCAGAGGTATCAATACGAAAAGACTTAATATATTCATACGTTATAGATTCTTCTTTGTTAGTTCAGCAGCAAGATGATTGTCAGTACAATGATTCCTGCCAGGAAATAATGAGTGTACGTCTGGATTTTACCGTTCTGTATCGGCTGTACGGTTTCTCCGGCGGCGTTGGTGCTCCATGCCATGAAGTTCATGAACTGGTCGATGACGTGGCGGTCGAACCATGCCAGCGGAGTGGATACGCAGCGGAAGATGATTTTCTTGGTGACGAACAACCAGATTTCATCCATATAGAAACGCTTGTAGGCCGCACGGTACAGGGTACTGAAACGCTGTGCCAGCATCTCGGGTACAGGCTGTTTTTCGCGGGCATACATCCAGGTGGCCAGGGCGATGGCGATGACGGCAATGACGATGCTGGTGCCGGCCACTCCCCAGTCGAGGTGAATATCGTAGGCATGTCCGTTGGCAGAGACGAAGTGTCCGAAAGGAATGAATCCGGCTACGATAGTAACCAGTGCCAGGAACATCAGCGGGAAGGTCATGGTCAGCGGACTTTCATGCGGCACGTGGTGTGCGTGCAGTTCCTTGTTTTCCTTGCCCCAGAAGATGCAGTAGTACAGACGGAACATGTAGAAAGCGGTCATTCCGGCGATAATCGTCATGATCCATCCGATGACCGGGCTGTACTGGAAGCAGGCCGTCAGAATCTCATCCTTGGAGAAGAATCCGGAGAACGGAGGAATACCGGCGATGGCCAGACAGGCAATCAGGAAGGTGATATGGGTAATCGGCATGTATTTGTGCAAGCCGCCCATGGTCTCCATCTCGTTGCTGTGTACGGCGTGGATGATGCATCCGGCGCCTAAGAAGAGCAGGGCTTTGAACATGGCGTGCGTGAACAGGTGGAACATGCCGGCCATGTAACCCAAACCGCCCTCGTGCGGGTCGGCTGCGGTGCAGACACCTAATGCCACCATCATGAAACCAATCTGTGAGATGGTAGAGAAGGCAAGCACACGTTTGATGTCACTCTGTGCGCAGGCTACGCTGGCAGCATAGAAGGCAGTGAAGGCACCTACCCAGGCTACGATGTGCAGGGTGTGGGGCGCATAACCGATGAACAGCGGGAACATGCGGGCTACCAGGTACACACCGGCTACCACCATGGTGGCGGCATGAATCAGGGCAGATACCGGAGTCGGACCTTCCATGGCATCCGGCAACCAAATGTGCAGCGGGAACATGGCACTCTTACCGGCACCACCTACGAACATCAGTCCCAGGGCCAGCGGCAGCACCATTCCAGCCTGCATCAGACGTTCCGTACCGGGATTGAAGGTGAAGGTCTGCATGTAATATCCGTAAATCAGGATACCGATCAGGAAGCCCAAATCGGCAAAACGGGTCACGATAAACGCTTTCTTGCTGGCGGCAATGGCTTCCGGTTTGGTGTAGTAGAAACCGATGAGCAGGTAAGAAGACACACCCACCAGCTCCCAGAACACGTACATCTGGAAGATGTTGGTGGCAACCACCAATCCCAGCATGGAGAAAGTAAACAATGACAGGAAGGCGTAATACCGCTGGAAACCGACCTCTCCTTTCATGTAACCGAAAGAGTAGATGTGTACCATCAGGGAAACGGTGGAAATGACCACCAGCATCATGACGGAAATCGGGTCCAGCAGGATACCCATGTCAATATGAAGAGACGAAGTGAACGGCAGCCATTCAATGTTCCACGGAGTCAGCGTGGGGTAGAGGCCTTCCGCAGTACGTGGAGCCGTGAAATAGCTGAATGCTGTCAGATAGCTCAGTACGGCGACCACTCCCAGTGAAAGTGTGCCGATGGCGCCCGCTACACGATGAGGCATTTTCATGCCGGCCAGTGCCAGGAGCAGGAAGCTCAGCATCGGGAGGGCAAGTATCAGAATTGTATAATCCATAAGCAATTTAATAATGTATAAGAAAGTTATCCTTTCAAATCGGTTATATCATCGGTAAGCACCTGTTTCAGGTTGCGATACACATTAATAATGATGGCGATGGCCACGGCGGTTTCGGCAGCGGCGATGGCTATTCCGAACAGGCTGAAGAAGTGTCCCTCCAGTTGTCCGGGGAAAAGATAACGGTTGAATACCGCGAAATTGATGTTGGTCGCATTGAGCATCAATTCTACTGAAATCAGCAGGGCCAGCAGGTTCTTGCGGGTGAAGAAACCATAGATGCCGCAGAAAAGCATGATGGTGCTGATGACGAGGTAGTGAACTACATGAATTTCTATTTCCATAATCTTACTGTATTATTTTTCTTTGCGTGCAATCAATATCGCACCAATCATACAAGCTAACAACAATACGCTGACGGCCTCAAACGGCAGGACGAACTGGTACTTCTCGGTACCAATCAACGCGTGTCCGATCTGGTCGACCGGAAGTTCCACTCCCTGTGGAATCAGGTTCAGGGCAAAGCCGTTGGTCATGACCAGGAAGAGTACCAGCACGGCCCCCACCACGGTGGTAATCAGTACGCTGATAAGTTTGGCCCGGTTTTGCTTGTATTTCATATTCTTGTCCGACTGGGTCAGCAAGATAGAGAACACATACAACACCACGATACCTCCGGCGTACACCATCAGCTGGACCGCACTCAGGAAGGTGTAGCCCAGAATTCCGTAGATGGCTCCTGTGCCGAAGAGCACGAACAGCAGGTAAGTGGCCGCGCGCAGCAGTCTTCCTGTAGTGACAGCCAGGATGGAGCTGACAATGATACAGGCACCTACGATGTAAAATACGATTTCTTGAAGTGATAGACTCATATCCGTTTCGTTTTATTTATTTCTTGTTGAGTGTCATTACGAGTTTCTCTTTCTGGAATACTGCGTTTTCGAAGTCATTCGTGAACCGGATGGCATCGTGCGGGCAGGCATTGACGCACAGCATGCAGAACATGCAGGAACCTAAGTTATACTCGTATTTCACCAGTACTTTTTTCTTCTTGCCGTCTTCCGTCTCGCGCATTTCCGTGGTCAGGCGGATGGTGCCGTTCGGACAGTTCATCTGGCACAGGCCGCAGGCGATGCAACGGTTGTTGCCGTTTTCATCGACCGGCATTTCGAGCATGGCTCTGTGGCGTTCCGGAATATGGAGAGTGGTATGGCGGTTTTCCGGATACTGTTCGGTTATTTTCTTCTGGCAGAACACCTTCATGGAGGTGCGCATACCTACCAGTAGACTCTTTACTCCGCTGACGTATCCTTTCAAATATTCTTCCAATGCATTCATATTCAAAAAATTTTAATCAAAATGTCAGGCCGCATACTTTGCATACGGTCATCAGTAACAAAACCACCAGTGACAGCGGCATCAGATATTTCCACTCCAGGGTGAGCACCTGGTCGATACGCAGACGCGGGAAGGTCCAGCGAATCCACATCAGCAGGAAGACGATGAGGAAGGTCTTTCCCATGAACCAGACAAAGCCGGGGATGTAGTCCATCACCAGGTTCAGGCCGTCGAGTCCGGCAATGTGTAACGGCATCCAGCCGCCCAGGAAGAGGGTGGTGGCGATACCGGCCGTGATGAACAGGTTCAGGTATTCGGCCAGGTAGAAGAATCCGAAGTGCATACCGGAATATTCCGTATGGTATCCGGCGGTCAGTTCCTGTTCTGCTTCGGCCAAGTCGAACGGGCCACGGTTGGCTTCCGCATTACCCGCAATCAGGTAGATGATGAACGCCATGATGGCCGGGATGTGTCCCTTGAAGATGTTCCATCCGTTGGCCTGTCCTTCTACGATGGTCTGGATGTCCATGGCACCGCTCATAACCACCATGGTCAACACGCTGAGACCGATGGAAAGTTCGTAACTGATAATCATGGCACCACTTCGTACGGCACCAATCAGCGTATATTTGCTGTTACTACTCCATCCGGCCAGCAGGATACCCAGTACGCCGATGGAAGAAGCTGCCAGCACGAAGAAGATACCGATGTTCATGTGCAGGATTTCTCCTCCCTTGTTCCACGGCAGGCAGGAGAAGGTGAGGATAGAAGCCAGGATGACGAGGAACGGCGCCAGGTTGTACAGGAAATGGTCGGAGTTCTTCAGGCTGATGATTTCCTTGGTCAGGATTTTCAACACGTCGGCCGGAACCTGCAACAGTCCGCCCTTTCCTCCTACACGGTTCGGACCGATACGGCACTGGAAAGCCGCACAGACTTTACGCTCCATATAGATAAGGATGATGGCCAGTACGGCGTACATGACGAGAATGAACACGCCGACCACGAGGCCTTCCAATGTAAGTGCCAGCCACTCGGGCATGAGACTGCACAGAAAGGCATGAATCTGCATGAGCAGCGGGCTGAAGTTATAATAATCTAAAAACATATTTCTTTCAATTTTTCAGTTTTACAGTGAGGGTTGTTCACCTTTCAGTCGAAATCTTATCGGTCGATGTCGGGAATGACAAAGTCGAGCGTACCGCCGATGGCAATCAGGTCGGCAATCTTGGTACCGCGGCAGATAGTATCCATGGCGTGTACCAGCGGCAGACCCGTAGACCGGTAGTGCAGACGGTAAGGCACTTTGTCTCCATGGCTTTCGAGCACGACATCGAACTCTCCACGGCTGGTTTCTACCGAGGAAGTGAACACGCCTTCCGGCAACTTGATAATCGGTTTCGTCTTGGCGCGGAATTCCCCTTCCGGAATGTTGTCAATCAACTGTTCGATGATGTGGCAAGATTCCATGATTTCGTCCATACGCACCATGTAGCGGGCGAAGGAGTCGCCTTCCGTATACGTGATTTCCTTGAAGTCCACCTTGTCATACAGGGCATACGGATGATGCTTGCGCACGTCGTTGGCCCATCCCGAAGCACGTCCGGTGCCTCCCGTGCAGCCCAGCGAGATGGCATCCTCCTTCGAGAGGATTCCCACGCCCTTCAGACGGGTGTCGGCGATGACATTGGTCGTGAAGATGTCGTGATAGTCCTGGATCACGCTGCGCAGGTGCTTGATGAATTCCTTCACCTTCTGCTGGAAGGTAGGATGGATGTCGGCCTGCACACCCCCGATCATGTTGTAGTTCTGAATCAGACGGCCGCCCGTGGTCTCCTCAAAGATATCCAGAATCATCTCACGCTCACGGAACCCGTAGAAGAACGGCGTCAGTCCGCCCATATCCATCACCAGGCAGGAGTAGAACAGCAGGTGAGAATCGAGACGTTGCAGCTCGTCCATGATAGTACGGATGTACTGGGCACGCTCCGGCACCTCGATGCCCGCCGCCTTTTCGATGCACATGCACAGGGCGTGACGGTTCTGGTGCGCGCTCAGGTAGTCCAGACGGTCGGTCAGCGCCAGCGTCTGCGGATAAGTCAGGCTTTCGTTCATCTTTTCGATGCCCCGGTGGATATAACCCAAAATCGGGTCGATCTTGCGGATATTTTCACCGTCGAGAGAAGTACGCATACGCAACACCCCGTGCGTGGACGGGTGCTGCGGACCGATGTTCACCACGAAATCGTCCTGGCCGAACACTACGTTCTTGCGTCCCTCCAGCGTGCCGTCCGGGCGGAGGAAGTACTCGTCGGTCAGGTCGGCGTTCTCCTCGTTGTCCATCTGCAGCGGATTGGAGTTCATGTCATAATCCTTGCGCATGGGATAACCTTTCCAGTCCTCGCGCAGGAAGATGCGGCGCATGTCCGGATGGTTCAGGAAGACGATGCCGAAGAAGTCGTACACCTCACGCTCCTTGATGAGCGCCGTTTTCCACAGGTCGCTCACCGTAGGCAGGAACGCCTTTTCACGGTCGGGCGCCACTGATTTGAGGATGATTCGGGCGCCTGTGCGGGTAGATTCCAAAAGATAGAGTGCACCCAGTCCTTCTTCCCCCCAGTCCATTCCCACGATGTCACGCAGGAAATCCATGGGCTCCTCCTTGTCGTCATGCAAGGCTTGGGCTGTGGCATGCAGCCTGTCGGCCGGTATCTTCACCACCGTTTCACCCGAGGGACAGATTTCCGCTTCGGGAGCCGTGCGTTTTATTTTTTCAATTTCCATTTGCATTTTCTTTTTTTACTTGGTTGATTCCTCTTTTTCCTTGCGGTTCACGCCTCCTAAGAAGCGTTCCACCTTGATTTTGCGCTGCAGCTGCATCATGCCGTAGAAGAAGGCTTCGGGCCGCGGAGGACATCCCGGAATGTACACGTCGACGGGGATGATCTTGTCGATGCCGTTCACCACGTGATAAGATTTGATGAACGGCCCCCCGGAAATGGTACATCCGCCCACGGCCACCACGTACTTGGGTTCGGCCATTTGGTCGTACAGACGTTTCAGCACCGGAGCCATCTTGTAGGTAATGGTTCCCAGCACCATGATCATGTCGGCCTGACGCGGGGAGTTACGGGTTACCTCAAATCCGAAGCGGGCCATGTCATAGCGGGCGGCACCCAAGGCCATGAACTCGATGGCGCAGCAGCTGGTTCCGAAGGTGAGGCTCCACAGCGAATTGCTCCGTCCCCAGTTGATCAGTTCGTCTACTGTGCCTAAAATGATACCTGCCCCGTCCATGTTCAGGCGGCGCACCATATCTTCTAAGTAATCGTTGTTCTTGAAGTCTTCATACTTCATCGAACGGATGGAGGTGGCTTTCTTTACTTCCATTCAAGTGCTCCTTTCCGCCAGGCGTATGCCAGGCCTAAAATTAAGACAACCAGGAAGAAGGCTACACTGACCAGTGCGTACGTTCCTACCCGGCTGGCCACTACTGCCCACGGAAAGAGAAACACGGTTTCGATGTCGAACATCAGGAACAGGATGGCGAACAGGTAGTAACCTGCACGGAACTGCACCCACGATTCTCCGCGGGTGGGAATACCGCATTCGTAGGGCTCTCCTTTCTGCGGATTGAACGACCGTGGAGCCAATAGCTTGGCAATGGCCATGGCCGCAGCGACCAGCACGACGGCTGTCAGAATGACTACAATAATAGATGTAAAAAACATATATCTAAGAATTTTTGATGATACATAAATAGAATGACTGTCCCGATACGTCAAACCTCTGTTTGTCAACTGGTGTGGCCGGGTCAGTAAAGAATCTTAGATAGTATTAAATCAGGATTTTTTCGAGAGTATATAAATAGTAGATTCTATTTAAATGCGTATAAGGGTGTTTAGAATGCCTTTGATAGGAGATATGTAAATAAAGAGGAGGTCTGTGTGTCAGATATTCTCTTGTCCAGCAAGCCGTCAGGAAAAACTTCCCGTCAAATTCTTTTTGTGCCTGTACACACAGAAATTTATGTGGAATATTTGCTTTTCCGTTGGAAATCAAATGGTCTACTGCTTTTGAGGCTGTATGATCAGTCTGCGGATGGATGAAGCTTGCTGTCTGTTCTTTTGTTGCTGCATCTGCTTCTTGCCGGAAGTCTGGATGGAGTGTATAAAGGCTGCCTCTTATGAATAATGTCATAAGAGTGAGGATTGAGAAAAAAGCAAAAATCTTCCACTTATTCATTCCAAAAAAACCTTAATACCTTCAAAAACGGTGCAAAGGTAGACAATTATTTTGAACCATGAATCTGTATTTACATTAAATTTTCTTGTTGAAGTGATAGCTGAACCTTAGAATGGATAACCGATGGCAAAATGTATTCCCATTCCATCCTTGAATCGGGGGATATTGTAATATCCTTTTTTGCCTGTTTCGTAAGGTACATGCAGGGCGATTCCAAAGTCCAAACGCAGGATGAGGAAGGAGAGGTCGTAGCGTAGTCCGACTCCTGTTCCGAGTGCGATGCTGTCGAAGAAGTTATCCAGACTGAATTCTGCTCCCGGACGGGCTTCGTCTTTGCGCATCAACCATACGTTGCCGGCATCTAGGAAAGTGGCACCGTTCAGATTGCCTCCCATGAAATTCGACAGAATGCGGAAACGGTATTCTAGATTGGCCTCCAGTTTGATATCACCGGTTTCATCCACATAGGAATAGCTGGCAGTATTCGTGGGGTGGAATCTTCCGGGTCCAATGGAGCGGACCGTAAAGGCACGGATACTGTTGGCACCTCCCACATAGAATTGTTCGCTATAGGGGGCGATGGTCTTGTTTCCGTATGCCCAAATGACTCCTCCCATGAGGCGTGCGGCCACTTGCTGTTTCTCACTGATATGGTGCAGAAACCTGACTTCTGAAGAGTATTTCAGAAACTGTGCGAACGGGGTTCCCAACAGTTTCTTTTCTTTGGTGCTGAATTTTTGTCCGAAGGCGGCATAAATCATGGAAGTTACGTTACCGGCCGAGGTCAGTGAGTTTTCCCACCATACTTGGTTTTTCTTTTTCCGGTAACTGTTGTCGTAGGTTACGGTGTAAGTCAGCGAAGGAATAAACTGGTCATCTAAACTATGGAACAGCATCGGGTTGGCATTGGCGATAGAGTCAAAGCGGGCTGTACGGTTTTGCAGGGTGTTGAAGGCCAGATGCAGCGGTGTGACCGTATGCTTGATGCTACGTTTGGGTTGGAAACTATAGGACACGGTTCCTCCGAATGATAACATCTTGAAATAACGGGCACGATTTAGTTGCTCGGCATAAATCTTGAAATTAGTTTCCGACGGGAAGCGGAACGGGTCTATCCGGTTTCGTATCCACGGAAGAATCAGTCGGGGAAAGTTCAGTGACAGTGCCGCTCCTAATTCGTATGAGTTCATCACGGAACTTTCACCGTCTACCGTAGAGCTGGTTTGCCATTCGTAAGACCCTGACAATTCCAGGTTCAATGAAGCTCCCATCCGCTTGAAGTTCTTTTTGGAAAGATTGAATTTGGCTCCAGGGCCTGTCTGTTTGGTACTTTTGGTGGTAACGTTCAATTCCAGTTCGCTGTCGTAAGGCAAGTCGAACATCGCATTGACGTCAATGTCCAGTGTATCTGTTCCCGGGCGGGGCGTATATTTGAAGTCATTGAATTTGAATACCCCCAGTCTTGACAAAGCTTGTTGTGTGTAGTTTTGGCGGACTTGTGAGTACGTTTCTCCACTACGGTAGAGGAAACGTCGGCGAAGCACTCCATACCGTATGCCAGGTCTTTTCCCGGCATAATTAATGGTAAAGTTATGAAAATTCAGGGAATCTTCCGGCTGTTCTCCATTGTATCCAATCAAATTGATTTTTGTATTCCCGATATAGTATGTACGCAATCCGTCTTCCGGGATATTTTGTTTCTGTACGATTTTTAAGTTGACATATCCCGGGCGAATCAGTGTGTCGGCCAAGAATGTGATAAAATCGGAACGATAATAGTAATATCCGTTGTTGCGGAACAGTTCTACCAGCCGGTTCCTTTCTTCGTCCAGTTTGCTGACGGAAAACTCATCTTCCCTTTTGAGCAGACGTTCCTCATAGGATTTTTGAATCAGCGTATCCGCTTTACCGGAGAATCCCACGTAGCTTATGGAATCCAGCTTGTAGCGTTGTCCTGTGTAAATAGTGTACAGCAGTTTGGCTTTCTTGGGATTTTTGGCCGTATCGACTTTTACCGTTACGTTTCCTTGAAAGAAACCGTTTTCACGCAGCAGGTTGCTGGCTACCTTGGTACGGGTTTCCGGGTTGACGGTCGACACATAGATCGGGTCGGCAGCCAGTTTCTTGAAAATCCATTTTCCGATACCTTTTTCGTAACGTTCAAAACGGTTATATACCCATAATCCGAGAGGGAAGGGGATACGAAGGTTCGGGCTACCGAAAAATGAATTGTTCGGTGCCACATTCAAGGCTCCTTGCACTTCTTCCAGTGTTGCTTCGCCTTCATCTTCCGGATTGTATCCTTCAATCTTTGGGGAAGGAGTTCCGATGTAGAGCAACTCATCCTCCGGCAGATGTTTGGTGGTAGAGCATGCAACCATCACTACAAGCAGCAGAAGTCCTGTCAGGAAACGGCTATTTATCTTTATTTTCATCTTCATTTTCATCTTCCTCTTTTTTTACAGCTTCAACGGGTGCTTTTTCTTTTTTCCTGAAAATAAACAATTCACCTACTTTGCTTACTTTCTTGCGCAATACGATACCTACGCCTGTTTCAGTTACTTCTCCATCGAGGATACTTTCATAATTCTTGTCGTGGAAAAGCTTTACATACCGTGTTCCACTGTTATCCAGACGATACTCCAATGAAATATTGTCGATGAAGGACTCATCCTGCTGCACATTGTTTCCTGTTGAAACTTTTCCACCGATGACCACCCGGATACGGTTGTTCCAGAACCGTTTGGCAAATTGGAAGTTGTAGTCCGTGCTCGTCTGTCCGGTTTCTTCACCATTGTTGGTTTCGATGCCGAAGTTCACGTCGATGGTTTTGAGGGCACTTCCGGCCACTTTCGAAATCTGGTCTTGCAGGAATGAGTTCATTACGCTGCTTCCGCCTCCACCTCCTAATGTGCTTCCCTCTGTCAGGTACATGCCTGTCACCAGCATGGTGACAGCCACCTTATTCTTGTCTTCGGCCGACATGGAAGCCAGTTCGTTCTGCATGGTTCCGTCTTCCGGTGCATCGATGATGAAGGTAAATCCCAAGTCCTCCAATGTGTTGGTAATATTTACGCCTACATCGAAATTGACCATGCGTGAAGCCTGTCCTTCTTGTGCCACAGATGAACGTACCCTTTCCGTTGCCTTGATGTTCAGTTGCGGATTCATGGCATTTCCACTCCACTGTATATAGCTTCCGCTTTGTATGTGGAAGGTTTTCAGCTGAATGATAGGCAGCTGGTACTTCATTTCTCCGCTCAGAAGAGAATATTTTCCGCTTAATATGATACTTCCAGCAGGAGTGTATTGGAAGGACAAGTCGCCCCCTCCTTCAAAATACATATAGTTGCTTCCTTTCTCATCCAGATTGACCCGGCATTGTACGGCTTCATCAATGTGGAGAGTCATCAACATGTCGATACCTCCCAATGTCAGGGCCGGTAATATTCTTCGGTTCACAGTAGTTGTATCACTGAAGTTCATGAAGGTAACCGTTTCTCCCAGTTTGTCCTCCACGGTCAGCGGAGAATCCTGCAAGATGTATGTAAAGTCACTGTTACCTAAAATATTCATATTCCCACGTATTGTCATGTTGTCCGGAGTTCCTTTGAGTGTAGAATGGAAGTCTACGTATAGTTTTCCGAATACGAGTGAACGCTTGGTTTGTTTGGCATTCAGCAGCTCAAAGTTGTTGGCATCCATTTTCAAATCCATTTTCATTTGACTGAGGTCTGCCATATCTACGCTTCCGTCAATGGTAAACGGTGTTTTCCCTTTTGTGAAAATCTTAAATCGGTTGAATGTGAGCTTGCTATCTTTCACCTCCACTGGTCTGTCATCAAAACGGAGATTCAGGGAAGCTTGCGGAATGTAGATGTTCACACTGTCCAAGTTGATTTGTCCGTTCATTAAAGGACTGGCACTGTTACCCGAGACTTTCATGGTTCCGTCTACGTCTCCACTTAAAATAGCCATCTGGTCGGGTATGAAAGAATTGGCAATTTCCAGCGGGAAATGGTGTAAAGCCATTTCTGCATTGATATGGTCGTCGCCTTCTTCTTTTGCCGGGAAATAAGAACCGTCTATACTGGCAACTTCCTGATTGTTTCGGGTAATGAAGCCATTAATACTTTGTTCTCCACTTTCTTTAGGCAGATAAACCGCACTCAAAGACCAGTTACCCAGTTCGATACCGTTGTAGGTCAGCTGGTCTATACTGTTTTCCAGCGAAATCATGTCTGTGCCGTCAGTTTGCACGTAATGTGCCTCGGCATTGATGACGCCGCTGATATCCGGCATGTAAGGAATGACCCGTTTGAATTCTCCAATATTAATCTGGCTTAATGTAAGGGTAAGATCCTGTTGTGCCGTAGAGTCGGGAGTAGAATAAAGACTGATACCTGTACGCATTTCGTCATGGATGGAAAGGTCGGCTAGAATACGTCCGTCGTCTCTCAGATAGATGTAGTTGTCAGGATTTACTGTAAATTTTCGGTACACCAGTGTTGGGTCGAAGGGGTTGATATGCAGACTGATACCTTTTTTCTGCAATCCGGCTGTCATACCGATATTGACTCCACATTCCTTTTTCCCATTCAGATATTCTATGGTTGCATTTATTTTATTCGTATCCACATCTCCGTTAAGGGTGATGTCAAAAGCTTCTTGGAAAGGTTTGTCGTTCGCAATGATACCACTGCTGAGTATGATTTTCTCGGTCTGCTGTGACGCATTGAAGAATATCGTGTCAAGGGCCAGACTGTCGGTCCTTAATCCGTATAGATTCATGCTTGCATTCAAACCGTTTTCAGGAGAAGTCTGTACGTTTACATTTATGCGGTCGAAATTAATTTTCCGGATGGCCAGTGTGTTGGATACCGGATTGTCTTTCCCTGCAAAAATACGAAGTTGGGCATTAGGTAATAACTCTCTCAGCAGGGCAGGGTCGATATGCCTGTTTTTCCATTGAGTATCAAATGCCTGTGTCAGCTTGTTGAACTGGTAGCCCAGCTCGTCAATTCCTCCTTTGCTTCGGAACAGGAAAGTCAAATCACCGGCATTGACGAAGCTATGAATGGAATCGCGTGCCGTGGTAAAGCCCATGTGAAGGTCTTTGGTCTTATAAGTCTGTTTTTCCGTAATTAATTGGATATCTTTGATGGATACTCGTATTCCATGGCTTTTCTTCATATTGGTATTCAAATGAAGGTCAATGTTGCTCGCAGTCTTAAAAGGAGTTTTGACCAGCCCCATTCCATACAAGTCTAAATCTGCTATTTGAATCAGTCCGTCTGCTTTAACGCGTGACGGATTCAATGAGGCATCCAGCTGAGAGGAAATTTGCATGACATTGTCTTTTATGTTCAGTGTCATGTTCGCTTGGGAGTTTTTGAGTCCAGCTTGAAGTTGCACTCCAGAAAGGGTGTGTGAGGCATATTGCAGGTGAGAAAGTGAGGCATCTGCTTTTAGCCAAGTGTGAGGAGAGAAAAAGTCAAATCCTTCTCCCTTAATGTGTGCTTGTGCGGATAGTCCAAATATGGAATCCATCGGCATGAAATAATGCAGATTCAGTTGGTCTATATTTAAATCGGCCTGATACGCTTCTGTCTGAAGATTATACTTTCCATCCAGTTCGATAGAGCCTTCCTCGTGACTCAATCGGGTTTCTGCCTGCAGCTCATTTCCTTTCATTTGTGCTTTACCTTGGAGTTGCGTTCCTGAGGGAATCAACAGACCTCCTGTCAGGCTTTCCAGAAAATTCATCCGGTAGAAATTTGTATTCAGATTGATGACACCTTCTCTGGAGATACTGTCAAGTACATGTTTGATTGTACCGTTGGCTTCCATTCGGAAACAATCTGCAATTTTCATCTGACACGTTGCCAAATTTAAATTTTGTAGGGTTCCGTTTATGTCCATGCGGATTTGTAATGGGGCAGACGGAAACGCTTGGATAAATTCTTTCGGCATGTCGGGAATAAGTTTGAACAAATCGGTTTTCCCGATTTCAGCCATTAATTGTCCTTCTACTACTCCGTCTTGATTTTGTTCGGTCACAGACCAGTCGGCAGTGGCGTTGAAAGCAATGAAAGAATTGGTTGTTTTGATTTGCAGTCCGGGCACACGGATTGCCTTGTCGTCTGCTTGCAATTTTCCTTCAGAGGAAGTAATTTCCAGTCCGGATCGCTCTTTTAATTCAAATTGATGTAGTAAAGCACGGATATTGTTGCCTTGATAATAGAGGGAATCCAGTTGCAGATTCACATCGGAAAGCACTATGTGCGAAGGGTCCAAACCTTTCTCTAGTGGAGCAGAATTTCCTGAATTATAGAATAAACTGCTGTTCAACAGTTTGAATTCATTGGCTGAATAAGCTTCTTTATGCAGGTCAACCAGTCCGTCACGCAGAGAGGCGTTTTTTACCACAATCCCGAAATTCATCGTATCGAGTGGCATATCCATCTGGAAGCTGACATTGTGCAGGTCGATTTTTCCCAGTCGGAATTTCCAGAAAGTCGGTTCACTTTGAGTCGTATCCTGAGCGGTGGTATCGGCCAGACACATTTTCAGGTTTGCATTCTTAAGTGTCAGTTCATTGAGAATGGCTGTTTCCGGTGTCAGGTCCACTCCATGCGATTTCAGGAAGAACTCTCCCAGTTTTCCTTTCAGTGACATCCCTTCAATTAAGTTGGATGTATTTACAGACGCATTTTTCAGGCCTACTCCATCCACTTCTATTTGTTTTTTCAGCAGGGGAAGCAGCTGGATTTTCACAGTCAGTTCTTCTACGTCCAGCAGAGTATCTTTCTGGTCCTTTACCGTTGTTTCATGTACGACCAAGTTTAGTGGAAATGACAGAGAAATGCGTTGTATATAGATTTGCATTCCCGTAGCCTCAGAGGCATACGCGGTGGCCTTGTCCACTATAAAGTTCTGGACAGGGGGTATATAAATCAATATACATAATATAATGAAAAGGATGAATGGACTTGCTAAAGCAATCCCTCCCCATTTTACATATTTTTTCATACACTGTTGAGCAGTTAGATATTGCGAATATACAAAAAAGAACCAAATACTGATACATTTTGTTTATGAACTGTGGCCTGAAATCACATTATTTATTTACCTTTGTGCAGTTACTTAATTTATATACAACATATGAAACCAACTTTATTTGTATTGGCTGCCGGTATGGGGAGTCGTTACGGTGGCTTGAAACAACTTGACGGACTGGGTCCTAATGGTGAAACAATCATGGATTATTCAATTTTTGATGCAATTCGTGGTGGTTTCGGGAAATTGGTATTTGTAATCCGTCGTGATTTTGAGAAAGATTTCCGTGAGAAAATTGTAAGTAAATATGAAAATCATATTCCTGTAGAAGTCGTATTCCAGGACTTGACCAACTTGCCGGCAGGTTTTACTTGTCCGGAAGGTCGTGCAAAGCCATGGGGCACAAATCATGCCGTATTGATGGGTAAGGATGTAATCAAGGAGCCGTTTGCAGTAATCAATGCTGACGACTTTTATGGCCGTGACAGTTTTGCCGTTATCGGTAAATACTTGTCAGAACTGCCGGAAGGTGCAAAGAACGACTATTGCATGGTTGGTTTCCGTGTCGGTAATACATTGTCAGATAGTGGTTCTGTAGCCCGTGGTATTTGCTCTACCGATGAAAATGCTCATTTGACTACCGTAGTAGAACGTACTGAAATCATGCGTGTGAATGGCGTGGTTTCTTACAAAGATGAAAAAGGCGAATGGGTAGGTATTGAAGACAATACTCCTGTCTCAATGAATATGTGGGGATTTACTCCAGATTATTTCAAGTATTCTGAAGACTATTTCGTAGAATTCCTGAAAGCTAATATTGAAAATCTGAAATGCGAATACTTCATTCCGTTGATGGTCAATAAGCTGATCAATGAAGGTACTGCTACAGTAAAAGTGCTGGATACTACTTCCAAGTGGTTCGGTGTGACTTACGCTGCCGACCGTCAGAGTGTGGTTGACAAGATTCAGGCTTTGGTAGATGCTGGTGAATATCCTTCTAAATTGTTCTGATAATCCTAATAGGGAAACTGATAGCAAGGCCGGGACTGCAGGTAACTGTGGTTCCGGTTTTTTTGTGTTTAGAAAATAGAAATTACTGTGGGGTGATTCGCAGCATGAAGTCTTGATAAGTCTCCTAAAAAAGACCAAAGGCCGTCTCAAGGAAAACTGAAACAGCCTTTGGTATATTTTTATGTGGTGGATTAAATCTTATTTTTTATTTGCCACCGTTTATCCATGTTTTCTCAGAGTAGATATAATATCCGTCTCCATACGCACTGCTTATATTAGGATTGCTTAACACGCTACTGTTACCGTATGGCAAGCGTTCCGGATAACGATTGACACCTCCTTGTGTGTTATAAGGGTTGGTCAGGACTACATAACTTTCCCCCATTGCTTTCAGACGGCGTAAATCATTGTAAGTTTCCACTTGCTCATCCGCACATTGGGCAATGTACTTCTGTTCAAAAAGCGTCTTGAGCGTCGGCGTTCCCAATGAATTTACGTAAGCACTGGCATCGCTATCATCTCCACACCATCCCAATATTTCACTGATAGAAGCGGTTACAGCCTTTTGGAATTCACTGGTAGCATCTTCATTCAGGCGTAATTTAGCTTCAGCCAAGATGAAATATAATTCAGACACGCTGAACAGATGAAGAGGTTGAGTTCCTAAATCATACCATTCCGGGAAAGCCAGACTTCCGTCGGCAACTTGTGCGGCAGCTTCATCTCCAGGAGTATATGATTCTCCTGTTTCATAAGTGTAATGAGTAAAACGAGGATCATCACTACCCATTAAATCCGTAACGGTTTTTGAAGAAGCAATGTAATATCTGCTCCATAGATAAGCGCTCCAGGGATTGTCACAAGTAACACCGTTGAATTCTTTAATCATGAATCCTTTGAAACCCAGTTCGACAGCTTTCCCAGCGGCAGCCTTTACCTCTGCCAATAAAGCATTTCTATCTTCGGTTACAGCCAGTTGATGAATTAAATAGCGAGCCTTTAAAGCGTATGCTGTGGCCATCCATTGTTCATTGTCATTTTTAAACGCAATGTCTTGATTTCCGGCAGACTTTAAATCTTTTCCTTTTTCAAGATTGCTGATAGCATCTTCCAATGTCTTTAATATACCAGCATACACATCCTTTTGTGCATCCAGTTTAGGCTGGAGATTTTCTTGTCCCAGCAAAGCCTCGCTATAAGGAATATCTCCATGCATGTCTGTCAATACTCCAAAATTCAGAGCTTCCAGAACTTGTGCCATACCCAACAAATCATATTTGCCAGCATTTCCTTGCGTTCCGGTATTGATTTTTTCAATCATCTGACGGATATTCATCAGATTTCCGTATGTGGAATTCCAGACATTATTAAAGGTTGTAGACGCAGCCCATTCAGAGGAATTGCGCAGTTCTGCTCTCATCAGCTGATTGTTTCCTACGCCAATTTCTTGCTCATTGAGAGAAGAGAGATAAAAAGCATAATCCCCAGAAACGGTGCTGAAACCTGTGGCCATGATTGCATCTGTCAGCTGAAGTGCGGCTGACACGTTTTCGGGAGCAGGATGCTGATTATCTTTGTTGATATCGTCCATTATATCCTCGGTACAAGATGTCAGTCCGAGAAATGCAACAGACAAAACGGATAATATATATTTCTTCATGTTCGAATCGTATTTATATTAAAATTTAATAGTAAGTCCACCGCCAAAGCTTGAAGTATTAGGCACAGAGAAACGTTCAAAATATCCACTCATGTTATTGTTACCCTGTGATGATTCCGGGTCGAAATTAGGCAAGTTGGCCCAAACCAAGATATTACGGGCAAATCCATAAACTGAAATATCGAATATACCCATCTTAGGCAACTGGTAAGTCAGTGTGACGTCACGCAATTTCACGAAGCTGGTATCATAGATACCTGATTCAGAAATATTGTAATAGGCCTGATAGTAGGCTTGCTTGCTGACCTCAACCGTATTCTTTTCTCCCGTAGCTTCATCGATTCCTTCTGCCACCATCGTTCCTTCATGATAATTGAGAGATTCCTTGGTTGCACCGAAATAGTTCAATGTCATGTTTGTACCATGATACATTTTACCACCTTGCTGCCAGCTCCATGTGGTTTCCAAAGAAAGACGTTTGTAACGTCCGCCGAAAGTGATACCTGTGGTGAAGTCAGGTGAACAGTTACCCAAGTTCTGACTGTCTCCTGTAGCTTGTGGCAGGCCGTTAAGCAAGAGAAGGTTTCCTTCATTGTCACGTTTGAATGCAGCGCCATAAATGTTCGGATATGTACATCCTGCCTGAGCTCTGATTTGCGGTTCCACAAAACCACCCAGCATGATAGATTCTACACCCGGAGCCAGTTCTACTACCTTATTAATAATCCGAGTGAAGTTGATACCTAAGTTCAAGTCATAATCTTTACTCTGCAAAATAGCTGCATTGATAGAGAATTCATGCGCATGTGTACGCATCTTTCCTGCATTGGTCATCATATACTGATAACCGATTGTTCCATCTGTCGGTACAGAGAATATCTGGTCTTTTACGTTCTGTAAGCTATACGTATATTCCATTTTGATTCTGCTGTTGAACAGATGCAAATCGATACCGGCTTCATAGTTTACGGTGTTCTGTGGCTTGAGGTTTTCATCATAGACCACATAGTAGGGAACGTATGATGAAACTCCGCTTGGAAGAGGATAAGACACCGGAGTATAGGCTAAGAAACCTCCGCCATAAGATGGGGTATAATAGAAATTATTGTAATAATTTCCAGCCTGACCGACTTGTGCAAATGAACCTCTTAATTTACCATAGTTGATTACACTGTTACCTTCAAGGAAAGGCAGTTTGGTGAATTCCCATCCCAAAGATACAGAAGGATAGAAGAAGCTACGGCTACCTCTAGGCATTGTAGATACATAGTCATTACGTCCTGTCACAGTCAGATACAGCTGGTCTTTCCATGATACAGATGCACTTCCAAAGAAACCGACCGTACGTTCCCGTCTGGTATATTCAGTGGCAGAAGCCAGGTTGGTGGCATTTCCGATAGTGGTAAATCCGGGGAAATTGAAATTACTTGCATAATAGTCCCAGGTACGGATATTCTCATCATTGAATTCATTACCTAAGATGATATTCAGACCCCATTCGTCTTCATTCCCGAAGCGTCCGTCAAAATTGATGGTAAACAAGTTATTGAATACGTTGTGCTGAGAACCATAATTTTCAATATCACCTCCGGTCAAAGCAGTGGTTGAACCCATTTCTCTTACATCTGAATAGTTGGATGTCCAGATATCCAAACCTGCCTGTTCACGGAACTTCAATGTAAATCCATCTCCCCAGTTCAATTTGGGTTGGTATTCAAGGTAAGCATTTCCGAACACACGGTTCGTATGCTGTAAGTATTCATTGTTGTCTGCCCACCAGTAGGGGTTCACGAAAGAAGTTGAACGGAACAATACCTGATTGGTGACATCTCCCGGAGCATGGGTCGGAATACCTTTCAAGTCATATTCTGCCGGAGCCGAATAAACCACATTCATGATACCGTCGTTGGCACCCGGAGCTGAAGTAATCTTTGTAGAAGAATAGTTTGCAGAAAAACCAGTATTCCATTCATCATTGATTTTCCAGTCAACCAATCCTCTTGCTCCCCAACGGTTCATTCCAGTAGATGGGATAATACCATTCTGATAAGAGTTGTTCAGACCAAATGAATAATTCACTCCATTAAGGCTCTGAGATATGTTCACATTGGTATTTTCAGTGAAACCTGTACCAAGGAAATCACCTACATTGTCATAAATTTGAGGAGTAGTCCAACCATCCAGTCCCGCTTTTGCACGCTGGGTGTTATAATATTGACCTTCGTGCATGCCATATTTAGCAGTATAATCATTATTTGCATTACCTCCATAAACAGGATCGTTAGGCAAATCGCTGATTTTAGGTCCCCATGTGCTGGAAGAAGAGGGGTTATATGCACTGATATTGTCACCCTGTGCATACACTGTCTGGCGTTCAAACTTTCTTGACACCCGTTGAGCACTTAAGTTTGTAGAGATAGTGACAGCTGGTTTGTTCAAGCTGTTTTTTGCCCCACGTTTGGTTGTGATTACAATCACACCGTTGGAAGCACGGATACCGTATAAGGCAGAAGCAGCCTGTCCTTTAAGTACGTTGATTGTTTCAATATCCTCAGGATTGATATCAATGCTACGGTCGGCATAGTTCGCACCTGTTACAGAACTTCCGGTATCGAAGTCGGCAGAAGTATTAATCGGCATACCATCAATGACATACAATGGCTGGTTGTTCCCATCAAACGAACGGGCACCACGGATAATAATTTGTGAAGAAGCTCCCGGTGCACCAGAAGACTGGCGGACTTCAACTCCAGTCAACTTACCTTGAATAGCATTAGCCAAAGAAGTTGTACCACTTTTACTTAATTCATCAGATTTTAAATCCTGTGCTGCATAGCCCAACGCTTTACGGTCTCGTTTGATACCCATTGCAGTCACTACCACTTCGTCAAGCTGTTCAGCATCAGACTTCAACGCCACTTTTACGACAGGCTTGATCTTCACTTCCTGCGCCTGCATTCCGATGAAGGAAATGACCAAAGTTCCCGCGGAACTTGGTACGTTAGTCAACGTAAAATTACCATCAATGTCGGTAACAGTACCTACAGTAGTACCTTTTACCAATACTGATGCGCCCACTACAGGTAAACCATCTTCTTCAGAAGTAACATTACCAGTTACTTTCGAAATCTGAGCGTTTACCAGACCAATACCTATCATCAGGCAGGTCATTAACAGCATCAATTTTCTTTTCATAAAAATCTCTCTTAAAGTTTAACTTTACATTAATAAAAATTCATTCACTCTAACAAGACGCAAAAGTAGTGATATAATTTTAAATATTTATACCTTTTTCAAGAAAAATCCGCCAAAAAGTTGCTTTTTAACACTTATCCGGAGTGGTTTTGCGCAAAAGTGTGTTTTTCTTAAGTAATTGTTGTGCTTTTTTACCCGTTACATTTTTTGCTATAACGAAATATAAATCTTTTCCATATATGAGTTTCTTTCTTCTAATTTAAATCAAATTAGGTATGTATATGTAATAAAAGCGTTTTTAATTGCATATTATTTGCATATTCTTTAAAAAATCACATAGTATGAACAAAATCCGTTTCCGTTTGGTATACAACCGTAAAAAGAAGTTAAACAGACGTGGAGAAGCTCTCATCCAAGTGGAAGTATATCAAAACCGTAAAAAAATTTACATTTCGTCAGGAATATATGTAAACCCTCACCAGTGGGATAGTTATCACAGCAAAATCATCCACCATCCTCAAGCGGAAGAACTGAATAGAATGCTGGAGGAATTTTTATTGGAACTGCAATGGGAAGAATTGAAATACTGGAAACGTGGCATCACTGTCAGCCTATCTGCTTTCCGAAATCTCAGGATACAGTCACAAGCAGAAAAAATAACGTTTTTCCGTTTTGGTAGAAACTGGGTAGAACAATCATCCCGTAAAGAGAATACAAAAAAGAATCTATTGACTACCCTAGACTTGTTAAATCATTTCTATCCCTCCATTGACTTTGCAGACATTACCTATTCATTTCTTCAAGAATTTGAAAATTTCATGAGACAAAGAATGTATGAGACTAACACAATTGCTAAACACTTACGGCAGCTGAGAACATTTGTCAATGAAGCCATCAAAAGAGGATATATGATGGCAGAACACTATCCTTTCAAAAATTACCAGATAAAAACCACGCAAAGCAAACACACTTTCTTGTTGCCTGAAGAAATCCGAAAGTTGGAACAGCTGGATCTTTCACTTGTTTCCGAGTCGTTGGTTCATAGTCTGAAAGCTTTTTTATTTTGCTGTTATACAGGGATTCGGTATTCAGATTTCATACACCTTGATGAAAAAAATATAGTAAAAGTAAAAGGTCAGAAATGGTTGATGTTTAAGACTGTGAAAACCAATACGGAAGTTAGCATACCTTTATATTTATTATTCCAAGGAAAAGCTCTTCTTATTTTACAAGAATATAAGCACAGTTTACATTATTTCTTTCACCTGAAATCAAATTCATCGGTCAATAAAGATCTGAAGAGAATAGGAGTGATGGCGAAAATAGACAAACATTTCTCATTTCATACTGCCCGTCATACTAATGCCACGCTTCTGATATATAATGGAGCACAAATCACTACCGTTCAAAAGCTATTGGGGCACCAAAGTGTGAAAACTACCCAAGGTTACAGCGAGATATTTTCCGGTACAATCATCAAGGACCTGAAGAAATGTAAATTCTAGTATTCTATATATAAAGGTATATGGCTATTTCATCAAGGAGATAGGAAAACATGAAAAGACATAGACAGTAATGGAATAACATCTTGTTACATTTTATGTTTCCCGACGCAGAAACGTATGTTTTCCTATAGAAAAACGTACGTTTTCGCATTGGGAAACATACGTTTTCCACATGCGAAACGTAGAACATAACGAACAAGTTATAAATTAATATTGTTAGATTTCTATTTTTATAAGTAAAAACAAGGTAGAAAACCAATATAATTTTCACCATTACGAATGGTTAGTCGTGGCCTGTGTATAGATTAAAAGTTTTGTAATCTATTGTTTATCAGTTGTTTATTTATGGTTCTAGTTCCGCGGGAACTTTGGTCATTTCCTTCATCGGAATGCAGTCACAGGAAGTGAAAATAGCTCCGATGGTAAAAGTGGTGTTGAAATCTGATTCAGAGCAGCTTGATGAAGTGATGGTTGTGGCTTACGGTACGGCAAAGAAATCAGCTTTCACAGGTTCTGCATCTACAATCAAAAATGAAAAGATTACTTCTCGTCAGACGTCAAATGTGACGAATGCGTTGGCTGGTCAGGTTGCGGGTGTACAGACTACAAGTAGTACAGGTCAGCCAGGTAAGGATGCTACTGTACGTATTCGTGGTATCGGGTCTATTTCAGCAAGCAATACGCCGTTGTATGTAGTGGATGGAGTACCTTATGATGGAGAAATCTCTGCTATCAACTCTTCTGATATCGAGTCTATGACTGTATTGAAGGATGCGGCTTCCAATGCATTGTATGGTGCCCGTGGTGCCAACGGTGTCATTTTGATTACTACCAAACGTGGTAAGACGGGAGATGCACGGGTGACATTCGATGCAAAATGGGGTGTCAACAAGCGTGGAGTTCCTTCTTATGAGACTGTACAGGATCCGGGCAAGTTCTATGAAATGGCTTATTCTGCCATTTACAATGGTGACCTGAAAGGATATGCAGCTGCGGGTGATTTGGTAGCAGCCAATAAATATGCTAACCAGGCTATGTTGTCTTCATCTTATTTAGGATATCAGGTTTTCACCGTACCTAACGGAGAACAGTTGATTGGCATGGATGGCAAATTGAATCCAAATGCTACTTTGGGTTATTCTGATGGTACATATTATTATAGACCGGATAACTGGAGTGATGAATTGTTTGAAAACAACATGCGTCAGGAATACAATCTGAGTGTCAGTGGGGCTACTGAAAAAATGAACTATTACATGTCTGCCGGCTACTTGGATGATCAAGGTATCGTTCCTAACTCTGGATTCCAGCGTTACTCTGCTCGTTTGAAGGCTGATTATCAGGTGAAACCTTGGTTGAAACTGGGAGGTAATGTGTCATTTACTCATTACGACAGCCGTGAACAGGATACAGAAGGAGGTTCATCCAATGCCAATGCATTTTATGCAGCCAATATCATGGGTGCTATCTATCCGATGTATATTCGCGACGCAGAAGGCAATATCATGATAGATGAAAGAGGATACAAACGTTATGACTACGGTTCTGATACGAACTTCTCTCGTGACAATGTGATTCCGAATGCCAATCCGCTGGCCAGCTACATGCTGGATATGATGCGATATGCCGGTGATGTAGTCAGTGGCAAATGGTTTGCTGATATTGACATCTGGGGTGGAATTAAGGCTAAAATCAATGTAGGTGTAGATGCAAATAACGTGCGCTATACCAATATGGTCAACCCATATTATGGACAGTACTCAGAAACCAGTGGTGTGGGTGGTATTGTAAGTGTAGCTTCTCAGCGTACATTCAGCACCAACTTGCAGTATTTGCTGACCTATAACAAGACATTCAATAATGTACACAATTTGGATGTGTTGGCCGGTTATGAAAACTATAACTACAAATATCAATATTTGTATGGTTCACGTGAAAAAATCTATAACCCGGATGTACCGGAACTGAACAATGGTATCTTGAACCAGAATAACTCTTCTTACACCAACAATTATGCTACTGAAGGATGGTTGTTCCGCGTGCAGTATGATTATGATGGAAAATACTTTGTTTCCGGATCTTATCGTCGTGATGCTTCTTCAGTGTTCCATCCGGATAATCGTTGGGGTAACTTCTGGTCAATCGGTGCAGGTTGGCTGATGAACAAGGAATCCTTCCTGGCAGACCAGACTTGGATTGACATGTTGAAATTCAAGATTAGTTACGGTTTGCAAGGTAACGATAACCTGATGTATGAAGGTGGTTTGTATCGTAACTATTATCCTTACATGGACCAATATACACTGTCCAACAGTAACAGTGACTTTGCTACTTCTTTGTATTATAAAGGTAATCCGGAAATCACATGGGAAACTTCTCATAGTTTCAATACCGGTTTTGACTTTACTTTCTGGGGTGGCAAATTGAGCGGTACGGTAGAGTATTTCTCACGTAAGACGACTGACATGCTTTACTTTAAGCCGGTGTCTCCGTCTATGGGATATTCTCGTTTCCCGGAAAATGTCGGTTCTATGATCAACCGTGGTGTGGAATTGGATTTGAACTCTAATATCTTCAGTACAAAAGACTTTACTTGGGATGTGAACTTTAACTTGACTCACTTCAAGAATGAAGTGTTGGAGCTGGCTCCTGAACTGAATGGTCAGTTGATTGACGGATCACGTATTTACCGTGAAGGTGAATCTATGTACCAGTTGTATTTGCCGAAGTATGCAGGGGTGAACCCTGAAACAGGTGAGAGCCAATGGGCGTTGCTGGAACCGAATGAAGCAGGTGAGACTGTAACCACATCTTATACTGAAGCATCTTCTAACCGTTTTGCTACGGGTGACATCCTGCCGAAAGTATATGGTGGATTTGGCACAAGCTTGACTTTCAAAGGCTTTGATTTCTCTATTGCATTTGCTTACCAGTTGGGCGGACGTATCTTGGACTATACTTACCAGAGCTTGATGAGTACGGATGCACAGGGAGCAGCATGGCATGTGGATATGTTGAGAGCATGGACTCCGGAAAACAAGAATACAGATATTCCGCGTATGAATGTGCAGGATTTGTACACCTCAAATATGTCTGACCGTTGGTTGACAAGCTCCGATTATTTGAGCTTGCAGAATATTACATTCGGTTATACACTGCCGAAATCTTTGACTCGTAAGATTAAGATTGATGGTATCCGTTTGTATTTCGTCGCAGATAACGTAGCTTTACTGACTGCCCGTAAAGGTCTCGACCCACGTCAGGGTTATGTAGCTGCGGATAATGTGTACTCACCGATTCGTACAATTTCCGGTGGTATCTCATTGAATTTCTAATTAATTAAATGTTTTAGAACGTATGAAAAAGACAAATAAATATTTGGTATTCGTAGGTGCTGCCTTATGTCTGGCTTCCTGTGACCTGGATAAGCTTCCGGAAGGCCAGTATGTTGGAGATGGGCAGAACGAGGAAATTATAAGCAAGCGTCCGAACATGGTTGTGGCAGGTGTCAATGCGATGGCTGCGAAATTGAATACATTCGGAACGATTTCGGATGATGCTACTACCTATCATAATGACTATGGAGTAGCTGCTGTAAGTCAGTTCCTGGAACAGGGTGGACAGGATATGCCTTGTACAACTTCAGGTTATAACTGGTTTGCTACAGCACAGAATTATTCAGACCGTCTTTATACAAGTGCAGGAGATGAATTGATTTGGAAAACTTTCTACAATCATATGAAAACTGCCAATGATGTGCTTGTGCTGACGGAAGGTACGAAAGATGAAACCATGTTGGTTTATCGTGGACAGGCCTTGGCGGCTCGTGCATACGATTTGATGAACCTGGCTCAGATTTATCAGTTTACTTATAAAGGGCATGAAAATGCATTGTGCGTGCCTATTATCACTGAGAATATGACGGAAGAGGAGATGCAGAACAATCCTCGTGCGACAGTTCAGCAGGTTTATGACCAGATTATGAAAGATTTGAATGAGGCGGTTACCTTGTTGGCTGGTTATGACAATGGTTCATCAAAGGATAAAATAGATGAAGCTACGGCTTATGGTTTGCGAGCTCGTGCAAACTTGTTGATGCAGAATTGGGCAGACGCGGCGAAGGATGCAGCAAAAGCCATTGAAGGTGGAACACCTCAGTCGCTCAGCGAAGTGTCTAATCCGACATTCAATTCAGCTTCTGCCGATTCTTGGTTGTGGGGAGTGTTGATTACTCCAGATAATGATGTGGTTACCACAGGTATTATCAACTGGCCTTCTCACTTGTGTTCACTGACTGGAAACGGTTATACCACACTGACGGGTTCTTTCCGTTATGTAAGCTCTGCATTGTATGATCAGATTCCTGCTACAGATATCCGCAAACAGTGGTTTATTTCTCCGGATACAACTTCTACTTTGGTGGACAATAAAACGGTGGGAGGTATTCCTGTGATTGATTATTTTGGTTTGGCTCCTTATACCAATGTGAAATTTGGTCCGTATCAGGATGTAATGGGTAATACCACTAACTCACAAGACTGGCCACTGATGCGTGTGGAAGAAATGTATCTGATCAAGGCAGAAGGTGAAGCAATGTCTGGAGACCTGCCTACGGCTAAACAGACATTGGAGAATTTCGTGAAGACTTATCGTAATCCGTCATACGTATGCAACGCTTCTTCTGCAGAAGCTATGCAGGATGAAATCTGGTTGCAGCGTCGTATGGAGTTATGGGGTGAAGGTTTCGCGTTGTTTGATATTCTGCGTCTGAAGAAGCCAATCATTCGTAAGGGAACAAACTATGCGGCTATCGTTCAGTTCAATCTGGAGCCGGAATCTCAGATTATGATTTACCGTATTCCACAATGTGAAATGGAAACCAACAAGGGTATTACGGAAGCCGACAATAATCCGGCAGCTCCGCAACCTTCAGTGTAATTCGTAAGATAAACTAAGAGGAAGAAGGAGGTATATCTTTTCATGGATATACCTCCTTCTTTGGTAATATCCCATTAAAATATGGTCTTTTTATATGAATCATCTTGTTAATAATGCAAAATATATGCAATTTTATTTTATTTATATTCGGTTTGTATAAATATAGGTAAATATATACAAGTCCTTAAGAATCATTTATTTATCTATTTTTAATATTATTTTGTTTCCTGCCTATGGAATAAGTGTAAGAATACCCTCTGTTTGACTTATTCTCCTTAGTTTATTATTTTAGCAGCCCGTTTGTGAAAACATACTTGTTTAACTTAACTAAACTAAAGAGAGATTTTATGAAGAAAAAAATCACGTGGTTCGTGACCTTTCTCCTGATAGGGATTGGTCTGTCTAATGCCCAGATTTCTCAAGTGACCGGTAATGTAACGTCCGATGAAGACGGACTGCCGGTAGTGGGCGCATCGGTATTGGTAAAGGGTACGACTGTAGGAACAGTGACCGATATCGATGGAAACTTTACAATTACTGGAGTGCCGGCCTCGGCAAAATTCCTGGTTGTTTCTTTTATCGGCTTGCAGAGTCAGGAAGTACCTGTGAAGTCGGTGGTAAATGTGGTGCTGAAGTCGGATGCGCAGGCTTTGGACGAAGTGGTTGTAGTGGCGTATGGTACGCAGAGTGCACGCACGGTGACAGCCTCGGTGGCCTCTATCCGTAACGATGCGTTGAAGGATGTGCCCAACACCAGTCTGGACCAGATGATGCAGGGACGTGCTTCAGGTTTGAATGTGACGACTCCTTCAGGAGGTGTAGGCCAGGCACCGGTAGTGCATATCCGTGGTGTGAATTCAATTACCTCAGGTACATCTCCTTTGTACGTGGTAGACGGTATGCCGATTCAGTCGGGTGACTTGGGAGGAGGATTGGGTAACGCCAATGCGTTGGCCGATATCAATCCAGCCGATATTCTTTCAATTGATGTGTTGAAGGATGCAGCAGCAGCAGCTCTTTATGGTTCACGTGCTGCAAACGGGGTCGTGCTGATTACCACCAAACAGGGTGGCAGTGGGAAAGCGAAAGTGACGTATGACGCTTCTGTGGGTTTTTCCAATCGTACCAAGTTCATCGACATGATGAATGCGCAGGAGTATGTGGACTTTAAGAACATGGCGGTTCGTAATGCATACGGTACGGATGTGGCTGCCGAGCTGGCAAAAATGGACCGTACATTCATCGCCAATCCGGCCTTTGGCGACAAAGCGTTCAACTTGATGCCGGGGGTAGACTCTAATTGGGCAGATGCGGTATTCCAGAATGGATTTACACAGGACCAGACTGTAGCAGTGAGTGGCGGTACTGAAAAAGTGAAGTATTATATGTCGGCCAACTACAATACGCAGAAGGGTATTGTTGTGGGTGACAGCTACAAACGTTTGGGGGGTAAAGCCAACATCGTGGCTACGGTGACGGATTGGTTGAAGATTGGCATGAACTCGAGTGTGAATGTCAGCTCTACGGCTCAGGTGGATGCAGCCCGTAATGGCTCGAATTTTGCCGTGGGAGGTTTCCCCCGTATGGCTTTGGCCAATTCCCCTAATATTCCTATTTATGATGAGAACGGAAAAGGATATTATGACCGCTCGTTGGGTGTGTTGGGGTATGGACCGAATGCAGTGATGAACACATTCTCCAACCCGGTGGCATTGGTGGAACTGGGTAACAAGACTAATGTGGATGTGAATCGTATCCTGAGCAGCTTCTTTGCGGAAGTGACTCCGGTGAAAGGACTTGTTTTGAAAACGCAGTATAATATTGATGATGCCCGTATCGAGAATTCTCGTTTCTGGTCGCCGAATCATGGTGACGGAGTGAATAACGGAGGATATGCTTTCAATGCGGCTGTGCACAGCAGTATCTGGACTTGGACCAATACGGCTACGTATGATGTGATGGCAAACCGGCACCATTTTAATTTCTTGGTGGGTATGGAAGCTACGGAGAGCAGTTACAGTGAATGGGATGCGGCTCGTACGGGCTTGCAGGATGATAAGTTCACCAATTTCCAGGGAACTTATGCCAATGCCACGGCTTCGGGTGACCTGTCAAAGAGTTCCATGGTATCTTACTTCGGACGTGTCAATTATGACTTTGCCTCCAAATACATGCTTTCTGTGAATTTCCGTCGTGATGGCCTTTCGGCATTGAGCAAGAACAATCGCTGGGGTAACTTCGGCGGCGTATCGGCTGCATGGCGCGTGTCGGAAGAACGGTTCTTCCAGCCACTCAAGCATGTGGTGGATGATTTGAAAATAAAGGGTAGTTATGGAGTTGTCGGTAATACGAACATCAGTGACTATGCTTCACGTTCTTTCTATTCACCTTATTATTATGGTTCTCAGGGCTCTTATCGTCTGGCTAAAATTGCAGACCCGAATCTGAAATGGGAATCTTCTGAAAAATATGACGTAGGTTTCAGTGCCCGTGTGCTTGATCGCATCGATATTGATTTCGATTATTTCTATACCAAGTCGTCCGATTTGATTTTGGATGTGCCGCAGGCTCCTTCAAAGGGGCTTCCGGGGAATATCCTGACTACCAATGCGGGAAAGATGACCAATTCGGGAGTGGAAATCACTGTTTCGGCGGATATCCTTCGTGACGGGCCTTTCAAATGGAATACCAGCTTCAATATTACAACTACTCGCAATAAGGTGGTTGCTTTGGCAAACGGTCTGGAAAATATCATCAAAGGGGATGCCAGCGGAGTGGAAATTACAAACATAACTGTTCCCGGCAAATCTATCGGTCAGTTGTATCTGACACCGACTGGCGGAGTGGATCCGGAAACCGGACTTCGCGTGTTCTATGGTGAAAATGGGGAGCGCCTGTTGTACGACCATTCTTCTGAAGCACGCTGGATGCATGAGGATGGAACACCTTATGAGGGGACCCTAAAGCCTGTCATCAGTGGTAATACTTTGCCTACTTGGTACGGTGGATGGAGCAATAATTTCTCTTACAAGAACTTTGACCTGTCGTTGTTCTTCCAGTTCTCGGGTGGAAATTATATATATAATGGTACGAAGGCTACTGTCAGCGACATGCGTTATTGGAACAATTCGAAGGAGGTGCTTCAGAACTACTGGACTCCGGAAAGAAAGAATGCGATGTTCCCTAAACCAATATATGGTGACAATTATTCCAATGGTTCGGCCATGCCTATCACGCAATGGGTGGAGAAGGGAGATTACTTGCGTTTGAAGAATATTTCCTTGGGTTATACTTTCAATACAAAACACTGGGCCAGTGCAATCGGAATCAGCAAGCTGCGTGTTTACGCGCAGGTGCAGAACTTGTTCGTTCTCACAGGCTATTCGGGAATGGATCCGGAGGTGATGTCGAACACGACAAATGCAACGCTGGCTCCGGGTACGGATAAGAATACATTGCCACAGGCGCGTACATACACATTCGGTGTGAACTTGGCATTTTGATTGTTAGACTTAAAAAAACGCAGATTATAATGAAAAAATATATTGTATATTCAATCTTGTTGGCTGGAGCTGCATTGAGCAGCTGTAGCAGTAGTTTCTTGGATCAGGAACCACCTTTGTACATTGAGCCGGGCGACATTTACAATAATGCAGACCGTCTGGAAGCAACTATGTTGGGATTGTATGGTTCGTTAAAAAATGATGCGTCGAATTCTTTTATGGGAGGCAAGACCTATCTGGTATTTGATAACCGGAGTGAGGATATTGTGAACGCAGATCCGAATCTCGTCACACTGGCCAATACCTATAAATTTAATGTAGGTAAAACAGATGCAGAAAACACGGTGACTTGGAGTATGGCGTATGCGGCTATTAACCGTGCCAATACTTTTTTAGAGGAATTAGAAAAGGCGAAGGAAGTAGCTGGTGAAAAATATGAACAGTACAAGGCCGAGGCTAAGTTTGTACGTGCTTTTGCTTATTATTATTTGAACAATTTATATGCTACTCCTTATGTGATTGCTCCGGAAGCGAAATCTGTACCTTTGCGCCTGAAAGCGGAAAAAGACGGAGAAAACAATGCCTTGAAGCGTTCCACGGTGAAAGAAGTGTACGAGCAGATTCTTTCAGATTTGGAGAATGTCAATGCTCTGCCTGTAAAGACAGCAGCAAGCGAAGAGACTGTGACACGTGCCACACAAGCGGCTGCCTACATGTTGAAAATGCGTGTGTATATGGCGATGAACAATTGGACAGAAGCGGTGAAGGTCGGAAAATTGGTTTCAGGTTATGAACTGACTCCAAAGTTTGCTGATTTGTTTAAGGCACCTTATTATACGGATGAAACGATTTTTTCTCTGCCGATGAAAGAAACAAACCGTCCGAATACGCAGCAGGGTTTGGCTGAGTATTATCATGCCAAGAATACGATTCTGTGGGTAGACATGGAAAATGGTATTATGAGCAAGCCGAATTACAATGCAGTGGAAGATGCCCGTGTGCAGATGAAGAATGACAAGAATCAGCTGATGAAGTTTACCGATGCGGCACAAAAATTGGACTGGGCTCCGATTTTCCGATATGCGGAAACCTTGCTGAATCTGGCTGAATGTTATGTCAACTTGGGTGGAACGGAGAATGAAGCACAAGCTCGGGAATGCTTGAAACAGGTGCGTTTCCGTTCTTTGCCGGCAGCAAGCAATCAGTTGGATATCGATCGCTTGTCGGGTGAGGGGTTGAAGCAGGCTGTTTACAATGAACGTCGTCTGGAGTTTATCGGTGAAGCAATGCGTGGAATTGACGTGTTGCGCCGTGGAGCGAACTTTGAGCGGAAAGTACAGATTACCCCGCAGAGCAACGGCTATATCTGGCCTATCCCGCAAAGTGAGGAATTGATGAATCCGGACTTGAACAAGTAGGGATTAATGAAATAAAAAAGAGCGCATCTTGTAATGGGGTGCGCTCTTTTTCTGTATATTTGCGACATATAGAAATTAGATTTACACTGAATGAAGGAATTTGTGATATCGGATGCGCAGACCGAAAAGGCTGCGCTGGTGGGTTTGATAACCCAGACTCAGAATGAACGTAAGACCAATGAATACTTGGACGAACTGGCTTTCCTGGCGGAGACGGCAGGGGCGGAGGTGGTGAAACGCTTCACCCAGAAGTTGGACACCCCTAACTCTGTGACGTATGTAGGAAAGGGTAAATTACAGGAAATCAAAGAATACTTGGCTGTTCAGAATGAAAATGAGGAGACTGAAATCGGAATGGTGATTTTCGATGACGAGCTCTCGGCGAAGCAAATCCGTAACATTGAAAATGAGCTGAAAGTCAAAATACTTGACCGTACTTCATTAATCCTGGATATTTTTGCCATGCGGGCACAGACGGCCAATGCCAAGACGCAGGTGGAACTGGCGCAATATAAATACATGCTTCCGCGTTTGCAGCGTTTGTGGACACACTTGGAACGTCAGGGAGGTGGTTCCGGTGCTGGAGGTGGTAAAGGTTCCGTGGGTTTGCGCGGCCCGGGTGAAACTCAGCTGGAAATGGACCGCCGTATCATCTTGAACCGAATGGCCTTGCTGAAGCAGCGTCTGGCTGAAATTGATACACAGAAATCCACTCAGCGTAAGAACCGCGGACGCTTGATTCGTGTGGCGCTGGTGGGATATACCAATGTGGGAAAATCTACGTTGATGAATCTGCTGGCAAAGAGTGATGTGTTTGCGGAAAACAAACTGTTCGCCACGCTGGACACCACAGTGCGCAAGGTGATTATCGAGAATCTTCCTTTCCTGTTGTCCGATACGGTTGGATTCATTCGGAAATTGCCGACTGACCTGGTCGATTCGTTCAAGTCGACGTTGGACGAGGTGCGTGAAGCTGATTTGTTGGTACACGTGGTTGATATTTCTCATCCGGATTTTGAAGAACAGATTCAGGTGGTGGAAAAGACCATTGCCGATTTGGGAGCAGGTGGGAAACCGAGTATGATTGTATTTAATAAGGTGGATGCCTATACCTATGTGGAGAAGGCAGAAGACGACCTGACTCCGAAGACAAAAGAAAATATCACGTTGGAGGAACTGATGCATACTTGGATGGCGAAATTGAACGACAACTGCATTTTCATTTCTGCCCGGGAGAAGACCAACATCGAACAGTTCCGCGACCTATTATATAAAAAGGTAAGGGAACTGCATGTGCAGAAATATCCTTACAATGATTTTCTGTATCAGACCTACGACGAAGAATAACCGACCAAAAAGATAAAAGATGACACAACACTATCGTTCACTGACACAAGAAGAAATTGCGCGACTGGAGGCACAGCATTGTGTGGCTTCCGCCTGGAAGAGCGTAGAAGTGGCTGAGGGCTTCCGAACAGATCATATCCATCATACCCGCTTTTCGGGAAAAGTACGGCTGGGAGTCTTTGAAAAAGAGTTTACACTGGCAGGCGGGATAGCCAAGCATTCGGGATTGTATTATGCTACCCTGCACAATGTGTCGGTGGGGGATAATTGTTATATTGAAAATGTCAAGAATTATATTGCCAATTACGAAATCGGACAGGATACCTTTATCGAGAATGTGGATATTATTCTGGTTGATTGTCGGAGCCGTTTTGGAAATGGGGTGGAGGTTTCGGTCCTGAATGAAACGGGAGGACGTGAGGTGATCATACACGACCGTCTGTCGGCCCATCAGGCCTATATCATGGCGCTTTACCGCCATCGTCCGGCGCTGATTGAGAAAATGCGGCAGATTATCGAGGCCTATTCAGAAGAGCATGCTTCGGAGACGGGAACGATTGGACATCATGTCACGATTGTTAATGCGGGTTACATCAAGAATGTGCGGATTGGCGATTATTGTCAGGTGGAAGGGGCCGGGCGTTTGAAGAACGGAAGCGTGAACAGTAATGAGGCGGCTCCGGTGCATATCGGTTACGGAGTGGTGTGCGATGATTTCATTATTTCAAGTGGCTCTCACGTGGAAGATGGTACTATGCTGACCCGCTGCTTTGTGGGGCAGGCGTGTCATCTGGGACACACGTATTCGGCTTCCGATTCGTTGTTCTTCAGCAACTGTCAGGAAGAAAACGGAGAGGCTTGTGCCATTTTTGCAGGACCTTTCACGGTGACACATCATAAATCGACTTTATTGATTGCAGGTATGTTCTCGTTCATGAATGCGGGTTCGGGTTCAAACCAAAGCAATCACATGTACAAGCTGGGGCCGATTCATCAGGGAACGCTGGAACGGGGGGCCAAGACGACCTCTGATTCTTATGTGTTGTGGCCGGCTCGTATTGGTGCCTTTTCATTGGTGATGGGGCGTCATGTAACGCATCCGGACACTTCCAATCTGCCTTTTTCTTATTTGATAGAGGAGAAAAATACCACGTATCTGGTACCGGGGGTCAATTTGCGGAGTGTGGGTACCATTCGCGATGCGCAGAAATGGCCCAAACGTGACAAGCGGAAAGACCCGAACCGGTTGGACCAGATTAATTACAACTTGCTGAGCCCGTATACCATTCAGAAGATGATGGCCGGATGCCGGATTCTGAAGGAGTTGGCCCGGGTATCGGGAGAGACTTCGGAAATCTATTCCTATCAGAGCGCGAAGATCAAGAACTCTTCCTTGAACAAAGGAATTAAGTTCTACGAAACGGCGATTCACAAGTTTTTGGGTAATTCCGTGATTAAGCGCTTGGAAAATATCCATTTTACTTCTGATGAAGAAATCCGGAAACGGTTGTTACCGGACACTCCGGTCGGTACGGGAGAATGGGTCGATATCTCCGGATTGATTGCACCGAAAAGCGAGATTGAACGGTTAATGGAGGATATTGAGTGCGGGCGGTTGACATCTGTAGATGAGATACACAGCCGTTTTGCGGATATGCACTCCCATTATTACATCTATGAATGGACGTGGGCTTATGAAAAAATGCTGGAGTTTTACGGCTTGCAGGCCGACGAAGTGACGGCAGCAGATATTGTGTCCATCGTGCACCAGTGGCAAAAGGCAGTGGTTGGACTCGATAAAATGGTATATGAAGATGCCAAGAAAGAATTTTCGCTGACCTCCATGACTGGATTTGGGGCCGATGGAAGCAGCGAGGAAAAAGTACGTGACTTTGAAGAAGTGCGGGGCGTGTTCGAAAGTAATCCGTTCGTGACGGCTGTGCTTGAACATATCAAGGTGAAAACTGCACTTGGAAACGAATTGATAGAACGTCTGAAGGATTTGTTGTAAATACAGGAGGGCCTGTGTATGAAGAATATATACGGATATATATGTTTACTTTGTTTATGCCTGATGAGCTTACAGGTACAGGCAGGGCGGAAGAAAGTGTTGGAGTTTCCAGGTTTTGTCTTGTCGAATACCACGGAAATAGAGTTCAAGCGGATGATTCTGACTGATGAACAGACGCAGGTGGATGCGGTGATGTATGGTAAGCCCGGCACTCCGCTCGTCATCTCTTCCCAGGCCATGTTGAAAGGAGCGAATGGGGTAGTGGCCCGTTTGCGCGAGGCGGATAAAATATCCATTGACGGAGTGACAGAACCGGAAGTGATTGGAGAAGACGGAAGATTGGAGGTGACCCTTTCTTTTGCACCGTTGCAGCCGGATGTGCATGAGGTGGATTTCGTGGAACCGGAAATGGGGTGGAACATCTTCGGTATTCAGTTGAGCCGGAAAGAGCCCTATGTATATGTGCCGAACTTTCTGACGTCGGAAAATCCGGCCCGCCAGAATGAATTACCCGAACCGGGATTGTCGGCTGGCAAGGCCGTGGTGAACGGATACCTTTTGGGATATGAAGCCAAGATGTCTTTGTTTCCGGAGTTGGTGTACGACGATGGTCTTTTCCCGAAGGAATGGAATGTGCCGGTAAAAGTCCGTCAGGATGGTTTCTTTCATCTGGAAACAGATTTGTTGCAGCCTACTCTGACTTTATTGAGGCTGAACGGGGCCGTTTTACCTCTTTTCTTGGTTCCTGGAGAAGAATTGACTGTGTATGTCAACCTGCCTCGTCTGAGTATGTCGGCCTCTCACTTGCTGGGAAAGCATTATGAGAAAAAGGAAAAGGCTTGGTTTGACGGAGAGGCCGAAACGATAAACCGGGAATTGTCTTGTGGAAACAAATCAGCCTTGGAGGCATATCGGGCTGTGGAAAAAGGATTGATGGAGCAATCGGAAATTGCAGCGAAGCTAAAGGCTGATTATGATAAAGTCAGACCGGTGTGTGAGCACTTGCTTGCTGCTTCTTCCTTGACTTCGGATGACCGGAAGGTGCTCAAGACAGTGGACTTCCCGGAAATTCGCACGTATGTGGAAGCGGTTGCACAGGCTTTGCAACTAAATGCGGCACGGGTAGAATCCACCAAGGAAGCCATAATTGCTTCGCTGGCTACGCAGGTGGAAGGAGCTGATATCCTTCCGCGGATTATCGCACCCCATAAAGGTCGGGCTATTCTGGTGGATTTCTGGGCCACTTGGTGTGGTCCGTGTCGGAAAAGCATGCAGGCCATGGTACCTCTGAAAAGAGGTTTGTCTTCCAAAGACATTGTGTATATTTACTTGACCGGCCCTTCTTCGCCGGAGACTATCTGGAAGTCCAGCCTTTCCAAGATGACAGGGGTACATTACCGGCTGACGGACGCACAATGGAACTACCTTTGCAGTTCGTATGGGGTGACTGGCATTCCTGCCTATCTGATTATCAGCCATGATGGAAAGTTGCAGGCGCGCTATGTGGGTTTCCCGGGAGTGGACGTGTTGCAGAAAGATTTGCTTCGTGCGGTGGAAGAGTAAAGCGGATTGCCGATAACTTTTTGGATGAATTAAGGAAAAATTTCGATAATACTTTGTAACTTTGTGTCCACAATAACTAACAATTAATTTAATGTAATATGGCAACACCCGAATTCAAGTATCAGCCAATGTTTGAACGTGGCAAAGATACGACTGAATACTATTTGCTTACCAAAGATTATGTATCTGTAAGCGAGTTTGAAGGAAAACCCATCCTGAAAATCGAAAAGGAAGGTTTGACAGCGATGGCCAATGCGGCTTTCCGCGACGTTTCTTTCATGTTGCGCCGCTCTCACAACGAACAGGTCGCAAAGATTCTGACTGATCCGGAAGCAAGCGACAACGACAAGTATGTAGCCTTGACTTTCCTGCGCAATGCAGAAGTAGCAGCTAAGGGCGTACTTCCTTTCTGCCAGGATACCGGTACGGCGATTATCCACGGTGAAAAAGGACAGCAGGTATGGACCGGATATTGTGACGAAGAAGCGCTTTCTCTGGGTGTGTACAAAACTTATACAGAAGAAAACCTGCGTTATTCTCAGAATGCACCGCTTACCATGTACGAAGAGGTGAATACTCGTTGCAACCTGCCGGCTCAGATTGATATCGAAGCTACTCAGGGTATGGAGTATGAATTCCTTTGCGTTACAAAGGGTGGTGGTTCTGCCAACAAGACTTATTTGTATCAGGAAACGAAAGCTATCCTGAATCCGGCTACGCTGGTGCCGTTCCTGGTCGAAAAGATGAAGACCTTGGGTACAGCTGCTTGTCCTCCTTATCACATCGCTTTCGTGATTGGCGGTACTTCTGCTGAAAAGAACCTGCTGACTGTGAAACTGGCTTCTACTCGTTTCTATGACACACTGCCTACTACAGGTAACGAATATGGTCGTGCATTCCGCGATATCGAACTGGAAAAACAAGTGCTTGAAGAAGCTCACCGCATTGGCTTGGGTGCACAGTTCGGTGGTAAATATTATGCACACGATGTGCGCATCATCCGTCTGCCGCGTCACGGTGCTTCTTGTCCGGTTGGTCTGGGCGTATCTTGCTCTGCCGACCGTAACATCCGTTGCAAAATCAATAAAGATGGTATCTGGATTGAAAAGCTGGATTCAAATCCGGGCGAACTGATTCCGGAAGAATTGCGTCAGGCAGGTGAAGGCAATGCCGTGAAGATTGACCTGAACCGTCCGATGCCGGAAATCCTGGCAGAACTGGATAAGTATCCGGTCGCTACCCGTCTTTCTTTGAACGGTACGATTATCGTAGGTCGTGATATCGCTCATGCCAAACTGAAAGAACGTCTGGATCGCGGTGAAGACCTGCCGCAGTATATCAAGGATCATCCGATTTATTATGCTGGCCCGGCCAAGACTCCGAAGGGCATGGCTTGCGGTTCTATGGGACCGACAACTGCCGGACGTATGGACCCGTATGTAGACCTGTTCCAGAGTCATGGTGGTTCTATGATTATGTTGGCTAAAGGTAACCGTAGCCAGGCTGTGACGGATGCCTGCAAGAAACACGGTGGTTTCTACTTGGGTTCTATCGGTGGTCCGGCTGCTATTCTGGCTCAGAACAATATCAAGAGCATTGAATGTGTGGAATATCCGGAACTGGGTATGGAAGCTATCTGGAAGATTGAGGTAGAAGACTTCCCGGCATTTATCCTGGTAGACAACAAGGGTAATGATTTCTTCAAACAAATCAAACCTCGTTGCACGGGTAACTGTAAATAATTGAGACACTAGATATGTTCTTTCCCCTGGGGAGGAGCATAAGACCATACAAAGGATTTGCAAACCGTAGCCTGTCGATGGCCGGATTTGCAAATCCTTTTTTATTCTATTTCTCTGATTTGTTTCATCATAGTGGATTAAAAATGAATTTTCTGCGTTTTTGTAAAAACTGGACGCTTCCGATTGCTATGGCAATGGGGGTCATCCTATATTTTGTGTATGTCAATATTCCTTTTCTTGCCCCGACCAAACCGTTCGTGACCCGTGCCATCGACATTGTGCAGCCGGTGTTGATTTTCCTGATGCTGTTTCTCACGTTCTGTAAAATTAGTCTGCACGATTTGAAGCTGTGTGCCTGGCATTTGCGTTTGCTGCTGATTCAGGGAATCAGTTTTGTGGTCTTGGGTTTGCTGCTGGTAATATTCCCAGATTTCCCGGCCCGCATTTTAGTTGAAGGAGCGATGATTTGTCTGATTTGTCCCACGGCTACGGCAGCTGCAGTGGTCACCCGTAAATTAGGGGGAGATGCGGCCCATCTGACCACTTATACTATTCTGATTAATATCCTGACTGCCATTCTGGTACCGTTGATGCTTCCGCTGGTTCATCCGCATCCGGAACTGAATTTCGGTAGTTCGTTCACCCTGATTTTAGGAAAGGTCTTCCCGTTGTTGCTTTGTCCGTTTCTGGCTGCCATTCTATTGCGGGTACTTCTGCCGAAGGTACATGCCAAAATCGCACAGTATCATGAGCTGTCATTCTACTTGTGGGCTGTAGCCCTGACTCTGGCCATTGGCGTGACGGTAAAAAGTATCGTACACAGCGACGTGTCTTTCTGGTATCAGGCCGGATTGGGAGGCGTTTCCCTGGTGTGCTGTGGTCTGCAGTTCTATTTTGGAAAGAAAGCCGGGCGTAAGTATGGCGATTCCATCAGTTCAGGACAGGCTTTAGGGCAGAAAAACACCGTATTCGCCATTTGGATGGGTTATACTTTCTTCACTCCGGTGACGGCAGTGGCTGCCGGATTCTACAGCGTATGGCACAATGTGGTCAATTCCTATCAGTTGTATTTGCAGCGTAAGGTAGGAGGAACGTCCGACGCTTTGAAAAATTAACAGCTTGTCTGTCATTGCTGTGCGCGGAAAATTGTAACTTTGCCGTCACTTTGTAATGTAGAAGAATAGATTCGCATGATTTCAATAGAAGGATTGAAGGTGGAGTTTGGAACGACTCCCCTGTTTGAGGATGTATCGTTTGTCATCAACAAGAAAGACCGCATCGCGCTGGTCGGAAAGAACGGTGCCGGAAAATCCACCATGCTGAAAATCCTGGCGGGATTGCAGCAGCCTACGGAAGGGGTGGTGGCCGTGCAGCGAGGCATTACTATCGGGTATTTGCCGCAGGTGATGATTTTAAGCGATACACGTACGGTGATGGCGGAAGCCGAGATGGCTTTTGAGCATATCTTCGAGATGCAGGAGAAGCTGGAAAAGATGAACCAGGAGCTGGCCGACCGTACGGATTATGATTCGGAGAGTTATCACGAACTGATAGAGCGCTTTACCCACGAAAACGAACGTTTCCTGATGATGGGAGGTACCAACTACCATGCAGAGATTGAGCGTACGCTGACGGGATTGGGATTCAACCGGAGCGATTTTGACCGGCCGACGTCTGAGTTCAGTGGGGGATGGCGTATGCGTATTGAGTTGGCGAAACTTTTGTTGCGCCGCCCGGATGTGCTCTTGCTCGACGAGCCGACCAACCACCTGGACATCGAGAGTATCCAGTGGCTGGAGAATTTCCTGAAAGCAAGTTCAGGGGCCGTAGTGCTGGTGAGCCATGACCGGGCCTTCATTAACAACGTGACGAACCGTACCATTGAAATCTCCTGCGGGCGGATATACGATTACAAAGTACCCTACGATGAATTTGTCGTGCTGCGTAAGGAACGCCGCGAACAACAGTTGCGTGCGTACGAAAACCAGCAGAAAGAGATAAAAGACACGGAAGACTTCATTGAACGTTTCCGTTACAAGGCCACGAAGGCTGTACAGGTGCAGAGCCGCATCAAGCAGCTGGAAAAAATCGTGCCTATCGAAATTGACGAAGAGGACAATTCTACTCTTCGCCTGAAATTCCCTCCTTCCATCCGTTCCGGTAATTATCCGGTGATTTGCGAGAATGTGAAGAAAGCATACGGCGACCACGTGGTGTTTCACGATGTGAACCTGACCATTCACCGCGGGGAAAAGGTGGCGTTTGTGGGAAAGAACGGTGAAGGTAAGTCTACTTTAGTAAAGTGTATCATGGATGAAATTCCTTTCGAGGGGAAACTGACCATCGGACATAACGTGCAGATTGGGTATTTCGCCCAGAACCAGGCCCAGCTGCTTGATGAGAACCTGACGGTGTTCGACACCATCGACCGGGTGGCGAAAGGAGATATCCGTTTGAAGATACGTGACATCCTGGGTGCCTTTATGTTTGGAGGAGAAGCCTCCGAAAAGAAGGTGAAAGTGCTGTCGGGAGGAGAACGTAGCCGTCTGGCCATGATTAAGCTACTGCTGGAGCCGGTGAACTTCCTGATTCTGGATGAGCCGACCAACCACTTGGACATGCGTTCGAAAGACGTGCTGAAGGAAGCGATAAAGGAATTCGATGGGACCGTCATCGTGGTATCGCACGACCGTGAGTTCCTCGACGGACTGGTGACCAAGGTCTATGAGTTTGGCGGCGGTCTGGTGAAAGAACATATCGGTGGCATTTACGATTTCCTGCAAAAGAAGAAGATGGAGAGCCTGAACGAACTTCAGTTGTCCCAGTCGCCGCAGGTGGCTCCAGAAAAGAAAGAGGAGCCGGTGGACAGTGACAACAAACTTTCGTATGAAGCCCAGAAAGAGCTGAACAAGAAAATCCGTAAGCTGGAGAAACAGGTGGCCGACTGTGAGGCGAAGATTGAAAAACTGGAAGGCCAAGTAGGGGAACTGGAACAGCAGATGGCCACACCGGAAGGTGCGTCCGACATGAAACTGTATGAACAGCATCAGCAGCTGAAGAAACAGATTTCAGATGCGGAGGACGAATGGACTTCCCTCTTGTCGGAACTGGAAGAAATGAAGCAAGAATAATTTGAGACTTAATTAAAATAATACACTTATGAACAAAAAGAATTATGTAACCGTAGCTGCATTGGCATTGGCCATGATGACCAGCTGCGCCGGACAGAAGGAAGCCAAAAGCACTTCTGGCATCGATTTGGCAAACATGGATACGACCGTGGCTGCCGGAACCGACTTTTTCCGTTATGCATGTGGCGGTTGGAACGAAGCACATCCGCTGACTGCCGAATATTCCCGTTATGGGACATTCGACCTGTTGTTCGACAACAGCCAGAAACAGTTGCGTGAACTGATTGAAGGACTGGCTGCCCAGAAGAACAATCCGGCAGGTTCAGCCGCACAGAAAATCGGTGATTTGTACAACATGGCCATGGATAGCGTGACCTTGAACAAGCAGGGTGCGGAACCGGTGAAAGCAATGCTGGACAAGATTGCGGCTCTGAAAGACAAGAGTGAAATCATTCCGATGATGACAGAGATGGCGCATGCCGGCATCGGTACTTATTTCCACAGCTATGTGTATGCTGACCCGAAGAACAGCTCGCTGAACATCTTCCAGATGGGACAGGGCGGTATCAACTTGGGTGAAAAGGAATATTATCTGGACAACGACAGCATTACGCAGAACATCCGTGAACAATATAAGGTATATATCGGCAAACTGTTCCAGCTGGCAGGTTTCACAGAAGCGGAAGCTCAGCAGAAGGTGGCAGATGTAATGGAAATCGAAACAGCCATTGCCAAGGCTTCACGCAGTGCTACAGAACTTCGTGATCCGGAAGCCAACTACCACAAGATGTCGTTCGACGAACTGAAGAAGACCATCTCCGGCATCGATTGGGATGCGTATGTAAAGGGACTGGGCATTCAGGCTCCTGCCGAACTGAACGTGGAACAGGTAGAACCGATTCAGGAAGTGGCTCGTCTGATGAACACTCTGCCGGTGTCAAAACATGTGTCATATTTGGAATACAATTTGCTGGATGCAGCCGCTTCTTGCCTGAGCGATGACTTCGTGGCTGCCCGCTTTGATTTCTACGGCAAGGTATTGTCCGGACGTCAGGTAAACCAGCCGCGCTGGAAACGTGCCGTGAACTCAGTAAACGGCATGCTGGGTGAACTGGTAGGCGAAATGTACGTGGAAAAATACTTTCCGGCTGCGGCCAAGGAACGTATGGTGAAGCTGGTGAAGAACTTACAGACTGCTTTGGGCGAACGTATCAATGCACAGGACTGGATGAGCGACAGTACCAAGGTGAAAGCACAGGAAAAACTGGCTGCTTTCCATGTGAAAGTAGGTTATCCTGACAAATGGAAAGACTATTCCAAACTGGACATCAAGAAAGATTCTTATTGGGCCAACGTATGCCGTGCTTCAGAATGGAGCTTCAACGATATGTACAGCCGTCTGGGTAAGCCGGTCGACAAGGACGAATGGTTGATGACTCCGCAGACAGTGAACGCATACTACAATCCGTCCACCAACGAAATCTGCTTCCCGGCTGCCATTCTTCAGCCGCCGTTCTTCAACATGGAAGCAGACGATGCTGCCAACTACGGTGCCATCGGTGTGGTAATCGGTCATGAAATGACTCACGGATTCGACGACCAAGGCCGTCAGTTCGACAAGAACGGTAACCTGACCGACTGGTGGGCTCCGGGTGATGCCGACCGCTTCAAGGAACGTGCACAGGTGATGGTGGACTTCTTCAACAATATCGAAGTATTGCCGGGCTTGCATGCCAATGGTGAGCTGACGCTGGGCGAGAACTTGGCCGACCACGGAGGTTTGAACGTGGCTTATCTGGCCTTCCAGAATGCTACGAAAGATGCACCTCTGGGTGTGGTAGACGGTTTCACTCCAGAACAGCGTTTCTTCCTGGCCTACGCTACTTTGTGGGCTGGCAACATCCGCGACGAGCAGATTCGCGTGTACACCAAGTCAGATCCTCACTCTTTGGGCAAATGGCGTGTGAACGGTGCGTTGCCGCACATCCAGGCTTGGTATGATGCCTTCCACATCACACCGTCTGATCCGTTGTACGTAGCTCCGGAAAAACGTGTGAACGTATGGTAAGCCACAAATACTGAAGTTTACTATTCAGCATAAAAGGTCTATGGACTGTCATGAGGTCCATAGACCTTTTTTTATGGTCTTCAGTTATTCTTTCCTTTCTACTGGCATATTCTTTCCTTTCTACCGATATCTTCTCTGTTTCACACTTTGGAATTTGTATCCCATACTGTGAAATATATATCCCACACTGTGGTTTTTGTATCCCACAGTGTGAAACAGAGAATTTATCCTTTCATTAGGCTATAAATAGATTGTCATTTGCTTTTATCCGGTAGATGAAATCACGGTTTTCCGTGGTGTATATGAAATGAAAAACTCCTTTCTTTGTGTAAAGAAAAGAAAATAGGTTAAGAATTCCTATTGAGAAAAGGGAACAAGGAAGGCCATTACTGAATTGTCTATTATTATGGGGAAAAACAGGGTGTAAGCTGAATGAATCAGTAGATTCAATCTTTTGTTTGAACGATGAACCCCTTTCTCTCTACTCCACCGGAGTTTTGAGAAAGGGGTTGCTTATGATAGATGAGGGTATAGGGTCTTAATATCCGCCTCCCAGTGCATGATACAGGTTGACGACTCCCTGTATCTCGTCGAAACGGTCGGTGGTGGTGTCGAGCTCTGCCTGGAGCAAAGCTTGTCGGGCCGTAATCACTTCCAGGTAGTTTTGGGAACTGTGCCTCATGAGCAGTTCAGAACTCCGAAGAGCGGATTGGAGGGAAGCACACTGACGTTCATCCAGTTGGATACGCTTGCGGGCGGTCTGCCATTGTACCAGTGCATCGTTCACTTCCGCTCCGGCATCGAGCAGACTTTGCTGGAAGGTCAGAAGTGCTTCTTCCTGCTGTGCTTTGGCTATTTTCAAGTTCGCGATGTTTTTTCCCCGATTAAACAACGGTTGCACGAGGGAAGCGACGGCAGAAAGCAGCCACTGTCCCGGATTGGTGAGGACGGCACCGGCTGCATTGGTCCATCCGGCGGAACCACTCAGCGTGATGCTGGGGTAGAAAGCCGAGCGGGCGGAGTTGGTGGTGTAGTAGGCCACGGCCAGCTGGTTTTCACATTGGCGTACGTCCGGGCGGCGGCTCAATAATTGCAGTGGAACTCCCGTAGAAAGCGAGTCGGGAAACTGTTGTGCTTCAAGTGTGGAACGTCCTACTTCCTGTGGCGACATGCCCAGCAGAGTAGAAAGTGCATTCTCCATTTCGTTTATTTGGCGTTCGATGGAAACAACTGAAGCTTCTACGGACAGTTTGCTGGCTTCAGTCTGTGCTACTGCCATTTCGGTGGCTTGACCGGCCCGTTTCAGGGCTTTCATCGTACGCAGACTTTCCGTCCATGTTTCTGCCGTACGCCGTGTGATGTCCAGTTGCTTGTCCAGCATCAGCAGGCTGTAGTAACTGTTGGCAATGGTAGCCACCAGCTGGGTCTGTACAGCCTGGCGATAGGCTTCACTTTGTTCGAGTGCAGCCTGGGCCCCTCGCTTGGCATTCAGCAGTTTGCCGAAAAGGTCGATTTCCCAGTCGGCAGACACTGCCAGATTGTAAGTCTTGGAGGATTTGCTGCCGTCCAGACTGGTAATCGTTCCTTGCGGAGTGAGCGATAGGGAAGGCAGGTATGAAAGCCGTGAGTTCATGAGCAAGGCTTCGGCCTCTTTCACCTTGAGCCGGGCGATATTCAAGTCTGTATTATGAGCCAGTCCCGTCTCAATGAGTTGTTGCAGTTGCGGGTCAGTGAAGAGTTCCTTCCACGAAAGTGAAGCCAGCGAGGAAGTGTCTTCCATAGCTACTGGTTGACGATACAGGCTGTCGGACACCGTGATGGCTTCCGGTCTTTCGTACGTCCGGTAGATGTGGCAACTGCTCAGGGTGGAGGCCAGCAAAAGGGGAATCACTATCTTATTTTTCATGTGCATAATCCTTTGGAGTTATTTCTTTTCAATTTTGGGTAACTTACGTTCCGGCATCCACTTTTCTTGCAGGTACTGGAATACCATAAACAGCGGTGGCACGATGAAGAGCAGGGCAATGGTTCCGATAAGCATTCCTCCCACCGTACCTACTCCGATGGAGATGTTGCCGTTGGCACCTACACCGGTGGAGAACATCAGCGGCAGCATACCGAAAATCATGGTGAGCGAAGTCATCAGAATCGGACGCAGACGGATTTGTGCGGCCGAAACGGCTGCCTGCATGATGCTCATGCCGTGGCGGCGGCGTTCTGAGGCATATTCGGTCAGCAGAATGGCGGTCTTGGACAGCAAGCCAATCAGCATGATTAGTCCTGTTTGCAGGTAGATGTTGTTTTCCAGTCCGAACATTCTGGCGAAAAGGAAACTGCCGGCCAGTCCGAACGGCACGGAAAGAATGACAGCCAAGGGAACGAACAGACTCTCATACAAGGCACAAAGAATCAGGTAGATGAATACCACACAGATGACGAACACCAGCGTGGTGGTATTCCCGGTATTGGATTCCTCTCGCGACATTCCGCCGAATTCAAACCCGTAGCCGGTAGGTAGAGTTTGTGCAGCTACTTCCTGAATAGCCTTGATGGCCTGTCCGGAACTGTAACCCGTAGCGGCTGCCCCGTTCACCTGAATGGCAGAGAACAGGTTGAAGCGGGTCAGCATTTCAGAACCGTATACACGGGTCAGTTTCAGATATTGGCTGATGGGGCTCATCTCACCCGAGTCGTTGCGTACGAAAATGCTGTGAAGTGATTCGGTGTCCAGACGGAATTGGGGAGGAGCCTGTACCATGACACGATACAGTTTGGAGAAGCGGTTCATGTTGGAAGCATAGTTACCTCCGATATATCCGGAAAGAGTACTTAACACGTCGGCAGGTGATACCCCATTGCGTTTGCAGCGTGCAGCATCCACCTCTACGAGGTATTGCGGGAATTTCGTATCGAATGAGGTGGTGGCCCGACCGATTTCCGGACGCTGGTTCAGTGCATCCAAGAATTGGCGGGTATATTTCAGTAAGTCTTCCGTGGTACCGCCTTTTTGGTCCTGTACATACACTTCAAATCCGCTGTTTACTCCATAGCCCGGAATCATCGGACGGGTGAATGGCATGATGTCGGCACTGGAGATGAAGGCCGTGCGGCGGCTGATTTCTTCCATCACAGCATCGATGGCATCTTCTTTGTCGGGACGTTCGCTCCAGTCTTTCAAACGGATGGTGAACATACCGTTGCAGGCACCCTGCCCGCTCAACATAGAGTTGCCGGTGGTATTGGACTGAAGTTCGATTTGGGGAATGGTGCGCAAGCAGCTGTCTACTTGTTCCATTACCTTGCGTGTTTCTTCCACGCTGCTTCCCGGTGAAGTGCGGACATCGATAAAGACAGTACCCATATCTTCGTTGGGCACCAGACCGGTCTTCGTGGTCATCATCAGGAAGGCAAATCCACCGCAAGCTACCACCAGCAAAGAGCCCGCCAGCCATTTGCGCTTGAGCATGAAGACCACTCCCACCTTGTACTTGGTGACCAAGCGATGGAAAGCTGTGTCGAATGCGATATGGAAACGGGAAGAAAAACTCAGTTTTCCTCCGTCTTCTGCCGTCTGGTGAGGAGTCATGATGAGGGCGCACAAGGCCGGACTCAATGTCAGGGCGTTCAGCAGGGAGATGGCTACGGCAGCTGCCATGGTCAGACCGAACTGCGTGTAGAACGTACCGGTGGTTCCTCCGATAAAACTGACGGGAATAAATACCGCCATGAAGACAAAGGTGGTGGTTACCAAGGCAGAGGTAATGCCATCCATGGCGTCGATGGTGGCCAGGTAGGACGATTTGTATCCTTCATCGAACTTGGCCTGTACCGCCTCGACCACCACGATGGCATCGTCGACCACCGTACCAATCACCAGTACCAAGGCGAAAAGGGTCAGCATGTTGAGGCTGAAACCCACAATGGAGAGAAAGGCAAAGGTACCCACCAGAGATACGATGATGGAGATGGCCGGAATAAAAGTGGAGCGTAAACTTTGCAGAAATACATATACGACAAGCACTACCAGGAGGATGGCCTCAATCAGGGTCTTGATGACGCTCTTGATAGAAGCATCGAGGAAGTCTTTCGTACTCATCAGGTCGACAATCTTGATGCCTTTGGGCAGTGTCTTGGAGATTTCGGCTACGGTACGGTCTATTTCTTCGATAATCTCATTTGCATTGGAGCCGGAGGTCTGGGCAATCATGATGTTACAGCCCGGGTGCCCGTTTACCTCACCGATGTAATCGTAGGCACGTGTACCCAGCTCGATGGTAGCCACGTCTTTCAGTCTCAGCACTTCTCCGTCGGGCAGCGACTTGATGACCATGTTTTCATAATCTACTTCGTTCTCGTAGCGTCCGCGATATTTCAGCACATACTGAAAAGTGTTTTTGGACTCGGCTCCCAGTGTACCCGTAGCAGCTTCCACGTTCTGTTCGTCCAATACGGTTGTGATGTCGGAAGGGACCAGTGAATATTTCTGCATCTTGTTCGGGTCGAGCCAGATACGCATGGAGTATTCATAACCGAATACGTTCACTTCTCCCACGCCGGCAATACGTGAAAGCCGAGGCTCGATGTTGATTTTCATGTAGTTGGTCAGGAAGGCCTCATCGAACGAGTCGTCCGGACTGTATACAGCCAGCTGTTTGATGTTACTGGTCTGTCGTTTGCGCACGGTGATGCCGCTCTTGGTTACTTCGGCTGGAAGCAGTCCTTCGGCCGTAGCGATACGGTTCTGCACGTTGACAGTGGCCATGTCCGGATCGGTTCCCTGACGGAAATAAACCGTGATTTTGGCAGAACCGTTGTTTGAAGCCGTAGAAGTCATGTACATCATGTTTTCTACTCCGTTAAGCGCTTCTTCCAGCGGTACGACCACACTCTTTAGTACGGTTTCCGCATTGGCACCCGTATAGGTGGCCGATACGCTGACCGTAGGAGGTGCTATTTCCGGGAATTGTTCGATAGGCAATTGCGACAGACCGATAAATCCCAATATCAGGATAAGTACGGAGATGACACCGGCCAAAATGGGTCGGTCAATAAAAGTTCTTATCTTCATGGCAATCGGTTATTTTTCAGGTTTAGAGGTAGAAGTCACATTGACGTCAGTGCCTTCACGCATCAGGCCGGCTCCTTCGGCAATGATGACATCACCCGCTTGCAAGCCGGAAAGTACGATGTAGGTCTGCCCGTCATTGTATTTATAGACTGTAATAGGAGCCGACTGCGTTTTGCCGTCTACTACCTTCCAGGTAAACACTTTATTCTGTAGTTCGTAGGTCGCACTCTGCGGAATGGTGATGCAGTTCTTGTGTTCGGTAGGAACGGACACGATGCCGCTACCTCCATTTCGGAGCAGATGTCCCTTGTTGGGGAATACGGCCCGTAGGGTAACCCCTCCTGTTCCTTCATCCACCGTTCCGCTGATGGCATCAATGTGTCCTGCATCCGGATAGTTTTTCCCGTTGCTCAGGGTCAGGCCCACCGACGGAAGTTTTTGGCAGGCTTCTTCGAGCGAACCATATTGCTGGATAAGGTCAAGCATCTGGTTTTCAGCCATGGAGAAATAAGCGTAGATTTCCTGGTCATCGGATACCGTGACTAACGGTTCGGTGATGCTGCTGCTTACCAATGCACCTACACGGTAGGGAATCATACTGGCTACTCCGTCGACGGGACTTTTCACTTCTGTGTACGACAGGTTGTTGCGGGCATTGGTCTCTTCCGCTTTGGCCTGTGCCACGGCAGCCTCTGCTTCAAGCAATTGGTTGCGGGCCGTCTGACGGTCAAAATCGGATACTACTCTCTCTTTGTAAAGTTCTTCTTTACTGTCTGCTGTAAGCTTGGCTGTCTGTAATTGTGCTTCGGCACTTTTCACGTTGGCCAGTGCGGTTTCCAGTGCCGCCCGGTAGGGCACTTGGTCGATAATGAAAAGCACTTGTCCGCGGCGTACGGCATCCCCTTCGTTGATACAGATTTGGGTGATGGTGCCACTCACCTGTGGGCGTATTTCCACCGCCTGTTTTCCACGTAGCGTAGCGGGATAAGTAGACTGTAAGGTCTGATTCGTTGTGGTTACGGTTAGTGTTTTGTACTTTTCGCCGGGCATGTCCTGCTGTTTCGCGCCGCAACCGGCGAGCAATGGCAGACAGCACAGCATGAGATAGATGCTTGTCTTCATGTGCATATCATTATGAGGTTTGTCGCACAAACTTACGCAGAAGAAGATGAAAAACGGAAGATGTGGTGACGAACCGGGCAGATGTGGTGATGAACACTTTGGAACTTTGATTCATTCGCGGGTAAAATGTCGTATCTTTGTCTTTACAAGTAAATAATGATGTATGAAGAAAAGCCATATTCCTTTGTATATAGACCTTCTGTTTTGTTTGGTCATTATGCCACTGGCTATTATGCTGTTGCCGGTGGACCGTTGGATTGTGCACAATACCGCCTTTCTCATTACGCTGGTATTATACGTGTATGTGCTTTATTTTTTGTATCGCTGGGTGTGTTTGCCCAAGTTGTTTATGCAGAAAAAGTACCTGCGCATTGCGTGGTACATGCTGTGCTTTGTCGGAATGACGGAATTGTTGACCTATTTTCCGCTACCGTCCGAATTGGTGTCTGGTGTGACCCGGCCGATAGAGGTACGCCTGCACATGCGTACACAGACCATCTGGTTTTTCTTTTTGGTGGTGACAGGTTTTTCACTGGCCATTGAACTGACTTTTGAACTGTTCCGTCAGATTCTTTCGCGTCAAGAGATAGAAGCTGAAAAGAATAAAGCAGAGCTGGCTCTTTACAAAGCACAGATTAATCCCCATTTCCTGTTTAATACCCTCAATACACTTTATGCCTTGGTGCTTTCCGGTTCAGACAAAACGGAATCGGCCTTTGTGAAATTTTCCGGTATTTTGCGTTATATGTATTCGCAGAGTGGTTCTGAGCTTATTCCAGCAGAACGTGAACTGGAATACATCCGTCAGTATGTTGAATTGCAGAAACTCCGCTTAAATGGACATACTCATGTGGAACTGAAGGTGGAAGTTACCGACGGGCAGGTGCTCGTTCCATCGATGCTGCTTATCACCTTTATTGAAAACGCATTCAAATATGGGACATCGTCGGAAGTGGATTGTACGGTACGTATCTGTGTCAGGGTGGACGATCATCGCTTGCTTTTTGAAACGGAAAATATGGTGATGCGGTTTCGGAAAGATGGATTGTGCGGCATTGGTATTGAGAATTGCCGGAAGCGGTTGGAGTTGCTTTATCCGGGGCGTTATGAATTGAAGGCAGGGGCGGAGAATGGTATCTATCGTGTAAGTCTGGACATACGGTTGAAAAATGAGGACTGAAAGGATTGCAGAAGGTTATGAACAGAAAATTGAAATGTATTGCAATAGATGATGAACCGATGGCCTTGTTGGTCATAGAACAGTTCTGCCGTCGGAGAGGGGGAATGGAACTGCTTACCTTTAGTGAGCCGCGCGTAGGTCTGGAGGCAATATGTCGTCAGAAACCCGATCTGGTCTTTTTGGATATTCAGATGAACAGTCTCAACGGACTGGAGATAGCCGATGTCTTACCCCATGAGTGCTGCTTTATTTTTACTACGGCTTACGCCGAGTATGCGCTTGAAGGTTTCAATTTGGATGCAGTAGATTTCTTACACAAACCATTTTCTTATGAGCGTTTTGAAATGGCAGTGGAAAAAGTTTTGCGCCGTATTGATGCCCGTCGTGTTCCGATGTTCGAATATCTGGTTGTAAAGCAGGAGTATAACAACGTGAGTATTCCTCTTTCGGATATCCTTTATGTAGAGGCATTGGGGAATTATGTCAAGATTGTACGTGTATCGGGTGGTCATGTGCTGACCCGTACTAATTTGAAAACGATTACAGACATGTTGCCCGAAGAAGCCTTTTTGCGGATTCACCGTTCGTATGTTGTCTCCATATCGTCCATAATTTCTTTTACTCGTACACGGGTAAAGCTGAAAGGCCTGGTTGAAAACTTGCCAGTCGGAGCACAATATGCTGGCCAGGTGGCAGAAGTGCTTTTTTCTTTGGGTTGAAGAGATACATAATACAGAAAACAGCAGAAAGTGCTGTTTTTTTTCTGTTAACAGGGCTTATAAAAAAACACAATCATATTTTGTTCTTAAATATTTCCATGAACAATCTTTTGAAACGGCATGTTATAATTCAAAGTCGACTTGAGTTTTTATATAATGTCTCACCTTTAAAAACAGCCGATTATGAGAAAATCATTTTTATTTTTATTCCTTGTTAACATTTTAATTGTATTTCTGACAGGCTGTAGACAGGATGAATTTCCACAATCAGTGAAGCTTGCTGAAAGCAGGAGTGACAGTGTTTTAGAAGATACTCTTCCCAAGCATAGCAGTTATTTGATATGGTTGGATGAAACTGGGAGCAAAAATCTGGCAGAACAGATTCAATCGGTAAATCATTATGATTCTTTGTTGGCATTCAGTCAACTTCCGGGAGCCGATCGGGAAGAAAGTTTGTTGGCCATTGCTCGTGACAGTTTGAATGACGTTACGCTTGTTGCTGATGTCAAACAATTTGCTGCTGGTACATATAGTCCTGAGATGGTGCAGGAACTTCGGCATTTGCGGCAGGGCATCATATTGATTGCAGATAGTGACAACAATGGGCAGTTGAAATCATGGATGTTGCGTCTCTTGGGATTGTATGTGGGTAAAGGATATTATAAAGTTTGTTATCCACGTGAACAGCGTTATTACTATTATGATGCAGAGGATCCTGATGCGTTGAAAAAACTTTGTGGAACAGGAGGCCTTCCTTCAGGAAGCCGTGTATTGGCATCATCTGCTCCTACTACGGATGATACGTCCGATCCGGAAGTGACGAAGCGTGCTATGAGAACCATGAAGAGAATTTATTTAAGCAATTGTTTTTATGTCTATACCAATCGTTACGACTATCCTATGACAGGGTATGAGGAATTGTCGCAGTATTCAGGAGAGGTCCGTTATTATTCACCAGCTAGTGATAAACTTTGGGATGCGGCCGTAGACCGTGAATGGGCAATAGATGCTTATAATCTTCGTGTTTATGCTCCTACCAATGGAGACAACATGCTTGCCGTTTATTCGGCAGGAGGCAATGGGTTTGCTAATAAGATCCACAATTCTACTGTTTTTTTGCAGAATCCTCCTAAAAATGAAGTGTGGGGTTTGTTGTGGGGCTTGAGGAACAATGCTTATACCCATATTCGGATTTTAGACGGAAAATCTTCATTGCTCAACCTTTCTCCGATAGATTTTGCCCCTGGACTTCCTCAGGAAGAATCGACCATCAGCCATTCGCAAAGCCGTTCGGTGGGTTTTGATCTGAGCATGAAGCCTGAATTGAAGGGAGAATATCGCTGGGGAAAGAGTATTACTTACCAGTTGAAAGAAATGACTCGTGAAGTGAGCAAAAGTCAGACGGATTCGGAATTGGGTTATTCATGGAAATGGTATCCGGAAACCTTGTTCAAAGGTAATCGGGCGATGAAAGATAACAATATGATAGATGGAAGTGCGATGCTTTCTCCTGTGTGGTATGATATCTTGTATAATGCTGTGACGCCTGTTCCGAAAAATGTATTCTGTGATTATGAGAATGACCCAATGTTCAACCAGAACCTGCTGAACTATCAGCAGGAATGTGCGGTGACGGCAAAAACCAATGGAGCTTCAGCCGGTGTGATTGCAGTAGAGATTGTGGATGGCATGAGTCTGCAGCGTGGAGGAGTTTGGTTCAACAGTTGGGGAACGCCTACAGCCCATCCTTTGCCTAATGATTCTGGCGTTGCATGTGATGCGCTGTTGGATGTCAGTAAGAAAGTTACTGTATGGATTGATTTTAATAATTGGTAATATTAAATGATTTATGAATATGAAGTCTCTATTATATTTATGGCTACTTGTGGCTGCTTTGTTTGTTGGATCTTGCTCCAAGGATGAGCCGAATATTCCTAGTGACAAGGAACATCTTGACGAAGTGGTTGATGAGAAAAAAGATGTATTGTTGCTTTGCATGGGAGTAGGAGAAAAGGTGAATAATGTGGCTTCGCTTTTGTTTGAGAATATTCCGGTTTCTTGGGAGATAAAGGGAAAAGCAATCAGAAATTATGATGATGGAATGTCACCCGACGAACTGGAAGAGATGATTAAGAAGGAGAATACGTTTTTTACCGTGATACTTGATATAAAGGATGTAGTATCTGGTAAATACCCAGCTTCTTTGTTCCGCTTGCTGAAGTATTACAAACGCGATTTTTACCTTATTGCAGATGAGAATACGCCAGAACAGAAGGAAGCGATGCTCGCTCTAGTCGGAGTGTATATGGAACCAGGATATTATGCCATCAATTATGATAATGTACAGCATTATCGCATATTTCCTGATAGTGATCCTCATGCCTTGGAAAATATGATTGGTAAAGCGGCGGCTTCACTTCAACAGCAGACATTCTCAGCCATAAGTGCAACGGGTGCCAGGGCTGATTTTGTTCCAGATGCAGGCTATAATGCACAGATGGCTGACAAGGAAGCTTTAAAGAGGATTGAGGTTTACAATCGTTTGTATGCGTATGACAAGGGTGATATGGACTATAGTTTTGAAAGTTATCCTTATGCCACGAAAGAGGGAAAACCGGGCGATGTATGTATTGATAATATGTGGGAGATTTCGGCCTATAATTTTCAAATATACAGTAAGAACAATAACTGTTTGTTGAGTGTGACCAACGCATCGGGGGGTGGCTTTAGTGCCTCTATCAAAGATTACACAACTCCCAAAGGGATAGATGTATATGCCTATTTATGGAATCTGATGCAGGTGGCTTCAAGCGAAGTGACCATACATGCTGATGGAGGAATTTTCCGTGAAGTTACCTATCAGCCTCAGACGGTTATACATGGGGCAAACTATACTGAAAACTCGTTTTGGAAGGTCTCTGTTGCGGTATCGCCCACCCAGCTGGAAGATAAACCATGGGAGGCGTTTAAGGCGTCTTTTGGTAAAGAGTCCTCTACTTCAGTCTCGTATAAGACTGAAAGTATGTCGGTCACCTGTAAAGGAAATGCAGGAAAGGGACTTTATGGCAAACGCTGGCAGTTTGTTCCGGGTGAATTTTATGACCGTGGAGAAGCATTTGTGTATGAAGGAAGTGAAAATAAACGCGTAATAGATGCAGTGCAGGCCATGACACCGAACTATGTATTGAATGGTGGATGGACACTTCGCCAGAACTATATTGACCATATCAATAATAGTATGAAACTTTATCGTCAGCAATGCATCTATACGCTTGTGGCAGATGCACAGCCTGGATTGGTCAGTGTGACTTTGACAGATGCCATGAGGTTACAGAAAACAAAGGTACATTATAATTGCGGTATCCGTTACGGGCATGAATCGGTGGACGCTGATGTAGCTATGTCTAAAACAGTATGGATAGATTTTTCTTGTTGGGACAATTAGGAAAAAGGTATGAACGAATTGATTTCATACGGAAATCAACTTCGATTATGGGGCTGGACACTGAAGGTTCAGCCCTTTTTTGCCAAATCCCAATAAATAGTGATATGAATTCGGTTATTTATGGGAGTTCTTTTTTAGATTTAATCGCTTATTTTTGACAAAAATAATTGTTACAGGAATGAACTTTAGTGGATAATAAAAAATAAAAACTATGAAAACAATTTTTAGGTCCTTATGGGTAGTTGGAGTTTTGTTGTGTTTGTCAGCTTGTTCCTCAAACACTCCTTCAGCAGTAGTAGAGAAAGCACTGGATTGCATGGTGTCGGGGGACTACAAAGGGTATGTGGATTTGATGCAGCTCACCGAGGATGATAATCCTCAGGTAAAGGAAGAAGCAAAAAAAGAATTTGCTGAGATGATTGAAAAACAAGCTGCCAAGCAAGATGACAAAGAAAAGCTGAAAAGTTATGAGATTCTGAAGGAAGAATTCAGTAAGACGGGGACTTACGCAAGAGTAACTTTTAAGGAGGTTTACATGGAAGGGGATGAACATGAGACTTCTTTGTTTCTGGTGAAGAACAGCGAAGGCAAATGGGAAATCATGCTTTGGGGAACTGACAGACTGATGGATGAATAAATGCAAGACTTTATAACCATGAGGGATGAAGAATCCGTATTACAATATCGGGGAGTTGTAATGCGGATTCTTTTTTGTTTTTATATTGGGAACCAGAAATGGACAACGGTTCCGTGGCCTTCTTTCGATTTTATTTCGCAATTACCTTGCAGCTTGGAGCATCGCTCTTTGATGTTTTTCAGCCCTAATCCGGTTTGAGGGGAATCATTGGTAAAGGGGTGGGGAGTGAAGCCTTTTCCATCATCCTCTATCAATATGTGGACTTGCCCGTTTTCCTGGCTGACAGTGATATAGGCATTGTGGGCATCCGCATGTTTTATCAGGTTGGAAACCACCTCCTGCAAGATACGATATACTTCCTGTGTCTGTTCGGGCGGGAAAGCAATCTGTTTTATATTCTCTTCTATATAGCATTCAATGTGAATGTTCTCCAATGATTTAAGTTTGTCGGTGTAGAGTGCCAGCACCTGATACAAACTGAAATTATGGAAAACAGGGGTTGCCAGCTGGTGGGAAAGATTGCGCAGGGCTTCTCTTATCTGCTTGAGTTGAATACTGAAGGAGGGAGTTTCCGTTTGCTGTATCTGCATTTCGATGGATAAAAGGTCGTTGCATACGCCGTCGTGCAGTTCTTTGGAAATGCGGTTATTGCTGTCTTCCAGTCCACAGATATATTGTTCTGTCATCTTCTTATGCATGTCGGTGAGGAGGAGCTGGCTTTGCATTTCTTTGTCCTTGATGTCTTTTTCCAGTTTCAGCTGTTTCAGGTTAAAAGCGATTTTCCTTTTATGCATGCTGATAGTCAGGATAACAAGAAGCAGGATAACTAAGACAAGTATGCCCCCGATAGTATAGGTACGTGTCAGATAGGCTGCTTTCTCTTCCGCACGTTTTTCATTGATGCCGGCAATCTGTAAGTCTTTTTCCTTGAGGTCCAGTTCGGCTTCGAATCCAGACAGACGATTGTGAAAATACTGGTTATTCAGATTTTCGTTGGCTTTATAAGCTTCGAGTACAAGTTGGTAGGATAGCTGGTTTTCATGTCTTTTGGCTTCTATTTCAGCAAGGGTCAAGAGCACTTTGGGAAGTAGTCCGGAAGGGTGTTGCCGGGCAAAGTCGGCTGCTTTCATCACATACTGTCGGGCCTGAGATAGAGAATCTGTATCGTGAAACAGCATGTAGCCGTATAGGTATTCCAAATTGGCAATGTTTGCTTTATTGAGTGTGGTGGCTTTGTAGCTCATGGCTTTTTGAAAGTATTGTAAGGCTTGTGAGGGTCTGCCCAAATCCCTTGCCACCCGGGCATATTGTGTATATGCCAATAACTTGAGCCCGTCGGGCATTTCCGGCTGGAGTTTTTGGTTCACCAGTTGGAGGGTGTCCAGTGCATTGCCGGGCTGGTGGTTGTTGGCAAGCAGGATGGCATGGTTGCATAACCGATTGACCTCTCCAATACGGTAATCTATGGTCAATGTATCGGTTTGAGGGTAGGTAAACATTTTGCGTGAAACCTGTATGGCTTCTTCGTTTTTTCCTACTTCATTGTAGAGGATGGAGATGTTGGATATGATGATAGCTGCCAGGTTATAGTTTTTCAGGTTCTCGGTAATGACCAGTGCTTTTTCGTATAGTGAAATGGCATTGTCGAACATGAAAAGTTTCCGGTGTATGACTCCCGACAGATTATAGGCTTCGGCCAGATTGGCTGAATCTTTCAATTGCTCCAATAAACTGATTGCTTCGGTGGCTGTACTTCTGGCTTCTGCCAAGTGGTCGGTTTGCCATTGTCCATAGGCGGTTTCATACGTGGCAAGTGCCTCGATTGTCTGTATTTGGGAACGGGAGGACTGGTCCGACAGGTGCTTTCCCAGTGTGGCAGCCTTTTTCCGGGTTTGAGCCAGCAGGGTATATGCTTTGTCACAGTCTCCTTTCTGATTGAGGTAGCGGGCGTAATCCAAGTCGATATCCAGGGCATAAAGCTTATCTTGTTTGTAACGGTTTTCACGGGTGATGACTCCGTAGATAGAATCCATCCGGTCATATTCACCGTTATCTCCAAATGACTGCAGCAAGTCGGTCAGGTTGTCGTTTTGGTTGCTGGCTGTTAAAGGTGCGGTCAGGCAAAGAAATATAAAAAATACAATTTGTTTCATATCGTAATCCAACCTTTTAAAAAAGCAATTCGCATGAGATGTGATACATTGGTGGCCCCACTCTTTAACAAGATGTTTTTTCGCATCGTATCGATGGTATTCTTGCTGAGATTAAGTTTGTGGGCAATTTCGTCGGAAGTAAGCCCACAGGAGAGCATCTGAATGATTTCGTTTTCACGTGGGCTGGGAGTGTAGTTTATCTGTCTGGAGGCAGACTGGTCGCCCACAATGGAAAGTACGATGTGCAGTGCGGTAGGAGAGTAATATTTGGTGTGTTCCTCCAATATCCGTTTAATGGCTGTTTCGATTTCATCTATTTTGTCGTTTTTCGTGACGATGCCTGCTACTTCCGCTTTGGTCAGTAGTTTTATAATCCAGAATTCTGTGTGCATGGTATACACAAGTACAGGAACCTGAATTGTTTTTTGCCTTAGGTAAGCTATAATATCCAAGGCCGTTTTATCTTGGATTTCATAATCTATAATCAACAAATCGGGAGTGGTATGGTTTAGGTAACTGTATAATTCGGAGTGATGATGCCCTGTAGTTACCTGATAATGCGGATTATTTGCCAGTAACTGGCTGAGACCTTCAGTGACAATCGGGTGGTCATCTAGAATGTATAGGTTTTTCATGGAGGAACGTAATTTTAGTTTTTCTGCTTTTCCACAAAGATGGAAATTTTTCTTACGTTGTGCAAGTGTAGGTGGGGAAAAGAGGCGCTGGCTGAGCAGAATTTGTATGAACAGCTGGCAGGGAAATATTTTGGTCTTGAGCTTTGGAAAGAGACTTATTGTATGTTAATCCGTTGATTTTTTTCTTGGCTATTGGGGGAGAATGTGTTATATTCGCACAATCTAAATGCTAATGAAAAAAATGAAAACGCATCATAAACAGACATGTTTGCCACTCTGGGGCAGTATCCAAAGTAATAAACGGTAGACCGGATGAACCGCATTATGTAAGTAAATGACAATTAAAATAAATAGCAGGATGAAAAGATTAGCATTATTGTGGGCAGGGTTTGGCTTTTGTCTGTGGCCAGGCTCAGGCTGAGGAGCCGGTAGGGAACTTTTCTTTTGCCGGATACAAGGTCATATTGATTCTGTCGGATACATTCTGCGTAGAAGTGAAAAATCCGGATTTGAGAATGCAGGAACGAAAGGACGGGCCCCTGGCGCTCACGTTTAAGGGTGCCAATGGACCGATGCCGAAAGATGTGGAACATATCTATACAACGATGTTCGCCGAATCGGACGGACTTATTTTGGACTGAAGGTAGAACAGGAATAGTTCCGGATTAGCTTTTTTGTTCTCCATTGAAAAGTTGTATTATTAGAATGACATTACATTGTATTTTTAACCTAAATTTTTACGAAAAATGACTTCAAACAACAAAACTATGATTCCTTTGGCATTTATTGGAATAATGTTCTTTGCCATCGGTTTTGCATTGGGAATTAACTCTTTATTGGTGCCTGTTCTTCAAAGTTCACTGCAGATATCCAATGCCGCTTCTTACCTGATTATTGCAGCTACCTTTATCCCTTTTCTGTTGTTCGGCTATCCAGCCGGACTTACCATCAAGGCGATAGGATATAAGAAAACCATGTCTGTATCCTTTTTTATATTTGCAGTTGCGTTTTATCTTTTTATTCTGTCGGCAAATGGAGGCAGTTTTACTTTGTTTCTTCTGGCTTCATTCGTGAGTGGGGCAGGTAATGCTTATTTGCAGGCTTCAGTAAATCCATATATCACTATCCTTGGTCCGTTGGAAAGTGCGGCCAAACGTATCAGCATTATGGGTATTTGTAACAAGCTTGCCTGGCCTATACCGTCCATATTCATCGTATGGCTCATTGGAAAAGATGTAAACCAGATTGGCATTTCCGACCTTGAATATCCTTTTATTATTATCATCTTGGCATTTGTCATTCTTGGTGTCATGGCATTCTTTGCTCCCCTGCCGGAAGTAAAGGCAGAAGGTGAAGATGCTCCGGCAGGTAATGTGGCTGACGAATCCAATAACTCGGGAAAAACATCCGTATTCCAGTTCCCACATTTATTGTTGGGGTGTGTAGCATTGTTCCTTTATGTAGGTGTAGAAACTGTATCGTTGGGTACACTGGTTGATTATGCCAATTCGATTGGACTGGCAAATGCTGCCAACTATGCATGGATCGCACCTATAGGAATCGTTATTGGATATATATGTGGCATCATATTCATACCACGCTATATCAGTCAGGCTACCGCATTGAAGATATGCTCTATCATCGCAATTATCGGTTCCGTACTTGTGGTTGTCACTCCTTCTGACATATCTATCTATTTCGTGTCTTTAATGGCTTTGGGTTGTTCACTGATGTGGCCTGCACTGTGGCCTTTGGCAATTGCTGATCTCGGTCGATTCACGAAAACAGGTTCATCACTTCTTATTATGGCCATGTTCGGAGGGGCAGTTATACCGACGGTGTATGGTTGGTTGAAAGATGCATGTGGCCCACAACAGGCATACTGGTTGTGCTTACCCTGTTTCTTGTTTATTTTATATTATGGAATGTACGGTTGTAAGATACGTAAGTGAGAATAAGAGGCCATCTTTTTAGATGGCCTCTTATCATATTTGGATGAGCCAATATTCACGGTTATAAATTGTTAAGGATAGAAATAGAAGGCTCCAGCACTTGGATTTTGATTCCCTAATTAATATATTCGTGATATCAAAATAATATCATATAAATCTAATGGGTATGGAAACGAAGGAAATGAAATTCAGTGGCTTTAAAATGAATGGCTTTTTAGCTCTTTTCTTGTTCTTGTTTGTATGGGCCGGAATAACGGTATGGTGTTTTACTGTAGGAGAAACTCTCTTTTATATATTGGGAGGAGTGATGGTGCTATTGTGGATTATTTTAAACTGCGGCTATATGCAGTTGGAACCTAATGAAGCACGTGCCATGGTTTTCTTTGGCAAATATAAAGGCACATTCAAAGAAACGGGATTCTTTTGGGTAAATCCGTTTATGGATAAAAAGAAACTGTCACTTCGTGCGCGTAATCTGGATGTGGAGCCTATAAAGGTGAATGACAAAATAGGCAATCCCATTCTGATAGGGTTGGTATTGGTGTGGCGGCTGAAAGATACCTACAAAGCCATGTTTGAGATTGATGCACAGACTATGGCCAGCACGGGAGATGGTAAGTCGGCCAATGCGGTGAATGCAGTGGCCAGCCGCATGAATGCGTTTGAGAACTTTGTCAAGATACAGAGTGATGCGGCTTTGCGTCAGGTGGCCGGACAGTACGCCTATGATGACAATGAATCGAATGTGAATGAATTGACACTCCGTTCGGGAGGTGAGGAAATCAATGAGCAGCTGGAACAAAAGCTGAATGAGCGTCTGGCAATGGCCGGTATGGAAGTGGTGGAGGCTCGTATCAATTATCTGGCTTACGCTCCGGAAATTGCAGCGGTCATGCTTCGGCGCCAGCAGGCTTCGGCCATCATCAGTGCCCGTGAGAAAATCGTAGAAGGAGCCGTTTCAATGGTTCACATGGCACTGGACAAATTGTCGAAAGAGGAGATTGTGGAGTTGGACGAAGAAAAGAAAGCCGCTATGGTAAGCAATTTGCTTGTGGTACTCTGTGCGGATGAGGCTGCCCAGCCGGTGTTGAACACAGGTACATTGAATCATTAAAAATCTGGTCGTTTAATTTTAAGTGAGGATAATAGTGCCCAAAAAAGAAAATACAACCAAGAGCTTTGTGCTGCGGGTAGACGCTGCCACGATGGATGCGATAGAAAAGTGGGCAGCTGATGAATTCCGCAGCACCAATGGACAATTGCAGTGGATTATCAATGAGGCCTTGCGTAAAAGCGGGAGATTGAAGAAAAGTAACCGGAAAAAATTAGAGGAAGAAGAAACTGATGATTAATTTGGGATTTTATTCAGGGAGCGGTCGTGATGTCCGGTATCAGCGGAGCGTGTTCGACTATTTGCTGACAGGAATCGCTTTTCTGCCGGTATTGGCGGGTTGGATATACATACTGTACCGAAGTGAACAGACAGGTGGACTGTTTTTTCAGGAAAACGGTGCGGCAGGTTTTGTGATGTTACTTTTATTTTTAGTGCTGGGCTGTAGTATGTTTGTACCCGTCCGATACTATAGATTTGCCTTTCGGGTAACAGAGGCAAATGTGGGGCGGCAATATGTGTTGGCTATCCGGTTATGCCAATTTTGGAATGTGGCAATCGGCTGTCTGAATTTAGGGAAGTTGCTTGCAGAGACCTTTGAAAATGCAATTTATATCTCTGTGTTCGGTGTGGTACTGATGGCCTTTACATTTGTGGCTTATTCTGTATTGGCTTATAAAATGCGTTGAGGGGAAGGAAAGTATATTCCCCTTCCCTAAAATAGGTAGTGGTTTCTTGTGCTTTTTGGTTTACTTCTTGGTTTACTTTTGGGCTTAATTTGCTCGATTAAACCGCCACTTACAGCGATATGCTTAAAAACAAAAAAGCATCGACAATCATCAGATTATCAATGCTTTTTCCCAGTCGGGGTGACTGGATTCGAACCAGCGACCACACGCCCCCCAGGGGCTTATTTTATGATATATGTTTTTTGTATTTGTTTGATTTTCAGCATGGTTTTTATTGATAATCAACTATTTAATTTCTATAAATTTTCTTCTGTTTTGATGGTTTTTGCTTAAAATGTTGTAGATTTGTTGTAGGAAAATAAATATAACACCTATATCTATGGCAACATACAAGTTTATTCTGTTTGCGGGTAATGAACGTAAAGATGGCAGTTTTCCGGTTTCTATTAGAATTACTAAAGAAAGAAAAAGTAAGTTAATACGAACTGGATTGGTTTCAACAAAAGAGCAGTGGAATGAATCTGATGGTCGATTTGTTTCTGATAAGAAAATTGTACCTAAATTTAAAATATGGAATGCAAGATTATCTGAAATAGAAACCCAGATTAATGAAATATTTCGCAACTTTGAAATAGAAAGGGTTGATTGGACTTTAAATCAGTTTGAAGAAGCATTTTTGAATAAGGCCTCAAAAGGTAAAGTAAAGGATTATTTCAATAAGACAATAACTACGTTAAAGGATACTGGTCATGTAGGAAATTCAGTTTGTTATAGTCGTACTTTACATATGCTTGAATTGTTTGATAGTAAGTTTGATAAGAAAGTGTTTTCTGAAATAGACATTAAATATGTAAAGGCTTTCGATGTGTTTCTTCAGAAACGAGAGTGTAAAGGAAATACCCGGAAATATTATTTCAAAGCTCTGCGTGCAATTTTAAATAAGGCTATACAAGATCAGGAGGCTTCTGAAGTCACCTATCCTTTTGGAAAAGGAGGTTTTAATATCTCTGCCTTGGAAGAAGAAACAGCAAAGCGCTATTTGCCACATGAAGATATGGATAAACTGAAACATACTGCTGTTAAAAGTCATGCTCAAGAGCTTGCAAGACGTTTGTTCCTATTTTCTTATTATTGTTATGGAATATCGTTTATTGACGCTGCACTGTTGACTAAAAACAATATAATCCGTTATAATGGTGGAAGCTATATTGTTTATAAACGAAATAAGACAAAAGAAGCAAAGAAAGTAAAACCTATTCAGATTAAGATAACTTCTGAAATTCAGGAATTGATGGACTGGTTTGCTTCTAATACAATTTTGGTAGAAGATTATTTATTACCAATCGTTTCTATTCCAGGATATAAAGGAGAACAATTATATAATCATATTCGTAGCCGTTTTGGACGTAATAACAAGAATTTGGCTAATTTAGCGCAGACTTTAGGGATTACGGACATGAAGCTGACCAGTTATGTGAGCCGTCATACAATGGCTATGACTTTACAGGACAATCAAGTACCACGTGAAGTTATCTCACAGATATTGGGTCATAGTGATTTGTCAACGACCAATACTTATTTGGATAGCTTTGCCAGTAGCGTAATAGACGAAGCGGTAAAAGTATTATAAAGGAAACGGTATGTTATCAACAAATAAAATAAAAGACTTGCTTTTGCATGGCGAGAATAGACAAGTAGAATTTAAGAAATGCACGGATAAGGTTTCGGCTTCCGTGTATGAAACGGTATGTTCTTTTCTGAATGCAGAGGGAGGATATATCTTTTTAGGAGTGGATGATGATGGGGCTATATTAGGAATTAACCCTAAATGCGTAACAGATATGACCAAAAGTATTATCAATACACTGAATAATCCTGAACTGTTTCTTCCTCCAATGCCAATCACGCCGGAGCAGACAGAGATTGACGGTAAGATTATCCTGTATCTGAGTGTGCCAGAGAGTGAACAGGTACATAGATATAAGAACCGTTTTTATGACCGTTGGGGTGATGCAGACAATGATGTGTCAAAGCATACTTATCTGGTTAAGAACATGTTCATGCGAAAAGAAAAGGAGTCTTCCGAAAATGAAGTATTTCCCGATGTAACATTTGCAGATATGGATGAAGAATCGTTCAAGATTATGCGTAGCCACATTTCTATTCATAACTCCAATCATCCGTGGTTGAGCATGACAAATGAAGAATTCCTGAAAAGCCTGTTCTGGGGTAAGCAACGGGGAACAAATAGGGAAGGATATAAGTTGGCTGCTATTCTTTTATTTGGCAAGGAACAGACTATTCTGAACTGTTGTCCGTGGCATCGTACGGATGCCATTTATCGTAGCATGTCTTACGAGCGTTTTTTGCATCCGCTTCCGACTGACCCTGATATTCGTTACAATGACCGGGATATGATATGCGTAAATTTGATTCAGTCATATATTCGTTTGTTGAATTTCGTGCAACGCAACATGCCTGATAAGTTTCGTTTGGCGGATAATGGAATAGATCGTTTGGACTTACGGGTAATGATATTCAGAGAAATAATCTCGAATACACTTCTGCATCGTGAGTATATCAGTTCATATAGCAATAAGTTCCTTATATTTCGTGATCGAGTAATAACAGAGAATTGGACGAAACCTTTCCAAACAGGGGATATTGATATAAATGACTGGCGTACTCGTACAAAGAATCCGCTAATAACAAAGGTATTCCGTGAAATGAAATGGGCTGAGGAACTTGGTTCCGGACAGAAAAATATTCGGAAATATGCTCCGTTATACTTTGAAAACTCTGAGATAGAGATTCGTAGTGGAGAGGAGTTTGTCTTTTCTATTACCTATCGTGATCCTAAAGAGTTTGAGTTTGCAAAAAATATTCAGACAGGTCAGGACCAAGTTGGGACTAAGTTGGGACCAAGTTGGGACCAAGTTGGGACTAAGTTGGCTCTAAGTCGGGGAGAAATACAGACAATTCTTAAAACTTGTATATCGGAAAAGTCTCTAATGGAAATTATTACTTTGCTGCACTTTAGTAATCGGACTAAATTTAGGAATAAATATATAAACCCTCTGATTGAGGAAGGATTGTTGGCAATGACTGTTCCTGATAAGCCTAACAGCCGTTTGCAGAAATATTATACCACTGAAAAAGGAAAATCACTACTATGCCAAGACGGAAGCAATTAATATTCAAGATTCAGGATTTGAAGTGTGCAGTTCATATCATAGAGGAGTTATCCAAGCTGCCTCAATTGAATAATTTTGATATGAAGTCTATAGAATTGACGATTAAAGAAAATAAACCGGCTCCACAAATTTTAAAAAAGGATATAGATACACTTGTTGACCGTCTACAGCGTGGATTTTCTGCAAATAAGCATAAATTGACACAGTTGAACGGTTATTATTTGATAACAAATATTCATCTTTCAAAATGGATGAAAGTTACTCCTGCAACTGTGAACAAGTGGCTAAAGGATGGTCTGATAAAATATAGTGAGAAATCATATGATAATCTTAAGTTTTTTGATGTAAATGAGGTTATTTCTCAACTTAGAAAACAAAAGCAATAATTTTTTATCATCTATATAATAGTTGCAATTTGATGCCATTTTAAGGACTTTTGATGACAGCTCCTTGAAATGGCATTTTCATTTGTCTTTAAATGACGGTTTTTGTCATTAAATGTCATAGCTTGTATATATGTTTTCCTGTTTGAATACTATTTGTTTTTATAATTTCTTTGTCTTGAAACCTCTGAAGTAATAGGGGTAAAATCGAGTAGTTAATCCGCAAAATGTTTGATTATGGCAGGTATTATAGTTGCAACAGAAGAACAAATTGAAGAAATCGTATTCAGAGCTATTTCAAAATATTATTCAGGGAATAATAAAGAAACAATTTCATCTGGATTACCTGATACTTTGAATTTATCTAGTGCATTGAAGGTATTGGATGAGCATGGATTTCCTACTTCTAAAGCTAAGCTGTATAAAATGACTTCACTCGGACAGATTCCTTTTATGAAGTATGGAAACAAACTGGTTTTTTCTCGTAAATCTCTTGTAGAATGGGCACATGAACAGTTAGTGTCTGGTAGTACAGATAAAGTATAATCTGGTATAAGTATTCATATGGAAACATATTATCATATAGTATCGGATATCAATGTTGTTAACCTGTTATCAATTCTGCATTTCAAAGTTTACACTTCCGGTTTACACTAATATGAAACAGATAAAATTTACATGCTTGATTATCAGGGTATAATATATTTTTAGACATTATCTGAAATTAAGGCATACTATTTTCACTACTATAAGTACATACTCTTAGAGTGCGCACAACGGGAGTATCGATTTATTCACTTAAACATTGGAATTATGTCATATATAGATAATGAGATACTCGAAAAACTGATAGGTACAATGGTAGAGGGATTTGCTCGCATTGAAAAGAAACTGGATCAGATGAACCGTCTGAAAGAATGTATGAACGGAGATAGACTGCTTGATAATGTCGATTTGGCAGAACTCCTTGGTGTGTCACAAAGAACTTTGGCACGTTACAGGCAAGAGGGCAAGATTAAATATTACTCGGTGGAAAAGAACGGAAAATCATTCTATCTCGCCTCAGAGATACAGAGTTTCCTCCTCCAGCGTGGTAAGGATAAAAGTTGTTAATGGAATGGATGTGATACTGGCACATGGAAAATAAGTATAATGAACAGTAGAAAATGAGTAAATGAGACGATACCAATTCTTTGAATTGAAATAAAATAACAATCAGACAGGAGGGTGTTGCAAAACTAAGTATTAAATTCAAAAAACTTATAAATTGAAACTTGGCAATAAAGAATCAATGTAAAACAGCTTATGTATATACATTATTTTCTGATTTTACTGCGATTTTTAATATGTGATGTTTCAATCTGTAACTTTTTAAAATACTCGTTTGAGTTTTGCAACACCCTCCTGTCTGATTGTTTTGAAATGTTTTTTATTTAAGATTCTTGTCTATATATTATTAATGTACATATTATCAGAAAGATAGTGTTGAAAAATGTGAAGATCTTGAAACGAGGGTTTCGTCTTACATCCATAAAAAGCTTCATCATCACTTTGTACCAGTTTAAATACACCATCTTCATAAATTAAAGTTACTAATATAGGTGACCTATCTTTAAATATGTATACTTTTTCATATACATTTTTATTAACTAGGCCATATACAGTCTTAATAGAATCCTTGTATCCAAACTGTTTCAATACACTTTCATCTAATGGAATTGGTTTTATCTGTTCCCATTTATCTTCAGTATCAATCTTAATTGTATCTTTTCTTTGATTTACCAAAATAATGGTGTTATTTTCAATATCGATATTCTCAACTTTGGCTTGTTCAGTAGTTGTGTTTTTGAGAAAATGGATATGTACATAGTCTCCTATTCTTAAATTTTCTGCGTTCATAAAAAAGTTATGTTTTTCTTCTCAAATATACAAATAAAAAATGAATAAGCAAAAGGCTACTTTTGGAAAAGATATTTCAGATGTAAATAATAAGCAGCAAATAGAATAAGTGACCGTATTCTGATGGAAAGATGATACGGTCACTTCCGTCATTACACCGGGATTGCGGTCATTTTCAATGTATCCAGATTGACATAGACACCGCGATACAGTGTCTTTCCTTCCTTGAACATTTTCCAGAGCAGGTCACATCCGATATGTGCCAGTGTGGAGTTAATGAACAGATCCTGTTTTTCCAGGGCTTCCGACAGGGAACAGCTTGGTCCTGATTCTTTTTCCTTGATTTTTGCATAGTCCACTTCCTCGGTGATGACATTCATTTTAGGCATGGGAATATATTCCTGTGAAGAAGGTTGGAGAACTTTCTCACGTACCGTCCCGATGATGACCTGTCCTTTTGTCTGGCTGTTCCCGAAATCCATCCAGTATATGGGAGCCGAATGGTCACTGAAGTTTTCTTTGCGGACTTTCTTCAGAAACTTCCAAAGCGTAAGACGTGAACGTATATTGTCCGTACAGGTTATGATGATATTTGCTGTGCTGTCTTCAGAAAAATTCCTGGTAGGAAAACATTGCGGTTCGGCAGTCCATGCGTATCCGAAGAAACGGTTGATGCGTGTGACTAGTGATACGGCTTTGTTCAGTCCCAGTTCCGTCTCACTGAAAAGCTGGCGTCCTATATTGGCCTGGCTTACTGTGTCGGGATCGAATACGGTGACATGTAATCCCGGATGGCCCAATGCCTGAAGTGCCATGCTCATGCGTGCCAGATTGGTTATCACTTGTGAGCCGGTACCTCCGGCTCCGATGACGAATACCGTTACCGGATGACGCGGATTGAGCAGGTAGCGGTCAGTAAAATGTATCTTTTTCATGGAAGTATGTCTTTAAGTTTTTTATTCATGGGCTT
>URYL01000007.1 GCA_900552075.1 uncultured Bacteroides sp. | reverse complement strand
GTCGGTTTGCTTCCGTTGATGTTTGCCTTCGGTGTAGGTGCCCACGGTAACCGTACATTGGGTTCTTCCGCTATCGGTGGTATGTTGATCGGTATGATTTTGCAGATCTTCATCGTACCTGTATTGTTCGTCATCTTCCAGTGGCTGCAAGAAAAGGTTAAACCGATGGAATGGGATAGCCTCGATGAAAGCGAAGTAGAGTCTGAAATTGAACAGTATTCTCCTAATACGCATAAATAAGATTGATAATGAAAAAACAGATAATAGGAATGATGTGTCTGACTGCCATGATGAGCAGCTGCCACATTTATAAAGCTTACGACCGTCCGGAAACGATAGATGCCTCAGGCATCTATCGCGACCCGGCTTCGGCGACCGATACGTTGGCTTCGGACACAGCCAACATGGGAAATCTGCCTTGGAAGGAAGTGTTCCGTGATGTAAAACTGCAGGCCTTGATTGAAGAAGGACTGGCCAACAACGTAGATATGCAGGCCGCTGCACTCCGCGTAGAGGAAGCGAAAGTGATGTTGACAGCGGCAAAACTGTCTTACTTGCCTACCATTAACTTTACTCCTCAGGGAACACTGAGCAGCTTTGACAAGTCGAAACCGACGCAGACTTATCAGTTGCCGGTTTCTGCCAGCTGGGAAATTGATTTGTTTGGAAAGATTCTGAATGCAAAGCGTGGACAGAAAGTGGCTTACGAACAGAGCAAATATTCTGAACAGGCTGTTCGTTCACAAATCATCTGCGGCATTGCCAATACCTATTATTCTTTGCTGATGCTCGACCGCCAGGTAGAAATCACCACCGAAACGGCGGCCATCTACAAGGAAAACGTACGGGTAATGGAAGCCATGAAGATTGCCGGTATGACAACCGAAGCAGCTGTGGCGCAGATGCGTGCAGCCAGCCATCAGGTAGAAGCTTCTTTGCTCGACTTGAAACGTCAGGTGCGTGAAACCGAGAATTCACTGGCTGTTTTGTTGGCTAAGGCTCCGCAGCCTATCGACCGCAGTACACTGGATGAGCAAGCAATGCCGGAAGAACTGACTGCCGGCGTGCCGATGCAGTTACTGGAAAACCGTCCGGATGTGAAGATGGCCGAAATGACCTTGGCTGCGGCATATTATACCACTAATTCGGCTCGTGCCGCTTTCTATCCGGGATTGAATATCACGGGTACTGCCGGATGGACCAACAGTGCAGGTATGGCTGTATTGAATCCGGGAAAATTGATTCTGAATGCAGTGGCTTCACTGGCTCAGCCTATCTTCAATAACGGTAAGCTGATTGCCAACTTGAAGGTTTCAAAGGCAGAAGAAAAGATTGCTCAGATGAATTACCAGCAGACCATTCTGGAAGCCGGTAAGGAAGTGAGCGATGCACTGTTCCTGTATGATACGCAGAACAAGAAGCTGGTGGAAGACCGTGGACAGGTGGACCAATTGGATAAGGCGGTGACCTACACCAAGGCCTTGTTCCAGAGTGGGGATGCCACTTACCTGGAAATACTGACCGCACAGCAGAATCTGTTGAGCGCCCAGTTGAGCGAAGTTTCCGATAACTTCCAGCGTATGCAGGCTGTCATCAACCTGTACAGCGCACTGGGTGGAGGAAGAGAATAGGTAACCTTAAATATGAAGAAACATGATTAGTCCTTTAGCTTATGTGGATCCGTCGGCCAAACTCGGCAAGAATGTGACGGTACATCCATTTGCCTATATCGACAAGAACGTAGAGATAGGCGATGATAATGTGATTATGCCCTATGCCAGCCTGATGAGTGGCACGCGCATGGGAAACGGGAATACAGTTCATCAGGGAGCAGTCGTTGCGGCTGTTCCCCAAGATTTTGCTTATACAGGTGAGGATACACTTGCCATCATCGGAGATCACAATGTGATTCGTGAGAATGCTGTGATTATACGTGGCACTCATCCTTCACACGCTACCAAAGTGGGGAGTAACAATTTTATTATGACAGGTGCCCGTTTGTCACATGATGTGGAAGTGGGGAACGGATGTATTATCGGTAATGGTTCTCAGGTTTCCGGCAACTGCATTATTTATGATTGTGCCATCCTGACATCCAATGTACTGATGCAGGGTAACACACGTTTGGGCAGTTATTCGCTTGTACAGGGTGGATGCCGTTTCATTAAGGATATTCCACCTTATATTGTGGCTGCCCACGAACCGATTGCGTTTTATAGCATCAATACGAAGGTGCTGGAATATACCGGTATTTCCGAAACGGTAATCAAGCACATCGCACAAGCTTACCGCATCTTGTATAAGGCCAATACGTCTCAGCATGATGCATTGGCCCGTATTCGGGAACAGATTCCTCAGGGACCGGAAATTGAAAATATCATCCAGTTTGTGGAATCTTCCCAATTAGGTATTATCCATTGATAAAAAACGATGGCAGGACGAAGAAGAGAAAGCAATCGTGAAGAGCTGAAAATGCGTATCGTAAATACTGCAGCGAAGGCTTTTACGCGTTCGGGAATTAAGGCCGTTCACATGGACGATATTGCCGGTTCGCTTTCTATTTCCAAACGGACACTTTATGAACTGTTTGGAGACAAGGAACAATTGTTGCTGGAGGTCTTCGGCTTTTATCGTCAGCGGGTCAATCAGGATATGCAAGAGATTACTTCCAGGGCGGAGAACGTACTGGAAGTAATCCTTACATTTTATGAACGTAAAGTCAATGAATTGTGTCTGGTGAATCCCTTGTTCTTCCGTGATTTGCGTAAATATCCCAAGGTGTTGGACTTTATACATGAAGAACAGCGGCAAAGCGATGCGGATGCCGTGAAGTATTTTCAGAAAGGGGTGGAACAAGGCATTTTTCGGGATGACATCAATTTTTTGATTATCAATCAGACCATGGCCATGCAGATGGACCTGCTGATTTATTCTGATATTACACTGCATTATCCTTTGGCAGAGATTTACAGTGAGATTACCATTCTGCACATGCGAGGTATTACCACGGAGAAAGGGAACCGCATGGTAGACGAATTCTTGAAGAATATCCGGGAAAAACGTCGGGGATAATTTTTCGTATTTAAAATTCCTCAATCTTCTCAAAATATAGGCTACGCCTCCGAATAGTCAAAAATAGAAAACTACGTTTTCTATTTGCCTCTGCACTCGGCTTTCACTATCTTTAAATAAGCTAGGCTACGCCTCGGCATAGTCAAAATCAGAAAACTACGTTTTCTATTTGCCTCTGCACTCGGCTTTCACTATCTTTAAATAAGCTAGGCTACGCCTCGGCATAGTCAAAATCAGAAAACTACGTTTTCTATTTGCCTCTGCACTCGGCTTTCACTATCTTTGCAGTCGATTTTGGAGGAAAATTCATGAAGAATAGATTATTATATACTTTCCTGTTTACGCTTTTGGTGGTGGCAGGTTTGTTTGCCTTGCATTTTCTGCCGTCTCTCTCTTTCCGTGACAAGCCTTTGAGAAAGGTGGATTTGCTTTCCGATATACGCATCAAAAAGGAAGTGATGGAACCGATGGATTCCGATACCTTAGTCCTGCCTCCTCCGGTGAAGCCGGCCTTTGTGGATACTTGCAAGAGCGGGATGGTCTGTATTGAGGAATATGTGGATTCTACGGGACGCGGAATGAATCATTTTTATGAGGCATTGGGGCAGGTCAATGCGCTGGATCGTCCGGTGCGTATCGCTTATTTCGGTGACTCCTTTATTGAGGCTGATATCTTGACCGGCGATTTACGCGAGATGCTGCAGAAATGTTTTGGCGGGTGTGGAGTGGGCTACGTGCCGATAACGAACAAGATTGCCGGTTTCCGCCCTACCGTCCACCAGTCGTTTGGCGGATGGCGTAGCCATGCTATTACAGATTCTGTATTTTTCGACCGTTCTCGTCAGGATATTTCCAATCATTATTTCATCCCTTCTCCGGGGGCGTATGTAACGCTGAAAGGGGAGAAACGTTTCCTTTCGCGTATCGATACGTGTGATTTGTCTACGTGTTATTTCCTGGCTTCAGACTCCGTGACGCTGAGAGCTTCGGTAAATGGTGGGCAGGGGCGATTGTTTTCTGTGAAGGGAAACCGGGAGTTGCAGGCCGTGTCAGTGGGCGGACGGATTGGTTCTGTACGCTGGAACGTGGAAAAGCTGGATTCGGCCGCTTTGTTTTATGCGGTGACAATGGATCCTCAGCATGGAGTGGTAGTGGATAATTTCAGTACCCGAGGAAGTAGCGGACAGCAGCTGGCACATATTCCGATGTCTATCCTGCGCCAGTACAACCGGTTGCGTCCTTACGATTTGATTGTGTTGCAATACGGACTGAATGTGGCTTCGGAAAAAGTGTTGAACTATACGTATTATAAGGATGCCATGAAACCTATTGTAGAGCGTCTGAAGGAGGCATTTCCTGAGGCTTCTATTCTGATTGTCAGTGTGGGCGACCGGGAATACAAGGATGAAAACGGTGAACTGCGTACTATGCCGGGAGTGAAACGGCTGATTAGGTACCAGCAGGCGCTGGCCGCAGAGACGCATGTGGCATTCTGGAATATGTTTGAGGCCATGGGAGGGGAAGGCAGCATGGTGAAGATGGTGGAAGGCAAACCGCAGATGGCCAATTACGATTATACGCACATCAATTTCAGGGGAGGTAAGCACATTGCCGGACTTCTGTTTGAGACGTTGATGTATGGAAAGGAACAGTATGAAAAACGGAAAGCTTATGAGATGGAATAAACTGTATGCCTGGATAATGTGGTGCGTGCTGTGCTTATGGGTTACAGGGGTGTCGGCACAGGATGTGTTGCCGGTGAAATCACGCCCTGACCGGCATTCCGGTCATGTGTCCGACAGCAAGGCCATGCAGCAGCTGCTGAAATTTATACAGGTGAGCAATCCGATGCCTGCCAGTTTCAGGGAAATGACGGACAACCGGATTGAAGATCCGACGGGAGAACTCCTTCCTTTCTGGCAGAAGCTTTCTGTGCTCGACCGTCCGTTGCGGATAGTTCATATCGGTGATTCGCACGTGCGCGGACATGTGTTTCCGTATGTCGTCCGACGGCAGTTAGAGGATGATTTCGGGCGGGAAGCGGTACTCGACATGCAAGTGAGTTACCGTACGTCGGGGTTGGCCCAGGAAACGGGGGCACCGGGAATCGTCTACCACATACTGGGAGTGAACGGGGCAACTTATGGTTCGTTTGCTACGCCAGAGAACATACAGCAGATTATCGACTTGAATCCAGACTTGGTGATTCTTTCCTTTGGCACGAACGAGGCACATGCCCGTCGATATTCTTCCACTGAACATGTGGCCCACATGGATTATCTGTTAGGAGAGCTGAAGAAAAGGTGTCCGAATGCCGTGTATCTGCTGACCACTCCACCGGGAGCTTACGTACGCAACGGCCGGAGAGGGGCTCGGATAATCAATCCCCGTACGAAACAGGTGGTGAAAACGGAACAGGATTATGCGGCTTCCCGTAAACTGGCTTTGTGGGACATGTATCATATTGTGGGCGGTGAACGGAGGGCATGTCTGAACTGGAGTGCCGGAAACTATTATCAACGAGACAAGATTCATTTCACGCAGGACGGATATATCCTGCAAGGATTATTATTGCACGAAGCGATTATCAAATCATACAACAATTATGTGGAAACTCAACTGGACGGAACTCGGAATTGACTGGGATAGATTGAAGGATGTGCTGACGTATGATTCCGCGCAGCCGATGATTTTCAGCAGCGGACTGTTCCTCTTTCTCTTTTTAGGATTCAGCCTGATTTATCTGCTTTTGCAGAAAAAGACTACGGCACGACTGCTGTTTGTCACTCTGTTTTCATATTATTTCTATTACAAGAGCAGCGGATTCTATTTTTTCCTGCTGGGCATTGTCACGGTGTCCGATTTTCTGCTGGCCCGCAGAATGGAGATCACGGTGTCGGCGTGGAAGCGGAAAATGTTAGTGGTGTGCAGCTTGTGTATCAACCTTGGACTGCTCTGCTATTTCAAGTACACCAACTTTTTCTATGAGATGCTGGCTCCTCTGTGGAACGGAAAATTTGAACCGCTCGACATCTTCCTTCCGGTGGGCATTTCTTTCTTTACCTTCCAGTCGTTGAGTTACACCATTGATGTGTATCGCCGGGACTTGAAACCGTTGTCGAACCTGCTGGATTATGCGTTTTATGTGTCGTTCTTTCCACAGCTGGTGGCCGGACCGATTGTGCGCGCCCGTGATTTCATTCCGCAAATCCGGCAGCCGCTGTTCGTTTCATCGGAGATGTTCGGGCAGGGGATTTTCTTTATCGTGAGCGGTCTGTTCAAGAAGGCGGTCATTTCAGACTACATCAGCGTGAACTTCGTGGAACGTATATTTGATAATCCGGGATTGTATTCGGGACTGGAAAACCTGTTTGGTGTATATGGATATGCGTTGCAGATTTACTGCGACTTTTCGGGTTACAGCGACATGGCCATCGGTATTGCCCTGCTGCTGGGCTTCCGTTTCCCGCTCAACTTCAATTCGCCTTATAAGTCGGACAGTGTAACCGACTTTTGGCATCGCTGGCATATTTCCTTGTCTACCTGGCTGCGCGATTACCTGTACATTTCGCTGGGTGGCAACCGGAAAGGGAAAATCCGTACGTACATCAACCTGATATTGACCATGCTGTTAGGTGGTCTCTGGCACGGCGCTTCGTGGAACTTCGTGGTGTGGGGCGGACTGCACGGGGTGGCACTGGCCTTGCATAAATTCTTCCGCAGTTTGTTGGGGCGTCCCAAGCAATATCGCAGCCAGGGTATCCGGAAATTCTTTGCGGTGATAATAACCTTCCATTTTGTGTGCTTCTGCTGGATTTTCTTCCGTAATGCCACGTTCGAGGCTTCTGTCATCATGATCCGGCAGATATTTACGGCTTTCCATCCGGAGTTGCTGGAACAGCTGCTGACGGGCTATTGGAAGGTCTTTGCCTTGATGGGAGTCGGTTTTTTGCTGCATTTCTGTCCCGACAGCTGGCAGAATGCGTGTAGTCGGGGTATGGTACGCTTGCCGCTGGTGGCACAGGCCGTGGTGATGATTGCACTGATTTATCTGGTGATTCAGGTGAAAAGCAGCGATATTCAGCCGTTTATCTATTTCCAGTTCTAAGAAATTGCTGTCGCAGGCGTGAGAAAGAGGCAACTATTTTGGCAGAAGGCTACCATTTTTTCCTGAAAAAATTAGGAGAAAAGGGGGAATAATTGTATTTTTGTCACGCTTTCGAAAAATCCTTTTTGCCAAAGGAAGCTGGAAAGTGTGTTTATTGGTATTTGCGCCCGTAGTTCAATGGATAGAATAAAGGATTCCGGTTCCTTCGATTGGGGTTCGACTCCCCACGGGCGTACATAGTAGCTTATTAGACTGAAAATGAACGGTTTAATAAGCTTTTTTGTTTATAAGTACAGACCCTTTCGGAACCTATGTATATAACGGTAGGAAAACGCACTTGTGTTTAAGTTCAAACGCACTTGCGTTTCACATAAAACGTCCTTGCGTTTGAGACAAAACGCACTTGCGTTTCAGTTAAAACGCTTAGGCGTTTGGATTGAAACGTCGAAGCGTTTTCCGGCAGTTGCAAAGTGGGGGGACGGAAGGTGAAAAAAATCACTCTTAAAAGTTGACTGAAAGATGAAAAACTACATGTTTGAAATTTGCGCGAACTCCGCAGAGAGTTGCGTGGCAGCCCAGCAGGGAGGGGCTCATCGGGTAGAATTGTGTGCCGGCATGCCGGAAGGGGGAACCACTCCGTCTATCGGGGAAATTAAGGTAGCCCGGAAATTGATTGACATCCGTCTGCATGTCATTATCCGTCCGCGTGGAGGCGATTTTTTGTATACCTCTTCAGAACTGGATATTATGGAAGAAGACATCCGTGCAGCTCGTCAGGCTGGGGCCGACGGGGTGGTGTTCGGGTGCCTCACGCCGGAGGGAGAACTCGACAAGCCGGCCATGCAGCGTCTGATGGAGGCTGCCAAGGGACTTTCGGTCACTTTTCACCGGGCTTTTGATTATGTGAAGTCGCCGGACAAAGCATTGGAGGAACTGATTGAGATGGGAGTGAACCGTGTGCTGACTTCCGGTCAGATGCCTACTGCCATGGAAGGAGCACCCCTGTTGGCAGAACTGGTGAAGCAGGCAGGCGACCGTATCATCATCATGCCGGGATGTGGGGTGAATGAACATAACATTGCCGAACTGGCCCGGGTGACGGATGCCCGTGAATTCCATTTCTCTGCGCGCGAAGTAAAAGAAAGCCGGATGCTTCTTCGCAATCCGGCTTTGTCGATGGGAGGTACGGATATGGATGAATATGCTCATCCGGTCACAACCCCCGAAAAGGTGCGTCGCACCATTGAGGCGCTTACAGTCCGTGGATAACATGGAGCAGTTGCTCGCCCATGCCGATGGTGTATCCGTGTGATTCGAAGACTACACGGTTGAACGTGTCGCCCAGGATAATCACCGGCAGGGTGGGTTTGCTGCCCAGCTTCATATTTTCAGCAATCATCTTTAGGATGCTGCCGTCCTTGTCGATACCGAATACTACGTTCGATGGCAGGTTGGGGAATTCCTTGCGGTCGAAACGCTTGTAAGCAGCTTCGTCGGTGAAGAGCAGCACGAGAGTGCGTCCCCATTTCTCAAATTCCGCTTTCTTGATTTCGATGTCTTTCAAGGCATGGTTGGTCGGCTCTTGTCCTACACCCAATACGCCTACAATGTAATAGCCACGTCCTGTGGTATTGAGGATGGATGTTTGTTCCCCATTTTCCGGGAGAGTGTAAAGTGCTTCAGAATTGAAGTTGCCGATGACACGTACTTCCTCCGTATTGTCTCGCATGCAGAGCGGAGTCACGGTGGTCTTTCCTTCTTCCACATTGAAGAAAGAAACTTGGCTCAATACGCCTCCGTTGGCCATACGGCTGCCGGTTACCAGCATGTAATAACCCGTCGACATCTGGCTTCCGTTTTTCAGCAGAGAAGCCCAGCTGGCATTTTCCGGATGATTTTGCAGTTGGAAAGTGCCGTTGTCGTACTTCGACAAGGTGAAGTGGGTATAATATTTCGGGTTGTCCAGTCGGGGAATTGGCTGGTAAGTCGCTTTCAGTATGCCTTCCGACAGATTGCCTCCTTCCGATTTCTCAAAGTCTACGAGTACCGGATTGCCGTTGAGGCGATAGCAGATATTGCCGTTCACTTCGTCTTTCCAGGCCGGGATGCCTAAACTGCGGGCAGCGGCCACAAAGAAAATGTCTCTCGACTGGGAGTCGGTTACCCGGCTGCGCCATACGCCTTCCGGAGAAGTCGTTGTAAACAAGGTACTCAAATCGTTGCGGATAAGCAGGCTGTCCTTACACCATTTTACCAGTATCTGAGGGTCGGCCTTGATTTGGGCAGCCAGTTCGGCTGGGAAGGCTTTCTGCAGGTAGCTCCGGTAAGGAGTCAGCATTTCGCTGGCGATACGCGGGGCCAGTACTTCCTTCACATCGGCTGCGGCATCGGTCGCATAGAGATGGTCTTCCAAGATAGCGCAAGGGGTGTCGCGCAAGTCTTTTTCGGCCAAGGTTCCTAACAACTCCAGTGCCCGTGTGCCCTGTCCTTTTTCTGCGGCATGTGAAAGGAATTGCATGATGTCGGCATAATTACCTCTGGATTTCACGATAAAATCACTGGTCTGTGCTTCATTCAGCTTCAGTCCTTGGGCAAATGCTTTGGCTTTTTCTTCCGTCGGGAAAGTAGCTACGTAGGCATTGCGGATGGAGTCTTCCTGGGCCATACGAAGGGTGTTTTCCTTGCGCTGGGCTTCGGTCACTTCCGGTAAATTAGCCTTTTCGGCAGGCGGCACGATGTGCAGGGTGTCGGTAAACACGTCGCCCGGACGATGGGTGAGGGCAAGAGTTACTTCTTTGTCCTTACCGAAGGATACTTTTTTTAGGCCGAAACGCTGGTTGGCAGAAGCGTAGACCAGCATGTCGCCCAGTCCGGCAGAAAGAGAAGCTTTACCGGAGGCGTCAGTGGTCTTGTTGGCTACGGTATAGAACTCTGCATAGTTGTAAAGCTTGAACTCCACATGAGCTCCTTCCACCGCTTTACCCAAGGAGTCGACTACGGTGACGGTGACCGGTGCACTCTGTGCGTAATTGTCAATGATGTTGATTTCAGTGTAGTTGGCAGTGGTTTTCATCACGTCCTCTGGTCCGTTGTAGGCTCCGAAGACCTTGGTGTGCATCAGCATGCCTCGGCTGGCCGGGGCATTGAACCAGCCTAAGTTCAGCACAGGTTCCGGTTCGCAGGCACCCAGAAAGTACCATTTACCGTCTACCCAAGCTTCTACCCAGGCATGGTTGTCGTCCGTGTGTGCCCAGCGTGGGGTATAGACCTGACGAGCCGGAATACCTACGGCACGCAGGGCGGCTACCAGGAAGGTGGATTCCTCGCCACAGCGTCCGTAAGCGGTCTTGACGGTGGCCAGCGGCGCGCTGGTACGGCTGTCGGTCGGAGTATAGATTACTTTCTCGTGGCACCAGTGGTTTACTTCCAGTACCGCGTCGTACATGGACAGTTTTTCAACGCGAGGCATCAGTTCCTTGCGGAACACTTCACGCGCATTGTCCAGGTTTTCGTTGTTGACCCGTATGGGAAGTACAAAGTGACGGAAAATCAAGTCTGGGATTTGTGATCCCCAGGACGTTTGTTTGCGGTCCTGTAAAGACAGACGTACATTTTTCAGGTAGAAATCGCCGGAGTAGTCGGCAATGTCGCCCGGTGTCATGTAAGCATACAGGAACATCATGGCTTCCCGCTCTTCTTGCGTCATTTCCTCATTGAAAACCGCAAAGAGATTGCCCCGGTTGAGAACTTCTTTTTTCTGGTTGAAGTCGGTCTCTACCTTTTGACGGTAGTCGGTCTCTTTCAGAAAATGGTCGGAAGAGGTACAGGCCGGAAAAAGGCAGCTGAGCCAGAAACCTAAAATAGGGATAACTAATTTTTTCATGTAGATAAAAATATGAGTGACAAGTAAAAAAAGAAAAGACACGGAAACGGGTCTTTCTTCATCGGGAAGAAATCCTTCGTTTCTGTGTCTTTTATAGGGATGATATGAATGCTTTTTAGATAGGTTTATATTCTACAAAAGCTTCCATGGCTTCATAGCAAGCCAGTCCTAAGTGGTCATAAAGCGAAGCGGTTCCGCGGTTGCGGTCTTCACTTCTCTGCCAGAACAGTCGTTCGTCATTGCCCAGGAACGGGGCGCTTTCCATCTGCGACTGATGTTTCAGGATGGAGTTGCGTTTCGCGCGAAGTTCTTCCGGACTCAAAGGTACGGCCATTTCGATGTTCTCGATTTCCCATTCAGCCCATGCACCACGGTACATCCAGATACGGCAATCTTTCAACCATTCAGCTCCAGCATTCTTTTCTTCGTCGATGGCAGCGAATACGGCATCCGTACATACACGGTGAGTACCGTGCGGGTCGGCCAAGTCGCCGGCCACATAAATCTGGTGAGGTTTCACTTCACGAAGCAGATTCAGTACGATTTCCACATCGGCCTCGCTGATTGGATTCTTCTCAATTTTTCCGGTTTCATAGAACGGAAGATCCAGGAAGTGGCAGTGATCCAATGGAATGCGGTTGAACGTACAAGCTGTACGGGCTTCTCCACGACGAATCAATCCCTTGATGGTTAGAATGTCGCGGGTATCCATCTGTCCTTCTTTCTTGGTAGAGAAGAATTTCTTGATTTCCGCATATTTCTCGCTGATCACTTTGTCTTCGCTGTTTTCAAACAGCTGGTTGAAGCCGTTGATGAAGTGCATGAAGCGAACTACTTCTTCGTCGCCTACGGCAATGTTTCCGGAAGTTTCATAAGCTACGTGTACATCGTGTCCCTGCTGTACCAAACGGCGCAAGGTACCTCCCATGGAGATGACATCGTCGTCCGGATGCGGAGAGAATACCACTACGCGTTTTGGGAACGGTTTGGCGCGTTCCGGACGATACGTATCGTCGGCATTCGGTTTCCCACCCGGCCATCCGGTGATGGTATGTTGCAGGTCGTTGAACACTTTGATGTTGGCATTGTAGGCAGAGCCGTAAAGTGCTAACAGCTCGCTCAAGCCATTTTCGTTATAATCCTTGTTGGTCAGTTTCAGAATCGGCTTGTTGAGGGTAGTACACAACCATACAATGGCACTTCTCACCAGCTTGTCGTTCCATTCACAGCTTGTTACCAGCCACGGACGCTGGATACGTGTCAGGTGAGCAGCTGCAGCCAAGTCAATGCAAACTGAAGTGTTGGAATGGAGTTGCAGGTAGGAAGCCGGCAAAGTGTCACTTACCTTGTCTTCCACTGCGCTTCGGATAATGTCTGCTTTATCCTCTCCCCATGCCAGCAGATATACTTTCCGTGCTCCTAAAATGGTATTGATACCCATGGTAATGGAGCAAGGAGGCAGGTTATCTACTCCGATATTGTGTGCGGCTTCCGAACGGGAGGTCGCGTCAATCAAAATCAGTCGGGTGGTGGAGCTGGCGTGTGAGCCTGGTTCATTCATACCGATGTTTCCTTCCCGGCCTACTCCCATGATGACGATGTCGATGCCACCGAAGGTCTGGATACGCTGTTCGTACAAACGGCAGTGTTCCGTAATGGCTTCCTGAGGAATCGTTCCGTCCATGGTGAAAATGTTCTGGCGGTCGATGTCTATCTGAGACAGGAAAAGTTTGTTCAGGTGGTTAAAGCTGCTTCCGGCCTCGTCTGTCAACGGATAATATTCATACAGGTTGAAAAATACTACGTTGCGGAAGCTGACGCCTTCATCTTTGTGTTTCCGAATCAGTTCGGCAAAGAGCGGACGCAGGGAGGCACCAGTACCTACTGCAATGGTGCAGAACTTTCCTTCGCGTTGTCTGTCCTGTATTTTGGCTACGATTTCATTGGCAATCTGTACCACTCCTTCATCAATGGTCTCAAAGATGTTAGTGGGGATTTTTTCGAGTCGTGTCAGTACAGAACGTTCCACCGCATTTTCCGGTCGGTAATATCTGGGGGATACACGGTTCAGTGAGATTTGAGAGCTTAGGTTTGTTCTCATAAATTAGTAAATTAAAGATTGTTCTTTTCGATGTCTTTGAAGTACTTGTAAGTGCCGACTTTCAGTTCGTCCGTTGCAGCTTCGTCGCATACGATGATGCCATGCTGGTGCATCTGGAGTGCGCTGATGGTCCACATCTGTGTAATACCTCCTTCAACTGCATGCTGCAAAGCGCGAGCCTTGTTGTGTCCGTTGCAGATAATCAACACTTCTTTGGCAGAAAGCACTGTGCCTACTCCTACGGTCAGAGCTGTTTTGGGCACTTTGTTGACGTCGTTTTCGAAGAAACGAGAGTTGGCAATGATGGTGTCGGTAGTCAGTGTTTTCACACGTGTGCGTGAACTCAATGAAGATCCCGGTTCGTTGAACGCGATGTGACCGTCGGGACCGATACCTCCCAGGAACAGGTCGATACCGCCGAATTTTTCAATTTCCTTCTCATAGTGCGCACATTCTGCTTCCAAATCGGCTGCATTCCCATTCAGGATGTGGATGTTTTCCTTGCAGATGTCGATGTGGTTGAAGAAATTGTTGAACATGAATGAGTGGTAGCTCTCCGGATGAGATTCGGGAAGCCCAACGTATTCGTCCATGTTGAAAGTCACTACATTTTTAAAAGATACAGCTCCTTTTTTATTCAGTTCAATCAGGGCTTTATACATTCCCAATGGAGATGAACCGGTAGGAAGACCCAATACAAACGGTTTTTCTTTTGTAGGGTTCGCTGCGTTGATTTTCTTTGCAACATAATTTGCTGCCCAGTTGGACAGAGCACTGTAATCAGATTCAATGATTAGTCTCATGGTGGTTAGAATTTTGAATATTGAAATTAATTTAATTGTAATCTTCGAAAATTAACTTACTTCTGCAAATATATCAAAGCTTACTCAGAATGTCAAATAAAAAAATAGATTTTTTATGCTTGACTTTTTAAAGAAAAATTCTACATTTGTAAATGTTTCTATAAAAAATAACGAATATGGGTCAGACTCTATTGACGAACATACAGAAAGGCGTTAAAAGTGCATTAGTAAAACAGCGTATCATTACGCATCTGATTTATGCAGGCAGCACCACAATTACAGATTTGTCTAAATCAATGGGGCTAAGCGTTCCTACCGTGACAAAATTTGTGGATGAAATGTGCAAAGAGGGATATGTGAACGATTGTGGAAAACTGGAGACCAGTGGGGGGCGCCATCCCAGTTTATATGGGTTGAATTCGGATTCTGCCTATTTTATAGGAGTGGCGTTGGCTGTGCAGTCTTTAAGTTTAGGTGCTATTAATTTTAAGGGAGATGTGTTGCAGACAAAGATGGAAATTCCGTTTAAATTGGAAAATACACCGGAATGTCTGGAGCGTATTTGCCGCGAAATAGAAATCTTTATCGATGAACTTCCTTGTGACAAGTCGAAGATATTGAATATTTGTATCGGTATGACCGGACGTGTCAATCCGGAAACAGGATGTAGTTATACACACCTGACATTTGGTGACAAGCCGTTGGCTCAAATGTTTACCGACAGGCTGGGCATCAATGTCTGCATAGACAATGACAGCCGGGCCATGGCGTATGGAGAATATATTACGCGTCCGGAGAAGTGTCCGAAGAATCTTATATTTATCAATGTGAACTGGGGACTGGGAATGGCTATCATCATTGATGGAAAGTTGTATTCCGGGATGTCGGGGTTTGCAGGTGAATTTGGACATAACTATGGATACGACAACCAGCAGATTTGTTATTGCGGAAAGAAAGGATGTATCGAGACGGAAGTTTCTTGTTCGGCATTATACCGTAAGTTTATCGCCCGTCTTCGTCAGGGAGAAAATTCTATCCTGCTGAAAGAGAAATCCATCGATGATATTACGCTGGCCGACATTATTTCAGCAGTACGTCGGGAAGACGTGCTGGCCATCGAGCTGGTGGAAGAAATCGGAGCCAAATTAGGACGTCATATCGGTGACTTGATTAATGTATTCAATCCTGAGCAGGTGATTATTGGTGGTGAGTTCTCAAAAGTGGGAGAATACCTGCTTCCTCCGGTCATTTCGGCTGTCCGTAAATATACATTGAATCTGATGTATAAGGATTCAGACATTGTATTGTCTGAATTGAAGGAGAAGGCTAATGTGATAGGTTCTTCTTTGTTGTCAAGAAGTAAGCTGTTCGCGTTGGAATAACGAATCCGGCTTTTGAGCAATAAAATAAGAATCCACCGAAAGAGTTGTGCGAACATCGTATGCTCTTTCTGTGGATTTTTTATTATAAAAAAGAAGTGGTTTGCAGACACTGGTAGAACGATTCCCAGTTTTCATTGAAAGCCTGCATGGAAGGAAAAAGCAGGTTTGCTCCTTCTTGTAAGAGAACTTCATCCGGAAGTGGTCCGGTATTCAGGGCGACTGTAAAGATTCCGGCGGCTACTCCGGCCCGTACGCCAAGTGGTGCATTTTCGATGACAATCGCTTCGTCAGCTTTGATTCCAGCCTTTTGTAAGGCCATCAGGTAGGGCTCCGGATTGGGTTTCCCATATTTTACATCGAAAGCTGTGACCATCAGTTCGCGGTGGAAGATGTTGGGGTAGTAATGATTCAGTTTGTCCAACAAGGAATGTTGTCCGGAACCGGTGACTACCATAGGGATGAGGCCGGCAGTCTTTATCTTTTTCAATACTTCAAGGGCTCCGGGCATAGGCGCTGCTTTAGGGAGGCTGTTGAACAGGTCGCTCTTGGTTTGATAGATTTTCTTGATTTCTTCTTCAGAAGCCTCGTAGCCTCTTTCCCGTTGGCTGACAATGTTGATGGTGGAAGCTCCTGTACGGCCTTCGTGAAGATAGGCTTCTTCCGGACTCAGGTTCATGCCATACTGTTTCATGGCTTCATGCCAGGCACGGGCATGGTTCTTCATGGAATCGAACAGCACGCCGTCCATGTCGAACAATACTGCTTTTAAATCGATGTGTGTATAAGAATGGGTGGTGAGATATTGATGGATATTTTGTTGAAACATGATGATACTTTTTTATAATATTCAGGCACGCACTACATGAATTCCTTTCTGCTGTTTGTCACATCGGAAGGGTGCTTTTCATGTAATTCGTGCCTGTAAACTAAAAAACGGAGAGGTATCTCGTTTTTTATTTCTTCAGACGGGCCTGGATAGCTTCAGATTCTTTTTCGTATCCCGGTTTGTTCAGAAGAGCGAACATATTCTTTTTGTAGGCTTCTACACCTGGTTGGTTGAACGGATTTACTTCGAGCAGGTAACCGCTGATTCCACAAGCCTTTTCAAAGAAGTAGATAAGTTGTCCGAGATAGTATTCGTTCAATGAAGGCACGCTGACACGCAAGTTAGGAACGCCTCCGTCTACGTGGGCAAGCTGAGTACCCAGTTCGGCCATCTTGTTGACTTCGTCGATACGTTTTCCGGCCAGGAAGTTCAAGCCATCCAAGTTTTCTTCGTCGCTCGGGAAGTGGAGTTCGTGACTCGGAGTCTCAATAGAAACGACCGTTTCGAAGATAGTACGTTCACCTTGCTGAATCCATTGTCCCATAGAGTGCAAGTCGGTAGAGAAATCTACTGAGCTAGGATAGATACCTTTGTGGTCTTTTCCTTCTGATTCACCGTACAGCTGTTTCCACCATTCCATGAAATAGTGCAGTTTCGGCTGGAAGTTGACCAGGATTTCAATTTTCTTACCGCTCTGGTACAATTCGTTACGAGTGGCAGCATACAACGCAGCCGGGTTCTTGTACATGTTTTCGTTGGCGCATACTTTTTCCATTTCGCAAGCACCGGCTACCAGCTGATCGATATCGATTCCTGCAACTGCTATCGGAAGCAGACCTACCGGAGTCAGAACAGAGAAACGTCCGCCTACGTTGTCGGGGATGATGAATGATTTGTATCCTTCCTTGTCGGCAGTGACACGAGCTGCACCTTTCTTTGCATCGGTTACGGCTACGATGACTTTGCGGGCCATTTCCTTGCCTCTCTGATCTTCACACTGTTTTTTCAGCAGGCGGAAAGCCAGAGCTGTTTCGGTAGTAGTTCCTGATTTAGATATGTTGATGACGCCGAATTTTTTGTCTTTCAGATATTCAGTCAGTTCAAACAGGTAATCTTCGCTGATGTTGTGTCCGGCAAAGATGATAGTCGGATGTCCGGCTTTCTTTTCCTGCAACCAGGCAAAGCTGTTTGACATGGCTTCAATGACAGCACGTGCACCCAAGTAACTTCCTCCGATACCTGCTACAACTACTACTTCGCAGTTTTCGCGAAGAGTTTGTGCGGTAGCTTTCAGGTCGTTCAAATGTTCCTTAGTGATGGAAGACGGTAAGTGCAACCAGCCCAAAAAGTCATTTCCCAAGCCTGTACCTTTTTCCAGCGTTTCCATACAAGCTTTTACTTTTGGTTCATAAGAAGCCAATTTTTCTTTGGAGATGAAGTCCAAAGTTTTTTCCACGTTTAGTTTAATATTTTCCATAACTGTTTTTGAGTTTATCTAAATGAATCAGTTAATAATTTAATTTCAATCATTGGAGATATCCGCTCGTAAAGAATATTGTAGACGGCATCCACAATCGGCATGTTTACGTGCAGGTGTTTGTTCAGTTCCTTGATACATTTGGTTCCATAATAACCTTCTGCAATCATTTCCATTTCAATCTGTGCGCTTTTCACGGAGTATCCTTTCCCAATCATGGTTCCGAATACGCGGTTACGGCTGAAATTGGAATAAGACGTCACGAGCAGGTCGCCCAAGTAGGCCGAATCGTTTGTGCAGCGGTTGACCGGATGTACGGTATCTAGAAAGCGGTTCATTTCCTGCAAGGCATTGGAAACCAGTACAGCCTGAAAATTGTCTCCATATTTCAGACCGCTGCAGATTCCAGCTGCAATGGCATATACGTTTTTCAAGACGGAAGCATATTCAATGCCGGCCACGTCTGTATTGACAGAAGTCTTGATGTAGTGTCCCGCCAGTTGTTTGGCAAACATTTTGGCTTTCTCGATATCCTTGCAGCCTACCGTGAGGTAAGAAAGCCTTTCCAAGGCTACTTCTTCTGCATGACACGGACCCGCCAATACCGCGATGTTATTTTCGGGGACATCGTATATCTGATGGAAATAATCGGATACAATCAGGTTTTCGTCTGGAACAATACCTTTGATGGCGGTAACGATGAATTTATCCTTCAGTTTGGTTTTTAGCTTCTTGAGGTGACTTTTCAGATAAGGTGAAGGAGTTACGAAAATCAGTGTATCTGATTCTCTTACTACCTTGTTGATGTCTGATGAAAAATTGATACATTTCATGTCGAAACGCACACTTGTCAGATAAGCCGGATTATGTCCCAGACGTTTGAATTCTTCAATTCGGTCGTCACGGCGCATGTACCAGTTTATTGATTCCGCCTGGGTCAATATAATCTTGGCAATAGCTGTAGCCCAGCTTCCTCCCCCCATGATTGCTATTTTTCCGGGTAATTTCATACTTTTATATTTAATGAAAAACAGATATGAAGGGCAAGGAAATTTCTTTGCCCTTCATACCCTTTTATTCATTTATTTAATCTTTTCTATCCAGCCTGCCACTTCGTCCACAGTCGGGTTTTTCAGCTCCAGTTTGTATTTTTTATTGATACCGCAGATATCCTGATGGAGTTTCTGAGGGTTGACATCTTTCATGTCGCTTACCAGGTTATATCCGGCTTTCTGGAGAACAGGTACCCAGTCTTCTGCTACACCCAGTTCCATGAATTTGGCCGGTGCATCTTTGGGGATGACTTTTTCTGGACGCATTTGCGGGAAGAACAATACTTCCTGAATGGTATTTTGTCCTGTCATCAGCATGACCAAACGGTCCATACCGATACCCATACCTGAAGTGGGAGGCATACCGTATTCCAAGGCGCGTACAAAGTCCTTGTCGATAATCATGGCTTCATCATCTCCCTTTTCGCTCAGACGCATCTGTTCTTCAAAACGTTCTAGCTGGTCAATCGGGTCATTTAGCTCTGAATAGGCATTACAAAGTTCCTTTCCATTTACCATCAGCTCGAAGCGTTCGGTCAGGTCTGGATTGTTGCGGTGCTTTTTGGTCAGTGGAGACATTTCAATCGGATAGTCGGTGATGAAGGTTGGTTGGATGTAGTTACCTTCACAGAATTCCCCAAAGATTTCGTCAATCAGCTTGCCCTTACCCATGGTATCATCTATTTCCATGTTTAGTTTCTGGCACACTTCTCGAATCTGTTCCTCACTCATGCCGGTCAGGTCGTATCCGGTGAATTCTTTGATGGAATCCAGCATAGTGACACGCTTGAACGGAGCCTTGAAACTGATAACGTTGTCACCAATCTTGACTTCTGTGGTGCCGTTTACGTCCATGCAGATTTTTTCGAGCATGTTTTCCGTAAACTTCATCATCCAGTTGTAGTCTTTATAAGCGACATAGATTTCCATACAAGTGAATTCTGGGTTGTGTGTACGGTCCATACCTTCGTTACGGAAGTTCTTGCCAATTTCGTACACGCCTTCAAAACCACCTACAATCAGTCGTTTCAGGTACAATTCACTGGCAATACGCATGTACAAAGGAATGTCGAGTGCGTTGTGGTGAGTGATGAACGGGCGTGCTGCAGCACCTCCCGGGATAGACTGGAGAATCGGAGTTTCTACTTCCACATAGCCTTTGGAATTGAAATATTCTCTCATGGAATTGTAGATTTTGCTCCGTTTCAGGAAAATATCTTTGACTCCGTCGTTGACTACCAGGTCTACATAGCGCTGGCGGTAGCGGAGTTCAGGGTCTTCGAATTTGTCGTATGCCACTCCGTCTTTGTATTTCACAATCGGAAGCGGACGGATTGATTTGGACAACACTGTCAGTTTCTGTGCATGAATGGAAACTTCGCCTGTCTGTGTACGGAATACAAAGCCTTCAATTCCGATGAAATCACCCAAGTCCAGCAAACGTTTGAAAACAACATTGTATAAATCTTTGTTTTCTCCCGGACAGATGTCGTCACGGGTTATATATACTTGAATACGACCTTTAGAGTCTTGCAATTCAATGAAGGATGCCTTACCCATGACGCGGCGAGACATGATACGACCGGCTACAGACACTTTGCGGGGTTCCGCATCGTCTTTAAATTCGGCTTTAATGTCAGTCGAAAAAGCGTTGGTTACATACTCGGCAGCAGGGTATGGGTCAATCCCCATTGCTCTCAACTCATTCAGACTGTTACGTCTGATAATTTCCTGTTCGCTTAATTCTAATACGTTCATTTGTTAGTATATTAACTCATTTTGGCCACAAAAATAAAAAACATTTTGCAATTTACCTCTATTTATAAGGTTCTTTTAGAATAAAAAGCCTGAGAATAGCCAAGTTATTAAGAAATAGGTGAAAAAACAGGGATATGAATGAGAAATTTCAAAAATGTACATTTTGTTTTTGTATAGAAGTATTTTGAAGCTAAAATTTGCTTTCTGTAATTAAATCGTTACCTTTGGGCGTTTCTAATGAATGAAAAGCATGAAAATAATCTTATTGCAGACAGATATTTGCTGGGCTGACCCTGAAGCTAATGTGGCTCACATGGGAAAGGTCATTGATCGTTACGATAAAGTCGATTTGTTTGTGCTTCCGGAAATGTTTTCCACGGGTTTTTGTACGTTACCGGAAGGTATTGCGGAGCCTGTAGAAAGTCCTACCTTACAATGGATGAAGCAGACGGCATGTGCACATGATTGTGCCCTTGCCGGCAGTATCTCTATTGAGGAAAACGGGAAATTCTATAACCGTTTTTTCTTTGTGCATCCCGATGGGAATGTGCAATGGTACGACAAAAAGCATTTGTTCACGTATGGAGGAGAAGACAAGCATTATACGGCCGGTACGGAGCGTGTAGTGGTGAATTTCCGTGGGGTACGTTTCCTGCTGGAAGTATGCTACGACCTACGGTTCCCCGTATGGTCCCGGAATCGGGGCGATTACGATGTGGCGTTGTATGTAGCCAGCTGGCCTTCTCCCAGAGTGGAGGCTTGGAAGGCTTTGTTGCGGGCGAGAGCCATTGAAAACCAGTGCTATGTATTGGGCGTAAACCGAGTGGGAAAGGACCCGTATTGTGATTATTGTGGCGGTACGGCAGCCATTGATCCGTATGGACGGACCCTTGCGGCGTGTGCCGACGGAGAACAGGAACAGATTGAGGTCTCCATTGACATGGAAGAGCTGGAAGCCTTTCGGAAAAAGTTCCCCGTACTGAATGATGCAGATTCTTTTACATTGAATTAACTTCTTAATATTTATGAAAGACAATCATAAACTTTTGTTATTGGGCGACCAGGCGATAGCGCTGGGCGCCATTCACGCAGGAATTTCCGGGGTTTATGCCTATCCGGGAACTCCTTCGACCGAAATTACCGAATATATACAGGAATCTCCGATAGCGAAAGCGCGCGGGTTGCACAGCAGTTGGTGTACCAATGAGAAAACAGCCATGGAAGCAGCCTTGGGGGTATCGTATGTGGGCAAGCGGGCACTGGTTTGTATGAAACACGTGGGAATGAACGTATGTGCCGATGCTTTTGTCAATTCGGCCATTACGGGTGTCAATGGAGGTGTAGTTGTACTGGCTGCCGACGATCCTACCATGCATTCCTCTCAAAACGAGCAGGATTCTCGTTTTTATGGTAAGTTTGCTTTAATTCCGATATTGGAACCTTCCTCCCAGCAGGAAGCCTACGACATGATGGCGTATGCATACGACCTTTCAGAGCAGTTGCGCACTCCGGTATTGATGCGTATTACCACCCGAATGGCCCATTCCCGCGCGGCAGTGGAAGTCGCTGCGTCCGGGAAAGAAGTCACTTGTACGGGACGTCAGTCGGTACCTTCCGACTGGGTGTTGTTGCCGGGGAATGCCCGTCGTCGTTATGTGGAAGTCATCGAGAATCAGCAGAAACTGGAGGCTGAGTCTGAACATTCTGCCTACAACTTGTTGAGCATGCAGGAAGGGATGGCCGAGAAAGGGATTGTGGCTTGTGGCATCGGCTACAACTACGTGATGGAAAATTATCCGGAAGGATGTCCTTATCCCATACTGAAGATTTCGCAATACCCTTTGCCGGTAGAAGCTTTGACTCGTCTGGCAGACTCTTGCAAAGAGATTTTAGTGGTAGAAGATGGGCAGCCTTTTGTGGAAGAACAGCTGAAAGGTATCCTTCCTTCAAAATATGTAGTGAAAGGCCGTTTAAGTGGTGAGTTACCTCGTACCGGAGAACTGACACCGGATAATGTCCGTCAGGCCTTGGGCTTGCCGAGTGGACAGGTCTATGCGGCTGCCCAGCAGGTAGTTCCTCGTCCGCCAGCCTTGTGCAAGGGATGCGGACACCGTGATGTATATGATGCCTTGAATAGGGTGGCTGCAGAATATCCGGATGCAAAGATTTTCGGAGATATCGGTTGCTATACATTGGGGGCACTTCCACCTTTTCGTACATTGAGTAGTTGTGTCGATATGGGAGCTTCTATTACGATGGCCAAAGGAGCAGCCGATGCAGGACTGTTTCCTTCCATTGCCGTGATAGGGGATTCCACTTTCACCCATTCCGGAATGACGGGGCTGCTGGATGCGGTGAACGACCATTCGAACATTACGGTCGTTATTTCCGACAACCTGACCACAGCCATGACCGGGGGACAGGATTCGGCCGGTACCAACAAATTTGAAGCCATTTGTTTAGGACTGGGTGTGGAGCCGGAGCATGTCCGGGTAGTAGTACCGCTTCCCAAGAACATGGAAGAAATCACCCGGGTCATTCGGGAAGAGATAGAATACAAGGGGGTGTCTGTCATTATTCCGCGTAGGGAATGTATGCAGACGTTGAACCGGAAATTGAAACAGCAAAAAGCAAAGAAACAATGAAAACAGATATCATACTTTCTGGAGTGGGCGGACAGGGAATTCTGTCTATTGCCACGATTATTGGTGAGGCAGCTCTGCATTTAGGGTTGAACCTGAAACAGGCTGAAGTACATGGAATGAGTCAGCGAGGAGGCGATGTGCAGTCGAATCTGCGTTTGTCGGAGGCGCCGATTGCATCCGATTTGATACCGTTGGGTATGGCAGACATGATTATTTCATTGGAGCCAATGGAGGCGCTGCGCTATCTTCCGTATTTGTCGAAAGACGGGTGGATTATCACTTCGGCCACTCCGTTCAAGAACATTCCCAATTACCCGGAAGACGAAAAACTGAAGGCGGAACTCCATGCGCAGCCACATGTGGTGGTATTGGATGTAGAGAATCTGGCGAAGGAAAACCAGATACCCAGGTCGGCCAATGTCATCTTGTTGGGCGCGGCGGCACCTTTCTTGAAAATCCTGAATGCAGACGTGCTGCGGGAAAGTGTGGGGCGTATCTTTGCTTCGAAAGGCGAAGAGGTGGTCCAAATGAACTACAAGGCCTTTGATATCGGTCATGAATATGTGAAACAATTGAAATTCTAAGGGCTTATGAGTTGCGTGTTTAGTGAAGAACTGGTCAATTCTGTGGCCAAAGAGATGAAGGTGGCCGATTTGTCCAATGCAACCATCGGCGATGTGTTGCTGGTGGCGTCCCGTCTGGAAGAACTCACGGGTATTCCATTTATCCGGATGGATCAGGGATCTCCCGGTCTTCCTGCGAACAAGATAGGTATTGAAGCCGAGAAAAAAGCGCTTGACAGGGGAGTCGGTTCCCAGTATCCGGCTGCTGCCGGTGTGGCGGAATTGAAACAGGCTGCCTCCCGCTTTGTCAAAGCATTCATCAATATTGATATTTCTCCTCGGGCATGTGTTCCCACTACGGGGTCGGTTGCGGGTTCTTTCGGAGCCTTTATCGCCTGTACCCAGCGGATTCCCGGGAAAAACAAGGTGCTGTTCATCGACCCGGGTTTCCCGATACAGAAGTCCCAGTTGCGCATTTTAGGCATTGCGTGGGAGTCGTTTGATATCCATGATTTCCGGGGAGAACCGTTGCGTGCCAAACTGGAAAGTTTTCTTTCCAAAGGAGATATTGCGGCCATTGTCTATTCCAATCCCAACAATCCGGCTTGGATTTGCCTGGAAGAAAGTGAACTGAAAATCATCGGAGAACTGGCTACGCAGTATGATGCGATAGTGATGGAAGACCAGGCATATTTCTGTATGGACTTCCGCCATGCGTTCGGCCGTCCTTATCAGCCTCCTTTCGTGCCTACGGTGGCCCGTTATACCGACAATTATATTCTCATGCTGTCTGCCTCCAAGATTTTCAGCTATGCAGGACAGCGCATTGCTTTGGCTTGTGTGTCCGATAAGCTGTTCGATACGCAGTATCCGGCCTTGGCTTCCCGTTATGAGGATTCAGGCGTATTCGGGCCGACCTTCATTGCTTCTATCCTGTATATGATTACTTCAGGCTGCACGGCTACTACCCAGTATGCCATGGCAGAGATGCTGGAAAAGTCCGTTACGGGCGAAATCAATTTTGTGGAAGACGTCCGTGAGTATGAACGACGTGCGCATCGGATGAAACAGATTTTCACCCGTTATGGTTTTTCGGTAGTATACGATAAGGATGTCACCCAGCAGGTAGGTGATGGCTTTTTCTTTACCTTGGGCTATCCCGGACTGACGGGCGGTGAGTTGCTCCGTGAACTGATGATGTACGGGGTGAGCAGCATCTCTCTGTCGACGACGGGCAGTGAACAGCAGGGTGTGAGAGCCTGTACTTCCCGGATGCGGGAGGAGCTCTATCCGGTGCTGGAAGAACGGATGAAGGCTTTTCAGGAAGACCATCCTGTGCCGAGCAAATAACCAGACTATTACAGAAATAAAGAAAAACACACTATGATTTGGAATCCGAACAAAGAATGTATGCCGCGTGAACAGATGCGTGAGCTGCAGGGGAAGCGTTTGTGTAAATTGGTACAGTATGTGTACCATAATGTGCCTTTCTATCGGCACAAGATGCAGGAGATGGACCTCACGCCCGATGACATCCGGGAAATTGAGGACATCACGAAACTGCCTTTTACCACCAAACAGGATTTGCGGGACAATTATCCGTACGGGCTGATGGCGGCTCCTCTTTCGGAAGTGGTGCGTGTGCATGCTTCTTCCGGAACGACCGGTAACCCGACCATCGTGGGATATACCCGCCGTGATTTGTCTATCTGGTCGGAGGTGATGTCACGTTGTCTTTCGGCATATGGCGTAACCCGTGACGATACGTTTTCCGTGAGTTACGGATATGGTCTGTTTACCGGCGGACTGGGAGCGCACTATGGCGTAGAGAATTTAGGAGCAACTGTGATTCCGGCATCTACGGGAAATACGGAAAAGCATGTACGCCTGATTCGGGATTTGCATATCACGGGCATTGCCTGTACGCCTTCGTATGCCTTGTATCTGGCAGAGGTGGTGGAACGGATGGGTATCCGCAAGGAAGAACTGGGATTGCGTATCGGCGCTTTCGGAGCTGAACCTTGGACAGAAAACATGCGTCAGGAAATCCAGAGCCGTTTGGGACTGAAGGGCTACAACATTTATGGATTGAGCGAGATTATGGGGCCAGGCGTGTCTTACGAATGTCAGGAGCAGTATGGTTCCCATATCAATGAAGACCATTTCTATCCGGAAATCATCGACCCTGTGACATGTCAGAACTTGCCGTATGGTACGCAGGGAGAGCTGGTGTTTACCACATTGACCAAGGAGGGCATGCCGCTGCTCCGCTATCGTACCAAAGACCTGACTTCTCTGATTGCTGACCCGTGTCCTTGCGGACGTACCAGCGTGCGTATGACACCGATTATGGGTCGAAGCGACGATATGCTGATTATCCGGGGTATCAATGTCTTCCCGTCGCAGGTGGAAAGTGTGATTTTGGGCATGAAGGAATTTGAACCGCAGTATCTGCTGGTGGTCGACCGCAAGAACAACCTCGATACGCTGGAAGTACAGGTAGAAGTGCGCCGCGACTTTTTCAGCGACGATATCGGTTCCATGCTGAAGCTGAAGAAGACCCTTTCCGACCGCTTGAAGAGTGTGCTCTCCATCAGTGCGGAAGTCAAACTGGTGGAACCGAACAGCATAGCCCGTAGCCAGGGAAAGTCCAAACGTGTGATTGATAACCGAGTATTGGTGTAACTAAAGAAATGAATCTATGATAATCAAACAATTATCCGTTTTTCTGGAAAATAAGACCGGAAGAATCAATGACGTGGTGCATGCGTTGGGAGCAAACGGCATCAACATGCATGCCTTCAGTATGGCCGAGACTACCGATTTTGGCATTTTACGCTTGATTGTTTCCGATGTGGAGAAGGCAGTCGAGGTGCTCCGGGCAAAAGATTTTGCCGTGATGTCGACCGATGTGGTCTGTCTGTCGTGTGACAATGTACCCGGTTCGCTGGCTGTGGTATTGGAATATCTGGCTGAAGAGCAGATTTTCATTGAATACATGTATGCGTTTGCCCAGGCCGATCAGGCCCATGTGGTCATCAAACCCAATGACATGGAGCATTGTTTGAAAGTGCTCGAAGCGCATCATTGCCGTGTGCTGGGGAAAGATGAACTTTAGGAAAAAGAGACAGTCTGTAAAGAAAGACTAAAGTAAAAAATCTCCTGCTTTCAGTCGGAAAGTTCGAATGAACTGAGGCTGAGCAGGAGATTTTTTGTGTGGTTATTATTCAGTTTCCAATCTTCTAATGGAGGTTACATTTCTATAATTGCTATTGGAGAGTCTGCTTAGAACAAGCTCCAGGAGACGGTCAGTCCGGCCATGACGATGGCCACCATGCTCATCAGTTTGATGAGGATGTTCAGGCTCGGACCGGAAGTATCCTTGAACGGGTCGCCCACCGTATCACCTACCACGGTGGCTCGGTGTACTTCGCTGCCTTTCCCGCCAAAGTTGCCTTCTTCCACATATTTCTTCGCATTGTCCCAGGCACCGCCGGAGTTAGCCATGAAGATGGCCAGGATAAAGCCCGATGACAATCCCCCTATCAGTAGCCCGATGACGCCCGGTACCCCGAACAGCAGTCCCGTCACAATGGGGGCGATAATGGCCAGCAGGGAAGGGAATACCATTTCTTTTTGGGCACCTAATGTGGAGATTTGTACGCAGCGCGCATAATCCGGTTCCGCCTTGCCTTCCAGAATTCCTTTGATTTCACGGAACTGCCGGCGCACTTCTTCTACCATGTGGGCTGCTGCTCTGCCCACCGCATTCATGGTCAGTCCGCAGAACAGGAAGGCCATCATGCTGCCGATGAACATTCCAGACAGCACTTTCGGATTCATCAGTGTGACGTCGTAGTACATCATGAAATCCGTGAATCCGGCTTCGTGAATGACTACTTCCAGTCCGTTGGGCAGTTCCAGTACCGTCGTACCGATGCGTTCCAGTCCGATACGGATTTCTTCGATGTAAGAAGCTAACAGGGCCAGTCCGGTCAAGGCTGCCGAACCGATGGCAAATCCTTTTCCGGTGGCTGCCGTGGTGTTTCCCAAGGAATCCAGCGCATCGGTCCGTTTGCGTACTTCTTCTCCCAGCCCGCTCATCTCGGCATTGCCTCCGGCGTTGTCGGCTATCGGGCCATACGCATCCGTAGCCAACGTAATACCTAAAGTAGACAACATGCCCACCGCTGCAATGCCGATGCCGTAGAGTCCCATACTGATGTTTGTGAAGTCAAATCCCGAGGCCAGCCAGTAGGACAGGATGATACCCGCTACGACGGCGATGACCGGAATCGTGGTAGATACCATGCCCAGTCCGATGCCTGAGATGATGACCGTGGCCGGTCCGGTTTTTCCGCTTTCCGCCAGTTTACGGGTCGGCTTGTAGGATTGAGAGGTATAGAATTCTGTCGATTGTCCGATGATGACTCCGACCACCAGTCCGATGACAACGGCACAGGAGATGTAGAGCCAGTTCTCCAGCTGCAACAGCCAAAGAATCACGAACGTAGCGATGACAATCAGTCCCGCACTGAGGTTGGTACCCGTTGACAAGGCCCGGAGCAGTTCCCTCATGCCAGCGTCTTCTTTGGTACGTACGGCAAAAATACCGATGATGGACAAGAGGATACCGACTGCTGCAATCAACATCGGGGCAATGACTGCCTTGAACTGCATGACCGTATCGCCGGTCCCGATGTAGGCCGCCGCTCCCAAGGCTGCTGTGGCCAGAATGGACCCGCAATAAGATTCATAGAGGTCGGCTCCCATTCCGGCCACATCGCCCACATTGTCACCTACGTTGTCGGCAATGGTCGCCGGGTTGCGCGGGTCATCTTCCGGGATACCCGCTTCTACTTTCCCTACTAGGTCGGCTCCCACATCGGCTGCCTTGGTGTAGATTCCTCCGCCTACACGGGCAAAGAGGGCCTGTGTGGAGGCTCCCATACCGAAAGTCAGCATGGTGGTGGTAATGATGCACAGTTTGGCCGTCGGATTCAGGGCATCTTCCGGGATGCATTGTTCCAGCAACAGATACCAGAAAGAAATATCAAATAATCCCAGTCCGACCACTACCAGTCCCATGACGGCTCCGCTGCGGAAGGCCACTTTCAGGCCTTTGTTCAAAGAGTTCCGGGCTGCATTCGCTGTGCGTGCTGAAGCGTAGGTAGCCGTTTTCATGCCCAGATAGCCCGAAAGGCCGGAAAAGAATCCTCCCGTCAGGAAGGCCACAGGCACCCAGTGGTTTTGCAGGTTGAACCCGTAGGCCATGATGGCAAACAGCACCGCCAGGGCGATAAACACGATAGTGACAATTTTATATTGCTGTTTCAGGTACGACATGGCTCCTTGCCGCACGTACGAAGCGATGCGTGCCATGGCAGGAGTGCCTTCGCTTTCCTGTTTCATCTGCCGGTAGAAATATCCGGCAAGTGCCAATGCCAGTAGCGATGCGGCCGGTATCAGCCAGAAGAGGGATGTTTCCATAATATCTTGATATAAGAGTTTCCTCAAACTTACAAAAAATCTTTGGAATAACCACATAAAATTCAATGGATTCCAGTGGCTGAAAAGGCGGATAATGTGGCTGATGGATAGGGTGATTTGAAACTATAATGAAATAATGCGTAAAAAGTCTCGTTCTTTTTTACGTTTCTGCTGGCGGAGCCCTACGTTTCCCTTGGCGGAACTGTACGTTTCTGCTTAGGAAAACGTATGTTTCCCGCACGGGAAACATAAATCGGATAAGTTGATATTTTGATTAAGATGCTTGCATTTGTCAGATTCTCATCGTATATTGCTGGAAATTCCAGTTCTGTGAGAGAGAATAGTAAAAATATGTAAGTATTTTTCAGTTTGCAGATGTGTCTGCCAAAAAACGGCTGGAATTTCTTCTTTGAAGATGTAGATTGTCAAGAAGATGTAACAATAAATAGCAGTTTGTTGTTTTTTTATCACTTTTAAAGACAATTTTGTGGTTTATTTTCGATATATTTGCGCACTAAGTTATAAAAAGGATTGCTCAGATGATTTATGACATGGAAATGCAGAAGACGTTCTATGCGTCGTATGCGGAAAAAGTAGGAAAAGCCCGGAAGAAACTGGGACGTGCCATGACCTTGGCCGAAAAAATATTGTATGCCCATTTGTACGACGAGCACACGATGGTTCCGTTCCGTCGGGGAGAAGAGTATGTCAATTTCCGTCCCGACCGGGTAGCCATGCAGGATGCCACGGCACAGATGGCGTTGCTGCAGTTTATGAATGCCGGGAAATCTGTATCGGCAGTGCCTGCCACTGTACATTGCGACCATTTGATTCAAGCATATAAAGGAGTGGAAGAGGATTTGCCTTCCGCTTGTACTACAAATAAAGAGGTATATGACTTCTTGAAGAGTGTGGCATCGAAATACGGCATCGGATTCTGGAAGCCGGGAGCAGGAATCATCCATCAGGTGGTGCTTGAGAACTATGCATTCCCGGGCGGAATGATGGTGGGTACCGATTCTCATACGCCGAATGCGGGTGGCTTGGGTATGATTGCTATCGGCGTAGGTGGTGCCGACGCAGTGGACGTGATGACCGGCATGGAATGGGAACTGAAGATGCCGAAACTGATTGGTGTGAAGCTGACCGGTAAACTGAACGGTTGGGCTTCGCCGAAGGATGTGATTTTGAAGTTGGCAGGTATTCTGACCGTGAAAGGGGGAACCAATGCCATCATCGAATATTTTGGAGAAGGAACGCATTCGTTGTCGGCTACCGGAAAGGCTACCATCTGCAACATGGGAGCGGAAGTGGGAGCCACGACTTCGGTCTTCCCGTACGATGAGGAAATGAAACGCTACCTGTGTGCGACTGGCCGTGAGGAGATTGCTTCACTGGCTGAGGCCAATGCCGCCGACTTGCAGGCGGATGCGGAAGTGGCACAGGCTCCGGAGAAATACTATGACCGGTTGATTGAAATCGATCTTTCAGCTTTGGAACCGTATGTAAACGGTCCGTTCACTCCCGATGCGGCTTGTCCGATTTCGGAATTTGCGGCCCGTGTGAAGAAGGAAGGTTTCCCGCAGAAGATGGAAGTGGGACTGATTGGCTCCTGCACCAACTCTTCTTATCAGGATTTGAGTCGGGCAGCTTCAGTAGCCCGTCAGGTAAAGGCGAAGGGACTGAAGATGCAGGCTTCGCTGATTATCAACCCGGGGTCCGAGCAGGTGTATTGCACGGCCCAGCGCGACGGCATGATTGAAGACCTGAAAAGTATCGGTGGCGTGGTGATGACCAATGCCTGCGGTCCATGTATCGGTCAGTGGAAGCGTGTGACCGACGATCCGTTGCGGGCTAATTCCATCGTAACTTCGTTCAACCGTAACTTTGCCAAACGTGCCGATGGCAACCCGAATACACATGCCTTCATCGCTTCACCGGAAATGGCGGTAGCCTTTGCCATTGCCGGAGATTTGTGCTTCAATCCGCTGACGGATACCTTGACGAATGAAAAGGGTGAAGCCGTGAAATTGGATCCGCCTACAGGAGAGACCTTGCCTTTGAAAGGCTTTACGGTGGATGACAACGGGTATGTGGCTCCTTCGGCCGACGGAGGCAAGGTGGAAGTCACTATTCAGCCGGATTCACAGCGCTTGCAGAAGCTGGAACCGTTTGCTCCATGGAACGGTGAAGACTTTCTGGAACTGCCGCTGCTGATCAAGACACAGGGGAAATGTACGACTGACCATATTTCGATGGCCGGACCGTGGTTGCGTTTCCGTGGCCACTTGGAAAATATTTCCGATAACATGCTGATGGGCGCAGTCAATGCCTTCAATGGCAAGACCAATTGTGTATGGAATCAGCTGACCGGTGAATACGAAGCGGTTTCGGCAGTAGCTAAACAATACAAGGCAAAAGGCATGGGTTCTATCGTCGTAGCAGAAGAAAACTACGGAGAAGGTTCCAGCCGGGAACATGCGGCCATGGAACCGCGTTTCCTGAACGTGCGGGTGATTTTGGCCAAGAGCTTTGCTCGTATCCATGAAACCAACCTGAAGAAACAGGGTATGCTGGCGCTGACTTTTGCCAACAAGGACGATTACGACAAGGTGCGTGAACACGACCGGATTTCTATCCTGGGATTGCAGCATTTTGCCCCGGGACATCCGCTTTATGCTGTGCTGACGCACGATGAAGGTACGACGGAAACTTTCGAAGTGCTTCACACTTATAACGAAATGCAAATTAACTGGTTCAAGGCAGGTTCTGCGTTGAACACCTTTAAAAAATAAGGAAGATATGAGTAACAGCAAGATGTATATGGAAGACGGGAAACTGATGGTTCCCGACAATGTGGTGATTCCTTTTATCGAAGGAGATGGAGTAGGTGCTGAAATTACTCCGGTATGTCAGAAAATTGTCAATTCAGCAGTAGAGTTGGCCTATGTGGGCAAGCGCAGCATTGAATGGAAAGAAGTGCTGGCAGGTGGCAAGGCATTTGAAAAGACGGGTGAATGGCTGCCCCAAGCTACTCTGGATGCATTCAAGGAATACCTGGTAGGTATCAAGGGTCCGCTGACCACTCCGGTAGGTGGAGGTATCCGTTCGTTGAATGTGGCATTGCGCCAGACTCTCGACTTGTATGTCTGCCTGCGTCCGGTACGTTGGTTCAAGGGGGTGGTTTCTCCAGTGAAAGAGCCTCATAAGGTGAATATGTATATTTTCCGTGAAAATACAGAGGATATTTATGCCGGTATCGAATGGGAACAGGGTACTCCTGAAGCACAGAAGTTCTATAAGTTCTTGCACGACGAGATGGGGGTTACCAAGGTACGTTTCCCGGAGACTTCTTCATTCGGCGTGAAACCGGTATCGAAGGAAGGTACACAGCGGTTGGTACGTGCGGCCATCCAATTTGCACTGGACAACGGACTGCCTTCAGTGACACTGGTACATAAAGGAAACATCATGAAGTTTACCGAAGGAGGCTTCAAGCGCTGGGGATATGAAGTGGCTGAAACAGAATTCAAGGATCGTACTTTCACCATGAACGAATATGAGCGTTTGAAGAAAGACCTGGGTGAGGAATCGGCCAAGGCGGCCGTAGCCAAAGCCCTCAATGAAGGTAAACTGGTGGTGAAGGACTGTATTGCCGATGCGTTCCTGCAGAATACCCTGTTGCTGCCGGAAGAATATTCCGTGATTGCCACATTGAACTTGAACGGAGACTATATTTCCGACCAGCTGGCTGCCATGGTGGGCGGTATTGGTATCGCACCGGGTGCCAACATCAATTATAAGACTGGACATGCCATTTTTGAGGCTACTCACGGCACGGCACCGAACATTGCCGGACAGGATGTGGTCAATCCTTGTTCTCTGTTGTTGTCATCGGTGATGATGCTGGAATACATGGGTTGGAAAGAAGCTGCCCAGCTGATTGTGAATGCACTGGAAAAAGCATTCTCCAATGGAGAGGCTACTGCAGACCTGGCTCGTTTCATGCCAAAAGGAAACGCACTGGGAACTAAAGATTTTGGACAGAGAATCGTTGAACTGCTGTAAGGACGATTTTTTTGTTGGAGTGATTAACGGATAAAAGAAGAAGTTTATGAAGAAGGAATATATCGTTTACAAGCTTTCCGAATGTGCCAAGCAGGCATGCCGTATAGACAATGAACTGTTTACAAAGTACAACGTGAAGCGAGGCCTTCGTAATGAAGACGGTACGGGAGTACTGGTGGGACTGACGAAGATTGGTAATGTGGTGGGTTATGAACGTACCGACCAGGGACTGAAACCGATTCCGGGCAAGTTGTTTTATCGTGGATACGATTTGGACGACATCGCGCATGCGTTGTTGCGCGAAAAGCGTTTCGGTTTTGAGGAAGTGGCTTATCTGTTGCTTTCGGGGGAACTCCCGGACAGCGAACAGCTGGCGTCGTTCAAGGAACTGATTAACGACAACATGCCGCTCGACAAGAAGACCACGATGAACATCATCGATCTGGAAGGTCAGAACATCATGAACATCCTGGCGCGTAGTGTGCTGGAGATGTATACGTTCGACCCGAATCCGGATGACATTTCACGTGACAACCTGATGCGTCAGTCCATCGAGCTGATTTCGAAGTTTCCGACCATCATTGCGTATGCTTACAACATTTATCGTCATAGCATCCACGGACGTTCCTTGCATATCCGTCACCCGCACGAAAACCTGTCGCTGGCGGAGAATTTCCTTTATATGATTAAAAAGGACTTTACACCGCTGGAAGCCCGTATGCTCGACTTGCTGTTGGTATTGCAGGCTGAACACGGAGGTGGTAACAACTCTACGTTTACAGTACGTGTCACCAGCTCTACCCGTACGGATACCTATTCCAGCATTGCAGCCGGTATCGGTTCTTTGAAAGGTCCGTTACATGGTGGTGCCAACATTCAGGTGGTCAAGATGTTCCATCATCTGAAAGAGGTGATTTCCGATTGGACGAATGTGGATGAGATTGATACGTACCTGACCCGCATGTTGAACAAGGAGGCATACGACGGCAGTGGACTGATTTACGGTATCGGTCATGCGGTGTATACCATTTCCGACCCGCGTGCGGTTTTGCTGAAGGAACTGGCCGGCGAGCTGGTGGCAGAAAAGGGATGCGAAAAGGAATTTGCTTTCCTGGAACTGTTGGAACAGCGTGCCATAGAATGTTTCAAGAAGGTGAAAGGTACCAAGAAGCAGGTATGTTCCAACGTGGACTTCTATTCGGGATTTATCTACGAATTGATGGGATTGCCGCATGAAATCTATACGCCGCTGTTTGCCATGGCTCGTATCGTAGGATGGACGGCACACCGCATTGAAGAGCTGAATTTCGAAGGCCGCCGCATCATCCGTCCGGCCTACAAGAACGTGCTGGAGGAAGTGGACTACAAGCCGATAAAAGACCGCTGATTTTTGCGATAGAAATAGATGAAAGAGGCTGCAGAAACCTGATGAAGGTTTCTGTGGCCTCTTTTGTGTTAGGTATATCGGTCTGAATTGTGTACCTTTGCGGCACTTATTCTTACATTTCGCAGTATGAACAGTTTGAAAGGATTTTTCTATGGACTTGCCACTTCGGTGACATTCGGTTTGATTCCCTTGTTTACCCTTCCGCTGATGCAGAAAGGGATGATGTTTGATTCCATTCTTTTCTATCGGTTCCTTTTTGCCACCTTTGCTTTGGGGGTGATGATGAAGGTGAAGAAGGAATCGTTTCACATAGAGCTGCGGGATATTCCGCTATTTCTTTTGTTGGGATTGTTTTATACAGGTTCAGCCATGTTCTTGTTCTGGGGATATGGTTTTATGGGGGCGGGAGTGGCCACTACCCTGCATTTCACCTATCCAGTGTTCGTCACCTTGCTGATGTGGGGGCTGTTTCGTGAGAAGGCGTCGTGGGTGACATGGGTTGCCATTCTGCTGGCGGTGTACGGAGTGTCCGAACTTTCATTAAAAGGAGATGAATTGTCGTTTGAGGCGTCGGGGGTGATTATCGTCCTGCTTTCGGCAGTATGCTACGCCAGTTACATTGTGGCTGTCAACAAATCCCGCCTGCGCGATATGAACGGGCGGAAACTGGCTTTTTATGTGTTTATTGTCAGCACGGTGATGTTTGCCGTGAAGGCGCTGACCAATCAAGGAATACAGCCGGTGCCGGATGCTGTGTCGGTAGGGAATCTGGTGCTGTTGGCTGTAGTGCCGACCGTCATCTCCAATATCACGCTGGTGTTGGCCGTACAGCATATCGGGGGTACGCTTACCTCTGTTCTGGGAGCCATGGAGCCGGTGACGGCTGTCTGTATCGGTGCTTTGATTTTCGGTGAAAAGTTTACGGCACAGGAGGCTTGGGGAATTTTTCTGATTCTGGTGGCCGTCACGTTGATTGTGCTGACCAAGACCATTCAGAAAACATTGTCAACGGTGGTCCGTAAGATTCGTCCGCGTCATGCCTGACACGGACAAATCCCACGTAGACTCCTTATTTTCCGTATAGTTTATTAATCAAGTCGTTCCGGCCGATTTTCCGCAGTTCGTTGATGATGGCCTTGCGTTCTTCGGGCTTGTACCAGAAGAAGAACATACGCTGGGCCAGCTTTTCACGCGGCGTTTTGGCCGAGTAGACGGGTTCCAAGGTGTAGGGATGCAGGCCGGTATACCATGCCTCTGTGGATACAGTCATCGGTGTCGGCGTGAAGTCCTGCACTTGCTCCAGATGGAAATCCAGCTTCTTGGTGATGACGGCCAGTTCGGCCATATCCTCTTCCGTACATCCGGGATGGCTGCTGATGAAATAAGGAATAATCTGCTGCCGCAGTCCGGCTTCCTTATTGATTTTGTCGAAGATACGCTTGAACTCATAGAACTGCTCAAAGGGCGGTTTGCGCATCAGGTAGAGCACCTTGTCACTGGTATGTTCCGGTGCCACCTTCAGTCGTCCGCTTACGTGGCGTGTAATCAGTTCGCGTGTATATTCTTTGGTACTCTGGTTGGTTTTCGCGTCCTTGCTTTGGTGAAGCAGCAGGTCGTAGCGTACCCCGCTTCCGATAAAGCTTTTTTTGATGCCCGGCAAGCTGTCTACCGCATGATAAATTTCCAGCAGCGGATAATGGTCGGTATTCAAGTTCGGGCAGATTTTGGGGTGGATACACGACGGGCGTTTACAACGCTGACAGAGGGACGTATCTTTTCCTCCCATCTGGTACATGTTGGCCGAAGGACCTCCCAAGTCGCTCAGATAGCCTTTGAAGTCGGGCATTTCGGTGATGGCCTTCACTTCCTTGAGAATGCTTTCCTCGCTTCGGCTGACAATGAACTTTCCCTGATGGGCCGAAATGGTACAGAAAGCGCATCCGCCAAAGCATCCCCGGTGGATGTTGACAGAGAATTTAATCATCTCGTATGCCGGAATCCGTTTGTTTTTGTATTTGGGATGCGGCAGACGGGTATAAGGTAGGTCGAACGACATGTCCAGCTCTCCTTGTGTCATCGGGGGATAGGGAGGATTGGTAACTACCGTTTGCTTGCCTACCTGTTGCAGTATGCGGGCTGCGGCATAACGGTTGGATTCCTCCTCGATGTGTCGGAAATTCTGTGCCTGTTTTTTCTTGTCTTTCAGACATTCCTCATGGGAATACAAGGTAAGGTCTCCTTGTCCGTTGGGATTCTCCGGCAAGTTGGTTACTTCTTTCTGCGAAATCAGGTAGGCCGTTTGCGGAATGTCGTGCGGCAGGTCGCCGGCATGCGTTTCTCCTTCCACTTTCAGCAGTCGTTCACTCAGTTCCGTAATAGGCTTTTCGCCCATGCCGTAAATCAGCAAGTCCGCTCCCGATTCCACCAGGATGGAAGGACGCAGCTTTTCTTCCCAGTAGTCGTAATGTGTCAGTCGTCGTAGGGAAGCTTCAATACCTCCCAAAACCACCGGTACGTCGGGATACAGCTTCTTCAGAATCTGTGTATAGACAATACTGGGATACTCCGGACGCATGTCGTGGCGTCCGTCCGGAGTATACGCATCTTCACTTCTCAGTCGTTTATTGGCTGTGTATTTGTTGACCATGCTGTCCATGCATCCGGCAGAAACACCGAAGAACAGACGAGGGCGTCCCAATTTCTTGAAGTCGCGCAAGTCGTCGCGCCAATTGGGTTGAGGGATGATGGCCACTTTCAGGCCTTTGGCTTCGAGCATTCGTCCGATGACGGCAGCTCCAAAAGAAGGATGGTCCACGTAGGCATCCCCGCTGAAAATAATGACATCCAGTTCATTCCATCCCCTCAGTTCGGCTTCTTTCTTGGTGGTAGGCAGCCAGTCGGTCAGCTTGTATTCTTTCAAGGCAATTTATGAGTTTTCTGTAGATTCTTCTTCGTCTTCTTCTTTCTCTTCTTTTTCTCTTTCCCATTTGATATAGAGCAGGATGAGCTGGTGCAATCCGAAGGCCTTCATGTTGTTGTGGTAGATGACGTCGATGCACAAGTCAAGCAAATCCTTGCTGTTTTCTTCCATGGAAGCAATCAGTGAACGGATGTTCAGTTTCAGCTTGTCGAGCACGGTCTCGTCTACGATGCCGTTGCTGTCAATGAGTTGTTGGAAAAGTGAATATTTTTCAATGGTTTCCAGATGTTTTTCGGAAACGTCGATGCTTCGTGTACCGGAAGCGTTGGCCTGTATGGTATACATAATGCAATAATTTTAAAGTTTATGTAACAAAGGTAATTTTTTTCTACGTATCGGCGGCGGTTTTTTCGGCTTTTATTTAGAGATTTTTGTGTATTTCCCCATCGGAAAATGTAGGACTGCGGTGTATCTTTGTCTGAAAGGTCAAAAAGTGCAGGAATATACCTAAAAATAGTGATTGTAGTTTTTGACTGGATTTCTTAATTTTGCCACGTAAAATGATGAATACGATATTTATGTGTAACAATACGACCCGGATGTATAAACCCACGGATAAAATGAGTGACCTGATATGCGAGAACTACGCGCTCTTGCAAGTGTTGAGCCGCTTTGGCGTATCGCTGGGCTTTGGTGACAAGTCGGTGCAGGAAGTCTGTGCGATGAACAATGTGGACTGCAATACGTTTTTAATTGTGGTGAATTTTCTCGGCGAGGAGAGCAACCATATCCATGACCATCTGAGCGGGCTTTCCATTCCGGCCTTGATGGACTATCTGAAGAGGGCTCATTCTTATTTTCTGGATTTTCAGTTGCCCACCATCCGTCGGAAACTGATTGAAGCCATCGACTGTTCGTCGGAAAACGAAGTGGCTTTTCTTATTGTCCAGTTTTTCGATGCCTATGTACACGAGGTACGGAAACACATGGAGTATGAGAATAAGAAAGTGTTTATCTATGTAGAACATTTGTTGCAGGGAGAGCGTTTGCCAGACTATAGCATCGGAGTGTTTGCGCGTCATCACGACCAGATAAACGCCAAGCTGACAGACTTGAAGAATATCATTATCAAATATTATCCTTCGGGCGGTGACAACCAGTTGTTGAATGCCGCACTGTTCGATATTTTTAGTTGTGAGGAAGATTTGGCTTCACACAACCGGGTGGAAGATTATGTTTTTGTACCCGCCATTATGGAGCTTGAAAAGGAGATAAAATGAAACCGCAAGAAACAATATACATTGCTGTGGCTGAAAAGTCGATGATTGTCCGTAGTGGGCTGGTGTCTGTGTTGAGGCGTCTGCTTGATTTGTCGGTGCAGGTAATTGAAATTTCTTCGGAAGAGGGTTTGCGGCATTGTATGGAGGCACACAGGCCTCAGATATTGGTGATAAATCCTCAGTTTGGAGGATGGTTTGATGTGGCGGCCTTCAAGCTGGAATATGCCGACCAGTCGATGAAGTTTGTGTCGTTGATTTATACGATGGTGGATGCCAGTCAATTGAAAGGTTATGATGCTTCCGTAGGGCTGTTTGACGATGTCGAATCGTTGTCACACAAGATTTCTCAGCTGATGAACATGGCGGAAGAAGAGGAGAGCGACCAAGATTCGTTGAGTCAGCGGGAAAAGGAAATTGTGGGCTGTGTGGTCCGTGGCATGACCAACAAGGAGATTGCCGAGAAGTTGTATATCTCCGTGCATACGGTCATTACGCACCGGAGAAATATTACGAGGAAGCTGCAAATCCATTCGGCGGCCGGATTGACCATTTATGCCATTGTAAACAAGCTGGTAGAACTGAGTGAAGTGAAAATGAACTTATAAGTGAATCTTGCCATTTGGACCGATTCTAAAATACCCATTTTTAGGTATTGTCCGAGAAAGCGGATTCCCGTATCTTTGCAGTGTTAGTCATATAGAAATTACGTAAACCACAAAAGTAAAAGAAGTTAGTTATTAGTTGGGCGCGCCCTGCGAAGTGATTCGCGGGGCGCACGCATTTGTAACAGTTTGTTGTTCGTTTCTAAAAGCTGTTCAAAATGCAAAGGAAAATTTTCATATCCGAAGAAAAGCTTTTACTTTTGCTCGGAAGAAGACTAATAACTGATTTAGATATATGAAAGTAGGATTATTTATTCCCTGTTATATCAATGCCGTTTACCCACAGGTGGGAGTAGCTTCTTTTAAGTTACTGAAAAGTCTAGGGGTAGATGTCGATTATCCGTTGGATCAGACTTGCTGCGGACAACCGATGGCGAATGCGGGGTTTGAGGAAGAGTCTGTGGAGTTGGCCCGTCGTTTTGACCGTCTTTTTGAACAATATGATTACATCGTAGGCCCTTCGGCCAGTTGCGTAGTGTTCGTGCGTGACCATTATGGTAACTTGTTGGCAAAAGAGTCGCACCGTTGTGCCAGTGAAGAAAAAATCTATGATATTTGTGAGTTCATCCATGATGTGGTGAAGCCTACCTCCTTGCAGGCTTCTTTTCCGCATAAAGTGAGCATCCAGAACAGTTGTCATGGAGTCCGCCTGATGCATCTTTCTTCTCCAAGTGAACTGAATATACCTTACTATAATAAACTGCGCGATTTGTTGTCGCTGGTAAAAGACATCGAGGTAGTGGAACCGGAACGTCCGGATGAATGTTGCGGTTTTGGCGGTATGTTTGCTGTAGAGGAACATGCCGTATCCGGTCAGATGGGGCGTGACAAGGTACAGCGTCATATTGATACGGGAGCTGAATACATTGTAGGGGCAGACAGTTCTTGTCTGATGCATCAGAACGGAATTATTTCCCGGGCAAAATTACCCATCAAGACCATTCATATTGTAGAAGTTTTAGCAGCAGGATTATGAGTACGAAACATTCAAAAGCTGCCGAGAAGTTTCAGGAAAACAAGGAACTGGCGGCCTGGCACGATCAGACATTATGGATGATGCGTGCCAAACGTGATAAAATCAGCCGGGAAGTACCGGAGTGGGAGCATTTGCGTGACATGGCTTCTGCTATAAAAATGTATAGCAACAGTCATCTTGACCAACTCCTGCAGGAGTTCGAGAAGAATGCTCAGGCAAATGGTGCCCATGTATATTGGGCAAAGGATGCCGAAGAGTATTGTTCTATCATCTATAATATTTTGCATGGGCACAACGTGCATCACTTCATTAAGAGTAAATCCATGCTGGCTGAAGAGTGTGGATTGAATGAATTCTTGATTCAGAAAGGGATTGACGTGGTGGAAAGTGATTTGGGTGAGCGCATTCTTCAGCTCATGCACAAGAGGCCGAGTCACATTGTGGTGCCGGCCATCCACATTAAGAAGGAAGAAATCGGTGAACTGTTTGTAAAGGAGATGGGTACGGAACCGGGCAATAACGACCAGACTTACCTGACCCATGCCGCCCGTAAGAACCTGCGTCATAAATTTATTGAAGCAGAAGCTGCCATGACCGGTGCCAACTTTGCCGTGGCTTCTACGGGTGAGCTTGTGGTATGTACCAATGAAGGAAATGCTGATATGGGAACTTCGCAGCCCAAACTGCAGATTGCCGCTTTCGGACTGGAGAAAATTGTACCCGACCGGGAAGCCTTGGGGGTATTTACTCGACTGCTGGCACGTTCCGGTACGGGACAGCCGATTACTACTTATACTTCTCATTACCGCAAGCCTCGTAAGGGGGGAGAGTTGCATATCATTATTGTGGACAACGGACGCAGTAATATTCTGGCCGATCAGGAGCATGTGAAGACCTTGAACTGCCTGCGTTGTGGGGCCTGCATGAACACGTGTCCGGTGTATCGCCGTTCGGGAGGATATTCTTATACGTATTTCATTCCGGGTCCTATCGGTATCAATCTGGGTATGCTGAAAGCTCCTTTGCATTATTATGACAACGTGTCGGCGTGCTCTTTGTGCTATTCTTGCCAGAACGTGTGTCCGGCAAAAGTGGACTTGGCCGACCAGATTTACCGCTGGCGGCAGAAGCTGGATGATTTGGGAGTAGCCAGTTCGTCTAAACGGGCCATGTCGGGAGGTATGAAAGTGCTGATGGAACATCCGGCCTTGTTCAATTTTGCATTGGCACGAGCATCGTGGGTGAACTCATTCCCGCATGTACTGATATATAACGGTTTGAATGATTGGGGTAAAGAACATGATATGCCTCAGTTTGCCAAAGAAAGCTTTAATGAGATGTGGAAAAAGGGTAAAGTAAAATAAGGAGTCATGAGTAGTAGAGAAGATATATTGCAAAACATTCGTCGGAATACGCGGGTGCGTTATGAGAAACCCGATTTGTCGGCCTTGGAACAGGAAGCGATAACGTATGCCGATCCGGTGGCACAGTTCAGTAAGGTGGTAGCGGAAGTCGGTGGACGTGTCGTGGAGGTAAAGGACGGTGAAGATATAAATGATTTGATTCGTAAATTGTATCCGGATGCCAAACGCATTGCATCCAATTTGAAAGAGATTACCTGCGCCACTTTCCATCCGGATGATGTGGCTTCTTCGGCTGAACTGGACGGAACCGATTTGGCCGTAGTACGTGGACGGGTAGGAGTCTGTGAAAATGGAGCGGTTTGGATTGAACAGGACGTAGAGCAGCGTGCCGTGTATTTTATTTCTGAAGCGTTGATTCTTTTGCTTGACCGGAAGAACCTGGTCAACAATATGCACGAAGCCTATCAGAAAATTGATACAGGTGAATACGGTTATGGCGTATTCATTTCGGGCCCTTCTAAGACCGCAGATATTGAACAGGCTTTGGTGTTGGGTGCACACGGTGCCCGGGAACTGACTGTGCTGTTGTTCTGATTGAATAATGCAATAGGACTTAAAAAAAGGTCGTTTCAAACTTTGGTTTGGAACGGCCTTTTTAAGTATTACCTTTCAGGTCTGATTGAATTTTGATGCGTTTTCTCTGAAATGCAGCGTCATAAATGCCTCGTCACGAACGTGTCAACCTCTCGTCACGAACGTGATGAGACCTCCGCACGTACGTGTCAAGACTTCGTCACGTTCGTGTCGAGGTAAATTCGAGGCGGCTTTTAGCATTTTTCACTTCATGCATCGGATTTGAATGGCCGGATGGAGTGGAGAAACCCCTTTGTGAGTAAAGTAGTCAGTTCACGTAAACTGTCTTGAAATATTTACTGAACAGCTGTTTGGCCTCGTCTAACTGTTCCTGGGTATTGAGCTTGACATCCTTCAATTGATAATCCATTTTCATGGCCTCATATTTGTGTACGCCCAAGGTGTGATAGGGAAGGATTTCTACTCGCTCAATCATTTGATAGTCTTTAAAATGTTCTCCTAATGCTTCGATGTCTTCCTTGAAGTAGCTGTAGTTCTGCACCAGCACATAGCGTAGCCAGAAGGGTTTATGATTTTCTTCAAGCCAGGCTGCGGTCTTTAAGGTTTGCACATTGCTCCGGCTGGTCAGCTTCTTGTGGCGTTCGTCATTGAATTCTTTGACATCCAATAAAACGAGGTCGGCCAGTGAAAACAGTTCCTTGACATCTTCGTTCCAGATGCCGCCATTGCTGTCTACACAAATATGGATGCCTGCTTCTTTCAGCATGCGAAACAAAGGAATCAGGGCCTTTGCCTGAAATGTAGGTTCTCCTCCGCTGAAGGTGATGCCTCCTTTTTTCCCGAAGAAGGGCTTCTGGCTTACGGCCATTTTGAGAATTTCTTCCGGAGCGGTTTCCTTGCTTTCGCCTTTGGCATCGATTGTATCGGGGTTGGCACAATACAGGCAACGGAAGTTGCATCCTTGCAGGAACACTACCAGTCGGATTCCGGGGCCGTCGTAAGTGCCTAATGATTCGTATGAATGTACTCTGATCATGGTGGATAAAAAATAATAGACACAAGCCACCTCTTTTTGCTGGGGCAACTTGTGTCTAAATGAAACTTTATTTAGCGAATTACATGCGTTCGTGGAAACTACGTGAAATCACTTCCAACTGATGCTCACGGCTCAGTTTGATGAAGTTCACGGCATAACCTGACACACGAATCGTCAGTTGCGGGTATTTTTCCGGATGTTCCATGGCATCTTCCAGCATTTCCCGGTTCAGTACGTTCACGTTCAAGTGGTGGGCACCTTTCACAAAGTAACCGTCCATCATTGTCACGAGGTTCTCGATACGGTTTTCCATATCCACTCCCAATGATTTCGGCACGATGGAGAAGGTGTTGCTGATACCGTCCTGTGAGTCGCGGTAACGCAATTTGGCTACAGAACTCAGAGAAGCGATGGCACCGTTCTTGTCACGTCCATGCATCGGATTGGCTCCGGGAGCGAATGCCACACCTTTGGCACGTCCGTCAGGAGTAGCTCCTGTTTTCTTTCCGTACATCACGTTGGAGGTAATGGTCAGAATAGACAGGGTCGGTTTGGCGTTCTTGTAAACCGGCAGTTTCTTCAGTTCTTCGTCGAAGTAGTAAATCAGGTCGACAGCCAGGTGGTCTACACGGTCGTCATCATTACCGAAGCAAGGGAATTCGCCTTCGATGTCGAAGCCTTCTGTCAGGCCGATGTCGTTGCGGCGGGCAGTTACTTTGGCATACTTGATGGCTGAAAGTGAATCCACGGCAATAGACATACCTGCCACACCGTAAGCCAGGTTGATGGCCGGGTCGGTGTCTACGAAGGCCATTTGTGCCTTTTCGTAGTAGTACTTGTCGTGCATATAGTGGATAATGTTCATGGCTTCGTTGTATACACGGGCCATTTCTTTCAGTACTTTCTTGTAGTTGGCCAATACTTCTTCGAAATTCAGTACATCGCTGGTCAATGCCGGAATGCCCTTCACCATCAGTGTTCCTGTATTTTCGCAACGTCCACCGTTGATGGCCAGCAGCAAGGCTTTCGCCAGGTTGCAACGTGCGCCGAAGAACTGGATGTGGCGGCCGATGTCCTGATAAGAAACGCAGCAGGCAATACCATAGTCGTCTGAGTTGCGCACTTCACGCATCAAGTCATCGTTTTCATACTGGATAGAAGAGGTGTCGATAGATACCTGTGCACAGAATCTCTTGAATCCTTCCGGCAATTCCGGGCTCCACAGTACCGTCAAGTTCGGTTCAGGTGAAGGACCGAGGTTGTACAATGTCTGCAGGAAGCGGAAAGAAGTCTTGGTGACTTTGGTACGACCGTCATTGAAGCGTCCGCCGATAGATTCGGTTACCCAAGTCGGGTCGCCTGCAAAAATATCGTTGTAAGCCTGCATACGAAGATGACGTACCATACGCAGTTTGATGACGAACTGGTCAATCAATTCCTGTGCGTGAGCCTCATCCAGCAGCCCATGCGTCATATCATATTCAATGTAGATATCCAGGAAGGAAGACACATTACCCAGTGACATGGCCGCACCGTCCTGTTCTTTTACGGCAGCCAGGTAAGCCATATATACCCACTGTACAGCTTCCTGTGCATTCAATGCTGGACGTCCCAATTCCAATCCGTACTGTTCGCCCATGATCTTGATTTCCTTCAGGGCTTTGATCTGTTCTGCCACTTCTTCGCGAAGGCGGATACGGGCATCCGTCATCGGGCCTGTAAGATGACGCAGGTCATTCTGTTTGGCTTCAATCAGACGGTCCAGACCATAGAGTGCCAGACGGCGGTAGTCACCGATGATACGTCCGCGGGCGTAGTTGTCGGGCAATCCTGTCAGGAAGCCAAGAGAACGGAATGAACGGATTTCTTCAGTATATGCATCGAACACACCGTCATTGTGTGTCTTGCGGTAATGGGTAAAAATATCTTTTACTCTGGGGTCTACTTCCACTCCATTTTCGCGGCAGGCTTTTTCTACGACTTTGATACCGCCAAAAGGTTTGATGGCACGACGTAAAACTTCATCTGTTTGCAAGCCTACGATGACTTCGTTTTCCTTGTCAATATATCCTGGTGCGAAAGAAGTGATGGTGGATACAGTAGATGGGTCAAGAGAGCGTATTCCGTTGTTTGCGCGTTCTTCTGCCAGCGCTTCCAAGCATTTGTTCCAAACAGCTTTTGTACGTTCGGTTGGACCAGTTAGGAATGAAGCGTCGCCTTCGTAAGGCGTAATGTTTGTCTTTACGAAATCGGTCACGTTGATTTCATGGTTCCAACGACCCTCTTTGAAATTCATTGCCATAAAATTAAAATATTAAAAAGTGATGTGAATTTGGTTTCTCTAACCGCGTGCAAAGGTAGTGAAAAAGCTGTTGCTGTACAATACCTATTTTGTGGTATATTATTAATTTGTATTAATTACAAAAATAGATGGGGTTTAGAAAGAGACTTGGCAGGGAAGGGGATCGCTTCATAAAAAAAGTCTGTAAAAGCTTGCACAACTCAAAAACTCACTCTATCTTTGCACCGCATTTGAGAGAAAATGCGTTTTCCCAAAAAGTTTGGAAGTTTGGGTGAGTGGCTGAAACCAGCAGTTTGCTAAACTGCCGTACGGGTAACCGTACCGGGGGTTCGAATCCCCCAGCTTCCGCTTTTGTTTTGGGAAAGAGAAATGGCGCTTTCGTCTAGTGGCCTAGGACGCGGCCCTCTCACGGCTGAAACACGGGTTCGATTCCCGTATGCGCTACCATCAGCTACTGGAAGTTTGGGTGAGTGGCTGAAACCAGCAGTTTGCTAAACTGCCGTACGGGTAACCGTACCGGGGGTTCGAATCCCCCAGCTTCCGCTAGTTCTATTATTTTTTAGAAGCATCATACTTTGACGAGTATGGTGCTTTTTTTATGGGTTTGGGGTTTATGAAATGAGAGAAAAATTCTTGATGAGCAAAATTGTAGCGGATAAATCCGTATCTTTGAAAATCGAGGAAATGGGTTGTTTTTGCACGCAAGTTCTTTCTTGCAAAAGTGCAGGGCAGGTTCTCATGGAATTATTGTTAATTTAAATCTTTTATTATGATGAAGAATCAATTATTTGCGACCCTGCTGTCTTTAAGTCTTGTGGGGACCCCGGTTTGGGGACAGACATCGGATAAAGTATCGCAGGATGTGCAGAAGGAAAAAAGGATGGAGTGGTTTGCCGATGCCAAGTTGGGCATTTTTATCCATTGGGGAATTTATTCAGTGAAAGGGGTTTCCGAAAGCTGGTCTTTTTTCAACAAGTATCTGCCTTATGAAGAGTATATGAGTCAGAAGGATGGTTTTACGGCCTCCAAGTATGACCCCAAGGCGTGGGTGGATTTGATAAAGGAGAGTGGCGCACGCTATACGGTCATTACTACCAAGCACCATGATGGGGTGGCTTTATGGGATACAAAAGCTGGAGAATTGAGTACAGTAAAGTGTACGCCAGCAAAACGGGATTTAATTAGTCCTTTTGTGAAAGAAGTCCGTAAGCAGGGGCTGAAACTGGGATTTTATTATTCGCTGTTGGACTGGTCGCATCCGGATTATCCGAACATGACACGGACCGATGTGCGTTATACAAATGATTCCGTACGCTGGAAACGGTTTGTGGAATTCAACATGGCCCAGTTGTCGGAATTGAACAAAACGTGGAAACCGGATTTGTATTGGTTTGACGGCGACTGGGAACAGACGGCCGAGGCTTGGAACTCAAAGGGGATTGTAGAGTTGCTGCGGTCGGACAACAAAGATGTAATTATTAATTCCCGTATTCAGGGCTATGGCGATTATGCCACTCCTGAGCAGGGGGTTCCTATTGTGCGTCCTCAGGATAAGTATTGGGAGTTGTGCATGACCATGAACGATTCATGGGGCTATCAGCATACCGATACCAATTATAAATCTCCTTTTATCCTGTTGCGTACGTTTGTTGACTGCCTGAGCATGGGAGGAAATCTGTTGCTGGATATCGGTCCGAAGGAAGATGGAACCATTCCGGAAGAGCAGGTAGCCATCCTGAAGGAATTTGGACGTTGGACCAAGAAGCACAAAGAAGCCATCTATGATACCCGTGCGGGCATCCCGACGGAACATTTTCAAGGATATACTACCTTAAATAAAGGTGGAGATATTCTGTATTTGTATTTACCCTATAAGCCTAACGGACCGATTGAGGTAAAAGGGTTGATGAACAAGGTGAATCGGGTATGGGTAGTAGGCAACGGAGCTATGTTGTCCTACAAGGTATACAACAAAAACTATTGGAGTGAGGTGCCGGGCAATTTGTACATTGAGGTTCCCGACCGTGTATTGGATCCGCAGATAACTGTTGTGGCCGTGTTGTTGGACGGACCGGTGAAATTGTATCGGGGAGCGGGACAGGTTATTGAAAGTAATTAATATTTACAGAAGTTATGAAAATAGTAAGCATGTTTGTTTCCTTGTGCGTGGCTTTGAATGTATATGCGGTAGGACATAAGGAACTCCCGGCTAAGGGAGATTTGAACTTGACGGTGTTTAATAAGGAGAATATCCATTTCGTACCGGATACGTATGCCAATTATTCCGCAGCGGATGGAAATGGAGTCATTCATTTGGTGAACGGGCGAATCATTCTGAAGAAGATTCAGATTCCCGATTACCAACGGGATGTAACGGTCAGTGTGAAAGTGACATTGGCTTCGAATGGCGACCGCTGGGATAAGTCGGGTTCTTGCTTCGTGATACCGAAACATTCGGCCATCAATTTGTTGAGTATTGCGCAGGGAAAAAAGAAGTTCCCGGAAATTGACAGCCTGAAATTGGAGAATATGGTGGGAATTGTACCGGGAAAAGATTACCTGCCTACGATTGAGCTGATGCGTTTTATGACACCTTTTGGAGTAGGACATTTCAGTGAGAATGATGATTCGTTGTCGAGCAAGCGCCGTCCGGTTTATATACCTAAATGGGAGAAATGTGTACAGTGGGAACAGGATATCACCGATTTGTATCCGGCATTGAAAGGAGAGGCTTATGTCGGTATCTTCATTGATACTTGGACGACAGAAGGCTATGTGGCCAGTATGGAGCTGAAGATAAAGGAAACTCCGGTGACTTGTGAGAAACTGGTGCGCCGTCATGTGGAGCCCTTGATGAATACGGTATATTATATTGGTCAGACGTATCCGGATATCTTTGCTCGTAAGTCGGTTTCTACAGATTTCGTATTACCGGAGAATGCAAAGAATGTCCGTTTGAAATATATTGTGACCGGTCATGGCGGTCATGAAGGAGGAGATGAATTTGTGCAGAAGCGAAATATTCTTTCTGTGGATGGGAAAGAGGTTTATGAATTCATTCCTTGGCGGGATGATTGTGCTTCTTTCCGTCGTTTTAATCCGGCTACGGGAGTGTGGTTGATCAAACGTCTGGCGGCTTATATCAGTGAGGAGGGCTATAAAACCAAAGAAGTGGAAGAACCCTTGGCCTCTTCCGACTTGTCTCGTTCCAACTGGTGCCCAGGTTCGGATGTGACACCGGAGGAAATCTGCCTGAAAGATTTGAAGGCTGGCAAACATACCTTTACGGTAAGTATTCCGGAAGCGCAGCCGGCAAGCGGCAATGAGTTGAACCATTGGCTGATTTCTGCCTATCTGGTGTGGGAAGAATAATTCTTTGAAAAGTATCCGTAGATTTCCTAAAAGAAGAAATCCGCCGGCTAACTTTTAAGGTTGGTCGGCGGATTTTTCTTTTTTGAGTATGATTGTGTTATTGAAGTCCTGTTTTGAACAGTATCTTGTGTGTGGCCGTTGAAGGCAATGTCAGAATGCGTTTTCCAAAAGTCGCACTTTTAATTTGGGGCAGTTTACGGAACTGGGAATCCATGCTGCGGCTGAGGTTTGCAGATACCGTGCCTTCATCGTATGTACGTCCGGCTTCGATGAGTGCTTGTTTCAAGAGGGGTTCGTTCACATCGCCTATGGCATAAGGTAGTCGTGGATTGTCTTTAATGGCAATATCAGGGGTTAAACCGTCAGGCATGCAAGGTGTTTCTCCTAATGCGTTCTGATAAATATTTATCATGATGTAGGCTCCCCAATTGTTAAGTTCGGCCGGTGCCTTTATATAGAAATCTTTGGCTGAAAAGAGTAAACCGGTACAGTATTTCCCATACGACTGGCTTCCGATAAGTTCAATTTGCGTGTAAGGCATCAATCCTCCCAAAAGGGCTTCCGAAGCAGATGCCGATCCGGAACTTATCAGACCATAAATCTTTTCCAAACCGATGTTGGCATCTTTAGTACTCACTTTTACGGTTTGGTCTTGATCCTGATACTCAAAATCTGTCTCAAAACGAGATTCAAAATTTATCCCTTCTCCCTGATAATATTGAGTCAGGATTTTGTTATACACTTCTTTCTCAAAAACTTCTTGGTTGGTTACAGCAGCCTGTGGGGCAAACATGGAGGCCAGCACCTGTTCTGTTGTCACATATCCTCCTCCGTTGTAGCGTAAGTCGAGGATGAGTTCTTTGACTTGTTCTGCCTTGAATTTACGGCTGATTTCAATGAGTTGAGGGATGGAAGCAAGATCGAAACTGGTGTAGGCCAGATAACCCACTTTTTTACCGTTGAATTCATAGATGGAATCGCAAATGACCGGATTCTCATACATGGAAACGGCGGTCAGTGATACTTCTTTGTTTTGGTTGTGAATAGTATAACTTTCCGGGTCCATTAGTCCGAGTGTGACGGTCAGCGTATTGCCATAATAGAGATTCCGGTAGTTGCTGGAATTAATGATATGGCCGTCTAAGGTGAGGAGAATGTCTCCTCGTTTGAGTCCGGCTTTAGCGGCAGGAGAATCTTTGTATACGAAGTTGACGACCCCTACATATTGTTCTCTGTTTACTAGACTTGACATGTCGTAAAAAGTCAGGTTCCATCCAAATGAAGTGGTTGTGCCGTTCATGTTATTTGTAAGGGAAGTCATATCGTTGGTCAGCATAGACCATTTGTCTATGTATTTTTCTCCTTCGTGATATCTTATGCGGTCGAATGTTCCGATGGGGTCGTTGTTAGTCTCAATGTTCCATTGGTTCAGGTCATCGCGAATTTCCTCGTTCCACAGATAATAAGTTTCTAAAGCGTCTTTCCCAAATATGTTGGCATAATAGGTTTCATTGGATATGTTTTGTGACAAATCGTCATTCTTATCTTCGTTATTGTTGGATTGGTTGGTGGAAGAGTTGTTGTCTTGTGGATCTTCATCCGTACATCCGGTAAATGCCACACTTCCTAATAAGGTAAATAGGAGTATCCACGATAGTTTCTTGCTCATAGTTTAATTTTTTGAAGGGTTTGTAAGGATATTAGGTTGCAAATATATAAAAAGTGAAGAATAAAGGAAATGGGTACTGTTTTTTTCATGGAATGAACAATCATGTAACAATTTGTTCAAAAGAGAATATGGAAATAAAAATTCCGCTTCGCATCAAAGAGATTGGATACATGTGATACGAAGCGGAAAAGAATTAAAATTTATAGTTCAAACTCAGGCCGAAGACTTTGTTGGTACGATAGTAAACATCTGTGCCGCTGAGGCCGGTGCCGTTGTAGCTGGCCACTTCCTTGGTGTTCTTGTCATAGTGTGTCCAAAAGTAAGCTACATCGATGCTCCATGCCTGTGTGAAGTTTATTCTGGCTCCAAAGCCCAAGGAATAGGAATCACAATAGAAGCTTGTGTCGGTCTGGAATTCATCACTAAGACCGTAATTGGTCCGTTGGTAGCCTCCGCTGACGGTCAGCCGTTTGGTGATGTTCCATTCCAGGCCTGCCAAATATTCATGTGTACCGTGTTTCAGGGTTTTCTGACGGTCGTTCAGCATGCCTGCATGTTTGTCATCAAAGAAGTGATATTCCACCGAAGCGCGAAGGTTGGGCAGAATTTCGTATCCGGCGGCTACACTCAGGAAGGCAGGAATGTCGCTCGGTGTCTGTTCACCGTCAGCGTAGGGTTTCATAATGGCCTCCGGGGTACCCGCAGGTACATCCAGTACATTGGTTTTGTTTTCGATGTTCAGGTTTGTCTTGAATTCATATTTGGCTGCCAGGTTCCATCGTCCCAATTTGGCATCTATCCCGAGGATAGGAGTCAATCCCCATCCGCTTTGGTCACAGTTCAGTTCCAGGTTGGCTAGTTGGTTGCCACCCAGATTTTCTTTCATATACGCTTTCAGGTAGCCTTCATATCCACTTTGCACGTAGTTCATTCGTCCGCCTGCAAAAACACTCAGCCAGTCATTGATTTTATAGCTTAATCCCAGCTGTAGCCCGTAAATATACTGCTTGCCGTCCATGGCGGTGTGGATGTCGTACATTTGCGGAGTGACTTTCCCACCTGTTTGCTGACTGATCATTCCCATGGCTAGGGCATCAAACATGGGGAGGCCGTTGCTGAACGAGGCCTTGCCTCCACCTCCCGTAATGGCAAAGCTGGTAGAAATCACCCAGTTGTCTTTTTTATAAAGTCCTTGGAAACTGGGGATGAGAGGGGCAGATGCGGTTCCTTTGTACTGGCGGGTGGTCCCGGCACCGTCTGCTTGTTGGAAGAGTGGGAACGTAGCATTTATTTCACGTGTCTGATAGGCACTTTGTCCGGTCAGTGACAGATAGAATCCTTCGTGGGGCAGGAAGGAAAGTCCGGCAGGATTGCTGTACACACCGTCTATATCGATGGAAGCTCCTCTGGCAACCATACGGAGGAAAGCGGCATGCTGATTGGTATTGGTAAGATAATCTCCCGCAAGCGCCGGGAAGGAAAGACTCAGTGTCGCTGCACTGAGGAAAAGAATCTTTTTCATTTGTTTTATAGGTTGTTTGTTAGAAATAGGCCGCAAAAGTAATTCAAAATTGCTCAGTAACCAACAAAATGTGCAAAAATTATTTTAAATGAAATTGTTTTATTTGAAACAAATTGACGGGGAGCGATTTCTAACCTTTTCCTTCACTTCTTGTGCGAAATGTGTATCTTTGCAAAAGTATACGGTTTTTACTCAATTCTATTTCCTGACGTATGTACACCAATAAAGAAATCTGGCAAGTGACCTATCCGATTTTTCTGGGCTTGCTGGCCCAAAATGTGATTAACGTGACTGATACGGCCTTTTTAGGACGTGTGGGCGAGGTTGCATTGGGGGCATCGGCTATGGGAGGGTTGTTGTATATCTGTGTGTATACTATTGCTTTTGGATTCAGTGTCGGTTCACAGATTCTGATAGCCCGTCGTAACGGTGAAGGCAATTATCGGGCCGTGGGACCGGTCATGTGGCAAGGTTCCGCTTTCAGCCTTGGAATGGGTGCCTGTTTACTGGCCTTGATGTATTTTGCGGCCGAACCTTTGATTCGATTGCTGATTACCTCCGATTCCATTTATAAAGCGACGTATGAATTCTTTGTCTGGCGCATTTGGGGATTCTTGTTTGCTTTCGTGAATGTCATGTTCCGAGGATTGTATATCGGGATAACCCGTACCAAGGTACTGACTTTGAACGCGGTGGTCATGGCACTGGTGAATGTGGTACTTGATTACGGATTGGTTTTTGGAGAATTGGGCTTGCCGGAGATGGGGGTACGGGGTGCTGCCCTGGCTTCCGTTATTGCGGAAGCTTCTTCACTGGTGTTTTTCTTGCTATATACCTATTATAAGGTAGACTTGAAGAAATACGGATTGAACCGTTTCGGGCAGTTCGACTGGACGATGGTGTGGCGCATTCTTCGCATTTCGTGCTTCACGATGGTGCAGTATTTCTTGGCTATGGCCATCTGGTTTGTCTTCTTCATGGCACTGGAACGTTTGGGACAGCGGCAGCTGGCAATCGCCAACATTGTGCGCAGTGTGTACGTCGTGTTGCTGATACCCGTGCAGGCTCTTTCCACTTCGGCTAATACATTGGTCAGTAACCTGATTGGGGCAGGAGGAGTGGCGGGCGTATTGACGTTGCTGCATAAAATAGCTCGCATGTCTTTTTTGATTATGGTGGTATGTGTGGCACTTTGTGTGGCTTTTCCTGAAAGTATCCTGTCGGTTTATACCAATGAAGAAGCTTTGTGGCACGAGTCTGTATCGGCATTGTATGTGGTATGTGGAGCCATGCTGATTTCTTCGCTGGCCAATGTGTACTTCAATGGCATATCCGGTACGGGAAACACACAGGCTGCCTTGGCGCTTGAAGTATGTGTGCAAGTATTCTATGCTCTTTATGTGGTAGGGGTAGGCATGATTCTCCAGGCACCGGTGGATATCTGTTTCACTACCGAGGTCATTTATTATATATTGATGCTGACTTTCAGCCTCATTTATCTGAAAAAAGCAAAATGGCAGAATAAAAAGATTTGAGCATACTGATTTTTTTGTAATTTTGCACGCTGGAAAATTTTGATAATAAATAAAAAGCAACATATATGTTCGATAATTTAAGTGAAAGACTGGAACGGTCGTTTAAGATATTGAAGGGTGAAGGAAAAATCACCGAAATCAATGTGGCCGAAACCTTGAAGGATGTCCGTCGTGCCTTGCTGGATGCGGATGTGAATTATAAAGTAGCGAAGAATTTTACTGATACGGTAAAGGAAAAGGCGCTGGGACAGAATGTTTTGACAGCTGTCAAGCCGAGTCAGTTGATGGTGAAGATTGTACACGATGAGCTGACGACCTTGATGGGAGGAGACACAGCAGAAATCGAATTGAAGAACCGTCCGGCTGTCATTTTGATGTCAGGTTTGCAAGGTTCTGGTAAGACGACTTTCTCTGGCAAGCTGGCCCGCATGATGAAGGCCAAGAAGAACCGCAAGCCTTTGCTGGTGGCCTGTGACGTATATCGTCCGGCAGCTATCGAACAGTTGAAGGTGTTGGGACAGCAGGTAGAAGTACCGGTATACAGCGAACCGGACAGCAAAGATCCTGTACAGATTGCCTTGAATGCCATTCAGGAAGCGAAAGCGAAAGGTTACGATTTGGTAATTGTCGATACGGCTGGACGTCTGGCTGTTGACGAGCAGATGATGAACGAGATTGAAGCGATCAAGAAAGCTATCAATCCAGATGCCACTCTGTTCGTGGTAGATGCCATGACCGGACAGGATGCGGTGAATACGGCTCGTGAATTCAACGAACGTTTGGATTTTACCGGAGTAGTATTGACCAAGTTGGATGGTGATACCCGTGGTGGTGCAGCTCTTTCTATCCGTACAGTCGTAAACAAGCCGATTATGTTTGTCGGTACGGGCGAAAAACTGGATGCTGTAGATCAGTTCCATCCGGCTCGTATGGCCGACCGTATCCTGGGTATGGGTGATATTGTTTCTTTGGTAGAACGTGCACAGGAACAGTACGATGAAGAAGAGGCAAAGCGTTTGCAGAAGAAAATCCAGAAGAACCAGTTTGACTTCAACGACTTCCTGACGCAGATTCACCAGATTAAGAAGATGGGTAACCTGAAGGAACTGGCTTCCATGATTCCGGGAGTGGGAAAAGCTATCAAGGATATCGACATTGACGACAATGCCTTCAAGAGCATTGAAGCCATCATTTATTCCATGACACCGGAAGAACGTACTCATCCGGAAATTCTGAACGGAACACGCCGTACACGTATCGCCAAAGGTAGTGGTACCAGCATTCAGGAAGTGAACCGCTTGCTGAAGCAGTTTGACCAGACCCGTAAGATGATGAAGATGGTGACAGGCAGTAAGATGGCCGGTATGATGCAGAAAATGAAGAAAAAATAATTGTAGAGAAAAATTCCATACGAAGGCGGACCGCAGTTCCTTTTAAAAGATTCTGCGGTCCGCCTTTTTTATGCGTTATTCATACAGCAGGTATTTGGCACGAATGGCCCGATAAGCTTGCAAATTTTTTTCCCAGGTCCGGCGGATTTCCGTTTCGGTCTTTCCTTGTAGGATATCCTTGCGTACTTGTGAGGTTCCCATCAGCAGGTCGAACCATTGGGGACGGGTAAAGAACCGTTTGGCAGCATCTGGATAGAGGGACTGGTAGGCCCGGTAGAATTGGATGACGTATTGCAAGGAAAAACCTTGAGGGAGCTGGTCGGTTGTACGTAAGTCTATTCCGTAGCAAGCACGGTCACGGTGCAGGGGATGCTTGTCGAAGCCTTCCAGTACTTTGGGGGTAAAGTGAAAGGAAAAGGCTTTACTCAAATCGGGTGAGCCAGCTACTTGGAATGGAAAGAGAGTACCTCTTCCTACACTGACCGAGGTTCCTTCAAACGGGCAGAGAGAAGGATAGAGTGCAATGGATAGGTCATTGGGGAGGTTGGGAGAGGGTTTGACCGGAAGCGAATAGGGCTGTCCGTGTCTCCAGCCTTCCACGGGGATGAGGTGCAGGTCGCATTGCAGCTGGTTGCCCAGCCATCCTTCTCCGTTGATCATCCGGGCCAGTTCGCCCAGCGTGCATCCGTGAAGTACCGGAATGGGAAGCATGCCCACAAAACTTTTATAGGCTTTTTCGCGTACCGGACCGTCTACATAGTCGCACGGATTGGGGCGGTCCAATACAATCAGTTCCTTATGATTCTCTGCACAGGCTTGCATTACGTAGTAGAGCGTACTGATATACGTGTAGAACCGGGCGCCTACGTCCTGCATGTCGAAGACAATTACGTCTGTGCTTGCCAGTTGGGAGGGAAGCGGTTTCTTGTTTTTCCCGTAAAGAGAACGGATGGGGACTCCCGTGCGGAGGTCTTTCCCGTCGTTGACACTTTCTCCGGCATCGGCCACTCCCCGGAATCCGTGTTCCGGTGCAAACACCTGCACGATTTTGAGGTAGGTAGACAGGGTGTCCAGTAAATGGGTTTTCCCACAAAGTGAAGTGTGGTTGACGACGAGCGAAACCCGTTTTCCTTCCAGTAGCGGAAGTAATTTATCCAGTTGGTCGGCCCCGTTGCGTACGATGGCTTGTCCTTGAAGGGCCCAAAAGCAGAGACAGCAGAGCGTCAGTATGTAATTCCATCGGAATCTTTTCGTGTAACTCATGGATTTTTTATAGATTTGTGAGACGTTTTACAAATATAGCACCTTTAATATGAATCCACTTGCATTGATAGATAAATATTATCCGGTAGAAAATGAGTTAAGACACATTCTGCTGGTACATAGTCGTTCGGTAGCTGATAAGGCGCTGGTCATGGCCCGGAAACATCCGGAACTGAATTTGGATTTGACTTTTATCGAGGAAGCCGCTATGCTGCACGACATCGGTATTTTTGAGACCGATGCCGACGGTATTTACTGTTTTGGCAAATATCCTTACATCTGTCACGGCTATCTGGGAGCAGAGTTAGTGGCGCGTGAAGGGTATCCGCGTCATGCCTTGGTGTGTGAGCGTCACACGGGGGCTGGTCTTTCGTTGCAGAGCATAATTGATCAGAATCTGCCGATACCTCACCGTGATATGATTCCTGTCAGCTTGGAAGAACAGATTATCTGTTTTGCCGATAAGTTCTATTCAAAGACCAAACTGGATAAGGAGAAGAGTGTGGAGAAGGCCCGGAAGAGCATCGAGAAGCATGGAGACGAAGGTCTCACCCGTTTCGATGCATGGTGTAAACTCTTCTTATAGAACTAAAAATACATAAATAAGAAAGGGTTTGGCGTTTATTTATCGGATAATGCTTACTTTTGCACCGCATATTGCGTAAGAAAACGGTAATGACATCATTTAAAAGAACCATATATTTACTGCTATCCTTGTTTGTTTTTGGCTTTTTCTGCTCATTCTATGCCGAAGCGCAGCGCGTGAGGGGGAAACGTATGCGGGGAGGGGACCGAAATTCTGTGACAGCCGATTCTCTTCAGCGGGATTCATTGGCGATGGATTCGCTGGGGATAGATACTTTGGCCGCAGACACTGCCAAGAAGAAGGAACCGTTGGATGCCCCTGTCATTTATGAGGCCAGCGATTCCATTGTCTTTACTAAGGAAGGCTATGCACATCTGTATGGGGAAGGAAAAGTCAATTACCAGAACATCGAGCTGACTTCTGCAGTTATCTCCATGAATATGGACAGCAGTACGGTCTACGCAAGAGGTGTGACCGATACGACGGGTGTGGAGAGTGGTACGCCGATATTCAAGGACGGAGAGACTCCGTATGAATCCAAAATTATGCGCTATAACTTCAAGACGAAGAAAGGATTCATCAACAACATTGTCACACAGCAGGGTGAAGGATATGTCACCAGTAAAAAAGCTAAGAAAGGTGCAAATGATGAGATTTGCATGGGTGAAGGGATGTATACCACCTGTGACAATCATGATCATCCGCACTTCTATCTGAAGATGTCCATGGCGAAGGTCCGTCCTAAGAAGAATGTAGTGTTCGGCCCGGCTCAGCTGGTGGTAGAGGATGTGCCTCTGCCCATTGCCGTACCGTTCGGATTTTTTCCTTTCAACAGCAGTTATTCTTCCGGTTTCATCATGCCGACGTATGGAGATGAAATGAACCGTGGTTTCTATCTGCGTGATGGAGGATATTATTTCGCCATCAGCGACAAGATGGACTTGAAGTTGTTGGGCGAAATCTTTACAAAAGGGTCATGGGGACTTTCGGCTGCATCCAACTATAACAAACGCTATAAATACAGCGGTTCTTTCAATGCCAGTTACCTGGTGACGAAAACTGGTGAAAAGAACATGCCCGACTATTCGGTATCGAAGGACTTCCGTATCCAATGGAGTCACCGGCAGGATGCCAAGGCGAATCCGAACAGTTCGTTCTCGGCCAGCGTGAACTTTGCCACCAGTAGTTACGACCGCTCCAGTTTGAGCAGCTTGTACAATCCACAGCAGTATGCCCAAAATACCAAAGCTTCCAGTGTGAGCTATTCCCGTAACTTCCCGGAAATCGGTTTGAACATTTCGGGAGCGTTCAATATCACACAGAACACGCGTGACTCTTCTTTGAGCATGACCTTGCCGGATGTCAACATTTCGTTGAACCGTATCTATCCGTTCAAACGGAAAAAAGCGGCAGGCGATGAACGTTGGTATGAGAAAATTTCTTTGCAGTATACCGGAAGTATCACGAACTCCATCAGTACAAAAGATAACTTGTTGTTCAAGACTCCGTTGACCCAGTGGGAAAATGGTATGCAGCATAAGATTCCGATCTCTGCTACTTTCAACCTATTCAAATACATTAATATCGTACCTTCGTTCAATTACACGGAGCGCTGGTATTTGCGGAAGGTGAAGCAGAGTTACGACCCGAGTCCGGCTTCCGATGACCATGTGCGCCGGGATACCATCAATGGTTTCAACCGTGTGTACGACTATAACCTGGCGTTGCAGATGAACACCAAATTGTATGGTATGTACAAACCGTTGTTTATGAAGAGCAAGGAAATTCAGATTCGTCACGTCTTTACGCCGACAATCAGCTATACCTATACGCCGGATTTCGGTAAGGCGCGTTATGGCTATTATGATACCTATACTTATACCGACGAAGACGGGGAAGTACGTACCGTGGAATATTCACCGTATGAAGGAGCTGTGTATGGGGTGCCTGGAAAGAACATGTCGCAGAACATCAGTTTCTCGGTCGACAATAACCTTGAAATGAAGATGAGGTCGGACAAGGATACCACGGGTTATAAGAAAATCAGTCTGATTGACCAGTTGGGGGCTTCTCTTTCTTATGATGTGGCCAACAAACGGTGGAGTGACTTGAGCATGAACCTCCGTTTGAAGTTGACCAAGAGCTATACGTTCAACATGAACGCTTCGTTCGCTACCTACGCTTATCAGTTTGATGAGAACGGTAATGTGGTGGTCGGTGACCGCACAGAATGGTCTTACGGACGTTTCGGACGTTTCCAAGGATACAGCGGTTCGTTCTCTTATACCTTGAACAACGATACCTTCAAGAAACTTTTCGGCAAGAAGGATGAGAACGAAGACAAGAACAAGAAGAAAAAAGGAGATTCGGAAGACGAGGAAGAGGATACAGAGGAAAACAAAGAACAGGACAATAAATCCAATATGCGAAAGACAGAAAAGGCTTCTGTTGATTCAGATGGTTATTTGGCCTTTAAGTTTCCTTGGAGCATCAGCTTGAGTTACAGTTACAGTATCCGTGAAGACCGTTCGAAGGATATCAATATCAAGAAGATGCGCTACCCATATTCATTGACTCACTCGTTGAACGTGTCGGGTAATTTCAAGATTGGTAGCCGCTGGAACATGACGTATTCTACCGGATATGATTTTACTTCCAAGGAAATGTCTATGACCACCTTGAACATTACCCGCGACTTGCACTGTTTCAATATGAGCTGCGGGTTGGTGTTCGGTCCGTTCACTTCCTACAACTTCTCCATCCGTGCCAACTCCAGTATGTTGACCGATGCTTTGAAGTGGGATCAGCGAAGTAATACGGGTAGTTCTGTTACGTGGTATTAATGTTAATGCAGTAGAAATTCTTCGGCCCGGGCCAGCGTGTCCGGTTTGCCGATGTCAATCAGTTGCAAATCTTCCTTCACGCATCCGCCGAGCAGAACCTGTTGGCAGGTATGCAGGTAAAAATCCATGATGGGAAACTTGCCGTTCCATTGTTCTCCATCCATGTAATGAAACAGCTCCGGTGAAATCACATGAATCCCGCTGAATGCGTATTCGCGGTATTTCCCCGGTTCATATACCAATCCTTCCGGTTTGGTCTGCAGGGTGTCTTTGTGAATCCAGCCCTTCAGGCGGTTGTCTGCATCGAACAGCAGATAACGTGAAGTCTTGCGCGGGCTGACCAGCAGGGTGGCCAGATTCTGGCTTTTCCGGTGGAACTCGTAGACTTCTTTCAGGTTGGCATTCGACAGGATGTCCACATTGTGTACCAGGAAGGGTTCCGTTCCCGTGAAGAAAGTCGCCGCTTTCTTGATACCGCCTCCCGTATCCAGCAGCATCTCGCGTTCGTCACTGATGTGGATGGTCAGTCCGAAATCCTGGTTGGCTTTCAGGAAATCGAGAATCTGTTCTCCGAAATGATGGATGTTGATGACCAGTTCGGTAAATCCCGCTTCTTTCAGTTTGAGAATCACATGCTCCAGCATGGGACGTCCGGCCACCGGCACCAAGGCTTTGGGCATGTGGTCGGTCAGTGGTTTGAGCCGGGTACCCAGTCCGGCGGCAAATATCATGGCTTTCATTTGGCTTTCAGTAATTGGTCTATTTGTTGTTCCCGATGAATCAGGTGTACGTTGATTTTGAACTTCTCATATAGGTGTTCAGCCGTGTGTTGTGCAGAATATACCGAGCGGTGCTGTCCGCCGGTGCAGCCGAAGCAAATCATCAGGTGTGAGAAACCCCGCTCCAGAAAACGCTGTACGTGGGCATCTACCAAGGCATCGGTATGGCGTAGGAACTCCGTGATTTCTCCGTCTTTTTCCAGAAACTCGATGACCGGTGCATCCCGTCCCGTGAGCGACTTGTACTGCTCGTAGCGTCCGGGGTTGTGTACGGCGCGGCAGTCGAACACGTATCCTCCGCCGTTTCCGCTTTCGTCTGTCGGAATTCCTTTCCGATAGGAGAAACTCATCACCGTCACGGTCAGGTTGCGGCGGTTGCGGACAACGGCAAACTGTTTCAGTTCCGTCATGCGCTGCAATACTTCGCAGAGATAAGGATATTCCGGGAAGCCTTCCTGCAACAGCTGGCGCAGGTTCTCGATGGCGAAAGGAATGCTTTCAATGAAATGTGCCTTTTTTTCGAAATAACCGCGGAAGCCGTAAGCTCCCAGTACCTGCAGCGTGCGGAACAATACCACATGGCGCAGACGGGACAGAAATTCTGTTTTTTCGATTGGCTTGTACGGGTAAAGGGCTTCTAGGTACTCGTCTATCAGTTCCTGGCGCAGACTGTCTGGATAGTGGGCTTTTGCCTGCCAGAGGAAAGAAGCCACGTCGTAATAAATCGGTCCTTTACGTCCTCCCTGAAAGTCTATCAGGAAAGGTTCTCCGTCTTTCACCATGATGTTCCGGCTTTGGAAATCGCGGTACATGAATACCGGTTGGGCTTCCATGCTTCTCATCAGGGTCCGGCAGAGGGCATCGAAGTCATCTTCCAGCAAATCTTCCCGGAAATCTACGCCCGTCGCTTTCAGAAAACAATATTTGAAGTAGTTTAAGTCCCACAGGATGCTTCTATGGTCAAATTCTACCGCCGGATAGCATCTCCCGAAATCCAACCCTTGCGCCCCTTCAAACTGCACACGGGGCAACAGCCGGATGACCTTTTTCAGCAGGTTCCGTTCCGTCTCGTCAAATTCTCCCGTCTCTCTTCCGTGGGCGATGAGCTGGAACAGGGAATCCGTGCCCAAATCATCCTGCAGGTAGCAGAGTCCGTCGTCGGAAACAGCATGCACTGCCGGTACGGGTAAATGCTGTGCCTGAAAATGATGCGACAGGTAAATGAAGGCTTCGTTCTCTTCGCGCGAAGTACCGCACACCCCGATGAGGGTCGGGCTGCCCTTCAGACGGTAATAGTTTCGGTTGGAGCCAGCTCCCGGCAGTGCCTCTACACTTTCAGGGGCATGTCCGGTCAGTTGGCTGTATAGGGTTTCAAGTATTTGAGTCATGTATTTGATGCGTTAAGATTGCGGATTGAGTTTCTCGGCCAGGTATTGCCCCGTATAGGAAGCCGCACATTTCGCTACCTCTTCCGGTGTGCCGGCCACTACTAAGTTGCCTCCCTTGTCGCCTCCTTCCGGTCCGAGGTCAATGACATAGTCGGCACACTTGATGACATCTAAGTTGTGTTCAATGATGACCAGGGTATGTCCCCGGCTGATGAGGGCGTCGAAGGCCTCCAGCAGTTTCTTGATGTCGTGGAAGTGCAGACCTGTGGTCGGTTCGTCGAACACGAAGATGGTAGGCTGTGCCTTTTCGATGCTGAGGAAATAGGCCAGTTTCACGCGCTGGTTTTCTCCTCCGGAAAGGGTAGACGAGGACTGTCCCAGCTTGATGTAGCCCAGTCCCACATCCTGCAACGGACGCAGCTTCTTGACAATCTTCTTCTGGTTGTGTTCTGTGAAGAACTCGATGGCCTGGTTGACCGTCATTTCCAGTACGTCGTAAATGTTTTTCCCTTCGAACTTCACTTCCAGCGTGTCGTTCTTGAAGCGTTTGCCGTGGCAAGATTCGCACTCTAGCACCAGGTCGGCCATGAACTGCATTTCTACCGTCACCGTACCTTCTCCCTTGCATTCTTCGCAGCGTCCGCCTTCCGTGTTGAACGAGAAATAGCCTGCGCTGTATCCCATCTGCTTGGCCAGTGGCTGGTCGGCAAACAGTTTCCGGATTTCATCGTACGCCTTGACGTAGGTCACCGGGTTGCTTCGGGAAGATTTTCCAATCGGGTTCTGGTCCACAAATTCGATGTCGCTCACCTGATGGATGTCGCCGCCCAGTGAGACAAATTCGCCCGGGCGTTCGCTCGACTCACTGTATTCCCGCTTCAGGGCTTTGTAGAAGATGTCGCGCACCAGCGTACTCTTTCCGGAACCGCTGACACCCGTCACCACCGTCATCACGTTGAGCGGGAAGCGTACGTCGATGCCTTTCAGGTTGTTCTCGCGTGCCCCCTTGATTTCGATGTAGTTGTTCCACGGGCGATGGCTGGTCGGAGGGTCGATGGTTTCTTCTCCCAGCAGGTATTTCACGGTATAGCTGTCGCTGCCTTTGTGTAAGTCTTTCATGTCGCCTTGGTATACCACCTGTCCGCCCAGTCGTCCGGCTTTCGGACCGATGTCGATGATGTAGTCGGCGGCCCGGATGATTTCCTCGTCATGTTCCACCACTACCACCGTGTTACCCAGCTGTTGCAGCTGGCGCAGCACCTTGATGAGGCGGGTGGTGTCGCGGCTGTGCAGTCCGATGCTCGGTTCGTCGAGGATGTATAACGAGCCCACCAGACTGCTTCCCAGCGAGGTGGCCAGGTTGATTCGCTGGCTTTCACCTCCGGAGAGCGAGTTGCTCAACCGGTTCAGGGTCAGGTAACCCAGTCCCACATCCGACAGGAAGGTCAGTCGGTTCTTGATTTCACTCAACAACCGTTGTGCCACGAGAGTGTCGTGAGCATCCAAGGTCAAGGTACGGAAAAACTCCTGCAATTGGGTAATCGGCATATCCACCAGTTCCGAAATGTTCTTTCCGCCTACCCGCACGTAGCTGGCTTCCTTTTTCAGCCGGCTGCCATGACAGGTGGGGCAGGTCGTTTTTCCCCGGTAGCGGGCCAGCATCACGCGATACTGTATCTTGTATTGGTTTTCCTCCAGCATCTTGAAGAAAGAGTCGATGCAGACCTTCTCTCTCGGTCCGTGCCAGAGGTAATCCTTCTGTTCCTGCGTCAGTTCATAATACGGCGTGAAGATAGGGAAATCGTGAGCCGGCGCTTCCCGCAGGAATTCGTTCAGCCATTCTCCCATTTTCTCGCCTCGCCAGCAGAGCACGGCCCCGTCGTACACACTCAGTGCCCGGTTGGGGATTACCAGATGTTCATCGATACCGATAATCTTGCCGAAGCCTTCACACGTAGGACAGGCCCCCAGCGGTGAGTTGAACGAGAACATCTGGTCGTTTGGCTCTTCAAACTTGATGCCGTCGGCTTCAAATTTGGTACTGAACACATGCAGGCGGGTGTCGTCCGACAAGTAAAAGCGGAGCATGCACGTGCCGTCGCCTTCGTACATGGCCGTTTCGGCGGAATCCGTCAGTCGGCTGATGGCATCCTTGCTGTCGTCGCAGCTCATGCGGTCGACCAGCAGGTATACCTTGTCGCTTTCGTGGTAGGTATAGTCCTCAATGCGTACCATTTCGCCGTCCACCTCCAGTCGGGTGAATCCCTGCTTCATGTCCATGTCCAGCTGTTCCGCCATGCTTCTTCCGTCGCGGGGAAGGATGGGGGTCAGCACGGTGTAGCGCGTACCCTTCGGATACGACAGCATGCAGTTCACGATGTCTTCCACGCTGTCCTTCTTCACCAGTTGTCCGCTCACGGGCGAATAGGTCTTTCCCACCCGTGCGAAAAGCAGACGCAGGTACTCATAAATCTCGGTCGATGTGCCTACGGTAGAACGCGGGTTGCGGCTCGTCACCTTCTGTTCGATGGCGATGGCCGGCGGAATCCCCTTGATAAAGTCACATTCCGGTTTGCTCATACGTCCGAGAAACTGGCGGGCGTAGGCAGACAGGCTTTCCACATAACGTCTTTGCCCTTCGGCATACAGCGTGTCGAATGCCAGCGACGACTTTCCCGAACCGGACAGTCCGGTAATGACTACCAGCTTGTTGCGGGGGATACGTACGTCGATGTTTTTCAGGTTATTCACCCGGGCACCCTTTATGGTAATAAAATCATTTTCTGACATGTGTCTCTTCTTGTTAGATGAACGTGCGAAGTTACGAAAAATAGCTGGAATTATCAAAGTGAATACTTCCGGACGGAAAGAAGTCTTTTACGTTTTCCGGTGCGGAACCGTACGTTTTCCTTGCGCGAAACGTAGGTTTCCGCATCGGGAAACGTATGTTTTGCGGGAAGGAAACATAGAAAGCGCTTTGAGGTGGAGAGAAAGAGGTGGGGGCGTTTGGGACATAGGTCTATAGCTCTTCTGTCACCCATCTTTCGATGCTGCGTGTACGGTGGCTGAAGTTTATTACCTTTCTTGTATTGCAGCTTAAAGAATGTATAAAAAACTGTCCTTGTGTTTAAATATGATAAAAAACGGGTCCTTTCATAGTGGTAAACTTTCGATTCTGAGTTTTCCTAAAAATGCGAATCTATCAATCACACTTGGGCATGGACATCAATACAAAAATATTCAGAGAGCATTTCCTTCAATATTACCGTCCGCTTTGTCTGTTCGCACTGCATTATCTGAAAGATATTGATGATGCGGAAGATACGGTACAGGACTGTTTCATGGAACTGTGGAGGCGGAAGGACAGGGGAGTGGACGCAAGTGGCCTTAAATCGTACCTGTACTCCATGGTAAGAAACCGCTGTATAGACACGTTGAAGAAGGATTCATTGATTGACAGCAACGTGCAGCCTTCCGACCTTGAAGAGATTCTTTCGGACGAAGAATGTGAAGAATGGGCTTACGATGAGGCCCGTATGTGGACGGCCATAGACTCTTTGCCGGAAAAGTGCAGGGAAGTGTTTCTGCTGGCCAAGAGGGAGGGGTTGAAGTACGAGGAAATAGCCGTCAGATTGCACATCTCCGTCAATACGGTGAAGAATCAGATGAGCAAGGCGATTAAAGCCGTGAAGGCAGGAGTGCAAAAGGTATATCTGTTCTTTTTCGGATAATTTTTTGTTCCCGGCATAGGATTTTCTGCCGGATATTCAGTATTAGCTAAAAACACATTCAATCATGAAAGATAAAGAAGAAAGAAAACTCCAGTTTGTCCTTCGGTATTACACATACGGGAAACTGGATACCCAAAAGGCCTTGCGAAAGATAATGGGTGAGAGACAATCCTATTTGTCCGGCAGGCGCTGGATGTATTTTTCGGGTATAGCCGCGGCGATATTCCTTTGTATTGTGGGGTATCATACCCTGTGGAATGGAAAGGAACCTCATATCGTGTGTTTCACGGCAGAGGCAGGAGTGAGCCGGCATTTTCTGCCGGACAGTACACTGCTCATTCTTTCCCAAGGGGCCACGGTATCATACGATGCGGATACATACGGAAAAGAATGTCGGGCGGTGAACTTGTCCGGGAAGGTGTATTTTTCCGTCCGCAGGAATGTGCATGCTCCTTTCCTGGCCACGAGCCACTATGCGCAGGTGAAAGTGCTGGGTACCGAGTTTGAAGTGGACGAATCCAGACCGGATACGGCTACCCGTGTGTATGTAAAATCCGGTAAGGTGGTGTTCAAGGCCCGATACGGCAAAGACGGGATTATCCTCACGAAAGACATGTGTGGCGTGCTGACCCATGGCGACGAAATGCCGGTGGTGAGCCGTCCGGCCTTGCCCAATCCGTCGGCATGGGCGACAGGTAAATTCGTTTACCGGAACACCCCGGTTGAAGAGGTACTCAAAGAATTGTCCCTCTATTATGGCACCCCTCTGTATTCGTCGGCACATTACCGGACGATTACCGGAGAGTTCAAGACGGATAACCTGGAGGAAATCATCGCGTTGATTGAAAAGACACTGGATATAAAAATTACAAAGAAAAGCAGATGAAGACACGCTTCCTATCTTTATTTTTTCTGGCTTCCTTGATGAATGCCTTATCCCTGCATGCACAGCATCGGGTCACCGTAGAAGACCTGATGGAACAGGTGAAACAAGTATATCCGGTCAGCTTTGTGTACGATGCTTCTATCAAGCTCGACATTCCCTATGCCGGTAAGCATCTTGATATGAACAGTCTGGAAAGTGCCCTTTCCACCCTGTTTGAGCATGCAGGCATCCAATGGGAGGTGAACGGCGAGTATGTGATACTTAAAAAACGGTCTTCTTATACGTTAAGCGGATACGTCTATCAGGAAAACGGAGAGACGGTTATCAATGCTACCGTGTGGGACATCACCTCCCATACAGGAACACTGACCAACGAGCACGGTTTTTACAGCCTGACCTTGAGTGAGGGAGTCCACAAAATCCGATTCTCGCACATCGGTAGCGGAGAACTGCTGGAAGAGATTACGTTGAAGGGAAATAAAACAAAAAATATTTGGCTGAAATCGGATTACCAAATCGAGGAGGTGGTCGTGACTGCCGATTTGAATTCTCCTTTATACACTACCCAAACTGGGAAGGTGTCGCTTACGGCAAAGGATTTTGTGAGCGGAAACAACTTTATGAGTTCGCCCGATGTGGTGAAGAAACTTCAAAGTCTCTCGGGAGTGGCCAGCGGGACGGAGCTTATCTCCGGATTGTACGTGCATGGCGGCAACAACGATGAAAACCTGTTTCTGTTGGACGGTACTCCCTTGTATCAGGTGAACCATGCCGGAGGACTGTTTTCTGCATTCAATACGGACATTATCAAGAATATAGATTTCTATAAGAGTGGCTTCCCGGCACGCTATGGCGGACGGCTTTCTTCGGTGGTCGATGTACGTACCAATGACGGAAACATGAAGGAGTACCGGGGCAGTTTCACGTTAGGACTTTTAGAAGGCAGAATACAGTTTGAAGGACCGATTGTGAAGAACCGTACTTCGTTCAATGTGGCCCTGCGTCGTACGTGGATGGACCTGCTCACGGCTCCGGCTCTCGCCATCATAAACTCCAGTCGTCGGAACAAGCAGAATCTGCGGTATGCGTTTCATGACCTCAATGCAAAGGTAACCCATATCTTTTCGGAAAAAAGTCGTGCGGATATCAGCCTTTATTCGGGTAATGACCTTTTCAAGTTCAGGCATAAAGAATACCTGTTTGACCCGGAGCCGACCAATGTAGACAAGTTCAGTCTGCAATGGGGAAACTTCACCGCATCCGTCAACTGGAAATACATTTTCTCGCACAAAATGTTTGCCAATATTACAGGGGTTTATACCCATAATCAGTCGAAATTCGATTACCTGAGTGAAGAACAGTTGGGGTATATTGAAGGATTGAAGGGAGCCATAGTAAAAGAGCAGCGCAATCGTTCCACCATCCATGATTTCGGCTATCGGATGGAGTTTGACTATCGTCCGAATGCTTGGAATCATATCCGTTTCGGCTCCAACTATATGCACCATCTTTTTGTGCCCCAGAATTATTATTCCAAGTACGGCGATGTTTCTCAAAACGCGCTGACCAACCAAATCTCCAGCCGGTACAGGAGCAATGAATTCACGCTTTATGCAGAAGATGACCTGTCGGTAGGCAAACGCGTGAAGCTGAATGGAGGGATACATTACACATTGTTTGGCATATCGGGTACGAAATATCATTCGATAGAGCCGCGTGCGGCAATTCACCTTAGGCTGTGTGATAAAGTCAGTCTGAAGGTTTCGTACACGGAGATGAGCCAGTTCATGCACCAGCTTTCGGCCACTTACCTGAACCTGCCCACTGACTATTGGGTGCCTTCCACCGCGCACATTACACCGATGAAATCGCGGCAATGGGCCGCAGGAGTCTACGGCAAACTGCCGTATGGCATCCGGTGGAGTCTGGAGGGATTTTATAAAACCATGGACAACTTGATAGAATATGACGGCAGCAGTGGCATGCTTAACCCGGCGGCAGACCGGTGGGAGAACGAGGTGAGAATCGGAAAAGGAAAAGCCTACGGGATGGAGACGGATGTCAGTTACAGCAATGGGAGAACCTCGGTTGATGCCTCCTACACCTTGTCGTGGAGCAAGCGGTATTTCCCGGATTTCTATCCCGTATGGTATCCCGACAAGTTCGACAACCGGCATAAATTCTCGGTCTCTATCTCGTATAAGTTCAATGACCGGATCGATGCCTACGCCTCGTGGAACTATCGGAGTGGGAACCGCATCACCCTTCCATCGCAGCAGGTGGATGCTCCTGTCCTACCGGGAGTGGAAAGGACAAATGAAGGGATGCTGGTGTACGAGAGGCCCAACAATGTCTCCCTTCCGGCCTATCACAGGTTGGATGTAGGGATTAACTTCCGCAAAACCACGAAAAGAGGTTTCGAGCGCATCTGGAATGTCAGTCTGTATAATGCGTATTGCCGGATGAACCCGCTCTATGCCACCGTACAGCAAAATCCGGACGGTACGTTTGTGGGAAAAGCTCACGGAGTGTTTCCTGTCATACCGTCCTTTAGTTATACACTTAAATTTTAAATTCGTATGAGATATAGAATGTGGTTTATCCTCTTAGGATTCTTTATATGCCAGTCGTGTACACACGACTTCAGTCTGAAAGAGATGGATGCCGAGAGCAAGGTCGTGCTTTTTTGCATGCCTTTTACGGGGAGTGATACGACCTTGATACAGGTGGCCCGGAGCAGGCCGATTTATCGCAAGGAGGCGAGTACAGACGGAAAGCCTACGCTGTTGTTCAAGCTGAACGGAGAGGAGAAAGCGATAAATTATACGGAAACAGCTGTCGGGTTGCTTCCGGCTCAGTCGTATTATGTGTTGGGCAAGTTGAAAGACGGCGACCGTATCGAGATGGAAGTCTCTTATCCCGATTTACCGCTCGCCAAGGCACAAACGGTGATACCGAAGGCCTTTCCATTGGATAAACTGGAGGTGGTGCTGACAGACGGCAATTATGGCAGGAGCATACAGTTTCGCGTCTCTTTCACCGATACGGCCGGTACGGAGGATTATTATGGGATGAGAGTCATTAAGAAGAAAAAGACGGTGTATGTGAGCCCCGAAATGCGGGATACCATACAGTATATGCCTGTAGATCTTGATTTGGAAAAGGAACCGTTGCTTTCAGAAAAGACCGGATTTGATGATGTGTTCGATATTTCAAAAGAGTATTACCGCTATCTGTATTGTTGGGATGACAGCAAGATAGACGGGAAGAGTTATACGCTGAAGGTGGGTACATATTACGATCCTGGTTATGAAGGTGAAGAGCAAAAGGTAACCATCGCGTATAAAATCTATTTGTACAAGCTGTCGAAAGAAATGTACACTTACCTGCAGGCGCTCAATCGTATCCAAAACAATGATTTGGGAAAATATGGGTTGGCCCCTATCCGCAGCCATTATACCAATGTGGAAAACGGCATCGGACTTTTAGGAGGATGCAATGTGTACGAAAGCGATTGGATAAGCTCTCCGAAAGAAAAAGAATGATAATTGATTTAAAACCATAAGATTATGAAGACAAGAATTTTACTTACGTTGGCAATATGCGCGTCGTTGTTTGCTTCGGTGCAAGCACAGGAATTCAGGTACGGACTTTCAGGAGGATATAATCATCACTCCACCAAGGGGAACATGCCTAAATCCGGTTTTCATGCCGGGTTGAAAGGGGAATATGCCTTCCGTGAGGCGGCGAAAGGGTTGTATGTGGATATGGGACTTATGTTTTCCTCCTACGGCTGGAAAAGCCCTTATTATTATGTGATGAACGAAAATACTTACGAATATGACAGTACGCCTTATTATCTTCATATTCCCATTCACTTAGGTTATAAATTGAAGGTCGGGAAGAATGTCAGTCTGTTTCTGGATGCCGGTCCCCACTTCAATGTCGGTCTGTTCGGTCAAATGAAGCAGATAAGCAGCAGGCTCGGAGAAGCGGATGTCGTCAAGACGGTTTCCTCTAATGTATTTAAGGACGGAACGATGCCCCGCTTCGACTGGGGAGCGGGCTTTCGTGCCGGGGTGGAGATAGCCCGCCATGTACAGGTAGCCATAGGATATGACTGGGGTATGAAAAAGACTTATCAGAATAATCCCGATACCAAGTTCAGGACGTTCGTGGCTTCCTTAACGTATTATTTTTAATTATCCGCTCCGTAAATGGTAATCTTTTTTATCCTGTTGTGCAAGTTTGACCTGCAATCCATATAGCCAGAATGAAAGAATTAAAGTAACTTTGAAGTGATTGCTTTTAAATGTTTGAATGATGAAATCGGTACTTGTGTTTCTTATGCTTTTAGGACTGTCCTGTACGCAGGTTTTCGGACAAGAAAGTATCAAAAAAGATACGATAAGGCTTGATGCAGGATTGGGTAAAGATGGGGGTGAGGGTTTCCTGTCCATTGACCCGTCCATGGATAGAGTGAAAATAAAGGGGCATGGAGAAAATCTGGAAATAAAGCCGGATTCAGCAGGAAACTTTGATCCTAAGTTGAAGAAACCTTTTTACATCCCGTCCTATTATGTGAACCCTTCTCCCATGTTTTTGGGAGACTATCAGGCATACGGGCGGTTTGCCCCTTATTTCTATGGGGAAGGTATGCAGACTACCTTGCCTGGTATCGGTAGGGTGAATCGGCTGGGGTGGGTATACCAGCGGCAAATCAATGATTTTTTGGAGGTGTATGCGGGAGTCAATGCCACGAAATATACTTTACCTTATAGTATCGGTCAGTCGTTCGGGGTGTCTGGTGCTATGACATTTCGTCCCATGGATAAATTCCATCTGATGGTATTTGGTGCCTATAGTCCGGATAACAGATACAATTTCAACAATACCTATTATGGAGCCACCATGGGCTACGACTTTACGGAGCGTTGGGGACTGGATGTAGGGGTGCAAAGGTTCTATGATTCACGGACAGGATGGGAAACGATGCCGGTAGTGGTGCCTTATTATAAATTCAAGAAGTTCAAATTAGGGGTAGACGTGGGAGGCTTGTTTTATGAGGGGATGCGGAGTATCATCCATAAATAAAAGCTTTTTGTGATTCATTAAACATTAATCGCTTGCTGAAAGGATAATTTAGGAGACGGGTGGACTGGCATTCCGTAGATAATATCTACTTTTGAGGACGGTTCTTAAAATCATATTTTATAATGAAGTCTGTCAATCTATTTTGGGCTGTCGTGTGGACTATCGTCACGACAGGTTGTGGAAATCATCAAGTAGTAAATATCGAAGGTGTATGCCAAGATTGTGCTGATGGAACTCCCGTAGAGTTATATTATCTTCAGAATGATTCTGCAATTATTGTAGGTCGTGATACTTTACTTCGTGGAAAATTTAATTTCAATTTAGAAGAGAATTCTGAGATGGCATATTATCTCTCAGTCAATGACACGCTGAATCCAGTGAGGGGAATGTTGTTTCCCGAAAAAGGGACGGTAAAAATAGTATTTGACTCAGCCTATCATGTATCGGGCACACCCATGAATGACCTTTACAACGGTTACCTGACAGAAACCCGTAGAATCGAAAAAATGGGGGAGAGGGAATACCACAGGAGCATAGAAGGGAAAGACAATCCGGATACATCGGTGTATGATTCTTTGGCACAGGTTTACACCGAGTATAAAGTAAAGTTCCAGCTTGATAATATACACAATATCGTGGGCAGGACTGTATTTGTCAATGAAATCGGTTCTGTATATGACCCTCATTTTCTTGAAACCTATCCTACACTGCCGGAAGAAGTGAAAGCCGACAAAAAAGTACAATGGTACTATGAGCTTCGCTTGGATATGGACCGGAAACAGAAGGAACTGGATGCCAAGATTGGTACAAAGATAAAGGATATGGAATTTCCGGATACCCATGGGGAAAGAAGAAAGCTTTCCTCGTTTATCCCTCAAAACGGATACTTGTATATTGACCTATGGTCTTCCGGCTGTGCTCCCTGTATTGCAGAGTTTCCTGAACTGGAAAAGACATACAGCCAGTATAAGGAAAAAGGACTGGATATCCTTTTGATTTCGATAGACAAGAACAGTGATGAATTTCAGACAGCCATGAAAAAATATCAGATAAGGTTTAATTCTTTGATTGACACAACGGGAGGCCAAAGGGTGAAAGAGAATTTTCCTTTCTCCGGCATACCGCATGGTATTCTGATTAATAGTAACGGGGAGATTGTGGCAAACCAGCTTCACAATGTATTGTTGAAAAAGAAATTGGAGGAGCTGGCCAATAACAAGTCTTGATTTAATTCATGAAAAAGTCATTTTTTACTATAATAGCCAGCCTGATTTTGCTGCCGGCTTACAGCCAGTATGCTGTCAAAGGAAAAATTATGGACTCAGAGAATGTAGTGATGCCAATGGTGAATGTGGCATTCTTGAACCAGACGGACAGCACCCTTGTCAGCGGAGCGGTATCCGATTCTTGCGGGGTATACAGCACATCGATTGCCGGGGGTAACTATCTTATCCGCTATTCTTATCTCGGTTATAAGACACAGTATAAGAATATTCAAATCAGCGCGAATCTAACTTTGCCTGTGGTGCGGATGGAAGTGGCACAGACGGAGCTGGAAGGAGTGGAAGTGACCGCATACAAAAAGCCTTTCAAGCTGGACCGGGATGGCCTCATAGCCGATGTGCCGAATACGATTCTCGCTAAAGAAACCACACTGAATGACCTGCTTTGTAAGCTACCGGGCATACAGCAGCGGGGCAGCGAGATTGAAGTAATCGGGAAGGGAACACCCACCTATTATCTCAACGGCAGGGAGGTGACGGACCGGACCGAACTGGATAATCTGGCTATCGACCAGATTCAATCCGTCAAGCTGGTTACGAATACAGGCGTACGCTATCATTCGGAGCAGCGGGCGGTGATTGAAATCAAGACTAAACGGCTGGGGGAAGGACTGGCCTTTAATGTCAAGGGGAATCTGTTGCAGGGAACGCATTTCAGTCAGAATTATCAGATGAACGGAAGTTACAACTATAAGAACTGGGATTTCTTTCTCTCTTACAATTATAACTGTGGAAAGAAGGATTCGGATCTTGACATCTACCAGCAGACCCAAAGTGATACTGTCTGGAACCTGACCAACCTGAACCGAAAGCGGATATTTCAAGAAGGCCATGCCTATACGGGAGGGGTATCTTATCATTTTTCGCCGGAATCGGAAATCGGGTTGAAATATGAAGGCAAATACAGTCAGGGTAACACCTTCTCGAACGATACCCTTTCCATGATACCGGACAAAGGAGTTTCTACCTTCATCAGGAATCTCAGTGAGGTGGGTGACAAGTCGGTGAGCAACCATCTTAATCTGTATTATACAAACGACTGGGAGAACGGTTGGAGGATGAACGTATATGGAGATTATCTTCATAAGACCGACCGTAGCCAGGGTAATATCCGTGAATGGGAAAGTGACCGCTCGGAAACCTCTATGGACTATTACCGCAAGGCAGACTGGGATTTGTTTGCGGCCAAGTTCTCTTTATCGTATGAAACGGAGAAGGCGGGAACTTTCAGCCTCGGTTACGATTTCAGCCACACCAGCGGAACCGACTATATAGAATATGTCCGTGCGTTGAATAATGGCCGTACACGTAATACGGAGATGAAGAATTCGGTCTACCTGTCATACGATTATATCTGGAAGAACCTGTCGTTGGGGGCAGGCTTGCGCTACGAACAGATACGGAGTGACCTGAAAGAAACCCATGAGAACAAAAGCCAGGACCAGACTTATCACAATCTACTGCCCTCTGTATCGCTGGGTTATAATACGGAGAAGTTGCAACAGTCTCTTACTTACTCCATTCATACGGAACGTCCGCCGTTTGATGTGATGAACGACAATGCGGTGTACACAGACCGATTTACCTATCAGAAAGGAAATCTTTATCTGAAGCAGGCCTTAACTCACGACCTGAACTATATGCTGTTTTATAAGTTCCTGTTCCTGAATTTGAATTATACCCTTACCCGCAATCCGCTGGTTACGGCTTTCTACAGTATGCCGGGGAACTCGGCGGTGACGGTCAGCTACACGGATAATTTCGATAAAATGCACAATTTGACGGGTATGGTCAATGTGCAATATCCTGTGAAGTGGTGGATGCCTTCCCTCACGCTGACCTGCATGAAGACCTTCTTCCATTATCCCGGCCCGGATGGAATTACCCTGAAAGCGGGACGTCCGTTGGTGATGCTGAACTTCAACAACAGTTTCACACTTCCTTCTGGATTCCTGTTGTCTGCCGATTTTAATTATGGGTCCAAAGGATATTATCAGTTGTACGAATCGAAGAGTTATACCTCCTTCAACCTGAGCCTGAAGAAATCGTTCCTGAATGACAGGCTCCAACTTTCGCTGGATGGGTACGACATCTTCAACAAGAACAATACACGTGCTTCAGCCCGTCTGAATGATATTATCATGTACAGTGTCGGAAAGGATGATACGCGGAAAATCGGCTTTACAATCACCTACCGTTTCCGTACTGAACGGACAATGAACAACCAGAGTGCGGCTGAAAGTGAAATGTCGCGATTGAATATGGGTAATCAATAGAAAAGACGAATGAACAGTATCCAACGCTATATGGTTTTGAATTCCTTTTTGCTGGGAGTGATATCGGCAATGGGCCAGCAAAAGGAAGACAAGGAAATCAAACTGAATGAGGAAGCGATAAAGCACATTCAGTTTGACTTCCTTCCAGAGAATATGGAGCATTATAACAAGCCCCTGGAAGCTCCGCTGGAAAAGAAATGGATGGAAGTGGACAATCCATTTGAAAGAGGTATCCCCCGAAGTTTGACAGATACCTTTATGGTGAGGAAACCGAAGGGATATATCCGTATGTGTCCTTATTCCATCTGGACAAAGCGGGGAGAGGACCCTGTATATGATGTAACCATGGAAGGCCGTCCTCCGGAACTCATTATGAATGAGGGTCCGGATCTGAGTAAAAAGATTCAGACAGATTACGGACATACCCTTAGACCTTCTACGGGCAGAATGTACGATATGCTGAATAATTCCACACCCATTGAAGTGGGCAAAATCTTCAAGAAATATATAAGACCAATTTTTAAGAAAGATAAAAAGTAAACTTGTATTCTTTTTATTCCAAAATAAACATATAAATTAGACACCGAATCTTACCCATTAAAGGATTACAGATGAATTTGTATAATATGAGACTTAAACTAATCGTTCTGCTGACTTGCTGTATCATGCAGGTGGGCTGTGCATCCCTTTTGGGAGTGCAAAACAGTAAGTTCACTTCCGAAAAGATTGAGATAGGAATGAGTAAGAGTGATTTTCTGGCACTTGTCGGTGACCCCTACGCGAAGGAAATGACAATGGATATGCATAACCGTCCCCTTGAACGGCTGTTGTATCAGGAAAGTCTTTACGACCGGGAATGGTACACTTTGACTACGGCATTTACTTTTCAGGATGGAAAACTGGTGAGTCAGGAAGTGATAAACAAAGAATATGTAGACAGAAAGACTCATTGATAACCTTGACAATGCGATGAAGAGCACACTTCTTCTCTTGATGTTGTATGTTCCGTTTCTTGTAAACGCCCAATCACGTACTCTCTCAGGAAAGGTCTCCGATAAGGCGACTGCTTTGCCCATTGGAAGAGTGAATGTGATGGTTTATGTAGAAGAGACCAACAAGCTTGTCAAGTTTGGGACAACCGGAGAGGATGGCCGATTTGCAATCCAATTGGCTGAAAACCTGACCGCCCCCATATATGTCCGGTTCTCATGCATCGGCTATGAGACCTGCAAGAAGAGACTGGAAGAAAGGAAAGAGATGGAGGGCTTTCTGTCTTCACAGAATATAGTGTTATAAGCCGAAAGCGGGTTTAAGAAATCGTTTCTTATGCTATTTGAGCCTTCTTTTTGTTTTGGTGATTAAAATAAATTATTAATTTAGTCACTTTAGTATTCAATTATTCGCCCTTAAATTGTTTATTTTATTGTTGAAGGCCCAAAGTTTTGCATACAGATTTTTTGTTCAGTAATATGTCACTAATAACTCTCTTTACATTTGGAGAAGAAAGGGTGGAAAGAAAGACGATGGGATAATACAGCTATTTGGGAGGAAAAGGGAGAATCCACACGGATAGTCAGAGTCCGGCTGAACGAGGGCTGGATGTCAGTAAAAAACGCAATACGATTAGGGGCATACTCTCAAAATCTCCCAGGCAAGATGTACGACATGTTGAATATTCTGATTAATAAATATTAACCATGAGCTCATAGTGGTTTTCTGCCCAATGGCAGTTTTCAAAGAAAAAACCATTATGAAGAAATTTGTATGTATCCCTAACAACTTGGCTACTTTAGCTTTATTCGCTGTAATAAGTATCCTCTTGGGGTCTTGCCGCAAAGACGAGTATTCCCCCATGTCAGCCACACAGGAAAACAACCGGATCCTGATAACCTGCAATGATGAAACCGGTAAAGATTTGCTGAGCAATAAAGAATTTGCGGCAGCTGTTTCCGCTTTTGGAAACGAATCACAAGCAATGCTTCCCTGCCAGATGAAACAGATAAAAGGGAAATCTTATCTGTTAATTTCGGCCGATTTGCCTAATAGGAAAAATATAAAATTCTCTGCAAACCGGACACAAGGCACTGCTACGACAGAAATCACCTTAAAGATTCATAAGCAGAAAGTTACTTTAAAATGTGTATTTCAATATCAGGATATGAGCAAACCTCCTATGCCGATAGGTAGTCATACTTCAATCACCATCGAAAGTATTACATTAGACCGGAGAACGATAAAACGATCAGGCAAGAATGTGGTGAACGATGGTCTGGTATTGGCTCTTCAGATAGACCCTAAAGGAAATATACACTGATTGATAATGTGCTATTGGGAGGTTCTGTCCCAATGGTTAAAACCGAAGAATATGAAAACAAAACACATCTTTTTTCTTGCTGGAATATTATTTTCACTCATCAGTTTTGGAGAAGTTGCGGGGCAGGAACTCCAGAAACCGATTAAAAACGCCCCGAAATTCCATGTGCTGTTGGACTATCACTATAATCTGGGACTGGCAAACAAGTTGCAATGGAACAGCGGTAGCATGGCGGGACATTCTCTTCACCTGACGGCCCTGTACGATTTTACCTCCAGATTCGCTGCCGGAATCGGTATCGGGGCCGACCGGTATACTCACCCCGATTTCAATACCATCCCCGTTTATGCCACATTCCGTTATAAACCTGTTTCAAGTATTCCGAAAGGTTATATCTATACGAATCTTGGGTATGGATGTTTTTCTAATATTGCCATAGATCCCGGTTGGATGTGGGATTTGGGTATAGGCTACACGAAAATGTTCGGCCGACATTTTGGATTGAATTTTCAGATAGGATACAACTTGAAGGAATTTGCCGGTATTCCTTCCTACGATTACAATCTTGATACTGGAAACATAACCTATTTGGGTACAGTAAGCGATTTTCGTCATTCACTTTCTATGGGAATAGGATTGGTTTTCTGAGCGCTGCCAGTCATTCCTTCGGAAGTCTTCGATATTTTCTGTAAAATACTCTGATAAATTCTCTGTTCCACGGTGTGGAATTTGTGTACCACACTGTGAAATATATATCCCACACTGTGGTTCTTGTATCCCACAGTGTGAAACAGAGAATTTGTCCTGAGGTTTGTTTTTTTATATAGGGGGATTCTGAATGATACGGTGGTTATCAATGGTAAAAATAAAAAAGAGACCGTTTCGGAAAAATGAAACAGTCTCTTTCGGTTCTAAAAAATTATTTGTGGGCGGGTTTGAATTTATAGAGTAATACTCCATGGGCTGGAACATGAAGTGAAAGGGATTCCTGGCGGGTATCGAGTGTCTTGATGTCCTTTTGTCGCCAGAGGTCGCGTACTGTTTGTGTACCGGTGATGTCCAATTTGTCAAACTCATGGAAAGAAATGTCTGCTTTTTCCCGGTCGAAGTTACAGAAACCGACCGCTTTTCCTCCGTCGGCCAGTTCTTTTACGTAAATTCGCAGTTCTCCAATTTGATATACACACGTGGCTTGTTTGCCAAGAGGATCCTGATCAATGGCTATGACTTCATTGTTTGTCAGCAGGTTGAATGTGAAGTCATCCAGTTTCTCCAAGTCGCATCCTATTAAGAGAGGAGCGGAAAACAGGCTCCAAAGACTGAAATGAAGATATTGCTCGTCGGGCTTCAGTTTGGTTTGATGTGGATTTCCCCAACCTACAATACCGAGAACCAGCATATCCGGATCGTTCCAGTTTCCGGGTTTGGACCAGGCTGCAGAACGGTCTTGGGAGAGAGCGATGTTTTTTACGCTTTCCCAGGTGTCGGTAATGTCGTTGGTCGTACGCCAGCTTTGTCCGCCTACGGAGTCTCCCCATTTCCATACGTCTCCCATGCCATACTGGCATAAGCTATAGACGATGTCTCTGGGTTGCTGCCGTAAATAATCGCCCATAATTTTGAAGGGTTTTCTGCCTACGAGGGAGTCTCCTCCTCCTTGGAAAGCCAAAGAAGAGACACTGTAGGGGTCGGTGTCCAGATTGCGGTCAAGTACGCCTCCATAGCTGCACCAGTCATATTTCAGGTAATCAAATCCCCATTGGGCGTACTGCTCTGCATCTTGTTTTTCATAACCGAAACTTCCGGCACAGCCTCCACAGGTCCATGGACCGGGTGAGGAATAAATGCCCGTTTTCAATCCAAGTGAGTGTATGTAATCTGTCAGTCCTTTCATGTTGGGGAATTGTGCGTTGGGGATAATGTAACCCTGTTCGTTGCGCAGTTTGCCTCCCCGGGTAGGGTCGTTGGGGTCACGGTGATGCTGCCATGAATCGTCTATGTTTATATAAGTCCATCCATAGTTGATTAATCCGCTTTTTACCATGGCTTCGGCAGCTTTCTTCACTTTTTCAGCTGATACTTCATGTCCGAAACAATTCCAGCTGTTCCATCCCATGGGTGGAGTGAGGGCGATTCGGTCGCCGCACTTGATTTGGAAGGTCTGTTCGGCTTTCCCTTTGGAATTCTGTGCTTTCAGTGTTACTTTATATGTACCTGATTTATCCAGTTTTCCGGTGATGAGGCCTGTCTCCGGATTTATTTCCAGTCCTTTGGGAAGGCCTTGGGCAGAGAACTTCATGGGACGGTCGCCTGTAACGGCTACCTGAAACTGGAAGGGGGAGCCTGGACGGACTCCGAATACAGAGGCATTGTTTATTCTTGGGGTAGCCGGAGCCGGGGGAGTCAGTATATAGGGCTCTGTGGCGATAAACTTTATGGTTGGGAAACTTTCGGGGCCCGTGGATTGGATTTTGGCATCGGCCCAGTCGGCATGGTCGTAATAATTGTTATCGTTTCCTTCATCTACAATCAGTTCCAGCATTTTTATTCCTTTCAGCGATACGGAACAAGGTTTGGCGGCATCTCCGGCAGTCATGATTCCGCTGGACCATAATTGTTTGCCGTCGCCAATAACAATGAACTCAGCGGAGGGTTTATGGGCCAGAATTTCATCATCCATTCCTACGTGTGCTGTGAATAAAGTGGCTTTTCCATCCAGTTGGATGGCCAGTTCGCTGACGGAATGAGTACCTACTCCACGTTCGAATGTCTGTCCTCCGATGGTGAGGGTTTTCCCGTCTACAGATTTGTTTTTCATGGCTACTCCATTACCTTGTGTGACAGCCGTTAAATCCAGGTCGTCAAGCCAAACGGTTTTTGATTGTCCGTAAAGCATGGTTGTGCTGATCAGAAGCAAGCCTGCGGTAATTAAGATTCGGTTATTTTTCATGTGTCTTGTTTATAAAATGAGTTGTGAGTTTCATTTAAAGGTCATTTAAGTGTAGTGATTACTCTCCAAATATACATGTATTATTTTGAATTGAGAATGAATGTTTGTGTGAGGAATCTCTGTTTCAGGTAGTTGGGGGTGAACGTCTGTGGTATCTTATTGTTTGTTCTGATTCTCCTGTTGAAGGCTTGATTATACTTGGAAATGTTTCAGTTCTTTTGGTATGGATACTTTTCTGTTTTGCTTGCTTATTGTAGTTTCATTCATGTTCGGATAGACAAATCATATTTATGTGAATAATTCTTAATTTAAAAGAGGGGCTGTAGTATACTTTACCTGTTTGGAATTTTGTTTGCCGTGGGGGAATGGAGAACTTGTCATCGGTCTTCAGACAGAATAGAAACTGCTACGTTCAAAAGCGTGCTTTTGGTTTGGTCCTTCTCTTACCTTTCTGTATCTTTGCGACTTAATTGGACTATTGTTTGAAAAAGGGAAAAGAATATGATAAAATTTACAGATATGAAGACTAAACTATTGATGCTGTTTGTCCTGTTGGGAAGCTTGTGGGCAGGCAGCTTGCATGCGCAGGTGCGTTATCCCAAACGGGAGTTCCGAGGAGCATGGATACAGTGTGTGAACGGACAATTCCAGGGAATGCCTACGGAGAAGATGAAAAAAGTGTTGGTAAGCCAGCTGGACAATTTGCAGAAAGCGGGTATAAATGCCATCATTTTCCAGGTGAGAGCGGAAGCGGATGCGCTGTATAAATCGCCCTACGAACCGTGGAGCCGTTTTTTGACAGGTGTGCAGGGGAAGGCTCCTTCGCCCATGTGGGACCCGTTGCAGTTCATGATTGAGGAATGCCACAAGCGGAACATGGAGCTGCATGCGTGGATCAATCCGTATCGGGCCAAGACGAAAGGGACGGGGGCATTGTCGCCGATGCATCCTTACAACCAACATCCGGAATGGTTCGTGCAGTATGCCGGACAGTTGTATTTCGACCCGGGATTGCCGGAATCCAGAAAATATATCTGCAAGATTGTGCGCGACATTGTGAGCCGTTACGATGTGGATGCCATTCACATGGACGACTACTTCTATCCGTATCCGAATCCGGGAGAGGATTTTCCGGATAATATCAGCTTTGCGGCGTATGGTCGCGGATTTACCCGTCGGGCTGATTGGCGCCGGGACAATGTGAACGTGCTGATTAAGGAGATTCATGAGACGGTACGCGAATGCAAGCCGTGGGTGAAGTTCGGGGTATCTCCATTTGGTATTTACCGGAACCGGAAAAATGATCCGAACGGAAGTGATACCAATGGATTACAGAATTACGATGATTTGTATGCCGATGTGTTGTTGTGGGTGAACAACGGCTGGGTGGATTACAATATCCCGCAGATTTACTGGGAAATCGGTCATCCGGCAGCCGATTATGAGACCTTGATTCGCTGGTGGGCACGTCACGCAGCTGCCCGTCCATTGTATATTGGTCAGGATGTAGTGCGTACGGTATCCAAGGCAGATTTGATGAACCCGAACCAGAGTCAGATTCCTGCCAAGTACAATTTGCAGCGTTCCTTGCCGACCGTTCAGGGAAGCTGCCAGTGGTATGCAGCTGCCGTAGTGGAAAACAAGGGTCATTACCGCGATATGCTGGTGAAGGAATACCACAAGTATCCAGCCCTGCTTCCTACTTCGCCGTTCATGGACGACAAGGCTCCTGGAAAGGTGCGCAAGCTGAAACCCGTGTGGACGGCAGACGGTTACATTCTGTTCTGGACGGCACCGAAAGCCAAGACAGAGATGGACAAGGCTTATCATTATGTGGTGTATCGTTTCGATAAGAAGGAAAAGGTGAATTTGAATGACCCGTCTCACATTGTAACCATTACGCACGATGAATTCTACAAGCTGCCGTATGAAGACGGAAAGACGAAGTACCGTTATGTGGTGACTGCACTCGACCGTCTGCACAATGAATCGAAATCGGTATCAAAGAAGGTCAAGCTGTAAAGCGTAGGACTCTAAAAAATAGGAGTGTTCCTTTTTGTTTATTTTCTGGTCTGTTTTTAGTGAAAATGAACGAAAAGGAACACTTGTTTTTTATATATGGAAAGGTTTAGAGTTGGTGAATGGAAACATGGCCGAATGGCGAGTCTCCATGTTTCTTTAAATAAATGAATTTGTTTCGAGGGAGACAGAAACTTAACTTAAAGATTTTGGGCTATGAAGAAAACATTATTGACTTTGTTATTGGGTTTGCTGGCCGTTGCAGGTTATTCTCAAGCAAGATTTGACATCCATGGAGGTATGTCAATGGCAAACATCACCAACAGTGAGGCAGATATGAAAGTTGGTTATACGGTGGGAGTCGGTATGGATTATGCTTTTAATGAAATGTGGTCTTTCCAGTCAGGGTTGAATTTTACCAGCAAGGGCTGTAAGGCAAGTGAGGGAGGAGTCGATACAAAGATGAATCCGGTTTATCTCGATATTCCTTTGCTGGCAGCTGTAAAGGTAAATATTGCAGAGAGAAATCGTTTTGTGGTGAACTTTGGTCCTTATGTAGGATTTGGCTTGGGTGGAAAAATGACTGTTGAAGCGAGTGGGGCAGAAGTAGGCACAAAGTTGTTTAAAAAGGTTGGTAAGAATGATGAGGCCATGATGAACCGCTGTGCTGTGGGTTTGCAGTATGGTGTCGGGTTTGAACTGGACGACCATTATCTGATTAACCTGACCGGACAGTATGGATTTACCAATATGATTAAGGAAAGTTTTGCCGATGAAAGTAACAAGAATCTGGCTTTCTTGTTGACGGTAGGCTATCGGTTCTGATTGCAGATGAATATCTGTTGGAGATAAAAGGAATCTATTTGTGATTATATAAAAATCCTCCTGTTTTTAGCTTTAGTTTGTTTTGCATTCTATGGCTAAAGGCAGGAGGATTTTTATTTTCGTAATTTTAGCTTGAGACTTTTTCTCAGTTTATTACTTGATGTTCTTACGGATTTTGGTCAGGTAGGCGTGCATGCCTTCCGCGTCCTTCCGGCTGATGATGTCCAGTAGTTCGTTCAGTTCCGTACGGATACCTTCCACTTGTGCCGGGGTGCGGGGATTGAACAGGATTTCCTGCAACAGGAAATCGTCTTCACTCAGCACACCTTGGGCAATGGCCATGTGGCGCTTGAAGGTGGTACCCGGTGCATCCTGATGTTTCATGACGGCCGCAAACACGAAGGTGGAAACAAACGGGATAGACAAGGAGTAGGCCACGGTTTCGTCGTGTTCCTCGAACGTGTATTCAAAGATATTCAGCTTCAGACGTTGGTAGAGGTCCTTGAAGAAAATCTTGCCCAAGTGGTCGCCTTCCTTGATGATGATGGCATTCTCGGTGCTCAGCTTATCGAGGTTGGCAAACGTGGGACCGAACATCGGGTGGGTGGACACGTAACGGAAACCGCAGTGCTCGTAAAATTCTTTCAATCCGGTTTTCACGGAAGCAATGTCGCTGATGATGCAGTCTTTGGGCAGGAGCGGAAGCACCTGATTAAACGCATCGAGGGTATATTTCACCGTGGCGGCATTGATGACCAGTTCCGGCTGGAATTCCTTGATTTCATCCGGTTGGGTAAAACGGTAGCAGTTGTACATGAAGCGCAGTCGCTGCGGATTTACATCATACACGGCTACCTCATGTTCAAAACTCAATACATCAGTAAAGAAGGAGCCCATTTTTCCGGCTCCTAAAATCAATATCTTCATTTCTTGTTCTTCTCGTACTTACTTGTTGATGATTTCCATTTGCTGGCGGACACTTTCTTCGTGAATCATCTCAAACACTTGCTTGATGAAGTCCGGGTCCATTCCGCAAAGTGAACCTTGTGCACCTCGCTTGTCCAGAATTTCGTTGTAACGGCCGGTCTGCAGGATAGTCATGTTGTGTTCCTTCTTGAAGGTTCCGATTTCGCGGCATACCCGCATACGTTTGGCCAGAATGTCCATCAGTTCATTATCGCATTCGTCAATCTGGCGGCGCAGCTCGTTCAGGTTCTCAGTGCTTTGGTGTTCGGAACGGATGACCAGCAGGTTCAGGATGTAATCGAGTACATCGGGAGTGACTTGCTGTGCGGCATCGCTCCATGCGCATTCCGGATTGCAATGTGATTCGATGATGAGGCCGTCGAATCCCAAATCCATGGCCTGCTGGCAGAGCGGAGCAATCAGTTCACGTTTTCCACCGATGTGGCTCGGGTCGCAAAGGATAGGCAGGTTCGGAATACGGCGACGCAATTCGATAGGAATGTGCCACTGCGGCAGGTTGCGGTATATTTTCTTGTCGTAAGAAGAGAATCCGCGGTGGATGGCTCCGATACGTTTCAGTCCGGCATTGTTGATACGTTCCAAGGCACCAATCCAGAGTTCCAGATCCGGATTGACCGGATTCTTTACATAGACCGGAATGTCCACACCTTTCAGGGCATCGGCAATCTCCTGTACGGCGAAGGGGTTGGCAGTGGTACGGGCGCCAATCCATACGATGTCTACGTCGGCTTTCAGGCATTCGTATACATGTTTGGCGGTAGCGACTTCGGTAGCCACGTACATACCGGTTTCTTTTTTCACTTCCTTCAGCCAGGAAAGTCCTTCCACACCGATACCTTCAAAGCCTCCCGGTTTGGTACGGGGCTTCCAGATTCCGGCACGGAAAATCTTAATACCTTTGTCGGCCAAGGCTCTGGCCGTGGTCATGACTTGCTCTTCAGTTTCAGCACTGCAGGGACCTGCAATGATCAGAGGGCGTTCCTGAGAAACACCTTCCAGTTCGATAGGTAATAAATCCAATTGTTCCATGGTAGTATTTGATTTTTGTAATGTTTATTTGTTCATAACTGCTTGAATGCGTTTCAGGGCCTCTTCCAGTTGAGGTTCCTTGGCGCAAAGTGAAATGCGGATGTAGCGTTTTCCGTTGCTCCCGAAAATGAATCCCGGAGTGATGAAGACACGGGCTTCGTGGAGGATTTTTTCGGTCAGGTCTTCCACATCGGCGTAAGAGTCGGGAATACGGCCCCACAGGAACATACCTACTTGTTCCGGGTCGAAGGTACATCCTAAGGTATGCATGATTTCTTCGGCCAGTTTCCGGCGTCGTGCGTAGGTACGGATGTTGGCTTCTTCGTGCCATTCTGCACTGTTGCGGTAGGCTTGAGCGGCGGCCAGCTGCAAAGGCCGGAAGGTTCCGGAGTCGATGTTGCTCTTTATCTTCAGAATCCATTGTACGAAAGTGGCATTGGTGGCCAGCATTCCTACACGCCAGCCCGGCATGTTATGGCTTTTGCTCATGGAGTTGAACTCAATGCAGCATTCCTTGGCTCCCGGAATGTTCAGGATACTGAGAGGCTTGCGGTTCAGAATGAAGCTGTAGGGGTTGTCGTTCACCACCACCAGCTGGTGACGACGGGCAAAGTCGACCAGTTTTTCGTAAAGCTCCAGTGTGGCATTGGCGCCTGTCGGCATGTTCGGATAGTTGGTCCACATGATTTTCACCCGGCTCAAATCCATCTTCTCCAATTCGTCGAAGTCGGGTTGCCAATGATTGTCTTCCCGCAGGTTGTAGTTCACGATTTCACTGCCTAAAATCTTGTTCAGGGAAGTGTAGGTAGGGTATCCCGGATTCGGAACCAATACCTGATCGCCTGGATTGACCAGTGCCAAGGTGACATGCAGGATTCCTTCCTTGGAACCGATGAGCGGCTGGATTTCCGTAGCCGGGTCCAAGTCTACGTTATACCATCTTTTGTACCAGTCGGCCATGGCCTTGCGCAGTTCCGGTATTCCCACGGTGGGTTGGTAACCATGTGCGTCTGGTTTGCGGGCATTTTCGCACAACACGTTGATGGTTTCCTCTGAAGGTGGCATGTCGGGACTTCCGATACCCAGACTGATGACGTTCTTTCCTTCTGCATTCATTTGTGCCACTTCTTTCAGCTTCCGGCTGAAATAATATTCGCTGACACTGCTTAACCGGTTGGCCGGTTCTATTTTATATGATTGATTCTCCTTCTGCATATTCTCCTAAAATTTTAAGTGCTTTGGTTAATGGCATGACTGCGTCAATAGATTGTTTGTATCTCAGGTAGTCGTTGAACAGGACATCCACGTAGAACAGGTATTCCCATTCGCGTCCGATGATGGGCAACGACTGTATTTTGGTCAGGTTGATGTGATAGAATGAAAAGATGGACAGCACTTGCGAGAGGCTTCCTTCGCTATGAGGCAATGAAAAAACGATGTTGGCTTTGTTGATTTTCGAACGGTCTTTCAGTTCGTCGGCCATCCAGGGGTCGCATACCACCAAGAAGCGGGTAAAATTGTGTTTGTTGGTCTCTATGCCTTCCTGCAGGATTTTCATGCCGTAAAGTTCAGCGGCATATTTGGAGCAGATGGCGGCATGTCCTTTCAGGCCCTTTTCCTTGATGTCGCGTGCGCTGCCTGCGGTGTCTTCCGTTTCCACCACTTTCAGCTGTGGGTGATGCTGCAGGAAATCCCGGCATTGTGCCAGTGCCACCGGATGGGAGTTGACTTCGGTCAGTGTGCTCCAGTCCTCTCCGGGCAGGCACATGATGCTGTGGCTGATGCGCAGTTTGTGTTCTCCGATAATCGTTGCCCCGCTGTCTCTGAGCAACTCGTAATTGTGAAGGAGGCTTCCGGCAATCGTATTTTCAATGGCAATCATTCCGATGACGCTGCTGTCTTTCCGAAGGGTGTCGAACACGTCTTCGAACGTATTACAGCAAATCAGTTCGATTTCCTCGTCTTTGAAAAACTTATGGGCTGCGATGTCATGATATGAGCCCGGAACTCCTTGTATGGCTATCTTCTTCATCTTTTGTAACTATAACTATAAAAAAAGTCCCGCTTCCATGAAGCGGGACTTTGTATTATCATTTCAATTAATTTTCTTCTTACCATATGCATGCAAACTCCCGCTTCACTTCATTGCTAAAGTAAAAGAAATAAAAGTAAAAGAAGAAGTAAGATGCAAATGTTCTCATGTTCTTATTATTTTGTTGTTATTTCTGCTGCAAAAGTAATACTTTTCTTTAAAAAACAAATATTACATCAAAATTTTTCTTCTCATTTTTTAAAAATACGTTCATAATGCCGGATGTGAAGGTATTTTCTTACCTTTGTTGTATAGAGATATTTCATTTACAAAACAGCCAAACAGTAAAAGAACATGAACTATAATTTTGATGAAGTAATAGACCGTCGGGGCACTTGCAGTGAGAAAGTGGACGGTATGGTGAATGTGTGGGGACGTTCGGATTTGATTCCCATGTGGGTGGCCGATATGGATTTTGCCACTCCTCCGTTTATTCTGGATGCCATCCGTGAGCGTTGTGCACATCCGGTGCTGGGATATACGTTCTGTCCGGACAGTTATTATCAGGCCATTATCGGCTGGGTGAAGAAACGTTATGGCATGACGGTGCAGAAGGAAGAGATTAATTTTGTACCTGGCATTGTACCTGGACTGGGAATGGCTATCAACTGTTTCACGGAGCCGGGAGATAAAATCATGATTATGCCGCCGGTGTATCATCCGTTTGCCTGGCTGGTAACACGCAACAACCGTCGGTTGGTGGAATGTCCGTTGAAAGAGGTGGACGGACGCTATCGCATGGACTTGGATTTGATCCGCCGTTCCATCAAAGGTATACGGGTACTGATTCTCTGTAATCCTCACAATCCGGGAGGAGTCGTGTGGAAAAAAGAAGAATTGCAGGAGCTGGCCGAGATTTGTGCCGATGACAACGTGATTGTGTTCTCAGACGAGATTCATGCCGACCTGACCTTGCCTCCTTTCCAGCATACGCCGTTTGCCATGGTTTCGGAAAAGGCACGCAATAATTCCGTCACCTTTATGGCGCCCAGCAAGACGTTCAACATGCCGGGAGTAGCTGCTTCGCATACCTTTATACATAATGAGGTGCTCCGGGAGCGTTTCGTGAATTATCTGGATGCCGGTGAGCTGAATGCGGGTCATGTATTTGCCTGGCCTGCCGTGACGGCTGCCTACACCGAAGGAGAGGAGTGGCTGGCACAGTGTCTGGCCTATATTCAGGGAAATATTGATTATGTGGCAGAGTATGTGAAGGCCAATATGCCTAAGATTAAGGTGATGCGTCCGCAGGCTTCATACCTGATTTGGCTGGACTGCCGGGAACTGGGACTTTTGCACGAGGCCCTGAACGATTTCTTTGTGGACAAGGCTGGACTGGCGTTGAACGACGGGGAGATGTTTGGAAAGGAAGGAGCTGGTTTCATGCGGATGAACGTGGGGTGTCCGCGGATAACTCTCGAAAAAGCTTTGCAGCAATTGAAAGCAGCTTACGACACGCTTTGATTAGAAGACATATAAAAGAAACGGCTGTGAAAATCTCTTTGAAGGAGGATTCCACAGCTGTTTCTTCTTTTTTTATATATAAGAGTTTGAATCAATAAATTCCCGTCTGCAAGTTGTTCTTTTCAAAATTATCGAAATGACCGGAAATCAGATTCTCTTTTTCAGGAGCCAGTTCGATGACTTTTTTCATGTCTTCCGTGGCTCCGTCCTTGTCACCCATCAGCAGACGTACCCGCCCTCTTTCCTGATACAGTTGAGCGTCTTGCGGAATCAGTTCGATAGCTTCCTGGTAGTTCTCCAGGGCTTTGTCCAGTTCCTTCTCTTCTGTCAGTAAGCTTCCTTTCAGCAGGTAAGCCTTTACGTTAAATGGGTTCAGTGAAATCACCTGATCCAGGCATCCCTCACCTTCTTCCGTTTGTCCGAGCTGGATGTGTATGGTGGCTTTCAGCAGAAGAGCTTCTTCCTCCTCCGGATTGAGTTTCAACACCTGCTCCAAGTCGTCCAAGGCGTCCTTTGCCTGACGCATTTCCCACAACACCTCCGCACGGAGCAGATACGCTTCCGTATAACTTTCGTTCTGGGCAAGGGCTTTGGTCAGCATCACAATAGCCTGTATTCCGTTTTTCATGCCATGCGCCGCTTTCCCGGCCAGATAATAGGCTTGTGCATTTTTATCATCTATGGAGATGGCTTTCTGGCAAGCATTGTTCATGCCGTCATAATCTTCCTGCAAGAAGCATACGCTGGCCAGCGACAGCAAGGCCTGTATGTTGGTTTCATCTTTTGCCACGAGCCGGTCGAGGGTGATACGTGCATCGTCTGTGCGGTTGGCTTGGAGGTAGGCACTGGCCAGCAGTCCCAGTGTTTCGTTTTCATCGTTGAGCGCTACAGCCTCTTCAAAACATTTGATGGCGTAGTCCAATTTTCCCATATTGCGGGCACGGATGCCGTCGTATTTCAGAATGTCGAAGTTTTTCTTGTCTTGTTTTTCCTGTTCGTTTTCATCGGATTGGCTTTTTCCGAATAAAGATGATAATAATCCCATGTATAGTCGATTTAATGTTTTTTCTGTGACAAAGATAGGTAGAAAAAAGAAAGAAATTTGTATGTTTGCACCGTATTTTATTTTAAAAAGATGAATCTATGAAGAGGCTTATGTTTTTGGTTGCAGCCATTTTAGGCTGTCATTCTATGCAGGCACAATATTTCTGTACGACAGAAGGAACTGAGTTGCACTATGTGAATTATGATGAAATTGGTCAGAGCACTGCCGACGAAACGATGACCGTGAGCAAGGTGATCAAAGCAGACGGGAAGGTACAGGCTTCTTATTATGATAAGATTGTGACTACAAAGGCAAAGAACAATACCAGTTACACATTGTTCAATTGGAGTTACGACGGGACGAATACGGTTTGTACGGAAGACTTGATGTACGGTCCGTATGTGGATTCAGATTCCGACCCTGATAAGTATAATGAAGCAGCTCGTCTGGGTTTGCTGGAAAAACTCAAATTCAAAGGCGACAATTCGTTTACCATTAAAGACGGTGCCAAGGGAGGGGAGAGCATTCCCGACCGTTCCTATCAGGTGGTCCGCAATATGTTGAAAAACGAAGTGAATATCTCTGGCGCAGCTTATATGGGAAATGAAACCATCAGTACCACTGCCGGGAAGTTCGATTGCGTGAAGATTTCTTATTTGCAACGTACGAAAATCGTACTGAAAACAACGACTCTGCGTGTCACGGAATGGTATGCAGAAGGGGTAGGACTGGTAAAGTCGGAGGCATACGATACGAAAGGAAAACTGGAAAGCAAAACGTTGCTGGTCAAGATTGTAAAGAAATAATCTGAGACGATACACATCCATACAAAGAGGCTGTTTCACCATAAGACAGGTGGAACGGTCTCTTTTGTTTTGTAGGACTTCATGCAAGTAATCCGGGTATAAAAAGCCGTAATTTATATACGTGCATAAGGCGGAATAAAACCTAATTTTGCTTCGTGAAATTGCATCTTTAATGTATAACTTGTTTAAATATCATTTTATGTATCTGGAAAAAATCAATTCACCGGCCGATGTCAAAAAATTGTCGGTAGAAGAAATGAATGTATTAAGCCACGAAATACGCCAGGCTCTGTTGCAGAAGCTGAGCGCACACGGAGGACATTTCGGTCCTAACTTCGGAATGGTGGAAGCTACGATTGCCTTGCATTACGTGTTCCATTCACCGGAAGACAAGATTGTGTTCGACGTGTCACATCAAAGTTATACCCATAAAATGCTGACCGGGCGTAAGGATGCCTTCCTGCATCCGGAACAGTATGACGAGGTGTCCGGTTACGCAGAGCCGACGGAAAGTGTACACGACCATTTTGTGATGGGCCATACTTCGACTTCTGTCAGCCTAGCGGGCGGACTGGCCAAAGGACGGGACCTGACCGGGGAAGGCGGCAATGTGATTGCAGTCATCGGCGACGGTTCGCTCAGTGGCGGAGAAGCTTTGGAAGGACTGGATTATGCGGCAGAACTGGGTACCAATTTCATCATTATAGTCAACGACAACCAGATGTCGATTGCCGAGAATCACGGAGGACTTTACCGCAATCTGCAGGAATTGCGTGAAAGTAACGGTCAGTGTCCTTGCAATTTATTCCGGGCCATGGGACTGGATTATCTTTATGTGAACGAAGGCAACAACGTGGAAGCACTTATCAAGGCTTTCCAGCAGGTGAAGGATATCGACCATCCGATTGTGGTGCACATCAATACGCTGAAGGGAAAAGGGTATGCGCCGGCCGAAAAAGACAAAGAGACGTACCACTGGACCATGCCGTTCAATCCTGAAACGGGAGTGGTGTTCCATCCGAGTGAAGAGCCGAAGGACTATGCCGACCTGACTGCCCGCTACCTGTTGCAGCGTATGCAGGAAGACCGCCGCATTGTGGCCATTTCAGCCGGTACGCCTACCGTAATGGGATTTACCCCTGACCGCCGGAAGGCTGCCGGGAAGCAGTTTGTCGATGTGGGTATTGCCGAGGAGCATGCCGTGGCCCTGGCTTCCGGTATTGCCAAGAATGGAGGCAAGCCCTTGTTCGGGGTGTACAGTACCTTCATCCAGCGTGCCTACGACCAGATTTCACAGGACTTGTGTATCAACTGCAATCCGGCGGTACTTCTGGTGTTCTGGGGCTCGCTCTCGGCTATGAACGATGTGACACACCTGTGCTTTTTCGACATTCCGCTACTCAGCAATATCCCGAATCTGGTCTACCTGGCACCGACCTGCCGGGAAGAGTACATGGCCATGCTGGAATGGAGTATCCGGCAGAATGAGTATCCGGTAGCTATCCGTGTGCCGGCTACGGAACTGGCTTACGGGAATCGTCCGGTAGATGCAGATTACAGTCGGTTGAACCGTTATCAGACCGTCCGGAAGGGAAGCCGCGTAGCCATTCTGGGATTGGGCTCTTTCTTCGGACTGGCGGAAGAAACAGCTGACTTGCTTAAGGGTCAACATGGTATGGAAGTGACGTTGATCAACCCGCGCTACATTACGGGAGTAGATGAGGCCCTGATGGAAGAACTGAAGGCTGACCACGAACTGGTAGTGACGCTGGAAGACGGAGTCTTGGACGGCGGATTCGGTGAGAAGATTGCCCGCTATTTCGGTTGCAGTCCGATGAAGGTACTCAACTTCGGAGCCCGGAAGGAATTTGTAGACCGTTTCGACGTGCGGGAGTTCCTGGAACAGAACCACTTGACCGCTCCGCAGATTGCCGCAGACATCCTGCAGCAGCTTGCCTGACGGTCCTTTTCCGTAACGATACAAACAAATGGCTCCCACAAGTGCATTGCCACTGGGGGAGCCATTTTCTTTTTGGTTGTTCGAGTCACTTTTTATATAATCTCGATACCCTGTTCGGCGCAGAGTTTCAAGCTCAAGTCTTTCAGTTTGAATTTCTGGATTTTGCCGCTGCCCGTCATTGGGAACTCCTTGACGAAGAAGATGTATTTGGGAATTTTGTAGCGGGCGATTTTCCCCTGGCAGAACTCCCTGACATCGAACTCGTTCATGGTGTATCCCTCGTGCAGGATGATGAAGGCCCCTACGGCTTCTCCGTATTTCTTGGAAGGTACACCGGCCACCTGTACATCCTTGATACCCGGCATCTTGTAGAGAAATTCCTCAATTTCACGCGGATAGATGTTTTCACCGCCACGGATAATCATGTCCTTGATGCGGCCCGTGATGCGGTAGTTCCCGTTTTCATCCTTTACCCCCAAGTCGCCCGAATGGAGGAATCCCCGGGCATCGATGACCTCAGCCGTAGCCTCCGGATTCTTGTAATATCCTTTCATGTTGTTGTAGCCCCGGTTGCACATCTCTCCCTGTACCCCTATCGGACATTCCTCGCCGGTTTCCGGATCGAGTACCTTCACTTCGGTAAATTCAAAGTCGTGTCCTACGGTGTGGTATCTCACTTCCGGGTCATCGTCGATGCGGCTGTGTGTCATGCCTGGTGAGGTTTCCGTCAGTCCGTATACACTGGTGACGCGCATGAACATCTTTTCTTCCACCTGTTTCATGAGTTCCACCGGACAGAGAGAGCCGGCCATGATACCGGTGCGCAGACTTGACAGGTCAAACAGATTGAACATCGGATGATTCAGTTCGGCAATAAACATCGTCGGTACGCCATAGAGGGCCGTACACCGTTCCTTGTGGACCGAAGCCAAGACCAGCAGCGGGTCGAAACGCTCAATCATCACCTGTGTACAGCCATGTGTCAGGCAGTTCATGGTGGCCAGTACCACTCCGAAACAATGGAACAGCGGTACGCAGACACACAGTTTGTCGTCGGGGGTGAATTTCATGTGTTCGCCCGTCAGGAATCCGTTGTTGGCGATGTTGTAGTGGGTCAGCATGACGCCTTTGGGGAATCCCGTAGTGCCCGAGGTGTACTGCATGTTCACGGTGTCGTGGCAGTTCACCTGCTTTTTGGCCCGTGTCAGTTCTTCGTCGTCCACGTTATGTCCCAGCAGCAGAATCTCTGCCGTGTTGTACATCCCTCGGTATTTTTCCTGTCCGATGTAAATCACGTTGCGCATGTGGGGGAAGCGCTTGCTTTTCATGTGTCCCCGTTCAAAGAGTTTCAGTTCGGGTAGCATGGTGTAGGTCATTTCCACAAAGTTGCTGTCCTTTTCTCCGTCGACGATACACAGCGTATGCATGTCGGAGTTCTCGCAAAGATACTCCAATTCCGCCTGTTTGTAGTTCGTGTTGACGGTAACCGCTACGGCCCCGATTTTGGCGCAGGCATACAGAAAAGTCAGCCAGTCGGGTACGTTGCGGGCCCAGATGCCCACGTGTGTGTCTTTTTGCACTCCGATGGCCAGCAAGCCTTTGGCCATACGGTCCACCCGCTCGTTGAACTGTTTCCAGGTGAAACGCAGGTTGCGGTCGGAATATACGATGTATTCTTTGTCTGGAGTCACTTCCGCCCAATGCTCCAGCCAGTCGCCCAAGGTTCTTTCAGATAGTTGTAACATGTCGTTGAAGGTTTGAGTGAGACTTAGGCCGGAGTGTAGACCACGGCCAGAATTTGTGCGGCTTGTCCTTCGGCAGCGTGTACGTGGTGCGGCACGATGGAATCGTAATAGATGGTGTCACCTTCCTTCAGCCGGTAAGTGTTTTTTCCGTAACTGATTTCCAGTTCCCCTTTCAGTACCATAATGAACTCTTCTCCTTCATGTCCGGAAAGGAAGAAATCTTTTTCGCTGTCGGCTTCGATGTCGATGATAAACGGGTCCATGTGACGGTCGGCCTTGCTCCTTGCCAGCGAGTGATAATGCATGTGCTGCCGTGCCTGTGTCGCATTGTTGGAAAATCCGATGGTATCGTCTGCCTCCCCTTTCCGGCAGACTACCGGTCCTGTCTCATTGGGCTGGTCGTCCAGGAAAGTACCCAGCCGTACCCCCAACACACGGGCGATTTTAATCAGTGGGGCAAGCGAAGGAATATCAATGTTCTCTTCGATACGGCTCACCTGTTCCACGGTCAGGCCGGCACGTTCGGCCAGTTCCTGAATACTTATTTCCTGAGTGCTTCGGAGCGACTTGATTTTTTCTCCGATGATGTTTGTGCAGTCCATAGGTTTGATTGTTTTGAGTTTTTCATGTTTCGCAAAGTTAATAAAGTTTCTGTATAAACATTCGGTATAGTAGATAAAATACGTGTTTCTCTTCCGATATGCCTGTTTTTCACTTTTTTGTGTTATCTTTGGACCGGATTATAATTTAGAATGAATATGAAGAAGCTGTTTTTAGCATTGGCTTTGATGGGATGTTTGGGAAGTCCTTCTTTCCTTCAGGCCAGCCAGCCGGTACCCGATGCGGCTGGATATATTGTAAAGGTGGGTGATACGGCACCTGATTTTGAGATGACTTTGGTGGACGGCAGTAAGGTGAAACTGTCAGATTTGAGAGGAAAGGTGGTGATGTTGCAGTTTACGGCCAGTTGGTGTGGGGTATGCCGCAAGGAGATGCCTTTTATTGAAAAAGATATCTGGCAGAAACATAAGGACAATGCGTTGTTTGTTCTCTACGGAGTAGACCGTGATGAACCGCTGGAACGTGTAAAAGCTTTTGCCAAGCAGACAGGGGTGACTTATCCATTGGGCCTTGATCCGGGGGCGGATATCTTTGCCAAGTATGCGGAACGCAATGCCGGAATCACCCGCAACGTACTGATTGGGAAGGATGGAAAGATTGTCATGATGACGCGTTTGTATAATGAGGAGGAATTTGCTTCTCTTTGTCAGAAAATAGAGGAGCTGCTGAAGTGATGAAGAAATATGGGTATGTATTGTTGGCCTTTCTGCTGTGTTTCCCCTTAGGGATGAACGGGCGGAAGAAAGGAAACTATGAGCCATTGCTGGGAAAGAAATATGCGTCGTATGCCGTGACTTCCAGCTCCTTGAAAGGTGCGGTCTTTTACTTGGTGAGCGGGCATGGCGGTCCCGATCCCGGCTGCATTGGCAAATATCAGGGAAAGGAACTGCACGAAGATGAATATGCCTATGACATAATCCTCCGTCTTGGACGGGAGCTCCTGAAGCGTGGGGCAAAAGTGCATTTCATCATTCAGGATGCGAAAGACGGTATCCGCAACCAGGCGGTGTTGAACAACAGCAAGCGGGAGACCTGCATGGGTAAAGCTATTCCGTTGAATCAGGTAGCCCGTTTGCAGCAGCGTTGTGATGCCATCAACCGTCTGTACCGGAAAGAAAAGAGCAGTTATAAGCGGGCTGTGTTTATCCATGTGGACAGCCGGGCGCGCAACAACCAGACCGATGTGTTCTTTTATCATGCGCCGGGCAGCTCGAAGGGAAAGCGGCTGGCAAGAGAAATCCAGCGTACGTTCCGGGCCAAGTACGACCGGCATCAGCCCAACCGAGGATTTGACGGTACGGTTAGCGAACGCAACCTGTTTGTGCTTCGGAAAACGACTCCGGTGGCTGTGTTCCTGGAAGTGGGAAACATTCAGAATGCGCAGGACCAGAAACGTCTGGTCATCGCAGACAACCGGCAGGCATTGGCTAATTGGATTACCTTGGCGCTGGAAAAGGATTTCCGGAAGAAATAAAATAAAGTATCATAAAAAAAGTCAGGCACCTTTCTAAGGCGGCCTGACTTTTTTGTTGGAATATGAAGTTGTTTATCGGTTATTGGCTTTCAATACCTTTTGTGTATTCTGAATGATTTCCGGATTGGGCAAGTCCTTTTTGCCAATCAGGGTGAAGGCAAAATTGTCGGCCATGATTTCCTCCGGATTGATTACATAACTGGTGTTTTTCCCTACTTGCGTGTAGAAATCTTCTGCTTCGTCCAACGAGTAAACAATGGTTTTGCCGGATTTCTGAATAGGAATAAACTCTTCGTTCAGCGGAACCAGTCCGATTTTCAGGTAATCAAACAAGGTTTTCCCGTCGTAAGGCTTGTCAGTATAGATTACCATGGTACAATATTCTTTCTGTCCTCCGATCGTGAATGTGCCGTAGCTGTCGTAGCGGCTGATGTCAGGGTTGGAGATGCGCATCTCCGCCAAGTCGGACGGGAAGAGGATTTCTTTCTCAGTCGTATCAAATCCGATGACCTGATACATGTCTTTCTTGAAGTCGGCATTCTGTCGGGTCAGCAGGTGGAACAGTTCATGGGCAATCAGGTATTTAAAGTCTTCCTCGGAAGCACTTTTCAGAGCTTCCTCTCCAATGGCAATCCAGTTTATGCGGGTGTAGGCCTGTGCGTTTCCCTCTTCTTTTTGGGTGGTTTTCACGAAAATAATCTCTTTCGGAAACTCCAGCTGATATTTTTGTTTCTTGATTTCTGCATCCAGGCTCTTCATGGTTTTGCTGATGCGTGCTTTTTCTTCATCGCTCCAGTTGAGTGTCTGGTCCATGGCGAATTGCAGGAGTTCAGATTTACGTCCCTGAGGCTTCTGCAAGCGGACATCAATGTCAAATTGGTTCCAGTTGCGGGTGTAGTCGTCCAGTTCCGTAATCAGCATTTGTGCTTCGGCACGGGTGGCAAAACGGAAAACCGAATTGGCAAATTTATTACTTTGTGCCCAAGCAGCAACTGTGGAAAGAGTCAAGCAAAATATGAAAAGAAATTGATGCTTTAAGGTCATAGTTTCGTTTTTTTAGTGGTTCACAATAATTCATCGTGGTAAATATAGCGTATTTTTTTGTTTCTTTCGTTGATTTTTGTCAAGAAAAACGTATGAAGAGAAAAATAGAATGATTGTGTGCGTAGACGGTGTGAGGGAGGAGCTCAAGTCTGTTGTGCGATACGAGTGTCTGGAAAAGGTAAAATGCAGGCGTTCATCTTGTTTTTTGAAGGGGAGATAGTTCTGTTTTACAGTGTGGAATTTGTGTCCCACACTGTGAAATATATATCCCACACTGTGGTTTTTGTATTTCACAGTGTGAAACAGAGAATTCGCCTTTAGATTCGGAAAAAATGGGATAGGAGTTTGGAGTTTTTTCTATATGTCATTTCTTGTATTTATGCGTAAGTTTTATCTTTCAAAATTATATTATATGAATCTTAAGTGTGAGATTTCAGGCTTGAAAGAATTTATTGTGTGAATAGGCTCTTATAATCATTGTAAAATGTATTGGTGCTTATTGACAAATAATTTGTTTTGTTCACGTTGATTGCTTATCTTTGTAATAAGGATGTGTGAAAGTGTTTGCAACCTTATTTTGTGGAAAAAATTGTAAGAAGCGTTATGCTTCATTCTTGTTCTTGAAAACCTAGGAAATTTTCAAAGATGCACAAGGATGACATTGCGGTTCCTGCGCTGTATTCGGCGTGGGTCTGTTGTCTATTCTATTGTGCATCGGGTTTTCCTAGGACCTTCAAGACATAGAGTAGCACGCAGTTCCACGCTTCTTTTTGTTAACTAATTTGCTTTGAGGAACTGAATGCTGTAATAATTATGGGGCTATTTAATTTTTCAAGAGTAAAATGTGAGGTACGGTACTTGAATGCTTTACCTCAGAAACAAATTGAGCTTTGTTTTTTTTCACCTACTCATCGTATTAAAATGGTGTGTGATATAACTTCTTCTGAGGAACAGGTTATTTTACCCTGTTTTGTCCCTCACCTAGGAAAGTTTGTTGATTTGGTATATGGTGTAAAAGATTTTATCGATGATGTAAAAAACATATTGAATATTTTTGAGAAGACATCGGAAGGTGAAGATTTCTTATATGATGCATTTGATAAGTTTGTTCTACGTCATGTTAAGGAGTTTCATAGAATTATAGATACAGATTTGTTTCGTATTATAAATGAATTCATGCTTGTAATATGTGATTTGTCACTACAGAAGGGGATACGTTTGTCAATATCGGATAAAGTGGACATTTCACAATTTTTTGTGAATAGAGTAATGGTAGGTAATTTTGCTCCATATTATTATGTAACTCGTTATCGTCAAAATGGTGGTAATTGGGAACCATATTTAGAAAAATACTTGTAAATGAATGTGGGATTAATAACGTAGTCTATTTCTAATTATATTTGGGATATTGATTTTTGAAAATTTGTATTCTATGAATAAAGAACATTGTTTAGCTTTTAATAAAATGGTAGATTGTTATTTGAATAATCAGATAAACAATCTTTTTGATTTAGAAGAAAATATGAAGGCTTTGAATCATTTTCAGGCTAAATAGATGAGCTCCAAGAAATGAAAGATTTGGCCCAAATTGAGCATAACGGAATAGCTTTAACGATTTTGAGAAAATACGTTATGAGGGAAAAATTTGGAAAACTGTTGATGCGGAATTTGATTCGTCAGTATTATGATTTGGATGATGAACAAATAAAAAGATATGAAAAATGCGCTAGGCCTTCGGGCGGGTATTATGTAACAAATGCTATGGTACTTTATCGTAAAGGAAGTAATTTTGTTAATTTAGGGTCCCGTTATTGTGCATGTAATTTAAAATCGCCTTCAGGGGAAAGTTTTGTGTATGAAGATTTACTTCGTAATAGTTTTTTAGTCTTGCTTCTTATGAATGGAATCCTGATGCTGCATTGTATGGAACTGATAGTGGAAAAAGATGGCCTTTCTTGTTTAAGAACAACTTTCTTGATTGGAGTAATGTTAGTCTTTTGCATGATTTGGAAAAAGTAACTATATGTTTGAGGCCATTTTTTAATAATTGGGGATATATTGCTTGGCAAGGAATAGATTGTATAGAAAAAACTCTTCGTCACCTTCAGGTTTTGAATAATAAGAATCGTATAGAAAAGGATTCTGGTTATATATCAGATAAAGAAGTAAATAATTATATAGAGATGTATTCGCAATCTATTTATGAGTTATATTCATATTTACCTCTTCAGGAGTCATTTGTCATAGAACATCAAGATGAACTGAATTGGGATGTATTGGATTTGAATCCGAGAATAGAATGGGCATTTCCTTTAGTTCAAATTTTGTTGGAAAAGCAAAATCTGAAGCCTGAGCCTGAACAACAAAAAGGATTGAAAGGCAATAAGGGAATGTTTAATAAGTTGTTTAAACCGCTTTTAAATGATGATATAATCAGCGACCTAGAGAAATTATATAATATATAAAATCTGAGGATTAGTTAATATTCTATGAATAATAAGACAATAGGAGGATGATTTGTTTCACAAATAAGTGTTAGAGAGATAAAAACTATTATGTTGGGTAGGGTGCGATTGTGGTTTTTTTGTAAAAGATGTTTGGACATAATAAACGGATTCACCCGCTGGGTGTAGCAGGATGAATCCGTTCTTATAGTAAAAAATAAAGTCTTATTCCTTGTCTTTCAATGCATCGAAAATCAGTTTTTCCAGTTCGTCGGCTAGTTCCGGATTGTCCTGGATGCACTGTTTGGCGGCATCACGGCCCTGTCCTAACTTGGTGTCGTTGTAGCTGTACCATGAACCGCTTTTCTTGATGATACCCAGTTCAGCACCCAAGTCGATGATTTCACCGCTGCGGGAAATACCTTCACCGAACATAATGTCGAATTCGGCTTTGCGGAAAGGAGGAGCCACTTTGTTCTTTACGACCTTCACGCGTACCTGGTTACCGATGACTTCTTCACCGTCTTTCAGCTGAGAGGCACGACGGATATCCAGACGGACAGATGCATAGAATTTCAACGCGTTACCACCGGTAGTGGTTTCCGGGTTGCCGAACATGACACCGATTTTCTCACGCAGCTGGTTGATGAAGATACAAGTCGTGTTGGTCTTGCTGATGGCAGAAGTCAGCTTGCGCAGGGCCTGTGACATTAGTCGGGCTTGCAGACCTACCTTGTTGTCGCCCATGTCGCCTTCAATTTCAGCTTTCGGAGTCAGGGCGGCTACAGAGTCGATGACAATGATGTCGATGGCAGAGGAACGAATCAACTGTTCGGCAATCTCCAATGCCTGCTCGCCGTTGTCGGGCTGTGAAATCCACAAGTTGTCGATGTCCACTCCCAGTTTGGCTGCATAAAAACGGTCGAAAGCATGTTCCGCGTCGATGAAAGCAGCAATACCGCCGGCTTTCTGTGCTTCGGCAATGGCATGGATGGCCAGTGTGGTCTTACCGGAAGATTCCGGACCGTAGATTTCGATGATACGTCCTTTCGGATAACCACCTACGCCCAGTGCCGCATTCAGGGCAATGGAGCCGGTCGGGATGACTTCTACTTCCTGCACGTGGTCGTCGCCCATTTTCATGATGGAGCCTTTTCCGAAGCTCTTCTCAATTTTGTCCATGGCGGCTTGCAAGGCTTTCAGTTTTTCACTGTTATTGGGTTTGGGGGCGTTTTCAATTCCTCCTTCAAATTCAAGTTCGTCTTTCTTTGCCATAATTATTGTAGGATTTGTGCGGCATGATCTTTGGTTTTCACTTCCTTGGGTGAAATAATCCGTTCGATGATGCCTTGTTCGTTAATAATGAAAGTGGTACGGAAGGTACCCATGTATTTGCGTCCGTACATGCTTTTTTCTCCCCAAACACCGAAGGTTTCCACCAGCTTGTGGTCGGTGTCGGCAATCAGTGTGAACGGAAGCTGGTTTTTCTCGATGAATTTCTGGTGTGATTTCTCGTCGTTGATGCTCACGCCAATGACTTCGTAGCCGGCTTTCTGAAGTTCTGCGTAGTTGTCACGGAGGTTGCAGGCCTGTGCCGTACATCCCGAAGTCATATCCTTGGGATAGAAATAGAGTACGATTTTCTTGCCTGCGTAGTCGCTCAGGCGGACTTCTTTACCTTTTTCGTTGATTCCCAGTATTTCGGGAGCTTTGTCTCCTATGTTCATAATTGTTTCTTTGTAAAAGTGGGAAAAAGAAAAGAACCAAGAATGAAGAATGAGTGCTCCGGTTCTCCATTCTTGATTCTTTAATCATAGATAATTTTTCAATCAATTACAGTTCCAGGTCGCCGTCGAACACTTCATGCCAAGGCAGTCCGTATTTGTTCAGGGCATCCATGAATGGGTCTGGATCGAATTCTTCCACGTTCCATACTCCCGGACGCTTCCACAGGCCTTTCAGGAACATCATGGCACCGATCATGGCCGGTACGCCAGTGGTATAACTTACACCCTGCATGCCTGTCTCTTTGTAAGCAGCCTGGTGAGAGCAGTTGTTGTACACGTAGTAAGTATGTTCTTTTCCGTCCTTGATACCCCGGATACGGCATCCGATGGAAGTCTCTCCTTCGTAGTTTTCACCCAAATCCTGTGGGTTAGGCAGCACAGCTTTCAGGAACTGCAACGGAACAATCTGCATGCCGTTGTAGTTGATAGGTTCGATGCTGGCCATACCGATGTCCTGAATTACGCGCAGGTGAGTCAGGTATTCCTGACCAAAGGTCATCCAGAAGCGGGCACGCTTGATGGTCGGGAAGTTCTTGACCAGTGATTCCAGTTCTTCGTGATACAGAAGGTAAGAATCGCGGGGGCCGATGTTCGGATAAGTCAGGTCCTTGTGGAATTCCAGCGGTTTGGTCGTAATCCATTTTCCGTTCTCGTAGTAACGTCCGTTCTGAGTGATTTCGCGGATGTTGATTTCCGGATTGAAGTTGGTGGCAAAAGCCTTGTGGTGGTTTCCGGCGTTGCAGTCCACGATGTCCAGGTACTGGATTTCGTCGAAATGGTGTTTGGCAGCGTATGCAGTATATACACCACTTACTCCCGGGTCGAATCCACAACCCAGAATGGCGGTCAGTCCGGCTTCCTCGAAACGTTTCTTGTAAGCCCATTGCCAGCTGTATTCAAAGTGAGCCTCGTCTTTCGGCTCGTAGTTTGCGGTATCCAAGTAGTTCACTCCCGTTTGCAGACATGCTTCCATAATCGTTAAATCCTGGTAGGGAAGTGCTACGTTAATAACGATTTCGGGTTTAAAACTGTTGAATAAAGACACAAGTTCATCCACATTGTCGGCATCTACCTTGGCGGTTTTGATGTGAGGATTGCCAATTGCTTTGACAATAGCGTCGCATTTGGACTGTGTGCGGCTTGCAATCATGACTTCGGAGAAGACTTCCGGATGCTGAGCCACTTTGTGTGCAACAACGGTACCTACACCGCCTGCACCGATAATCAATACTTTACTCATTTATTAATTTGATACTTTAAATGCCCGGTAAACGTTACCGTTCAACATGCAAAGATAGAAAATAAATCCAAACATGGTGCAGTATTCAAGGGATATCCGTATTTTTGTAAATGAACAATTCTTAAAAATGGATTGTTTGTGAAAATGTAATTACGATTAAAGAGAAACAAGTTATGAATAGAAAGTATTTGGCGGCAGCGGCTTTTGCCTGTCTGCTGATGAGCTGCGGCGCAGGAAAGAATTCGGTAGCCGTAGTTGATTTTTCAGGGGAATGGAACATCGTAGAAGTAAACGGGGAAAAAGTAAGTGCAGAAAATACGCCTTTTCTGGGGTTTGACAACGCTGAACACCGCTTGTATGGAAATGCGGGTTGCAACCGTCTGGTGGGAACCTTCAACTTGGACACGCTGAATGCAGGAAAGATTTCCTTTGGACAAGTGGGGGCTACCCGGATGATGTGTCCGGATATGAAAGTAGAACAGAGTGTGTTGGAAGCCTTGAATAAGGTGGCCGGATATGAAGAAGTGGGTGAAGGCGTATCCTTGAACGATGCCGATGGAAAATCGCTCATTCTTTTGCAGAAACGGGAAGTAAAGGAAGTTTCTATAAATGATTTGGACGGTACATGGCAGATTATGACCGTGAATGGAACAGAAATCGGCAAAACGGAGAAAACACCTCAGCTGACTTTCGACTTGGCAGAGAAGAAAGTATATGGAAATGCCAGCTGCAATACGATCAATGGCGGATTCTCTCAGGAAGAAGGAAAGTCTTCTTCTTTGCAGTTCACTCAGATGATTTCTACCATGATGGCTTGTCCGGATATGGAAACGGAAAGAAATATTCTGGATGCCTTGAACAAGGTGCGTAGCTTTGAGGTAAAAGAAAATGGTACGGTGAGCCTGTTGGGCGAGGACGGTACTGAATTGCTGACCTTGAAGAAGCTGGCTGAGGCAGAAACTGAGGCTTGATAAATCGGCAGGTCATGGTATAAGGTCCGAAGAAAAATATTATCTTTGCAGGAAAGAAGCATAAACCTTATATATATGACTAAAAAAATACTTTTGTTAGGTTCCGGAGAACTTGGTAAGGAATTTACCATTGCAGCCCAGCGCTTGGGCCAGTATGTGATTGCGTGTGACTCTTATGCAGGTGCACCGGCTATGCAGGTGGCAGATGCGTGCGAGGTATTCAGTATGTTGGATGGAGAGGCTTTGGACCGTGTGGTAGAAAAGTATCATCCGGATATCATTGTTCCTGAAATAGAAGCGATACGTACTGAACGGTTGTATCACTTGGAAAAAGAAGGTATTCAAGTCGTGCCGAGTGCGCGTGCGGTGAACTTTACGATGAACCGTAAGGCTATCCGTGATTTGGCAGCCAAGGAACTGGGACTGAAAACTGCGAAGTATTTTTATGCTTCCTCTTATGAGGAACTGAAAGAGGCAGCCAGCAAAATTGGTTATCCGTGTGTCATCAAACCGTTGATGTCGTCTTCCGGCAAAGGCCAGTCAGTTGCAAAATCTGAAGAAGACCTGAAATATTCATGGGAATATGGATGCAACGGCAGCCGTGGTGATATCAAGGAACTGATTGTAGAGGAATTCATTCATTTTGACAGTGAAATCACTTTGCTGACAGTGACCCAGAAGAACGGACCGACTTTGTTCTGTCCTCCTATCGGACACGTGCAGAAGGGAGGAGACTATCGTGAAAGTTTCCAGCCGGCTCACATCGCACCGGAACATCTGGCTGAGGCACAGCGGATGGCCGACAAGGTGACAAAAGCACTGACAGGATATGGTTTGTGGGGAGTGGAGTTCTTCCTGAGCCATGAAAACGGAGTATATTTCTCTGAACTTTCTCCTCGTCCGCACGATACGGGTATGGTAACTTTGGCCAATACGCAGAACTTGAATGAGTTTGAATTGCATCTGTATGCGGTACTGGGGCTGCCGATTCCGGGTATTACGCAGGAACACATTGGTGCAAGTGCAGTGATTCTTTCTCCGATTGCCAGCCAGAAAGCTCCGCAGTACAGAGGTGAGGAACTGGTTTGTTCTCAGCCGAATACCTATCTCCGTATCTTTGGCAAACCGACCACTCGCCTGAACCGCCGTATGGGAGTTGTGGTTTGTTATGACAAGAACGACGGAGACCTGGATGCACTTCGTGACAAATGTAAGTCACTGGCTGCGAAGGTAGAAGTCTATTAAAGTTGATTTATGTCATGAAAAAAGAATAAATACATTAAAATTTTCGCTGTTATGTTTAAAAATTATGTTTTAAATGCATATATTTGCCTCGCAAAATTAAACTAAACAACGTATATGGCAGAAAACAGAACAGTGAAGTATCATATTCCTCAGCGAGGAATATATATGTATTCTCATGTACATGACGGAAAAACTGAAATGATTGTGCTGAATAGTACGAGTGATGAGCAGACATTGGCTGCTGAGTACTATACTGTCTTGACTAAGGATTCTAAAGAAGGTAGAGATGTATCGAGCGGGAAGAGAATCGATTTGACTAAGAATCTTGTGGTTTCTCCTCGCAAGTCATTGATTATTGAATTCTGATGAAATTTTTTATAAAAACAGCGGAAGGATTTTTCTTTCCGCTGTTTTTTTATGCCGTTTTATACCATATCATCCCCGGTTTTGGCATATCTCACACGAATAGTCTTGTGGAAGGGGATGAAGCGTGAAACGATGGCGATGACCAAGGTGATGACAAACAGATAGCCTAGTATATGTTTGAGCGAAAGCAGGAGGCTTTGTTGTTGCAAAGTGGCATAGAGTGTTTGGGTTGCCATCTGGGTGGCTTCGGTATATTCGTGTCCTTGTGAAAGATATTGATTGAGTGACTGGTTGAACTGGCTGGCGGCCAGTGGATCGGTCTGGCTGACGGTTTCCGACAAGGAATGCAAGTATTTCTGTTCCATCCGATAGAGTGCGTTGCTATAAAAAGAGGTAGCCAGAATGGGGGCCAGCACTGACCGGAAGGAAATCAGGAAAAAGGCATTGGCCAGCAGGTATTTGGGATTGAGTTCTTCTACGGCAAACAAGGCAAAGGCGATGATTAATACCAGCATGCCAAGCCCTCGCAGAAACACAGGGAGGAAAAGCATCTCGTAGGTGCTGTCGGGGGATACGGTGAAATACAGGATGCCGAAGAAGGCGGCAAAGCATCCCATTCCTCCGGCAATCAGAAAACGGAAACGCCACCGTTGCCAGCGGAACCACCAGAAACAGATGAAAGCCCCCAGGGCATAACCTGGTAACAGGTAGCCATAGAGCAGATAAGTGTGTGTGCTGTCTACCTTCAGGATGCTTGTCATATAGTTGGTGAGCAGGGTGGTGGAGGTACTGAAAAACATGACCAGCATCATATACAGATAGCCTACAATGGCTTTGGGCTGATACAATGGAGCCAAACTGACAAAGGGATGTTTGGAGTGGTATTGCTGCCAGATGAAAAAGGCAATTAGGATGGGAGCAATGACGATATAGAGCCGGATTTTGAAAGAGGAAGTCCAGTCGAGCACTTTCCCATAGTTGATGACATAGACAAGCATCAGGAGTCCGGTGGCAATGACCAGCATCTCGCGCAGATGAAGTTCGGAGAGCGGTATGGGCTTCAACGGGCGGTCGTGCCGGAAACAGATAATTACTATCAGGATGGTGGTCATGAGGAGCAGCATCATGAAGTAGTACATATACTGCCAGTTATAATGGTAAGCCAGTTCGGCAGTGAGTACCATGGATACCTGTCCTCCGGCAAACACCAGCGGATAAAAATAAGAATAAAACTCGCTTCGTACGTTCTTGGGACTGAAAATCTTGGTGGCCCTTCGGATGAACCAGAGCATGAGGAAACCTTTCAGAAAGCCGATGAAGAAGCTGCAGATAATGACCAGGTCGATGTTTTGCGAACGGGCACATATCCAGCTGAGAAAGAATTGCAGGGTCAGGTCGGTCAGCAACAGGAACTTGGAGGAAAGGGCATCGAGCACTTTGGGGACAATGGGATAGGCCACAGCCATTCCGGCCGAAGCGGCATAATACCCCATGGTGATGTCTTCAGTGTGGGTGCCCAATGTGTTGGACACTTCAAGCATGCTTCCGGTGTAGGAACCGTTCAGCATGGTGACAGGCAGGATGATGGTGAAGATGCATATCATTCCGAGCCAGTCGGGAACCCATTGACGTACGGGAACGTCCAGTTGTTGCATGGTCATCATTTGCGTAAGGCTTCTGTTTCTACCATCATACCGGCTCTCAATTCGCTCATTTCTTCAGGAGAAATGTCTTTCAGGTCTATTCTCACGGGAATTCGCTGCTGTACCTTCACGAAATTTCCGGCAGAATTGTCAGTAGGCACCAGCGAGTATTTGGATCCGGTCGCTTCTGAGATGGCTGTCACCGTCCCATGGAAAACTTTTCCGGGAAAGGCATCGACCTTGATGCGTACTTCCTGACCAATGTGGATGTGGACAATCTGGGTTTCCTTATAGTTGGCTGTCACCCATTTGTCTGTGTTTCGGACCAGATAGGAGATGGTTTGCCCGGCTTGTACGAACTGTCCGGGTTCAAGGGTTCTGCGTCCCATGTATCCGTCGTATGGCGCAGTGAGTACGGTATAAGAAAGATTCAGCTTGGCCAAATCCAGGTCGGCTTCCTTGCGCAGGATGGCCGCTTCGGCACTGGTGGTTTTTTTGCTGGTTTCTGTGAACTGTGATTGTGCAGCCTTATGTTGTGCCAGCAGGGCTTGGTAGCGGGCTTTTGCGGCCTCATAAGAGGCTTTTGCCTGTTCGTACTGCTGTTCGGGGACCGATTCTTCCTGCAACAGACGGGCAAAGCGGTGATAATCCTGCTCCAGTTGCCACAGTTTGGCTTTTGCTTCGGCAATGTTGGCTTCCTGCACTGCCACGTTGGTTTGTGAAGTCTCTATGCCGGAATGTAGTACGTCGCGTGAACCTTGCACATCCAGCAGGGCTGCTTCGGCCTCCTTGACCTTTATCTGATATTCGCGGTTGTCCAGTATCAGCAGCGTATCTCCTTGATGTACATATTGATGTTCCTTGAAGCGGACTTCCTTGATGTAGCCCGAAGCGCGTATGTTCAAGGGGGCTACATACTGGTCGATGAATGCATCGTTCGTGATTTCATAATGAATGTATTTCCAGAAGTAGTTGCCCACCCATACCAGTCCGGAGCCGGCAATCAGTATGCAAAGTAAGTTGAGAATGATATTCTGCAGTCTTCTCTTCCGTAGTTTGCTATGAGTATCTTTTAGTGTCATATTCTGTAGGATTGAATGGGTTATAATCTTCCGCAGACTTTCTGCAGTTGGTAATAAGTGTAAATGATTCGTGTGCGTGAGGCTGTCAGCTGGAGCTCGGCGTTGAGCAAGACAGAGTTGGCATCCAGCAAATCGGTCAGTATGGCCAGTTGGTTCATGTAACGGTTCTGCATGATACGATAGTTTTCCTGTGCCTGACGGACGGAGAGTTTCCAGGCGTCAGCCTGCTGCAAGGCTTCTTTGTGGCGGAGAATTGCATTGTAAATATCCATCTGGAGCTGTTGCTTTTTCAGTTCCTCTTCTTTCTTTTGCACGGACATCTGCAACTGGCTTTCCTTGATTTTATGGTCGGACTTGAATAAAGACGAGAGGGGATAGGAAACCGAAAGTCCGACGTTCCAGTTGTTGTTATACAAGTCGGTCATGGTACGGGTGATGGGGCGTGCCAGAGTGTTGGATGCGTACAGGTTGACATTGGGCTTGCGGGAGGCGCGATCCATCTGTATTTGGTTCTGGGCCAGTTCGGTTTCTTTTTGCAGCAGTTTCATGTCTGGGGCCTGGTCGTAAGCCGACAGGAGATAGGCTTCGTAACTTTCCAGGGGAGTCGCTTTCTGCAGCAATGTGGTGTCGGGCTTTATTATACGGTTTTCGGAATTTCCCAGCAGCAGGTTCAGTTGTTGGGATACGATGAGGATACTGTTCTCTGTTTCTTGCAGAGAAAGTCGGTCGTTGGTGAGTTGCATCTCACTGCGCAGCACGTCGTTGTTGGTGATAAGTCCTTCTTTCTTCATCTGCCGTATGTCCTGTAAACGTCGAAGCGACTCTTCGATGTTACGGGTAAGCACGATGTGTTGCTTGAACAGAGTAAAGAGATTCAAGTATTGGTTGAGTAATCCCAGTTTGATGTCAGCTTGATTGCTCAATCGTTGCAAGCCTGCAATTTCTTTTTCAATATCTGCCTTACGGATGGAACAGCGGATTTTCCCTCCCTGATACAGTGGTTGGTTGAAGTCGACCGTATAGTTTTGTGACCAGTCGGGAGTGTCCGGATAGGTAGGATGGGAAAGCCCTTCCTGAAAGACCACAGGTTGTCCGATAACCCCTCCTTTGAGACCGATTTCCAGGTCGGGGAGCAAGGCCGTTTGGGCATGGCGCTTCCGTTCATAAGCCATTCTCTCTTTCAGGCTGTCGGCTTGTAAGCGCAGGCTGCTTTTTACTCCTGATTCAAAAAGCTGTTCTACGGATAGGAACAGTGAATCTTGTTGGGCCATGGCTGGGAGGATAAGAAAGAGATTTCCGATGAAAAGCAGGATTCGTAAGGTGCTAGAAATCTTCAAGAACATTTTGCACTGTTTTTAGTTCAGATAAAATATTTCCGGTTCGTTCGGTAGATAAGATATGCTCGGCATCGGCATATACTAAATTGAGGATTGGACGGATTTGTTCTTTCAGTTTTTCTCCTTCCGGAGTAAGATATACTAGCTTGTTTCGGCGGTCACTTGCATCCTCCTTGCGATAGACATATCCTTTTTTCTCCAGATTGTTCATCAGGTTGGTCAGGCAGGCCTTGTCTTTAGCGGTTCGCTCTGCCAGTGCCTGCTGGGTGATACCTTGTTCATGCCAAAGACTGCTCAGTACTTGAAGCATCTCGAAAGTGATTCCTGCATGATTGGCTTTTAGTGTACGTTGCATGGCACGTCGGAACGCCATGCGGGTGCGGAAAATCTGTATCATGAGTTCCCGGAATTCTCCTCCTTCTTCCATGTGAATCAAGTTTTTTGGTGTTTTCCGGCAAAGATACACCTTTTTTTAGAATGGTAAAATATTTGACTAATATAAACTCACTTAAAGGAGAAGTCGGCCATTTTCCTGACGGATGATTTCTTCCGCCAGAAGATAGGCTATGACTTTACTCACTTGTTCCTCCGGTGCTTGGATTTGGGCTTTGAGCTCTTGCGGAGAAAGAGGAGAGGTTTTCAGTAAGGCACGTATCTGGCGACTGATTTCGTCAAACTGGCTTTGTTTCAGTCCGGAGTGATGGTGCTGCAGGCATACATCGCATTGTCCGCAGTTGTGCTCGTTCTTTTCGCCGAAATAATGAAGCAGCATGCGGCTTCGGCAATTGTTTTCACTCTCAGCATATTCTATCATGGCCTCTATTCGTCGGCGATAGCTTTCTTTTCGTTCCTCATACACTTCCTTGCTCAAGTAGATATGGTCAGTCTCCTGTCGTTCACGGGTGTAAATGATATAGGGAGTTTTTTTTCCGGGAATGTAGTGCAAGATGTGCTGTCGGGTCAGAAAGAGCAAGGTTTCATAGATTTGGGGCCTGCTCAATCCGGAACGTTTGGATAGTAGCTCTTCATTAATATACGCATAATCGGTGAAAAGCCCGGTATAGGTCCGTAGTAAAATGCGAATCAGCTTTTCCGTATCTGCATTTTGTTCATGAATGCGGTACAGTTCTTCTTTGGTGAGGGTGAACATGATTCGGGAGGCATTGTCCTGTTCATCGGTATATTCCAGATAGCCGGCACGTGTCAGGATTTTCAGCGCACTGTCGGTCTGTACAGGGAAATGCTTGAAATTGTGGCAGAATTCATCCAAGTTGAAGGCGAAGGTACAGCCCAATCCGTCTCCCATGGCCATCTGGTAGTAGAAATTGATGTCTTCGTACACTTTTCGGATATAGTCCTTTTCAGGGAAAGTGTCACTGATACGTTGTTTGAGGGTAATCTTGTCGCGAGGGCAGAACAACAGCACGGCATACGCCTTCATGCCGTCTCTTCCGGCTCGTCCAGCCTCCTGAAAATATGCCTCGGGGGAGTCGGGCACATCGGCATGAATCACCAGACGTACATCGGGCTTATCAATTCCCATACCGAAAGCATTGGTTGCCACCATGACACGATATTCCCCTTTCAGCCATGACTTTTGGCGTAGGTCTTTGGTCTCATCGCTGAGTCCGGCATGGTAGAACGTGGCTGTGATGTGGTTCCGGTTCAGAAATTGGGCTATTTCTTTGGTTTTTCTTCGGTTACGTGTATAGATGATGCTGGAGCCATTTACCCGTTGCAGGATGTGCAACATTTCGCCTTCCTTATCTTCCGTGTGTCGAACGATATAGGCCAGATTCTTCCGCTCGAAACTCATGTGGAATACATTCTCTTGGCGGAACTGGAGTTTTTCCTGAATGTCCTTGACCACTTCCGGAGTGGCTGTGGCAGTCAGGGCAATGACAGGAACTCCAGGAAGTAGTTGGCGTATCTTGGCTATTTTCAGGTAAGCAGGGCGGAAATCGTATCCCCATTGTGAGATGCAATGGGATTCATCCACGGTGATGAGGCTCACGTGCATGCTGCGAAGCTTGATTTGAAATATTTCGGTACCCAGTCTTTCCGGTGAGATGTAAAGAAATTTATAGTTGCCGAAAATGCAGTTTTCCAATGCAATCAGAATCTCTTCCCGCGTCATGCCAGAATAAACGGCAGTAGCCTTGATGCCCCGTTCACGCAGATTTCTTACCTGGTCTTTCATCAGGGCAATCAGGGGGGTAATGACCAGACATAATCCTTCCTGAGCGAGGGCTGGCACCTGAAAAGTAATGGATTTACCTCCACCTGTGGGCATAAGCCCCAAAGTGTCCTTGCCTTCGCCTACGCTGCGGATGATGTCTTCCTGTATGCCTCGGAAGTGGTCGTATCCCCAGTATTGTTTCAGGATTTTCAGATAGTCGGTCATAGATTCCTAACTTCGACTCGGCTTGATGTCTTCAATCTGCAACTGGATTTCTCCTCGTTTATGGGTATTTTCCTCGATAGTATAGCAGATGTTGAACGATTGCTTGGTCTTTATGTAGCGGACTTGTGAACTTTGACCGAAAGCGATGCCATTCATGACGTTGTTCGATTTGTTGTCTACTAGCTCCAGCTTGATGTGTTCCTGGTCTCTGCCTACCACCTTGCTGGTGCCGTAATCATACACGTTCAGTGTGGCAAAGATAGGTTTGTGGTTTTCCGGGCCAAACGGATTGAACTTCTTCAGGTCGAAGAAAAACTTCGGAGTGATGTCTCTGAAATCCAGCTGTGCATCAATCTGAATGGTGGCATTGGTCTGTTCCGGAAGAATGTGGTTGGTGACATATTCTTCAAACCGACGCGTAAATTCCGGCACATTTTCCACTTTCATGGAGAGTCCGGCGGCATAGGTATGTCCGCCAAAGTTTTCCAATAAATCGCGGCAATATTCAATGGCTTTATATACGTCGAAACCCGATACGGAACGTGCAGAACCTGTAGCCAGATTGTCTGTACGTGTCAGTACCACAGCTGGGCGGTAGTAGATTTCCGTTAGTCGGGAAGCTACGATACCGATGACGCCCTTGTGCCAGTCTTCATTGAAGATGACAATTGACCTTCTTTCAGACAGGTCGGACAGGTTGTCCACAATTTTGTTGGCTTCTTCCGTCATGCTTTTATCCAAATCCTTTCTGGTCTCATTGTAGCTGTTGATGCGGTTGGCTTTCTTCAGTGCGGAGGCGAAATCCTTTTCTATCAAGAGGTCGACAGCCTCTTTCCCGTTTTGGATACGTCCGGAGGCATTGATACGTGGTCCGATTTTGAATACGATATCACTCATCGTAATCTCTCTTTCGGCCAGTCCGCACACGTCAATGATGGCTTTCAGGCCGATACTGGGGTTGGCATTAAGCTGCCGGAGGCCATGATAGGCCAAGATACGGTTTTCTCCCATGATGGGCACAATGTCGGAAGCGATGCTTACGGCCACCAAGTCGAGCAGAGGAGTCAGCTGATGAAATTCGATGCCATTGTTTTGGGCAAAGGCCTGCATGAATTTAAAGCCTACTCCACATCCGGAAAGATGTTCGTAGGGATAGGTAGAATCAAACCGTTTGGCATTCAGAATGGCAACGGCGGGCGGAAGGACTTCATCGGGCACGTGATGGTCACAGATAATAAAGTCAATACCTTTCTCCTTGGCATAACTGATTTCTTCTACTGCTTTTATGCCACAATCTAGTACGATGACCAGTTTGACTCCTGTTTCATACGCATAGTCTACTCCTTTTTTCGATACGCCATACCCTTCATTGTATCTGTCGGGGATGTAATAGTCGATGTTCGAGTAGAACTGTTGCAAAAACTTAAAAACCAGTGCGACGGCTGTAGTTCCGTCCACGTCATAGTCTCCATACACTAGAATTCTCTCCTTGCGTCCCATGGCCAGATTGAGCCGTTCTACCGCTGTGTCCATATCTTTCATCAGAAACGGATCGTGCAAGTCGTTTAGCTGAGGGCGGAAGAAACGCTTGGCTTCAGCGGCTGTATGTATTCCTCTTTCTTGTAGTAATTTGCACAAGATGGGACTGATGCCTATTTCTCTGGAGAGGGCTCTAGCTGCTTCTCTTTCTTGAAGTGTTGGAGGTTGATAGTTCCATTTATAGTTCATTTATATATATTTTTTCTTTTTTCTTCTTCACATAAGATTCTTCTTTGAGCTTGTATGGTATTGACAAGCATGGAATATGATGTAATTTCTTTCTAAAGAGGAATCTTTTAGCAGGAATAAGGTACCTATTTCCCACTTCAATCCGTAAAATTAGTAAAAAGAAAGAAAAAAGCGGCTCATTCCATCTTAAATTTATGGAATGAGCCGCTTATTATTTATAATTAGTCTATATACTAAGTTTTTAGAATCCTAATTTTTTTGCGATGTCTGCAGGGATTGCTTTTTTGTTGACCAGAATATTCATGGTTTTGTATTTGACGAATGTTTTAGATGCATACCAAATACCTTTGTATTTTCCGCTTAATCCCCATGAATTTTTCACCATGTAGTATTCTTTTCCATTCTGGTCTTTGGCGATACCGTAGATAAGCATACCGTGGTCATCTGTAGTTTCCCAGTTGTCGAAAGCAGTTTGTCGCATTTCCTGTGTCACTTCAATTTCAGGAAGCGGTTTACTAGTCAGTTCTTTACGTTTGTCTGACTTGCTTAATCCCAACCAGTGTGCCATATCTGAACCTGTCAGTTCTGCACCTTTTTCAACATTTGGGCATACTGCAATACCGTCGCGAGTGAATCCTTCCTCACTGACGTCTGCTCCCCAAGCAAAAGTGTATCCGTTGTTGATAGCGTTGTCCATTACTTCCATCAGTTCTTCAATCGGCAGATTGTATGATAAGGCATTGCGCCAGTTATCCTGTACTTCAATGCTGAACGGCTGATAGAAAGGATGGTGGGTGTATGAAGTCAGGGATACATAATCGTCCATGTTCAGTCCCAGCACTTCATCCGCAAAGGTTCTCGGCGTATAAGTCTTACCTTTATAGGTAAATTCTTTCGGACATTCTCCCAGATAGGTGTCGTAAATGGCAGTTACTCCCTTTTTCCAAACTGGGGTCAGTCTATTCTGTTTGCCTTTTCCAATTGCTTCTACGTAAGCACCGGCTACTGCGTCTAGTTCGTTGTGATTCGGGAGAGAATCTCCGTATTCGATACCCGGCATGATATCTTGCGGCACCATACCATAGTTCTTGTAGCAATATACGATATCTTCAAAGCTTCCGCCCGGAGAGAATGAAGCGTCACCGTGATAACGCACATAGTTTACGGCACGGTCTTCCATTGTTTTGTGTACGACGAACATTTCAGACAAGTCGAATTCTCCTTTTCCTGTGCGGAGCAGTTCAGACTCTAGGAAACCAATGCTAGAGAAAGACCAGCACGTACTCGACTGGTTCTGGTTCTTTATGGAAGTGATAGGGTTTTCTTTTACAGTCGTGAAAATGAATCCTTCTTCCGCTTTATTTTTCTTGGGGCTTTTGGCATAAATACTTCCAAAGCAAAGTCCCACTGCGGCCAATAAAATCAGTTTGTTCATTGTTTAAGATAAAATATTATAGAGTTAAAAAATAATTTATTCATTCATGATGGCTTCCACTTCGTCGAAGGTGATAGGAATATGTTTTTCGCCTAAAAACCTGGAACCATTTTCCGTAATTAGGATATCGTCTTCCAGGCGGATACCTCCGAAATCTTTGTATTTTTCAATTTCATCGAAGTTCAGGAAATCAGTATGTAGTTTTTCTGCTTTCCATTTGTCGATGAGTGCTGGAATGAAATAACAACCCGGTTCGTCAGTAATGACAAATCCTTTTTGCAGTTTTCTTCCCATGCGAAGAGAAGCCAGACCGAATTGGGTTGAAGGTTGTACCTCTTCGTCATAGCCTACATAACATTGGCCTAAGTCTTCCATATCGTGTACATCCAGTCCCATCATGTGTCCCAGTCCGTGGGGAAGGAATAGGGCATGTGCTCCTGCGGCTACGGCATCTTCTGTATTTCCCTTCATCAGTCCCAAATTCTTTAGACCGTTGGCCAGTACTTTGCAAACCTCCAAGTGTACAGATTTGTAGGTTATTCCCGGGCGTGCCAGCTCGAGCGCTTTGTCATGGCAGGCTAATACGATACCGTAAACATCACGTTGTAGGTTGGTGAATTTTCCACCGACCGGGATAGTACGTGTGTGGTCAGAGCAGTAATAATTCATCAGTTCGGCACCCGCATCTGTCAGCATCATTCGTCCTTCCTGTAGAATGTGACTGTGGTCATGGTTGTGAAGTGTCTGACCGTTTTGAGTCAGGATGGTGGCAAATGAAACCATTCGTCCGTAGGAAGACGCAATACCGTCGAGTACACCGGCTATGTATTGTTCTGATACACCAGGTTTGCACAAGCGCATGGCGGCTGTGTGCATTTCATATCCTACATTGCAGGCTTTGTCAATTTCAGCTATTTCACAGTCTTCTTTTACAGCTCGTAAAGAAATAACCGCTTTAATGAGCTCGAGAGAGGCATGTTTGGGCGTCATGGAGGCCCGGATGCCTGTCAAATCTTCAAGTAGTTGCATGTTGTCATATCGGTAGGGAGGGAGGAAATGGATTTTTCTTCGTTGCGCTATAGCATTTCCTACCATTTCTTTCAGTTTATCGAAAGGGTAGCTTTTTTCTACTCCTACCTGAGCTGCCAATTCTTTTACACTGGGTTGAGGCCCCATCCAGATAATGTCGTCCATGTCTACATCATCTCCAAAGAAATAATCCGTTCCATTGTCAATATCGAGGATACCGGCATATCCAGGGTGTGAATGTCCAAAGAAGTAGACAAATGAACTGTCTTGGCGGAACTTGTATGTGTTGTCTGGATAATTGGCAGGTGCTTCGTTGTTGCCTAAAATGAGAATAATACCGTTGCCCATCTTTTCCCGTAGAGCTTTTCGGCGCTTCTGATAAGTAAGAGAATCAAACATATTCATTACATTTTAATATCACATGTGTGAAAATAATGTTGCAAATGTAGTAAATAAAATAGAAAAAATGGCTGTAATGTATTGGAAAAACATATATTTGCAATTCCAAGGTTACTTTAAAAAGACGGAGTATGAAACTGGACTTTGAAAAAACTGGATTAGTTCTTGAAGGTGGAGGCATGCGCGGTGTGTTCACGTGCGGAGTTCTGGATTTCATGATGGATCATAAGTTAGAATTTCCTTATGTAATAGGTGTTTCTGCAGGGGCTTGCAACGGCTTGTCGTATATGTCTCATCAGCGTGGGCGCGCCAAGTTCAGTAATATTGATATGCTGGACAAATATCATTATATCGGATTAAAGTATTTATGGTATCAGCATAGTATTCTGGATCAGCATTTGCTTTATGACTTGTTTCCAAGTCAAATTTTACCTTTCGATTATGAGGCATATTTTGATAATCCGGCGCGGTTTGAGATGGTGACAACCAATTGTGTGACAGGAAGAGCCTGCTATTTGGAAGAGAAGAAAGGACGGGACCGGGAACGTCTGGTTGATATCGCCAAGGCTTCCAGCAGTCTGCCATACGTTTGTCCTATTGCGTACGTGGATGGACGCCCGATGCTGGATGGAGGAATTGTGGATTCCATTCCGGTTTTGCGTGCGATTTCGCAGGGGTATTTGCAGAATGTCGTGGTCCTGACCCGTAACAGAGGGTATCGTAAGTCGGAAAAGGACATTCGGGTGCCTCGATTTATTTATCGTCGTTATCCGCGTTTGAGATTGTTGCTTAGTAGGCGGTGTGCGGTATATAATGAGCAGCTGGAGCTAGTGGAAAAGCTGGAAGATGAGGGACGTATCATTGCTATTCGTCCGGAAAAGAAGGTCGTGGTGAATCGGATAGAAAAGGATGTGAAGAAGTTAACCGAGTTGTATGAAGAAGGCTACGCATGTGCCGAAAAGGTGTTGATGCCCTTGTTGGAAGGAGAAAAAGAATGAACCTGTTGAGATGAATAAATAAAAAATCCGGAATTCTCACATTCCGGATTTTTTTATGGATTTTATTTCGCGAAGCTGACTGCACGGGTTTCACGGATAACCGTGATTTTTACTTGTCCTGGGTAGGTCATTTCATCTTGAATCTTCTTGGCTATTTCGGTTGACAGACTTTCCGTCTGTTTGTCATCAATCTTGTCTGCACCTACAATCACACGGAGTTCACGTCCTGCTTGGATAGCATAAGTCTTGGTTACACCTGGATAAGACATAGCCAGCTGTTCAAGGTCATTCAAACGCTTGATGTAAGCTTCTACGATTTCGCGGCGTGCTCCCGGACGAGCTCCAGAGATGGCATCACAGACCTGGACGATAGGTGCCAGAAGGCTGGTCATTTCCACTTCATCGTGGTGTGCACCGATAGCATTGCAGATATCCGCTTTTTCTTTGTATTTTTCAGCCAGTTTCATACCTAGCAATGCATGTGGCAATTCCGGTTCTTCATCGGGTACTTTACCGATATCGTGCAACAGACCAGCACGTTTGGCTTTCTTCGGATTTAATCCTAGTTCGGAAGCCATTACGGCGCATAAGTTGGCGGTTTCACGTGCATGTTGTAATAAGTTTTGTCCGTAGGAAGAACGGTATTTCATCTTACCGATGATACGAATCAGTTCCGGATGCAGACCGTGGATACCTAAGTCGATGGTAGTACGTTTACCTGTTTCAATAATTTCGTCTTCTACTTGCTTGCGTACTTTGGCTACTACTTCTTCGATACGGGCCGGGTGGATACGTCCGTCAGTTACCAGTTGGTGCAAAGCCAGACGAGCAATTTCACGGCGAACCGGGTCGAAGGCAGAAAGAACGATGGCTTCCGGAGTGTCATCCACTACAATTTCTACACCTGTGGCAGCTTCCAAGGCACGGATGTTACGTCCTTCACGTCCAATGATGCGTCCCTTGATTTCGTCTGATTCGATATGGAATACGGTGACAGAATTTTCAATGGCAGTTTCAGTTGCCACTCGCTGGATAGACTGGATAACAATACGCTTAGCTTCGCGGTTGGCAGTAAGCTTGGCATCGTCCATGATGTCATTGATGTAAGACTGTGCCTGCGTTTTCGCTTCTTCTTTTAATGATTCTACTAAACGTTCTTTTGCTTCTTCTGCAGAGAGTCCGGAAATTGTTTCCAGCTTTTCCCGTTCCTGTGACTGCAGATTGTCCAGTTCTTCTTTTTTCTTTTCGATAATTACTAGCTGTGCGTCCAAGTTTTCTTTGATAGCCTCAGTTTCATTACGTTTACGTTGAAGTTCTTCGTTCTTTTGGTTGAGTACCATTTCACGCTGCTTCAACTTGTTTTCGGCTTGTTGAATTTTTTGATTTCGTTGGGCTACCTCTTTCTCTAGGTCAGCCTTTTTGTTCAGGAATTTTTCTTTTACTTCCAGAAGTTTGTTTTTCTTGATAACTTCGGCCTCTGTTTCGGCTTCTTTGATAATAGTGTCATATTTCGTCTTTAAGCCATACTTAAAGAATCCATACGACAATGTACCTCCCACCAGGAAGGCCACAATCGCTAGTATTACTGTCGTCAACATTATAATTAATTTAAATATATAAATAAAAACGCATAAACTTCTCCGTTGGAACCCTTCGGATAAAGCTTATGCGTGAAATTTGCTATAAAATATAAGTTTCTCTATGTCTATAAACCTTTATTTTGACTTTCTTGGATACATCTTTCAATATCCTCATTCAATTCTTTTAGTTTTTCCATGTATGGCCGGGTGTCATTCCGGTCTTTCATGGTTGTATTCTCATACGCTAAATCAAGTGCGACCATCTTCCAATGCTGTATGCTATTGAATTCCGGAAATGCACTACGGTATTTATTCAGTTTATAGTTAATCTGTTTGGCAGCTTCCCGATAGCCCTCTTCTTCCGTAGGGAATATGGATACAGGGTAACGTTCATTGTCAATTAGTAGATTAAATCTTTTTTTTTCGTCCATAAAAGTATATACTTTACCGTTTTGTCTTATTCATTCAGCAAAGCGATGCATTTATCGACTTCACGCACAAGTTTCGCCAGCCTTTGTTTCGTATCGCGGAGGTCGTTGTCGTTGATACTGAGGATACGGGCGTTTTTCAAATTGATATATTTGGTCTCCAATTCTTTCCAACTGTTTTTTAACTCATTGATTTCAGTATTTTTAGCATCAATTTCTGTTCTTAATGAAAGGTTCTCTTTTTTCACTCCCTCATAAAGAAACAGCAATTGTCTTAACTTACCTTCGAAAGTATGCAACAGTTTTTTGTCCTCTTCCGTCATTCGTATATCAAAAAAGTATATACAAATATACTGTATTGATTGGAATTTCAAAAATATTTGTTGTGGATTTTATTAAAAATTGTGAGATTTGATGGTCGTGTAAATCTTTGTACATGAATTTTTTCTGTGTGATAATTCTTTTTACCTTTGTAGTTGCATTGAGGTGACATTAAATGCGGAGTTTTTAATCTTTTAAAAATCAAATTGTTATGTATACAGTTATTAAGCGGATGGAGATTTCGGCTTCTCATTGTCTGGAACTTTCCTATGAAAGTAAGTGTGAGAACCTGCATGGTCACAATTGGATAGTTACAGTTTATTGTCAGTCGGCAGAGTTGAATGCGGATGGCATGGTCGTGGATTTTACTCATATTAAAGAGGTAGTAAAAGGGCAATTGGATCATCAAAATTTGAATGATGTGTTACCTTGTAATCCGACTGCTGAAAATATAGCTCGGTGGATTTGTGAACGTGTGCCTTATTGTGTGAAAGTAGAAGTCTGTGAATCGGAAGGAAACACCGTAATTTATGAAAAAGATTAATGAGATTTTTTACAGCCTTCAGGGTGAAGGTTTTTATGTGGGTACACCTGCAGTTTTTGTCCGTTTCTCTGGATGTAACTTGCGGTGTGATTTTTGTGACACACAGCATGAGCAGGGGAGGATGATGTCGGATGAAGAGATTTTGGCTGCGGTGAGGAGTTATCCTTGTCGGATGGTGATTTTGACGGGGGGCGAACCGGGCTTGTGGGTAGATGATCAGCTGGTTGCTGCCTTACATTCGGTAGGAAAATATGTTTGCATAGAAACAAATGGAACTTGTGTACTTCCTGATGGTATTGATTGGGTGACTTGTTCGCCTAAACAGGGTACACAGTTGCGTGTACAGAAGGTTAATGAAATAAAAGTAGTCTATCAAGGGCAGCAACTAGAGTCCTATTTAGAGATACCAGCTTCTGCCTATTACTTACAGCCTTGTTCTTGCATGAATACATCAGAAGTGGTGGATTATATAAAGGAACATCCTGTCTGGCGTTTGAGTTTGCAAATCCATAAATTGATTGCTATTCCTTGAAATTTTTATACAAATTGTAAAAATATACACTCTAGGGTTGTTGTTTTTTTTTAACAACTTTTGTAGGGATATCTGTTAATAAACCTGTTTTTGAATTGAATCAGGTGTTTTTTTGACAATAAAAAAGATACTCTCGCTGAACACTTTCAGCAGGAGTATCACAACACAAAAACTAAACTAGACTTAACTAAACTATTCTAAAGGAAGTTTCACAACTTCCGCTTTTATTATGTACGCTACAAATATAGGGTTTAGATTGTTTGTAGCCAAAGAAAATCAGTAAAAAATTGGATTGTTTCAGAAAAAAATGTTGAAAATACAACAGATTTTCAAATAGTATGTTTATTAACATAATTTTGGAGCTCCTGTTTATAGCTGTCAGATATCGGAATGTATTCCTTCCCGAAAACAATTCTGCCTTTTTCTATAATTTTTATTTTTTGCTTTTGCACAATGAAAGACCGGTGAATCCGTATGAAGCGGTTGGCCGGCAGTTTGTCTTCCATCATTTTCATACTGACTAGTGAGAGGATAGGGCGAGGATTGTCTTCTAAGTGAATTTTAATGTAATCTTTGAGTCCTTCTATGTATAGAATCTTATCCAGTTCAATTTGAATCAGTTTATAGTCACTTTTTACGTAAATATATTTCAAATCCTCGGAAGACTGTACTTCTTCTGGTGCATTCTCAGCCTTCTGACAGAGTTCAAACCACTGGATGGCTTTATTTACGGCTGTCATGAAATCTGTATAGCTGATAGGTTTGAGCAGATAGTCAAGGGCATTTACCTTGTAACCGTCCAATGCATATTGTCCGAAGGCAGTTGTGAAGATGATGCGTGTATTGTTCGGAATTATTTTGGAGAACTCTAGTCCGTTCAGTTCCGGCATCTGGATGTCCAGAAAAATCAAGTCTACCGGATGTCCGTTCAGTAGATCCATGGCTTGAATGGCACTGGAATATGCTCCGCATAGTTCCAGCGAAGGAGTCTTCTTTACATAACTTTCCAGTAATCCGAGTGCTAAAGGTTCATCATCAATAATGGCGCATTTGATTGTCATGGTATTTCTTTTTTTAGATTAGTGTCTGGAATATCAATTGTCAAAATCGAACTGTATTCTTTTTGGTCGGGACTGACCTGATGTTGCCATTCGTAATGTCCGGCATACAAAAGTTCCAGCCTTTTGTGTACTTGTTCCAGTCCGATACCTGATCCACTTTTATCGGTGGAACTTTTAGGGTAGTTGCTGTTGCGTATTATACAGTGGATTTTGTTCTCTTTTTCAATCAATGTAATGTCAATGAAGCTGGATTCTGTGGGAGATACTCCGTGTTTGAACGCATTTTCTATCAGTGAAATGAATAACAAGGGAGCCACAGGACTCTGACTGTTCGGATGGATTTGAAAATGAGTGTTGATTTTCACTTGGGAGGAAACTCGGATACGCATCAGTTCGATGTAGTTTCGTATGAACTCCACTTCTTTGGTGAGGGGAACAAAATTTTCCTGATTGTCGTATAACACGTATCGTAACAGCTTACTGAGTTCCTGGATGGCTTGTTGTGCCTTGTCCGTATCGAATGCGGTGAGTGCATAGATGTTGTTCAGGGTATTCAGCAAGAAATGTGGATTCAGCTGGTTGCGGAGGTTCTTGAGTTCTGCTTCCGTACGGCTTTTCACTGCTTCCCGGCGTGCCAGTTCTGTCGCACTCCAACGAAGGCTCATTCGGATGGCCACACTCAATCCTACCATAAAAATCATGCTGGTCATGTCTCTTATGTAAAATATGTATCGGGGAGGCAGGTAGGATCGCGGGCGTACGGGAGGTGGAAATGCAATCAGGTTGTGCCAGTAGCGTAGTCCGATAGAGGCCACAAGAATAAGAAGGATGTTCAGGAAAATGAAACGTCCGATATGTTCTTTGAAGAGTATTCTAGGAATCAGAACCAGATAGTTGACGTAAAAAATGATAAAAAAGGCAAGTGATACTCCAGAATGGTTGATAAATTCTTTCCAGTCGATGTTTCCGTTGTCGTGTTGGGTAAAAAACAGCGGAAATCCGAAAAATAATCCCCAGCATATTGTGTGGATGATTAATTCCAGTAAGCGATGTTTGTTGTGGGTTATATGCACCATATTAGATTGATTTAAAGCAAAGATATGATTTTTTAAGAAAAGTCCGGCCGTCACACGCAGCAAATACTTTGAAATATTACTGCAGAGATAGACGGCCGGACAGGAAACCAAAGTTATGAAGAACAAAGTAGTTCCGTTATTTTTTTATTCATAACGCAGTGCTTCAATCGGATCCAGATCGGCTGCTTTCTTTGCCGGATACCATCCGAAGAACACACCGGTAAGGGTACATACTGCGAATGACAGCAATACACTCCATGGCTGGATGAATACAGGCCAGTGGGCGACTGTCTTGATGACGAAGCTGGCTCCACAGCCCAAAATTACTCCAATCAGTCCCCCTGTGATACTGATTAGGATGGATTCTATCAGGAATTGTGACAGGATGTCTACTCCTCTTGCACCCACAGACATACGAAGGCCGATTTCACGGGTACGTTCGGTGACACTGACATACATGATGTTCATGATACCGATACCTCCTACCACCAAAGAGATTCCTGCGATGCAGGCCAGCAAGGTGGTCATCAAATCGGTAGTGGTATTCAGCATGGAACTGAGTTCCTGCTGCGTACGGATAGTGAAATCATCATCGTCTGTTTCTTTCAGTTTATGTTCACGGCGTAAGATAGTGGTGATTTCGTCTACGGCTTCTTCCGTCATGTCTTCCGTCAGAGCGGAGGCAAAGATACCACTCAGGTAGGTCTGGGCCAGCAGACGTTTCATTACCGTGCTGTAAGGAGCCAGTACCACGTCATCCTGGTCCATACCCATGGAGTTGTATCCTTTTGATTTGAGCACCCCGATGACACGGAGGGGAACCTGGTTGCAGCGGATAATCTTTCCAATCGGGTCTTGTCCGTCGGGGAACAGGTTGTCTACAATGGTTTTACCAATGACGCATACTTTTGCCGCTGTACGGATATCTTCATCCGTAAACATTTCTCCTTGTTCCACGGTCAGCTGACGGATGGTCAGATAGCCGAGGCTTACTCCGCTCACCGAAGAAGGGTAGTTGTTGGAACCGGAAATCAGCTGTCCCGAAGCCGAAACGTCCGGGCTGATAGCCGACAAGTACATACATTCATCGCGTAAGGTTTCATAATTTTCCAGTTTCAGGGTTTGCATGCTCGACGGGTCTTGGCGGACACCTCCTCGCATTTCGGCTCCCGGGTGGACCATAATCATGTTGGAGCCCATTTCGGAGATTTGTTTTTGGATGCTCCGTTTGGAGCCTTGTCCGATGGCCAGCATGGCAATGACGGAAGCTACTCCGATAATGATTCCTAACATGGTCAGAAAAGCACGTAGCTTATTATTGGCCAATGCCCGGAAAGCTATTTTAAAAAGGTTTGTTCCATTCATAAGTCATCTTGATAAATTGTCAATCATCATCGTTTTTCGGCAGGGCAGCCAGTGCTTCCGCAGCCGAAAGGATATGGGGGTTGGTTACGTCTTCAATGACATGTCCGTCACGCAGTCGGATGTTGCGGCTGCTGTATTGTGACAATTCCGGGTTGTGTGTCACGAAGATGATGGTACGTCCTTCCTGGTGAAGTTTCTGGAAAAGAACCAGGATCTCGAAAGAAGTACGTGTGTCCAGGTTACCGGTTGCTTCATCGGCCAGGATGACCGCCGGATTGTTGACCAGTGCACGTGCAATGGCTACACGTTGCATCTGTCCACCGGACATCTGGTTGGATTTGTGTTCCAGACGGTCGGCCAGTCCCACTGCAGTCAGGGCTTCTATGGCCCGGCGGCGACGTTCAGCGGCACTGACAGCACTGTTATACATCAGTGGGAGTTCTACATTCTCTACGGCTGTCGTTTTCGGTAGCAGGTTGTAGTTCTGGAATACGAATCCGATTTTCCGGTTCCGCAGCACTGCTCTTTGCGGTTTGCTCATGGTGCGTACGGATACCCCGTCAAGAAGGTATTCCCCACTGGTCGGCGTGTCCAGACATCCCAATGTGTTCAGAAGGGTAGACTTACCGGAACCGGATGTACCCATGATGGTCACGAATTCTCCTTCCTGAATGCTGAACGAGATACCGCGCAACGCATGTACCGTTTCGTCTCCGACTTGGAAGTTCCGTTTGATATTTTGTAATTCTATGACAGTCTTTTTCATGACAGTATCTCCTTATTTTTGTTTTTTCTTGTCACTTCCCGGAGGGCCTGGCATGAACGGGCTTCTTTCTCCGTCGGCAGAAGCTTCAGGGGCTGCATTTGCAAACCCTTTCAATGCAGTTTCTGTGACAATCGAAGTGCCTTCGCTGATACCTTCCAGGATTTCCGTGTGGCTCCCGTCGCTCAGACCGATTTTTACAGGGTGTGCTGTGAAACCGTTGGCATCCATGGTCCATACCTTGTGTTCACCTTCACAGTCAGTGATGGTCTTTTTGCCGATTAGATTTTTTTCTGGAGTGAAGCGCAATGCTTTGTTGGGAACCACGAGTACATTGTCACGTGTATCCGTATAGATGGTTACATTGGCGGTCAGTCTTGGTTTCAGCTTCAGGTCCGGATTGTCGGCAGTAATAACTACCTCATAAGTGACTACCGTTTCACTGCTGGTATTGGTACTGCTGGAGCTGCTGCTGTTGGCACTGCCCAGTCGGATTTGGTGAACTCGTCCTTCGAATACATCATTCGGATAGGCATCTACGGTGAATGTCACTCTGGCACTGTCTCTCACTCCGGCAATATCGGCTTCGTCCACATCGGCCACTACCTGCATCTTGGTCAAATCGGCAGCGATAGTAAACAGGGTCGGTGTTTCAAAACCAGATGCCACGGTCTGTCCTTCTTCTACGTCCTTACTGGTGACAATGCCATTGATCGGAGAGGTGATGGTAGCGTAAGAAAGGTTTCGTTCTGCCTTTGAAAGAGCGGCTTGACTTTGTTCGAATGTACTCTTGGCACGTTCGTAGTCGTATGTACTCTGCTCGTAGTCGGTTTCACTGATCAGTTGCTTTTCATGTAGCTTTTTGTTTCTCTCGTATAGTTTCTTTTGGTAATCGTATTCGGCTTTTGCGCCGTCGTATGTAGCTTGCGCTGATTGTAAATCACTGAGCAGGGTCACTCTATCCATCTCGGCTATCACTTCCCCTTCTTTTACTACCGAATTATAATCTACGTATATTTTATCAATGATACCTGATACCTGCGTACCGACCTCCACTTCAGTGACAGGTTCGATGGTTCCTGTAGCTGTAATGGAATTGCTGATATTGCCTTTTGCTACTGTTTCGGTGACGAAGTCTACTTTGCCTTGTGCGCTCTTCTTGCCAAAAATCCAGTATCCTGCCACAGCCAGTACAATTACGACGCCAGCTGTGATAATTATTTTTTTCTTGTTCATATTGTTAGGTTATTATAATTCAATGTCTTTTCCTGCATAAAAATCAAGTAGTGTACGGTTCAATATCGCCATGTATTTGGCTTGAATCCGCTGCTGCTGTGCGCTGAGCAGGTTATTTTTTTCTGTCAGTAGTTCTACGGTATTCTTCATACCCAGTTTGAATTGTTCGTTGACCATGTCGAAGCTGGTCTGGCTGCTTTTCAGTTTCACCTCGGCTGCTGCATATTGTTGTTGTGCATTCAGTGCGTCCAGCCAGATGGTTTCAATGTCTGTATACAGGCCTTTCTGTTTGTCCTGAAGGTTCAACAGGGAAGAATTGTATTGGAACTGTGCCTTTTCTACCGCACTTTTGGTTTGGCGGTTGTTGAAAATCGGTACGCTGATGTTCAATCCGATCATGTTGTTCCAGCCATATTTCATTTGTTGTGCCCAGTTGTTCTGGCTGGAGTTGTTGGTCATACTGGAGGTAGAGGCCGACAGACTGATGGTCGGGAAATAGCCGCTCTTTGCAGAAGAAATGGCCAGCTTGGCATTGTCAATGCTCAGTTTGCTGCTCTGTATTTCCGGACGGTTGGCCAGGGCTGTTTGATATACATCTTCCTGACTTGGAAGCAGCTGCATTACTTTGGCGTCATCCAGTACCGGAAGTTCCAGTTCCATTTCAGCGGTGCCGTCCAGTTCCAGCATCTGTTTCAGCTGAAGCTTGTAGTTTCGCAGTGAACTTACAGAAGTCACCAGCTGATACTCGTCGTTTCCTACTTGTGATTCCAGTTGTGCCAAATCTGCTTTGGAGATGCTGCCTTGGTTGAACAGTTCCTTGGCCCGTTCGTAAGTGGCTTTGCTCACTTCCAATGTCCCTTTGTTGATGTTGACCGATTCGTCTGCATAAAGAATCTGCAAGAAAAGTTTTGTAATCTCTTCTTTGAGGGTATTCTCGGTTTCTGCCACACTCAGTTCGGCTATTTCCTGATTTTTCTTTTGCTGTTTGATGTTGTTCAGGCGTTGTCCTCCGTTCCAAAGTGTCCATTGTGCGTTCAGGCTGTAACTGCCGTTGTAGGTGGTTTTGTTGTTACTGCTGATAATTTCCGTTCCGCTTACAGTGGAACTGTTCTGCTGGTAAGGACGGTTCACCAGATTCTGTCCGGTGTTGAATGAAAGGCTTGGGAAGAGTGCAGCCTTTGCCGTTTTCACATCCACTTCGCTTTCCTGTAAGGAGATTTTATTTTGTTGTAGTTGGATGTTTTTCTCCAGTGCATAATTTATGCAGTCATCGAGCGACCAGGTTTGTTTTTCCTGCGCATTGGCTGACAGAAAAGTCGTGAATGCGGCGAAGAAAATGAGTTCTCTTTTTTTCATAATTCATTGAATTTTTACATTGCAAATGTATTTCATTGTATAAAGAAGCGCAAAACAGATAGATTTTTCCACAGAATATCTCGATAAACTCTTGTTTTTTCCCGATAAAGCATTTACTTTGTAATCATTATAAAACTACATTATGATTAAAAACACTATCATTCGAATTTTTCATTTTTACCGTGACGGTTTTCGGGAGATGACCATTGGCCGTACGTTGTGGGCCATTATCCTGATTAAACTGTTTGTCATGTTCTTCATCTTGAAGTTGTTTTTCTTTCCTTCGTTCCTGAGTGGAAAGAGTGAGACGGAAAAGCAGGACTATGTGGGAGTGGAACTGACCGACCGGATGGCAGAATAATTATACCTTATTATATTAACCGATAAAGTAAATTTTTTTTATGCTTGAAACAATCGACACTTCGATGATTGACTGGTCGAGGGCACAATTTGCCTTGACGGCCATTTACCATTGGTTGTTTGTGCCATTGACATTGGGCTTGGCCGTGATTATGGCAACTATGGAGACACTGTATGTGCGTACTGGTAATGAATTCTGGAAGCGCACTGCAAAGTTTTGGATGAAACTTTTTGGAATTAATTTTGCCATCGGTGTGGCTACCGGCTTGATTCTGGAATTCCAGTTTGGTACCAACTGGAGTAATTATTCCTGGTTTGTGGGGGATATTTTCGGAGCCCCGCTGGCCATTGAAGGTATCCTTGCCTTCTTTATGGAAGCTACCTTTGTGGCTGTGATGTTCTTTGGCTGGCACAAGGTGAGCAAAGGATTCCATTTGGCATCTACTTGGCTGACCGGATTAGGAGCCACGATTTCTGCCTGGTGGATTCTGGTAGCCAATTCCTGGATGCAATATCCCGTGGGAATGGAATTCAATCCAGAAACCATGCGTAATGAAATGGTCGATTTCATGGCTGTGGCGTTCTCTCCGGTAGCGGTGGTGAAGTTTTTCCATACCGTATTGAGCAGCTGGATGGTAGGTGCTGCTTTTGTCATCGGTATCAGTGCTTGGTATCTGATTTGCAAGCGTGAAAAAGAATTTGCACTGGCCAGCATGAAGGTGGCGGCTTCCATTGGACTTTTTGCCGCTTTGGTGACTGCCGGAACGGGTGACAAGTCTGCTTATCAGGTGGCACAGGTACAGCCAATGAAACTGGCTGCCATGGAGGCACTCTATGAAGGAGGCACGCACGAGCCGCTTACGGTGGTTGGTGCCATCAAAATTCCGGAGATGCTTTCTTTCTTGGCCACACACAGCACTTCGGGCTATGTGCCGGGCATCAATGATTTGCAGAACGGTGGCTATACGTTGCCGGACGGCTCTACCGCACTTTCAGCTGAAGAGAAGATGGCCAACGGTAAGAAAGCCATTATAGCTTTGGCCGATTTCCGCAGAGCCAAGCAGCAAGGTGATGAATCGGCCATGCAGATTGCCCGCAGCGCGTTGGATGAATACATGCCTTATTTCGGTTACGGGTATATTCAGGATAAAGATACTTTGGTACCTCATGTCGGACTGTTGTTCTGGTCATTCCGGGTGATGGTCGGCTTGGGAATGTATTTCATCCTGTTCTTCCTGGTGATCCTGATCTTAGTTTGGAAAAAACAGTTGGCTAAGTTGAACTGGTTGCATTGGATTGCCTTGTGGAGCATTCCGTTGGCTTACATTGCCAGTCAGGCTGGATGGATTGTGGCCGAGATGGGACGTCAGCCCTGGACCATTCAGGACTTGTTGCCTGTCAATGCGGCTGTCTCAAAATTGGAAACAGGTTCCGTACAGACCACATTCTTTATTTTCCTTGTGATGTTTACCGTACTGCTGATTGCGGAAATCGGCATCATGGTAAAAGCCATTCGCAAAGGACCGGATGAAAAATAAACTAAACGATACATTATCTTAAAACCGAAAAAATATGGATTCAACTTATATATTCTTGCAGCATTACTGGTGGTTCCTAGTCTCTCTGCTGGGTGCCTTGCTGGTATTTTTGCTGTTTGTGCAGGGAGGAAACTCTTTGTTGTATTGCCTGGGACGTACAGAAGACGAACGTACTTTGCTTGTGAACTCCACGGGCCGTAAATGGGAATTTACCTTCACGACACTGGTTACTTTTGGAGGAGCCTTTTTTGCTTCTTTCCCTTTGTTCTACAGTACCAGCTTCGGAGGGGCGTACTGGTTGTGGATGATCATCCTTTTCAGCTTTGTGCTTCAGGCGGTGTCTTATGAGTTTCAGTCGAAACTGGGAAACTGGTTGGGCAAACGCACTTATCAGTTCTTCCTGGTGTTGAACGGAGTAGTCGGTCCGCTGTTGCTGGGGGCAGCCGTAGCAACTTTCTTCAACGGCTCCAATTTCGTGGTGAGCAAGGGCAACTTGACCGACGAGATGATGCCGGTTATCAGTCATTGGGGAAACGGTTGGCATGGACTGGATGCTTTTGGCGACCCTTGGAACTTGGTGTTGGGATTTGCCGTGCTGTTCCTTGCCCGTTTGTTGGGGAACCTGTATTTCATCAACAATATCCGTCATGAAGAACTGAATGCCCGATTCCGCCGGCAGCTGATTGCGGATGTAGTGCCTTTCCTGGTATTTTTCCTGGCATTTGTCATCCGTACATTGTTGAAAGACGGCTTTGCGGTAAACCCGGACAACGGGCTGATTGTGATGGAGCCGTTCAAATATTTCCATAATCTGGTAGAAATGCCGTATCTGCTCATCCTGTTCCTGATAGGAGTTGTGGGTGTGTTGTATGGAATAGGCAAGAGCATTTTCTGCAAGACCTATACTCGCGGCATCTGGTTTGCCGGAATCGGTACGGTATTGACCGTATTGGCCTTGCTGTTAGTGGTTGGCTATAACCATACGGCTTATTATCCGTCTACCGCCGACTTGCAGAGTTCATTGACTATTGCCAACAGCTGCTCCAGCCAATTTACGTTGAAAACCATGGCCTATGTGTCTATTTTGGTTCCGTTTGTACTGGCTTATATCATCTATGCATGGCGGGCTATCGACCGCAAGCCGTTGACCATGAAGGAAGTCAAGGAAGACGATCATAGCTATTGATCTGTTAAGAGATTCTTTTTATATTAGAAACCGTTGTCTGATTATGGAATGATCGGGCAACGGTTTTGTGCTTGAAAAAAACGCAAGTACGTTTGACTCAAAACGCAAGTGCATTTCACTTAAAACGTAAGTGCGTTTTGATCAAAACTCTTTGGCGTTTGAGGGAAAACGCAAGTGCGTTTTGGGAGAGGCCTTTTAACAGTTGCATTTCTCTACCTTTTGTGTCCTTTTTTCTCCGTTTTTTCAAAATTTACTGGCTATTTTTGTGTATTATATAATTTAGCATCTTATAAATCTCATGAAAAAACTATTCTTGTTGATTGTGCTTTTCATTTCTGTGGGGACTGGAATAGGGGCACAGAATTTTCCAAAAGTGACTTTCCCCGGAGATTATCCGGATCCGTCCATCCTGCGTGACGGTAAGGATTATTACATTACGCATTCCCCTTTTTATTATGCGCCGGGTTTCCTTATTTGGCATTCCACCGATTTGATGAACTGGGAGCCGGTATGTCGGGCTTTGCCGGTGTATGAGGGCTCTGCGATGGCTCCTGATTTGTTGAAATATCAGAACCGATATTATATTTATTATCCTACGTCTGCGGGAGAGATTTATGTGATTTATGCGGACGATATTCGTGGTCCGTGGAGTAAGCCGGTGAAACTGGCATTGAAAGGAATAGACCCCGGCCATGTGGTGGGAGAGGACGGGAAACGTTATCTGTTTACCAACAACGGATGGATCACTCCTTTGAGTGAAGACGGGTTGAAAGTCACCGGGCCGAGCCGCAAAGTGTACGATGGATGGGAATATCCGGCCAACTGGGTTACGGAAGGAAAGAATAGGTATTTGGAATCTCCTAAGCTGATTCGTAAAGACGGGTACTATTACATGATGTCGGCAGAGGGGGGTACCGCCGGTCCAGCCACCAGTCACATGTGTGTGGTGGCCCGTTCCAAGTCGGTATTCGGTCCTTGGGAAAATTCCCCGTATAATCCAATTGTGCATACATATAGTGCCAGCGAGAATTGGTGGTCAAAGGGACATGGAACACTTATCGATGATGTGAACGGTAACTGGTGGGTGGTATATCATGCGTACGCCAACGGATATCATACGTTAGGGCGCTCTACCTTGCTGGAACCGATAGAATGGACTTCCGACGGATGGTGTCGTACGACGCAGGAGGCTGACTGGTTGGGCAAAAGCAGACAACCGGAGTGGAAGATGGAAATTTCGGATGATTTCAACGGGTCGGAACTGGGATTGCAGTGGACATTCTGGAGAGAATATGCGCCGAAAGCATTGACATTCGCCGATGGAGAAATGCAGGTAAAAGCCAAGGGACATACTCCGGCAGATGGTCGTTTGCTTTTGACTACGGCTGTGGATAAATGTTATGAAACGGAAGTGGAAATTACATTGGGCAGTGGCAATACGGGAGGACTGCTGCTTTTCTACAATGAGGAAGCCTATGCTGGTGTGACATCCGATGGAAAGAACTTCACGGTTTATCGGGGAGAGGAAAAGCCTTTGACGCTGCCCAACCGGATGGGAAAACACTTCCGGGTGAAACTGTTGAATCAGGGCAACCGCGTGAAAATGTCGGTCAGTGCGGATGGAAAGGCTTGGGAGGCACTGGCCGAGAATGTGGATGTATCCCGTTTGAACCATAATGTATATAAAGGTTTCTATGCCTTGCGTCCGGCACTCTTTGCTGCCGGAAAAGGAAAGGTGGGGTTCCGTGATTTCCGCTATCGTAATGCCATACCGGAAGAAAAAGATATGGCAGCCTACCTCATGGTTTTCCATCGGGATGAAACGCATGGCCTGTATATGGCGATAAGCCGTGACGGATATACCTTTACTGCTGTCAATAACGGGGAACCTGTGCTGGCCGGCGATACGATAGCTTATCAGCATGGGATTCGTGACCCTCATATCTTCCGCGGACCGGACGGAGCCTTTTATCTGGCAATGACCGATTTACACGTATTTGGGGTGCGTGACGGGTATCGTACTACGGAATGGGAACGAGGAGCGGAATACGGATGGGGAAACAACCGGGGACTGGTGCTGATGAAGTCGTGGGATTTGATTCACTGGAACCGGGCGAATATCCGTTTTGATCGGCTTTCTGCCGGATTGAGCGAAATTGGTTGCGCGTGGGCACCTGAGGTGGCTTACGACGACCAGAAAGGCCGTCTGATGATTTATTATACCATGCGTTTCAAGAATGAGGCCAATAAATTGTATTATGTGTATGTGAACGATGATTTCAACAAGATAGAAAGCACTCCACAAATTTTGTTTGAGTATCCGATGGACGGAGTGTCGGCCATTGATGGCGACATCACGAAGGTGGGTGACAAGTATCACCTGTTTTATGTGGCACACGATGGCGTGGGCGGCATTAAGCAGGCCGTGTCCGACCGGATGGACGGAGGTTATGAGTACGATGCCCGTTGGTATGACTTTGAGCCGAAGGCCTGTGAGGCCCCCAATGTATGGAAACGGATTGGAGAGAACAAGTGGGTGCTGATGTATGACATTTTCAGTATCACTCCTCATAATTTTGGTTTTGCAGAAACCACCGATTTTGTGCATTTCAAGAACTTGGGCCATTTCAATGAGGGCGTGATGAAAACCACGAATTACACTTCTCCCAAGCATGGAGCTGTGATTCATCTGACCAAAGAAGAGGCGGATAACTTGGAGAAATACTGGAAAGAGCATCAGCGGAATTATGACCGTCAATCATTGCGGAGGCAGCTGTTGACGGAGAAGGCTGAATAGTTCTCATTGAAATATACGTCGATGACCTGACTACATAATTAAAAGGGCGGGGAAAGAGGATTGTTTTTCCATCTTTCCCCGCCTGATTTTTAGAGGGTTGTCCTTTTATTTTTTATTCTTTACGGCATCGGCCTCTTTGAGCATTTCTTTTACGGCTGCCTCCAATTGTTCATCTTCGCCGTTCAACGATTTTTCAGGCGTGTTGTATACGGTGATGTCGGGTTCCAGCAGATGGTTTTCCATGTACTGGCCACGCATATCCATACAGCCTACCTGTGGGATACCGAACACGATAGTTGGGTCTATCTGGCGTTCCCACCAAACGGCGGTCATCGTGCCGGGCACAGGAGCACCAATCAGTTTGCCGATTTTCAGTTCTTTGTATACCCAGGGGAAACCATGTGCGTTACTATAGTTATCTTCGCAGACCATGACGCAGGAAGGTTTCAGCCATTTGTTGAACGGATCACTGCCGATGTATTGTCCACGTGGCACGAAGCGCTGGTATTCTTTGCCGCTCAGCAAAGTGGCCAGGTCGTCGTGAAGCCATCCTCCACCGTTGTGTCGGGTATCCACGATGACGGCTTCCTTGTTACGGTTCCGGTCACTCAGCAATTCGCTATATACGGTGCGGAAGCTTGGACTGTCCATGCCTTTCACGTGTACATACGCAATACGTCCTCCGGAAAGTTTTTCCACCATCTGCTCATTCCGTTTCACCCAGCGCTTGTAAAGAAGCTCGTTCTGTGCCCCCATGTTGATGGGTTTGATGCTTACCTGGAAGCGCTTGCCGTTGGTTGGGTTGTAGATGCTGAGTTGTACATTCTTTCCGGCTTTTCCTTCCAGCATCGGGAAATAGTCAGTACCTTTCAGTATGGCCTGTCCGTCGATTTTTTCAATGATGCAACCCGGAGTGACCTCGGTTTTCTTGACGGCAAACGGACCTTTGGCGATGATTTCCTGTATTTTCAAACCGTCACCGTCGTATGTGTTGTCGAAGAAAGCCCCCAGACAGGCAGTGGAGAGGGTAGCTCCAGGAGCATAATAGCGGGCGCCGGTATGGGAACCGTTCAATTCGCCCAGCAGTTCGCTTAGCATTTCCTGGAAATCATAGTTGTTGTTGATGTATGGTAGGAAGCGGGCATAGCTTTCACGGTAGAATTTCCAGTCGGTTCCATGCAGGTCGGGGACATAGAACTTGTCGAGCACTTGCTGCCATACGTGATTGAAAATATATTCCCGTTCCTTGTAAGGACGATAGTTGAATATGGCTTCAAAATCAACATTCTGGATGTTGTTCTTTTCGGTGTCTATCTTCTTGATGGCTCCGTTGCTGCACAAGAACAGTTGTTTGTTTTCTTTGTTGTAAATCAAAGAACCATATCCGATGTCCTTGAGCAAACGTTCGGTCTTCTGTTCCTTCAAGTCGTGTACCCATAAGTCGGCTCCATCTTCAAAGGAAGCCTGGTAATACAGTTTGTCACCTTTGGGAGAAAGTACGGCATCACCCAAGAAAGAAGAATTGCTTGTCAGTCGGATTATGCGGTCACGGCAATTTCCCAAGTCAAAAGTGAGAGGGGTAACTTCCTCTTCTTCCGATTTTTCTTTGTTTTTCTTTTTGTCTTTTTTCTTGTCGTCCTGCTTGTCCTTATCTTCCTCCTTTTTCTCTTTTTCTTCCACGAGTGCCAGTTCTTCCTTGCTTAGCCGGAAGCGCTCGTAGGCATCCAAATCGAAGAACATGATGTAGACATCACTTTCGGCACCCCAGCTTCCGTGGCTTCTGTAGCCGGCCCGGTCACTTTCCCAAATCATGGCCTTTCCATCCAGCACCCATTTCGCGTTGGAATCATTGTATCCGCTTTCTGTCAGGTTATGGATTTCGCCGTTGCCGGAAGCATTGACCAATGCCACGTCGCTGTTGTTCCATCCGCCTGTACCGATATAGCCGCAAAGCAGCCAGCGGCTGTCGGGACTCCATTGGAACCACTGGTCTCCGTCGCTGTAGGAATACTCATATTTTCCGTCCATGGCGGTACATACGGACTTGTCTTTCAGGTTGAGTATACGCAAAGTCGTGCGGTTTTCAAGGAAGGCCACTTTCTTCCCGTCCGGGCTGTATTGAGGTTGGAAAGAGGTGACTTGTGTCTGCGTAAGCTGTTCTTCCTTGATACCGGTTGCATAAGTGAATAACTTTTCCTCCTTTTCGGTAAGGCTAGACTGATAGATTTGCCAGATACCATTTCGTTCGGAAGCATATACGATGCTTCGTCCGTCCGGAGAAAAGTCTATACTGCGTTCCTGTTCGGGGGTATCTGTGATTTGCTTGGTGGTTTTGTAGTCGGTAGAAGTGACGAATACATCTCCATGGAGTACGAAAGCCACTTCTTTCCCATTGGGAGAAACGGCAATTTCCGTTGCTCCGGAGGTTCTTATCTGATGTGCCAGTTCTGTTTCTGTTTGGTCTGTCACAATACGGATATTGACCTTTTGTGGAGATTGTCCTTCTTTTACGGTATAGATTTCACCGTCGTAGCCGTAGCATAAAAGGCCATCTTGTGAAGCAGACAGGAAACGGACCGGATGTTTGGTGTGTTGGGTCAGCTGAATCTCGTTGCTTCCATTCAAGTTTCGTTTGAATACGTTGAAAGAACCGCCTTTTTCGCTTAAGTAGTAGAATGACTGGTTGTCGGCACTCCATATCGGACTGCGGTCTTCTCCGTTGAAGGACGTCAGTTTCTGATAAGTGCGCTGGTGGTTGCCGTCTTCCTTGCTGAGCCAGATATCACGCGTAATAGAAGATGTATGATGCTTGCGCCAAGGGTCTTCATATCCCTTCTGGTCGTGATAGAGCAGGGTTGTTCTGTCTTTACCTACGCTGATGTCCTCCATGGGGAAAGACGAATACAAGATAGGGCGTCCTCCTTGAGTACTGACTTCATACACTTGTGGAAACTGGGAACTGGGGAAGGAAAGGTCTGTTGCATCCGGCATAACACTCGCCCTGAACAAAAGATGTTCCTCGTCAGTGAAAGTCACAGGTAATTCATTTCCGGAATGGGTGGTAAGTCTTCTGGGCGCTCCACCGTCTTTGGATACAAGGTAGATGTCCAGACTGCCTTGGCGGGAAGAGGCAAAAGCTATCTGTTTTCCATCCGGACTCCAGATGGGATGGGTATCAAAGGCCTGGTTGGTGGTCAACTGTTTGGCTTCCCCACCTGTGGAAGCCACGGTATAAATGTCTCCTTTATAACAGAATGCAATGGTACTACCATCGGGGGAGATGGAGCAATAGCGCATCCATAACGGATTTTCTGCCGCTCCGGCCACACTGCATGTGGCAAGCGCAGCAATAAGTAATGGAATTCTCATCTGTGATTTTATCTTTTCTTTCGGTTAAAAAAACGGTGAATACGTTGGAATATCATGAGGCCTGTCCGGAGTCCGTCGTAAGCGGCGATTCCTGCATTGACATGCTGCATGATATTCTCCATTTTATTTTTGCTTTGTTGCGGAGCGAATAAATCTTCAGTCAGGCGCTGTATGCGTTCCTTTGAGTCTCTGAGCTCTTGCTTCTTTTGGGCTCTCAGTTGGGAAATGATTTCCACGCTATAGTTGATTGGGGTTTTTGTTTCGTCCATTTTGTCTTATTTTTTAGGGGTAGATTCATCCAGAAACAGTCGGGCCAGAAAATGTACCATCGGTTGGAATATCCATTGTTTTCGCATGCGGTAGATGAGAACCGCCAAAAGGAGGACGACACCCCCGATGATGGCATATCCACCGATGAGGCTTCCTACAAGTGGAGCCAAGGCATAAACCAGCATGAATGAAAAATAGAATAGCGCCATCATGCTGAGGATAATGAGTATGAGTATGAGTATGAGAGTGGATAGGAGGACGGTTAGTTTTTCCACTAAATCGAGCTTAATATACTGTCCTTGGAGTTCTATGTATTTTTTGACTTCCTTGAAAAGGGCTTCCAGGTTGTCGATGCTTCTATCGTTTGCAAACATAGGCAGTTATTCTAAGATGAAAAAATATAAAGCAGACTTTTCCTTGGAAAAAGCCTGCTTTATATACGTACGACAAATTTATTCAGCGTCTTTTACTTCTGCTGCTATTTGGTCAACCAAATCTTCCATTTCTGCACGGTTCAGTCGAATACCTTTCTTGCGGAGAACTTCTGCAATTTTTCTACGGGTTTCTTCTCCTTTTTCCGGAGCAAACAAAATGCCTGCTGCAGCTCCTAATGTTACACCACCTAAGAATGCTGCTACGATACTTAATGCTTTCATAAATCTATTTTTTAAAAGTTATTACTTTACAAATCTAATAATAATCCTGATATGTTGTTCTTTTTTTATTGAAAAATGCATATCTATGTGGAACGAAGAATATAATTAACTGATTTTAATAGTCAGGCAGATTTTATATTGTTACCTTTGCAACGGTTAAACTGAATATTCATCTAATTTTTTATAGATAACATGAAGAAAGTAGTTGTAATGGGAATGGCATTGTGTACTGCATTGGCGTTCTCTTCTTGTAAATCAAGTGAAAGTGCTTACAAGAAAGCTTATGAAAAGGCTAAACAGCAAGAACTGGCTGAAGCATCGGCTGCTACAGAAGCACCGGCAGAGGCTCCTGCAGTAGAGGTCGCTCCGGCACCTGCACCTGTCGTTTCTACGGCTCCTGTACGTGAGGAAAAAGTGGAACTTGTTTCTGGTGACGGACTGAAAGCTTACAGTGTGGTTTGCGGTAGTTTTGGTGTGAAGGCGAATGCAGATGGTCTGAAGTCCATGCTTGACAGAGACGGTTATAATGCCAAAGTGGTGTATAACGCAGAACGTAACATGTATCGCGTGGTAGTGGAGTCATTTGATACGAGAGACGAAGCTGCCCGGGCAAGAGACGCGTTTAAGGCCAAATATCCTAATCGTGAAGATTTTCAGGGCTCTTGGCTGTTGTATCGGGTTTATTAAAATGTGATATAGATAAGATTTAGTATCCTATATATCAGGATTAGAAGCGACTGCATGAAAAACAGTCGCTTTTTTTATTATATTTGCCGCCGGAAAACTTAGACTATGTATGAAATTGAATAGGATTATAGGTATAGTATTGCTTGGTATGCCTTTGGCTATACAAGCACAGGAAAAGGTTGTTCCCATTAAGTATGGTGATATGGACCAATGGGTAACCCGTAAGATTCATGAATCAGGAATCATTGGAGGAAAGACAAAACTGTTGTATGAGCTTGGACCGACAAAAGAAATTGATGGGAATGTAGCTTATGTGAATCAGGGTGGGTCTCCTTGGGGCAATTCCAACGTAATGGCGAAGGTGATGGGTATTGTGAAAACGAATACCAGTGTATATCCTGAAAAACGGGGAAGTGGCTATTGTGCCCGTTTGGAAACGCATGTGGAAAGTGTAAAGGTGCTTGGTTTGGTCAATATTACGGTCTTGGCTTCTGGCTCGATGTTCCTTGGGGATATGAAAGAGCCGATAACTGGAACTAAAGATGGGGAAAAGGCGTTGAATTCCGGGTTGCCTTTTACTTCGCGTCCTAAGGCCATTCGTTATGATTATAAGGTTCAGATGTCGGGAGAACAGAATCGTATTCGTCAGACTGGATTCAGCAAAAAGTCTACAGTTCCGGGGCAAGACTGTGCTATCATGGTGTGTTTGTTGCAGAAACGTACGGAAGATGCGGAAGGAAATATCATCGCGAAACGAGTAGGTACGGTAGCTGTGAAATATAGCAAGACGCAGGGATGGCACAATGGGGCTACGTATGAAATCATGTATGGGGATATTACGCATGACAAACGTTATGTGGCAGATTTGATGCAACTGGGTACAGGTGGATATTATGCTCGAAATAGTAAAGGAGAGAGCAAACTGATTAAGGAAGTAGGTTGGGCCGGAGAAAACGAGCATCCCACTCATTTGATTCTTCAGTTTACATCCAGTATGGGAGGGGCATTTGTTGGTTCTCCTGGAAACAAGCTGTGGATTGACAATGTCAATTTGGTATATTGAGATTGCAAATTACGTTTTTGGGAAGTAAAAATGAAATAAAAAAAGGCCTTATATATAAATAAGGTGTAAAAGCTGATTGTTTTTGATTAAATTTTCTCCTATTTCTTGATTGACTTTCAAAAGAAATACTTATTTTTGCAACGCAATCAGGGAGAAAGGGATGACATTTTAATACTTCTCTTTGGTTACAGAAAGAGTGAGTGTTTATAAAGTAATTATAAAACCTTTAAATTTTAAACAAAATGATTAAAGTAGGTATTAACGGTTTCGGTCGTATCGGCCGTTTCGTATTCCGTGCAGCTCAGAACAGAAACGATATTCAGATCGTAGGTATTAACGACTTGTGTCCGGTTGATTACTTGGCATACATGTTGAAATATGATACTATGCACGGTAAATTCAACGGTACTATCGAAGCAGACGTTGAAAACAGCAAACTGATCGTTAACGGTAAAGAAATCCGTGTAACTGCTGAAAAGAATCCTGCTGATTTGAAATGGGATGCAGTTGGTGCTGAATACGTAGTTGAATCAACTGGTTTGTTCCTGACTAAAGAAAAAGCTCAGGCTCACATTCAGGCAGGTGCTAAATATGTTGTAATGTCAGCTCCTTCTAAGGATGACACTCCGATGTTCGTTTGCGGTGTTAACGAAAAAACTTATGTTAAGGGTACTCAGTTCGTTTCTAACGCTTCTTGTACTACTAACTGCTTGGCTCCGATTGCTAAGGTTTTGAACGACAAATGGGGTATCACTGATGGTTTGATGACTACAGTTCACTCTACTACTGCTACTCAAAAAACTGTTGACGGTCCTTCTATGAAAGACTGGAGAGGTGGTCGTGCTGCTTCTGGTAACATCATCCCGTCTTCAACAGGTGCTGCTAAGGCTGTAGGTAAAGTTATCCCGGCTTTGAACGGTAAACTGACTGGTATGTC
>URYL01000006.1 GCA_900552075.1 uncultured Bacteroides sp. | reverse complement strand
GTTGCAAAGGTACGCACTTTTTCCGCTTCCGCAACTTTTACGCAATACTTTTTTGCAGAATTTTTGAAGATATTTTGTAAATCGCTGGAAACAAGGCGGTTGCAGGTGAACGTTTTTTGATGATTTCAAAAAGGAACGGAAAAGGCACTACATTATGTATTTCGCGCGGGCGTGTGTACGCGCACATACATGTACATGAAAAGAAGAACATGTACGCGCAAAGGAACTTGCAGCTGCACACACGAAGAAACCGGCTGAACAACCGTCATGCAACGGGAAAAACCGATGGATACACAGAAAAATCTATCCATACTTGGGCTGTATTTTTTCAAAGGGCGGAGAAAAACTGAAAAGAATTCGTTTCTGACCCCCAAAAATTTCCTGGATATGACCATTTTCATGCCAATCGGAAGACGAAAAAAATAAATCTGACAACCTTTTCTTCGCTCCGCTGGGAAATCCCGACCGGAATTTCTTTCCCGAAAGGCAGGAAATCCGAAAAAAATTTCCTGAAAAACTGGAAACGGAGCTACAGCTCCAGAACCGATTTTTTCCATGTGGCAAGGCAAATGGTACTACGGAAATCTCCCACCGCAAGGACATTTTTGCACAGGAAGACCCGCATTTTTTATGTTTCCTTACCAGGTAATCCTGACGGACGTTTTTATTCCGCCAAAAAATCAGAAAAGACTTCCGATAAAACAGAAAATAAAGACAGTAAAGCCTGTCCCAAAACCGTGATTTTTCCATGCAGCACAATCTGAATCACCCCGACAATTTAAAACCACAGGCACATTCTTTCCCAAGACTCACGATAGTTTTTATGTTTTTCTAGCGGGAAACATACGTTTTCCCCGGCGGAAACCTACGTTTCACGGCAGGAAAACGTACGGCTTCCCTACCGGAAACATGGAAAACATAAAGGCAGCAGAAGGTTATCCTACCGACATTACTAGAATACAGCACGCATAAAGGAAAAACAAACGGACCGCTTACAAGAAAAGAACGGAAAGGCCGCTCATGGGAAAAACTGAAAAAAACGGCTTACAAAAAACATTCAGGAAAACAGACAGATAAAGACAGTCAAGCATCAGAAAAAAGGAAACCTCACATAAGGACATAAAAAAAGGAGTTCCGCTGAACTCCAACCTTTGTTAACCTTAAATCTAATGCTATGAAAAAGTATTTATTTTATTTGGAATTGCAAAACCTAAGACTTGGAAACCATGTTTTACAACACATATTAACCACTAGAGAACAATATTCAAAGTGGCTAACAAATTCCATAAAATAAAAAAGAGGCCTCTCATCACTGAGAAACCCCTTCAAAATGCAAATTAAAAGAGAGACATATACATTAGTGTCTACTAAAAATGATAGCCTCTGTCCAATGTAAACTTTAAGAGTAGGATTAATATACACCCTCTCTGGTGTCCCACCACATAGGTTTACCCCATAAGTTATCCACGACTTCAGCATTATAAGGTGCATTGTTGGCCGCGTTCAAATTCAGTTCGGTTGAAGGATACGGCGAACGCAATGGGGGCACATTATGGTTTGCGTACTGAGCAGGACGCCCTGGAGCAATATAGTTGTTTTCAGGAACTCCCGTACGTCGGTACAACGACCAACCTTCCATCGCCTGCTTAAACATAGCGACCCATTCTTCATACCATATTTTCTTTAACGTATTATCAAATTTACCTCCATTTTCCAAGTACTCGGCTGCGTCTGCATCACTTACTTCATTTTCAACCATAGAAAAACGCACAGCTTTTTCATAGTTGGCAGCCGCAGTACCGTAACTACCAGTATCATAGTTCAGCATGGCAGCCTCAGCAATATGGAAATACACTTCGGCTACACGCATCCAAGGAGAAAATCCTCCTAAGTCCTGCCCGTATTTATAATTCCATACCGAGTATAACTTAGAAACAGCGTTGGAGGAAGCTCCGATAGTATATCCTCTATACACAGGAGTTCCATCGGTATAATCATCATCACCCTCCGTTTGACTGGCCGGCGTAGGAGTAAAATAAATGCCAATACGGGGATCGTTGGCCGCCAACAAATTGTCGACCATCACGTCGGACGCACAATATTCCGTTTTACGTGTACGATACTCGTCGGCTATCGGTTCGAAAAAGTTGGAATCGGACCCCTGCCACCAAAAGAATGCATTGTCATCATTAGAGTCCATAATCGGATAGCGTGAAGGATCGCCCAACACTTCCTCAACTGTTGATTGTGCCAGCTCAGGGCTTACCTCAGATATGCGGATAGCCAAACGAAGGCGCAGTGAATTGCAATACTTCTGCCATTTGGTGATATCCCCACCAAACAATAAATCACCATCGCTGATATCATCGGTTCCCTCATTGCTGGCGAAACCATCGGCAGCTTCTTTCAACTTCGCAAGCAAGGCCGGATAAATATCTTCCTGCTTATCGTATTTAGGAGTCAGCATACCTTCACTCATTTTTACGGCATCGCTGTAAGGAACGTCACGCCATCTGTCGGTAGCGACCTGCATGACAGTTACTTCCATCACTTTGGCCACATTCAAAAAATTCGAACCGGGCGTAGCACGTCCCTGCAAATCCATCACATTATTCAGGATACGATATACATATTCCCAGTTACTATCTTGTATATTCGTACGATAGCTGTAACGCGATTCATCGATGTAACTCATCTTTGCCGCATAACCGCAGAAAGTCATAGGCTCATCCATCGCAAACCAGCGGTCATTGAATCGATAGGAAGTGTAGTAAATAACATAAGCAAGAAGGTTCCCATTTGGAACATTGGTTGCATTGTCCGGGTCTTGGTTGATTTCCTCGAACGAGTTCGTACATCCGGTAGCACTCCAAATTAAAGCTCCAGCCATGAATGCCATGGTGATTTTCTTAATATATCTTTTCATATAGTCAGTTCCTTTTAAATTAATTTTATCAGAATGTTACTCCTAATTTTAAACCGATGCTTCGTGAAGGAGGGTAAGAGTTTGATTCGAAGCCTACGTCTCCATTGCTTGAACCCGTTGTAGATTCCGGATCAAGGTGAGTGAGGTTCGAACTATGTACCCATAACAGTGCCAAGTTTGTTCCAACCAATGAAATTTTCGCTGATTTGATGAATGTATTCTTCAACAACTGTTTAGGGAAAGTATAAGTAAGATGTGCTTCACGCAACTTCAAGTAAGAACCATCAAAGACTGACATTTCACAGATGGTATAGAAGTTATAAAAGAAGTCTTCCGCATTCACTGCCACATCATTGATTTTACCGTCGGCTGTCTTGAACACTTTGTCGGTCAACACGTTCTTACCTGCAATAACACCGTTTTCACGAATATCTCCCGCTGCAGTAAAATCATATATACCTGTCTGTGTACCAAAGGCCTGTGAGATAGAGTAAACGTCTCCCCCTTTGCGGAAGTCAAGCAAGAACCCGAAACTCCAGTCTTTGTAAGTAAATTCGTTGCTCCAGCCAGCCAGCCAGTCCGGACTTACATTTCCAATCTTTTTTGCACTCTCATATACCGGCATTCCGTTTTCTACCCGAATGGAACCATCGTCATTATATACATATCCTGTTCCCACAAGTGTTCCCCAGCTTTCACCAGGTATTGCATAGCTGGTACAGCTCCAGCTGCTTCCGATTTCATAAGCGTCCAGTTTCTGTCCGGTAACAGGATCAGTATAAAGTTCGTCGATACGGCTTTTATCCTTTGCCCAGTTTAATGTGGTAGTCCAGCTGAAGCCTTTTGGATTACGGAAAATATCGGCCGACAACTGAAGTTCAACACCTTTGTTGCTTACCTTACCCGCATTGATATACATAGAACTATAACCAGTGGAAGTTGCGACATTGGCTTGCATAATCTGATCGGTAGTAACTTTCTGGTAATAAGCTCCATCGAAGTGGATGCGATTATCCAACAAGCTTGCCTCAAGACCGACTTCCCATGTCTTTATCATTTCAGGGCGCAGATTACGTGCGGGATAAGTCGTAGGATTGTAGTAAAGCGTAGTACCGTTAAACGGTGCAGATATGACTGAATAATATGAGTTAGATACGTATGGATCTGTTGCATTACCGATTTTAGCCCATCCACCACGAAGTTTCAGGAAATTGAGAATACCCCCGCTGGTCAGCATCGGAAGTGTTTCTGTCAAAATCCAGCTACCGCTAAATGACGGATAGAAGAATGCATCCTTAATGGTAGAATCCCAATCGTTACGCACACTGATATCCGCATAAAGCTGATTTTTCCACCCCAATGAAAGGTTGGCGTACACAGAGTTCGAACGCCGTGTCTCATGGTTCTGTGCAGTATAAGCTGTTCCTTTTGCATTCGCCACGGTATAAAGCCCGGGGACGGTCAACTGGTCAGCCCCTATTGTATTGATTTCATACGCATAATCACGATAGTTAGCTCCAGCCAACGCATTCACATTGAGGTCACCGAATTGCTTGGTGAAGTAACCGATGAAATCAGCATTGATTTCCGTGGTACGACGATCATAATTACGGAAATATCCATCCGGGTAATCAACGCTCCATTCTATATTAGACAGCTGGTTTGAATCAAAATGATCAAAACCAAGGCGTCCTTCAAACTTCAACCAGTCAGTAGGATTGATAAAAATAGAAGACTTGCCATAGAAACGGTCACGGGTATATTTGTTCAAGTTATGGTTCAACACCCAGTACGGGTTCATGGCATAAGCCTGCTGCCAGTTGTAATGAGTATAATTACCCATCTCGTCCTTTTGGTCATAATTTGCCTTCAAATCCTGTATGTCAATCTGGCGTCCATGCCATTGCAGCAATGACTGCAGTACGTTTGAGCCGCTGTATCCGGTTCCAGGAAGATTGTCACTCTTCGTGCGGACAAAGTTTGCAGACAAATCGAAGTCAAGATACTTGTTTACACTCATTTTCGAGTTTATGGCAATAGAGTAACGTTTTTGGTCCGTGTTGGGTGTAGTACCTTTCTGGTCGCGGAATCCCAGCGAAGCACGAGTTGATGATCTTTCATTGGAAGTAGTCAATGAAATCATGTGGCTCTGTGAGTAACCAGTTTCAAAGAAATCTTTGATATTGTCCGGATGAGACACCCACGGAGTAGCTTGGCGCACACCGTTAACAACCGGACTATTATATTGTGGAATCATCAGACCGATATCCAAACGCGGTCCCCAAGACTCGTCGGCGTTGTCATTCACCCCATTTCCCATACCATCGTAGTAGGAGAATCCATGCTCTACGGCAAAGTCTGCGTATGACATAATATCGCTGTAACCTCCTTCTTTCCAGTCGAACTCACTGCCGTAATATCCCTGCCCGTATTTATTCTGAAGTTTTGGCAAGTTATAAATCTGGTCAACCGTAAAACTTCCGTCATACGATATCTGTACGCCTTTATCTTTTTTACCCGACTTGGTTGTGATAAGGATAACACCGTTTCCGGCACGCATACCATAAAGGGCTGCCGAACCACCTTTCAATACCGATATGGATTCAATATCTTCCGGATTAATATCATTCAAACCTGAACCCAGATTGACAGATGAACCGGTTCCGTTATCATTCTGCACAGGCACCCCATCCACTACAATCAAAGGTGCATTGTTTCCAAATGAAGAATTACCACGGATTACAATATTTTGAGAGGCTCCGACCTGTCCACCTTGCGAAGTAATCTGTATTCCGGCAATTTTTCCCGAAAGTGCATTAGCCACATTCAACGGTGCGGCCTGAGTAATTTCATCCGATTTTACTTCTTGCAAGGCGTATCCTAATGCTTTCTTCTCTCTTGAAATACCCATTGCGGTAACCACTACCTCATCCAAGGTTTCCGTATCCGACTGCAATACAATCTTCATATTGGGCTTTATCGCTACCTCCTGACTTTTCATTCCTACAAATGAAACAATTAAGGTCTTGCTTCCAGCCTTCACACCTGAAATCTCAAAATTACCATCCACATCGGTAATGGTTCCTTGGGTAGTACCTTTCACCAGCACTGATGCTCCTACAATAGGAAGCCCGTCTTCTTCTGAAGTCACCACACCTTTCACCGTTAATCCTTGCGACCATGCTACTCCCATCCATACAAACAGAAAGGTCAGCATCAATGTAAGTTTCCTTTTCATAAATCCCTCCTTTGATTAAACATAAATAAATCTCGTTTAGTTAATAAAACACATTATAAACACACATTAAAACTCATTAACAATACCACAAAGATATATATTTAATCAATCAAGCAATAAAATATCACATAAAATAATAAAAAACATCAAAATGACATGTCAAAACGAATATCAATTCATCTTTAATACAACAACCAATAATATAAACAGCAAGAAAAACAAAGAGAATAAACAAAAGATAACAATAAAAGCCGTGAGATAAAAACAAAATCAAAAAGCAATATATAGATAATTACACCTATCAAAAAGATAGAAACAACAAAAGAATTAAGACATAATCAGCTTCATTAAAAGAACAAAAAAAGCCATCCTTAAAAGGATGGCTTTCCCAATTTATTCAGATAAATAAATCAATCCACGTAACGTTCGATTGTCTGTTCACGGTCGGGACCTACAGACACAATCTTTATCGGAGTTCCCAGCTGTTCTTCCAAGAAAGTGATATACGCATTGAATTCTTCAGGGAATTCATCCTCACTCGTCATCTTAGTCATATCAGTCTTCCAGCCCGGAAGCTCTGCATATACCGGTTCTACTCCTTCTGTAATATCAAACGGGAAATAATCGATTTCTTCCCCATTCACATTATACGCCACACAAGCCTTGATAGTGTCAAAACCGTCCAGCACATCGCTCTTCATCAAAATCAACTGAGTAACCCCGTTAATCATAATCGCATAACGCAAGGCAACCAAGTCAATCCATCCGCAACGACGTTCACGACCTGTCACAGCTCCATATTCATGTCCCAAATCACGGATTGTCTTACCAGTTTCATCGAAAAGTTCGGTAGGGAACGGACCTGAACCCACACGTGTACAATAAGCTTTCATGATACCATACACTTCACCGATTTTGTTAGGACCCAATCCCAGTCCTGTACAAGCACCGGCACAAATGGTATTGGAAGAAGTCACAAAAGGATAAGAACCAAAATCCACATCGAGCATGGTTCCCTGAGCACCTTCACAAAGCACAGACTTGCCTTCGTTCAGCAAACGATTGATTTCATGCTCACTGTCTACCAAATGGAACTGACGAAGGTATTCAATGCCTTCCATCCATTGTTTTTCAAGTTCTGTAATATCATATTCATAGTTCAAACTCTTCAAGATAGCTTCATGACGTGCCTTGGCTGCAGCATATTTTGCTTCAAAGTTATGCAGGATGTCACCCACACGCAATCCGTTACGGCTCACTTTGTCAGTATAGGTAGGACCAATACCTTTTCCGGTAGTCCCTACTTTAGACGCACCTTTGGCTGCTTCGTATGCGGCATCTAGGATACGGTGAGTAGGAAGAATCAGATGGGCTTTCTTGGAAATATGCAAACGTTCTTTCAACGGATGTCCGCTTGCCTCCAATGCTTCCGCTTCCGCCTTGAACAGAGCCGGATCAAGTACCACTCCATTTCCAATAATATTTACCTTATCACCCTGGAAAATTCCAGAAGGAATAGAACGGAGCACATATTTCTGACCTTCAAATTCAAGAGTATGTCCGGCGTTCGGGCCTCCCTGAAAACGGGCAACCACATCATAACGGGGAGTCAACACATCGACTACTTTACCTTTTCCTTCGTCGCCCCACTGTAAACCTAGCAAAACATCTACTTTCATGATTCTTTTTGTTTTATATATTCTTTGGTATTATTTCTTCTTCCGTTTCGCCGCCATGCACTTGTTGCACAAGCCATAGATGTATAAAGAATAATGCGAAGCATAAAATCCCTTCAGCTTTGTCTGCGCAATAGCCTGTTTCAGGTTCTCATCTTCAAACTCCGACACCTTTCCACAGCTGGTACAAATCATGTGATGATGGGTTTCATTGTTATACGAGCGTTCATACTGGGAAGTATTGCCAAACTGGTGCTTGATGACCAACCCGGCATCTATGAGTAAAATAATGGTATTATACAGGGTAGCACGACTCACCCGGAACTTCTCCTTTTCCGCCATATAGCTATACAACTCATCCACATCAAAATGCCCTTTGATGGAATAAATCGTCTCAAGTATGGCATAACGTTCAGGCGTCTTCCGATGTCCGTTCTTCTGCAAATACTCTGTAAGGATTTGCTTGACTGTATCTTTTATGTTCTCTTCCATCCCAATAATCGTTCAGCGGTCAAAGTTATATTTTTTTGAGTAATTTAGAAAGATTACAGGCTATATTCTATCTCATTTTTTAATTCTTCAGCTACCATACGAACCTCAGATTTTGACGATTTTATAAGATTTCCCAACATACGGAGCACCTTACGTGCGTTTGCTTTCGACTGCAAGGCAAATTTACAAACCGCCTTTCCCGCCACATTACGCATATCTGAATCTCCTTCCAATACGGTAAAAGCCTGGTCCAAGAATTCCTCCTCTGCCCGCTCGTTCAATGTCCATCCTTTCATCAGCAGACGGGCCATCAACAGATACCCGCAAAGCTGGAAATATTCACGTTCGTCGGCCATCCATGGGAAAACCACCTCCGAAGCGTATGGCAAACGCTGGAAAAGATTCATCACGGTATATTCAGCCAGTTCCGGATAGTGCATGTCTTCTATCCATATTTCTGCAATTTCCCGATAGAACATTTCTACAGGCTGGAGCAAACCGGCCATAATTTTACACTCGCGGATATTCTCCTTCCACAAGGCCTGAGCCAGTTCATGATTGGGCTCATACTCCGCCGCTATTTCTTTAATGCGGGGATATTCAATGCCAAAATTCAACTTATAATCAAATCCTTTCTCCCGCATACTTTGAGAAATCACTCCATTCATAAACAAACGGAACTTTGACTTGATTTCTCTTATCGTTTCATGTATTTCTACTTCTGTCATCATCAAATTTTTAAATTAGAATAATCGCGGCCATAACGAAGCATCTGTTCCTTATAACCTTCTGTATAATCTACTTTCACGTCCACCATCCGGCCATCCGCATCGTATTCCGGACGATATACCGGATTGACAAATCCCTTGTAAGGAGCCAGATGCAAGGCACGATAACGAGCCAGCACTTCTTCGTGAAGCGATGCATCCAGCTTCACGGCATATCTTTCTACCAACGTACGAGCTGCTTCGTAATCACCTTCACTCTTGATACGCTGAATCTCGCTCAACAACCTGCCGAACAATTTGCGTAACTGGGAATAATCATTGATTCTTACATACGTCTTACCCTCTTTTTTCACCAGTTCCACCACATCCATCGGTCTACCGTTGTCAAGGGCCCAACGGGCAATCAGCTGACGGTTGCGCATGTGCGCTTCTTCCAGATCGCATCCCGGCTCAATACGCACCATCTGGGTTAGCAATCCGTTCATCATATACGCATAATATTCGGCCTTATACGCTTCTTCATCAGGAGTCAGCCCCAGTTCCACCAGCTTTTTGTCGGGCAGATAATACAAACCGAACAAATCGGCGCGGGCTTCTTCAATGGTAGAGCCATACGCTTTCAAGGCATCCGGATCCACTCCCGGCAACAATTTGCCGGAACCATGCCCCACACATTCGTGTAGGTCGGTATGAAGGTCACCGGTGATGTCGGCATATTTCTCGAGCAAGTCCTTTTCCGCCTGACTGTACACAAACTCGCCGCGAAAACCATTGCCTTTGGCAGCCTTATTATAAGCATCCGTAAGGTTTCCAATCGTCACCGACTTAGAACCATGCACACTACGAATCCAGTTGGAATTAGGCAGATTGATGCCAATGGCCGAACTCGGATACAAATCGCCGCCCAGCATTGCAGCCGTAATCACCTTAGCTGAAACTCCCTTTACCACCTCTTTCTTGAAAGAAGGAGACACCGGAGAATGATCTTCAAACCATTGGGCATGCTGGCTGATGATTTCTGTACGCCGGGTAGCTTCCTCATCCTTGAAATTGACAATAGACTCCCAGCTGGCCTTCATACCCAGCGGATCGCCGTAGCTTTCAATAAATCCGTTGACGAAATCCACCTTCGAATCCGTATCTTTCAGCCAGGCAATTGAATATGCATCAAACACTTTCAAGTCGCCGGTACGATAGAAATCCACCAACAGTCGAATCACCTCGCGCTGTGAATCGTTCTCTGCCACCTTTTCCGCTTTCTCCAGCCAGGCAACAATCTTTTCAATGGCTTTCCCATACATTCCGCCCAGTTTCCATACTTCTTCCTGCAAGACACCCTCTTTCTTCACCAGACGGCTGTTCATTCCATACATCACCGGATGCGAATCTCCCTGCGACTTCTGCTGTGCATAAAACTGCTCGCTTCCTGCTGCGTCACCCCTTCATAATAGTTGGCTGCTGAGGTCACCACCAGGTCTTCCCCATCCGCCTGATTCACCCGTTTAGGCATGATTTTCGGATCAAATATCACCGGGAACAACTCCTGACACATGTCCTCCACCGATTGTCCAGCCTTCAATGGAAGCTGTGACACATCCACTTTGTCAATCCATTTCCGTAAGAATTCCGACGAGAAACCCGGCACAAACTTATCACAGGCATAATGATGGTATATGCCACTGGAAAACCAAACCCGTTTCAAATAGACTTCCAGTCCTTGGAACTCTTTATCATTCTTGTCGCCCGAATAAGTGGTATAAACCACTTCCAACAATTTCCGGATTTGCAGATTATACTTTCCGTTCTGATCAAACAGGATGTCTCTTCCCTCCAATGCGGCTTGTGACAAATAATACACCAGTTCTTTCTGCCTTAAAGACAAATGCTCAAAACCGGACACACAATAGCGCAACAATTGCAGATCGGCAAATTGTTCTACGATATAATCGAATTTTTCTTTTGTACTCATTCCTGATTTATTTTAACAAGCATTGTTCGTTCGTACATAATTATACAAAAATCGCAGAAGTTTTTCAATCTCACAACAATCCCCCCAAAAAGTTTACCAAAAAACTTCACCCCCGGACAAAAATAAGAGAAAGCGGAAAGTCTCTAATTTTTTGCCTATCTTTGTGTATAAATTTAGAATCATGAGAGAAAAAATGCTGAAAACGCTCAAATCTTATTTTGGGTATACTTCTTTCCGTCCGCTTCAAGAACAAATCATTTCCACCATACTGCAAAAGAAAGACACACTGGTACTTATGCCTACCGGAGGCGGAAAATCCATGTGTTACCAACTGCCGGCACTCCTGATGGAAGGAACCGCCATTGTGGTTTCTCCACTGATATCTCTCATGAAAGACCAAGTGGAATCCTTGCAAGCCAACGGTATCGTAGCCCGTGCGTTAAACAGTACCAACGACGACGCGACCAACGCCCAGCTTTACTTTGAATGCGTACAAGGAAGAGTCAAACTGCTTTATATATCGCCCGAAAGGCTGATGTCTGAAATGAACTATCTGCTGCGCGACATCAACATCTCCCTGTTCGCCATCGACGAGGCGCATTGTATCTCTCACTGGGGACATGACTTCCGTCCGGAATATACCCAATTGAAGAACATCCGACGTTTCTTTCCCCACGTGCCGGTAGTGGCCTTGACTGCCACGGCCGACAAAATCACCCGTGAAGACATCATACAGCAACTGGAAATGCGCAATCCGGAAATCTTCATTTCATCCTTCGACCGCCCGAACCTGAGTCTGGAGGTGAAACGAGGCTATCCGCAGAAAGAAAAAATAAAAACCATTGTCAAATTCTTGCGACGCCACCGGAACGAAAGCGGCATCATCTACTGCATGAGCCGCAACGGGACAGAAAAGGTAGCCAGCCTCCTTGAAAACGAAGGATTCGACGTAGGAGTCTACCATGCAGGATTATCGAACGAGCAGCGGGAAATGATGCAGGATGATTTCATCAACGACCGCATACAGATTATCTGCGCCACCATTGCTTTCGGCATGGGAATTGACAAGTCGAATGTCAGATGGGTCATTCACTACAACCTTCCCAAAAGCATTGAAAACTTTTACCAGGAAATCGGACGGGCAGGACGCGACGGACTTCCCAGTGAAACCTTGCTGTTCTATTCCTTCAGCGACATCATCCTCTTGTCGCGCTTTGCTGCCGAAAGCCATCAGCAGAGCATCAACCTGGAAAAACTGAACCGCATGCAGCAGTATGCGGAATCTGACATCTGCCGCCGGAGAATCCTGCTGAACTACTTTGGAGAAACTATGGATCACGATTGTGGCAACTGCGATGTGTGCAAAAATCCGCCGGAACGCTTTGACGGTACCATCATCGTACAAAAAGCCCTGAGTGCCATAGCCCGTACCGACCAACAAATCGGTACCCGTACGCTCATTGACATTCTGAAAGGTTACGCCTCTTCCGAAGTCCTTGAAAAAGGCTACGACAAACTGAAGACGTATGGTGTAGGCCGCGATGTACCTGGAAAAGACTGGCAGGATTACCTGCTTCAGATGCTGAACCTCGGATATTTTGAAATTGCCTACAACGAAAACAATCACCTGAAAATTACCCCTTCCGGGAAAAAGGTCCTCTTTGGAAAAGAACGTGCCCCACTGGTGGTCATCAAACGGGAGGAATCGCACGGCAAGAAGACTGCGGCAAAAGGTCACAAAGCGGCGGCTCCCGTACCCATGTTCTCCTCTACCATCTTTGAAGAAGAAGATGCCGAACTATTTGAAAAGCTCCGTTTGCTCCGGAAAGACCTGGCCGACCAACTGGCTATCCCGGCCTACATCGTCTTATCAGACAAGACCTTGCATCTGCTGGCGTTCAAGAAACCCCAAAGCATAGAAGAGTTCGGTGAAATCAGCGGCATCGGTGAGTTCAAGAAAGAAAGATACGGCAAAGACTTCCTCACCGTCATCCACAACCATTTGCAGAAAAAAGCAGATTGAACCCTCCTCTTCAGGATATCCATAACAAAAAAGGATTGCAAAGCGACTCTTTCACTTTGCAATCCTTTTTTATTTTACTGAAGTTCCACCTAGGTTATCCGAGGAAGGAAATCAGCACACCGGCTGCTACGGCAGAACCGATTACACCGGAAATATTACTTGCCATGCAATATTGCAGCACGTGGTTCTTCGGGTCATATTTCAAGGCAATTTCGTTGGCTACACGGCTGGCCATCGGCACAGCACTCAATCCGGTAGCACCAATCAGCGGATTGATCTTCTTCTTGGTGAAGAGGTTGACCACCTTCACAAACAAGATACCACCAGAGATAGACAAAGCGAAAGCCAGGAAACCACCAATCACGATACCGATAGTTGTCCAGTTCAGGAAGGCATCGGTTGTCATGGTTGCTCCTACGGAAATACCTAAGAAGATAGTAGCCGCATTCATGATGCTGTTGGAAGCGGCATCGAACAAACGGGAAGTGTTGCTACCGATTTCCTTCACCAGGTTACCGAACATCAGCATACCAATCAAAGGCACTGCACTCGGCACGAACAAGGCCACAATCGTAGTACATGCAATCGGGAAAATGATTTTCAGTACACGCAGGTTCTTGATTTCTGTCTTTGAAGGATATTTCTTTTCCTGTTCCTTCATGTTGATGGACAATTCCTTCTTCGTACACCAGATACGTACCACCAGCGGCACAATAACCGGAACCAGCGCCATGTAAGAATAAGCCGCAATGGCAATCGGACCCAGCAAATGAGGAGCCAGCTTAATAGTGGTAAAGATGGCTGTCGGACCATCAGCACCACCGATGATACCCAGAGAAGCAGCTTCCTTCGGAGTGAAGCCCATCAGAATAGAAACCAGCAGGACGGCAAAAATACCCAACTGGGCAGCCGCACCGAAAATAGAAAGACGAAGATTACGCAGCATCGGACCAAAGTCGGTCAGCGCACCTACACCCATGAAAATAATCGGGGGAAGGAATCCCGTCTTAATCAACATATAATAAATGAAGTTCATCAGTCCCAGGTCGTGCGCAATCTCATGCAGCGGCATTTCCCAGATGTTCTTCATCACACCGTTCACCATGACCATTCCGTTCTCGTCGGCCTGCACAACCCCCATATCGCCTCCCGGGAAGTTGGCCAGCAACACACCGAAAGCGATAGGCACCAGCAACAGCGGTTCATACTGTTTCTTGATACCCAGATAGAGCAGGACGAAAGCGATGGCATACATGATGAGAAACCGCGGGTCAGCAGCAATGTTGCTGAAGGCGGTCATATCATATAATCTTTCTAATATATCTTCCATCACAAAATCTTCATTAATACGTCATCTTCTGATACGGAATCACCGGAATTTACACAAATGGCGGTCACCGTTCCACTGAATTCTGCACGGATGGCATTGTAAGTCTTCATTGCCTCCACATAGCAAATCACGTCACCTTTATTTACCTTGTCACCCACTTTCACCGGAGTTTCCTGGGCACCTTTTGTCAGGAAGAATTTACCTTCCAGCGGAGAAAGGATTTCTTTTCCTTCACCAGCCGGTACCGGAGCAGCCGCAGCTTCTGCACCTGCCTGACCTGCCAGTTTCGCCGGATTAACATCGCCAAAGGCTACCGTTACCCTATAAGCCTGTCCGTTGACGTCTACCGTCAATACCTTGGTCTGGTCGTTGGCCATGTGGACTTCTTCCTTGGCTTCACGACGTTTCTTCACGTCTTCCAGGAAGTCAGCCTTAGCCTTTCCACTCTTGTAGGCTTCATACTGAGCTGGATGCATGGCATATTCGAAGAGTTCTTCGTCGTCCTGTCCGGTATCCCATTTCTTTTCCCACATCATCTGGCGATATTTCTCCAGCTGGTCCGGATAGTTGTCTTGCGGGTTACCTGTAAAGAACTTACGTCCTTCACGCTCTGCCTTTTCTACGATTTCAGGAGCCAGCTTGCCCGGTAATTGTCCAGCCTTGCCCAAAATCATGTCCCAGATATCGTCGGCAATCATGCCCCAACGTTCCTTGCCTTTTTCCATCTGGATGACGTTCATCATGGCCAAGTTCTTTACGTACTGGCTGAACGGAGTAACCAGACACGGATAACCCACACGCGGCCATACGTAAGCTACTTCGTCGAACAGCTTGATCAGCAGCTCATCCTGAGTCATGAACGGCAGGTTCCGTTTTGCCTTATATTTGTTGATAGATTCCAAGTTGGTATCCAGGTCGGCCATCAAGCTACCCATCATACCGCCCGGCAGTCCCGGTCCGATCAACAGAGAGTTCATCAGACGGTTTCTCGGACTGATGTACAAGCCCAGGAAGTCGTCCATGAATTCCTGAATCAATGAACGAACCTTCATGTAAGCCTGCATATTGATTTCAGGCACTTTGAAGCCCGCATCTTTCAACATAGCCTGTACACTGATAACATCTGCATGTCCTGTACCCCAAGACAACGGATCCATACCTACGTCCACGTAATCGCAACCGGCCTTGCAGACTTCCAGAATAGAAGCCATGTTGAAACCCGGTCCCGCATGTGAGTGATACTGAATCGTGATATCTTTAATCTTCTTGATACCGGCTACCAGCTTGCCCAAGAATACCGGACGGCCGATACCTGCCATATCCTTGATACAGATTTCATCGCATCCTGCATCAATCAGCTTCTTGGCCATATCCAGGTAATATTCTACAGTATGAATCGGAGAATAAGTAATGCAAAGACAGCACTGGGAAATCATGCCAGCATCGTGCGCATAACCGATAGAAGGAATAATGTTGCGCACATCATTCAGTCCGCAAAATGTACGGGTAATATCTGTACCTTGTGCTTTCTTTACCTTATAGAACAATTTTCGTACATCGGCAGGCACCGGACTCATTCGCAAACCGTTCAGCGCACGGTCGAGCATGTGCGTCTGAATACCGGCTTCGTGAAAAGGCTTTGTCCACTCGCGGACGGCCTTGTTCGGATTCTCCCCGAATAACAGGTTAACTTGTTCAAAACCTCCCCCGTTGGTTTCTACACGGGCAAAACACCCCATTTCAATAATGGCTGGGGCCACCTTTACCAACTGGTCTACACGCGGTACGTATTTTCCGGCACTCTGCCACATATCGCGGAAAACCAAACTAAATTTGACTTCTTTCTGTTCCATGATTTTACATGCGTGTTTTTCTAATGGACTACTGCAACTTTTCTACTTTTATTACCTGGCCTTTTCCGGCTGTCAAAATGTCGACGGCTGCCTTGATGGCATCCATTGCACCTGCATCAGTAGATGCTCCCGATGAAGTGTTTTTCTTTTTCGGAGCTTCCTCTGGAGCTACTTTATTGACAATGGAAATCAGAAGTTGACTTAACCAGATAACGATGAGCAGAATTAAGAAGACAGTGACCATACCAACCACCATCAGCAATAATCCCAGTTCAAAGTTTTCCATTTTTCAATTAATTTGAATGTATATAAATAAGGTGCTCTTCAGAAAACTAAGTTCCAAAGAGCGTCCCAAAAGTAGAAAATTCAAGCAAATATTGCAGCTAAAACTCGTTAAATATTTGATAATTTGTTTACGAATTCGCTAAATCACTATCAAAATAAAATATCTTCCAGCGATTTGCGTTTTTTAGTTGACACTTCTTGTTCTTTTGCATAACCCACAGGAATCATCACTACCGGCTCCATGGAATCAGGCAGACAAAGCACTTCCCTACAAAGCGGTACATCAAAGTTGCATACCCAGCAAGTGCCTAATCCCTGCTCCGTTGCAGCCAGGCAAAGATGCTCTACGGCTATAGCCACATCAACATCTGCATGGTCTTTTCCGTCCGACTTGCGATGCCAGGATTCCTCATGATTGGCACAAGCCACGATAATGCAAGGCACATTTTCCATCCAGTCTCTGGGGTAAGCTTTTTTCAGTTGTGACAAGCGGGCCTCATCGGTGATTACGGCAAATTTCCAAGGCTGAAAATTCACAGCCGAAGGAGACAAGCGTACACATTCCAGCACATAGTCTAATTTTTCTGTTTCCACCGCACGCGTTTCATAATTCCGCACGGAATGACGCATTGTTACTAAATCCAAGAAATTCATATTATTTTCAATTATAGTTTTATCTCTAAATTAAGTCCCAAAATATTCAGGCAGCGCTTCACGTCATATTGGCGGCAATAATATACATCCAATGCCGTTTTACGGGAAAAAGGCCATCGCACTCCCGGACGATAACGGACGCGTGGCAAGGAGAAGAAAGCCTTGTCCCCCACCGGCTGAAATGCTTCCACCGAGAAATAAGGATACGCAATCCAGTTGCCCGGCTCATAAGCCAGTCTCAAGCGTGAGCGCAACTGCACTTCATTTGTTCCACCAATAAATGTATGTTGCAAAAGCTCCCGCCAACCCAACTTTATATTTTGTTTGGTTCCTGAAACGATAAAACCGGCCTGATAGCGATGCCCTATTTTCCATCCGGCAGCCCCACGGTTACGGTATTGCAATTCGTAATACCCTTTTAACTGCAACAATGGCAGCACACGGTAATTCATCCCTACATTCAGCCTTCCCCGTTCCATCTCTCTCAAACCGTTTTGGGTACGGGCCTGAAATGTACCTCTGAATTTCACCTTTGGATTGAATTGCCAGTCTACCCGTACTCCCGTCCAGGTGGCAAACTCTCCGTCGGCCACAGCGTACACAGGGAATACTACTAGGCATATTCCCAATACAAGCAACAGTGCACCCAATCTGTATAGTTTTTGATTCATAAATTCCATTTCCAGCTAAATTCACCGTGCAAGGTATCAAGAAAATCCTGAATTTGCAAATTCTGTTTATTTCAACATATTCTTACATAAAACAAACAGCATGGAATGACAACTTTAAGAAATTGTCACTCCATGCTATTATAATACGTACTCAAATTATCCTTTATTCAATAGGCTGTGCTCCTGTGCTAGCTTCAATTTTCCATCCCGGATTCTGATAGATAACAGAAGTAGAAAAATCATTCGGATCAACAGCTGTCTGACGGAATGCCGCCGCACCGATAGGCTCAAGATATTGAGCTTTAGAGAACAAGAAACCACCTTGTTTAGCAATAGAATTATTTGATGTCACCTTTTGATAAGGACAAATATACTTACTCAAATCCTTAGAAGACATATTTCCCTTATCAGCATCAACAACACATTTCTCCATCAAAGCCTTATTACTATCATAAATTGTTCCCCAGAATTTCGCACCTTCTATCTGATAAGGCTTATCACACCATTGATCCATCGCTCTCCAACGTTTCAAATCATCCCATCTGAAAGCTTCCGCACAAAGTTCATTACGACGTTCACGACGAATGTTATAAAGTGTTACATCATCTAACAGTTTTCCATGAGAATAAGCAGCCCAATCCCATCTTGCTTCCTCGGTCATATTAGTAGCAGCATCTGTCACTGTATGATTAGCTGTAATTCCAGCACGGTCTCTTAAAGCTTTCCAATACTTTTCAGCTCTACTATCAAGTGACTTATTCTTTTCATAATAAGCCTCCATATAGTTAAGCAAAGCTTCAGCCCCACGGAACACAATGCCTCCAGAAGTACCATTATTGTGGTTAAGAGCCATCAAATAAGAATAATGTTTTCCTTTTTTCACAATATAACCTGTCGGAGCCATCGCAATGTTAGTACCAAAGATATAATCAATCTTACAGGTATCTTCTTTTCCAGCTGATGTATAATAATTTACGTCACCTTTTGCAAGAACCGTACCAGAAGCACTCACATACTTTCCATCAGCATCTTGTTTATATTGTTCAGCAATAAAATCATAAGGCTTCTTTGTGAAAATTACAATTCTTGAATCTCTACCAGTTAAAGCCTTGTTTACACCTTCATTTTCCCAAGCTTCGTCATACCCAGAATTATTAGCGTAAAAAGGAAGACCATTTTTCATCAAGAATGAATTAACCATACCTCTCGTCCATCCTGTACCAGCGCCATTACGACAGAGTTCCATTTGAAGATTATTCGTAACACCTAAACCTAAATCAAATTTTTTCCACATCAGCACCTCATCATAACCTTCCATATTTTCGTCGCAGAACATGGTATAATAAGGATTCGTAGAACCTAAATTCACATCCATTCCCTCTGGTTCTTCTGTATTTTCAGCAAGCTTATCTACAATCTTGTCTCCTACAACCTGTGCAGCATTAATAGCTTCAGTTAAGAAATAATCAATTTGCTTAGCTGCATCATAGCCTTCACTATCTTTTCCCGGCCAACCTGTTCCACCTGGAACAAAAGCAGTTCCTGCATGATATTTTTCCCATGTTGCTTCATAAAGAGCTACACGACTATGCAAAAGATAAGCCACATTACGACTGATTCGATTCTTTCCTCCCGGAGGAGTTTCTAACAATCTATTTTCAGCTTCTATCAAATCATTAATTATAAACTCAGCGACTTTATGTCGAGGACGCCTTACACTTGCCTTCATCAAAGTTTCTTTATCTTCAGGCAAAGCTGTTTCAATAATAGGCAAGTCACCAAACTTTTTCAGCATATCAAAATATTTATATGCTCTTAGTACATACATCTCGCCTATATAATGTCTGATGTTATCAGGAGAGCCTACTATTTCATTATTCTTTTCTTTCTCAAGGACATTGTCAAAGAAATAATTACATGCACGTATTTCCTCCCACTTCCAATCACCTACATTTGCAGCAACTTGTTTCTGTCCTGGAATCCAATAGGCTGGAATGTCTGTCCCTGCCTGATTATCCGTATGATTATCCAAGCCAAACAAATTCGCACCATACGCTTCCGTTACAGTCTGAAAGCTATAACACTTTATTGCATATGTAGCAAGATCATCTTCTGAGGAGAAGAAGACTTCTGGCGTCACTTTGTCCAAAGGTTCTCTGTCAAGAAAATCATTGCAAGCAGTCAACCCACCCATGAGTATCACGCCAATCGATAATATTCCTATATATTTTTTCATATCGCTTATACTTTTTAAATTAGAATGTTGCACTTAAACCAAATGAAATCGTTTTAGAAAGAGGGTAGGTACATCCGTCCCAGTTACCTACACCAATTGTTTCTGGATCAAAAGTATCACACAAGCTGGTAATAGTAAACAAATTCTCAGCAGACACAAAGAAACGCAAGTTATTCACATAGAATTTTTTTGTCAATTCACTCGGCAAAGTATAACCCAATGTCACATTTTTTAAACGTGCATACGCTGCATTTTGTAAATAACGACTCTGAGCGCGTCTATTCTTGTCACTATTCATCGGACGAGGATAATAACCGTCTACATTAGGACCAAGTGGATTAGTTGTATTTTCTGGTCTGAAATAGTCTAAGTGAGGCTCAAAAAAGTTAGCTTGCCAGTAGCCTACTGACCCCCAGAACATAGTTGCATCAGAAGCTGGCATATAATCCCGTTTCAAAGTACCCTGGAAGAAAATCTTCAAATCAAATCCTTTCCATGCAGCATCAAGATTCAAACCAAAATTATAACGTGGTGTACTATTACCCAAAAGCACTTTATCACCATGATCATCCAATGTATTTGCTCCTTCATTTACACCATCTTTTCCATCAATATTAGCATACATCACATCACCTGCACCCCAGTTGTCACCCCATGAAGGTTTAGCAGTTTCAAGATGCTTATTCATTTCATCCTGAGTTTTAGCTATACCCACAGTTTGATAACCCCAAATATCACCTAAATGTGCACCATCATAATATTTCTGTTCAAGGTCTTTCGACGGATTAGGATATTTATCAATAACAACCTGATTATCTGAAAGAGCAAGAGTCACACCATAACGGAAATCCTTAATCTGATCTCTCCAACTCACCTGAATTTCCCATCCTTTAGAGGTCATATCCAAATTATTTACATCAGGCACTGCAATACCAAGTACTCCCGGAAGTTCCATACCCGGCCCAACCATATCTTTTGACTTTCTCTGGAAATAATCAAAGTTCACATTCAAACGATTATTCAACATGCCAAGGTCAAAACCAAGATCAAGAGTTTGTGTTTTTTCCCATCCCAACAAAGCAGATACCAACTTGCCTTCAGCTGCTGTATTTGGTTTCACCCCATTCACAATCCATCCACCATTATTAGGTTTATAATCTATCACACGATAAAATGGATACCAATTGTCTGTATTCTGATTACCAAGTTCACCCCATGAACCGCGAATTTTAAGATTATTTACAATATGAGTATATGGTTCAAAGAATGCTTCACGAGCCACATTCCATCCTGCAGAGAAAGAAGGGAATAGATTCCAACGTTTATTTTTCAAGAAACGTGAAGTTCCGTCATAACGAAGATTAGCCTCCAACAAATATCGTCCTTTATAGTCATAGTTTACACGTCCAAAGAATCCCACAGTAGCCCATTCAGCATAACCACCACTCACACGGGCATTTGTCGTAGTTGTATTCAAAGTAGGAAGACCAGCAATAATTCCATCCTGCTGCGCAGTAATGTCACGCTGTTTAAACAATTCACTTTGGAAACCAACCATAAATTTCATATTATGCCCTTTCTGTGTTTCAAGACTATACTCCGTAAAAATATTCGGATTAAAGAAGTTACTCTTTAAAGCATATTCTGACACGCTGCTGGTTGTATTAGCAATTACAAAAGGAATTTCATGGGAATCATAACCATATACAGTTTGATAATCTGTATGAGTAAAATCATTGTTAATACGGTAATTCAATTCAATGGTTGTCTTCCAATCTTTTATTGGTTCTATCAACAACTGAAGCTGCTGAGCGATAACATCCGATTGGGTCTTATAACGACCGCCTTGAGTAAGCTGATACACTTTTGACTCCTGGGTGTAATAACCATTCGGGTCTTTCAAAGGAATTACCGGCCAATAACGACAAACATCAAAATAAAATACATTTGCCTTATTATCGCCCGCACTGGCAAATGAAGGAGCATCATAATCCGAACGATTAAAACGAATACTATATCCTACTTTCAGCCATTTTGCCAATTGAGCATTGATTTTACCTGTGAACGAATAACGCTGACGACCGTCATCGCCATATTTCAACAAACCACCTTCATCCAAATAGTTTGCTGATAAATAATATTGCATCATATCTGTACCACCGTTCACACTCAGAGAATGCTCATGTGTAAAACTACCGCCAAACAATTCATGCAACCAGTCTGTATTAGCAGCAGGCATCATATCTTTTCTTTCCGGATCATTAAACGAATTCCAACGACCAGAATTTTCTGCCCACATAAACGGGGCTGATTTATCTTTTTGATAAGCTAGAATCTGCTGCAGTTTTGTTTCACTATACATTGGCGCTTCCCCATTGTTCGCCATCTGGTCATTCATAGCCAAGGCAAAACTATAAGAATCTGCCATGTGAGGCATATTCAAAGGAGAATTGAAACGGAAGTTATTATTATAATTTACACTTGGTTTACCAGATTTACCTTTTTTAGTAGTAATCAAAATCACACCTCCAGGAGCACGTGAGCCATAAATCGAAGAAGCTGCAGCATCTTTTAACACTGAAATATTCTCAATATCCTGTGGATTAATAGCATTGATATCTCCTTCCATACCATCAATCAACACAAGCGGAGTCACTGAAGATCCTTTACCAATAGTACCCACACCACGAATATTAAACTCTTTATTTCCTTTTAAAGAGCCACCATCAGAACTCGTAGAAATATTCATTCCCGGCACCACACCTTGAAGTGCTTCTACTGTAGAACTTACTGGACGAGATGCAATTTCTTTTGCTCCTACAGAAGATACAGCTCCCGTAACATTCACTTTTTTTTGCGTACCAAAAGCAACGACCACAACTTCCTCAAGAGCCTGTGTGTCATCTTTTAATACCACATTGAGAGGTTGGCCATTCCAAACAATTTCTTGAGTAACATAACCCACAAAAGAAATCTGGATAACAGCACCTTTATCTACTCCAGCAATTTCAAAATCACCATCAATACCAGTTATAGTTCCATTAGTTGTACCTTTCACAACTACAGAAGCACCTATAACTCCTTCGCCCGTAGCATCTTTAACAATACCTTTACATGAATTTGTTTGCTGAATCACATCAACATTCGCCTCATTTACCAAAGGCGAAGCCATTGCCGTACCTATTGCCAAAAAGCCAAAAGCGATACAGCACTTTACAGTTCTAAAGATTTTAATCATAGCATATATAATAAAAGTAACTTCAAGGTTAATTTTACCCACTCATAAAAGGGGAAATTAGAATAAACTACGTCAAAAAAACAAGTCTAGTAAATCATCTATTTTTATTACAAATCAACAAGAAATCCTTATTTTTTAAATTATAAGACAAATATATATAATAATATTAATATAGCAAAGAAATTTTATAAAAATTCACTCCAAAATGTCGTTTTAATCACTTTTTCTTTTACCCACTATTAATACCGCATGCTGTGTAAGATGAATAATTTCAGTCTACAATAAAGCTATAAAAAAGGGGCATCACATTTTTCAAAAATATCAAATAGCATTTAAACATAAAGAAACTATGCCACAGTCCTGTAGATAATAAAAGAACGTTTTACGCATATTATCCAATATACAAACACAAAAACATATTATTCATTTTTCTTCCTATTATTTTCAGAATACTTTCTAAAAAAATAGAAAGCAAAATTCTCATTGCAAAAAGCTAACTAACTTAATACAATTATGAAATACCTTCAACTGAAGCAAACAATATAAAAATCCATTAATAAATAAAGCCCCAAAAGCCAAGAAGGAAATAAATGAATTGCCTGAAAATATCTATGTTTCTGCTGACTAAGACGTACGTTTCTCTATCGGAAAACCTACGTTTCGCGTAAAGGAAACCTACGTTTCCCAATAGAGAGACATAAAAATTACTTCGGCAAAACAATAATCACATAAGGACATTTAAGAAAGACCTGTTATAAATAATATCAGAAGTAATTTACTTCAAACAAAAACGCCCTGAACCTTTTCAGATTCAGAGCGTTCGTCTTATGATAATTCCACCAACCTTATCCAGCCATCAGCAAGACAAGCAACTGTGCGGTCAGAATACGCAAGAACATGGTCAACGGATATACCGTAGAATAACCTACAGCTGGCGCATCATTACCTGCTATCTGATTGGCGTATGCCAAGGCAGGAGGGTCAGTATTACTACCGGCAATCAGACCCATAAGTGTGAAGTAATTCACCCGATGATGCCAACGAGCTACAATACCCGTAATAATCAATGGAATGAACGTTATCAGGAAACCAACTCCTACATAAAGCACGCCATCACCTTCCACTACCATCTGCACGAAGTTCTCACCGGCCTTGATTCCCACACTGGCCAGGAAGAGTACCAGACCGACCTCACGCAGCATCAGGTTGGCACTCATCGTGGTATAGGTGACCAGTTTCACCTTGTGACCAAAACGGCCAATCAGAATGGAAATAATCAGTGGACCACCGGCCAGACCCAGTTTCACCGGAGTCGGCATGCCCGGAATGGCAATCGGCAGACTACCGAACAAGATACCACAGAGGATACCCACAAAAATAGTCACGATGTTCGGATGATCCAGACGGCGCAACTGGTTACCCAGCAAGTTAGCCACCCGTTCGATGGCATCCTGCGGGCCGACCACCATCACACGGTCGCCCACCTGCAAACGAAGCTGACGGGCCGCAAACAAGTCCATACCCGAACGGTTGACACGAGTCACATTCACCCCATACATGCTGCTGAAGTGAAGCTCTCCCAAGGTTTTTCCGTTGATGTTCGGCTGTGTCACCAATATTCGACGGGAAACCATCGGTTTGTCCTGCTGGTTCGTCACATCCCAGTCCTGTTCAATCTTCGGACCAATGAAAGCCATAATGGCCTCCGAATCATCTTCGGCACACACCACGAACATACGGTCACCCAAGCGAAGCACTGTATTGGCATTTGGCGTAATCATGTGTCCGTCCTGAATGATACGTGTACAGACAAAGTCACGTGCCAAAAAGTTCTGTACCTGCGACAAGGTCTTGCCACTCAAGGCCTCGTTCTGCACCTTCAGCGATATGGTATAAGGCTTCATGTGTGGATTGGCTTCTTCCTCTTTTTGGATTTCATCGCTATCCTGCTTTACATCCACCCGGCAGATATAACGGATAAGAATCATGGAAAGGATGATACCCATCACACCCAGCGGATAGGCACAGGCATATCCCATGGCGATTTCCGGTCCTTGATAATGGAGTTGCTGCAACGCCTCGTTGGCCGCACCAAGTCCCGGTGTATTGGTTACCGCTCCACAAAGAATACCCACCATCATCGGAATATCAATTCTGCCTTGCAGGGCGAAATACAGAATCAATGCCACGGCAATGTTCAGCACCACAATTCCCACTGCCAACAAGTTGAGCGTAATACCCCCTCGTTTGAACGAAGAAAAGAAAGAAGGGCCGACCTGAAGTCCGATACAGAAGACAAAGAGAATCAGTCCGAAGTCTTGTACGAAAGAAAGTATGGCCGGATTTCCGGTAAAGCCGAAGTGTCCTGCCAAGATTCCGACAAACAAGACGAATGTAACTCCCAGCGAAATGCCGAAGAATTTAATTTTTCCCAACAATACCCCCGCCGCAATCACAAAAGCATAAAGTGCCACGATATGCGCTATAGAGTTGGGATTTGTAAACAAATCTTGTAGCCAATTCATAGTTATTAAATTTTTTATTCGGAAGGCAAATGTAACCAATTAAAAACAATAGGGCAAACTTTTCTTTCTTTTTTCCTGACAGAGAATCCGAATAAGTATCTTATGTACACTTTTTTCTTTAACATGTACCAAAACCAGCATTCTGGTAGTTTCACGTTTTTAGGCTTTCAAGACTGTAAAAAAAGAAAGAATGTAAGATAAACAACCGGAAAATTTGTATATTTGCCCATGCAGGTTACTTACCTACACTATAATTTTAAATCTGAATATCAACAAAAACACTAATTCACTATGGCAGATAGTAAAGAAAAACTCTTTTCAGATTTTCCGCCCGTGTCTACCCAAGAATGGATGGACAAAATCATGGTCGACCTGAAAGGAGCCGATTTTGAGAAAAAGTTGGTATGGAAAACCAACGAAGGTTTCAAAGTGAAGCCGTTCTACCGTCAAGAAGATTTGGAAGGACTGAAAACCACTGAAGGACTTCCCGGACAGTACCCATATATAAGAGGTATAAAGAAAGACGACAACACGTGGTTTATCCGTCAGGACATTGTGGTGGAGGATGCCGCCGAAGCCAATGCAAAAGCCCTTGACATATTGAATAAAGGAGTCGATTCGCTCGGATTCCAGATTAAAGCCAAAGAACTCAGTGCTGAATACCTCGACACCCTGCTGAAGGATATCTGCTGCGAGTGCATCGAACTGAACTTCTCTACCTGCCAACGCCATACCTTGCAACTGGCACAACTGCTGGTAGCGTATTTCCAGAAAAAAGGCTATGCACCTGAGAAGCTGAAAGGCTCGCTGAACTTCGACCCCATCAGTAAAATGATGCAGAAAGGAAAAGATGTAAGTGCCGTCATCGCCACCGGAAAGGAACTGGTGGAAACACTGGCCGGATACCCGCATTTCCGTTGCATCGCCGTCAACTCGGTACAGCTGAACAATGCCGGAGCCTATATTTACCAAGAATTAGGATATGCACTGGCTTGGGGAAATGAATACCTCAATCAGCTGGTGGAAGCCGGCGTGCCCGCCGCACTGGCAGCCAAGAAAATTAAATTCAATTTCGGCATCAGCTCCAACTACTTCATGGAAATTGCCAAATTCCGTGCGGCACGCATGTTGTGGGCTGACATCGTGAAACAATACCAGCCGAAATGTCCACGCACGGACTGCAAGAATACAGGAGCCGACGGCACCTGCTACTGCGCCTGCAAGATGGTAGCCCATGCCGAAACTTCCAACTTCAACCTCACGTTGTTCGATGCGCATGTCAACCTGCTCCGTACACAGACCGAAGCTATGAGTGCGGCCATCGCCGGTGTGAACTCCATCACCGTTTCGCCGTTTGACAAGACCTACGAGACTCCGAACGATTTCTCTGAACGTATCGCCCGCAACCAGCAACTGCTGTTGAAAGAAGAATCTCATCTGAACCGCATCGTCGACCCGGCTGCCGGTTCTTATTATATTGAAAACCTGACTGTCTCCATCGCGAAAGAGGCTTGGAAACTTTTCCTGGCTGTGGAAGAAGCGGGAGGTATGTTGGCAGCCGTCAAATCCGGCAGCGTACAGGAAGCCGTGAACCAAAGCAACAAGGCTCGTCACGAAGCGGTATCCAAACGGAAAGAGATTCTGTTAGGTACCAACCAGTATCCGAACTTCAACGAACTGGCCGGCGACAAACGCCCGCTGGACGGATGTACGAAATGCGGATGCGGCGGTCATGAAAAAGAGGAAACAGCCTTGGTTAAATTGCAGACGGCACGTGCAGCCAGCGAATTCGAGGCTCTCCGCCTGGAAACAGAAACTTCCGGCAAACGTCCGAAGGCATTCATGCTGACCATCGGCAACCTGGCCATGCGTCAGGCTCGTGCCCAGTTCTCCTGCAACTTCTTAGCTTGTGCGGGGTATCAGGTCATCGACAACTTAGGATTTGCCAGCATTGAAGAAGGTATCGAAGCAGCCATGAAGGCGCAAGCCGACATCGTGGTGCTCTGCTCCAGTGACGATGAATATGCCGAATATGCCATTCCAGCCTTCAAGGCCCTCAACGGACGTGCCATGTTTATCGTGGCAGGTGCCCCGGCCTGCATGGAAGAACTGAAAGCTGCCGGCATTGAGAACTTCATCCATGTACGTTGCAACGTGCTGGAAACCTTACGCGAATACAACCGCAAACTCTTATCTTGAATTGCACACTATGAGACAGAATTTTACACAAATCGATATATTTGCCGGTTTCCATCCGCAGAACGGCATGGAATGGCAGAAAGAGAATGGCATCACCGCCAACTGGAAAACACCTGAACAGATTCAGGTGAAGCCTGTATATACCAAGGAAGACCTGGAGGGCATGGAACACCTGAACTATGTAGCAGGTATTCCTCCTTATCTTCGTGGCCCATACTCCATGATGTACACCTTCCGTCCGTGGACCATCCGTCAGTATGCCGGATTCTCTACCGCAGAAGAATCCAACGCCTTTTACCGTCGTAACCTGGCTTCCGGACAGAAAGGTCTGTCGGTCGCCTTCGACCTTCCGACTCACCGCGGCTACGACCCGGACCATCCGCGCGTAGTGGGCGATGTGGGTAAGGCCGGCGTGTCTATCTGCTCGCTGGAAAACATGAAGGTGCTTTTCGACGGCATTCCCTTGAACAAGATGTCTGTATCCATGACCATGAACGGGGCAGTGCTTCCCATCATGGCGTTCTACATCAATGCGGGACTGGAACAGGGTGCCAAACTGGAAGAAATGGCCGGAACCATCCAGAACGATATCCTGAAGGAATTCATGGTGCGCAACACCTATATTTATCCGCCTGCCTTCTCCATGAAGATTATTTCCGACATCTTTGAATACACTTCTCAGAAGATGCCGAAATTCAACTCCATCTCTATCTCGGGATACCACATGCAGGAAGCAGGTGCTACAGCCGACATCGAACTGGCTTATACCCTGGCCGACGGTTTGGAATACCTTCGTGCGGGAGTCGCTGCCGGTATCGACATCGATGCCTTTGCTCCCCGTCTGTCGTTTTTCTGGGCCATCGGTATGAACCATTTCATGGAAATTGCCAAGATGCGTGCCGCCCGTATGCTGTGGGCCAAGATTGTAAAACAGTTCCATCCGAAGAACCCGAAATCACTGGCTCTGCGTACACACTCTCAGACTTCCGGATGGTCACTGACCGAACAGGACCCGTTCAACAACGTAGGACGTACTTGTATCGAGGCTATGGCTGCCGCACTGGGACACACGCAGTCACTGCATACCAACGCACTGGATGAAGCCATCGCCTTGCCGACGGACTTCTCGGCCCGTATCGCCCGAAACACGCAGATTTACATTCAGGAAGAAACACAGATTTGCAAGAACGTGGATCCGTGGGGAGGTTCTTACTATGTGGAATCCTTGACCAACGAGCTGGCTCACAAGGCATGGGAACACATTCAGGAAATCGAGAAACTGGGTGGTATGGCCAAGGCCATCGAAACAGGTATTCCGAAGATGCGTATCGAAGAAGCGGCTGCCCGCACACAGGCTCGTATCGACTCCGGCGAGCAGACCATTGTGGGTACCAACAAATACCGTTTGGAAAAAGAAGACCCGATTGACATTTTGGAAGTAGACAACACCGCCGTACGTCAGGAACAGATTGAGAATCTGCGCCGCCTGAAAGAAGGGCGTAACCAGGCCGAGGTGGACAAGGCACTGGAGGCTATCACCGAATGCGTACGTACCGGCAAGGGCAACCTGCTGGAACTGGCTGTTGAAGCTGCGCGCGTACGGGCCACACTGGGAGAAATATCCGATGCCTGCGAAAAAGTCGTAGGACGTTATAAAGCAATTATCAGAACAATATCAGGCGTGTATTCATCAGAAAGTAAAAAGGACGCAGATTTCGCACGGGCTTGCGAACTGACCGAAGAATTTGCCAAGAAAGAAGGCCGCCGTCCGCGTGTCATGATTGCCAAAATGGGACAGGACGGACACGACCGTGGTGCCAAAGTAGTAGCAACCGGATTTGCCGACTGTGGCTTCGACGTGGATATGGGACCGTTGTTCCAGACACCGGAAGAAGCAGCCCGCGAAGCCGTGGAAAACGACGTACATGCAGTAGGTGTATCGTCACTGGCTGCCGGACACAAGACCTTGATTCCGCAAATCATTGCCGAATTGAAGCGTCTGGGACGTGAAGATATCCTGGTCTTTGCCGGAGGTGTCATCCCGGCACAGGATTATGACTTCCTGTATAAAGCCGGCGTAATGGCCATCTTTGGCCCGGGTACTTCCGTCGCCAAATCGGCTTGTCAGGTAATGGAACTGTTACTGGAAGCGGAAGAAGAATAAAAGAAGATTTCTATAAAAAAGCAGAGGCGTCTCAGATTTTGAGACGCCTCTGCTTTTTTATACTTCCTCCATCATTTTTTCAGCTTGATGTAAAAGGAACTATTTACCAACCTTTTAGGCAATATCAGTACTTCCTAAACAGTACTAAAGTACTTCACTGAAAGTACTGCAGTACTGCCTTGAAAGTACTACGGTACTGCCCTGGAAGTACTGAAAAGTCATTTATACGTAATCCAACGAATCATTTCCTTGAAAGAAGGTTTCTTGCCGTACATCAGAATACCTACCCGGTAAATCTTTCCCGCTATCCAAATCATACCGAAAGCAGCGGCATACAAAATCACCACCGACAGCACGGTTTCCCATACCGGTACATCGAAAGGCAAACGCACCATCATGACAATAGGAGAAGTAAACGGAATCATGGAGCACCAGATAGCCAGTGGTCCGTCAGGATTATCGGAACTATAGATACCCGCATACAGCGCAAAAATCAGTAACAGAATAATCGGAGTCATAAACTGCTGGGAATCTTCCTGCCCGTTGATGGCCGCCCCGATGGCCGCAAAGATAGACGCATATACCAGATAACCTCCAATGAAGTTCAAGACAAAGAAGCCTCCCATTTTGGCTAAATTCAATCCGTGAAGTGTAGCCAGTAACCCGGAAGCCTCTCCCATCAACTCCGGGGAACTGCCGGATAAGCTACCCGCAATGCCCAACAACACCACAATCAACAGAATCCAAATGGCCAGCTGGGCCACACCTACCAGCCCGATACCCACAATCTTTCCAATCATCAGCTGAAAAGGACGGACAGAAGACACAATGACTTCCACAATGCGGTTGGTCTTTTCCTCCATCACACTTTGCATCACCATACCTCCGTAAGACATTACAAACATATAAATAAGGAAAGTCAATACCATGCCGGCGGCCATGGCTGCTCCCGCATTCGATTCGCTTTCCGTGCCGTCGTCACTCCATTTTATTGTTCGGATATTCAGTTTCCGGTTCATATCTTGCATGATGGAAGGTAACTGAGGAATGTCATAGTGAAGCAGTTTATCCTGGCGTACCTGTTCATCAAGTGTCTCGCCTACCAGTCGAGAAAGACTGTTCGGCACTTCTTTCCGTGAATAAATGGTCACGGCTTCCGGATGAGCCACTAAGTCGGCCTTGATTTCCACCACAGCCTCAAACGCGCTGGAATCTGTCCGGAAAGAAGCCTCCATTTGAGGCACACCGACAAAATGCCAGGATTCATCGTCCTTGAACTGAGGCAGGTATTTCATGGTGGCATCAATGACCGCTACCTGTTTCTGGTCGCCTCCCTTGACTGTAGATAACCACAAGGGAACAAAAATAAGTGCCGCAAACACAAACGGCATCAGGATGGTGAGCAAAATGAATGATTTCTTGCTCACTCGATTTATAAATTCACGTTGAATAATAATCCAAGTCTTGTTCATAGCAAAATAGATTTAATTAAATTTTACCTTCTACCGTACGGATAAAAATATCATTCATAGAAGGAATACATTCTGAGAACTGAATGATTTCAGTTTGGGCGCCAATCAGTGACAACATTTCCGAATTGGAGATGGCAGTCAGTTTACGCAATTTGTAGCTGACCGTCTGCGCATCGACAACTTGACTGTCAACCACCTCAAAAGCATTCGATTCCGGTAAAGGATTGCCCGACCGTACCGTCAGTTCATACTGATTGCTCTTATACTGAGAACGTATGTCTTGCACAGCTCCTTGCAACACCACCTGGGAATGATTGATCAGCGCAATGTGGTCGCAGATTTCTTCTACGGACGCCATGTTATGCGTAGAGAAGATAATGGTATGCCCTTCTTCTTTCAGCTTCAGGATTTCGCGTTTCAACAGTTCCGCATTCACAGGGTCGAAACCGGAGAACGGCTCATCGAAAATCAACAAAGGGGGACGGTGAAGTACAGTAATGACAAACTGTACTTTCTGCTGCATCCCTTTGGAAAGCTCTTCCAGCTTCTTGTTCCACCAAGGCATAATGTCAAACCGATCGAACCAGTCGGTCAGACGTTTTTTTGCTTCCTGACGGCTCAATCCTTTCAGTTGGGCCAGATACACAGCCTGTTCCCCCACTTTCATTTTCTTGTAAAGTCCCCGTTCTTCCGGAAGATAACCGATGGAATAAATATCCTGCGGTTGGGAAAGGTGCCCATCGAACCAAACTTCCCCCGCATCGGGCGCTGTAATACGGTTAATGATACGAATTAGCGTGGTTTTCCCAGCTCCATTGGGTCCCAGCAAACCAAAGACTTGCCCTTTAGGAACTTGAATGCTTACTTCCTCCAATGCCGTATGGTTGGCATAGCGTTTGGTGACTTGTCGTGTTTCTAAAAAAGAATCATTCATGTCTTAGATTTTAAAAGTTTAATTATAAAATACATTTCACATTCAACAAAGTTAGGAAAATCCTTTTAACACCAAGCACTTGACAGAATATTATACACAAAAAAAGCGGAAATACCAGCTCATATTACACCAGCATTTCCGCGCTATTATATCCTTAAAACGGACTAAAATTACAAGAAAAACTTAAAAACAAAGATGACCGACAAGATGTACATGGCCGGCGTCAGCTTCTTGGTATGTCCGCACAACAAGTTAATCAGCACATAACTGATCATTCCCAGCACAATACCATCGGAGATACTATAAGCCAACGGCATGAAGATGATACAGATGAAAGCTGGAATAGCCTCGGAATAATCCAGGAAATCTACCTTCTTGACGGAAGACATCATCATCAGTCCCACCAAAATCAGTACCGGAGCCGTAGCAGCTCCCGGAACAGCCAGGAAGAAAGGAGCCAAGAACAAGGACAACAGGAAACAAACGGCGGTCACGAAAGCTGTCAGCCCGCTGCGTCCCCCTTCTCCTACTCCAGAAGCACTCTCCACAAAGGTCGTAATGGTACTGGTTCCCAATACGGCTCCAGCTGTCGTACCTACCGCATCTACCAAGAAAGCCTGCTTCAAATGAGGAATCTTTCCGTCTTTTGTCACCATACCTGCCTTTGTGGTTACGCCCACCAAGGTACCAATGGTATCAAACATATCCACAAACAGGAAAGTGAAAACGACAATGACCATTTCCTTGGTGAAGATATGTTCCCACTGGAACTGACAGAAAATCGGAGCTATGGAAGGAGGTGTACTGAACACGCCATCCAGATGAGTCTGCCCCATCGGAATGCCAATCACGGTAGTCAGCAGGATACCAATCAGCAAGGCACCGCGTACTCTTTTTATCAGCAGGATGGAAGTGACCAGCAAACCGATAATTCCCAGTAAGGCAGAGCCTGAAGTGATATCTCCCAGTGAAAGCAAAGTCGCATCGTTGTTTACAATAATACCGGCATTCTGCAAACCGATGAAAGCGATAAACAGACCGATACCTGCCCCAATGGCATTTCGAAGCGTGAGCGGAAGTGCATCCACAATCTTTTCACGCAGATTGGTAATCGTCAAGAGAATAAAGATAATACCTTCCAGCAGCACAGCCGTCAAAGCAAACTGCCAGGAATATCCCAGCGTCAGACATACCGTATAGGCAAAAAAGGCATTCAAGCCCATCCCCGGAGCCAGTCCGAAAGGAAGTTTCGCATACAAAGCCATCAACAAAGTGGCAAAAGCAGAAGCCACGACCGTCGTCGTAAACAAGGCTCCTTTGTCCATCCCCGTAGCCGACAGGATGTTCGGATTGACCGCCAGAATGTAGGCCATGGTCAAAAAAGTAGTAATACCTGCCAAGATTTCCGTGCGTACACGGGTTTCTCGAGGATTAAAGCCAAATAATTTTTCCAGCATTTTCATTTTATAATTGCTTTAAGTCTATTTCCTTATCAGAAACTCCATTTCATGGCCAGTGTCGGAATAAAATAAAAACCGTCGCGAGTAGCGAAATTGGTACTCAACTCCCATTCCGAACCGACACTCAGATTCAAATTGTCGTTCACATGCTTGAACTTGTTCAGGTTTATCCAGAACTGAGGCTCACTGATAAATATGAAGTTATGATTCTTCCCGTTCACATCGGTATGCTTCTCCCGCCAGAAATCGGCAAATCCGCTGAAAGTGAACTTTTCCTGCCAGAAATTCAGCGTCCACGTACCCGTCAACTGGAAATTGTGGGGCTTCGCATTCTTCTGGATGTATTTATAGAGCACCTGAATACCAAAAGTCTTTGAGAAGTCACTGTTGTTCCAAGAATAAGTGGCACCTCCCAAGAACGCATTATTGATATAATTTAAACCACCATTATATTCTACGTGTGCAGAAAAAGGAGCTTTCCAGAATTTCAGTTCTCGGCTGATTTCCCAATAGGCTGAAGCCACTCCCTTATCCGTGTAATCCATATCGACAAAGAAATACGTGCTTCCCCAATTGTCGGCCTTGAACATTTCGACCGTGGTGGTTACCCAAGGACGTTCGTCGAGTGATTTGTACAAGGCACGTCCCAAGTCGTAGTGTAACTGAATGTTCTGCGCCACGGCTCCTCCTACAAAGGCAGACAGGAGAAGAACGAAAAGAAATAATTTTTTCATTTGAATTTAACTTGTTTTTAATGGTTTTTAAATCGGCTGCAAAATTACATAAAAAAGCACTATAAAAACAAAGAACTCCTTATCTTTGCTTAAACGAATTCAGCAAAGCCCATGAAAAAGCTATTTATCACCTTATTAGTGTGTGTAATCGGTCTGGGAGTGAAAGGCCAAGTTTCTCCACAAGCTTTCCAGCAATGGCACGGAGATAAGTTTTCCATGTTCATCCATTTTGGACTTTATTCACAACTGGGAGGAGTTTGGAACCATAAACAAATTCAAGATGGATACAGTGAACAGATTCGGGCTTTCGCACAAATACCTCAAGAGGAATACGAAAAATTAGCCAGTGAGTTTAATCCCACTGCGTTCAATGCAGACTCTATCGCCTTGCTGGCCAAGAAGGCAGGTATGCACTCCATTATCTTTACCAGCAAGCACCACGATGGATTCTGCCTGTTCAAAACTGCCACCACTCCGTTCAATTCATACGATGCCAGCCCTTGCAAACGGGATTTCGTCAAAGAATTGGCAGAAGCAGCCCGCCGACAAGGGTTACGGTTCGGACTATACTTTTCACTCATCGACTGGCACTATCCGTATGCTTCGCCCATGTCACCGCATAATGCGGATTTCATTACGGAAGCTCATCACAATTATACCAAGCAACAGTTGAAGGAATTGCTGACTCGCTACGGAACTATCTCAGAGCTCTGGTTCGACATGGGTTCCAACACTCCTGCACAGAGTAAAGAACTTTACGAAATGGTTCACCAGTACCAACCCGACTGCATGGTCAGCGGACGACTGGGAAACGACCAGTACGATTTTTGTGTAATGGCCGACAATGACTATCCGGAAAAAACACTGCATGCTCCTTGGCAAAGCGCCGCTTCCATGTTCAATGAGACTTGGGGCTACCGCTCCTGGCAGGAACGCGGCAAGGTGGAAGACAAAGTACGGGAGAAAATTCTCAGTCTGATTAACGTAGTTTCCAGAGGAGGAAACTATTTGCTCAACATCGGCCCTAAAGGAAACGGCGAAGTGGTTGATTTTGAAAAAAAAGTACTGGAACAAATGGGTAACTGGCTTTCTCATTATGGTTACGCTGTATATCAAACAGAAGCTTCTCCATTCCAGCAAGAATTTGACTGGGGAGCAGTGACCCGTAAAGACAACCACTTATATCTGTTCCTTTCAGGCACTTATCCGAAAGAAGGAAAAATTACCTTCCAAATGCCAGGATATGTCTTGCAAAAAGGAGACGGGAAAATGGCTACTTACCTGCAATATGGGGATGAAGTGGTGCTCACCATACCGGCCTCAGCCTATAAAGACAAACAGATTCATGTACTGACACTTGATTTCGACAAGAAAATTGAACCGTTGCCCGGGAATACGGTCAGAAGCATAATACTGACTGCGCAGAATGCGACTCCACAATACAGTTATTCCTGCTTTGACTATTACACCAACTACCGGAGTGTCATCGGTTATAGCTGGGATTTTGAACAACTGCTTTTAAAGCAGTTGGAAGTGGTTTATACCTCCCAGGAAGCAGGACGTGAAATTGATTTGACCCTTGACGGAAAGACGTATCACGTCACTTTAAACAAAGGTAAAGAACAAAAAATAAATTCACTCTCAAGCCCCACATGGGGAGAAACCTATGTATGCGGACCTGGGAACGGAATTTTCCATGCCAAAGACTCCTTATCTGCCAACCTGCAGCACTCTCCCCTTACCGGTAAAGCCTGGAAACAAACAAAAGAAGAAGGTACACTCGATTGTCCTCAGTTTGCGAGCTACTATATTCTGCGAGAAGTCGAAGCACCCCGTTCACAATATGTGCTGGCAGAAGTAGGAGCTGGAAACGGTATGGAAATCTACGTAAACGGAAAATTGATTGCCAAACACTTGAATCCATACCGTACGAAGTTCCGTACTGAAAAAGTACTTCTTCCACTTGAAAAGGGAAAGAATGTGGTCATTCTTCGCTCTTACAACCGATTCGAAACTCAGGCAACCTACCTGTTACGCCCAGCCGAAGAGCAAAAGGTCTACCGTCAGGATGTGGTGCTTCCAGATGCCTTGAACGGAAAAGATCATAGCCTTGTATTAAAACCACACAATCCTTCTTCCCCGCATACTGATGCAGAATTATCCAATCTGCGCATCCGGTTAAGAAGGATTGCCCTCAACAAAGGTCAAAGAGATCAATAAATCTCTTTGGCTACTTTATATACACTGTCGGAAGCCATGAAGGTGTAGAAATGCAGGCCGGGAACCCCATGTGCCAGCAAGTCTTTGCACTGGGCCTTGCACCATTCTACTCCTACCGCCTTCACTTCATCGTCATTCTCACATTTGCGGAGTTCTGAAGCAAAGGCTTCGGGTATATCGGTGCGGAACACTTTAGGCAACACATTCAACTGGTTCTTGAATACGACCGGCTTGATACCCGGAATGATAGGTACCTCAATGCCTTCCTGCCGGCAACGGTCGACAAAAGCATAGTATTTCTCGTTGTCAAAGAACATCTGTGTCACCACGTAATCAGCTCCATTGCGTACTTTCTCTTTCAAGTAAAACAAGTCCGATTCCATGTTGGGCGCTTCTTCATGCTTCTCCGGATAGCAGGCCATGCCATAAGAGAAAGGAGTCTCAATGCCTTCAATTTTCGAACCGTCTAATGAGATGCCCTGATTGAAACGGTTCACCTGCTGCTGCAAGTCTGTAGCGTGTTCGTTGTACAGATACAAGTCCTTGGCTGCAATGTCCAACGGTTTGGAATCACCTCTCAGCAACAACAGATTGGTAATGCCTAAGAAGTTCAAGTCGAGCAAAGCGTATTCCGTTTCTTCCTTGGTAAATCCCTTACAGATAATATGAGGCACCGCCTGAATGCCGTACTTGTTCTGAATGGCTGCTGCGATGGCCACTGTACCCGGACGTTTCCGGACCGTGGTCTTCTTCAGGTTACCGTCGGGTTGCGGCAGATACACAATCTCACTGTGGTGAGCCGTGATATTGATGTACTTGGGGTCGAACTCCCGCAACTTGTCGATGACGTGATATACTTTTTGTATGCTGTTTCCTTTCAAAGGTGGCAAAATCTCAAAGGAAAATATCGGTTCCTTACTATTCTTGATTAAATCTATTACTTTCATCGTGCATTTGTTAATTGATTGCGACAAAGATACAAGCAATTGATTTATCCACCAACATTCAAAGAATATTTAGAAAAAAGGAATTGTTTAGCCCACAAAACACCTATCAAAACAGAATAATATTCTATTCAGAGCTTAGATTATAGAATAAAAGAGCAGTAAACCATACAGAAGCTTAAATATGAAGTCCGTAGTCGTGCTTCACTTCATCCATCACAAACATGCTTTCCAACGAACCCAGACTGTCGACCGTCCCTAATACATTAATGATAAACTCCTGGTAGTACTTCATGTTCGGCGCATGGATTTTCAACAGGTAATCATAACTGCCGGAAATGTTGTAACACTCCGTCACCTCCGGTATCTGCTGGATGATGCGGGTAAACTCCATGGCGATGTCTTTGTTCATCCGGCGCAGCTTCACGTTGCAGAACACCACAAATCCCTGATTCAACTTGTCGGCATCGAGCACGGCAATGTATTTCTTGATGTATCCTTCCCGCTCCAACCTTTTCAACCGCTCGAATACGGGCGTGGACGACAGACTGACTTGTGCCGCCAACTCCTTGGTAGTCAACCGGGCATTCTCCTGCAACGTACGGAGAATCTGCAAATCTACTTTATCCAATCTTTCGGTCATAAGAATTTTATTCTATCAAAGTTCATTTTACACATACAAAACTAATTGTTTTTTCTTTTACAACAGCACTTGATAGATGAATTTTCCATATTTCCCGTACATATTGGAGGATATGTCCATCAGAACTACTTTTGCATTGTATTTAAAACCTCTAAAAACTCACAGCAATGGAAAAGACTAAGCTACACTTCGAAACACTCCAACTACACGTAGGACAAGAAACGCCAGATCCGGCTACCGATGCACGTGCTGTACCTATTTATCAGACTACTTCGTATGTATTTCAAGATTCGGCTCATGCGGCCGCCCGTTTCAGTCTGGAAGAGGCCGGAAACATTTACGGACGCCTGACCAATCCCACACAAGGTGTACTGGAACAGCGGGTTGCCGCATTGGAAGGCGGAGTCGCAGCCTTGGCCGTTGCCTCAGGAGCCGCCGCCATCAGTTACGCGTTTGAGAACATCACCTGCCAAGGTGACCATATCGTATCCGCCTGCACCATTTATGGAGGCACCTACAATCTGCTGGCACATACCTTCCCCACCCGGGGTGTACATACCACCTTCGTAGACCCGGAAGACCCGGAGAACTTCGAACGGGCTATCCAACCGAACACCAAAGCGTTATTCATTGAAAGTTTAGGAAATCCCAATAGTACACTGGTGGACATTGAATGCATTGCAGAAATCGCCCACCGGCATCAGATTCCCCTCTTGATAGACAACACCTTTGCCACGCCCTACTTGTTACGCCCCATTGAGCACGGAGCCGACATCGTAATTCACTCGGCCACCAAATTCATCGGCGGGCATGGCACCTCGCTGGGAGGTATCATCGTGGACTCCGGCAAGTTCAACTGGAAGGCTTCCGGAAAATTCCCTCAACTGACCGACCCCGACCCATGCTACCACGGACTCTGCTTCACCGAGGTAGCCGGAGCAGCTGCCTATGTAACCCGCATCCGGGCCATCCTGCTCCGCGATACCGGAGCCGCCCTCAGTCCGTTCAATGCCTTCCTGCTCTTGCAGGGGCTGGAAACGCTTTCCCTGAGAGTGGAACGTCATGTAGAAAACGCCTTGAAAGTGGTAGACTTCCTGCAGCATCACCCGAAAGTGACCAAAGTCAACCATCCGTCGCTGGCGTCACACACTTCTCCGGCACTCTACCAGAAGTATTTCCCGAAAGGGGCCGGATCCATCTTTACCTTTGAAATCAAAGGAGGACGCGCCGAAGCGCACCGCTTCATCGACCACCTGAAGATTTTCTCCTTGCTGGCCAATGTAGCCGATGTGAAATCGCTGGTCATCCACCCGGCCAGCACCACCCACTCCCAGCTCAATGACGAGGAGTTGGCTGCACAAGGCATCTCACAAGCTACCATCCGTTTATCAATAGGTACCGAACATATCGATGATTTGATTGCCGACTTGACACAAGCCTTTGCACAAATCTAACAAACGAGTAAAAAAAATCCCCCTCGCTTCTGAATTGAAGTAATCCCAAAAGTTTTATACTCCACTTTTTAGGGTCGCTTCAAATTCCTGAAAACAAGGGGGATTTTTCCATCATTCAGGAGCGGGAATACTCCCGACAATTTCTTTCCACTTTATTCCAGCTCGTCTACCTCCAACTCCTCACTTTTCCGGTAACCCGAACTGGTCAGTACGGCAATCAGCTGCTGCTGTTCATCCACCAAGTGTACCTCGATAAAAGGCACCCGGGCATGATTGTACGTCTCAGTAGCCTCCGCATACACATAACCTTGGCTCACCGCACGCAAGAACGTGATGTTCGCATTCAGCGACAAGGTCAACCTCCCCCGGCTGTTTGCCACCGCGGCGAAAGCCAAGTCAGCCAGTGTGAACAACGCACCTCCCTGGCAAACCCCTCCGGCATTCAAATGCTTTTCGGTCACTTTCATCCGCGCCTTGGCATATCCCGGACTGATTTCCAACAATTCTACTCCTGCCTCCGCCGCAAAACGGTCGGCCGACAGCAATTCTTTCAAAGTTCCCATATCTTTTTAACGTATTGTCACCATCGTAGCTCCAAATCCGTATTCCCGGAAAGAAGCATCCTGCCATTGGTAAGTCTTGTATTTCCGCTTCAGTTCATCCAGGATGGCCCGGCGCAGCACGCCGTCTCCCTTACCATGAATAAACACAATCCGCTGGCCTTTCTTCTGCTTATACTCTTCCAGCGTCTTGCGGAACACCTCCAGCTGATAGTTCAGCATTTCTGCATTGCCCATGCCGGTGGTATCGTCCAATAATTCATGGATGTGCAAGTCCACCTCCACAATCTCGTTTTTCACTACATGCTGCTTTTTCTGCACCTTGGCCGGTACATCCTGCACGCTCTTCTGCAACAAGGCATTCTTGATGTCATCGGCCGATACGAAGACCTGCTTCACCGCCTCATCGTCCTTCACAATCTCATAAATCAACGTCGGTTCTTCAAAGAAATCGGAAGGCTGGAACGTATGCAGCTTGTAGAATTTCACCGTGTCGATGCGCAATTCCTGGCTCACCGCCGGCTTGAACAGGAAGCTACGGTCGTCCTTATAAGCCAGAAGCTGGACCGCCACACGCTCCATTTCGTTCAGGTCACTCTTTTCAAACTCCTCCAGATGCAGCTTCATGTTCGGTTTCACCGTACCCCGGCTGCGCAACGTCCAGCTGTTGCCTTCTGCGGACAGATACAAATAGTCTACAAAATAATTGCTGTCATTCACCAGGTAAGCATCAAAGGCTGTAGAAGAGATAGCCTTCACATCCTGCGGCACGTAGGCCAGGAACACGTTCAGCACATCGTTCCCACGAATCTCAGGAGCCCGATACGTAATCGGTTTTTCTTCTTCCACTTCTTCTTCCTCTTCCACCTCCGGAGCCGAAGGCTTCTTGGTCGACTTCAACGGAATATTATAGTCATCTGTCTGAATCACCACACATTCCTTAATCAGCATGGGAATTTCAAACCCGTCTTCTCCTTCTACCAATGCCACATCTTTTCCCTGAAAGCCACGGACAATTCCTCCGCCCACTTCGCTCAGGAAACGTACTTTATCTCCTATTTTCATAACTTTCTCCAATTTTATAACTCTGACAAATGTAACGACTTTCATCGGAATATGGAAATTATTCAAAGAGCCATGAAACGAAGTCCACGAAAAAATTATTCTGTTAGGAGGATTCTGCTAATTATTGTACTTTTGCAAAAAAATAAAAAGACATGGAAGATACCAAGCATATAAAAATCAGCGATTACAACTATCCGCTGCCGGATGACCGCATCGCGAAATTTCCGCTGCCGGTCCGCGACCAGTCCAAGCTGCTGGTATATCAGCACGGACAAATCAGTGAAACCCATTTCACTTCCCTTCCGGATTACCTGGAACCCGGCACCCTCATGATTTTCAACAACACGAAAGTGATTCAGGCCCGTCTGCATTTCCGCAAGGAAACCGGTGCGCTGATTGAAATATTCTGTCTGGAGCCCATCGAGCCCAACGATTATGCCCTCAACTTCCAGCAAACCCAACACTCCGCCTGGCTCTGCATGATTGGCAACCTGAAGAAATGGAAGGAAGGCCCGCTGCATAAGGAAATGACAGTCAAAGGCAAGACCCTGACCCTGACAGCCACCCGTGGCGCCTGCCACGGCACCAGCCACTGGATTGATTTCACCTGGGACAACCCCGAAGTGACTTTTGCCGACATCTTGGAATTCTTCGGCGAACTGCCCATTCCTCCCTACTTGAACAGAGAGACGCAGGAAAGTGACAAAGTAACCTATCAGACGGTCTATTCCAAGATAAAAGGTTCCGTAGCGGCCCCGACCGCCGGCCTGCACTTCACCGAGCGCGTATTGAACGCCCTGAAAGAAAAAGGAGTCGACCTGGAGGAAGTGACCCTCCACGTGGGAGCCGGCACGTTCAAACCTGTAAAGAGTGAAGAAATTGAAGGACACGAAATGCATACGGAATACATCTCCGTAAACCGGAGCACCATCGAGAAACTGCTGGCGCACGGAGGCGAGGCGGTAGCGGTAGGTACCACTTCTGTCCGTACCCTCGAAAGCCTTTACTACATCGGCGTGACGGTATCACAGCATCCGGATGCCAGCCAGGAAGAGCTGCACGTACAGCAATGGCAACCCTACGACACTCATCCGACACTGAGCACGATGGAGGCCCTGCAACACCTCCTCGACTACATGGACCGTCACGGATTGGAAGCCCTGCACACCAGTACCCAGATTATCATCGCTCCGGGATACGAATATCACATCGTCAAGAAAATGGTGACCAACTTCCATCAGCCGCAGAGCACCCTGCTGTTGTTGGTTTCAGCCTTTGTAAAAGGCAACTGGCGACCGATTTACGATTATGCCTTGGCTCACGATTTCCGTTTCCTGAGCTACGGCGATTCGTCCTTACTGATACCCTAAATTTTAAAAGCCTCAACCGATGAAAGATAATAGCGAAGAAATGTTTCCTCTCGTAGACGAGGAAGGCAACCTCATAGGAGCAGCCACCCGGGGAGAATGTCATAATGGCAGCAAGCTCCTCCACCCGGTAGTCCACCTGCATGTATTCAACAGCAAAGGGGAGCTCTATCTGCAGAAACGACCGGACTGGAAAGACATCCAGCCCGGCAAATGGGATACTTCCGTAGGAGGACATATCGATTTAGGAGAAAGCGTAGAGATGGCCTTGAAGCGGGAAGTCCGCGAAGAACTCGGCATTACCGACTTCACGCCCCAACTGCTGGCCCACTATGTATTTGAATCTGCCCGGGAAAAAGAACTGGTATTTTCCCACAAGACCGTGTACGACGGACCTATCTCTCCCAGTGAAGAACTGGATGGAGGGCGTTTCTGGTCCATCGAAGAAATCCGCCAGAACTTAGGGAAAGACGTGTTTACACCTAACTTTGAACGGGAATTCACGACCGTACTCCAGCCGGAATAACGGTCAGTAAAACGAATCTGAAAACGCTGCTTGCTTTTCGGAAAAACACGTTTGTCCCAACTAAGTTTCCCTACCGTAAAACATACGTTTTCCCCGGCGGAAACGTATGTTTCTGCGAAGGAAAACGTACGTTTCCGCCAAGGGAAACCTAAAAAACGACAAGACACTACTGCCTCATTGCCGAACCATTTCAATATTCCACCTTATCCGTTTTGGCAGCCCAGTCCTGAAAGGCCTTAATAGCTTCTTCGGGCAGCAATACCTCTGAAGGCAAACGTCTGTCTGCCGGTTTCAGCTCCAGTTCCTCATAAATAAAGGCATCGTCGAAACCAATGGCTGCCGCATCATGCTTGTTATTTCCATAATACATCCGGTCCAGATGTGCCCAATAGATAGCCCCCAAGCACATGGGACAAGGTTCACACGAAGTATAGATTTCACATCCGCTCAAATCGAACGTACCTAACTTCTTGGCTGCTGCCCGAATGGCACTCACCTCCGCATGAGCCGTCGGGTCACAATCTGGAGTCACCCGATTGACTCCCGTGGCCACAATCTCCCCATTCCGGGCAATCACGGCCCCGAAAGGTCCTCCTCCTTCTGCCACATTCTTTACAGACAGGTCTATTGCTTTTCGCATCAATTCTTCTTTTGTCATATAATCTAGTTTTAAGTCTCAATTTCCATCTGCGGAAAATAGAGAAAAAGCTAGAATAATCCAAATTTTTCCTTCCTCCCTTTTTCCACTTATCCCCTGAGAAAGATCTCTTTCCAGGACCTACTCATCTATCGAAGCACAATGATTCAATCCCCTTCATATAAGAACGAACTTCTATAATAAAAGAAAATCCCTGCGTTCAGACAAAAAAAATCCCAGCCGGAACCATCCGGTTGGGATTTCACTTTTATATCTCAAAAGGAGAGAATTACATCATGCCTCCCATGCCGCCCATTCCTGGAGCGCCCATCGGCATTTCAGCTTTTTCTTCTTTCTTTTCTACGATGACACATTCTGTAGTCAGGAACATACCAGCGATTGAAGCGGCATTTTCCAAAGCTACACGAGTTACTTTGGCAGGATCAACTACACCCGCAGCGTGCAAGTGTTCGTATACATCTGTACGGGCATTGTAACCGAAGTCACCCTTGCCTTCACGTACTTTCTGAACCACTACGGCACCTTCCTTACCAGCGTTTGCTACAATCTGACGAAGCGGCTCTTCGATGGCACGTTTGATGATTTCAATACCAGTTGTTTCATCGGCATTGTCACCCTTCATACCTTCCAATGCATCGATGGCACGGATGTAAGTGACACCACCACCCGGTACGATACCTTCTTCGATAGCGGCACGAGTAGCACACAAGGCATCATCTACACGGTCTTTCTTTTCCTTCATTTCCACTTCGCTGGCAGCACCTACGTAAAGTACAGCTACACCACCTGACAACTTAGCCAGACGTTCCTGCAGTTTTTCTTTGTCGTAGTCAGAAGTAGAATTCTTGATTTCAGCCTTGATCTGGTTGACACGTTCCTGAATCAATTCTTTCTGACCGGCACCGTTTACGATAGTGGTATTTTCTTTTGTCACAGTTACCTTGTCGCAAGTACCCAGCATTTCCAAAGTAGCCTGTTCCAGTTTCAAGCCCTTTTCTTCGCTGATAACCACACCACCGGTCAATACGGCGATATCTTCCAGCATGGCTTTACGACGGTCGCCGAAGCCCGGAGCTTTCACTGCACAAATCTTCAACTGGCTACGCAGACGGTTTACAACCAAAGTTGTCAAAGCTTCGCTGTCTACATCTTCTGCGATGACCAGCAACGGACGTCCGCTCTGTACAGCCGGTTCCAGAATAGGCAAGAAATCTTTCAAGTTAGAAATCTTCTTATCGTAAATCAGGATATACGGATGTTCCATCACGCATTCCATCTTTTCCGTATCGGTTACAAAGTAAGCTGACAAATAACCACGGTCGAACTGCATACCTTCTACTACACCGATAGTCGTATCAGTACCTTTAGCTTCTTCAATAGTGATAACACCATCTTTAGAAACCTTACGCATAGCGTCTGCAATCAATTTACCGATAACCGGATCGTTGTTGGCAGAAATAGTAGCTACCTGTTCAATCTTGTCGTAGTTGTCACCCACTGTTTCAGCCTGTGACTTGATAGATTCAACCACTTTTGCAACGGCCTTGTCGATACCACGTTTCAAATCCATCGGATTAGCACCGGCTGTAACGTTCTTCAAACCTACGCCTACGATTGCCTGAGCCAATACGGTTGCGGTAGTAGTACCGTCTCCGGCATCGTCTCCAGTCTTTGAGGCTACTGATTTCACCAGTTGTGCACCAGTGTTCTGGAAAGGGTCGCTCAGTTCCACTTCCTTCGCTACTGTCACACCATCCTTTGTAATGTGAGGAGCACCGAATTTCTTTTCGATGATTACGTTACGTCCTTTCGGGCCCAGTGTCACTTTCACTGCATTAGCCAATTCATCTACACCTTTTTTCAACTGATCGCGAGCGTCAATGTTGAAGAGAATATCTTTTGCCATATTGAAATTTCCTTTCTAATCTTCTTAATTAAACAATGAATAAATGAATTATCCCAGAACAGCCAACACGTCGCTCTGACGCATCATCAAATACTTCACGCCTTCGTATTCGATTTCTGTACCAGAATATTTACCGTACAAGACTGTATCGCCTACTTTCAAGACCATTTCTTCGTCTTTTGTGCCATGGCCTACGGCTACCACTTCACCCTGCAACGGTTTTTCTTTTGCTGTGTCAGGAATAATAATACCACCGATTGTTTTTTCTTCTGCAGGAGCCGGAAGAATCAGGACTCTGTCTGCTAATGGTTTAATGTTCATAATTCTATATTTTTTTACGTTTATACTAAGTAATAGTTCCATGCGTTGCCGCATGAAAGCACCGAACTCCTTACGAAAAGTGTGCCAAACACTAAATTCTGACATTCTGACATGAAAATTCTGACAAAGTGCGTTGCCTACCTGACATCGTTTGCCATCCGACACAAACTTTTCTTTCCAGACCACCCCTTTCAAAGAGCTCTCTCTTCCCACATCAAGGCTTTTCTGATTTATTTTTCGGCTGCGTCCGAAAACAGGTCTTTGGCAGGTGCAGCCGGTGCCACATCCTTGTCAGCCTCTTGACGAAGCCGCGGAGAAAATTTCTTTTTCGACGTAATTCCCAGTTCCGTCAACATGTCCGCCTGGCGAATCAAGTTGCCTTTCCCCTGCGAAAGCTGTCCCAAGGCATTCTTATAGGCCGTAGAAGCTGCCTGCAGTGTATCACCGATTTTCTCGAAAGTCTCGGTAAAACCCACCAGCTTCTCATACAGCACCGTACCTCGTTTGATGATGTCCTGAATGTTTTTCACCTGATACTCCCGCTTCCACAAATCCAGCGCCAGCCTCAGCGCCGCAATCAGATTCGTAGGACTCATCAGCACCACTTTCTTCTGATAGGCATAGTTCCACAAATCCGGATCGGCCTGCAATGCCAGCAGGTACGCCGGCTCGTTCGGCACGAACATCATCACGAAGTCCAATGCAGACACATTGTAACTGGAATAATCCTTCCGGCTCAATTCATCAATGTGCGCCTTGACCGAAGCCAGATGGGCTTTCAGGTACTGTTCCCGCTGTCCAGCATCCTCACACCCCACATAATTGGCATAAGCTGTAAGCGACACCTTCGAGTCGATAATCACCTGCCGGTTGTCCGGATAGACCACCAGCACATCAGGCTGCATCCGTTGTCCCAGCTCATTCTTGAGCGGCTCGCCGTGTTCATCTTTCAGGAACTCCTGACGGAAATATTCTTCCCCTTCCCGCAGTCCGGAATTCTCCAGAATAGTTTCCAAAATCATTTCACCCCAGTTTCCCTGTACCTTGGAATCCCCTTTCAACGCCCGGGTCAAGTTGTTGGCATCGTCACTAATCTGCTTGTTCAACTGCATCAGTTCCTTGATACGGTCCTCCAACGAAAAACGTTGCTTGGATTCCTTGTCATACACTTCTTCCACCTGATGTTTAAACTCCTTCAGGTTTTCGCCGAAAGGTTTCAACAGATTACCTAATGTTTCCGAACTCAGCCGGTTGAACGCCTCGGTCTTCTGCTGGAAAATGCGATTGGCCATGTTCTCAAACTCCATATTCAACTGCTTCCGCAACTGCTCCACTTCTTCCTTCTGATGCGCCAATCGTTCTTCCAAGTTCAGCCGTTCCGCCTGTGAAGCGGCCAATGCCCGACCGGTCTCACTCCACTTTCCGGAAAGTTCATCCAATTGCCCGTGCAGTCTCTCCGTCTCTTTCTTATATTGTTCTGCTAAAGCCGCCGCACGTTCCTTTTCTGCTTGAAGCAAATCCTGGGCGTGTGCCTCACTCCATTGCAATTGTGAACGCAAGGCCACCGATTTCCGGGCTGCAAACAAATACCCCAGTAAACCTCCCACAATTACTCCCATCACTAAATATACGATTTCCATATCTTCAATTATTATTCAAGTTGACCGATAAAAAACACAGGTTCCACGAAACCGAAGCCCGAAGCCTTTGCCTCTTCCGTCTTCTTCCGTGAAACCTGTGTCCTTATTCTATAAATGCATCACACTTATCCGTGAATGGCAGCTACCAGTTCATCCGGAGTGACCAGCGACTGCTCGCCGCTTGCCATATTCTTCAGTGTTACTTTTCCTTCTTTCATTTCGTTTTCACCTACAATGGCTACAAACGGTACCATCTTCGCATTGGCATAGCTCATCTGCTTTTTCATCTTGGCAGTATCCGGATAAATTTCTGCACGGATACCTGCCGCACGCACCTTGGCCAAAATCGGAAGTACAGCAGCTGCTTCTGCTTCTCCAAAGTTGACGAACAACAACTGGGTACCGTTCACCGCTTCCTTCGGATACAAATCCAACTGGTTTAATACATCATAAATACGGTCGGCACCGAAAGAGATACCTACCCCCGACATACCATCCATGCCGAACACACCTGTCAGGTTGTCATAACGGCCACCACCGCTGATACTACCAATCTGTACGTCAAGTGCCTTCACTTCAAAGATGGCTCCTGTATAATAGTTCAATCCGCGGGCCAACGTCAAATCCAGTTCTACTTCCGACTTGATGCCCAATCCGGCAATCGTCTTCAGGATAAATTCGCTTTCCTCCACCCCTTTCAGACCAGTTTCACTGGCAGCCAGCACATTCTTCAATGTAGCCAGTTTCTCTTCGTTCGAACCGCTCAGCAAAATAATCGGCTGCAACTTGTCAATCGCTTCCTGCGGAATACCCTTTGAAGCCAGTTCCGCATTCACATTGTCCAGGCCGATTTTATCCAACTTATCGATGGCTACCGTAATGTCGACAATCTTGTCTGCTTCTCCGATAATTTCTGCAATACCGGTCAGAATCTTGCGGTTATTAATCTTGATGGAAACCCGGATACCGAATTTCCGGAACACCGTATCAATCATCTGTACCAGTTCCACCTCGTTCAGCAGCGAATTGCTGCCCACCACGTCGGCATCACACTGGTAGAACTCACGGTAACGTCCCTTCTGCGGACGGTCGGCACGCCATACCGGCTGAATCTGGAAACGCTTGAACGGGAAAGTGATTTCATCACGGTGCATCACCACGTAACGTGCGAAAGGAACCGTCAGGTCATAGCGCAAACCCTTCTCACAGAACTTGCTGGCCAGCTTGGCTGCGTTCCGGCTCAACAGCTCTTCATCGGTCAACCCAGAGAAATAATCCCCCGAATTCTGGATTTTGAAAAGCAGTTTGTCGCCTTCCTCCCCGTACTTACCCATCAAGGTAGACAGGTTTTCCATGGAAGGAGTCTCAATCTGCTGAAATCCATAAAGATAGAACACTTCGCGAATCGTGTTGAATATATAGTTACGTTTCGCCATTTCCACCGGCGAAAAGTCTCTTGTTCCTTTCGGTATACTTGGTTTTGTTGCCATAATGAATCAGTCTTTAAATTAACGCGGCAAAATTACGAATAAAATTTCTACCTTCCGCACACAAAATGAAAGGATTTCACGCTTACTCACGACGATTCGTATAAATTGTCACGTAGTAAATCAACGTAGCCAGTGAACCCAGTGCCGCTACGACATAAGTATAGGCAGCCGACTTCAACGCATCCGTGGCCTGCTGATGGTTAAAGGCATTGGTGATACCTGCCCGGCTCAACCAAGCCAATGCACGACGGCTGGCATCAATCTCCACCGGGAGTGTGATGATACTGAACAAGGTAGTCATGGCAAACAGGCAGATACCAATCAGTAACAGCTGCGGAAAAGATTGCAACATAATGATGCCCGCTAACAATACCCACGATACGATGGAAGAAGAAAACTGTACCACCGGTACCAAGGCTGAACGCATCCGCAAAGGCGCATATCCCCTGGCATGCTGTACGGCATGTCCACACTCATGGGCAGCTACTGCCGCCGCAGCCACACTTGCACTACCGTATACCCCTTCACTCAGATTCACCGTCTTGTTCATCGGGTTATAATGGTCGGTCAGCATCCCCGACGTACTGGTCACGGTCACGTCGTAGATACCGTTGTCACGCAACATTTTTTCGGCGACTTCCCTTCCCGTCATCCCATTGGTCAGCGGAATCTGTGAATATTTCTCAAACTTACTCTTCAGACTGGCCTGCACCATGTAACTGAGAATCGCAATACCTATAAATACAATCCAAATAAACATAATTTCTTCATTTAATCGTTATACATTCTATTTTACAAAAACCTTGCCAAAAGAAAGGCTGTCAGTCGTTTCCGCTCAAAGATAAAGATTTTATTTTTCTATTCAGGCAACTTTGCGTAATTTTGCCCCATATTGAAAGAAAGACCATGATAGTTTGCATCGCCGAAAAGCCCAGCGTGGCACGCGACATCGCCGACGTGCTGGGAGCCAAGAACCGAAAAGAAGGATACATTGAAGGAAACGGATACCAGGTGACCTGGACATTCGGTCATTTGTGTACCCTGAAAGAACCGCATGAATATACTCCTTCATGGAAAACGTGGAGCCTGAGTACCCTGCCCATGATTCCACCCCGCTTCGGCATCAAGCTGATCAACGACAGTGGGATTGAGAAGCAGTTCCATATCATCGAAAAGCTGATGCAGGAAGCCGAAATGATTATCAACTGCGGGGATGCCGGCCAGGAGGGAGAACTCATCCAGCGGTGGGTGATGCAGAAGGCCGGAGCCAAGTGTCCAGTCAAACGACTCTGGATTTCCTCACTGACGGAAGAGGCCATCCGCGACGGCTTTGCACACTTGAAAGACCAGTCGGAGTTCCAACCGCTCTACGAAGCCGGACTGAGCCGGGCCATCGGCGACTGGACCTTGGGTATGAACGCCACCCGACTCTATACCTTGAAATACGGACAGAACAAACAGGTACTTTCTATCGGGCGGGTACAGACACCTACCCTGGCCCTGATTGTAAAACGGCAGCAGGAAATCGAACATTTCGTACCCAAACAATACTGGGAACTGAAGACGGTCTACCGCGATACGGTCTTCTCGGCCATTGTACGCAAAAGTGACGAGGAATTGGCAGAAGAAGCCGAGAAGGAAAAAGAGAATCCTTCGCCCAAGAAAAAGACACAGACCGATGCCAACCGGGGTATTCCGCAGATTACCGATGAACAGACAGGAAAGGAGTTACTTGAACGCATCCGGAACGTTAATTTCACCGTGACCGAAGTCAGCTCCAAGAAAGGAACGGAAGCGCCTCCCCGCCTGTTCGACCTGACTTCCCTTCAAGTAGAATGCAACAAGAAATTCAGCTACTCGGCCGACATGACCTTGCAGCTCATCCAGTCGTTGTATGAAAAGAAAGTAGCCACCTATCCGCGTGTGGATACCACTTTCCTGAGTGATGACATCTATCCCAAGTGTCCGAAGATCTTAGAAGGACTGAAAGACTATACCACCTACACAGCCGCACTGGCTGGGAAACCACTCCTCAAATCGAAAAAGGTATTCGACAACAGCAAGGTGACCGACCACCATGCCATCATCCCTACAGGCGTACAACCGCAGGGCCTCAGCGACATGGAAAAACGGGTATTTGACCTGATAGCCCGCCGTTTCATCGCGGTGTTCTACCCCGACTGCAAATTCTCGACGACCACCGTCATCGGGGAAGCCGACCAAATTGAGTTCAAGGTAACCGGCAAACAGATTCTGGAGCCCGGCTGGCGAATCATCTTTGCCAAGGACGTGTCGGAAGAAAACAAGGAAAACGAAGAAGAAAGCGTGTTGCCCGTCTTCACTAAGGGGGAAAGCGGCCCGCACAATCCGATGCTCAACGAGAAATGGACACAGCCACCCCGACCTTATACCGAAGCTACCCTGCTGCGTGCCATGGAAACCGCTGGAAAGTTAGTGGAAAACGACGAACTGCGGGATGCCTTGAAAGAAAACGGCATCGGCCGCCCGTCTACCCGTGCCGCCATCATCGAGACTTTGTTCAAGCGGCATTACATCCGCAAGGAACGCAAAAACCTGATTGCCACTCCTACGGGTGCGGAACTGATTCAGCTGATTCACGAGGAACTGTTGAAATCGGCCGAACTGACCGGTATCTGGGAAAAGAAACTCCGGGAAATCGAGCGGAAGAGCTACGATGCAGGTACCTTCCTGGCCGAACTGAAACAGATGGTTACCGACATTGTGTACAGTGTGTTGCGCGACAACAGCAACCGCCGTGTCACCGTCACTACCGACGACAGTCCGAAAATCCCGTTAAAGAAAGCTGCCGCCCCCAAGAGCAACGACGGTGAGCCCAAGAAGAAAGCCGCTCCCCGCAAGCCACGGGCCAGCAAGAAAACCGCCGCGCCGGATACTCCTAAAGAGGATACCCTTCCAGCCGACGACAGTATTTTGGGCAAAGCCTGCCCCGTATGCGGCACAGGTATCATCATTAAGGGAAAGACGGCCTACGGCTGCTCGCAGTGGAAAAACGGATGCAAGTTCCGCAAGCCTTTTAAAGTGTAATTACAAACTTCCTGCCCAACCACTTCCTTACAGGCTCATCATAGAGTTTCAGGCACAGATAGGCCAAGACGATGCTTCCGAAATAAACCAGTGCCGCCATCGGCCAAGTTTCTCCCAGCGTGTACAGCTTGTTTTCAATCAGCCACGCATAGAACAGGTACATCAAAGGATAGTGAATGGCATACAACGGATAGGATATATCGCCTAAAAACTTGCAGATACGGGTCGACCGCTTGTCGGTGGTCTGTCCGGAAGCCCCCAGACAAACCAGCATAGGGAATATGATGACAATGCAGACCATCTCGAACACCCCGTTCAGACACACGGGCGAATGGCCTTCCACATAAGGCACACAGAAAAGGACCAACAGAATGACACTGCAAATCCAAAACGCCCCCCGAACCTTAAACGGTCGGAAATTCCGCGATATCAGCATGCCCAGCGTGAACGGAAAGAGCATTCGCAACATCCCTCCCCAGAAGTTCAGTCCGTCGAGCGTCCAGCCTACGCCAATCATGCCGTAGCCCACCACGTCGGACAAGGCAAACCACGAAAGTCCTACTCCAAGCAATATCACCAAGACGGTCAGCGCTTTGTTGCTCAACCGGTGGATGAAAAGAGCATAAAGAATATTCCCGATATATTCAAAAAACAGCGACCAGCTGGGACCGTTCAACGAAAACATCTCCCCGTTTCCGCGTACGTCATAACCCGCTCCCGGATAGGCCGGTATGAAAAACATCGCCAGCAAGAGGGCCAGCATGACTGCGGAGGTAGCCACCTGCGTGCCGTCCCACTTCACCCCTCCCTGGATAAGGAAGGTAATGTAACCGATAACCGCTCCCATGACAATCATCGGATGAAGGCGAATCAGCCTTCGCTTGAAGAAGCCTTTCAAGGTCAGATTTTTCTTCCAGCGGTCGTCGTAAGCATAGCCGATGACAAAACCCGAAAGTATAAAGAAAAAGTCGACGGCCAGGTAGCCGTGGTTGATGACCGTGATGAGGGTGCCCCCTCCGGCAAAAGAGAAACCTTCAAAAATGTGATAAAACACCACCAGCAGTGCGGCCACTCCTCTCAGTCCGTCGAGCAGTTCATAATGCGGTTTCGTATCGGCAAAGGCCGAGGAAGAAATTGGATGATTCATCTTGGAATAAATTGAATGTGACCCTGCAAAGATAGGGAATCACCCCCAATTTAAATTTGTCCTACATCAAATTATGGCTTTTTGCTTCGCAGTCTGCTGAGCGTGGAAAGGGTAATCCCCAGATAAGAAGCAATGTATTTCAAGTTCACCTTCCTGCATATTTCGGGAAACTGTTTCTGGAATTCCTCATAACGTTCCTTGGCCGGGAGCGACAGCCGCTCTTTATGACTTCTGTGGAGCCTTCTGTATTCATTCTGATGGATGATTCTCCCCCAGTTGCATAGTTCCAGATTCGTTTCGAACAGATGTTGGAGGTCGGTTATACTGATTCTGTAGGCTTGCACTTCTTCCAAGGTTTCTACATATTCCTCACTTTTCCGGTTGTAATAAAGTTCATCCATGCTGAACACAATGCCGCCTTCTGTGCCAAATGAAGTGGTATATTCTTCCCCATCCACCACCCAATAGGCTCTTATGGTACCTTTTTCTATGAAATAGGCATATTTGCAATAAATTCCTTCTTTAATCAGCTGGTACTTTTTAGGAAAAGTACAAGGTGTCAAATAAGACTCCAGCTCCTTGATAGTAGAGTCGGATACAGGACATTGCTTTCTGATACTCTCAATAATATTTTTCATCAATCAATCTTATCCCCACATACGAATACGATACAAGGAAATCCCTACCGGATTCCCGGAGGTTAAAATTACGGAGATTTATGGTATGAAAGGTCATTTCTGCCAAAAAATTGTGTGCCAATCGTCTTTAATTACAAACATCCGCAAGCATAACTGTAAATCCCCCTATACTTTCTCTGTTTCACACTGCGGGATTTGTATTTCACAGTGTGAAATATGTATCCCACACTGTGGTTTTTGTATCCCACACTGTGGGACAGAGAATTTACCTAAAGATTTTACACCTTATCTACTTGTATTTCAATGAATTTACCCTTTCATTCCACAAAATCTATTTTTTCACAGGAATCGGGGCTTTGCGGAGTATCTTCGGGAACTGCCAGAAGAAGAGCAACGTGCAGCAGATGGCGGCTGTGGCATCCGAAACGGCCTCAGCCAGAAACACGCCTTCCACATCGAAGAAACGGGGCAACACCAAGGCAAGAGGCACCAGCAAAATGACCTTACGGAGCAAGGCGATAAAAATGGAAATCCGGGCTTGGCCAAGGGCCACGAACATGTTCTGACAGGCACGTTGCAGGCCGAAAATGGTCATTCCGGCAAGAAAAATCGGCAACACATGCTCCACGGTGGCAATCAGTTCCCGGTCGCTCGTAAAGGCGGAAGCCACTACGGACGGAAAACAAATCATCAGCAGCATCAGGACGAAATTGAAGGAGAACATCACTGTCAGCACAATCCGGAAACAGTCTTTCACCCGCTGCCGGTCGCCATGCCCGTAGTTGTAACTGGCCACCGGCACAAAACCTTGGGCAAAACCGGTGAGCGGCACACTGACCAGTTGCATGGCACTTTGCAGGATAGCCAAAGCCCCCACATAGATATCGCCAAATTTTTCCAGACTACCGTTCAGTACAAACCCTACCAGACTTTCCGTACTGGCCATGATGAAAGGAGAGACGCCCAAGGCCAGCATACCGCCCACAATGCGACGGTCGAACTTCAAGTAGCGTTTTTCCAGACGCAGGGAAGCCCGGTCGGAACACAGGAAACCCAAAACCCAGCAAGCACTGCAAGCCTGTGAGAGGATGGTGGCCAGTGCTGCACCCTTCACGCCCATGTCGAACCAGAAAATGAAAACCGGGTCGAGCACGATATTCAGCAAGGCGCCAATCAGCACGGAATACATGGCGATGCTGGGGCGTCCCTGTGAATTGATGAAGGTATTGAGTCCGGTGGAGACTTCCACAAACAGCGTACCCAGCAAATACACCGAAAGATAATCTTCGGCATAAGGAAGCGTAACGGCAGAAGCTCCTGCAAACTTCAGGATGGGTTCCATACACAGATAAGACACCAGCGAAGTAAGGACGGTGAACAGAATCAGCAACATGAAACCGTTGCCTAAAATCTTTCCCGCACGCACCCGGTCGCCCTGTCCCAACGCCATGGCAGCCAGCGGGGCTCCTCCAGCCCCCACAATGGCCGAGAAAGAGGAAATCAGGATGACAAGAGAAGTGGTCACTCCCACTCCCGCCAGCGCATTCGTTCCGATTTCGGGGATGTGTCCAATGTAAATACGGTCTACTATATTATATAGGAGATTGACAAACTGTGCGGCCACTGCCGGCAACGCCATCTTGAAAATAAGGGGAAGCATCCGTTCCGTCCCCAGGCGTTCTTCGTATTGATTGTTGGTTCTTACTGTCATAAATCTTCCAAAAACGGAAGCAAAGTTACAAGTTTTTCGGGAGAGAAGGAGAAGAATGTAACCGAAAAGCAATCCTTCCACCCTCGGATTTGATTTACATCAACAAATCGGGCCTCTACTTAAAAAATATGCTATAAAACATATTTTATAAGAAAGGAAGCAGTATCTTTGTGGTGTAAAAAGATAAGGGCAATAAGAAAGAAGCCCAGAAAAAGTTTTCATAGGTAATTATAAATTAGGTAACAAGTACAACAAGGCCGGCTGGGAAGTCCGCCAGAAGATTTAATTAAACTAACTAAAAAAAGAAAGGGTAACAATTATGAAAAAGGTAAAAAACATTTTCCACAAAATTGCCAATGCAGATCCAATGATCTGGGGGTATGTAATGCTGAATGACGAAAGACGCAAATAAACAAGCGACGCTGACAAGTTCAGCATTTGAAGAATGAATCTGATAAATGCCGAAAGGCTTCTCGTAAATATTCTGACGAAAAAGCGGTTGGAAACCCAACCGCTTTTTTTATTGCCCTTTTGTCTGTATCTTTGCTTCTAAAAACAACGTCACATGACTCCGACCCTAATAGATACCGATAACCCCGAATTTCAGAATGCCCTGAAGCTCATCCAGTACACCCGCCAGTCAGTCTTCCTGACCGGAAAAGCGGGTACGGGTAAGTCTACTTTCCTGAAATACGTCTGCCAGCATACCAAAAAGAAATATGTGGTACTGGCTCCTACGGGTATTGCGGCGATCAATGCGGGCGGAAGCACCCTGCACAGCTTCTTCAAACTTCCGTTTCATCCGCTTCTGCCGGACGACCCGAAGTTTCAGGGGCGGAAGCTGAAAGATTTCCTGAAATATTCTGCCGACCACCGGAAACTGATTCAAAACATCGAACTCATCATCATCGACGAAATTTCCATGGTGCGGGCCGACATCATCGATTTCATTGACAAGGTGCTGCGTACCTACTCGCACAACCTGCGCGAGCCGTTCGGAGGAAAACAGCTGCTGCTCGTGGGTGACGTGTTCCAGCTGGAACCGGTAGTGAAAAGTGACGAACGGGAAATTCTGAACCGTTTTTACCCGAATCCATATTTCTTCTCGGCCAAGGTGTTTCAGGAAATGGAACTGGTGTCCATCGAACTGACCAAGGTGTACCGACAGACCGACAAGGTGTTTGTGAGTGTACTCGACCATATCCGGACCAATACCGCCGGAGCCGCCGACCTGCAACTGCTGAACACCCGTTATACCCCCACACCTCCCTGTCCGGAAGAAAACGACCTCTACATCACCTTAGCCACGCGCCGGGACAACGTGGACTACATCAATGAAAAGAAACTGGAGGAACTGCCGGGCGAACCGGTTACACTTCAGGGAGAAATACACGGGGAATTTCCTGAAAGCAGCCTCCCCACCCTCATGGAACTGGTTATCAAACCGGGCGCACAAGTGATTTTCATCAAGAACGATCAGGAAAAACGCTGGGTGAACGGTACCATCGGCACCGTCTCGGGACTCTCAGCCGACGGCACCATCTACGTGGTGACGGAAGACGGCAGTGAGTTCGACGTACACAAGGAAAGCTGGAGCAACATCCGCTACCGTTACAATGAAACAGAGAAAAAGATAGAGGAAGAAGAACTGGGCACTTTCACGCAGTATCCCATCCGGCTGGCGTGGGCCATTACCGTACACAAGAGCCAAGGCCTCACCTTCAACCGGGTCATCATCGACTTTACGGGAGGAGTCTTTGCAGGAGGACAGGCCTACGTAGCCCTGAGCCGCTGCACCTCGCTCGAAGGTATCCAGCTGAAGCGACGCATCTCACTTGCCGATGTGTTTGTCCGTCCGGAGATTGTCAGCTTTGCCCAGCGTTTCAACGACAACCGGACCTTTGAACGGGCCATGAAACAGGCACAGGCCGACATCCAGTACGTGGCGGCCGTGAAAGCCTTCGACAAAGGACAATTTGAAGAATTTCTGGAAGCCTTCTTCAAGGCTATTCACAGCCGGTACGACATAGAAAAACCACTGATACAACGGTTCATCCGCCGGAAACTGGGCCTTATCAACCGTCTCAAGGAGGAAAACCGGCTACTGAAAGAGCAGATGCAGCAGCAACGGCAGAACCTGCAGAAATATGCCCGCGAATACTACCTGATGGGCAACGAATGTATCACCAAGGCACACGACCCTCGGGCCGCACAGGCCAACTACGACAAGGCACTGGAACTGTATCCGGAGTATGTGGATGCCTGGGTACGCAAGGGAGTGACTTTCTTCGACGAGGACCGAATGGAAGAAGCGGAAGAATGCCTGAACCGGGCCGTACAGCTTCGTCCACAGGACTTCAAGGCGGTGTACAACCGAGGCAAGCTCCGGCTGCTGACCGGAAAAACGGAAGAAGCTTTGACCGACCTGGATAAGGCAACCAGCCTGAAACCCGAGCATGCGGGAGCACATGAATATTTTGCGGAGGCACTCGAAAAAAGCGGGAAGGAAATAGAAGCGGCCATCCATTATCGAATTGCGCAAGAACTACGGAAGAAAAAGAAATAATTTTCTTATTTTTGCGATTCACGAGGTCTCATCATTCGTGAATAAACGTCATGATACTGAAATTATATCCCAAAAACAACCGGCCAGAAGACTTGCAACGCGTAGTCGACCTGCTGAACGACGGCGGTATCCTTATCTACCCTACCGATACAGTGTATGCCATGGGCTGTCACGCCCTGAAAGAACGGCCTATCGAACGTATCTGCAAGCTGAAAAATATCGACCCGCGCAAGCACAATTTGTCCATCATCTGCTACGACCTGAGTAACATCAGCGAATATGCACAAGTGAGCAATGCCACCTTCAAACTGATGAAACGTAACTTGCCCGGTCCGTTCACCTTTATTCTGAACGCCAACAGCCGGCTGCCCAAAATCTTCCGTAACCGAAAAGAAGTGGGTATCCGTGTGCCCGACCATCCTATCATTCGGGAAATCTGTCGTCTGCTCGACGCCCCGATTCTGACCACAACTCTTCCGCTGGAGAAGGGAGAAGACATCGAATATATCACCGACCCGGAACTGATTGACGAAAAGTTCGGCAGTGTGACCGACCTGATTATCGACGGAGGTATAGGAGGCATTGAACCTTCTACCGTGATAAATTGTTGTGAAGATGTACCTGAAATTGTCAGAGAGGGAAAAGGTATATTAAAGGAATAAATAACCGTATTATTAATTAATCATCAAATCATGTTACTTACATTATTACAAGCAACTGCACAGGCAGGCAAGGCAGCTTCCAGAATCAATGTGGAACAGATTCTGGACAGACTGCTCAACTGGGGGATTGAAGTGGGAAAAGACATTTTAGCGGCCATCATCATTTACATTATAGGTCGTTTCATCATCAAGCAGATCAGTCGGCTGGTCAGCAAAATCCTGGAAAAGAGAAAATTGGAAATCAGCGTACAGACCTTCCTGAAAAGTCTGCTCAGCATCCTACTAAACTTGATTCTGGCATTTGCCATCGTGAGCAAGCTGGGAGTAGAAACCACAAGCTTCGCCGCCATCCTAGCCTCTGCCGGTGTGGCTATCGGTATGGCTCTGTCAGGAAATCTGTCTAACTTCGCAGGCGGACTGATTATTCTGGTATTCAAGCCGTTCAAAGTGGGCGATTACATTGACGGACCCAACTCAGCCAGCGGAACGGTCAAAGAAATCCAGATTTTCCATACTATTCTGGCTACCACCGACAACCGCATTATCTTCGTACCTAACGGCGCATTGAGCAGCAACGCCATCACCAACTACAGCAAACAGGAAATGCGCCGTGCGGAATGGGTGTTCGGCGTGGAATATGGAGAGGACTTTGAAAAGGTGAAAGCCGTACTGGAACGTATCATTGCAGCAGACACCCGTATTCTGACCACTCCTGCTCCTTTCATCGGACTGGGTGCCTTGTCGGCCAGCAGCGTGGATATCAAAGTACGTGTCTGGACCAAGACCGAAAACTACTGGGACGTATATTTCGACATGAACAAAATCGTGTATGACACCTTCAACAAGGAAGGTATCGGATTCCCGTTCCCGCAGCTGACGGTACATCAGGCAAAAGACTGAGCTTCATCCAGCAAATACATCACATAAAAAAATCTTCCACCGAAGGCATTACCTCAGTGGAAGATTTTTTATATCCTATTTCTAAAAGGAAATTTGTTTTTCTTATTTGCGGTCAGCTTTCAGACGGTCGGCCATGGCTTTAGCCAGTTCTTTAGCCTGTGCATAATTGTCCGCCTTCATGCTCTGCTTCATTTCAATTGGGTTACCTACCACTTCGAATTTCAGTTTCTCAGTGAATTCACCCAGTTTTTTCACCGCTGCACTGGCCCAAGTGAATGAGCCGAAGTAACCGAACAGACGGTTCTTCATTTCACGGGCAGCTACCTTGTTGAGCAAGGACTCCATTTCAGGATACAACTGCATGTTGTAAGTGGTACAGCCTGCAATCAGCCCTTTGTATTTAAAGATATCAGCCAGGATATAAGAATGAGGTGTATGAGATACATTGTGCAGCACGATGTTCTTGATGCCCTGTGCACTCAGCTCTTCGGCAATGGTTTCTGCCAGTTCTTCTGTGTTACCATACATCGTACCATAGGCAATCACCACGCCTTCTTCACCTTCATAGCGGCTCATCTTGTCGTACATGTCCACTACCTTCGGAATGTATTCTTCCCATACAGGTCCGTGAGTCGGACAAATCATCTTAATAGGCAGGCCCCCGCATTTCTGCAAAGCTTTCTGTACCGGATTACCAAATTTACCAACAATGTTGGCATAGTAACGGCGCATTTCGTTCCAATAAATATCGGTGTTGATGTTGTGGTCGATGCAACCTCCGTTCAAGGCTCCGAAGCATCCGAAAGCATCCCCAGAGAAAAGGATTCCATCCGTTTCATCGAATGTCACCATGGTTTCCGGCCAGTGAACCATCGGCACCAGATAGAAACGCAGGTTGTGATGTCCGAGTTTCAGGAAGTCGCCATCTCCCACTACGTAGCGTTCACCTGTCACGCCATAGTATCCTTCCACCATGTCGAAAGTCTTCTTGTTACCTACCAGCACAATTTCAGGATAATATTTCTTAATCAATGCGATAGAGCCTGAGTGGTCTGGTTCCATGTGGTTGATAATCAAATAATCAATCTTACGATCGCCGATAACGCTGCGGATTTTCTTGATATACACTTCGAAAAAAGCGACATCTACCGTATCCACCAGTGCCACCATATCGTCATCTGCAATCAGATAAGAGTTATAAGATACGCCATAAGGAAGTGGCCACAAATTCTCAAACAATGCTTTTGTGCGGTCGTTCACACCGACATAATGCACTTTACCTTTAATTTCCATTGATATCCTATTATTAAAAATACTATATTGTTTTTATTCTTTTTCCTTATTATAAAACTTACCCTGCCAGGTATCTCTTTCCTGTAGACGACGCTTCATGCGGACCGCAAACTCATAATTCTTGATTCCCCAGTCAGGGGCTATCAACAACTCTTTGGGCGATTGTGACACGAAACGTTCCAGTACCAAGTCAGGACGTACACATTCCAGATAATCAATCACCAGGTCAATATACTCATCCACTTCGTATAAATGAAAGTCCTCAGGATGCTGTTCGTACTCACGAGCCATACGCGTACCCCGCACCAACTGCAACTGATGCATCTTCAACGTGGTCAGAGGCAAGGCTGACACCTGTGCTGCTTGGTGGATGATGGCCTCATGGTCTTCTCCCGGTAATCCTAAAATGACGTGTCCTCCCACACGTATCCCTCTTTCCGCCGTACGTTTCACGGCATCTGCCGTACATTCAAACGTATGCCCACGGTTAATCCGTTGCAAGGTCTGGTTGTCCGTACTCTCAATACCGTATTCCACCAACAGGAAAGTCCGGCGGTTTAACTCCTCCAGATAATCCAACAACTCTTCGGGCATGCAGTCGGGGCGCGTACCAATCACCAGTCCTACAACTCCTTCCACCCGAAGGGCATCCTCGTACATTTGACGCAATTTCTCCAGCTCTGCATACGTATTGGTGTAAGCCTGGAAGTAAGCCAGGTATCTCATGTCCGGATACTTCCGCGCGAAAAAAGCCTTGCCCTCTTCCAACTGCTGCGTCACCGACTTATCCGTCCGACAATAAGCCGGATTAAAGGTCTGGTTGTTGCAGTAAGTACATCCTCCATATCCCTTCGCCCCATCCCGGTTCGGACAGGTGAACCCCACATTCAGGGAAATCTTCTGCACCTTGAAAGGGAAATGAAGCGCCAGAAACTTGGCAAAATCATTGTATCGTGTACGTTCTTCCATGATTTTACAAATTCGGCAACAAAGATAATGTTTTTCAGCCACTTTTCCCACATTTCACAAAAACAAGAAATGTAAAAACCTCCCCATCTAGGATAAAACATAAAAAAGGCTGTCACAGCATTACCTGCAACAGCCTTTCAGACTACATTATTTCAATTATAAAAGAATTATTCAGCTTCGTTCAAAGTAGCAATACTTACACGGTTCCAATCCGGTTCAGAGAACATATCGCCTACTCCCTGACCTTCAGCTGTGATACGTGAAGCACTGATTTTATACTTGCTAATCAGCATGTTCTTCACTGCATCTGCACGCTGCTGAGCCACACGTGCATTGACTTCTGCGCTACCTTCCGGAGAAGCATATCCCTTGATAGACACGGTGCTCTTCGGGTTGTTCTTCATATAAGTGGCAATACGCTCTACGTTAGGCACCTGATCTGCACTGATCGCAGTCTTTCCCTGACGGAAAGTAACCACAGATTCCAATGACTTAGAGTGCGTGTTCTGTACGATAGTCTGCACTTCTTTCGGAGCATTCTTCAAATCGGTCAGTTCTTTTGCCAAACGTGCGTTTTCTGCTTCTTTTGCGTTCAGAGCTTCCTCCTTGCGAGCATTTTCCGCACGCAATGCATTGATAGATTCATTCAAAGAATTTACCTCTGCCTGATTGTAAGGCTTCTGGATAGTCATGTAATGCTTGCCGTTGCTGCTGGCAAAACGATAAGTTACTCCTGCCAAGATTTCAATCTTCGACTTGTTTACATTCAATACCTGAGCACGTTCTCCATCCATTCTATATACAATGGCCGGACGAATATTTACTGCCCAGGCTTTTTCCTCACCCAAATTGAAATTGAAGCTAGCTCCGAAACGGCTCACCATATAAGAACGGTCATATCCAAGACCTGAGTTCATGAAATCATGTCCCCAGCCAAATCCGGCAATACCTTCTACTTCAAACAATCTCGGCTGACCGTTGTATCCGCAGAAAAGATTATTCAAGTTAATCTTACCCAACAGTCCCAAATTCAAATCATCGAAAGCGGTCTTGCTCATTGAAGTATTGATACCGGTCAATCCTTCAAAAGAAACCCCCAAAACTGGAGTTATCTGCTTACCCAACTCAATACCCGTTTCCGCACGCATGTTGCGCCAAAAAGCAGAATGAGCGGTTGGAGTGGTTACACCACCTTTTACACCTACATACCAATTATCAAGGAAGCGAGTTCCTTCATACGCCTTTTGTGCATTTGCAGAAAAAGACGTCACAGCCAAAGCTGCAGCTACCAAAATTGTTACCTTTTTCATTTTTTCATTCAAACTTTAATACCTTAATCACATTTTTCAATCTCGATAACTTAATAACCATTAATCGAATTAATTTGTTTGTAAAAAGACAATAATTAACACCGATTAACAATCAGAAAAAATTAAAGAAATTCACAGTTCATTGATTTTAAATCAGTTGTAGAAATATTTATCCTATTCAGAAAGAATAAAGAAAGAAACAAAAAAGGCATTCTGATTACTCAGAACACCTTTTTGTTGGGCTACTCGGATTCGAACCAAGAAAAACAGGACCAGAATCTGTTGTGTTACCATTACACCATAGCCCAATAACGCGTTGCTTCCTCCGTGGAAACGCAGCAAAAAGAAGTTGGGCTACTCGGATTCGAACCAAGAAAAACAGGACCAGAATCTGTTGTGTTACCATTACACCATAGCCCAATATCTAAAGAACGATTGTCGTTTTTTGTTTGACGCTGCAAAGGTACAACTTTTTTGGAACATACAAAGTTTTCGGGCTTTTTTTTCTTCTCAAAAACATATTTTTCTTCTTTTTTCAGCTTCTTTCAAACAAAAATTTTCTGATATACGGAAAAGCAAGTATATTTGCCCTACTTATTATAAAGAACTTTATTTATAAATATAGGAATATTCAAACGAATGAACGAAACAAAAAAATTAATAGAAAAAATCACTGAAGGAATTCAAGAGAAAAAAGGTAAACAGATTGTAATTGTCGATTTAACTGAGATAGAAGATACCATCTGTAAATATTTTGTCATTTGCCAGGGAAACTCACCTAGCCAAGTACTGGCTATTGTTGACTCCATCAAAGAACATGTCAGAAAAGAAACCGGGACCAAAGTATATGCCATAGATGGACAAAGAAATGCCCAATGGGTTGCCATGGATTACAGCGACGTAATTGTGCATGTATTTTTACCGGAAGTACGGGATTTTTACAACTTGGAACATTTGTGGGCGGATGCCAAACTGACTCACATTCCAGACTTAGACTAATATAATATAGGTATAGAATTATGAATAACAATTCAAACAATAATAAGCCAAAAATCAACGTACCACGTTTCAGCCTGACGTGGCTTTACGTCATTATCGCTATGATTTTTGCCTTTCTTTACTTCTCTGGAGATGAAGGTAGCGCCACCAAAGAGGTGAACTACACAGAATTTCAGGAAATGGTTACCAAAGGATATGCAGATAAAATCGTGGCATACGATAACAATACAATAGAAATGTATATCAAGCCGGAACACATTGTGGATGTCTTTAAAAAAGATGCCAGCAAAGTGGGAAGAAGTCCGGCTATCCACGTACAAATAGGTTCCATGGAAGCCTTGGACAAATTTCTGGATGAACAACAGAAAGCTGGAAACTTCACCGGCTCCATACAATATGAAAAGAAAAGTGATTACTTCAGCCTGATTCTTTGGAATGTACTGCCTTTTGTCATCCTCATTGCCATCTGGATGTTCGCCATGCGACGGATGGGAGGTGGAGGAGGTGCCGGTGGCTCATCGAACGTTTTTAATGTAGGCAGAAGCAAGGCACAGCTTTTTGAAAAAGGGACCAACCGCATCACCTTCAAGGACGTAGCCGGACAAGCAGCTGCCAAACAGGAGGTACAGGAAATCGTAGACTTCTTGAAACAACCGCAAAAGTACACGGAACTGGGAGGTAAAATACCTAAAGGTGCCTTGCTGGTAGGCCCTCCGGGAACTGGAAAGACCTTGCTGGCCAAGGCTGTAGCTGGAGAAGCTGATGTACCGTTTTTCTCCATCTCCGGTTCTGACTTCGTGGAAATGTTCGTGGGTGTGGGTGCATCCCGCGTACGCGATTTGTTCCGTCAGGCCAAAGAAAAAGCTCCGTGCATCATTTTCATCGATGAAATTGATGCCGTAGGACGTGCCCGTGGAAAGAACCCAAGCATGGGAGGAAACGACGAACGTGAAAATACTTTGAACCAATTGCTGACAGAAATGGACGGATTTGGTTCCAACAGTGGAGTCATCATCCTGGCTGCTACCAACCGAGTAGATATCCTGGATAAGGCCTTGCTGCGTGCCGGCCGTTTCGACCGTCAGATTTACGTGGACCTGCCGGATTTGAACGAACGAAAGGAAGTGTTTGGCGTGCATTTGAGACCGTTGAAACTAGATGACTCTGTAGATGTAGACTTGCTGGCTCGCCAGACTCCAGGATTCAGCGGAGCTGATATTGCCAATGTTTGTAACGAAGCAGCCCTGATTGCCGCCCGTCATCAAAAGAAGAGCGTAGGAAAAGATGATTTTCTGGCTGCGATAGACCGTATTGTAGGTGGATTGGAAAAGAAGACGAAAGTAATGACAGCAGCCGAAAAACGTGCCATCGCTCTGCACGAAGCAGGTCATGCCACTATTTCCTGGTTCCTGGAACATGCCAACCCGCTGATCAAAGTCACCATCGTACCGAGAGGCCGTGCCTTGGGTGCAGCTTGGTATCTTCCAGAAGAGCGCCAAATTACGACGAAGGAACAGATGCTAGACGAGATGTGTGCCACTTTAGGTGGACGCGCCGCAGAAGAACTCTTCATCGGACATATTTCTACCGGTGCAATGAATGATTTGGAACGAGTGACCAAACAGGCATACGGCATGATTGCTTACGCAGGTATGAGCAATAAACTCCCCAATTTGTGTTATTACAACAGTAATGAAGATTATAGCTTTACAAAGCCCTACAGTGAGCATACCGCAGAACTCATTGACCAGGAAGTACAAAACATGATCAATGAACAATATACACGGGCTAAAGAGTTGTTGAAAGAGCACAGTGAAGGACACAACGAACTGGCCGAGTTGCTGATAGAACGTGAAGTTATCTTTGCAGAGGATGTAGAACGTATATTTGGTAAACGTCCGTGGACCTCACGTTCGGAAGAAATCATGGCCGCCAACGAACAAGCAGAAGCGGCCAAACAGCTGGAGAACAAGCAAGAGACTTCTGAACCCGCAGAGCCCACGGAAGAAAAGCCGGAAGAAAAGCCTGCGACTGACGAGTCTCAGCCTACAGAAGGAGAAAAATAACCGCCAAGTTTATTGGGAAATACATAAAACACCGTGAAAAGCAATTTTATTCAACGCGCCATTACAGGAGTTATTTTTGTAGGCGTCCTCGTAGGATGTATCCTCGGGGGGCCTATCTCTTTCTCCTTATTGTTCGCACTAATCACCGCACTGACCATCCATGAATTTGGGACCATTATCAGTAAGCAGCCGGATGTAGAAATCAACAAGCCCATCTGTATGCTGGCAGGTGTCTTTTTGTTCTTCGGATTCGCCTATTTGGGTGTGATGCCCGGACAGAGTGAAATTCTGATACCTTATTTATTCCTCCTCATCTACCTCTTGGTGAGCGAATTGTACTTAAAGAAGAAAAACCCGTTGAACAACTGGGCGTATGCCATGATGAGCCAAGTGTATATTGCTCTTTCGTTCGCCATGCTGAACGTACTGGCCTATCATTCTACGGGTGATTCTTCCCCTAACAGTATACAGTATAACCCGATACTGCCTTTATCCATCTTCATCTTTACTTGGATAAATGATACAGGAGCCTACTGTACTGGAATGTTGTTTGGGAAACATCGCTTATTTGAGAGAATCTCACCCAAGAAATCATGGGAAGGCTCCATTGGAGGAGGTGTATTCAACATCATTGCCGCCATCCTTATGGCTCATTTCTTCCCCTTCATGCCAATAGGGGTATGGATTGGACTCGCCCTGACGGTAGTGGTTTTCGGTACGCTGGGTGACTTGACAGAATCACTGCTGAAGCGTACCTTGGGAATAAAAGATTCGGGAAATATTCTCCCGGGACACGGAGGTATGCTCGACCGCTTTGACAGCACACTGGTGGCGGTTCCAGCAGCAGTGGTATACCTATATATAATATCGTGCTTTTAAAAAGTCAACAATTTCCTTTTATATCCTACAATACAAGTCCTCCATTCATTTGGAATGTGAGGACTTGTTCTTTTTCTGTCGCAAACATTCTACCATTTGAGAAGCAGCCCTGTCGGAAGCTCCGGCCTCACCGAGCAAATTAATCAGTCTCTCATATCCCTGCAACATCTGTTCCAAGCCCTCACCACTAGGAAGAATTCGGGCCAGCTGCGTCTTCACATTTTCCACCGTCATTCCATCGGCTACCAGCTCAGCCACCACTTCACGCCCGGCAATCAGATTGACCAGCGAGATATATTTTACCTTTAATATATGCCGCCGCAAAAACGACACGAGCTTGCCGGCTGCCGTGTAGTAACATACCACCTGAGGAACGCGGAACAATGCCGTTTCCAGGGTAGCTGTACCGCTCGTCACCAAAGCAGCCGTGGCGTGGGAAAGCAAATCATAGGTTTGCCCGAACACAATCTCCGCATTTTCTCCCATATAGGCCCGATAAAACTCCGGTGCAATGCCCGGCGCCCCTGCGATAACGAACTGATATTCCGGGAACGACCGGGAAGCCTCTATCATACGCGAAAGATTGTCTTTTATCTCCTGTTTCCGGCTCCCGGCCAGTAACGCTACGATAGGTTTGCTACCCAGTTTGTTACGTGCCACAAACTGAGCAAAATTTTCCGAGTATGCCCGTTGGAAACCATCGACGGCATCCACGCACGGATTGCCTACATAATGAATAGGATAGGAATGTTTCTGAAAGAAATCCACCTCAAAAGGAAGGATGGAGAACAATTCGTCCACATCACGCTTAATATTCTTGATACGATATTCCTTCCAAGCCCATATCTTGGGCGAAATATAATAAAATATAGGAATACTGGTATGCGCCTTGATATACTCGGCTATTTTCAGATTAAACCCCGGATAGTCTACCAATATCAATACATCAGGCTGCCAGCCGACAATGTCTTCCTTGCAAAAATCCATGTTCCTGAAAATCGTCCGCAGATGCAACAAAACCGGAATGAATCCCATGTAAGCCATATCCTTGTAATGCTTGACCAAGGTACCTCCCACGGCCGCCATCAAATCGCCTCCGAAAAAGCGAAATTCAGCAGCTGGATCATTCTTTTGCAAAGCTTTCATCAAATTCGAGGCATGTAAATCACCCGAAGCTTCTCCAACAATTAAATAGTATTTCATAACTGAAAATTCCAGTGAGTCATTTCTTCTTTCAAAGCATAAGCCGTCACATCAATCTGTGTGGGGGTAATAGCCACATATCCATGGTCAAGCGCCCAATGGTCCGTATCTTCCGCATTCGGTTCATTATTCTGATAAGAGCCTGTCAACCAGTAATAATAGCCTCCCCTCGGATGCTCTGCCTTTACAAATTCATTGGTCCACACACCATTTGTCTGCCGGCAGACACGTACCTCCTTCAATTCCTTTACGTTGGGGAAGTTCACATTCAGGCAAGTACCTAAAGGCAAGCCATGTACCAACACCTCCTCTACAATACGCTGTATATAAGGGAATGTAGGCGTGAAATCTGCTTCCGAATCATGATTGCAGAGTGAAAAGCCTACAGAAGGTATTCCTTTCAGACAACCTTCAATCACCACTCCCATCGTTCCCGAATAATGTACATTCACAGAAGAATTGTCCCCATGGTTAATTCCTCCAATCACCATATCGGGTACCCGAGGAACCAATTCATGCAAAGCCAGCTTCACACAATCTACTGGTGTGCCAGTGCAACTATATAAAGTAAATCCCGATTCAGAAATCAATTGCGTGCAACGAAGAGGATGTTCTGAAGTAATGGAACCGGAAGCTCCCGAACGGGGACCCGAAGGAGCGACTACCATCAAATCGGCCATAGGACGCAATACTTTTATCAACTCCTGAATTCCTTTCGCAGCATAGCCGTCGTCGTTCGACAACAACAGAAATGGTTTCTCTTTCATCATATTATCATTCAATCTTTTTATGAGTGTAAAGTTACAACAAATCTTAATCTTACCAAACCGGGTCACGCAATTAAGTAAAAATATATATCTTTGCCCGCGTGAAGTTATTAACAGATGAGGTGACTTTTCAACACTTTCCAAAAAGTCATGGAATTTTAATTGACACTGTCACCAATTATTCGTTACTTCGCAATCAGAATAAACTGATTAATATGGGAAAAATTATTGCTTTAGCCAATCAAAAAGGAGGAGTAGGTAAAACTACCACGACGATTAACTTGGCTGCATCTTTAGCTACTCTCGAGAAGAAAGTACTAGTGATTGACGCTGACCCTCAGGCAAATGCCTCATCTGGTCTAGGCGTGGACTTGAAAGACATTGATTGTTCAATCTACGAATGTTTAATTAATCAGGCAGACATCCGGGAAGCTATTTACACCACCGATATTGACGGATTAGACATCATACCTTCTCACATCGACCTGGTAGGTGCTGAAATTGAAATGTTGAACCTGGAGAACCGTGAGAAAATCATGCGACACGCACTGGAACCGATGAAAGACGAATATGACTACATACTAATAGACTGCTCGCCTTCGCTCGGCTTGATTACCATCAATGCATTGACTGCTGCCGACTCGGTAATCATTCCAGTTCAATGCGAATACTTTGCGTTGGAAGGAATTAGCAAACTGCTGAATACCATCAAGATTATCAAGACAAAACTGAATCCTTCGCTGGAAATTGAAGGATTTCTACTAACCATGTTTGACTCACGTCTGCGTTTGGCTAACCAGATTTATGACGAAGTGAAACGACATTTCCAGGAGCTGGTATTCAAAACCATCATCCAGCGTAATGTCAAACTGAGTGAAGCTCCCAGCCACGGTATTCCGGCCATCCTTTATGATGCAGAATCCACCGGAGCAAAAAACCATTTGGCCCTGGCCAACGAAATTATAACCAAAAACAGCAAATAAAAGTATATGGCAGTACAGAAAAAATTTGCATTAGGACGAGGACTGGATGCCTTGATATCTCATGAAGAGGTAAAGACCTCCGGCTCATCCTCTATCAACGAAATAGAATTGAGCAAAATATCGGTCAATCCCAACCAACCTCGCCGGGAGTTTGATCCGATTGCTTTACAGGAACTGGCAGACTCCATTGCTGAAATTGGTATCATACAGCCTATCACCCTACGTCAAATCAGCGAGGATTCTTATCAAATCATTGCAGGAGAAAGACGTTACAGAGCCTCCATATTAGCGGGACTGAAAACCATACCAGCTTATATCCGCACGGCAGACGACGAAAATGTCATGGAAATGGCATTGATCGAAAACATACAGCGTGAAGACTTGAATTCACTGGAAATCGCACTGGCTTACCAGCACCTGATTGAACAGTATGAACTGACACAGGAACGACTCAGCGAACGAATAGGCAAGAAACGTACGACTATCGCAAATTACCTACGGTTACTAAAACTACCGGCTCCCATTCAGATGGCTCTGAAAAACAAGGAAATCGACATGGGACATGCACGCGCATTGCTGACTTTAGATGACCCTAAAACGCAGATACGTATTTTCAATGAAATCGTAAGCCAAGGTTACTCGGTACGCAAAGTTGAAGAAATTGTAAAAGCGCTGGCCAGCGGCGAAAGCGTGAAAAGCGGAGGAAAAACCATTGCACCGAAAGGCGCACAATTATCGGAAGAGTACTCCATGCTGCAAAACCATCTGTGCAGTTTCTTCGGAACCAAAGTTCAGCTATCTTGTAGCAATAAAGGAAAAGGAAAAATCAGCATTCCTTTTAACAGCGAGGCAGACTTGGAAAGAATTATGGAGATTTTAGACTCTTTGAAAAAAACAGAATAAACGGAAACAATCTTTTGAGAGCACATATATTTACATATTTAGTATTGTTGATCTTGTTATTCTGCACCCCTTATTGGGGGAGCACAGAAGCATATGCTCAACGTGCCAAAAAGCATCGGGAAGGTGCACTCACGGCCGATTCTATCCGTATAAAGAATCAGGCAGATAGTCTGGCATTGGCTGATACGACAGATTTACAACGACAATTCGCCTTGAAGAATCTGGAATCACCATTGGATACAGCTGCCCTGGCAAAACAAAATGACTCTTTACAACATACCCTACCTCCTGTAAAAGAGAAAAAACGCTGGATACCTAATTCCAACCGGACTGTATGGCTGGGACTGGTCATCCCGGGAGCCGGACAAATCTACAACCGGAAATATTGGAAGTTACCCATTATTTATGGAGGCTTCGTAGGATGTGCATACGCCCTGACATGGAACGGACAAATGTACAAGGATTACTCCCAAGCCTATCAGGATATCATGAGTAACAACCCCAACAACAAAAGTTATGAGAACTTCCTTCCTCCCGGAACCAATATCAACGATCGACTTGAATATTGGCAAGAATTATTCCGTTCACGCAAAGACCTTTATCGTCGCCAACGCGACTTGAGTATATTTGCATTTATTGGTGTATATTTATTATCGGTGATTGACGCCTATGTCGATGCCGAGCTTTCTGATTTTGACATCAGCAAAGACCTCAGCATGAAATGGGAACCCACCATCTTTAACGATGCATTCCGCAACCGTCCGCAAGGAGTCGGCTTGCAATGCTGTATTAAATTTTAAGCAAATGAGAAAGATACTTTTCAGTTTACTGACTGCCACAATCTGCAGTGCATCCTCACTTTTTGCACAGCAAACAGAAAAAAGCATTACTGTACAATCGGCAAACGGACAAGAAGACGTGATAGACTTACCGGAAGGTATGATATCCACCACCGACAGTCTCTATTTGGACTGGATATCCAAACACTATATCAATCCGGCTGAAAACTGCACGATGACTACCCAGAACCCAGAAGTCAGCGATTCTATCTACATGGACCGCCTGCAACGGATTCCGGCTATCATTGAAATGCCTTATAACGATATCATACGGAAATTCATCGACATGTATGCCACTCGCCTGCGGCAGAAAGTATCTTTCATGCTGAGTGCGAACAACCTATACATGCCCATTTTTGAGGAAGCGCTTGATTTGTATGACCTCCCATTGGAACTCAAATACTTACCCGTCATTGAATCCGCATTGAATCCTACCTCCACTTCCGCACAGGGAGCCGTAGGCCTCTGGCAGTTCATGCTTCGTACCGGACAAGTATATGGTCTGAAAGTCAATTCACTAGTAGATGAACGGAGAGATCCAATTAAATCTACACGCGCCGCAGCCCGTTACTTGAAAGACCTATACGACATTTACCACGACTGGAACCTCGTGTTAGCAGCATACAACTGTGGACCGGGTACCATCAACAAAGCCATCCGCCGGGCGGGAGGAGAAAAGGATTTCTGGAAGATTTACAATTACCTTCCCAAAGAAACCAGAGGCTATGTACCTGCATTTGTAGCAGCCAATTACATCATGACTTATTATTGCGAGCATTATATCAGTCCTATGGAAATGAACATGCCCGAAAGTACGGATACAGTCCACGTAAATCGCTCACTGAATCTGAACCAAATAGCGGAGGTTTGCAAAATTGACATCGACCAGTTGCGGGCCTTGAATCCAGAGTTCAAGAAAGACATCATTCCAGGCAATGAAAAGCCCTATGCCTTGAGACTGCCAACCCAAATGATGAGCTGCTTCATCGACCATGAAGACAGCATCTACAATTATAAGCCAGAGGTTTATCAGACACGCCGCAGTACCGTAACCGTCAGCAACAGTAGTGCCAGCAAAAGTCAGAATACAGGAAAAGCAGTATACCATCGTATCCGCAATGGAGAAACGTTAGGAGGTATTGCAGCTAAATATGGAGTTAGTGTAAATCAGCTCAGACGATTGAACGGAATTAAAGGGAGCAACATCCGGGCTGGCAAATCATTACGTATCCGATAAGAAAAGCAGCCATTTGCTTGTTTGATTCGTATTTTTCCCTATTTTTGCATTATCGATTCAAAGAAGGGAGAGAATTATGACTGACGACAAACTTACGCAGGAACAAGCAGATGAACAACTGATAGACAATGCCTTTCAGGAGTTATTGGACCGATATCTTGAAAGCAAACACCGGAAAAAGGTTGAAATTATCACGAAAGCCTTCAACTTCGCCCGACAGGCACACAAAGGTGTGCGTAGACGTTCGGGCGAACCTTATATTTTACATCCTATTGCCGTAGCACGTATCGCATGCGTAGAAATCGGATTAGGGTCTACTTCTATCTGTTCAGCGTTACTTCACGATGTGGTGGAAGACACAGACTATACAGTGGAAGATATCGAAAACCTGTTCGGTCCTAAGATTGCTCAAATTGTAGACGGACTGACAAAAATCTCTGGAGGTATCTTTGGAGACAGAGCTTCCGCACAGGCAGAGAACTTCAAAAAACTTCTTCTTACGATGAATGATGACATCCGTGTCATCCTTATCAAGATTGCAGACCGACTGCACAACATGCGTACGCTCGGCTCCATGCTTCCCAGCAAACAATACAAGATTGCAGGGGAAACACTTTATATTTATGCTCCACTCGCCAATCGATTGGGGTTGAACCGTATCAAAACCGAATTGGAGGACTTGAGCTTTAAATACGAACACCCGGAAGCATACCAGAAAATAGAAAACAAACTCAAAGCCACACAAGCTGAAAGAGAAAGTCTGTTTGAAGAGTTCACAGCCCCCATCCGTGCACAACTCGACAAAATGGGACTTCCTTATCGTATCTTGGCACGCATCAAGTCTCCTTATTCCATTTGGAATAAGATGCAAAACAAGCATATTACGTTTGAGGAAATCTATGATATTTTGGCTGTACGTATCATTTTCACTCCCAAAAACGAAGAAGAGGAGCTAAATGACTGCTTCAATATTTATGTAGCCATTTCCCGCATATACAAACCCCATCCCGATCGTTTACGCGACTGGGTCAGTCATCCGAAAGCCAATGGCTATCAGGCTCTCCATGTTACCCTGATGAGCAACAAAGGGCAATGGATTGAAGTGCAAATCAGAAGTGAGCGGATGAACGACGTGGCAGAACAAGGTTTTGCTGCACACTGGAAATACAAAGAAGGAGGAGGAAGCGAAGATGAAGGCGAACTCAGCAAATGGCTAAAAACCATCAAAGAAATATTGGATGACCCTCAACCAGATGCCATTGATTTCCTAGACACCATCAAACTGAACCTTTTTGCCTCTGAAATTTTCGTGTTTACTCCCAAAGGAGAAATAAAAACCATGCCGCAAAACGCTACTGCACTTGATTTTGCATTCTCTATTCATACCTTCTTAGGGAGCCATTGTATCGGAGCAAAAGTCAATCACAAACTGGTTCCACTCAGCCATAAACTACAAAGTGGAGACCAAGTGGAAATTCTGACATCCAAAGCTCAAAAGGTACAACCTTCATGGATTAATTTTGCCACTACAGCCAAAGCAAAAGCAAAGATTCTGTCTATTCTGAAAAGAGAACGAAAAGAGGTACAACAGGCTGGAGAAGACATGCTACATGATTTTTTCATCAAAGAAGGTATTGAAGCAAACGATACCAACATCCAGAAACTTTGTACACTTCACAAACTAAAGACTCCTGAAGACCTAATGTACCAAATAGGACAAAAGGTCTTTACACTGGGAGAAGCTGATAAAAATGAATTAAAAGAAAAACCGGCTCCTACCAACTGGAAGAAATACATTGCCTTCGCCTTTGGTGGAGGGAACAAGTCGAAATCACAAGATAACATTCCTAGCCAAGAAAGTACTCCTCAATTAAATATTGATAAAAAGAAAATCGTCCGTCTCACTCCTGAAGAGATTCAGAAACACTACATCATTGCAGACTGCTGCAAGCCGATACCAGGAGATGATGTGCTGGGATACATTGATGACAACAACCGGATTATCATTCACAAACGTCAATGCCCAATCGCGGCCCAGCTAAAAACCAGTTTTGGCAACAGGCTGTTGGCCGTACAGTGGGAAACCGGAAAAGCACTCAACTTCCCTGTAAATGTATATATAAAAGGTATTGATGGTATCGGAGTGCTGAATCAAGTGACACAAATCATTTCACAGCAACTGAACGTAAATATCCACAAACTAAACATCGAGTCAAATGATGGAATATTTGAAGGGCGTATCCAACTGTTTGTACACGACGTAGACGATGTGAACACTATTTGTGAAAACTTAAAGAAACTGGAAAGCATCAAGAAAGTAACACGAATCGAGAACTTTGATGATGCCATCACAGACTAACAGAACTCAACTCATTCTTATCGGCATATATTCTCAAACACAAAGAATATATGCCGTTTTTTATTGCCGGCTAGAAATCAGTAATAGAACATAGAGGAGAGAAAGGGAAAATAAAAAGGGTATAGAGAGGGACATTCAGCAAATAACATAAAATTAGCCAACTAATCCATACACAAAGTGTTGCGAATTAGTTGGCTTTTTTGTATCTTTAGGTATTCCCCCGCAAATAAGGTTTGGCAGCCAAAACGGGGAAAATACTCCAACTAAGATATGGCTAAGATACAAAATATTTCAGAAATTCACCCTACTTTGAGCTTTACAGAATTTGATATTCTGGAAAAATACCACAAGAGTTTTAATGAGAGTGAGCTTGGCAGGCTTCACTCGGTGTTTCCCTTTGAGCGTATGGCAAAATCCTTGGGCCTGTTGGAACAGCGACTGGGACGCAGGAACATCTTCAGCCCTGCAGCAAAGATTGCCCTCATGGTCCTTAAAGCCTACACCGGATTCTCCGACAGACAGCTGGTGGAACATCTGAACGGCAACATACACTACCAGATGTTCTGCGGAATCATGATAGACCCGTCCTTCCCAATAACCAACTACAAGATAGTCAGTGCCATCCGCAATGAGATGGCATCCCGTCTTGACATTGAATCCCTCCAGGAAGTGCTGGCCTCACACTGGAAACCTTATCTTGAGAACCTTCACGTGTGCATGACCGATGCCACATACTACGAAAGCCACATGCGTTTCCCCACAGACATGAAGCTCCTTTGGGAAAGCATCAAATGGCTCTACAGGCATATCTGCAAGCATTGCAGGGAGCTTGGCATAAGGCGTCCGCGTAACAAATACAGGAATGTGGCGGAATCTTATCTGTCCTACTGCAAGAAAAGAAAGAGGAAGGCTTCACGCACAAGGATGCTCAAGCGCCGTATGATCAGACTCCTTGAAAAGCTTCTCATGCAGCGGGATGGAATTCACAGTGAGCATGGGGTATCACTCCGATATACTCAGGATTACCGGAAACGGCTTTCCATCATCAGAAAGGTTCTTGTACAGGAAAAGGAAATGTTTGAAGGCCGGAAAGTCAGTGACCGTATCGTCAGCATTGACCGTCATTATGTACGTCCCATCGTAAGAGGTAAGGAAATGAAATCCGTCGAGTTTGGTGCGAAGGCCAACAACTTACAGATAGACGGCATATCGTTCATCGAACACCTCTCGTTCAAGGCTTTCAACGAGGGCATACGCCTGAAGGACTGTATCCGCATGCAGCAGAAACTCATGACCGCGAGGGTAAGATGCGTGGCAGCCGATTCCATCTATGCCAATAACGCCAACAGGAAGTTCTGTACGAAATACGGAATTTCCACTTCCTTCGTACGCAAGGGAAGAGCGGCCAGGGATGAATCCTTGAGGAAGGTTCTCAGAAGTGAACTTTCAAGGGAGAGGGCCACCCGGCTTGAAGGCAGCTTCGGCACACAGAAGCAGCATTACTCGCTCTCGAGGATAAGAGCACGGAACAGAAAGACGGAAATCCTGTGGATTTTCTTCGGAATACATACGGCAAATGCCGTACTGATGATTGACAGAATCAGGAACTGGACGGTTAAAGCGGCATGATATGATTTTACTGACGGAATCGGAAGAGGTCATCTGGCTTCTTCAGAAGGGTCATATCCTGACGGATAGAATTATGTGAGAATACATGGAAAAATGACAATAAAAAATGGCATATGAAGATGATAGACCATAATCATTTCATATGCCATCTTATTTTAGGGACATTTACTGAATATCCCTAGAGAGATTATATAAAAGAAAAACCGCTGAAAATCAGCGGTTCTAGAGAATCATCGTGGAGCTGGAGGGAGTCGAACCCTCGTCCAAACAAGGAAGCCATATGCTTTCTACATGCTTATCTCTGCCTTCGGTTTTCGTGTATAAGCAAGACCAGAGCCACCCACTTATGCCTTAGTTCCTAAAATTTCATTCCAGCCGCGGAACAAGACTGGAACTATTCCCGAATTTGCTGCACCGCTAAACCAAACGCTTCGGAACAAGAGCTTTTGAGCGATGTCTCGTTTCCATCACTATGACAGAAATAAAGCTAATCTACTATACTTCGATTAAGCAGCGAGAGCATAATTTTCGTTGCCAGATAATTGTTCAGTAACTGAGATTATAGTGCAAATCACTGACGCACTGCATGCTTACATACCACATCTCTCGCTGTCAAAACCAAACAACCCCAAGATTGAGTATTAAAGTGAAGGCAAAGATAGTAAATCTTCACCTATCTACAAAAAAAGAGGTGCAAATTTACACCTCTCCTCTTTTTATTTCTTTCCTTCAGAATTAATGATGGAACAGACGGATACCTGTGAATGCCATGGCAATGCCATATTTATCGCATGTTTCAATCACATTATCATCACGTACAGAACCACCAGCCTGGGCGATATATTCTACTCCACTCTTGTGAGCACGTTCAATGTTGTCACCAAACGGGAAGAATGCATCCGAACCTAAAGACACCCCTTTCTGCGTATCCAACCATGCCCGTTTTTCTTCACGGGTCAAGATTTCCGGTTTTTCCGTAAAGAACTGCTGCCATACTCCATCGGCTAATACATCATCGTGATCTTCGCTAATATAAATATCAATGGTGTTGTCACGGTCGGCACGGCGGATTTTTTCCACCCAAGGCAAGTTCAATACTTTCGGATGTTGGCGCAAGTACCAGATATCAGCCTTGTTCCCAGCCAAACGAGTACAATGAATACGGCTCTGTTGTCCAGCACCAATACCAATGGCCTGTCCGTCCTTCACATAACACACTGAATTAGACTGCGTATATTTCAACGTAATCAATGCAATCATCAAATTGCGCTTAGCCTCTTCCGGGAAATTCTTATTCTGTGTCGGAATGTTTGCAAACAGTTCCGGGCCATTCAGTTTCACTTCATTACGTCCCTGTTCAAAAGTAATGCCGAACACATCCTTGTGTTCAATGGGATTCGGGCGATAAGCCGGATCTATCTTAATGACATTATAAGTACCCTTACGCTTGTTCTTTAAAATTTCCAATGCCGCATCTGTATATCCCGGAGCAATAACACCGTCGGATACCTCACGATTGATGAAACGGGCAGTCTCCTCGTCACACACATCACTCAAAGCGATAAAATCTCCATAAGACGACATACGGTCGGCACCACGCGCACGTACATACGCATTTGCCAGCGGCGACAAAGGCAGGTTATCCACAAAATAAATTTTCTTCATGGTTTCATCCAATTCCAGACCGATTGCGGCTCCGGCAGGACTCACGTGTTTGAACGAAGTGGCAGCCGGCATACCGGTGGCTTCTTTCAGTTCTTTCACCAACTGCCATCCGTTGAACGCATCCAAAAAGTTGATATAACCAGGACGACCGTTCAATACTTCAATTGGCAGTTCTCCCTCCTGCATGAAAATGCGGGCCGGCTTCTGGTTAGGGTTGCAGCCGTACTTGAGTTCGAGTTCTTTAGCCATATTTTAATAGTTTGGTTGAATTTTCTACAAAAGTACGAAAAAAAACAGAAGCATATTTCACGATTAGCACATGATTTTAGAAATTCCCACAGAAAGCAACGGAAAAATCACAAAATAAATCTGTATTTTTGTCCATATTCTATACAAAATATAAAGGACTATGATAGACGAATTATTACATTTCAACAAAACATTTGTGGAAAGCAAAGGGTACGAAAAATACATCACGAACAAATACCCTGACAAAAAAATCGCCATTGTCACTTGCATGGACACCCGCTTGACAGAACTGTTGCCCGCCGCACTGGGTATCAAAAACGGGGATGTTAAAATCATCAAGAATGCCGGAGGTACGATTACCCACCCTTTTGGAAGCGCCATGCGCAGCCTGCTGGTAGCCATATATGAACTAGGAGTGAAAGAGGTGATGATTATCGGGCATACAGACTGTGGTGTGCAGCACATGGACAGTCAGGTCATGCTGCACCACATGCGTGAAAGAGGTATCTCACAAGACCATATTGAAATGATGCAATATTGCGATATCGACTTAAATTCCTGGCTCAGTGGATTCAATGATACAGAAGAGGCCGTACAAAAGAGCGTACATATCGTACGCCACCATCCGCTGGTACCACAAGATATACGGGTAAGAGGATTCATTATGGATTCTACAACCGGGAACCTCACAGAAGTACAAGAAGACTAACCCATATAAAGCCCCAAAAAGAAAGGCCGGCAAGAAAGAGAGCAACTTCCTGCCGGCCTTTTTTATCAATCCAAAGAATAATCAGCCTCAACGGTCTTCAGCCAAAGCCAGTATAGAAACCTCCTGAGGTACATAGTCCCCTTGGAAGAAACGGCTGGCACGCAACAGATGCCGCCAAATGCTTACCAACTCCTGAGATTCCTGAAGGATATTCAAATAGACCATAGCAGCCTTCAAGCTTGTATTGTCAGACTCCTGCATCCGGTTCATCTGCTGTTTACGCAAAGCAGAAATATTATTTTTCAACTCATCCCCTTTCTTCAGAATATCATCAGCATCCGCATAGCTACCCGTACTGATGGCACTCTTGGTACGCTCCATCAAATTGCAAAGCTGCTCACGCACTGGAAGGAATTCCTTCACGCAATCCGGTGAAATCGGATTAAAGTTATTGTCCACATGCTCTTTACACGGTTCGCAGATTCGCTTCAAGCAGTAAAGCATCTGTTCACAACTGTTACTTCCCAAATGGAACCAAGTATTCTTTTCTATCGCCACCGTCATAGGCAAACGACGCAATCCCAGAATTTCTTTCCGCCGACGCTTTTTAAGCATCTTTTTCTGATCGTCCGTGGCACTCATGGCCTTCCGCAGACTGCGCAAGTCTTCATGGATGAATCCGTCCGTTACCTGTACGTAAGTCTTCTCACTGAAATCCACATAGCTGGCCAAGGTTTCCTGCACATGCTGACGAAGCAACGCCAATGTTTCGCTCTTGTCCTTGCTGCTCATCATCCGCTTGAACACATCGTCCTGACCTTCCACCTGTTCTTTCTTCTTGTATTTAATATTGCTGCGTACAAGCAAAACCACAGCGACTACAATAAACACAAACATGCCGAAGAAGCTGGTGTAGAACATCACCACTGTTACCAGCGCACAAATCGTGAAAGCTACGAACGCCGTAATAAACCAGCCACCAATCACGGAAAGCATACCTGTGATACGATATACAGCACTCTCACGACTCCAGGCACGGTCGGCCAGTGAACTACCCATCGCTACAATAAAGGTCACATAAGTGGTAGACAACGGTAACTTCATGGTAGTACCAATAATAATCAGCAATCCAGACAATACCAGATTCACTGAAGCACGTACCATATCGAATGCAGCTCCATCATTCAGAATCACCTCATCCTTGTTGAAACGACTATCAATCCAGCGACGCATCCCTACAGGAATCACACGTACCAGAAAATCATTGATATTGGTAGCACGACGCACGATGACACGAGCCAGTGCAGAAGAGCCAAACATTTCATCACCCTCTTCCTGGCGAGCCAAATCGACCGAAGTCTTAATTACATTCTTGGCCTTCTTGGAAGTGGCCAGTGCATACACCATAATGACTCCAGAAGCTATCAGGAAGATGGCCGGAGTCTTAGCCGACGACATCAGTGAAGACATCATGAAGTCATGAATACCTGCTCCATTGGCATTCGCCACATAATCCGTGTACGCAGAAAAGCCTGCCAAAGGCACACCGATGAAGTTCACCAAATCATTACCGGCAAAAGCCAAAGCCAGCGAAAAAGTTCCCAGCAATACAATAATCTTGAACACATTTACCTTGCACCAATGCAGAATCTGCATGATAACCGTAAATACCACGAAACATCCGCCCACCAATATCGGAGTATTGTCCTGAATCCATTGTTGAGCTTCAGGCGTCATGAACGAAGCACTTTTTAAGCCCTGTATAATAATGAAGTATCCCAAGGCTGTCACGGCAATTCCGCCAAATACACCTATAGTCCATGAAAGATGTTTCTTATAATTAAAACTGAAAATCAGTCGGGAAACATATTGCACAATGGTACCCGCAATAAAAGCCACCGCTACAGAAAGGAAAATACCCATAATGACCGATAAGGCCTTTTCCGTATTCATCATATCGCCCAAGCTTAACATACCGGTTTCGTCTCCAATAATCTTCAAAATTGCCAGAATAAATGTACCTCCCAACAATTCAAAAACCATGGATACCGTAGTAGAAGTAGGCAGTCCCAATGTATTGAAGACATCCAGCAACACCACGTCTGTCACCATGACCGCCAACAGAATACACATGATTTCATAGAAGCTGAAATTCACAGGCTGGAAAATACCATGACGAGCAATATCCATCATTCCGTTGCTCAACACCGCACCGGCAAAGACTCCGATAGCAGCCACTATAATAATGGTTTTAAACTTCGCGACCTTTGCACCAACCGCCGAATTCATAAAGTTCACTGCGTCATTACTGACACCTACCAGCAAATCGAAGACTGCCAGCATAAACAGGAAAATCACAATTCCTAAATAAATAGTTTCCATAACTTGTTTTGCTAAGTTTTTCCGAGTGCAAAAGTATTTCATACTTGTTATAAACAAATGTCATAGATGTTACAATCCTGTTACAAAATTTCAGAAAGAAACCAAATGGAAGTACTATTCACAAGAAGGTCCGCAGTAAAACTTTCAAGATGAATGTAAAAAAAAGATATTTTATTCCTGCTATCCTATATTTATCATCTGAAAATTCGTAATTTTGCGGCTGAATTCAAAATCTCAAAATTATGTCAGAATCAAAGAAAATCAAAACCGCATTGGTGTCTGTTTACCATAAAGACGGCTTGGATGCTATCTTAGCTAAACTTCATGCAGAGGGAGTAGAGTTCCTGTCTACTGGAGGAACACGTCAATTCATTGAATCACTAGGATATCCCTGCAAGGCTGTGGAAGATATTACTACTTATCCCTCTATTTTAGGAGGACGTGTAAAAACTTTGCACCCTAAAATTTTCGGAGGTATCCTATGCCGTAGAGAACTGGAAAGCGACCAGAGACAAGTGGCTCAATATGAAATTCCGGAAATCGACCTGGTAATTGTAGACTTATATCCATTTGAAGATACAGTAGCCAGCGGTGCTGCCGAACAAGATATCATCGAAAAAATCGATATAGGCGGCATTTCATTGATTCGTGCCGGAGCCAAGAATTTCAACGATGTAGTGATTGTAGCCAGCAAGCACCAGTATCAGCCGTTGCTGGACATTCTGAACCAGCAGGGAGCCGTTACCACACGTGAACAGCGCCGTTGGTTTGCAGGTGAAGCCTTTACCGTATCTTCACACTACGATACCGCTATCCGCGACTATTTCAAGAAATAAATAAAAGGCAGTTCATTCTGCCTTCTTTATACGGACTTATTAATTCAAAATTCTAGACTTATATTAGAAGGAATGGGATTATTCTCCTTTACACAAAACATAGCGATGGACCTTGGCACAGCCAACACCATCATTACCTGCAATGACAAGATTGTGGTAGACGAGCCCTCCGTCGTTGCATTGGATCGCCGCACAGATAAAATGATTGCCGTGGGTGAACGTGCCAAGCTGATGTACGAAAAAGAAAACCCGAACATCCGCACTGTACGTCCCTTGCGCGACGGAGTGATTGCAGACTTCAATGCCTGCGAACAAATGATGCGCGGATTGATCAAAAAGGTAAACACCGGACGTCATCTTTTCACGCCTTCCCTGCGTATGGTGATTGGTGTACCCTCTGGTTCCACCGAAGTGGAACTTCGTGCCGTACGCGACAGTGCGGAACATGCAGGTGGACGTGACGTTTACCTGATATTTGAACCTATGGCCGCTGCCATCGGTATCGGGCTGGACGTGGAAGCGCCAGAAGGAAACATGGTAGTAGATATAGGTGGAGGTTCTACGGAAATTGCTGTAATTTCTCTTGGCGGTATCGTTTCAAACAACTCTATCCGCGTGGCGGGTGATGATTTGACAGCCGACATTCAAGAATACATGAGCCGCCAACACAACGTCAAGGTCAGTGAAAGAATGGCCGAACGTATCAAGATTCACGTAGGTGCAGCCATTACTGATTTGGGAGACAACGCTCCGGAAGATTACATCGTACGAGGACCAAACCGTATCACAGCCCTACCGATGGAAGTTCCTGTATGCTATCAGGAAATAGCACACTGCATGGAGAAAAGCATCGCCAAAATAGAGACAGCTATCTTGAGCGCATTGGAAAATACTCCTCCTGAACTGTATGCGGATATCGTAAACAACGGTATTTACTTAGCCGGAGGTGGAGCACTCCTTCGTGGTTTGGACAAGCGTCTTACAGATAAGATTAACATTCCTTTCCATGTGGCCGAAGACCCCTTGCTGAGCGTAGCCAAAGGAACAGGCATCGCCTTGAAAAATGTAGATCGTTTCTCATTCCTGATGAGATAATCTCATAAAATTGAAAATGAAGGGGTCGAAAGGTTCCTTCATTTTCAATTTTCACTTTATGTTTACATATCATTCAGACTCTCTGACATGAGAAACCTTATCAATTTCCTGCTGAAATATAATCATTGGTTCCTTTTCGTACTTTTGGAACTCATTTCCCTCATCCTGCTGTTCCGTTTCAACAATTATCAGGGAAGTGCTTTCTTTACTTCTGCCAATTATGTGGCAGGAATGGTGTACGAGGCTTCCAACCAAGTGACACGCTATTTCGGACTCACGGAAGTCAACAAGGATCTTACAGCACGAAACGTGGAGTTGGAAATTGAAGTGGAACGTCTTGCACAATCTTTGGAACAATACACCCAGGACACTATCGGAATTGCCAACCTGCGCAAAGAAGCGTTGAAAGATTACGTGCTCTACGATGCCAGAGTGGTGAACAATAGTGTAACCCACCCCAATAATTTCATCACAATTGACAAAGGGTCGGCCGACGGCATCCGCCCGGAAATGGGAGTAGTATGTGGCAACGGGGTAGTAGGTATTGTCTACCTGACCAGCCAGCACCACTCCATTGTACTTCCTGTTCTTAACTCAAAAAGCAGCATCAGCTGTAAAATCAAGCGGACGTCTTATTTTGGTTTCCTCAAATGGGATGGAGGCTCTTCGCAATATGCTTATGTGAAAGATATGCCCAGACACTCGGAATTTACCTTGGGCGATACCATCGTAACAAGTGGATACAGTGCTGTATTTCCTGCAGGAATACCGGTAGGTACGATAGACGATATGACCGACAGTCATGACGGTCTGTCTTATCTGCTCAAAGTGAAACTGTTTACTGACTTTGCCCGTCTGAATGACGTCAGGGTATTGGGTTCTTTCAACGGCAACGAGCAGGTACAGCTGGAAGACAGTATCCGTTCCGTACAACCATAAAGATTAACAACACAGAAAGTTTGGGAAATTATGCAATACATCATACGTCTTAAATGGTTTATAATACTGGTCCTGCTTCAGGCACTGGTGTTGAATCATATCCATTTTGAACAATACGCGACTCCCTTATTTTACATTTATTTCTTACTGAAAATAAATTCAGGAAACAGCCGGAAAGGCCTCCTGCTATGGGCTTTTTCACTGGGGCTCTGCATTGATGTGTTCAGTAATACCCCCGGTCTGAATGCAGCCGCTTCTGTACTGACAGCCTTCTGCCGCCCGTGGATTCTGCGTTTATTCTCACTGCGTGACACTACAGATAATTTTGAACCCGGTATCTATCAGATGGGATTTGCTCCTTTTTTCCGGTACACTCTAGTGATAATATTGCTACATGCCGTCGTTTTGAACATACTGGATATGTTCTCTTTCGCCAGGCCACAAATATTATTACTGAAAATAGTCAGTGATGCGGTCATCACACTCATTCTCATTTTATGTGTTGATTCTGTCAGGAGGAAAAAATAGTGGAAAGAAATTACGATCTTGAGAAACGGAAATACGTCATTGCCGGTGCAGTCGTCGTGATTGTACTGATTTTTCTTATACGCCTACTTTCCTTACAGATTATGAGTGAAGACTACAAGAAAAATGCTGACAGTAACGCATTTCTCAAACAGATACAATACCCCAGCCGGGGAGTCATCTACGACCGTAATGACAAACTGCTGGTCTACAACCAAGCTGCCTACGACATTACGGTCATCATGAAAGAAATTACCGACCTGGATACAACTGACCTGTGCCAGACCCTGAAAATCACACCGGAATTTCTCCGGAAGAAATTTCATGACATCAAAGACCGGCGCCTTAACCCGGGATACTCCCCCTATACCAATCAGGTATTTCTTACCCAGTTGTCGGCAGAAGACTGTGGAGTATTTCAGGAAAAGCAGTTCAAGTTTCCCGGATTCTATATCCAACGACGTACCATCCGCCAGTACACCTACAATGCTGGAGCACATATTTTAGGTGACATTGCAGAAGTATCCAAGTCCGAAATGGAAAAAGATGAGTACTACATTCCCGGTGATTTTATCGGGAAACTAGGTGTGGAACGTTCTTACGAGAAACAGTTACGAGGAGAAAAAGGCATTGAGATATTACTACGTGATGCACGCGGACGTATCCAAGGTAACTACATGGACGGCAAATTCGACAAGGCTCCTGTAGCCGGCAAAAACCTGCGACTCAGCTTGGACATCGACCTCCAGCAGTTAGGCGAACGCTTGCTGGAAGGGAAAATCGGCAGTATCGTAGCCATCGAGCCTTCTACTGGTGAAGTGCTCTGCCTGGTTTCCTCCCCCTCTTACGACCCCCGCCAAATGGTGGGCAGAAACCGAGGAAAGAATCACCTGATGCTGGCGCGCGATCCGTGGAAGCCCTTATTGAACCGTGCCATCATGGGTACCTATCCCCCGGGGTCAACATTCAAGACTTCACAGGCACTCACCTATTTGCAGGAAGGAATCATTACTACTGGAACCAATTATCCTTGTAACGGCGGATTCAATTTCAGAGGACTTCACGTAGGCTGCCACTCGCATCCTTCTCCCCTCTCCCTGATTCCAGCCATTGCCACTTCCTGCAACGGTTATTTCTGCTGGGGACTTTATCACATGATTGGGGCCCGCCAGAAATACGGTTCCGTACAGAAAGCCCTGAATACATGGAGAGACTATATGGTGTCCATGGGATTCGGTTATCCCCTCGGAATAGACCTCCCGGGTGAAAAGAGAGGATTCATCCCCAATGCCAGCGTATACGACAAGGCCTATCATGGCTCATGGAACGGACTGACCATCATCAGTATTTCCATCGGACAGGGAGAGGTCACGCTCACCCCACTGCAAATTGCTAATCTGGGAGCCACCATTGCCAACAGAGGCTATTTCATTACGCCCCATGTGGTTAAGGAGGTACAAGGTGAACCACTCGACACACTCTATACCAAGAGACGCTATACGATGGTCGACCGTTCTCATTACGATGAAGTGGTACAAGGCATGCGTGCTGCCGTGCTGGGCGGAACCTGCCGGGGAGCCAACCTCCCCGACATCGAAGTATGCGGAAAGACCGGTACAGCTCAGAACAGAGGAAAAGACCACTCGGCATTCATGGGTTTTGCCCCGATGAAAGACCCGAAGATAGCCATTGCTGTGTATGTGGAAAACGGGGGATTCGGTGCCGTCTACGGTGTACCCATCGGACGGCTCATGATAGAACAGTATCTAAAAGGAAAGCTTTCGCCCGAAGACGAAACAATGGCAACAGAAATTCAAAACAGGAGGATTGAGTATGGGATACACGAGAGGTAGTGTATGGAAAAATGTGGACTGGTGGACTATCGGACTTTATCTGGTATTGGTCACTTGCGGCTGGTTCAGCGTATGCGGAGCAAGCTATGATTATGGAGAGCCCAATTTCTTCGACATCACGACACGTGCCGGCAAGCAGCTCATGTGGATTGGCTGTTCGCTGGGACTCGGATTCGTCATACTTATGCTCGAAGACCGCATTTACGACACATACGCCTACCTGATTTATGGCATTCTGCTCCTGCTCCTTTTTGGAACTATCTTCAATCCGCATGAAATCAAAGGTTCACGCTCGTGGATTGTGCTCGGTCCCGTCAGTCTGCAACCGGCCGAGTTCGCCAAGTTTGCCACAGCCCTAGCACTGGGGAAATACATGAACGAATACACCTTCCAGATGCAGCGCACCCGTGACCTGCTGGCAGTATTGGGCATCATCCTGCTACCGATGGCGCTGATTATCCTTCAGAAGGAGACAGGTTCCGCACTGGTGTATCTCTCCTTTTTCCTCATGCTGTACCGGGAAGGCATGACAGGAGCCGTATTGTTCTCCGGCATCTGTGCCGTTGTTTTTTTCATTGTAGGTCTCCGGTTTGGAGCCGAAATCATGCCCGATGAGATGACCTCTTGGGGAGAATTTTCCGTACTGACCCTCATCATCCTGCTGTCGTCCTTTCTGGTAGGAAGATTCTGCCGACAATCTCCAAAACTCGCAATCTATATCTTCGGCATCGGAGGAGGAAGTACCCTGCTTGGAGCCCTTTTTTCCAGCTACGTGATTCCGTTTAACGTCTGCCACCTCCAACTGGCCATTTGTGGCACCCTTGTAATCAGCCTTTTTTATTATTATCTCAAGGAACAAGTAAAAGAGTATTTGTATATCATCCTGTTCGTTATCAGTTCTGGCATCTTCTTTTTTTCCACCGACTACGTTTTCAACCACGTACTGGAGCCTCATCAGAAAATCCGAATTGAGGTATTGTTAGGGATGAAAGACGACCCGGCAGGAGCCGGATACAATGTCAACCAGAGTAAGATTGCCATCGGTTCCGGAGGACTACTCGGAAAGGGGTTCCTCAACGGTACCCAGACCAAGCTCAAATATGTGCCGGAACAAGACACCGACTTCATATTCTGTACCATTGGTGAAGAACAAGGATTTGTGGGATCCGCCATTGTCATCTCCTTGTTCATGGCACTTATTCTCCGCCTTATCGTTCTCTCTGAACGACAGGAAACCCGTTTTGGAAGAGTATATGGCTATTGTGTGCTAGGTATCTTTTTCTTCCACCTCTTCATCAATGTGGGAATGGTACTCGGACTGACCCCCGTCATCGGAATCCCGCTCCCCTTCTTCAGCTACGGAGGCTCTTCTCTGTGGGGATTCACCATTCTGCTATTTGTATTTCTCCGCATCGATGCGGCCCGGGAAAAATAGCCGGATGCCTACATCCGAAATACCCGGCAATGGATTCTTCCGCATCAGATGGGCTATGCGGAAACTGCGCCCCACGGAATCCGTAGTCAATACCACCGGCTTATCCCACACATAAGCCACCTGATACAATCCGCCGACAGCCCCTTCATGATGCCACTGTCCTTTCTCATCGGCCAGATAAATATGTAAGGTGTCCGTATGTGAAGGCAAAGAATCGCCGTCCACCCGGGTGACGGAAAGCCAGATATCCCGATAGGGATAAGCTCCCGTGTGACGAATCCCCACTTCCATCTGATAAGTTCCCGATGGTACTTCCGGGGGAAGTTCAAATACCATCGAATCGGCTTTCCACCAGTCTTCCTCTCCTGGAACGGACTGATACACATGATACTGCGTATTCGTATGGCAGGCCGAAAGCAGGTACACGACCAGACTCAGAAGTCCTGCATACCCCATTCGGCCCTTCATCCATTTTTTATGCCTGTACATCTGAATTTGTGTTTCGTTCCGGACGTTTATTCCCCTCATTGTTATTGTTCCGACGGAAATTTCGTCTTCCGCTCCGGCTCGGACGAGATTCCTGACCGGCATTTGCCTCTCCCTGCGGTCCATTTCCCGCAGCTGCCGCCTGTGGCGCCGGATTACTCTTCGGACGAGACGGGCGGTTGTTTCTGGCCTGAGGGCCTCTGTTTTCCCGTTCTTTCGGCCCTGCTTCCAGTGACGGCCCGTTACTGTTGGCTTCTGCCGGAGCGACAGGCTGATTAGCCGGTTGAGCAGCTCCTTTTGCTTTCTTTTTCCGGTTCCGTCCGGCCTTCGTCTTATCAAAACGTGTCAGGCTCTCCTGTTCCAGCAAGTCTTTTGAACGCTGCGGTTCACGGGAAGAGGCTTCTTCATCCAGCTTCTCCGGTTTTTCACCCCGCTTGTTCATATTCAACACCTCAAAAGCCCGACGGGCAGAAATTGTCACCTCATTGGCCAGGAAACTCTTGTCCGTACTGTACGTAATTGTTCCTTTCAGAATATCTGCCTTGAAATAATAATACACATTATCCAGTGTTTCAAGCGTTATCTCCTTGCTAGGCAGACGTTTCTGGCATTCCACGTATGCATCCACCTCGTAATTCAGGCAACATTTCAACTTGGCACACTGTCCGGCCAGCTTCTGAGGATTCAGTGAAATGTCTTGGAAACGCGCGGCACTGGTAGACACAGACACAAAGTTCGTCATCCAAGTAGCGCAACACAGTTCCCGTCCGCAAGGTCCGATTCCTCCGATGCGTCCGGCTTCCTGACGGGCACCAATCTGTTTCATTTCGATACGTACTCGGAAAGTCTCGGCCAGCACCTTAATCAGCTGACGGAAATCCACACGTTCGTCGGCAATATAATAAAAAATAGCCTTGTTGCCGTCGCCCTGATATTCCACGTCACCGATTTTCATCTGGAGTCCCAGGTTCTCTGCAATCTTGCGGGAACGGATCATGGTGTCGTGTTCGCGCGACTTGGCCTCTTCGTATTTTTCCATGTCCACCGGTTTCACCTTCCGGTAAATGCGGCGGATTTCCGCATCCGGTTTCAGGTTGGCTTTCCGCATCTGCAACGGCACCAGCCGTCCCGTCAGTGTCACCGTACCGATATCGTGCCCAGGACTGGCCTCTACCGCCACAATGTCCCCCTTCACCAGGTGCAAGCCGTTGCTGTTCTTGTAATAGCCTTTCCGTGTATTCTTGAACTGCACTTCCACCATATCCTGTTCTTCTCCATTGCCCGGGATATCGGCCAACCAGTCGTAAGTGTTCAGTTTATTATTCTGTCGTCCGCAGCCTCCACAACAAAGTCGGCCGCTTCCGTTCTTAAGCTTAAAATCATCCATATATTGTTATTGTTGTTTCATTTCTACAATCATTCTCAAGGCCATGTCAAAAAAGACCATCTTCGGATTGACGTTCTGCTCGATGTGGAGCTGTGCCTCTTCCAGCAGTCCGGTCACCGAAAAAATGTTCCGCTCGTTGATGTAAGGCGCAAAACGGGTGGCAAACTGCATCTCTTCCGGACTCAAGTACACCATATCCGGCTGTCGGAAGTTGCAGATAAAGTTCTCACGCACCATCCGCTGGCAATATTCCAGCAGATTCTTCTGACGCTCACGTCCCATCCCGGACACCTGTTCGCTCCAGGCTTTCAAGCTACGTATGTCACGCTTGTAAGCCGTACGCATCAGGTTCACGAAAAGTTCAAAACAGAGTCTGTTCTCTTCACCCAGATGCACGTTTTCCACTGCCCTCAACAGGCTTCCCGCCGAACGGTGCGCAATGTCGCGGGCATCTTCCCCCGGCAGCATATACCGTTCCTTCAGATAGTGTTCAATATCCGCTTCGGGAAGAGGTTTCAGATGGATGCGCTGCGTCCGGCTCAAAATAGTGGGCAGCAGCAAGCCGGGCTCTTCGCTTACCAGCAGGAATACTGTCTTCAAAGGAGGCTCCTCCAGCAGTTTCAGCAACTTGTTCGCACACTCCACATTCATTTTCTCCGGCAACCAAATGAGCATCACCTTATATCCGCCCTGACTGGCTTTCAGCGACAGTTTACGCTGAATCTCGTCGCTTTCACGCACGTAAATCTGCGGTTGCTGGTTGCCGGCATCCATCATCCGCATCCATTCCTGAAGGTCGGCATACGGATTCCGCTCCAGCATCTCACGCCACTGAGGCAGGAACTCATCGCACACCACGTCGCGTCCCACCTTCTTTTTCACCACCGGAAAAGCAAAGTGCATGTCGGGATGTGCCAGATGGTCCATCATCTTGCACGAACTGCACTGCCCACATGCATCGTCCTCTCCCGGATGACGACAAAGCAGATAGCGCGACACCGCCAGGGCCATCGGCAGTTTTCCACTACCGGCAGGCCCCGTAAGCAACAGGGCATGAGGCATCTTTCCACTCCGAACGTTGTGGATGAGAAGCTGTTTCACTTCATCTTGTCCGATTACATCCTTAAAAAACGACATGCGGTTCCAGTTAAAAAATCAGGTTCTTTTCAGGGCTATTATTCCCATATAATCGGACAAAAATAAGAAAAAAATCGTAGTTTCAGGGCATATTCTCCCTTATTATTATATAACCGGCGTGAACAAATGTGCGAACCAGCCCACAAAACGTCGCCACACGCCACGTTTTCTATATTCCTCGCGCGTCATGACCGTACTGTTGAGCTTGTCATTTCTGAAGACCTCCCCCAGCTCGGCCGTAGTAGGCAGGTCCAGAATAAATGCATTGATTTCATAATCATAGCGCAGACTCCTGCTGTTCAGGTTGGTACTTCCTACCGTACAGAAACGTTCGTCCACCATCATGATTTTAGAATGATGGAATCCTCCATTGAACACATAGATATGCGCACCAGACTTACGGAGCTTGTTCGCAATATAAAAGCCCGCATCGGGCGTAAACGAAATGTCCGACTTGCCAGGAATCATAATTTCCACCCGGACCCCACGCTTGGCAGCCCGCTTAATGGCATTCCTGACTTTGCGGGTAGGAGTAAAATAAGGATTGATAATCTGTACCTTATGTTCCGCCGCATCCAAGGCGGTAATGTAAGCTTCCCGCATGATTTCCGGACATACTTTCGGGATGCGCTGCACAATGGCCACTCTTCGTCCGGAGCCCACGCAGAAACTGTCGGGCACTACCGCACTTTCCTCCAGACCTTCATGAGTTTCCTTGTTCCACACCCCTAGAAACGCTTCTTCCAGGTATTTCACTGCCGGGCCTTCTATGCGGATGTGCATGTCACGCCATGCCCCGATTCCCGGCAGGCCGTTAATATAATAGTCGGCAATGTTCATTCCGCCCGTATAACCCACTTTACCGTCGATGACCACAATCTTCTGATGGTCACGGCAAAACACATGGTTTACGTATGGGAAACGGATGGGACTGAAACGCGCCATTTCAATACCTCGGTCGGCCAGCATTTTCAAATGTTCTTTCCGCAACGGACGACTGTTCGACAAATTGCCGAAATCGTCGAAAAGCGCCTTGATAACCACTCCTTCCTTCGCTTTTTCCGCCAGCAGCGTAAACAATTCCTTGGCAATGGAGTCGCTCCGGAAATTGAAATATTCCAGGTGGATATACTTTTCGGCCTTCTTGATATCCTCAAACAGATGTTCAAACTTGCTGCGCCCACTTTTCAGCAGCGTCATCCGGTTACAGGAAGTAATTGGAATATGCTTGTTCTCCAAAAAACGGGCAAACAAAGAGTCGGAAGGCAGATATACTTCCGCCGTATCCGTTTCTTCCTGAAGGGCAGGTTCTTCCTGTTCCTGTGCCTCCAGTGGGAAGATACAGCATACGGCCAGCATCCACCATAATATATACAGTTTCAAATTCATCTTCTTCATGGTCATTGGGGCAAAAATATGGAATATTTCAGAAATCACAATGACTTCCAATATAGAATTGAAAGAATGACCAACGATTCTTCCAAATCGCCTTATTCCTAAATTCTTCCAGCCTTTCATATTCTCTGTACCACAGTGTGGTTTTTATATCCCACACTGTGAAATATGTATCCCACACTGTGGTTTTTGTATCCCACAGTGTGGGACAGAGAATTCACAAGAAAGTTTCATACAAAACATAGAAGAAACAGAAAAAAATCTTCCGGGAAACACATAGAAAAGAAACCATGCTGACATCGACAGAGAAAAATGTAACCTACTCTTTACAAAATCAGGGGTTGACATCTAAAAATAGTGAAATTTTTCCGTAATTGCTGGAAATCCTCTCTTTTACCCCTATTTTTCCCGGAACAAAGATTCGTTTTTCAATGATAACTTTCCTATCTTTGCATCGAACAAAAAGAACAAAGACTTATACACTTTTATACATAACTTAAATACATAAGAATTATGGAATTTGTAACAAACGAAAAACTTACCATTGTTGGTGCTGCCGGTATGATCGGTTCTAACATGGCTCAGACTGCCATCATGATGGGCTTAACTCCTAACATCTGCTTGTACGACCCGTACGCTCCAGGTTTGGAAGGTGTTGCTGAAGAATTGTTCCACTGCGGTTTCGAAGGTGTGAATGTCACTTTCACTTCAGATATCAAAGAAGCGCTGACTGGTGCTAAATATATCGTAAACTCAGGTGGTGCTGCTCGTAAAGCTGGTATGACTCGTGAAGACCTGTTGAAAGGTAACGCTGCCATCGCTGAAGAATTCGGTAAGAACGTTAAACAGTACTGCCCGGATGTAAAACACATCGTAGTAATCTTCAACCCGGCTGATATCACTGGTTTGATTACATTGTTGTATTCTGGTTTGAAACCGAGCCAGGTTACTACTTTGGCTGCTCTTGACTCTACTCGTCTGCGCAGCGAATTGGCAAAACACTTTGGCGTATCTATGGACGCTGTTGAAAACTGCCGTACTTACGGTGGCCACGGCGAACAGATGGCTGTATTTGCTTCAACTGCAAAAGTGAACGGCAAACCGTTGATCGACATGATCGGTACTGACGCTCTGACTAAAGAACAGTGGGCTGAAATCCAGCAGAAAGTAACAAAAGGTGGTGCCAACATCATCAACTTGCGTGGCCGTTCTTCATTCCAGAGCCCGGCATACGTTTCTATCGAAATGATTGGTGCTGCTATGGGTGGTAAAGCTTTCCGTTGGCCGGCTGGTACTTATATCTCAAATGATAAGTACGACCACATCATGATGGCTTGGGAAACTTCAATCACAGCTGACGGTTGCCACTGCGCTGCTTTGAACGGAACTCCGGAAGAACAGGCTGCTTTGGACAAGAGCTATGCTCACTTGTGCGAATTGCGTGACGAAGTAATCGCAATGGGCGTTCTTCCTGCTATCTCTGAATGGAACAAACTGAACCCGAACATCAAATAATCGGATATTCCATTGATATAAAAAAGGAGGCTGATATTCAGTCTCCTTTTTTTATGCACCTTGGCCTATAGCCACTCCATGCGAAGAATCCGCCCCCATACATTCAGCTTGTACATAGAGAAAAAACTTAATGTGCTAAATATAAACAATTTAGCTTCTTCCCATGTACATCGGTTTCTTCTTGACATTCCTCCTGAAAGCACTATCTTTGCCGCTCCCTACGATGTACTTCCTTAACCCCTGAGCAGCAATGAGAACCAATACCCTGTTATTCTTTTTTATCCTGCCCCTGATTTGTCATCCCTTGCAGGCTCGCCTGCCGGAAGGCCTTGTGCGTCACGACTCCATCTTCTCTGCCTCGCAAGCCAGAGAAACATCCACGTCTAAGGCGAAAGACCAATTCCGCAGAAATTTCTCGTACATGGGTATCCCCTTTATTGCCGCCGGACTGGTTGTGAAAGGAGAAAACCGGAATTTTCGTACCCTTCGTAACCGTTTCGAACCTAACTTTCACCAGAAATATGATAACTATACCCAGTATGTACCACTGGCTGCTACGTGGGGAATGAAACTGGCGGGAGTAGAAGGACGCAGTTCGTGGAAAGAACTGACTGTCAGCAATGTTTTTTCGGCTGCCCTCATGGCCGGATTCGTCAACACCCTGAAACATACCACCAAGGAACTCCGTCCGGATAATTCCTCGAACAACTCGTTTCCTTCGGGACATACCGCCACCGCCTTTATGTGCGCCACTATCCTGCACAAGGAATACGGCATGATCAGCCCGTGGTACAGCATCGGCGGATACACGCTGGCTGGCCTGACCGGAGTAACCCGACAACTGAACAACCGCCACTGGATTGGTGATGTATTGGTGGGTGCCGGCATCGGAATGATTTCCACCGACCTGGGATATTTCTTTTCCGACTTGATTTTCAAGCATAAGCATACCGGCCTTGCACAGAATGCCAGTTACACCCTTTATGACGCACCGTCTTTCCTGAGCTTCAATATGGGAGTAGCCACTGCACCTTCTGTGTTGCGTACTGCCGAACTTTATGATACGGAACATGGATCTCCCTTGGGCATGCACCTGCGGACAGGGACTGCCACGGTAGTCAGCGTGGAAGGAGCCTACTTTTTCAATGCCTACCTCGGACTGGGAGGCCGCCTGAAAGTGGCTACCTTGCCGGTGATAGCTGATATCCCGGAAGAAAACAAACGACACTTTGACCTGGACAATGACCTGCAGGAAGGAGCTCCGGTCAACATGTTCCTACTCGACGGACTGGAATCGGACCATTTGGGTTTTTGCGACATCGATTTGGGAGCCTATTTCTCGTATCCTCTAAGTCGCCACTTCCAACTGGGCAGCAAACTGCTGGTCGGCCGACGGATGAATGCCGACTTTACCCTGAACTCAGTCTCCCGCATCAACCCCGACATCTTCGACCGGCAAAAGGTGAGTCAGGAAGCCTACAATCGGTTCTACAAAGAAGATGTGGAATATTATCTCCAACAGGAAGGCCTGACCACCCACGAACTCCTGCACAGCACGTTTGTGGATGAAGAGTTTCTGCACATCCGGAAAAGCTCCACGTTCAAGCTGGGTACGGGCGTTTCCCTGACCTACCGTTACAAAGAGGATGCTGCCCTGCGCCTGTATTGCGACTATGACTTTGCCTCTCCCCGACTGACTTATGACTTGAAAAATTCCTGGGTGGATGAAGAAGGAAACCGCAAAGCACGCTCCTACAGCAAACGAACACCAATGCATAACCTTACTTTCGGAGCTTCCATCGCGTTCATGTTCTGAATCGCCTGAAAAGGCGTTGCACATTCTACTTATTTTTATTATTTTCGCCTCCCGATATGATAGACCAAGCCACCATAGACCGGATATTGGATGCGGCACAAATAGTAGATGTGGTATCCGAATTTGTCACGCTTCGCCGAAGAGGGGTGAACTACATCGGACTATGCCCGTTTCACAACGAAAAGACCCCTTCGTTCAGTGTCTCGCCCAGCAAGGGATTATGTAAATGCTTCAGTTGCGGAAAAGGAGGCAACGTGGTGCATTTCATCATGGAGCACGAACAGCTCTCCTACTACGAGGCGCTGAAATGGCTGGCCAGAAAATACAACATCGAAATCAAGGAACGCGAACTGACCGAAGAAGAGAAGAAGGCACACAGTCTGCGTGAAAGCTTGTTCGTGGTCAATCAGTTTGCTGCCGAATATTTCCAAGACATCCTTTACAATCACATTGACGGACAGCGCATCGGTATGACGTACCTGCGCAGCCGTGGATTCCGCGATGACATCATCAAGAAATTCCAGTTAGGATATAGTCTGGACAACCGGGACGCACTGGCCCGCACAGCCTTACAAAAAGGCTACAAGGAAGAGTTTCTCGTCAAGACCGGACTCTGTTACCGCAAAGACGACGGTTCCTTGCACGACCGTTTCTGGGGACGTGTCATTTTCCCCGTACATACCTTATCGGGCAAAGTAGTAGCCTTTGGCGGACGTGTGTTGAGCGCGGCCACCAAGAACGTACAGATGAAGTATGTCAATTCGCCGGAGTCGGAAATCTATCATAAAAGCCGGGAACTCTACGGCATCTACTTTGCCAAGCAGGAAATTGTCCGCCAGGACCGCTGTTTCCTGGTAGAAGGTTATACCGACGTCATTTCCATGCACCAAAGTGGCATTGAAAATGTGGTGGCTTCCTCAGGTACGGCTCTGACTCCCGACCAGATACGGCTGATACACCGTTTCACCAACAACATCACCGTGTTGTACGACGGTGACGGAGCCGGCATCAAAGCCAGCATCCGAGGTATCGACATGCTGTTGGAAGAAGGAATGAACGTCAAGGTCTGCCTGTTGCCAGACGGGGATGACCCGGATAGTTTTGCCCGCAAGCACAATGCCACCGACTACCAGGCTTATATCAACGAGCACGAAGTCGATTTCATCCGGTTCAAGACCAACCTGCTGATGGAAGAAGCGGGCAAAGACCCTATCAAACGGGCCAGTCTGATTTCCAGCATCGTCAAAAGCATCTCGGTGATTCCGGATGCCATTGTCCGCTCTGTTTACACACGTGAATGCAGCCAGCTCCTGCAAATGGAAGAGAAGGTGCTAATAGAAGCCGTCGCCAAACTCATGGAACAGGCGCAGGAAAACAAATTCAAGGAGAACCAAAGAAAACAGCAGCAAGCCCTCAGGGCACAGCAGGTGTCTCAGGAGAAAACAGAATCGCCAGCCATTCCGGCCAGTCCCACTGAAAAACAGGAATCACCTGTTCCGCAGGAAAATCCGACGACCTCACCGACAACTTCAACGGATGCACAACCGGAAGCTCCTGCAACGACAGCCACTGCCTCAGCAGATGAATACCTCTCTTACATTCCACTGGAAGGAAACGAACAGAAAGTGTTCTACCAGCGGGAACAGGCACTGATACGCATGCTTATCCGCTATGGCGAGAAAGTCATGTGTTATTTGGAAAATGAAAACGGAGAAGAACAGCCACTCACGGTGATAGAGTGTATTTCTGCAAGTTTAAAGGAAGACGAATTACAATTTCATAGTGCATTGGACCGCCGTATTCTGAAAGAAGCGGAAACACACTTGCAAGAACCGGGATTTGTGGCTGAACGCTACTTTCTGAGTCATCCCGACGCAGATATCAGCAAACTGGCTGCCGAAATGGTCAGCGACCGCTATCAACTGAGCAAATACCATTCCAAGGGACAGAAAATCATTACCGATGAAGAACGGTTGTATGAACTGGTTCCCCGTCTGCTGATTGATTTCAAGATTTCAATTGTGGAAGAAGAGATGAAGCACACACTGCAGGCCTTGAACAATCCAGCCATTTACAACGACCCGCAAAAGTGCCAGGAAATCATGAAGCATTACCAAGACTTGCAGAAGATACAAATTCCGATGCTTCAGAAAGCGGGTGACCGTGTCGTATTACCTCCCAGCCTATAAAAAAACTATTTCCCCTTTTTCATACGCAGAAGGGGAAATAGCACATCAGTTAATATTTGGCCCGAATCAGGTTCATAAACTCTTCACGCGTCTTTGCCTGATTGAACGCACCGGTAAAATCGGAAGTAGTGGTCACTGAATTCTGTTTTTCCACGCCTCTCATCTGCATACACATGTGTTTGGCTTCTACCACCACCATTACACCTAATGGATTTAATGTTTCTTGAATGCACTCCTTAATCTGAAGTGTCATGCGTTCCTGCACCTGCAAACGATGGGAAAAAATATCGACCACACGGGCAATCTTACTCAGACCCGTGATGTATCCGTTCGGGATATAGGCTACATGTGCCTTTCCATAGAACGGCAACATGTGATGCTCGCACATGGAAAAAAAGTCAATGTCTTTCACAATCACCATCTGGCTGTAAGGCTCCTTGAACTTCGCCGCATTCAGCACCTCTCTCGGATCCATTTCATATCCGCGAGTCAGCGTCAACATGGCCTTGGCCACCCGTTCTGGTGTTTTCAACAACCCTTCACGCTCCGGGTCTTCTCCAAGCAGAGAAAGAATATCTTTATAATGGCCCATCAGCTTTTCCACCTTTTCCTGCGGCCAGCTTATCGAATTGGTATCTGTCATCATTATTCTATAGGTATATTAATCTGTTCGCGCACAATAGATACTTCCTTGAAAACTCCTGTCGCCTTCAATTTACGCATGGTAACATGTGCTTCTTCAATGCTCTTGAAATCTCCCACCCTGCACAACCAACGTGGAGGCTGGAAATAAGTATAAACAGGCAGCTCCGGAAATTCCTCTCTTACCTTTGCCGCTACATTGTTCGCCTCACTACGTGCCTGACGGGAATTATTTCCGGCATACACCTGTACACGAAAACCGCGGGCCTTCAATGTCTTCACCGGTTCTGAGCTTGTAGACCGTACATAGCGTTTCCCTATCAAAGAAGTAATCTGTGCATCCTGATGGACAGTGACCACTCCTTCACCCGCCCGACGGGTTTGCAAACTTTCAATAATGTTCCGTTGGGCATAACTCCCACTGACACATAATAAAGAAACAACGAATAAAAAATATTTCAGCATAACCGGATTTTTAGATAGACATAGAAAACAAAAGCCAATTGAGCACAGAGGGAAGAAATGACACTGCACGTCCCTCATCTCTCTGTGCTCAAGCAATTCCTGATTAGTTCAGAGATTGGAAATTATTTAAAAGCATCGATGATACCTTTGAAGTCAGCAGCCTTCAAAGCAGCACCACCAATCAAACCACCATCTACATCCGGATTTGCGAACAATTCTTTTGCATTTGAAGGCTTGCAGCTACCACCGTACAGGATAGAAGTGTTTTCAGCCACTTCCTTACCATATTTAGCAGCTACCAAAGAACGGATGTGAGCATGGATTTCCTGAGCCTGCTGAGGAGTAGCAGTCTTACCAGTACCGATAGCCCAAACCGGTTCGTAAGCCAAGATGATCTTGCTGAAGTCTTCAGCAGACAGAGAGAATACAGAAGCCAGCTGAGCTTCTACTACTTCATTCTGCTTGTTAGCTTCACGTTCTTCCAATACTTCACCAATACAAAAAATCGGTTTCAGGTTGTTAGCCAAAGCCAATTTTACTTTTTCAGCCAGGATTTCTACTGTTTCGTGGTAGTAAGCACGACGTTCTGAGTGACCCAGGATTACATACTGAGCACCTGTAGATGCAACCATTTCAGCAGAAACTTCACCAGTGTAAGCACCAGAAGCTTTGTCTGCGCAGTTTTCAGCACCTACACCAATGATAGAGCTGTCTACCAAAGGAGTAACAGAAGCCAAGTGAATAAACGGAGTACAGATGATTACGTCGCAGTTAGGTTTGTCTGCAGTCAATACTTCGTTCAATTCTTTTGCCAATGCAATACCTTCCTGCAGGTTCTTGTTCATTTTCCAGTTACCTGCTACAATGTTTTTTCTCATTTTGTTTTAATTTTAAAGGGTTAGTTTATAATGTTTCTTTTTCTTGTTCTCTTTTCTTTTTCTCCCTGCGGCTCTTGATACGCAGCCAAACCAGGTCGGCAATGGTAAACAACAGCAAAGGTACCAGGAACCAGCACGTAACCTCTACAATTTTATGCACATTGGTCTTAGGACTCCACGTACTAAACGGAAGACGTTCCAAAGGTGCGTTCAATTGATACTCGTCAGGTAAATTGGAAACGCTCCATTTGCGCAACACCACTCCTTTTTTCAATAATATCAATCCCGGATTGGAACGGATCATCGTTTTGAGCGTAATTTCATCCATCAGTGCAAAAGGATATTCAGCCCCAGTATTTTCCTGCCACTCCATAATATCTTGCTCTGATGAGGCAGTCAGGCAGAGGAAACGATAACCGTGCTCCACACTGTAATCGTAGACTTCATTAATCAAATCCATTCCACTGTCATCAGCCTGCTTCAGCCAAGGGGATACCAGTAAGAAAGTATATTGGTCGCTCTGCAAAATGTCCTCCGTCAAGTCTTCTCCTGTTTCCAGCGAAGTGATAGAAAAATCATGAATAGTCGGTTCATAGCCTTTTTCCTTTACTCGTGTTTTCGAATCTACAAAAGTCCAAGTAGAATCTGTCGGGAAATTATCAATGGTAAACTCCTGGTCCTTTCCATCCTTGGAATAAATGAAAATAGTTTCATACACCGTAGGCTTCTCTCCTTCTGGAACACTCATTTCTTTCACAATATCAGCCCCTACATGGTACGGACGGAAATCAAATACCGGCAGATAACGAAAACAGAAAAAGGTGAAAAAAATAATGAATACTATGCTGTAAAGCGAAATCAGCCAATCGACCTTCGTCGTTACCAGATTAAAAATATACCTCCTCCACTTAAACACGGAAACAGCGGCTATCAGCAACACGATATTCTTGAAAAAAGTTTCCCAGTTGGTCAAGACCACCACATCCCCAAAACATCCGCAATCGGATATCGGGTTGGCAATGGCAAGCCACAACGTCAATGGGGTCATAAAGGACATAACCAGCAACACCAGCAGAGGAGTCACCCTACGCCGGATACCGAAAAATAAATAAATACCTATGATAAACTCCAAGAGAGCAAACAACATAGCCACCAGATAAGGCAGATTCCCTTTGCTTAAGTCTAAAAGGCCCCATGCTTCCAGATAATCCTGTATCTTGTAGACAGTTCCCAAAGGATCATTAGACTTTACAAATCCGGAAAACAAAAAGACAACTGCCAGCAGAAAGCGGCAGAAGTTACTCCAGACTACGATTACTCTATGTAAATACTTATTCTCCAAAATCCAACTTTATCAATCCAAATACGGCATAATTAATCATATCCATGTAATTGGCATCCACACCTTCCGACACCAATGTTTCGCCTTTCAAAGACTCAATCTGTTTGGTCCGATAAAGCTTCATCAAAATCAAATCAGTATAGGAAGTAATACGCATGCTACGCCACGCCTCATCATAATCATGATTTTTTGCCAGCATCAGTTCCAGCGCTTTTTTGGCATAGTTGTCATACAATTCCAAAGCACGTTCTTCCGTGATGTCTTCCTTTTCGGCATAACCTAATTCCAACTGAATCAGGCCAATGATACCATAATTGACGATAGCGATAAACTCCGGACGGATACCTTCATCCACCAAGGAAACACCTTTCACTTCTATGCTGCGAATACGATTGGCTTTGATGAATATTTGGTCCGTCACAGAGGATGGACGCATGATGCGCCACGCAGCCCCGTAATCATGCAACTTTTTGGCAAACAAGTCGCGACAGACAGCGATTACATGTTCAAATTGTTTTTTGGTTTCTTCCATCTTTTATGCTAGAATGTGTGGCAAAGTTACTGTTTTTTCACAGAGCACACAATAATAAAGGACATAAAAAATGCCATTTCATATAGACCTTCCAGCTATATGAAATGGCTTATTTCTAGCACAGTATTATATTCTTCTTATTAAGAACATCTCAGAACTTGTCCGATACGCAAAGTAGTAGTACGTTTGATGCCGTTAATCTGACACAAACGGTCAATAGACACATGATACAAACGGGATATGCGTCCCAACGTATCTCCCTTGCGAATCTTGTGATAACGAATAGCTGATTTTTCAGCCTCTACAGCTCCCGACTTACCTGATTTTACAGCAGCCAAGGCCCGTGTACGCTGATAGGAATAACGGTTGGCACCCCGCACAAACAAATAACTGTCTGCCACAATATCCTGACAGGGAAAATCGAACATAAATTCCGGATTAATCACTTCGCCCAAGAAACGCGTTTCAAAATGCAGATGTGAACCCGTAGAACGTCCGGTATTACCACCCAAGCCAATCGGGTCGCCAGCCTTCACATACTGGTCTTCAGCCACAATTTGTTTTGACAAGTGACCATAAATTGTTTCCAAACCGTTATCATGACGAATCACTACATACTTACCGTATCCTCTACGCTCGTATTTTACCATACGAACACGTCCATCGAATGCAGCACGGATAGTATCGCCGATATAGACTTTAATATCCAATCCGTTGTGCATACGCCGCCAGCGAGGACCACATTTAGAAGTAATGACTGTATGAGTTGTCGGCATGCAGAAGCCTGTAAGATCAATTCGGAAACTATCTGGAACCTGTGTACCACCGTACGCATGAACGCGATCATTGTTCCAATTTGGATAAAGACTATAAGCAGGATATACAGCCTGTTCTGCTTTAATCTGACGAATCAAGGCCAGTGAATCCACTGCTTTCAATTTTCTGTCAATAGGAGCCTGACGAGCGAGAAGATCTTGTCCACACACATTGACACTCACCATTGCCAAGGCGGCCATCGCTACTGTTCTAATACATTTTAATATCATTCCATTCTATATTTTTCAGCTAGTATCCGTCGGTTGGCTTTCGTGATATAAATTATTCCAGCCCGACCTTCAAATAGAATACCACTACTGGTTAAAAACAATTCACATTCATGATGCATATTCCCTTCTCCCTGAAATACGCCTTCTCGTTTTACAAACAACGTCCCAAAGATAAAATTTTTCTGCCACAAACGGCTGCTCAATTAACTATTTTTCATGTATTTTCATACGTCCAGAACGCTATTGATGCTGTAAAACATAATAACCAGCAAAACAAAAAATTAAATAGAATTACTTCGATAAAGAATTCAGCTCTTTCTGCCTAATAAATTTCCCGTTTTTCCATTCATAACACAACGGAGTGGAAATCACATAACGTTTCAATGCCTCCGCCGTCTTCCTATCCAGATAATCTGGAGTGGTATAAATAATTGACAGAACCGGTTGGTCGACCGATAAAGAAGCCTTCCATAAATACATGTCTGCACAAACCCGTAAATTCTTCAATGAGTCTACCTGCTCTTCAGACTGAGGTAGAATATAAAACATATCTTCCTGAGGAAGCTGGATAAAATCATTTACGGGCAATTCTTTCCAACTGGTATCATAAAAAGCTATTTGACTATCTCCTGCCGGAGCAAAATAAGTAGATACAGCACAAATTACTTTTACTGAATCATTTAACGGTAACAATTTCAATTCCAACGTACTGGCAGAAGTACTTTTCAAGAATAAATAATCTGAGGTCAATTTTGTCATTTCCGAAGTGTTACCAAAACGATTTTTCACTTCCGCCTTCATGCCACTCTCCAGAAAATCCCCAAAATCAGCTCTGTTTACCTCTGTCAAAAAGGGAGACAAAGAGTCGGGCATTGCCACAAACAGCGTTTTCAAATCCTGGGCATATCCAGCCCCGCATATACCTAATGCAAATAACACTATCAAAATCCGTTTCATAATCTACTTCATCAAAAAGCGCTTCAAATATACAATTATTTCTTTGAGTAGAAAAAGAATACTTATTCTCTTACCCCTTTCCATTCCGTCTTTTCAGAAAATCAGTCGGACTCTCTCCAAAATAATCTTTGTAGCACCGGGTAAAATAAGAAGGAGAACTAAACCCCACTTCGTATGTAATTTCAGCCACCGTCTTTTCTGTGGAAGCCAATAGAGAGGCAGCCTTCTTTAATCGGGCTATACGCAACAATTCATTGGGAGAATAACCAGTCAACGCCTTTGTCTTTCGATATAGCTGTACACGGCCTAACCCCAAATCCGAACCTAAATCTTCTACGCTCAGATTCGAATCACCCATTTTCTCGTCAATCAATATTTTGAGTTTCTCCACAAATCCCTTATCTATTTCTCCTAAAGCCAGCTTTTGCATAGAAGTAACCAAGCTGCTTGTCACTTTCAGACGCTTACGATTATCAATCAAATTACGGATACGGGCAAGCAAGAGTTTGGCACTAAACGGTTTTGTCAAATAGCCATCTGCCCCCGAATCGTATCCCTGAATCCGTTGCTCATCCATGGTATAAGCCGTTAACATCATCACAGGAATATGGGAAGTCTGTAATTCGCTTTTTAACCGGCGGCAACATTCTATACCGTCCATCACAGGCATCATTACATCACATACAATGACATCCGGAACATACTTCATAGCCTGCCTGATTCCTTCTTGTCCATTGACCGCTTCTACCACCGTATAGTTATCCTGCAACAACATTCTCACATAATTCCGCACATCCTGATTGTCATCAATCACCAAAACCACCTCTTTTTCATCGCCACCATCCGTCTTAACCTGCTTTGGCAACTGACGTAAAGTTTCCGTTCCTGCATCTAATACGGCTCCCTCCTGCAAATTTTTCAGTGATTCATTTTTCTCAATCACTTCTTTCACCTCTCCTTGCTGCGTCATCGGCAATTCTATCAAGAAACAAGTACCTTTTCCTTCTTCAGTTTTCACTTTTACCTGTCCATGATGTAAATGTACAAAAGCTTCCACCAGTGCTAGTCCAAGTCCGGATCCCGTATGCTGCATATCAATCTGATAAAAGCGTTCAAACACATGCCGAGCATGATCTTCTGACATACCAATACCCGTATCACTGACTTTCAAACACAAAAGATTCTTCTGGGCTTGCTTCCTACGGGATAATTCAACCCTTATTTCTCCTTTCTCTGGAGTGAATTTAAATGCATTCGACAATAGATTATAAGTAATTCGCTCCATTTTCTCTGCATCGGCCACCATCACATAATCTGCAGCATTTCCCTCCGCCATTACCTCAAAATGAATATGTCTTCTGGCTGCCAATACATGAAAAGCTTTGGTCCATTCCTTAATTCCCTCCAAAATATTGAATTCTGAAAGCCTGAGAGCCAACTTCCCATGTTCGTATTTCTGAAAATCAAGAATTTGCGTAATCAGTCTCAACAAAATAGAAACATTACGATGCACAATTTCCAACATCTCCCTTTCCCGTTCCCCCAAATGCTTTTCCTCCAGCAATTGGTTGACAGGATCTGCTATCAGAGTCAATGGAGTACGGAAGTCATGAGAAACACTGGTGAAAAAAGCCAGTTTGGCATGCGTAGCTTCCTCCAGTTGACGAGACAAGACAATCAGCTGATCACGTTGTTCTTGTAACTGGTCACGCTGGCGTTCCAGTTGTTTTTTCTGAGTAGACAATTCCGCATTCATACGATTCTTCATCCAAAAAGCACGTACCAGGAAAAACAATAAAAACCCTGCCAATACCAAAATTACCACACATGCATATAAAAACATCTTCTGCGCAGAATAACGAAGGAAATAGTCATCCAACCGACTTTGTAACAATTCTATTTTATGGTCTAAAGAAAAAATATGCTCGGTCTGCATCTGCATAATACGGGCATTATCCTTATTCACCGCTGCCGTAGACAAATAATTTTCTCGTTCATATTTTTGCCCCTTTAAAATAGACATGGCCACCTGCATCACCTTATCCCCACCTGTAGGATAAATAAAAGTGGCATTCAGTTCCCCTTTGGCCACACTTTCCACTCCATATCCTTTTCCGGCCACAGCGTCCACCCCAATAAACACAATGTCTTTTTCACGCCCCTGACGAAGTGCTTCCTGATATGCACCGATCGCCATCCGGTCATTTTGAGCAAAAATCAAATCAATCCGAGCATGTTTCTTTAAAATGGTATCGACTACCACACGGGCCTTGTCCTGAAACCAACCAGCATCAGCAGAAGCCACAATATTTATACTCGGCGCAACTTTCAAGGCTTCCATCATTCCCCGATGCCGTTCTACAGCAGGAGTTGAAGCCTTCAAGCCCGTAATTTCTACAATCTGCCCCTTCCCATGTAAAACGTTGACAATGTATTCACCTACCTTTTTACCTATCTCATAGTTATCAGCTCCTACGTAGGCCGTATATTTATCTGAATGAATTTTTCTATCGACTAACACTACGGGAATACCTGCCTCATACGCCTCTTCCAATACAGGTGCAATAGCTCCCGCCTCATTGGGAGCCACAATAATCAAACTTACCTTCTGTTGAATAAACTTCTTAATATCATTTATCTGTCGCTGATTGTCATCCTGCGCTTGACGAATCTTAACCTTCACTTCGGGATAGAAAAGAGCTTCGCGCAAGATCTCTTTATTCATCTGTACACGCCATTCATCATTGCTACACTGCGAAACGCCAATAATATATTCAGGCTTTTTTCTGCTGCAAGCCATTAGTAGTCCTACAAGGAAAAATAATAAAAGGAATTTATGCCATCGATATTTCATGCAATTCATACTTAAGTTAACCTCACAAAGATACATCAAACCAAGGAAAGCCCATCTATCAGAAAGCGTTTTTCTGTATTATTAAACAATAAAAAATGCGGTTTCAGCCGTCACAGCTAAAACCGCATGCCTTTCAAATCTAACCTAAACTAAAAATACAAACTTATAAACCTTATTCTTTACATCTTGTCCCTTAAATACAAAGGGAATTTCGGCATAGCTCCATTCTGAGTACATACAAATGCAGAAACTTCCACGGCCAGTTCGTGTGCTTCACGTACCGTCTTTCCTTTCAAAATAGAAGCTACAAATGTGGCAGTGAATGAATCCCCTGCACCTACGGTATCTGCGACCTCCACTTTCGGCGTTTCTACAAAAGACACATTTCCCGGAGTAAAGACATAACTGCCATTCACCCCGCAAGTCAGAATTAACATTTTCAAATTATATTTTGCCAACAGAATCCAGCATTTATCCTGCAAGTCGATACCCGGATAGCCAAACATACGGCTTACAGTCACCAACTCCTCATCATTTATCTTCAGCACATTACATTTTCTAAAAGAATTACAAAGTACTTCTTTTGTATAAAATCCCTGACGAAGATTTATGTCAAATACCTTTAGAGTTCCTTCCTGGGGCATGGCATCCAAGAACTTATTTATTGTATCCCGAGAAACCACACTACGCTGAGCCAGCGAACCGAAACAAACGGCTGTAGTCTGCTTGGCTAATCCTTCCAATGCCATCGTATAAGGAATATTATCCCATGCAACTCCTTCTTTAATATCATAGCAAGGCACTCCTTCTGCATCCAGCTCCACCTGTACGGTGCCAGTTGGATAGGGCACACGCTCAATCATGCAATGCAAATTCTTTTCATAAAAGTTTTCCAGAATCTCAGTTCCCAACTTGTCTTCTCCTACCGCACTTACCGCACGTCCGTCAAGGCCGAACTGTGACACATGATATGCAAAATTTGCTGGAGCTCCTCCAATTTTCTTTCCTTCAGGCAGCACGTCCCACAGTGCTTCTCCTATACCTACAACTATTGTATTATTCATAGTCTTATAATTTAATGTTTAATTTTCAATGTATAAAAAAGTAAATAAATCACGCCGGCGGTCATGACTGCCACAGCACCGGTTTGCCCCACTGCATCACTGGCAATTCCCATCAACAGCGGAAAAATAGTACCACCAAAAAGTCCCATAATCATCAGTCCTGAAACCTCATTCTTCTTGTCTGGCATAGCTAACAGAGCCTGTGAAAAAATAATGGAAAAGACATTGGAATTTCCAAAACCAATCAAAGCAATGCATATATAAATAATCGTACGAGAATCGAAGGCGAAAAGCCCAATCATGGCCAGCATCATACAAATCACACTAATCAAGAAAAAGACTTTAGAAGATACAGCCCTCAAGATAAATGCTCCAGAGAAACAACCTAACGTACGGAAGATAAAATACAAACTTGTCGCAAATCCAGCCTCCGTCAAAGTCATACCAATACGTTCCATCAAAATTTTTGGGGCAGTGGTATTCGTACCTACATCAATACCTACGTGACACATAATGCCTAAGAAAGACAGTAGGATAAACGGCTTGCCCAACAGTTTCAGACAATCAGTAAAGCTGGAAGCTTTATCCGGCTGCTCTTCGGTAATCGGAGTAGCCGAAAGTAATAAAATAGCAAAGACAGCTACCACCATATAAATCGGGAACAATACTCTCCACCCCAGACCAAAAGTCGGAATAGTTTGCAAGGCTCCCCACATAGCCAGATAAGGTGCCAGAAAAGAAGCGATGGCTTTGACAAACTGGCCAAAAGTCAGCGTACTAGCCAAACGATCACCTGAAATAATATTGCTCAGCAACGGATTCAAAGAAGTCTGCATCAACGCATTGCCAATTCCCAACAAGGAGAATGCACAAAGCATCAAACCGTAACTATCACCAAACATGGGGAGTAACAAAGATAAAAAAGTAACCCCCAAACTCAATAATACAGTTTTTTTACGTCCGATGCGGTTCATCAACATTCCCGTAGGTACGGAGAATATCAAAAACCAAAAGAACACCAAAGAAGGAAATATATTCGCTTCAGAATCACTCAGATTCAAATCTTCCTTCACATAATTGGATGCGATCCCAACCAAGTCGACAAATCCCATGGCAAAGAAGCACAACATCACCGGGAAAAGTTTCGCATATTTTAATTGAGTATTTGTCATTTTCGTTCGTTTTTAGTTTACATTCTGTCCTCTCATTCTCAGAGATTATTCCGCAGTCAACTCTATCACATGACTTTGAGTTGGCTGGGAACCAAAGACATCCAGTCCTACCTTCATCAGATAGTCACCAGAGAAGACTTTTCCGTTCTCCTCCAGTTTAGAATCTTTTTCCGGCATCAGATTGATTTCTTCTACCTTATACATTTTATTCGGATCCAGTCCCTGCACCTTCAACTTCATCAGTTTTTCCTGAAAACGAGGATAAATGTCATAAGCAAATATCACTCCTTTCGAGCGGTCCTCACTAACGTAGTTCACGGCCATGTGATTGGATTCATACGGAGACACCAAACGATATTGCACACCGTCCAATATCACCGGCTGCAAACGTTTCCAGTTAGCCACGGCAAGCTGACAATATTCCAGTTCCTCAGCTTTCAAGTCCTTTAATCCAATGTCAAAACCCAATTTACACATGGAAGCCATATCCGTACGGAACTTGATAGAAGCATTCTTGTTCCAGCTCGTAACGTGCGCACACATGGCCTTGGCCGGGAAGAACCGGGAAAATCCCCACTGAATATAGGCTCTTTCCACCGGATCAGTGTTATCACTGCACCAGAACTCCGTGAAATATTTCAAGGCTTCATAGTCACAGCGGGCACCGCCACCGGAACAAAGCATCATTGGCACATCCGGATAATTCTCCTTTACCCGTTTCATGACATTGTAAACGCCTCTGACATGATCTATATAAAGACGTCCCTGTCTTGTCTTCAAATAAGAAGAATAAATATTTGTAATCGGGCTATTGCAATCCCACTTAAAGTAAGCAATACCTGGATTCTCTTTCAACAGGTTGTCGACGATACCGTACACATAATCCTGCACCTGCGGATTGCTCAAGTCCAACACCAGCTGATTGCGGTAATAATAAGTGTCACGGTTCGGATAACGGATTGCCCAATCGGGATGCTTTTCGAACAACTCGCTTTGAGGATTGACCATTTCTGGTTCAATCCAAAGGCCAAACTTCACTCCTTCTTTCTGAGCAGCCTGTACCAAGGCATTGATACCACCAGGAAGCTTGTCAGCCGTAGTTTCCCAGTCTCCCAGTCCAGCGGTATCCCCGCTACGCTTGTATTTGTTTCCAAACCATCCGTCATCCAGCAGAAACATATCCACGCCGAGTTCCTTCGTTTCCCGAATCAAATCGACCAGAATATCCTCATTGAAGTCGAATCCCGTATTTTCCCAGTTGTTCAATAAGCTCAGGCGAGAACCTTTTCCGTCCTTCAGCTGGTAATTACGTGCCCATTCCTGGAAATTACGACTTCCTTCACCCGCACCTTGATGACTCAGGGTAAAGATGAACTCCGGAGTAGTGAATACCTCTCCTTTCGCCAGCTCATAATTGGAAGCATAAGGATTAACAGCTGGAATCACACGCAGGTTTCCCACGTTATCCACTTCAAATGTAAAACTGAAGTTACCTGTCCACCCCAATGTACCCATCAGGACTTCTCCCTGATTTTCTGAGGCTGGAGCATTAAGACCGACCATGAAAAAAGGTTGTGCATGCATGGCTGCACGGCTTCCCAATTTGGTATCTATCACTTTCTTTCCAAATTCCAGTTTCTGGGTGCTCATCTGTACTTCTTTTGCCCAGTCCCCACTGAATTCGGTCAGGTAATAGGAAGGACTGTTAAAATACAACATGGTCGAAGCATAACGGAACAACTGGACGGGTTTCTTTTCCTGATGCTTTATTTCACTCCAGGTCTTGATGATGTTTTCCTTCTCATAAGCTACATAATGCAATGTCACGTCTACCGGATATTTGTCATCGCGCAACAAGATATCGGTCTGCGTACCTCCTTCCACACTTTTGGAAGAAGAAGACACATAATATAGCCACGTGGAAGCATTCCCGTCAGCATGGGTAATGCCTACCGCTGGTTCAAAGAAATCCTCATTTCCCGAACCGGAATAAACCTCCCATCCGCGAGTGGAAACACTCGCATCCGAAGCAGGATGTACCCTCCAGTCAAGATTCGCCAAGTCAGCCTCGTGCAACAACTTCTCTCCCAGATAACTCTGATAGAGTCGTCCGTTTTCAGCCACCTGGAGTACCAAGTCCGTCTTATCCGTAGAAATACGGATAATTTTCTTCTCAGCAGCTCCTGCATACTGAAACCCCACTAGTGCACCCAAAGCCGTCACAATAAAGTTTTTCATGGTCATGTCTGTCTCTCTTAATCGTTTACAACCCCAATTTATATATGTTCATATTCTCTACCTTGTAGTCAGCACCTTCACTGTAGAAACGCAGTGTGTTGTATGGTTTGGTAGGGAATACCAAATTTGTCATGGCAATACGTCCGCCGTCTACAAAGATTTCAACAGAACATTTATCTACAAAAATATTCAAATGATAAGTTTTTCCTTCACACAAGGAAAGTGGAGCCCAAGTACCCAGTGCAAAGTCATTCTTATAGTTGATTGACATTGTCTTGCGGTGATCATCTGTTTCTTTCTCATGTACGGTTACCTCTCCGTAACGTGTCAAATCCACAATACCACTTTCCGTACGGTCGGCCACCAGTTTACCTGCTTTCATGTCCAAGTAGATTTTCACCTTCTCTCCTTTATCATTCAGCAGCTCAAAGCCTGCCACCTGTGCTTTACCCGGAGTCACGTCCATTTCCAGTTCGTAAGCCCCATCCGTCTGCGGCACAATTTCGTCAATCTTATATTCACCTTTTACCGTAAAATTATCCACCTTGCGAGGATCCTTACGCAATGCTTCAGTTTCCTTCACCGCATTGGCAGCCATATAAATCTGACCGTCCTTTGTGTAAAGAGACAATTCACGCGGCAACGCATTGGCGCCACGATACTGGCGAATAGGAGTGGCATTGGCATACTGCCAGTTGCTCATCCAAGGCACAGCAATCACGCGGTCGCCTGTATTAGAGAAGCAAACAGTAGCATAATGGTCTTTTCCATAATCCAACCATTTTGTTACTTCAGGCTTTGTGTCACATTTGAATTCCTTTCCGTCAAAATCACCTACGAAATATTCTGTGGCACTACCTCCGAACATACATCCCGGATTGATGTTGACAATCATCACCCACTTCATCTTGTTCTTGTCACCATCTACCGACAACTGAATGAAGTCAGGACATTCAAACTGATTAGGCTGAACGCCATATCCTTTCCCAAAACTACTCTGATACTCCCAGTCTTTCAAATTAGAAGAAGAATAGAAACGCATCTCCTTGTCGGCAGAAACAATCATATACCACTTCTGCGCCAGTTCATACCAAAACACTTTCGGGTCGCGGAAGTCTTTCAACCCGTCAAACGGAGTCAGAATCGGGTTCTTCTCGTATTTTGTATAAGTACGTCCATTGTCATTGCTGTAAGCCATGCACTGAATCTGTCCGTGTTCGTCGCTGGCAGAGGTATAGAAAGCAATGATGGCATCTTTTCCGTAGCCTGCGCTATTATTCTTATCAACCACCGTACTTCCTGAGAAAATATGTCCCAGTGTATCGCGTGCAATAGCCGGTTTCAGGTGATCCCAGTGAACCAAATCCTTGCTGACAGAATGTCCCCAATGCATATTCCCCCATTTGGAGCCATAAGGATTGTACTGGAAATACAAATGATACTCTCCATCTTTATAAACCAGACCGTTGGCATCGTTCATCCATCCGTAAAGCGGAGTATGATGATATACCGGACGGTAATAATCGGTATTTGCGGTATTAAACGTGTCCGAAAGCTGGATATGATCCCAGCAAACTGCATTGGCAGCCACCTTTCCAATTGTCACCGTAGCTTCTTTCACACCTGCAGGCAATTCGAACGGCACATAATATTCCACGCTGTCTACCGCCAGACGAACGTCCATCGGTGTATCAGCAGGACTACCTGTATCCAATTTCACCTTCCCTTCATTGGAAGATTCTTGAATAGGAAGCAACAAATATTTTGAAGGATTCTTTATATGTACAATAGTCAGAGTGTCTCCTTGATGCTCAAATACAAGGTCAGTCTTTTGTGATTGGCATGCCCACATACCAGTCAAGAAAAACGCACCTAATGCGAGGTTAACAAAATTCTTTTTCATGATACGTTGTTTTTATTGGGATTAAAAATACGAATTATTCTTATTATTGAAATACCTAAACTGAAAACTTTTCAGACTCCGGCAGCCCGAAGGTCTGCCGGAGATATTTATTACCTAGAAAAATGAATGTCAAAATTTTACCTGTGCGGAGAACTCTACCGTGAACGGGCGGATATAACTTCCGGCCATTACAGTATTCGCATATTTTCCAGCCTCGTCCTTCGTGACCAGTTCGGCTCCGGCAATACTACCTTTGGCACCGGTCTGGTTCAGGAAGTTAACTACAGAGCAACCCAATGACAGTTTCTTGTTCACCTGCCAGTTCAAGCCTCCGAAAGTCTCCCAACGGCCGTTGAAATAGTAAGCATCATTGATGTTGGCATAAGTCTTGCTGAAGTAACGGAAACTTGTCCAAATTTTCAAATCCTTTGTAATCATGTAGCTCGGGTCGATTTCCACGATAACCTGCGGAATTTCCGCTACGATATTACCCGTAGCGTTAATCTGGCCTACATAACCATCGGAGAACTGTACAGAAGTTTCATACTTCTTGTAAGTCGGCTTCTGATAAGTGAAAAGGAAGTGCAAATCAAATCCCTTGAACGGACGAGCTACTACGTCGGTGGTCCATCCCAATGTCTTGATATCATAGTTCAACGGTGCTGCCAGGATTTCATTCACTCCATTCACACTGTGCTGCAAGTTCAATGTAGAGTTGTTGTTAGTCTTTGAAATGTAAGAGAACAAAGAAGTCAAGCTCAACCATTCATTATTATAATAGATACCCGCACGTCCCAGAGGTACTGAAATCTTATCGGTGTTCGGTAATACAGCCGGAGCAAAGTTTTCCAGTTTCGGATGCTGAGTAATATAAGTAAAGTCACCGGTAAATCCGAATTCTTTTGTCAGCTTATACGTAGCAGCCGCACTCAAAGCGTAATTAAACCAGTCATATTCCATCGGAGTAGGTTCAATCTTTGTTCCGTTAGGTGCTGTAGCTCCCAAGTGATAATCAGCAAAACGTCCCACAAAATTACCGTCTGCATCTTTCACGGCTGCATTGTTTCCACGAAGTGCCTGATATTCCAGACGCGCACCATAGTAAAGGTTGAACTTGTCTGTCACATCCCAGTCATGAGTGAAATACACAGCCAGTTTGTTTTCATGACCTTTGTAATATTCCGATGCGTTCTTGTTAAAATCGTAATAATACCCGTTGCCATCATACGAACGAAAAGTAGAAGTCGCATAATCCGGATTGTACAGACGAACCGGATAACTTCCATCGGTCGGTACAGACTGATCGTACATGGTGGTATTAGAAGCATAATCAATGTCGTAATACCATTCATTCAGTCCCAAACGCCATGTACCGTTCGACAACTTACGAGACAATTCCGTAGTAAACATCAGTTCGTCAATGAATCCACGGTTCAAGCAAGACATACGGCTCTGCACATATTCACCGTTGTAAGCCTGCATACGGCCGTCTTCACCCTCATACTGATAATTGATGCTGCTGTTCGCACGCTGTGAAAGCTCCATCGGAGTCTGGTACACACAAGAACCGGTCGCATGGTCATATTTCATAATCACCTTCCACGACAGACCGTTGTCCCAGTTATAATTGTTCATCAACGTCACTTCACTACCCTTATTCTGCACCGCATCATACAAATTGGTTTTCTTCAGTTCACCTGTCCGCATGTCACGGTATATCATTTCATTGTCCACCGGGAGGTAAGACGTTGTACCCAGCGCAAAAGCACCCAACTCTCTCACACTTCCATCGCCCACATACACAAACGGAGCCGACTGAGTAGCATACATATATACCGGATGGCTGTTGCTGTAATGATACATAGCCGTAAACTCACCGCGGTTCTGACTGTAACGCTTTGTCAAGGCAAACTTGTAAATTTGTGTACGATCTTGGAAAGGAGTCGATTTAATTTTGAATGTTCCCGGATCGAAATCCTGGTAAATACTTCCACTATAGAACCAGTCCTTGGCAATCTCCCCATTCAAGTTCAATGAAATCTCCTGCATGCCAAAATGATTGGACTTGTAATTCAGGGTTCCGTTGAAACCTTTTTCACCTAGCTGGGTAAAAGAGTTGACTGCATAACCGATATTTCCTGTCGTAATGGCTGTTTCTGAGATTTTCAGCAACCCGACATGACTTAAACTGGCATCTGCACGCCACAAAGAGTTCACACTGTGAGGATTGGTAGCATAGGTCACCGGAATTCCATTTTCCAGCACATTCACATCCGCAGAGGGAAGACCAATCTGAATTTCACGAGGTCCATTCGCACTCGCAGCGTTCAACATGACATTACGGTTTCCTTCCTCCTTGGAACTACCGTCATTTGAGGATTTGTTTTCTTGTGCATATCCGTTCACACAAGCCAAAGCGAGCAGCAACACTGCAGCTCCCATACGATTAGAAAACTGTTTTTTTTCGGCCTTCATAGCATTTTAATTTAGCATGTTAGCATGAAAGTTGTTTTTATTTGTTTGCTGCAAAAATAGGCAATCGACCCATATAGAGAGATAAGGAATGTTACATCCTGTGACAATATTGTTGCATGAAACAAAATTGAAACAGGATGAAACATTTTTACAAGCAAAAGAAAATCCTCATCCGGAAGCTGTTTCCACATGGAAACAGCCCGTTACTGCAGTTTATATACCCGCAAGGTCTTCACATTATAACCGTCTTTATCCGACTCAAACAACATCTTATGATAAGGTGCGGACGGGAACACTAGGTTTGTCATCACAAACTTTCCTTCTTCCCCAAAGGCCTCGATGCTGCAACGGTCTACAAACAGACGCAATGTCGTCTCTTTTTCTACGGTCACAGGGGCCACTGTCACTGCCGGAAAGTCACTGCTAAAGTCTACTTTTCCACTCTGGCTGCGATCCATCACAAACTGCTTGCGCGGCACATCGTAGTACATGGAAACCTTGTCACCCTTGTCGTTCAACAGGCTGAAGGCAATCTTTGATGCACCGGCATTCTGAATCACCATTTCAATTTCATAGGCTCCTTCATTGTCCTTCAACAGACTTGCCACTTCGTATTGTCCTGCCACCTTGAACGCAGGTACTGAAACCTTTTCTCCACGAGCCTTCTTTATCTCCGGCGAAGGAGTGCTTTTCAGATACAATTCTCCGCCCTCACGATAAAGCGTCAAGTCGCGTGCAATGGTATTGGCACTGCGATACTGGCGGGTAGGCACATTGTTGGCATACTGCCAGTTGCTCATCCATCCCAATGCCACACAACGGCCGTCAGGCGCATTATTCCAAGTGACAGTGGCATAATTGTCCTTACCCCAATCCAGCCATTTTGTCTGCGTCGGGAATTCATTCACAAACTTCTTTCCATCAAATGAACCGATAAAATACTGTGCGGCACTACCACCGAACGGACCACCCGGGTTCAGGTTGCAAATCAGCACCCATTTTTTCTCACGGGTACCTTCCACCGGAATCTCTACCATATCCGGACATTCCCATACACCACCATGCGCACCTTGCATGGCACCAAACTCACTCTCTTTCTTCCATTCCTTCAAGTTCGAAGAAGAATAGATTTCCATGTGCTGACCTACGGCCAGAATCATACACCAGTGTTTGCCCGGTGCGTACCAAAACACTTTCGGGTCACGGAAGTCTTTCTCTATAGAAGTTACAATCGGGTTACCTTCATATTTGGTAAAAGTCTTCCCATTATCCAGACTATATGCCATACTCTCGGCCTGTACATCGCCCCACGAAGTAGACTTGGCAGAAGTATAGAAAGCAATCACAGCTCCCTTTCCGAAACCAGCCGTATTCTCATGGTCTACCACACATGAGCCACTGAAAATAGCTCCCCATGCATCCGGCACGATGGCACAACCTTCAAATGTCCAATGTGCCAGATCGATACTGGTAGAGTGTCCCCAGTGCATGTTACCCCATACCGAACCATAAGGATTGTACTGGAAATACAAATGATAAACTCCATCTTTATAAAACATACCGTTCGGGTCGTTCATCCAGCCATATGCCGGTGTATGATGATAAACCGGACGGAAGCTCTCTTTGTTTGTCATATCAAAGGTCTCAGCTGTTTTCAATTCCTTCCAGCAGAGTGCACTCTCAGGAACGCCCTGAATATCGATAGAGACATGTTGACCTTTGTAAGCCGACAAAGCAAAGGGTACGTATGAATCTACTCTTTCACGAGCCAGACGGACATTCATAAAAGTACCTTCCAACTCGTTATCCTTTACCACAGCAATCTTACCTTCAGGTGCATCGTCCTGAATCGGAAGGAGCAAGTAATTCTCAGTCACCTCCAAAGAGATGATACTCTGCTTGTTAACCAGATGACGGACTGTCCACGCAGCATCAGCCTGCGCCATCGGTGACAATCCTAGAAAAAGTCCCAGAAAAGCGACTTTCATCGTATATACATACTTGTTCATAAGTTATATTATTTAATAATCAGATTGTTCTTCCTTTCCCCTTCTGTAACCAGGAGAAGAAGAGGAAGAACAACTCTAAATTTATTCATATCCTTTATTCTGAGTGTACAATCCAGGGATGTAGAACATCTGATTGTAAGGAACAGGGAAGAATTCGTTCTTCTCAGGAGTGAAATGAGCGTCCTTGTAATACTGTCCATAAGGCTGACCCTCATATACATCATTCTGCTCACTTTCAAAATAAGCATTCAGTGTTTCTGAGGCAATCCCCCAACGGCGCAAGTCAAAGAACCGTCCGTTTTCCATGGCCATTTCCAGACGACGTTCCCAACGCAGACACTTGCGGGCAATTTCCTTGGTCGAAAAATAATTATCCGGATAGAGTGCAATTTCACACTGGTCTGCAGCATAGCTAATATGCTTGGCAACCGACTGCTTTGCACGATTACGGATATCATTCACAATGTCCTCTGCTTCGCTCAATCTGTTCAACTCAATCAGCGCTTCCGCACGCATCAGCATCACGTCCGTATAGCGGAATACATAATCATTCATCGCAAAAGCCTGCCATGAACCATTGTAGGTCTCACCTTCAGAGCGTTGAGGGACTTCTTTCAGAGAAGTATAGTATCCATAAGTATTCGGCGTACGTGAATTGGCAGTAGTCATCGTATATTCAGCTTCATACTTGTAAGGGAAAGTCGGCATACCTACAGTGTGGAACAAACGCGGATCCCATTTCTGACTGGTAGGCTGACCGTTAATCGGATAATCAATCTCGTTATTATAGTCATCAAACATCGGAAGACCGTTCTTAGTCTTGAAGGCATTCACCAAATTCTGAGACGGCTTGTGAAAATCCCATCCGCAAGACCACATCTGCCAGCAACCATTCAGCATATTCGACCAATTGGCACGTCCGTAAGTGGTATTGTCATCCTCATAATCAGAGCACTGCACAGCAAAGACAGATTCTTTACTATTCTTGTAGGCCGGCAAAAAAATATCTCCATAATCTTCCAAATAGCCATAATCAGAAGATATTACATCATCCGTATAGTCTATCACCTTCTGCATGTATTCAGAATTGATATGATTTTCACCAGTAGTAGCTTCATATCCATCTCCCCAAGCCAAAGTCAGATAGCATTTAGCCAGATAAGCGGCAGCTGCTACCTTATTCGCCCGACCGTCTTCGCCCGGTTCTTTCATCGGCAACACGTCATAAGCCGCCTTAAAATCATCAATCACTTTCTGGAAAAGCTGTTCATAATTCAAGGCAGTATTGCTGATCTTTTCATACGAATTATCTTCCACTACTTGTTCGTCAATCCAAGGAACCTGACGGAATACCGTCAGCAGTTTAAAATAAAAATGTCCACGCAAGAAACGCATTTCTGCGACACGCTGCGTTTTCACATCTTCGCCCAGCTGATCGCCATTACGTTCCAGCGCAAGCAATGCACGGTTGCAACGGGAAATAGCGACATACAAACGATACCACAATTCATCCATCTCACCCGGAGTGGTAGGGGTCAGTGTAGTCCAGATATCAAAGGCATGATAACCTGTATCTGTCGTTCCTGAACCACCTTTCAGACAGTCGTCCGAACTCACGTCGCCATAAGGGAACAAGTTGAACGGATAAGTATACCAACAGTCTCCCAACATGGCGTAAGCCGCATTTACCATTTTCTCCGGATCAGAGAAGGCCTTGTCTTCGTCTACTACTGCAGTCGGAGTATAATTCAAAAAATCTTCACAGCTACTCAATGATAAACCGAGTGCACAAGCTGCCAGCAATATATATTTTTTCATCATTTTCCTTATTTTAAGTTAGAAACCAATTTGTAAACCAAATGATACAGAAGTTGCAAGCGGATAATTCCAGTTCGGATTCTCCGGATCCGGACAAGTCAGACTCTTGCTCTTAATAGTCAGCAGGTTTTGACCTGACACGTAAACTCTAGCACTAGTCATCTTAAACTTAGACAAGAAAGTAGTGGGTACGGTGTATCCAAACTGCAATGTACGCAATTTCATATAGGATCCATTTTCTACATAATAGCTGGAAGCTCTACCTTCATCTGCTGTATTGTCGGTCGTCAAAGCCGGAATAGTAGAACTTGTATTGTTGGTATTCCAAGCATCCAACAAACGGGTTCCTTTGTTAGAACCAGCATCCACAATACTCCAGAAGTCTGTTTGTGCTTTCTGGTTGTTATATACATCCTGATTGCAAACGCCCTGCCAGAACATCGTCAAATCAAAATTCTTATAGTTCAACGCAATATTCAAACCATAAGAGAAAGCGGGAACCGGATTATAAATCCAATCCTGGTCATCCTGCGTAATGATTCCATTTCCATCCAAATCTTTATATTTCAAACCACCTACACGGGCATTGGCCTGTCCTGAAGCATCCACTTCAGCCTGGTTCTGGAACAAACCTTCTACGATATATCCTACTGAAGAACCATAAGGCATGCCTGATTCAACCAAATTTTCTTTAGAAGTATGGGCATAAGCTCCGGTAGTAGTCGACGGCAGATAAGTAACCTTGTTACGGAAGAAGTCTATATTGGCACTGACATCCAAGCCCAGTCCACAAGCCAGTGACTTACGGTATCCTACGTTGAATTCCATACCCCAGTTACGCAAAGAAGGACCGTTCAACCAAGAATTACCACCTTCACCAATTGCACCCAAGTAAGCCGGAGAAATCAACATATCACCTACATTCTTCACATATCCATCGATGGTACCATACAAACTACCGTTCAAGAGAGTAAAGTCAGTACCCACGTTATACTGTGTAGCAGATTCCCATTTCAAATTAGGATTGGCAAGCTGAGTTGCACGATATCCTGAAGGGAAGGTTCCTGAACCTTGGAGATACAAGTCGTATGCAGTTGAAGTCACACGGTCCAATCCGTAATCCACGACATACAAACCAAACTGTGCATTGTTATCAATTGCTTGGTTACCTGTTTGTCCCCAAGACAATCTCACTTTCCAATCATCCATCCAGCTTGCTTTAATCCATTTAGATACACGCAAACCCAATGTAGCTGCTGGGAAAGTACCCCAACGGTGACCTTTACCAAAACGAGAAGAACCATCTTGACGAATAGTGAATGAAGCCAAAACCAAGTCATCGAAGTTATAGTCAATCTTTCCAAAGAAAGAAGCCAAACGGTAACCTACTTTCGCACCTGTATTCTTCATGACGCCTGTCGCAGCATTCGGCCACATATAATCTACATCTTCCAATGCATATCCTTCTGAGTAGGCAGAGAAATCAATAGAGCTCTGCTTTGACAATTCAGATCCCAACAACACATTGAAGTCATGTTTCTTCGCAATATTAAAATTGTAGTTGATGGTATTTGACCATGTCCAGTTCACTTCATTCTTATTTGACAATGTCGTCTTAGAGATATCATTGTTGACAATATCAGAATGGAAAGTGTGTGTCATTGAGTTAATGATTGAATTATACGTATCGATACCGAAGTTGGAACGGAATACAAAACCTTTGAAAGGTTTGATGTCTACATATCCGTTACCAAACAAACGCCAGTAGTCCAAATGATTGTCTTTATTGTGATACAATTCACGCAGCGGGTTCTGACGGTCGCTCATACCACCTACCGGACCAGCAAAAGTTGTTCCATCTGTTTCATATACCGGTACGGTTGGTGCCATCTTCAATGCATTTTCCATCGGTGCACAGTCTACCTGACTTGAATAAGTCACTGTAAAGTTTTCGCCGATAGTGATATACTTATTCACATTGTATGAAGAGTTTATACGGGCTGAAATATTTTCAAAATCCGTATACTTCAAGATACCGTTGTTCTTTTTGTATCCCAAAGAGAACATCGTTGAATGCTTGTCATTCGCATGCGAAAGAGAAAGGTCATAATTCTGAGAGAAACCAACTCTTGAAATTTCATCCAACCAGTCTGTATCAGAATAACGCATCGTTTTCTTGCTGTTGATGAATCCGTCATACCGTCCATTGACTGTATAATTTACATATTGGTTTGTCTGCGGATTCCATACCGTAATCGGGGTTCCTGATGCCGCATTCAAGTCCAAACCATAGTTGTTGGCATAAGCCACCGGATCTTTTCCATCATTCAATGCTGCTTGCGCCATAGCCGTAGCATATTCAGATGAATTACATACATCCATCAATGACTGAGAAGAATAAAACTGGGCGGTCAGATTGGCAGAGAAATCGACTTTCACCTTGTCTGCCTTCTTACCTTTCTTAGTAGTAATGATGATCACACCATTCGAAGCTCGTGAACCATAGATAGAAGCAGAAGCCGCGTCTTTCAATACCTGCATACTCTCAATATCATTGGCATTCAATGAATTCAGAGACATGTTGGTAGGCACACCATCAATCACATAAAGCGGATCCTGAGAAGAATTGAAAGAACCGATACCACGAATACGTACAGTAGCCGTACCACTCGGAGAACCATTGGTCGTAATCGTCATACCGGCCACTTTTCCTTGCAAAGCTTTCATCGGGTCTGAATCCGGAGCTGTTTTCATGGCATCTGTTGAAACCACAGCAACCGAACCTGTCAAATCGGCCTTACGCTGGGTGGTATAACCTGTTACCACAACTTCCTGTAGCATTTCCGTATCTTCTACCAAGTTTACATGCAATACTGCCGCAGCTTTCAAAGTTTGAGTTTTAAAACCCACATAAGAAATAACAATTTCTGATTCTTGTTTTACTGATAAAGAGAATTTTCCATCGAGATCGGTAATCGTACCATTTGTTGTACCTTTTTCAAGTACAGAGGCTCCAATAATCGGCTCCCCATCAGACTTTGAAATCACAGTCCCTTCGACCTGCAAACTTTGCGCTTGCAATACCATACACACCATTGAGAACAGGAGTGTAAATAAGAATGCTCGTTTATTGCTTTTCATTTACGCATAAGATTAAGTTAAACATAAGATTGTATCTCACCATTTTCAAAATGGCATTGCAAATGTACCCCCTCCACTCCCAAAAGGTATATAAAAAATGTTTCATCCTCGAACAATTATGTTACATGAAACATAGTTGTCCAAAGATGAAACATTCGTACAAAAAATCTACTTCCAAAGAGGAAGTCACTTATTATCAGAGATTATCAAAACACTTCTTTCCGTTTCTTACTTGTAACTATCAAATAAATGCCCAACAGCATCAAAGGTACGCTCAACCATTGTCCGATGTTCAGGGTCATGCCCACCTCTTCAGCCACCTGTGGGTTTTTCATAAACTCCAACCCAAATCGCGCTCCAAAAAAAATCAGCAAAGATACACCGGTAATCAGCCCCACACGTTTTTCCAGGTGATACTTGTGATACATCACCCAGGAAACAATCAAAGCCACCAGGCAATACAGCATCTCATATATCTGGGTAGGATGACAAGCCTGTGCCACTCCGTTCTGGTTATACAGTTCCTGCCATTCACGTGAACGCACAAATTCAAATCCCCACGGCAAGGTAGTCGGGAAACCGAAAATTTCGGAATTCATCAAATTACCGAAACGGATACATATACAAACCACGGCTACTGCCGGAATCAGACGGTCGAACAACCACCATACACTTTTCTTCGTGACAGTCTTGGAGTACCAAATCAAAGCCAATATCAAGGCAAAGACCCCCCCATGACTGGCCAGTCCCCCTTTCCAGATTTTCAGAATCTCAATAGGATGCGCCCCATAATAATCCCATTCATAAAAAAGGCAATGCCCCAGACGGGCTCCAATTACACTGCTGACAATACAGTACATAAACAATTTATCAGCCCAATTATCCGGACAGCCTTCTTTCTTCAACATACGGGAACCGATTTCATAGGCCAAGATAAATCCCAAGCCCCACATCAGACCGTACCAGCGGATTTCGAGCAATCCCAAATGAACCAACACCGGATCCACATCCCATACAATGCTCGCAAATGTCATTTCTTTCAGTCTTTAATTAATAGAACTCCACAAAGGAACAAAAAAAATAAATACGTGCAAACAAAGCCCACTGTTAAAGCCGTTTCAAAGCTAACTTGATTACCTTTTCCACCGGCGCCTCCGGTTCCTCCTTGAGAATCTGAGCCGTCACTTTCTGCGAAGGGGCCTGAGCAAAGCCCAGCATAGTCAAGGCAGCGATGGCTTCCTCATACACTTCCGAGTTGGCAGCTACTGCCATTGACTTCACAGTAGTGACACTCTCGATGCCTGTCACGGCAATCTTATCCTTCAATTCCACAATGATGCGCTGCGCGGTCTTCAATCCGATACCTTTCACGGTCTTCAGCAACTTGTCGTTCCCACTGCCAATGACATTACACAATTCCGAGGGAGAAAGTGCCGACAAAATCATACGTGCTGTATTTCCTCCAATACCCGACACACTGATGAGCAACAAGAACAATTCCCTTTCCTGACAAGTGGCAAACCCATACAACACGTATGCATCTTCCCGGATGGCCTCGTAAATATAGAGTTTGACCTCTTTCTTTCCCTGTACGGCCGAAAATGTATTCAATGACACATTGATGCCGTATCCCATTCCGTGACAATCTATTACTACCCAAGCCGGAGTGGCCTCTACAAGTTCTCCTTTGATATATTCAATCATGTTTTTCTAACAATTTATAAAATGGATAACAAAAATAATGATAAGAAAGTTATAAATTGTAAGTTCAGCGAGTTTTTTTGGAAATTCTCCCATTTTCAGCTTGTTTGGAACGATTCTAATTCTGTATTTTTGCGACACATTCAACGAAACAACCTAAACATATAAGAAATATGAAGAAAATAAGAGCAGCCGTAGTAGGTTACGGAAACATCGGGAAATTTACCCTGGAAGCCCTTGAAGCAGCTTCCGATTTTGAAGTAGCAGGTGTGGTACGCCGTCATGGAGCAGAAAACAAACCGGCAGAACTGGCCGACTATCCGGTAGTAAAGGATATCCGCGAACTGAAGGACGTAGACGTAGCCATCTTAGCTACCCCAACCCGCAGCGTAGAAGCCTACGCCAAAGAAATCCTGGCATTAGGCATCAACACCGTGGACAGTTTTGACATCCATACGCAGATTACCAGCCTGCGCCGCACACTGGACGAAACAGCCAAGGCACACAACGCCGTTTCTATCATCTCTGCCGGATGGGATCCGGGAAGCGACTCTGTTGTTCGCACATTGCTGGAAGCCATCGCTCCGAAGGGTATCACTTACACTAACTTTGGTCCGGGCCGCAGCATGGGCCACTCTGTAGCTGTTCGCGCCATCGAAGGCGTGAAAGATGCGTTGTCCATGACTATTCCGGTAGGTACAGGTATTCACCGCCGTATGGTGTATGTGGAATTGGAAGAAGGGGCTGATTTCAAGACTGTAGAAGCAGCCATCAAGGCCGACCCATATTTTGTAAACGATGAGACACACGTCATCCGGGTGCCTTGCGTAGACGACCTGAACGATGTAGGTCATGGCGTAAACCTGGTACGTAAAGGTGTATCTGGAAAAACTCACAACCAACTGTTTGAGTTCGACATGAAAATCAACAATCCGGCCCTGACTGCTCAGGTACTGGTTTGTGTAGCCCGTGCTTCCATGAAACAACAGCCGGGATGCTACACCATGATTGAAATTCCGGTCATCGACCTGTTGGCAGGCAACCGTGAAGAACTGATTGCTCACTTGGTATAATACATGAAAATGGCGTACAAAATCACATATTTTTGTACGCCATTTTATGCTTATTTTCAACCTATTATAGCACTTCCGGACGTTCTACACCTAACATTGTATATAATTCTACAATATCAGCTTCTCCCAAACCACAGTCAACGGCTGTCTGTAGCATCTCCTTATAAGAAGGGCTTGTATTCAAAAACTTACGTTCAAAATAATCATATTTGATATAAGCCATAAAATAATAAAATACTGGCCGCATTTCTATCATAGTCGCTGCGTTCAGATACTCCAACGCTTTATCTATCGCAGCCCGAGGAGTAACAAAAGCCTTCTTTCCCTGCAATAATGTCACCGCAGCCAAGAAAAAAGGTTCTGGATTATCAAAATTATCAGGCATTGATTTCTCAAAAGCTTCTACAGCTTTATCATACATTTTCAAGCGCAAATAACAAATACCGACTGACACATTCAATTCTACGCTATCAGGATGCTCCGCTAAAGCCTTCCGATAAGTTCCCATATACTTATTCACTTGCGGAAGAGGCATCTCAACAACACTTCGAAAAGAAGACAACATAATAGGTTGTCTGCATGAATTACACTTTTTCTGAGAAGAGTCCACACCTGCACCACAGTTAGGACATTGTAAGGCTATCACTTCCATAATTATAATCTTGTTGATTGTTTAATAAAATCAATTTCACTCACTGTTCTATCAATCATGCTCTTTAGTTTCTTTTCCATAGCTTCAACCTCACTGTTTTCTGCTGATACAAATTCATTTACACAATCTTCGCATTCATTCAACAACGTTTGTAAACGAGACAAAGCATTGGTGTCTCGAAACACATTAGGAGTCAAACAAGAAACTTTAAGCTTTAGCTTTGCAACCGGAGATTTAAGATGATTTTCATTCTTATAAATCCTTCCTTTCGCTATATAAGCCCGTTCACAACGCGAGCAAAGTTGATTTACTTTAGCACTTAAAGAAGCAACTGTCAAAGTTGTATTTTGAGCTAAATCTACTCCCTCCTTATAATTAGAATCCATTTGTGCTATAAGAGTACCTACAATTACCCATATTAATGTCAGAATAATTACCACAGCCACATAATACTTTAAAGATAATATATCTGACAAAAACAATCCGTATAACAGCATCCACACAAACCCTGCAAACACATAAATACCCGAAAGTACCCCCAACACAATTCTAAACACAACAGATGTATCTTCGCTTTCTTTCCGTCCAAAATTCAACCAAACAAAAAATATTGCTTCAAGGACTACTGCATACACCATGTTCACATAAAACAATGCAGTCTCCTCCTCCGGACAGAACAGAAAGAACAACACCACAGTTACCACTACTGTTATAAGTGGCAGTACATAATCTGCAAACAAATTTATTCGTCTTGACATAGTTTTCTTCTTTTAAGGAACAACAGGAGGAGGGGGAGGAGGTGGGGTCATTCCAAACATACCAACCAACTCCGGACAAGTGGATGCAGCCTGCCATTGAGGCATACCTTGTTTCCATACCAATGTAGCCGGGAGTAAGATTCCCTGCTGTACCATTTGTTGTAGCTGCAAAATTGTATAAGGGCCCTGCTGTAAATTATTAACCAATACATAATAAATGGCCTGCATAGTAGGAGGAGGGGGAGGAACCATACCTTGCGCATTCATCACACCTCCAATCTGCCCCATCTGTGCTCCCATCATGTTACCTACGCCAAGTCCCATTCCAAGTCCCATTCCAGCACCCATCATGGTACCCGCACTACCTTCATTTCCGGCTGCTTTTTCCATCACATCAAACTGTCGTTCTTGCTGATATGTATAACCTAACTGTTGCATCCGCCTACGTTCTGCTGCAGCTGCTGCATCTGTAGCCTGCGCTTCTATTATAATCTTCCCTTCCGGTGAGTTTTTATCAAAATCAATAGTAACAATATTAAATTGTTCTAGTTCAACTCCATATTTTCCCACTTCCTTATTTAGCATGTCAAACATGAAGTCTCGTACTCCCGAACGTCTGGCATTTAACTGTCCAATACTGACTTGCGCTTCCACTACATAACGGCTCAAAATTTCAGACAAACGGTCTACCACCAAATCAAAGAAAAAATCTTCAATGTTGTCCGTAGAAACCAAATGCCGCGTACCTACCATCTGATTAATAAAAACAGACGAATCCACAATACGAATACCAAACGAGCCATTACATCTTACAGGTACCGTCACATTGTAATACGGATCAAACAAAGGAACTGGTGCAGGAGTGCCATACAAGATCCCAGTATGAGGTTTCTTATCCACATACCATACCTCTGCCACAAAAGGAGTACGCCCACCAAAAGGAAGGTTAACCAGCTTTTGCAATAAAGGAATATTATTAGCTGATAATGTATGCTGTCCAGGCCCAAACACATCAAGCGCAGCTCCCCCCTTGAAGAATATAGCTTCTTGACTTCCATTCACAAAAAGCTGGGCACCGGTAGAGATATTATCATAAGGAAATTTCCATACCAAATCATTTTCTTCTCCATTATAGGTAATCCTGTCAATCATTCCACGACGTTCTTCCCCCTGTCCGTCATAAGTCATACCATCTGTACGCAGTTTATTAAAAATTCCCATATCAGTAAGTATTAGTTAAGATTATGGAGCATCGTCCACATATTCTGTTCCACAAGTATAAAAAATCCGTCTATAACATTTATACCCTCCCCTAATAATCCCATATCGTCGCAAAACGATTATGGCATATTCACTACAGGATGGCCGGCAGTGGCATCTTCGGCGGATATACTCAGGAGCAAAACGCTGATAAAGCCGAACAGCAAAAACAGCAATCCACCTGCCAAAAATCAAGAAAAAAAACAATTGTGTGCCCCAATAACACATCGTTTCTTTTCCCTTAAAGAAAGAAAAAGATTCACTTCCCCATATATAGAGGAAGTGAGAAAACACTTCTACTGAACTTTCATATAGAAACAATAACAACAGAGCAAGAGTGTAGTTTATATGCGGCCGAACAATTTGACGTTGCTCACAATACTCACGTACTTCTTCCTCTGTTGTCATTCCTGTCAAAAATTTTAAGCTCCTTTTTTCTCACGAAGTTTTGCCTTCATACCCTTAATGGAACGTTCGTTCTCCTCACTAGGTTCCATTGCACAGAACAATTTATCACCTGGAACAACCAATGAGAACTGAGTGGTTTCCACATTTTCCTTTTTCCATATCTTGGCTTTCTTATCCCATTCAGTCTGAACTTCTTCAGTTTCAGAAGCAGTAGAAAAGTTTGTAATGTCTTTATAGAAGTACTCATCCGTACTTTCCTTCTTATCATCACAATCCATATTCAAAGTATACTGATACATATACACCTGAGTGGAACTAAAGAACAACCATGAAACCTGGAAACAAGAGCTTCTCCATTTTCCATCTTCTCCACGACGTCCCCATGCTTTATTAAAACGATAACCCCGGAAAGACACCGGAGCCACTTCCTGAAGTTCACTTTCATCAAGTCCGATTTTATTTAGCGCACGCTTCTTAAAATCCATACTATTGATTGCATTCGCAACCATACTATCATACTCACTATCTTTCATGCGTTTTGCTCCACAACCATCATTCAAGAAATAGCGAATAACCTTTTTCTGATCTTCTGTTCTTCTTTTCTCTTTCAAAGCAATTTTAGTTGCTTCAGAATCATGTGAACTCAAGAACCACCATGCAACAACAGCTGCTACAATAATAATTAGAACAATCATAACAATTTAAATTTTATATGAATATTTAAGTTGACTTTCCACAAATATAATTCTTTTATTCAAATAAACAATTGCAAATTCATATAAAATATCGCTTTTTGAATTCATAATGAAAGGGGGAAATAGTAATATCAAAGATAAATGTTTTACAACATAATTATTAATCATTTTTAAAGAATAAAAATCCATTAACAATCTTTCATAACCATTTCTTCACAATCTCCTCCGTACGCTTCCACAACTCCTGCTGTTGCGCATGAGGAAGATACTTTCTAGATAACATTACAGCACGTCCACTTACATTCAATGTACCGGTACGCTTGCCAGCCTCTTCATTCAGCAACAAGCCGATTGCCGTAGCTGCTCCTTGACGAGGTGTCCGGATAAACGGCCGAAAGAAAATATCCGTCAAAGGGTCAAACCACATGTGCATGGTGATAATGTCGGTCGACACAATCCCCGGATCGGCTGCATTAACTACAATTCCTCGCTCTTTCACACGGTCGGCCAGTTCCAGCGTGAACAAAGTCAATGCCAGTTTGGTGTTGCTGTAAACCGGAATCCGCCAGAAACTTCCTTTCTTACCCTGGTAGAAAAAATCCGGAAAATCCAACCGACCAATGGCATACGTACACGATACCATGTTTACCACCCGGCTTTCCTCTCCCATCAACGGAAGCAATTTTCGAGTCAGCAGATAAGGCCCCACATAATTCACGCTCACCGTACGTTCCAATCCATCTTCCGTGTAGTGCCGTCCGGTTTCCATCGTTCCCGCATTATTCATCAACAGCATCAGTTTCTCTCCACGAGCGCAAATTTTTTCCGCAAAAGCGGCCACAGAAGCCAACGAAGCCAAGTCGATAAATTCCACTTCAATGTCCCGATTCCCCGTGTCCCTTATCAACAGGTTCTTCTTCATTTCTGCTTTTTCCAGGTTACAGCACGCCATCACCACCCGATAACCGGCCAATGCCACCGCACGGGTAATTTCCGTTCCCATTCCTCCGTCAGCCCCCGTAATTACTGCCAGTTTCCGTTCCATTTTCATCCTTTGCTTTCAATACGTTCAATTTCTTTCTTCAGACAAGGAGGCAGTTCTTCCTTCAAATGCTGATGACAAGCCATATCCAAGGTGTACATGCGGGCAATGCAATAATTACTGTGCCGGCAGTTGCAACGTGCATTCTCTTCCCGCCGCATACGGTTCACAAAATCCGGTTCATTGAGCAGGGCACGTCCCATCTGTACTGCCTCAAACCCATGATTCAACACCTCGTCTATCTTCTTGCGGGCCACCAGGCCTCCTACATACACCAACGGCATATCCAGTGCCTCACGAAACTTCAAAGCATCTTCCAGAAAATAGGCCTCACGGAAAGGTACGGAAGGAATCATGTATTTTCCCACCAGTTGCACACTGTATTTCAACCACCAGCAAGTCATGTAATGCGTCATGGTACGAATGGGCATCTCTCCGCGCATTACGTACATCGGTGCCTTACTGACGAATCCGCCACTCAACACCAGTGCATGCGCACCCAGTTCCTGCAACTTCCGCGCCACCTGCAAGGATTCATCCAGTTCCATGCCTCCCCGGAAACCATCGCGCATGTTCATCTTGACCAATACAGCCATATCATTCCCAGCCGCTTTCATCACCTCTTCCATCACCATCTCCATAAAACGCATCCGGTTCTCCAGTGTCCCGCCAAACTCATCCTTCCGGTGATTGGTCGCAGGCGAAAGAAACTGACTGATAAGATAACCATGACCGGCATGTATCTCTACGGCATCAAATCCCGCTTCCCGCGCCAGACACACCGCCTGCCCGTAAGCCTTCGCCATCTCCGGCAGTTCATCAGCCCGAAGTCCGCGCACAAAAGTGGGCGAATACAGATTAAATCCACTGCTTGCGCCGACCGGAAGGCAGCCACAAATACTTTTATGCGACATGTTGCCGCAATGGCCCAACTGGATACTTGCCGCAGCTCCTTCGGCATGTACGGCATCTGTCAGCCTGCGCAATCCGGGCACAATCTCCGGCCTCATCCACAACTGCCTGTCGAACGAAAGTCCGCTGCGGGTCACGGCAGCATACGCCACCGTGGTCATACCCACACCTCCGGCAGCCACCGAACGGTGATAGTCCAACAACTGCTCCGAAGGTGCATTTCCCGGACACATACTTTCAAATGCCGCCGACCGGATGGTACGGTTACGCAACATCAGCGGTCCCAAAGTAACCGGCGTAAATAAAAGTGAATCCATCTCTCCTCCTTTTCCTAATATATATAAGGTATAATTCTTTTTCGATTTCCCACAGCCTGTCGCCCGAACTCCTCACAGTAGCGTTTATAAATGGCATCGGCACGAGGTACCAGATTAGCTGCCGTCCACCAGACAAACACCCAGGCCGCAGGTGAGGCGGTCAGCAAAGCGAAGCCTGTCCATTCCACCAGTTCCCCGAAATAATTGGCCGAAGTCACATAGCGGTAGAAACCTTTCTCCGGCAAGTAATGTCGCGTATCGCCCGGCTTGCGCAGGTTCCGGATTACATGGTCTGCCTGCCAATTAATGGCCATCCCGATGGCAAACAAGATGATTCCCAGCCACGGCAAAGGATGCGACCAGTAAGTCGCCGGTTCATACTTTCCGGGTACGGCACAGCTGAAGAAACTGGCCACCAACAATGTAGCATTGATGACATTGAAAAGTATCCCCATCGCCATAATAGCCAGCGGCATCCGGCTCTTTCCTTTCATCAGCAACGGAAAGACAAACGAACGTTGAAAATAATGCAGCAGAAACAAGCCCACGAACACGGCCTGCGGCGTATATAAGCTGACTCCTCCTTTCCAGGCTCCTATCCCCATCACTACAAATGCAGGAGCCTCCATACATACCCAGCCAACTTTATTGGGGACAGACCATCCCCATGAGCGGGTACGGAACATGCCGTAACCGGCTTTCACAAAATACAGTGACACAAAGACGACTACAGCCAATGCAGACATGCCGTAGAGCAACAATTGATAGGTTTCGTAATTCATAGCATGCGATTTTGACCTTGAAGATAAGGAAAATATCTGTACAAGAGAGAAAAATTCCGCTTTCTTCTTATTTATCAACCACTAATTATGAATTACTTACGGTTTTCCAGGCCTCAATTCCTCGAGTCTGATTACTGAAATTTACCCCAATCTTATACAGTTTACGCGAATCAGATGCAAACGGAAGGGCATAATTCTTTTCTTCGATCTGACGAATAGCCTCCTCAGCCGTACCTTCCAATTTAAATTCCATGACATAAATATAGTGGTCAGTCTTCAACACCAAATCAATGCGTCCCTGCGAAGTATGATATTCCACTTGTGTATAAAAACCCAACAATTTAAATACAATAAAAAGTACATTTTGATAATGCAGTTCCAAATCACGTGTCATTTCATAGGGAATATCTGCAAAGAAACTCTGCAAGCGATGCATGAAGCCCTCAATATTCCCCTCACGTACCTCTTTCACAAAACTCATCAACTCAAAAGCCGTATTCCCTGAATCCAAATGTGCGTAACAAGGAAGCAAAAACTTGGTAAAACCCTCTTCTACTTCCTTATTCGGAAATCCCAATTCATATACTTGAAACTCTCGATTATATCCTTTTATAGTCAAATACCCACTTTGATACAAATAAGGAACCGGATTATTGCTCATTGAATTTATTCCTTGCAGGGAATCAGCCATCGCTACTTCACCTGTCAGACGCTGTAAATCATATCGGCTTTCCTTTAACAGTTCGACCAAAAAAGTCGGTGTACCCGTTTCAAACCAGTAACTACCAAAGTCTCTGTTAGCAAATGTATTAAGTAAACTAAAAGGATTATAAATATCCACTCCATTGGGGGTAAAATGGTACCCGTCATACCATTCCTTCAACCTCTTGTAGGTCTCTTCCAACCGTGCTCCTCCGGCTTCTGCCAAAGCCTCTACATCCGGCACAAAATCTCGATGAAGTTCCTCCTCCGAAATACCGCAGATATTTTCATATTCACGCAGCATGGAAATATCCCTCAGATTATTCAGGTCGCTGAACACGCTTACTTTATTAAATTTAGTCACCCCTGTAAGCAATGCGAATTGAATGTACTGGTCACAACTCTTCAAGACTCCATAAAAAGCCTTTAAGGTATTTCTATATTCAGTCTGAAGTACCTCGTTCCCTATCGTTTGCAACAAAGGCTTGTCATATTCATCCACCAAGATAACCACCTTGCATCCTGTATTCTCAGAAGCACGGCGTATCACGCCCTGAAAGCGCAAAGAAGATGAAGTTTCCGAAATCTCCTTTCCATACAATTTTTCCCACCGGGTAAGAGCCATATTCAGCATATTCGCCAAATCTTGTGCAGATTCATATTTTTGGGCATTCAAATCCAGATGAAACACAGGATATTTCACCCATTGCTGCTCCAATCGCCCGATAGAAAGTCCTTTGAACAGGTCCTTCTTCCCTTGAAAATAGGCTTCCAAAGTAGAAACCAGCAGACTCTTCCCAAAACGCCGCGGACGGCTCAGAAAATAATAGTTTCCTCCCGTTACCAGCCGATAAATCCAAGCGGTCTTATCAACATAGACATATCCTCCTTCACGGATTTTTTCAAAACTCTGAATGCCAATCGGATAAAGTCTGCTCATACTATGGTTATTTACTCGTTTATGTACAAAAATAAGAATTTACTTTGATTTTTCAATCAAGGAAAATCAAAATCTATCATGACTACTTACCATCAATTCAAACAGACAAGTCATCACACCTATTTTTCTTTCTCCCTTACATTTTCTTCCAAACCAGCTAATATATTCTCTGTCCCACTGTTTGGGATTTGTATCCCACAGTGTGAAATATATATCCCACACTGTGGTTTTTGTATTTCACAGTGCGGAACAGAGAATTCACTTCTGCATTTCACCTTTAATACAAAGAGTTTCAAGAAAATAGATGTGATTATTCCACCGTTACCGATTTAGCCAGATTTCGAGGCTGGTCGACATCCATCCCGCGGCATACAGCGATGTGATAAGCCAGCAACTGCAAAGGAATGGAAGTGATGAGCGGATCCAGACATTCCAACGTGGCAGGCAACTCGATGCAGTAATCGGCCAGACTACGAATCACGGTATCTCCCTCAGTCACGACAGCCACGACTCTTCCCTTGCGGGCCTTGATTTCCTGGATATTACTCAGCACTTTTTCGTACAAAGGCGACTGGGTGGCCACGATGACCACAGGCATCTCGGTATCAATCAGGGCAATGGGACCGTGCTTCATCTCGGCTGCCGGATAGCCTTCGGCATGGATATAAGAAATCTCCTTCAGCTTCAGGGCGCCCTCCAAAGCCACCGGAAAGGCATAGCCCCGGCCCAGGTAGATGAAATTACGGGCATAGGTAAACATCTTGGAAAAGCCGGCAATGAAGGGGTTCTGCTTCAATACCGTCCGCATCTTTTCGGGGATGCCAGCCAGTTCCTTCACCACCCGATGGTATTCCGCTTCCGGAAGCGTACCCTTTTCACGGCCTAAAGCCAAGGCCAGCAGGGTAAGCACCGTCACCTGTCCGGTGAAGGCTTTGGTGGAAGCCACTCCGATTTCAGGCCCCACATGGATGTAGGAACCGGTATCCGTGGCACGGGCAATGGAAGAACCGACCACGTTACAGATACCGTAGATAAAAGCGCCCTGCGACTTGGCCAGTTCGATGGCGGCCAATGTGTCGGCCGTCTCTCCGCTTTGGGAAATGGCAATCACCACGTCGTCGGGATGGATGACCGGATGGCGGTAACGGAACTCAGAGGCGTATTCCACTTCCACCGGGATACGGCAGAAAGTTTCGAGCAGCTGTTTGCCGATGAGTCCGGCATGCCAGGAAGTACCGCAAGCCACGATGATGAACCGGCCGGTACGGAGCAAACGTTCCTTGTGGTTCGTGACGGCGGAAAGTGTCACCGTGCAGGTGTCCGGATTCACCCGGCCCCGCATACAATCGCTGATGCAGTCGGGCTGGTCGAAAATCTCTTTCAGCATGAAATGGGGGAAGCCTCCTTTCTCCAACTGACCGATGTTCAGGGCTACCGTCTGTGCCTCGTGCGGACACTCCACATTGTGCAGGTCGACAATCTTCAAAGGTGCATCCGCCCGCAACACGGCTATTTCCCCATCCGAGAGATAGACCACCTGGTCGGTATAGGCCACCATCGGAGTAGCATCGGAGGCCAGAAAAAATTCTCCTTTTCCTACTCCGACCACCAAAGGGCTGCTCTTGCGGGCGGCGATAATTTCATCGGGATGCTTGCGGTCGACCACGGCAATGGCATAGGCTCCGATGACTTCCCGCAAAGCCAGCTGGACGGCGGTCAGCAAATCCAGGTTGCCCTGCTGCTGGATGTAGCCAATCAACTGCACCAGCACCTCAGTATCGGTACTGCTCTTGAAGGCACAGCCCTTGGACTGCAATTTTTCTTTCAGTACGGCATAGTTCTCGATTATTCCGTTGTGCACCAGTGCCAGCTCGCCGTTCTGGCTGCAATGCGGATGGGCATTCACCGTACTGGGCTCGCCGTGAGTGGCCCATCGCGTATGGGCAATTCCCACGCAACCGGACAGGTCCTGCCCTTCGGCCGTCCGCTCCAGGTCGGCCACTTTTCCCACGGATTTGTACACATTCAGCTGATGAGTGTCGCTCATCAAGGCCACTCCGGCACTGTCGTATCCGCGATACTCCAGACGCTTCAGGCCCTCCACCAATATCGGCCAGGCTTTCCGCCTCCCGATATAACCTACAATTCCACACATAATAATTCTAACCTTAAAATATTATAGAAATCAACCTAATCTATTGCGAAATTACAATTTCTGATAAGAAAGCCGGATATTAGTGGCATTTTTTCTAGCAGAATCCCGATTTTTATATTAATTTAGAACCAGAAATGACAATTGCTCAAACATTTTGTCTGACTATTGCCATACAGCTAACAATTTATCCACCTTTAAATCAAAAAGACAATGAAACATTCACTTCCCGCACTTCCGTACCAGTTGGATGAACTGGCTCCGAAAATGAGTAAAGAAACCTTGGAGTATCACTACGGAAAACATCTGCAAACGTACATTGACAACCTCAACAAACTGATTGCCGGTACGCCGTTTGAAGAAAAAAGCCTGCAACAGATTGTGCTGGAGGCAGAAGGACCGATGTTCAACAATGCGGCCCAGACGTGGAACCACACGTTTTTCTTCGACACACTGACTCCCCATCAGCCGGAAATGCCTCAACCGCTGGCCGATGCACTGGCACGCGATTTCGGCTCGGTGGAAGCCTTCAAGGAAAAGTTCACACAGGCAGCTACCACACTGTTCGGCTCCGGATGGACGTGGCTGGCAAGCGACAAAGACGGACACTTGTCCATCGTCAGTGAACCGAATGCCGGAAATCCGCTCAAAAAGGGGCTGAAACCATTGCTGGTCATCGACGTTTGGGAACATGCCTATTACATTGACTACCGCAACCGACGGGCGGCCTACATCGAAGCCTTCTGGGGACTGGTCAACTGGGCTAGAGTCGGGGCGCGGCTCTAAAAAATAAATCGGGGCTTCCAGTCGCTGCCGGAAGCCCCGATTTGATTATAGACTTACACACTGAAAAATCATTCGGTCTTGATGTGGTTCACCGGATTTTCGCGGACAGCTTTCCAGCTGATGAGACACACGGAACCCAAGGATATCAGGGCTACCAGCAGGAAAGCGACTCCAAACACGCCCCACATGGTCGTCGGCGAATAGTGCAGGATGCGGTCAATCTGCCGCACGCCAAACCAGGAAAGGGGAACCGCACACACCATCCCTACCAATAAAGACAACAGGGAAAAACGGAGCAGCCGTGTCCGTTCCATGCCCGCACTGGAACCGAATACCTTCCGGATGGCAATGTCGCGCTTGCGCTGACTGATGAAATAAATGCTCATGGCCGTGAGTCCCAGCAGAGATATCAACAAGGCGGCGCAAGTGAAGGCCACGATAAGGGTACGCAGGTGCAACAAATCCTGGTATTTCTCACGCATCTCATCGCCATACCACTTCGACTCAAAAGGTGCCCCGTCGATAATTTCTGAATACAAGGCGTCGAGCTCTTTCTTATAGGCCGGCAGATCGCCGTCGATGGTCTCGATCAGCACATTCCAAGCACCCAAACTATCAGGATGTTCCACCAAAAGGAAGGTGGGCGACTGTGGGTCGAGTACAGACCGGAACTTGAAGTCGGCATATCGTCCGCCTACCATGTACGAGCGAGCGTCTATATCGTGCAAGGCAGGAGTACGGTCATAGGCCAGTTGCAGGGAATCGAACGTACTTTCAGAAAAATACATCTTAGCCTGCGACAGTTTCCGGTCGTCCAGCAGACGGATATGGAAGATGTCCAAAAAGGCGGAATCCGTACGGAATACCTGAAAACTGATGCTCTTCTGTCGGTTGTGCGCGTCGTACATCTGCATCGTGTTGTTGTTGCCTCCGTTCAAAGGCACCCCTTGTGTCAGACAAACCTTCTTCACAAAAGGTTTCTTCCGAGCCTCATCGCGGAAAAGATGAATCTTCTCTCTGGAGCCGGCCACCAATGCCGGATAGTCGAGCACATGCCCGTAGGTATAGCCCAGCGGTTCATGCAAGATACGGTAAATCTGTACGGACAGGTAGAGGGCGCAGGTCAGCATGGCCACGGTGAGTCCGCTCTGCACCACATACAGAATCCGAAGATACACGGCCTTGGTCTTCCGGCGGAAAGTGCCTTTCACCACATCCAGCGGATGATAGTGGGAAAGCAGGACGGCAGGAACCAGTCCGGCCACCAGCGAAAGCAGGGCAATCCCCACCAGATAAACCAGTACGGTCATCCACCCCATATCGCCTAAGAGGTCCAGCCGGGTCTGCAACACGTCGCTCGCGGTCGGTTCCACCAGTTTGGCCAGTACCAAGGCCAGCAGGAAAGCACCCACGGTAAACAGGGCCGATTCGCCCATCAAACGCCAGAAGATGCTGCGCTCCGAAGAGCCCAACAGCCGGCGGGTAGCCATTTCTTTGGTCCGGTAGCTCACCTGTGCCACGCACATACTGACATAGTTGAACACTGCCATCAGCAGAATCAAGCTACCGGCTGCCAGAAAAATCCACACCCGGGTCAGGTTGTATTGCTGGAACTGCGGACTGGGGATGGAAGCAAAATGCACTTCTTTCAACGAGGTCCAGAATGCCTCGTGAAACACGTCGTGCTGATAAGGCCAGAAAAACGTAGCAAAGAAAGAGCGCATGTCGGCGTTTTTCCGGTTCGGGTCTGTTCCCTGCGGAAAACGTACCAAGATGGAAGTCCCTCCCACATTGTTCATGTCCGGGTTGTGCTTGCTGCTTCCCCAGTTCACAAAATCCACATATTCAAAGGGTAAAATGGCTTCCACTCCATCAGGAATCAGCGAGTTGTTGAAATCCTTCATGATACCCGTCACCGTGTACACGCCTTTTCGATCGTTCGACAGATGAATCCTCTTTCCCTCCGCAGGTTCCTCTCCAAACAATTTGCGGGCACCCGACTCGGTCAGTACGATGCTGTGCGCATCGACCAGCGCCTGGTCCGGATTTCCCGACAACAGGGAGTAACCAAAAAAACGGAAGAAATTTTCCTTCACACAATAAATCTCCAGATTGGTTTTCCGGTCGTCGACTGTCGCATAGGTCCCCGACTTATAGGCTTCGGAGTTGACGGCACACCAGTCGGCCATTTCCGGATAGCGGCTGGCCAACCGTTCGCCCACCAGGTAATTACCGGCAAAATAGCTCTCGTTCGACAGGACGTAAATGTGATCGATATCCTTTATATCGTCGCCCACGGTGACCTGCCGCACGACCATGTTGGCTATGAGCAGCACAAACATCAGGGAGATGCCCAGTCCTGCCACATTGACCAACGTAAACAGTTTGTTGCGCTGGAGATAAGTAAAATAAGTTTTCAGTCCTTTCATCGTATTTTAGGGTTTGAAGTTGTCATTCAGTCTTGATGCTCCGCACGGGGTTTTCATTGGCATTCTTCCAACACTGGAATGTCACGGTCAGTACCGTAATGAGGCTGACCAGCAGGAAGGAAGCCACAAATACCCAGGCACGGATGGGCGTCTTGTCGGAGAAGCTTTCCAGCCAGTCGTGGCCTATCCACCAGCCGAAGGGAGCTGCCAAGACGAAGCAGACCACCAGCATGACGAAATAACGCTTGGTAAACATGTAGAGGATTTCAGTGGTGGAACTTCCCATGATTTTCCGGATACCGATTTCCTTGCGGCGATATTCGCTTTCAAATAAGGTCAGTCCGAACACACCAATCATGCTGAGCACAATGGCAATCAAGGAAAACAACAGAATCTGACGGGTGAAACGCAGTTCCCGATGGTAGTTCTGGTCAATCACCTCATCCATGAAACGGAACTTGAAGTCACGGCCCGGAGCTATCTTTTCTGCGGCCTCTGTCAAGCGGTGAATCATGTCCACCTTATCTACTCCCGAAGCCACCCGGATGTTCAAGATGCTGTTCGCATCCCAGACCGCATAATCTTTCCCGTAAATAAAGAAGGCCATCGGCTCTACGGCATCGTTGTTGCGGAAGCTGCTGAAACGGATGTTCTCACAGAATCCGACCACCGGATAATCACCTTGAGTAGCGGGTTCGTCCACCTTCATCCAGGAATATTTCTTCCGGGCTGCCTCATTGAAGATATATACATCCCCGTCGCCCGACTTGAAATTACGACCTTCGGTAATCTTAATGCCAAGCACAGACAAGTAGCGATAATCTACCGGAAAACAAGCCATCTGTATGTGATGCTCTCCTTCTCCTCTTCCCCACGACATGTAGTTATCGGCTGAACTTAATACGAACTGGGAAATCGAAATTCCTTCTATGCCCGAAATTCCGGACAATTCACTGACAATCGCTTCCCGGCGATCGAGATACTCACCAGGAATCTCTCCCACCAATACGACCTCCTTGTCATAACCATAGTCGCTCTGCTGAATATAACGGCTCTGCAGGTACATGATGCCCACGGAGATAATCAGCATGAAAGAGACGAAGAACTGGAAGCAAACCAAAAATGTACGCAGCATCTTGCCCTTCGGAGAAAGGCCGAACGAACCTTTCAACACCAATGCCGGCGGGAAAGAAGTGACGTAGTAAGAAGGATAGGCTCCGGCCAGCAAGCCCATGCACACGGCAATTCCACCCAAAGCCATCACCAGCCCCGGATGAGACATCAGAGAAAGGTTGGATGCCACCAAGGTACTCAAAGAGGTGTCTTTCAGCAAATAGAGCCAGAGCAAAGACAACAGGAAGCCACACACACAAACCCATACGGATTCTAACAGCAGATACATCCGCAAAGAGCAAGTGGAAGCGCCCAACACCTTCTGGGTATTGATGGAACGCAACCGCATGGGAGTTTCTGCCAGTGAAAAGTTCATGTAGTTAACTGCCGCCGTCAGCAAAATCAGTACCGACACACACAGCAACAGGTACACAGCAGCCTTGCTGGTAGCCGCCTTGTTACCCACTGTAGAATAGTGTACCTCGTCCAGCGGCGTAAAATGAATGAAATTCTCCCAGTCTTCCTCTCCCTCTCCGCTAATCAGTTCTCTTGGAATATTCAGCTTGCAGCTTTCGATGACCGACCGCTCCACATCAGCCAATGAAGCCGGATTGTCGAGCCGGATATACAGGGCATAATTCCAGTTTTTCCAAGAATCTTTGTTCAAATCCGAACGGAAAGAAGAGAACACACAGTTACCCAACTGGGAATTTTCCGGCATGTCCTGATAGACCCCTCCTACCACCAAGGGCTGGTTACGGGATTTACGGTCTATATAAATCGTCTTGCCAATGGCATCCGTGGTACCGAAAAAACGACGGGCCATGGACGCCGAAATCAGGGCCTGGCCGGGTTCATTCAGGGAAGCGGTCGTGCCGCATACCATGGTAGGCTGGAATACCTCCAGGTAATCCCCAAATCCGGTAAACTCTGGCTCTGAATAAATGTGTTCGTCTACCTCAAAATCACTGGAATAATTTGACAAGGAAGTCACTGAAATGGCCTGTATATGGGGAGAAGAAGCTCCTACCAGTTCACAGAAGGGACGGGCCAGCCAGATTGCCCAGCCGTAATCTCCGCCGGCATTCACTTCCACCCGATAAATACGGTCGTGTGCCGGATAGGCTTTGTTGTAGTTATAGTCGTAGTCCACCTGCGTCAGGATGACGAAGCAGGCGGCAAACGCGATACTCAATCCTAACAGGTTCAATACGCTGGCCGTAAAGAAACGCCGGAAGGTATGCGAGAAATTTCTGAAAAGTGTGTTCATAAGTTGTTACGTGTTTATTATGTGATGGCAAAATTTTATTCACCGATTTTCAACCGACGGGTAGAAACACTGCCGATGCCGTCTTTGGAAATATGGGCCGACCGGGCTTTTCCGCTCAGGGTGAGACTGCCGACACCTTCCACACTGGCATCCAACTGGTCACAATCTACCGTCAGCTCGCCACTGCCTACTCCCTCCAAATCGATTTTTACGTTTCGGGCATGCAAATCGGCTACCTTCAGGCTGCCTACTCCCTGTATATCAAACTTCACATCCTTCAGGTTCAGACGAGACTTGCAGTTGAATGAGCCGACTCCTTCAAAAGTAACTTCCTGCAAATCGGGAGCACTGACATAGATGGAGAGTCCGTTCACGTTCTTGGTGGTCTTCTTTCCTTTTTCCGTCCACGTAATCAACAAGACTCCGTCTTTCACCGTACACTTTGTCTGATTTACCCATTTCTTTTCCCCTTCCACACGAAGTGAATAAGTGTTCGACTGAGTAAAATACACACTGGCTACACTCTCCACTTCAATGGAATGGAAAGCACTCACACTACGTGTTTCACTGACTTTGTCTTCCGAACTGCCTTTGGCACTGATACAGGTTGCACACAAAAATACCATTACTAACCCCACGAATATACTTGCTATCTTTTTCATAATAATTTATCTTTTTAATTTAACACCAATACTTCATTGTCTTTGTAACTCTCATATCCGGAAATGATGACCCGTTCCCCTTTTTCCAGTCCCTCCAGCACTTCGTAATACTGAGGGTTCTGACGTCCAATACGGATTTTACGACGATAGGCTTTCTTTCCATCCTTGTCGACCACGAAAATCCAGTTGCCTCCAGTCACCTGGAAGAAGGTACCCTTCGGAATCAGCACGCTTTCGGTAGGCTCACCCAGCTGCAGGTCGATGTAGTAGGTCTGTCCGCTGCGAATGTTCTCCGGACGCTTGCCCTGGAAAATGAAATCAGTACGGAAACGTCCGTCGCGCACCTCAGGATACACCTTACGCACTTTCAGGTTGAACGAAGAACCCTGACGTTCAAAGGTAGCCGGCAGTCCGTTAGTCACACGGTCGATGTAGTGCTCGTCAATCATGGCCTCAATCTTGTAGTCCGACAAGTCGTTGATCTGTCCCACCATCTGTCCGGCGTTGATATTCTGTCCCAGTTCCGCATCCAACAGTCCCAGTTCTCCGTCGATGGTAGCCCGCACTTCCAGCTTGTCTTTCCGCTCGCGAATCAGCAAGACGTTCTTGCGCATGTTCTGCAAGTTATCTTCCATCTGGTCCATCTGCACGTTGCGATAGATGGAATCCTGCGCCAGACGTTCCATAATCAGCTTGTGCTTCTTCTGGGCCACTTCGTAGTCTTCCTTGGCCTGGAGGTATTCCTCGCGGCTGATAAGCCGTTCCTTGTACAAGCGCTGGTATTGCTGGAACGTACGCTGCTTGCGGCGGGTATCAATATCGAGCTGCACCTTCTCCGTTTCGTTGTTCAGCTTGTCCTGCTGCATGGTGACCTGCGTGTTACGAAGCAGGTTCTGTTTCTCTGCCAGTTCAGATTCCGCATTCAGAATCTGCAAGTCCAGGTTGGAGTTGCTCAGACGAAGAATCACATCGCCTTTCTTTACGTGCGCTCCTTCTTCCACCACCTTTTCCTGCACGATACCTCCTTCTTCGGGGCTGAGCTGTACCACGGAAATCGGCTGCACCTGTCCGTTCACCCGGATATAATCATTAAACTTGCCATAGGTCACATCGGCAATGTTCAGCGACTTGCCGTCGACTTTCAACGTAGAAGCATGATTGCCGAAAATAATCCACCCCAACAACAGAAGCACAACCACTCCTCCTGCAATATAAGGAAGGTGTTTCTTTTGGATTCCTTTTTTCTTTTCTAACTGTATATCCATAATCTCGTCGTTTTTTATCAATCTTTTTTAGCGGTTTCTCCCAACCCGCGAATAATTTCTTCTCCTTTATAATAGTCTACCAGACGGCATTTCATCAGGTAGGTCAGTTTGCTCTGTAACAACTTGGTCTCACTTTCGAGCAAGGTAGCCGCATTGTTCTGTACGTCGAGCGAAGTCATCAATCCTTCCTCGTATTTCCGGCGGGTGACATGATAGGCCAGCGAATCGGAGTTGACTTTTTTCTCCATCTGGATACTCTCTTTCAGATAGCCTTCACGGTCCTGTACGGCCTGAAGCACCAGTTTCTGCAATTCTTCCTTCTGCGACTCGTACTGCTCGCAGGCAATGCGGTAATTGTTTCTTGCCTGTCGCAATCCGGTCACTCCCGAAAGACGGTTAAAGATAGGAATACTCATGCTGATACCCACATAGGAACCGAAGTTATTGTTGAACTGGGTGCGGAAATTCGGATAGGAAGTAGAATGCAATTCCTTATAATAAGAACTGGAAATACCCCCAAACAAGGTGATGGACGGTACCACATCAGCCCAGGAAATCTTGCGGCGCATATCGGCCACCTTCGCATTCAGCTCCGCCTGACGCAGGGTAGGATTGACATTCAGGGCGATGCGGAACACATCGTCCGCCTGCTCCTGAGTCAGTTGAATATAATGAAGTGTCTGTGTGTCGAGTACAGCCGTATCCAGTTGCAACGTATCGTTTGCCGGAAAATTCATTTTCTGCTTCAAGGTCAGCAAGGCCGTTTCGTACAAGTTCCGCTGGTGGGTCAGGTTGTAACTGTCGGTGGCCTGCTGGGCTTCCATCTGAGCCACATCGGCCAACCCTTTCAGTCCCAGCTCTTCCTGACGGCGGGTCTTATACAGCAATGAATCGCTTTCCACCAGTTTCTTGCGGGCCAGCCGCAGAGTACCGTAGCAGTACAAGGCATCAATATACGCCTGGAAGGTTTCCAATGCGGTGTTGTCCTTGGCTTCCTGCCAGGCAGCTTTCCCCATCAACCAGGCAGCCTTCGAGCGGCGTACCTCGTTCACCAGTCCTCCGCCACGGAAAATCGGCATGGAGGCTTCCATGGAATAGGCATTGTTGAAGGTAGACACGGTGTTATAGGTATTGGTCTCCGGATCTACCGAACGACCGAAATTATATTGTACGCCAGTACTCGCACTCACTCCCGGCAAGAAACTGCCAATGGCTTTCATACGATCCATCCGGGCATTGTCGGCCTCCAGTTCCCGCTGACGGACAGTACGGTTGTGCGCCACCGCATAGCTCATGCAACGGTCTACATCCCAGACCTCCTGCGCCGTAGCTTCCAGCCCCATCCAACCGGAAAGAAGGAAAAGCGTGATGTGTAATAAATTCTTTTTGTTCATATCGTAATCGTTTATCTGACAAATTCCATTCAAATACCGTGCCAAAAAGTTATTATACTCATTCACAATAAGATACGATATTCACCTAAAATCGAAGTGTCTAATTTTTTGACAATCGGTGTCTAATTTTTTGTCACTGTCCGTATTTTTTAGACATTTTTTATGCCCTCCCCTCGAAAATTCCTATTTTTGTCATAAAATCTCAATCACAGATGGCAAAACAAGGAACTTTACTCGTAGTAGACGACAACCGTAACATTCTTACTTCTCTGCAATATCTTTTGGAAGAATATTTCCAACAGGTGATTACACTGAATTCTCCGGTCACCATCCCTTCCCTCCTGCAACGGGAAGCGGTGGACGTAGTACTGCTCGACATGAACTTCTCTTCCGGCATCAACAGCGGAAATGAAGGCCTCTATTGGTTGCGCGAAATCAAGCGACTGCGTCCCCAGATTCAGGTGGTACTGTTTACGGCCTATGCCGACATCAATCTGGCGGTAACCGGATTGAAAGACGGGGCAACCGACTTCGTGGTAAAGCCTTGGGACAATGCCAAACTGGTACAGACCTTGCAAGAAGCCTACGCAAAGGGGCATGGGAATGATAAAAAGGGGAAACAGGCCGCACAACCGGATGAGAAATCGGCCATGTACTGGGGTAATTCAGCCGTCATCCGTCCGTTGCGGTTGCTGGTAGAGAAGGTCAGCACCACCGATGCCAACATTCTGATTACGGGAGAAAACGGAACCGGAAAAGACATGCTGGCCCGAGAAATTCATCGCCTGTCTCCCCGACGCAACGGACCGATGGTAGTAGTCGACATGGGAGCCATCACCGAATCGCTGTTTGAAAGTGAACTGTTCGGCCACGTCAAAGGCTCGTTTACCGATGCCCATACCGACCGTATCGGACGTTTTGAGGCAGCCGACGGCGGAACGCTGTTCCTCGATGAAATAGCCAACCTTCCTTATCACCTGCAAGCCAAACTACTTACGGTACTTCAGAAACGATATTTCATCAAGGTGGGAAGCAACACCCCGCAACCTACCAATATCCGGCTGATTTGTGCCACCAACCGCAACCTGGATGAAATGGTACACAACGGGGAGTTCCGCGAAGACTTACTGTACCGCATCAATACCATCCACCTGCACATTCCGTCACTTCGGGAACGGAAGGAAGACATCCTGCCACTGGCACAGCGTTTCCTGGAACAATACAACCTGCAATACCAGCGCACACTGACCGGTTTCAGTGCCGATGCCGAACAACGCCTGCTGAACTATCCTTGGTACGGTAATATCCGTGAGCTGCAGCATACCATCGAAAAGGCAGTCATCCTTTCGGATGGCAAGCTACTGAAAGCGGATAACCTGCAACTGGCTGACGTTCCAGCCCCGGAATCCCCGACCGTACAGGAAGGAACAAAAGAAGATACTCCGCTGCAAACCTTGGACGAAATGGAAAAGAACCTCGTCAAGAAAGCCATCGAACAATGCGACGGCAACCTGTCACAGGCAGCGGCACAACTGGGCATTACGCGGCAGACACTGTACAACAAAATGAAACGCCATGGCATCTAAATGGTTCTCTTCCCCACTGACACGGATTCTCTCCCTCACAGCAGGCGTGGTCTTGCTGACCCTAGGAATAAGTGAAGATAAAAGCGAATGCATCGTCATCGGGGCCTGTCTGGTTATCCTCGCCGTCTTTCTCTTTTATTCCAGTCAGAAACAATTACGGGAAAAAAGCTGGCTCATGTTAGAAGCCATCCGCAACCGCGATTATTCCTTCCGTCTACCGACACATGGTTTCATCGGAGGCGAACGTATCCTACAAAATACCTTGAATGAATTCGGGGCCATGATGGGCGAACAGAAACAGCTGATGGAACAGCGGGAACGATTTTATGAACAAGTGCTCTCGGGTATCAGTTCCGGCATCATCGTACTCGACGAACAGAACAAAATCATCCAAAGCAATCCGGCTGCGACACGGCTGCTCAGTATCCCGGCTCTCGGCACTCTCCAGCAACTGGAACGCTACGGAGAGGACATTCCGGAACTGTTGGGCACCTTGCCTGCCGGCGAACGTTGCAACCTGCAATATGCGACCTCCAAAGGAGAAGTGCAGTTGTTAGTCCGGGCATCCGTAATGCAACTGGGAGAAAATACAGTCAAGATTCTGACCCTAAACGATATCCGGAATGAGATGGATGCCAAAGAGCTCGAATCATGGGTGAAACTGACCCGGGTACTAACACACGAAATCATGAACTCCATCGCACCGATTTCTTCGCTCAGTGAAACCTTCCTACAGCGAAAAGATGTGAAGAACAGTCCCATCTATGAAGGTATCCGTGCCATTCACGAAACGTCCACTGGATTGATATCCTTTGTAGACAGCTACCGGAAGTTCTCTTCGCTCCAGAAACCTTCTCCGGAGCCTTTCTACCTGAAAGAACTTCTGCTGCAAATAGAAAGTATCCACCTCATCCCTTCCCACATCCAGCTGTCTCTTCAAATAGAGCCTGAAGACCTGATGCTCTATGCCGACCCGAACCTGATCCGACAGGTACTCATCAACTTGATAAAAAATGCCGTACAAGCCATCGGAGAGTGTACTGGAAAAATTCATATCCGTGCCTACTCCACCAAAGAGGAGCATATCCTCATCTACGTGAGCAACGACGGCCCCGCCATTCCCGAACAGGAAGCCGAAGAAATCTTCGTGCCTTTCTTCACCACCAAAAAGGAAGGCAGTGGAATCGGTCTTTCCCTCTCCCGACAAATTATGAAACTCTCCAACGGAAGCATCAGCCTCTTGAAAGCAGAAAGTAACGGCTGGAATACCACCTTCGTACTGGAATTCTTCTAAACACCGAAAAGCCCCGAATAGCAAATATTCAGGGCCTTTCCACTCAAATCATCACAACCATTGTTGTGCTTAAATCATTGCCAAGTCAGATGAGTCCGACTCGTGCTTTCTCAAAAGCATTTTCAATCCTTCCAATAAATTCCGGCATCCGTCATTCATCTCTTCTTTCATGCTCCTGTAGCCAAAATCTACATCGCAGGATGGCATGTCGGTTTTCGCCTTACGTTTGCAGATATCCGCAAACAGATGAATCTTATGCCAATTCCGATAATCCATGAAGCGGGTCAGCAAATCTTTCTGCCACGGCTCCATTACTACCACGAAGTCCGCTTCATCGCGCAAAGCTTCGTTCATGTTCCGTTCCAACTTTCTCCCTCCCAGAGAACCAAATTCTGTCATCTCAGCTGTTACCACCTCCACATCGGTCATGTCAGCTTCGGTGAGTTTCTTCTTAAAAAGAGACTCCATAGAGAACAGCTTTCCGACACGTTCCAGACCGACCAATAGCACTTTCATAAAATCAAATTTTAAAAGTTAATAAAAAGAAGGTACCGAAAACACTTTCTCGACTGGAATGTAATCATTTAATCTGAAAAAACAAAACGAATAACAGAATATCAGCTGAATTTACACATTTATTATGATTTGTCGTACTTAAAAGATAAATTCTAATAAATGGCCGTTCAGAAACGACTTTCCTGAATAATATCGATTAATATCGGCTTCATTCCTCCCACGAAACATTCCACGGCAATGACCATCAGAATCAATCCCATCAGACGCATCATGACGTTATTTCCTGTTTCACCAATCACCCGAACCAGTCTGGTAGACAAACGCAATATAATATAAGTAAGGATATATACCACTGCAATCACCGAAACGAGTGTCACTTTCAGGCTCCAAGTATGGGCGTCATCCATCATAATGATGCCGTTCGCAATAGCTCCCGGACCGCACAGCATCGGAATAGAAAGTGGAGTAATGGAAATATCGTCCGCATACGCCTTGATTTCCTCATCCTTGAGTTTCGTATTGGTGTAACGTGCCTGCAACATGTCATAGCCTATCTTTAGAATGATAATACCGGCCGCAATACGAAATCCGTTGGTAGAGATGCCGAAGAATTTAAACAGGAACTGTCCACAAAAAGTAAATGCAATCAATATGATAAAAGAAATGATAGTCGCTCTTTTCACAATATGCTGACGCTCCTTTTCTCCCAGTCCGTTGGTCATGGTCAGAAATACCGGCATCGTGCCCAGAGGATTTGTCAATGTGAAAAAGGAAGTGAAGCACAACAGTGCATAGGGTAGAATTGTATCCATAAAAACATATTTAAAAACCAAAACAAAGATACAATAAAATCGATAGGAACCCATAAGAGACGAAAAAATAAAAGAGAATTTTACGCCATCTCCCGTTCCTTTACGGGCACAAAAAAAGCCCCGAAGCAGTTATGCTTCAGGGCTTCATCCAAAACGGCGACTACC
>URYL01000005.1 GCA_900552075.1 uncultured Bacteroides sp. | reverse complement strand
CTCTAACCGGGCTGAGCTACACCCCGAATTGCGGATGCAAAGGTAGTGCTTTATTCGGAATAAGCAAACTTTTTCCGCAATTATTTCGTCCAATTTTAAAATTCAATTTGACTGTCAGGAAAAGGCCCGTTGGGTTACAAGGGGCCTATCCCATCGTTTCGCGATAAAAATCCAGCAGTTCGTAGATTTCTTCCTGTGAGGCGGTCTGATTAATTCGGATATCCCCAATTCCTCCCAGCAGGGTAAAGTTGATTACACCGGAAGCTACATTTTTTTTGTCATGCTTCATCAGGTCGTAGAGAGTATCATAATCATCGCAGGTGAAGTACAGGCTGCCATAGTTTTCTTTGATGAACTGGATGGTAGTGCGCAATGCTTCTTTGGGGAAGCCACAACGGAGGTGGGAAAGATAGAGTTCGCAAACCATTCCCCAGGCTACAGCATAACCATGAAGCACTGGATGTTCCGTCTTTAGGGAAAAGCTTTCGAAAGCATGCCCGATAGTATGTCCGAAATTCAAGGCTTTCCGTATATTTTGCTCGTAGGGGTCTTTTTCCACAATGTCTTCTTTTACCTTTACGGATTGTCCGATGAGGGTTTGTAGCTTGGAGTAATCTATCTGGTTAAAGTCGAATTTGAGCAGCTCGCTCCAGTGTGCTTGGTTGCTGATGAGACCATGCTTCAGCATTTCTCCATAGCCGGACAGCAGGTTTTGTATGTCAAGGCTTCTGAGAAATTCACTGTCAATCAAAACCTGGTCTGCCGGATAAAAAGCACCGATTTCATTTTTCAAATCGTTGAAATTGATACCTGTCTTTCCGCCAACGGCTGCATCGACCATGGAGAGTAGAGTGGTCGGGATATTGATATAGGCAATGCCTCGCTTAAAGGTGGCAGCGGCAAATCCTCCCAAATCGGTCACCATTCCTCCTCCCAGATTAATCAGTAGCGTGTGACGTGTGGCCCCTCGGCTGCTGAGTTGGTTCCATACGTAGGCCAGTGTTTCTAAATTCTTATGTATATCTTCCGGACCGATGACGATTTGTTCTGCTTTTTTCAAGCTGGGAATGCCTTGTAGCAAAGGCAGGCAGAAACGGCAGGTATGCTCGTCGGTCAGGATAAAAATCTTGTCGTATGAATGTATGGATATCTTCTGGCTAAGTTCCGTTGTGAAATTTTGGCAAATAATAACTTCCTGTTTACTCATAAGTGTATTTGTTTTAGACGCAAATTTAGAAAAAAAGTTAGAAGAAGTCTGATGTTGGCTTACAATTAAGTATTTTTGTGCGAATAAAAATGAATTAGATTATGAAAGGATTTTTACCGGCCTCGTGCCGCTTATTGGGGTATGTGTTGCTGTTGTTAGCTGTGTTTGTGCCTTTATTGATGTATATGTTCGGACAGGTGAACGACGGAAATTTGTTGTACGTGAAACTGAGTATGAAAGTAGTAATCTGGCTTTCATTGTTCATGATTTTTCTGGCCAGGATGAAGGAGGAAAATGAAGAAGCGTTTTCTATCCGCCGGAAAGCGATGGTAATTTCGCTCTATTTATGGTGCATTTATTATGTTGTGATGTTGATAAAGTCGGCGTATGATGGAAATTTACAGGAAGCTGACAATTCAGTAGGTATCGTTTACATGGTGATTAATGTGTTCTGCAAGGAATTTTTGATGCAGAAAGCGCGGATTGAGAAAAATTTCCGGCAAAATAAATAAAAAATAGGGGTAGAGAGTTAAACCTTTTTCCAAAATGATTGTCAAAGGTACAATTAATCAAATGGAAGAAAAAGGAAAGGCAATGAAACGATTTTTATTGGGATTGCTGCTGATGGTTGGGGTAGCCATTTCCGCTTTTGCACAAAGTGGAAGCAGCCGAGGTACCGTTTCGGGTACGGTGATAGATGATGGAGACAAGTCGCCTGTGATTCAGGCAACTGTGCAGCTCCTTTCTGTGAAGGACAGTTCGATGGTAGTGGGAAATGTGACTGATATGAATGGACATTTCTCTTTATCAGTGCATCCTGGTAAATATTTGTTGAAGATTTCATACATTGGATATACACCTTTTTTTAAGCAGGTGGTACTTACACGAAATGCTCCACGGGTAAATGTGGGGAAGGTGCAACTGGCTACGGATGCCATTATGTTGGCGGAAGCTGTGGTGGTAGCACAGGCTCCGGAAGTAACAGCTGCAGAAGATACATTGGTATATAATAGTTCTGCTTATCGTGTGCCGGAAGGATCGGCTTTGGAGGAACTGGTCAAAAAACTGCCGGGTGCTGAAGTGGACGAGAATGGAAAAATTACTATCAATGGAAAGGAAATCAAGAAAATCATGATTGATGGGAAGGAATTCTTTGCTGACGATCCGAATATCGCCATGAAGAACTTGCCGGTGAATATCATTGATAAGGTACGTGCGTACGACAAGCAGTCGGACTTGGCGCGTGTGACGGGAATTGATGATGGAGAAGAGGAAACGGTGCTTGATTTGAGCGTGAAGCCAGGAATGAACAAAGGTTGGTTTGGCAATGTGGATCTTGCTGCCGGAACAGAAGACCGTTACAGTGGAAAGGTGATGCTGAATCGTTTTGTGGGGAATAACCAGTTCACGGTGATTGGTTCAATGAACAATGTAAACGACAATGGCTATCCAGGAGGCGGAGGAGGTTTCCGTATGGGTGGACAAAATGGATTGACCAGCATCAAAATGGGTGGCTTCAATTTTAGTACCCAGAGTGAAAAGCTGGAAACCGGTGGTAGCGTGAACTACAATTACAAGGATGCGGATATTATCAGTAAGCAGGCTTCGGAAACCTTTGTATCTACTGAAAGTAGTTCATTCAAGAATGCGATGACAGCAAACCGGAACAAAACCACTTCGTTGACCGCTGATTTCCGTATCGAGTGGAAACCGGATACAATGACTACAGTTATTATCCGTCCGCGCCTGACTTATGGAAAGAATAATAATGGAAGCAATAGCAATTCGTTTACGTTTAATCAGGATCCGGGATATACTACCGATGAGATTCTGAATGCAGGTGAGAACTTGTCTACATTGATTCCGGAAGAGGCAATCATTAATGCAATCGCGCGTAACAGTTTGCAAAAGAGTAGTGATTTCAATGTAGGAGGTTCGGCTATGATTAACCGCCGTTTGGGCAAAGTCGGCCGTAACATTACTTTCCGTGGAACCTATAACTATACGAACAGTTCGAGCGAGCAGTTCTCCGAATCAGAAACGGAATATTTCCAGAAAACGGATGCCGAGCGTATGGAAATCTTGAACCGTTACATCACTACACCAACTTTGAATTATAATTATAGTGCTCAGTTCACGTACAGTGAACCGATTTTCAAGGGTGGTTTTCTGCAGTTCAGCTATAATTTCCAATACAAGCGTTCAAAGAGTGACAACTCAACTTATACGATGCCTGAAGATTGGATCATTAGCCAAGGATTTGGTGGTGATCATACGGGAGAGCTAGATACACAGAACAGTAAGAGTGCACAGTACACTTACTATAATCACCAAGCGGATATTTCTTTGAGATGGATTCGTGAAAAAATGCGTTTGAATGCCGGATTCTCTTTCCAACCTCAGAAATCGAAATTGACTTATAAGAAGGATCAGCTGGATACGGTAGCTATCCGTAATGTCTTCAATTTTACTCCGACCTTTGACTTCCGTTATAATTTCTCTAAGACCAGCCAGTTGCGGATCAACTATCGGGGAAGAAGTTCTCAGCCGAGTATGACTGATTTGCTTCCGATTGAGGATACGACCGACCCGCTGAATATCCGTCGGGGAAATCCGGGGTTGAAGCCGGCATTTACGAATACTTTCATGGCTTTCTATAATACGTTTGATACGAAGAAGCAACGGGGTATCATGACGCACTTCCGGTTTGAGAACGTGATGAACAGTATCAGTAACCGTAGTACATACGATCCGACAACTGGTGGAACAATTACCCAGCCAGAAAATATCAATGGAAACTGGAATCTGTTTGGTATTTTAGGATCGAACACAGCTTTGAGAAATAAGAAATATACGATTAATACTTTCACTATGGCGCGTTATAACAATATTGTAAGTTATATGAGCGATACGCAGTCACAGGGCACATCAGATAAAAACAAAACACGCCAGCTTTCTTTGAGTGAGCGTTTGAGAGGAACTTACCGGAATGACTGGTGGGAGTTCTCGCTGAATGGTTCGTTGGCTTATACACACTCCCGCAACAGTTTTCAGGAGGAGAATAACATGGATACTTATCAGTTTTCCTATGGTGCCAGTACGAATGTTCGCCTGCCTTGGAATATGTCTATTGCTACTGATATTTCTCAGAACTCACGTCGGGGATATGCTGATGCGAGCATGAACCGAGATGAGTTGATTTGGAACGCGCAGATTTCGCAGGACTTCCTGAAGGGAAATGCTGCTACAGTCAGCATCCAGTTCTATGATATCCTGCGGAATCAGAGCAACATCAGCCGTGTAATCAGTGCAGCGATGCGAAGTGATACTGAGTACAATGCAATCTATAGCTATTGCATGGTTCACTTTATCTATCGCCTGAATTTATTTGGTGGAAAAGGTGCTGGTCCTCGTATGGGTGGTCCTGGGGGCCCGGGATTCGGTCCTGGAGGAGGACGTGGACCTCGTCGATTCTGATATTCTGAAAGAAAAAATACCGCAAAAGTTGTATCTTACTTTTGTGGTATTTTTTTTGCCTTTTTCCAAATAACTTGTATTTTTGTTGGAAACCAAAGTCTGATGGATGTAGCAGTCTGGAATAGTATCTTTGTGGCCGCAGCCTATTTCCTCTATTTTGCAGTGATACTGACGACCATCTTTGTCGTGATTCTTGATAACCGTAGTCCGGTAAAGACCATGGCATGGATTCTGGTACTTTTCTTTCTTCCGCTTGCCGGATTGATTCTCTATTTGTTTTTTGGGCGGAGTACGCGAAAGGAACGGTTGATTAGCCGGAAGGGATATGCCCGTTTGAGCAAGCGTCCGATGGCGGCTTATCAGGCGCAATTGTCGGTAGGAGGTGAACATGGGAAACAGCGTTTGATGGATTTTTTCAATCGGGTCAACAATGCTTTGCCTTTTGCAGGGAATAAGGTGACAGTGTACACGGATGCGGTATCTATGTTGTCGGATTTGTTGAGAGCCATTCACCTGGCACAATATCACATTCACATGGAATTCTATATCTTTGAAGACGACGCAGTGGGCAGATTGGTACGCGATGCCTTAATCGACCGTGCTCGTGCAGGAGTGAAGGTGCGGGTATTGTATGATGATGTGGGTTGCTGGAAAGTTCCTCATGATTTCTATGAGCAGATGCTTTGTGAGGGTATTGAGGCAATGGCATTCTTGAAAGTACGTTTTCCACAGTTTACCAGCAAAGTGAACTATCGGAATCATCGTAAGATTGTGGTTGTGGATGGAAACGTGGGATTTATCGGAGGAATGAATCTGGCCGAACGTTATGTGAAGGGACTGAGGAAAGGAGTCTGGAGGGATACGCATGTGCGTTTGGAAGGAAAGGCGGTGTATGGTCTGCAGACTGCTTTCCTGACTGATTGGTATGCTATCGACCGTACTTTACTGACATCTGAAACTTATTTTCCGAAGATTCCGGTTCAGGGTAGAGTGCTGGCACAAATAGTCACTTCCGATCCGGTAGGTGAATGGCGTGACATTATGCAGGGGTTGATGATGGCAATATGTGGGGCGAGACGGTATTTCTATGTGCAGACTCCCTATTTTCTTCCTAATGAGGAGATTATGACAGCGTTACAGACTTTGGCATTGTCTGGTGTGGATGTCCGGCTCATGCTTCCCAAAAGGGGAGACTCTTGGCTGATTCATAAGGGCTCTCTCTCTTATCTGTCTGAAATGATGAAAGCAGGTGTCAAGATTTATTTGTATAAGAAAGGCTTTTTGCATTCCAAACTCATGGTGTCCGACGATGAACTTTCTACAATAGGATCGACAAATATGGATTTCCGTAGTTTTGAACATAATTTTGAAGCCAATGCTTTCTTCTATGATAAGGAGACGGCATTGGCTTTGCGTGAGATTTTCTTGGCCGACCAGAAGGATTGTATCTTACTTTCAGCCAGAGTATGGGAAAAACGCTCTTGGAAAAATAAGGTTACAGAGTCGGTTGTTCGTCTGTTTGCTCCTTTGCTCTGAAAAACGAGAAATTGACACTTCCGTAGTGGCGGTGCTCAAAGAAGCAGGGGTGTTGGTCGAAGCTGAGGTTCTTGCCATGTTCCAAGACAAAAATCCCTTCAGGCTTGAGTAGGTTGTGTTGGAATATCAGATCAGGAATGCTGGATAGTTTTTCCAAGGCATACGGGGGATCAGCAAAGATGAAGTCGAACTGCATGTCGCATTTTTCAATGTATTTAAATACATCAGTTCTTAATGGAAGGCATTTGTTTGTTTTTACTTCTTTCATGATTTTGCTGATAAAGGCATGATGTTGTGGATCTTTTTCTACGGATATCACTTGGTCGCAGCCTCTGGATACCAGTTCGATGCTGATGCTTCCCGTTCCTGAAAAAAGGTCAAGGGCAGTTACTCCATCTTCAAAGTCGATGTAGTTATTGAGTACGTTAAACAGGTTTTCTTTGGCAAAATCCGTGGTAGGACGTGCCTTGAAGGTATGGGGGACGTCAAAGCGTCTTCGTTTGTATATTCCGCTGATTACTCGCATGAAATTAAAGATAGCATGTCAAATGGAACTTGTTTGATACGGCTGAGGCCGGAGTCGTTGAATTCCATTTGGGGGTTAATGATAAAGAGTTTTCGTATGTATTTCTGTAGCACAAGGAGAAGTTCTTTCCATTGTGTGGCTTGTGCATTGCTGTGAATATATAATGCGTCTTTTTCTTGGTCAAATCTGGCTTGTTGCCACACATTGAGCAGGTAGTAGCACGAATCATGTAGATTGGGGGTAGAATACGAGTTCAGTAATGTCAGTTGTTCTTTTTCAAATCCAATCACTTCCATGCTTTCCGGATGAAGGATAGCAAATAGTTTCCTTTCCTCATTCTCTTTGCATTTATGTGAAAAGTATTCTACGAGCGGACTGACGGAAGCAAACAGGCGGGCATTGGGAAAATGTTCCGTTAAGAACAGATGTGTCAGCTTGTCCAGCCCGAAAAGAATCACGACATTGCTTTTACCTAAAATATTACATAATATGACTTCATTGTTTTGTGCAGGGAGATTCTGGTAGAACAATAGTTCTGTCTGTTCATCTTCATATAACTCTAAAGGAACAGTCGTATAGCGTGAGGTGTGAATCAGGATGTTGACCTGTTTGAAGGGATGTTTTAATTCTTCTGTTTCTGTCAAATAGGCTTTTATATTGGCAGCCATAGACCGCTGTGTATTGACAGGTGAAGCGCTGAAATAGACTTCACTCTCCTGTTGAGGGTGATAGATAGAAAAAGAAAATCCATCCGTACTTAGACGGATGGATAATATATACTGTTCTGATTTATTAAAATCAATGGGTTGGGCCATAGATTTATTCCCAGTTTCCTGCATTATTGTTCGGTTGTTCGATATCACCAACTCTTAAACCGCAATATTTACCCAGTTTAGACTGCATGTCTTTCAAGTTAACCAATTCTTGTTCGTTCAGTCCTTTCAGATATACATCATATCCTACCTGAGCTTGGAATAAGTTCAAAGGAGCACCTGACTTGGTAGTGTCCTGACGGATAGCCATCTCAAATTTAGCTCCATTTCCATAAGGAACGTATGCTAAAGAATCCGGATTGAAACCTTTTTCAAAGATTGTATCCATTACGGCCACCCACATTGTATCACGACGGAAGTTCTGCAGACCTTCTTTTTCTACTTCACTCCAGTTACCTGTTTTCTTTGCTTTATTAATCAAGTCCATTGCTTTCTTTTCAGTCATTCCATTGTTCAACTGGTCGTCTGTCAAAGAACCCACTTTCATGATGAACGGAAGCTTTGCTGTCTTAACGAAGGCAATCAAGCTATCAAAACTAGCAGTGTATGCTCCATTGTGGACAGTACGATATTCCTGCTGTGCTTTACGGATGTCAATCAGACGAGCGATAATAGCTTTTTCTCTGACTTTTTTCTCATTGTCGAAGTTAATAGGGCCCATAATACTGCCGTAGCATATATATACCAAGCAAATAACACAGGCGGCCAACACAAGATTAATAACTGTTTTCATGATAATATTGTTTTTTTAGTTTATATTCGTAGCGCAAAAATAAATAATTTACTTGAACCACGTCAATCTTAGGTAAACTTTTTATACGGCTTTATGTTAAATAATGATTTATCGCAGCAAATTAAGCGAAATTTTTCCTATAAACCAACAGAAGAGCAGGAAAATGCGGTGAAAAGTTTTGCGAATTTCATGTTGTCGGCTTTGGAAGATAGTGTTTTTTTGATGAAAGGGTATGCAGGAACTGGAAAGACGACATTGACAGCTGCATTGGTTCGGACGCTCGATCAATTGCAATGGAAGACGGTATTGCTGGCTCCTACCGGAAGGGCTGCAAAGGTTTTCTCTTTTTATGCCGGACATCCGGCTTATACAATACATAAAAAGATATATCGTCAGAAGGTGTTTTCAAATGACACCGATAATTTCGTTTCTAACCCCAATTTATATCGTAACACCTTATTTATTGTAGATGAGGCTTCCATGATTGCGAATGAAGGACTTTCTGGCGGACATTTTGGGAGCGGATGTTTGTTGGATGACCTTATTCAATATGTATATAACGGGATGGGATGTCGGTTAATGCTGGTGGGCGATACAGCTCAGCTCCCGCCGATAGGGGAGGAAGAGAGCCCGGCTCTTTCTGTTTCGATATTGCAGGGATATGGATTGGGCGTGACAGAATGTGTGCTTACGGAGGTAGTGCGTCAGAAGGAAGCGTCGGGCATTTTGTGGAATGCGACTGAGTTAAGGTCGCGTATTGTAGAAGAGGATTTCTTTGAATATCCCCGCATTCGCTTCAACGGATTTCCGGATATTTGTAACCTGCCGGGTAATGAACTGATAGAAGCTATTAATGATTGTTATGATCATGTCGGTTTGGATGAAACAATCATCATTTGCCGTTCTAATAAACGAGCATCCTTATATAATAAAGGGATACGCAACAGTATCTTGTTTCGGGAGGATGAGTTGAATGGAGGGGATGTGCTGATGATTGCGAAGAACAACTATTTCTGGGGAGTAGATTGCAAGGAGCTTGATTTTATTGCCAATGGGGATGTAGCTGTCGTCCGCCGGGTTCGTCGCGTTCGTGAGATGTATGGATTCCGCTTTGCAGATGTGCTTCTTGCTTTTCCGGATTATGATGATTTGGAAGTGGAGGTAAAAATTTTGCTGGATACCTTGCATTCGGACTCTCCCTCTCTCTCGAAAGAAGAGAACGACCGTTTATTTTATGCCATTTTAGAAGATTATGCTGATTTGCCCACAAAGCGTGAACGGATGAAAAAGATGAAGGAGGATCCTTATTATAATGCGTTGCAGGTAAAATATGCTTATGCGGTAACTTGCCATAAGGCGCAGGGTGGACAGTGGAAAAGGGTGTTTTTGGATCAGGGATATATGACCGAAGAAATGCTTTCACCTGATTATTTCCGTTGGCTTTACACTGCCTTTACTCGGGCTACAGAGAAGTTATACCTAGTAAACTGGCCGGAAAGTCAGAGTGAAAAGTAAAAGAAACAAGTGATGTGGCGTTTGTAAAGCATTATGCTAGAGAGGCTGTCTTTTCAAATTCTTTGAAAAGACAGCCTCTTCGGAAATGTGATTTTTTAGTAGTAGGTTATTTTATGACGTTTAATTCTTTTCCCACCTTGATAAAGGCTTGGATAGCCTTGTCCAAATGGCATTGTTCATGACCGGCAGAAAGCTGTACGCGGATACGAGCCTGACCTTTAGGAACGACCGGATAGTAGAATCCTGTGACGTAGATACCTTCTTCCTGCATGCGGGCCGCAAAGTCTTGTGATAGTTTTGCATCATACAGCATGACGGCACAAATGGCACTTTGTGTCGGTTTGATGTCAAATCCGGCAGCAATCATTTTGTCACGGAAGTAAGCCACATTAGCCATCAGCTTGTCATGCAGTGCGTTGCTTTCTTTCAGGATACGGAACATTTCCAAGCTTGCCCCTACGATGGCTGGAGCCACGGAATTAGAGAACAAGTAAGGACGGGAACGTTGGCGCAACATGTCTATGATTTCTTTCTTTCCTGTGGTAAATCCACCCATGGCACCGCCGAATGCTTTACCCAATGTGCCGGTGAAAATGTCAATCTTGTCATATACCCCGAATTGTTCAGCTACACCGTGTCCGGTAGGTCCTACCACTCCTGCAGAATGTGATTCGTCTACCATTACCAAGGCATTGTATTTTTCTGCGAGTTCACAAATCTTATCCATCGGAGCCACATTTCCATCCATGGAGAATACGCCATCGGTAGCGATGATGCGGTGACGCTGTGCCTGTGCTTCCTGCAGGCAGCGTTCTAGGTCGGCCATGTCTGCATTGGCATAACGATAGCGTTTGGCTTTGCATAAGCGTACGCCGTCAATGATGGATGCATGGTTCAGTGCGTCAGAGATAATGGCATCTTCTTCTGTGAACAAAGGCTCGAACAAACCACCGTTGGCATCAAAACAAGCTGCGTACAGGATGGTGTCTTCAGTATGGAAATAGTCAGAAATGGCTGCTTCCAGTTTTTTGTGAATGTCTTGTGTACCACAGATGAAACGTACAGACGACATTCCGTAACCATGAGTGTCCATCGCTTTTTTTGCAGCTTCTATCAGACGTTTGTTGTCTGAAAGTCCCAAATAGTTATTGGCACAGAAGTTAAGTACTTCCTCTCCTGCGTTGACTTTGATGTCTGCACGCTGCGGAGTGGTTATAACACGTTCTTTTTTATATAAGCCGGCAGCTTCGATGTCGGCAAGTTCCTTTTTCAGGAAATCTCTAAAATTTGTATACATATATTGATATTAAGGTTTTTGCTTATGCAAAGATGCAATTTTTTTTATTTAGAAAAAAGAAGCAGCATATTTTTATTTTATCTATGATAACTTTTGTATATTTGCCTCGTAATTTTAAAATCTAGCATGTAAATGAAAAACATTTTAATAATTGGAGCTACCGGCCAAATAGGTTCGGAGCTTACGATGCTTTTGAGAAAGAGCTATACTGGCAATGTAGTAGCTGGATATATTCCGGGTGCAGAACCAAAAGGAGAACTGAAAGAATCTGGCCCTTCTGCCATTGTGGATATAACCAATTCGCAGCAAATAGCCGATGCGGTAACGAAATATCAGGTAGATACCATCTATAATCTGGCGGCTTTACTCTCAGCCGTGGCTGAAAACAAACCTCAGTTGGCTTGGAAAATCGGATTGGGCGGTCTGTTCAATACGTTGGAAGTGGCTCGTGAGAAGAATTGTGCCGTCTTTACACCGAGTTCTATCGGTTCGTTTGGTCCCGGGACTCCGAAAGACAAGACCCCTCAAGACACCATACAGCGTCCTAAGACCATGTATGGCGTGACAAAAGTTTCAGGAGAATTGCTGAGTGACTATTATTTTACACGTTTTGGAGTCGATACCCGTTCGGTACGTTTCCCGGGATTGATTTCTTATGTGACCCCTCCGGGAGGTGGCACTACTGACTATGCAGTAGATATTTATTATTCGGCAGCAAAAGGTGAAAAGTTTGTTTGCCCGATTGCGGCAGGCACTTATATGGACATGATGTATATGCCAGACGCTTTGCGGGCTGCAATCGAAATAATGGAAGCAGATCCTACGAAACTGGTACATCGGAACTCATTTAACATTGCTTCCATGAGTTTTGAGCCGGACACTATTTATCAGCAGATTCGGATGTATCTTCCAAATTTTGAGATGGAGTATCGGGTGGATCCCTTACGTCAGGCTATTGCCGAATCATGGCCTAATTCCTTGGATGATACTTGTGCCCGTGAGGAATGGGGGTGGAAACCGGAATATGACTTGGATGCGATGACTAAAGATATGCTTGCCAAATTGAAAGAACGTCTTGATCGTTAAGTACTTAGTGCCTTGAAGTTAATGTGATGCCTCCTCATTTCCAGAACCTCGTATGATGGAAATGAGGAGTTTTTTGTGGAATAAAAAATCCTCTTATCTTTTTTCTTGATGGAATGGAAGAAGCTGATAAGAGGATTCTTAGAATATAAAATTTGAATTTATCTCACTTGGATTACCAGATAGCGTGATACGCTCCAGAATTCATTCGGATTGTTGATTTTCAAGGTCAATTGTCCTTTATCATCTTTCACAAGTTCGTATGAACCTTGCGGATGGGTAGTCAGCAGTTCAGCACGTTTGGAGTAAAGCTTGATCTCTTTTTCCTTACGGATATCAATTTGTGTGAAATAATCCTTGTTGAATTCGTTGTCTTTCAAGACATCTCCTTTCTTCAGGATTTTCTGGTCTTTCAGTTCCGATTTCGTACCGAATACATACCAGGCTGTGTTCAGTGCTTGGTCTTGTGCCTCCACAGTCTTTGTCTTGGCTTCGTTTTCAGCGCTCAGTTCATCTACGTTTTTGTTCAAATCCATGACAGCTTCGTCCAATTCAGCAATACGGATGTTCTTTGCAGCCAGTTCTGCCTGCAATGTTTCAATTTGCTGTTGTTTGGCAGCCAGTTCTGCAGTTAGGTTCTTGACCGCTTTTTTCAGTTGTGCGGACTGGTAATTGCTGTTTTTCAGCTGTGCTTCCAGTTTGGCAATCTGCTCTCGGTTTGATTTCAGCTTTTCGCTGATAAAACGGATGTCTTCTTTTATTTTGTCGGCAGCCGATTGGCTTTCGAGGGTACCTTCTTTCAAGTCTACACGGTTTTCAGCTTCATTGATCTCGCGGAATCCTTCCTGAATTTCATTAAAAGATCCCATGATTTCGTCCAGTTCTGTGTCACGGTTGGAAAGTTCAAGCATCAGTGAATCGTTCTGGGCTTGCAATGTGCTTTTGTCCTGGCCGGAATTGTTACATGCTGTCAATAATGCGGCAGCACATAAAGCAGATAAAACAACCTTTCTCATAACTTTTTAATTTAGAATTATAATTTAGTTTTCTTTTCCTCCAAGTATGATGACGATTTCTCCTCTTGGTTCAGTCTCTGTGAAGTGGGCGATGACTTCCTGTAAAGTGCCACGTACGCTTTCTTCATGTATTTTGGAGATTTCACGGCATACGGATACCGCACGGTCTGCTCCGAAAATCTCTGCAAATTGCGTCAGGGTTTTTACCAGCCGATAGGGTGATTCGTAGAAAATCATTGTGCGTGTTTCTTCTTTCAGACCGTTCAGACGGGTCATTCTGCCTTTTTTCTGTGGAAGGAAACCTTCGAAACAAAAACGTTCGTCTGGCAGACCGGAAGAAACCAGTGCCGGTACAAAAGCGGTGGCTCCAGGGAGACATTGCACTTCTATGCCGTTTCTGACACATTCCCTCACTACCAGAAACCCGGGATCGGATATGCCCGGAGTACCTGCATCGGAAATCAGGGCCACAGTTTGGCCTCCTTTGATGCGGTTGACCACACTTTCCACGGTCTGATGCTCATTGAACTTATGATGAGACTGCATGGCATTCTTTATTTCATAATGCTTCAGCAGGATACCCGATGTGCGTGTATCTTCAGCCAGAATCAGATCCGCTTCTTTCAGGATGCGGATGGCACGGAAAGTCATGTCCTCCATATTGCCTACCGGAGTAGGTACGACATATAGTTTACCCATTTTCTTTTCTTATGTGTGATAAAGCAAAGGTAAAAAGTTTTCGTCTTCACGCGCCTGATTCATCAAACATTTAACAGAAGTTTTCTCTTTATATGTCCTTTTCGCCACTATTAATAAAAAAACGTCGATTTTTCGGTGGTTTCAACCTATCGTTGTAATTTTGCATCTGTTTTTATAGAATTAGGCTATATGGTAGTATTTTCAGAAGACCACCGGGAAGAAACTTGCCGGAGAGGAAGAATAGAAGTGATATGTGGTTCCATGTTTTCCGGGAAGACGGAAGAGTTGATTCGGCGTTTGCGGCGGGCTACCTTTGCCCATCAGCGGGTGGAAATATTCAAACCGGCCATAGATACCCGTTATTCGGAGGAGGATGTGGTGTCGCACGACAATAATAGCATAAAATCGACTCCTATTGATTCTTCTGCAAGTATTCTTTTGTTTACTTCGGAGATTGATGTGGTGGGGATTGACGAGGCACAGTTTTTTGACGATGGATTGCCGGAGGTATGCAATGAACTGGCCAATCAGGGTATCCGGGTGATTATCGCCGGATTGGACATGGACTTTAAAGGCATTCCTTTTGGACCGATACCTGCCTTGTGTGCCATTGCTGATGAAGTCACGAAAGTGCATGCCATTTGTGTGAAATGTGGAAATCTGGCATACGTGTCGCATCGTACTGTTTCGAACGAGAAAAGGGTTCTGTTAGGGGAAAAAGAGGAATATGAGCCTTTGTGCCGTTGCTGCTATCAGAAAGCGCTGAAATTAGAGCGGAATAATAAATGACTGAAAAACAGTTTGGTGTGTGACTAAGCGAGAAAATATTGAAAAAATATAGAGGTAATATTTGGTAGTTATGATAAAAACTCCTACCTTTGCACTCGCAATCGGGGAATAACCGATGCAAACAAGGATTGATTCGCTAGCTCAGCAGGTAGAGCACAACACTTTTAATGTTGGGGTCTTGGGTTCGAGCCCCAAGCGGATCACCAAAAAAGAGAGAGGCACATTAAGTGACTCTCTCTTTTTGTTTTAAATGTTTCTGTAATTGGCTTTCTGGCGTGAAAGCTAAAAATAATAGCGCCGTTTCTCTGTGTGATTTAAAAATTTTGTATATTTGTCTTACTCTAAGAGAGAAAAGAAAATATTAGAAGCGTTTTGACATTATCCACAAGTTCAGGAAATCCCCAATTTCGTAACGATAACAATGGATAATACAAAGACGCTCCACGGACTATTAATATTTGCAGTTCAGAATCGAAAATGTATTTATATAATAGGCGTGGGGCTTTATGTATTACTCAGTTATCAAGTATGGGGATACTTCTGAACAGGTAATGCTAAAGTTCCCCACGCTTCACTATTATAATAACGGCTTTTGGGGGAAGTAAGCTGACAATTGGATTGTATATGAAAGCATTTCATGTTGTAGATCGCGATTCCTTCTGTAATCAGATTTTTCTCTTCTATTATTTCTTTTTGTTTTGTATTGTCATAAATCTTTGAAACAAAATTTGTGCCATTTTTTCTTTTGGGTATAGGTGGTGAGCGATGAATGGTTATGGAATCTCCTGACAAGAAAAGTGGTTGGTCGTATATGGAAAAGGATTTGTGCTGTCGGAAGTCTTGTTAAACCCTCCTGAATTGAAAAATGAAATTTCAAGAGTCAGAGTGAGGTGAATGGACGTTCTGTCTGAATTTAATGTGGTGAATGTGACAAAAAGTCATTTTATCTACTTCTTATAATGCAGTTTTGTCGTGCCGAATCGTGAATTCGAGTCAAAAAGAAAAAAATTATGAATAAAAGAATAGAAGGAGTTGTCAATGAGCAGCTTAATAATGAAATATGGTCCTTCGGGGTTTACATGGCTTTCCAATTGTATTTTAGTGAACAAAGCATGCCGATGTTGTCGTCTTGGTTGGGAATGCAGGTGCAGAAGAAGGCTGACCGTATTGGCAAGATAACCGCGTATTTACTGGCTGGAGGGTTTGAGGTATCCGTGAAAGGGCAAGTATTTACTCCGCAAGAAAAGCAGGAGCCAATGGCGGCATTGGCGGCATTTTTTTCTCATGAGCAATATTTTCATCGTCAGGTGAACGATTTTTTGAGTTGGGCTTATAAAGTGGACGATTCCTCGTTGCGTTGTTTGGCCTTTGATTTGTATGCAGATGAGGTGAATGTCAGTGATTTCTTCCTGGAATTGCTGCGGATACTTGCGAAAGAGTGGAGGAGGATGTTGCCTTTGGAATAAATATGAAATGCATAAGTAAGTTGGTAAGGGTTGAAGAGAAGATGATATATATATATATATTATAATATATAAGAGAATAGGTCTTGATCAGATATGGAAAGTTTTGATTTTGAGGAGGAGCTGATATCCTTGCAGGGAAAACTCCGCAGTTATGCGTATTTGCTGTTTCCCCAAAGGGAGGATGCTGAAGATTTGATTCAGGAAACCTTGTTGAAAGCACTGGAGAATAGAGAGAAGTATAATGAAAATGCCAATTTTAAGGGTTGGTTATATACTATTATGCACAATATTTTCATCAATATTTGCAAGTCGAAGAAATATAGCCTGTTTCTGAGTTTATCCGATAGTGGTGTGAATGAAGAAATGGCCCGGGCTGTGGAGTTTGCAGATGATGAATATAGTTTTAAAGAGGTGTGTCAGGTGGTTGATGAATTACCTGAGAATCTACGGGTGGTCGTTTCAATGAGATTGAAGGGATTCAAGTATTTGGAAATAGCCAATCGTACAGGAATTCCGATAGGGTTGGTGAAGAGTCGTATTTTTTATGGGAAAAAGAAATTGAAGGAAATGCTGGATGAATCATAAAAATAAAAGAGCATATCGGGATGACCGATACGCTCTTTTATTTTGTCTTTTTTTCAGGGAATAGACTGAATTACGCGTTAGCACGCTTTTCCTGAATTCTGGCTTTCTTACCAGTAAGTGCACGCAAATAATACAATTTAGCGCGACGAACTTTACCCACTTTGTTGACAGTGATGCTGTCGATAGCCGGAGATTCCAATGGGAAGATACGTTCAACACCCACTGTGCCTGACATTTTGCGTACAGTGAAACGTTTCTTTTCACCGTGACCTGAAATTTTGATAACAACACCGCGGTACAACTGTACACGTTCCTTGCTACCTTCAACGATACGGTATGCTACTGTAATAGTATCACCAGCTTTGAATGAAGGATGCTGTTTGCCAGTAGCAAATGCTTCTTCTGCAATTTTAATTAAATCCATGTTTTGTAATAAATTAAATTGTTTGATCGTTACAACGCAACATATCAAGTAACTCTTCTTTGACAGCGATTGCGCGAAAGCGGTGCAAAGATAGCGCTTTTTTATGATGCAGCCAAATGTTTCTTGCGTATTTTATTAAAAAATGAGAACTCTTCCGGATAGCTTTTGTCATTCTTTTGTCAGTGTTTCTTTTTTCGTTACTTTTGACTCCAAATAGATTTGTGTATGAATTGTTTAGAGAAGAAATTAGTAAAAGGTATGGTCCTCGGAGTCTTTGCCGGGTGGTTGCTAACTGGTTGTAGTTCGGGCTATTCACTGGTGGGAGTAGAAGGCGGACGGATAGCCATTACCGATAAATATGACCGGAATCCGGATCCGGAGGCTTTGAGTATCTTGAAACCCTATCAGCAGAAAGTAGACAGTATCATGTCGCCGGTCATCGGGCATTCGGCAAAAGATATGAGGTCGTATCGTCCGGAATCCCCGTTGTCGAACTGGATTGCCGATGTACTCCGCCAGGCAGCCTCAAAAGCCAATGGCAAGCCTGCGGATGTGGCGGTCATGAATATGGGAGGTATTCGCAATGCGATGCCGGAAGGCGAGATTACTTACGGTACTATTTATGAAATCGCTCCTTTTGAGAATGCCTTGTGTGTATTGACTATGGATGGGACTACCTTGAAAGAACTTTTCACGGAAATTGCGGCGGTACATGGCGAAGGACTCAGTGGGGCCTCATTAAAGATTGACAAAGAAGGAAATCTCTTGGAGGCAAAGGTCAACGGACGACCGATTGAGCCAAAGAAACTTTACACGGTGGCTACCATCGATTACCTGGCCGAAGGAAACGACCGGATGATGGCTTTCCGGAAGGCAAAGTCGAAAACACTTCCGAAGGATGCGTTGCTGCGGGGACTGTTGCTCGATGCGGTAAAACAGTGCGAGCAAAAAGGACAGTTTGTCTCTGCACAAGTAGAAGGAAGAATCAAAGTGAGTGTGTCCAATTGAAATAGAAGAATGATATGAAAAAGATATATTGCTTATGGCTGATGTGTTTGCTGGCAGGTGTGCTGGCAGCTCAGTCGGTAAAAGAACTGTATATATTCCACACGAACGACATGCACAGTCGCATTGAACCATACGCTTCTTACTTCCCGGATTCCGTGGTGGCAGGGAAAGCGGGTATCTTGCGCCGGGCTGCCTTCGTGAAGGAACAACGGAAGGAACACAAGGATATGCTGTTGTTCGATTCCGGCGATTTTTCTCAGGGGAGTCCTTATTATAACCTGTTCAAGGGAGAAGTGGAAATCAAGATGATGAACGAGATGGGATATGATGCCGGCACTATTGGGAACCATGAATTTGATTTTGGGCTCGACAATATGGCCCGTCTGTTCAAGATGGCACAGTTTCCTATTGTGTGCGCCAATTATGACGTGACTGGGACTGTGCTCGAAGGGCTGGTGAAGGAATATGTTGTGCTGGAACGCGAAGGCATCCGTATCGGTGTGTTCGGGTTGAGTCCGGAACTCGACGGGCTGGTGGCGCATGCCAACTATGGTAATGTGAAGTTTGAAGACCCAGTGGCCGAAGGACAGCGGGTGGCCGATTTGCTGAAGAATCAGGAACATTGTGATTTGGTGATTTGCCTGTCGCATCTGGGTTGGAAAGGGGAACCTTACTCGGATGTGGAACTGATAGAAAACACCCGTCATATTGACCTTGTACTGGGTGGACACTCTCATTCATTCTTCGACGTACCGCAATTCTATAAGAACTTGGATGGAGTAGAGGTACCCGTACAGCAGATGGGGAAAAGTGCGGCTTTTGTCGGAAGAATGATTGTGAAGATGCAGAAGAACTAAAAAATGAAGATGGAATGATTAAAAGAAGTTTGTGGAGTGTGGTGTTGTGCAGTCTGATGGTCACTGGCCTTTTCGCACAGGCTCCTGCTCTCTTAAAACAGATTCAGGACACGGAGGCTTGCCGGAAATGGGTGGACGAGCAAATGGGCCGTATGACCTTGAAGCAGAAGGTCGGTCAATTGTTTGTCTACACGCTTCAGCCGGTGACGAACCAGTATACTAAGAATGTGCTGCGCAAGGCCGTGGAAGACTATGCTATCGGAGGCTTGTTGTTTACCGGCGGGGAAGCCGGCAAGCAGGTGCAGCTGACCAATTTTGCCCAGTCGTGTGCTTCGGTGCCGTTGATGATTACTTTCGACGGGGAATGGGGGCTGGGTATGCGCCTGAAAAATACGCCCTCGTTTCCTTACAACCGGGTATTGGGTTGTGTGCAGAATGATTCGCTGATTTATGCTTACGGAAAGGAAGTGGCCCGTCAGTGTCGCTTGATAGGAGTACAAGTTAATTTTGCTCCTGTGGCGGATGTGGATAATAATCCTAACAATCCGGTAATTAATTTCCGCTCGTTTGGCAGTGAGTCCAAACAAGTGGCTCGGAAGGTGGTGGCTTATGCCACCGGACTGGAAGCAGGTGGAGTGATGGCGGTATGCAAGCATTTTCCGGGGCATGGAGATACGGAAATTGATTCGCATAAAGCATTGCCGGAACTGAATTTCGACCGTGACCGGTTAGACAGTGTGGAGTTGCATCCTTTCCAGAAAGCAATTGAAGCCGGTGTGGGTGGCGTGATGGTAGGTCATTTGCATGCCCCTACTTTGGGCGATAAGCCTGCTTCCATCTCGCAAGGGGTGATTATGCGTACGCTGATAGACGAGTTGCGCTTTCACGGACTTGTGGTGACGGATGCTTTGGAAATGAAAGGCATTGCAGGACATGAGGATGTTTGCGCAAAGGCACTGATTGCCGGAAACGATGTGCTGCTGGCTCCCCGAAATCTGAAGAAAGAAATTGACGGGGTCATGACAGCCATTAAAAAAGGACGTTTGCCGGAGGAGGAAATCAATCGGAAATGTCGGAAAGTACTGATGTTCAAGTACGCCTTGGGACTTTCTTCCTGGCAGGAGATACCGATGGATGGACTTGAAGCAAAAATCAACACTCCAGAGTCGCTGGCACTTCAGCAAAACTTGTCAAAGGCGGCTGTGACGGTGTTGAAGGACTCTTTGGGGCTTCTTCCGCTCGATTTGTCTGTGTCGGGGACGGTCTTGCTGAGTGTGTCTTCTTCCTTGTCGGAGGCATATCCTTTTTATCATCAGTTGCGTGAGGAATTTCCGGTCAGTTGGCTGCATGCGAGTGTGGATTCGCTGGAGGCAATCGGGGTTCGTTTGCGTCCGGCACAGCGGGTACTGGTAGCTTTGCACGCTGCGGAGATTGAGCCTTATGTCCCTTTGCTGGAAAGTCTGGCGGCAGACAAACCGCTGGCTTTGGTCTGTTTTGGCGACATGAAGGTGCTGGAGAAAATTCCTGAAGTGGTTCGACACGCGTCCACTGTTATTTTGGCTCATGCGGATGAGGATTATGTGCAGCGTCAGGTGGCCGATTTGTTTTTAGGCAATGCGTATGCCGACGGACGGCTTTCCATTCCATTGGCCGGGCTGTTCAAGGCGGGTGATGGAATCACGATAGATCCGGACTCTCCTCGTAAATATGTTCCGGAAGACGTGGGTATGGATGCTTCCATACTTTCTCATATTGACAGTATCGCGGAAGAAGGAATCAGGTTGGGAGCCTATCCGGGCTGTCATGTCATGATTCTGAGGGAAGGACTTCCGGTGTACAACAAATGTTTTGGAAACTATACGTATGAAGGAGGGATGCCGGTGAAGGAGAACAGCCTGTACGACCTGGCTTCACTGACCAAGGTGACGGCTACGCTGTTGGCCGTGATGAAACTTTATGACGAGGGCAAGTTCGGGCTGACCGACCGGGTATCGGATTATTTGCCTATATTGAAAAAAACGGACAAGTCTCGTCTTACTATCCAGGATTTGTTGTTCCATGAATCCGGATTGCCAGCCTACCTTCCGTTTTATGAGGAGGCCATCGATATGAAGTCTTGTAACGGAGCCTTGTTCCGTAAGAAACCGGACAAGATCCATACGCTGAAACTGGCAGAAAACATGTATGCCTGCCCTGATTTCCGGTACAACCCGCAATGGGTGTCAAATACTCCGTCGGCAGACTATCCGCTGCAAGTGTCCGACAGCCTGTTCCTGAACAAGGAATTCTGTCGGGAGGTGGTGAAGCAGATTGTAGAAACCCCGTTGAAGGGGCGGTCGTACCGCTACAGCTGCCTGAACTTCATGCTCCTGAAGGAGATGGTGGAGAAAATCATAGAAATGCCGATGGATGTGTACTTGGACAGTGTGTTCTATGCTCCGATGGGATTGAGGCATACTGCCTTCCTGCCTTTGCGCAAGTTCAAGAAAGAACAGATTGTACCCTCTGTCAAGGACGATTTGCTGCGTGGCGGACCGTTACAGGGATTTGTGCAGGATGAGGCCGCTGCCTTTATGGGCGGAGTTTCGGGAAATGCCGGCTTGTTCTCTACTGCTCACGATGTGGCTCGGATTGCCCAGATGTGGCTGGATAAAGGTATTTGCGGTGACCGGAGATATCTGAGCCGTGCCACGTGTGAACTCTTTACTACCTTGAAGTCGCGCACCAGTCGTAGGGGCCTGGGCTTCGACAAGCCTGATGTGGAGCGTCCGGAAAACAGTCCGTGTACGCCTGAAGCACCCGCTTCCGTGTTTGGCCATACTGGTTATACGGGCACTTGTGTGTGGGTGGATCCGGACAATGAACTGGTTTTTGTGTTCTTGAGTAACCGGACGTATCCTTCTGCCTTGGGAACGAACATTCTGGTGAAGTACAACATCCGTACCCGGATGCAACAGGCAATATACCAGTCGATAATGCGTTGAGTCTATTTAGACGAATTATAAATTGTGCCGAATTAGATAGAAAATGTAAAGTGGATGTGACAACTGAAAGGAAAAAGATTAACTTTGCACTATCAAATTAGGACTAATAATAACTTAACTTTTTTACAACAATGGCTTACGTAATTAGTGACGATTGTATCGCTTGCGGTACTTGTATCGATGAATGCCCGGTTGGCGCAATCTCAGAAGGTGATAAATATTCAATCAATCCGGACGCTTGCACAGAATGTGGAACTTGTGCTGACGTTTGTCCTTCTGAAGCAATTCACTTGGGATAATCGAATCGTCTGTATGACACAAAATAAGGGAACCCTGTTAAAGGATTCCCTTATTTTTTTTGCCTTTTTCTGGGGAATATGGTGTCAAATCAGGTCCTGTAAAAACGCCTTTGCGTTTCGGTTAAAACGCAAGTACATTTCAACTCAAACGCAGGTACGTTTTATCTGAAACGCAAGTGCGTTTTATTCCAAATGCAAGTGCGTTTTTTGAAGCATAAAAAAACAGCCCCGAAAAATCTTCGGAGCTGTTATGTAATCGTCTCTTTTTCTGCTTGTTATTTCAAACGAGCCAAAGTTTCCTTGATACGGCGCATAGATTCTACGATGTTCTCGTCGGAAGTGGCGTAACTCATACGGATGCATTCAGGCGCACCGAAAGAAGTACCGCCTACGCAAGCCACGTGGCCTACTTCCAGCAGGTACATAGCCAAGTCATCCGCATTGTTGATGACACGGTCGCCGTCTTTCTTTCCGAAGAAAGAGTCGCATTTCGGGAACAGGTAGAAGGCTCCCTGCGGCACGTTCACCTCAAATCCCGGGATTTCTTTTGCCAGTTTCACAATCAGGTCGCGACGGCGTTCAAATGCCTTGCGCATTTCTTCTACCGGAGCCTGTGTGCCCGTGTAAGCGGCTTCCGCAGCTTTCTGTGATACAGAGCAAGGTCCTGAAGTGTACTGTCCCTGCAGCTTGTTCACGCCTTTTACAATCCATTCCGGTCCGGCAATGAAACCGATACGCCATCCCGTCATAGCGTATGCCTTTGATACACCGTTGACGATGACTACTCGGTCTTTGATGTCAGCAAACTGAGCGATGCTTTCGTGTTTGCCGATATAGTTGATATGTTCGTAGATTTCATCGGCAATTACAATCACACGTTCGTGTTTGGCGATGACTTCTGCCAGTCCTTTCAGTTCTTCCTTAGAATATACGGAACCTGTCGGGTTGGACGGAGAGCAGAGAATCAGCGCACGTGTTTTCGGAGTGATGGCTGCTTCCAGCTGAGCAGGAGTAATCTTGAAGTCCTGTTCGATGCCGGCACGTACAATGACAGGAGTACCTTCTGCCAGTTTTACCATTTCCGGATAGCTCACCCAATAAGGAGCCGGAACGATTACTTCGTCACCTTTGTTAATCAAGGTCATGATGGTGTTGCAGACAGACTGCTTGGCACCGTTTGCACAGCTGATTTGAGCGGCGGTGTATTCCAGACCGTTTTCTTTTTTCAGTTTTGCCACGATGGCGTTGCGCAGTGCCGGATAGCCGGCTACAGGTGAATAACGAGAGTAGTTTTCGTCAATGGCCTTCTTGGCAGCTTCTTTGATGTGGTCAGGAGTGTTGAAATCCGGTTCTCCCACACTCAGGTTGATGACGTCAACCCCCTGAGCTTTAAGTTCACTACTTTTCTGTGACATAGCCAGTGTAGCCGAAGGCGACAGGCTGTTCAAACGATCTGAAAGTTGGTTCATGTTATTGTGTTATTAAAGTTGGAAATTTTTTGCAAAAGAAGCTAATTTCTTCCATATATAAAAGAAATTAGCTTCGAAAAAGGTTTATTTTCTGTCTCCAAGTATCCGGAGGAGATAAATGAACAAGTTGATGAAGTCGAGATACAGGGTCAAGGCTCCCATCAGGGCTATTTTCTGCGTGGTCTCGTTCACTTCAATGTCGTCGTGCGACAGGAGTCGCTTGATTTTCTGTGAGTCGTAAGCGGTGAGCCCCACAAAGAGCAGCACGCCGATGTAGGAAATAATCATGTCCATCATCGAGTTGTGGAGGAACATGTTCACCAGTGAGGCGATAATCAGTCCGATGACTCCCATCAGGCAAAGACTGCCGATACGGGTAAGGTCTTTCTTGGTGACATAGCCGTATAAAGCAGTTACCCCGAACGTTCCGGCTGTCACAAAGAAGGTAGTGGCAATGGAACTGAGGGTATAAATCAGGAAAAGTACGGACATCGTGACCCCGTTCAGTACCGAATAAGCGATGAACAGGAGGGTAGCCGTAGTGAAGCTGATTTTGTGTATGCGGGCAGAAAGATACATCACCAGGGCTACTTCTGCAATCAGCAAGCCCCAGAACAGGATGGAGTTCTGCATCATGGCTTCAATGAGGGTGTACGATTTGGCCACATACATGGCTACAAAGCCCGTAATGACCAGTGCCAGTGTCATCCAGAGATATACACTGCGGAACAAAGCGGTTTGCGCAGCCTTGCTGGCATAATTTTTTACTAAATTGTTTGTTTCCATACGTTTTGATTATTTATTGAAATGTAGGGTATGTCCCATTCTGTCTTTTTTGGTACGCAGGTAGCGTTCATTGTATTTGTTGGGAGTCACTTCGATAGGCACGTTTTCCACGATTTCCAGTCCGTAAGCTTCCAGTCCCACACGCTTGACCGGATTGTTGGTGAGCAGACGCATCTTGTGGATACCGACTTCGCGAAGAATCTGTGCGCCTACTCCGTAGTCGCGTTCGTCGGCCTGATGTCCCAGACAAAGGTTGGCATCTACCGTGTCCATCCCTTCTTCCTGCAGCTTGTAGGCTTTCATCTTTTCCATGAGGCCGATGCCGCGTCCTTCCTGGTTCAGGTAGATGATGGCTCCCTTTCCTTCTTTCTCGATTTGCTGCATGGCCTTGTGCAACTGTTCTCCGCAGTCGCAGCGCATGGAGCCGAAGATGTCGCCGGTAGCACAAGATGAATGTACGCGTACCAGTACCGGTTCGTTTTCGGCGAAAGTGCCTTTAATCAGGGCCACATGTTCCAGTCCGTTGCTCTTCTGGCGGAAAGGAATCAGACGGAAGTGGCCGTATTCGGTCGGCATGTCTACTTCCACTCCTTTTTCTACCAGTGATTCCTGTTTCAGGCGGTAAGCAATGAGGTCGGCAATGGAAATCAGTTTGAAGCCGTATTCGTCGGCCATCTTCTTCAGTTCCGGCAGACGGGCCATCGTACCGTCTTCATTCATCACTTCCATCAGGGCAGCGGCAGGGTAGAGTCCGGCCAAGCGGGCCATATCCACGCAGGCTTCCGTATGTCCGGCACGGCGGAGTACACCTTTGTCCTGTGCATACAGCGGGTTCACGTGTCCCGGTCGTCCGAAAGTTTCCGGTTTGGAAGTCGGGTCGGCCAGTGCACGGATGGTAGCTGCACGGTCGGCAGCTGAAACTCCGGTAGTACAGCCTTCCAGTTTGTCGATGGTTACGGTGAACGGTGTGCCCAATACAGACGTGTTGTTAGACACCTGATGTGGCAAGTCCAGTTCCTCGCAGCGGGATATAGTGATAGGGGCGCAAAGTACACCTCTTGCATGTTTCAGCATGAAATTTACTTTTTCCGGGGTAATCAGTTCGGCAGCTACCACCAGGTCGCCCTCATTTTCGCGGTCCTCGTCGTCTACGATGATGACGAATTCTCCTTTGCGGAAATCTTCGATTGCCTCTTCAATTGTATTCAGTTTGATTTTCTCCATAATGATATGATAGTTTAGAATGATTTTTTAATTCTTTCTTGTATGTCACGGCTGGTCTTGACAATGGTTTTCAGATCCTTGTCCAGACGTACCCGGTAACGCCAGATATTCAGCCAGATGAGTAATCCGGCTGGAACAATGATTCCAATCAGCAGATTGAGCCAGCGGTTGTCCGACACGCTCTTATGCGCTTTGATAGATAAGAACGGATAATTGTTCAAAAAGTTCAGCACAACTCCGTCTTTTGTGTTGGACAATTCTTCTATCAACGCTTCCATCTGCTGGCTGATTTCCTTGATGGCATCGTCATGCTTGTTGTTTGTAAACACCTGATAGTAGTTCGGCGGCCCCAACAGCTTGTGGGTGTTTTCGTAGGTTTCACACTTCCGGCAAAGGTCGTCCAGGTCTTGGTAGATTCGGTCGTAGTCTGGAGTATGGATGATGACTTCCTTCTTGAAGATGTGGCGTGATACTCTGATGCCCAGTATCTTTCGGAAGAAAGCCACATATACATCGATGTTGAATACCACAGAATCCTTGTTGGATTTGTAGGTCAGAAATCCGCCCAGTGGAGCCAAGATAATCGTACTCATCCACGTGCCCAGCACAATGTTCATCTCTCCACTTTTGGCCACACGGGTCGCTCCGGAGTCGATGATGTAGTAGAGCACAAAGATCAAGACCGAAATTACCACTGGCATACCCAGTCCTCCTTTTCGGATGATGGCTCCCAATGGGGCACCAATAAAGAAGAAGATGATACAGGCCAGTGACAAAGTGATTTTTTTGTGCCAGTCTGATTGGTGACGGCGGATGTTTCCGTCGGCCTCTCTTGTCATATAGCTTTTCATGCTCCATTCTGAAATGAGTGAGGAAAGACGCATTTCGGTGGTGTTGATGGCTTTCAACCGCTGTGCCGACGTCATGCCGTTCAGAATGCTGTCGGTATTGATAATGCTCAGATGTTCTGTCTGGATTTTGGTAGAATCAGTTTTGGTGAGTAACGGTTTTCGGTAAGTTGTTTTCATGGCATCCGAATACATGGCATGTCCTACGCTGTCGGCATACATGCTCAGAGAGTCGATGGCGAGTGAAATCTCGCGCATATTTTTGATGTCTGAACGCTGGTTCAGGAAATTGCCGTCCACCATTTCAAAGTTGGTATCGAAGGCAATCAGTGTGTGTTTCTCCTTGAATGTTTCCCGGCGGTAGGGAACGTTGCGTGAGATGACCGATTGGGATTTCAGGTTCTCAAATTGCTCTCCGTTGTACAGATGCAGGTACAGATGTTTTTTGTCGGCAGTCAGTTCCAACTTTCCTTCTGCTGCCCAGATGATGTGAGCATTCTCAAATCCATCGGAAAAATTGTATATCAGGACGTCTTTCAGGATACCTGTTTCACGGTCTTTTTTCTTTACATAGATGTTATATCCTTCAATGTCACTGTAAAACACTCCTTCCGGAATGTCCACTTCCGGTGATTTTTGTTTCATGGAAACCAGTAAGGTCCACAGCTCTTTCTGTGCCTTAGGCCCGATTACGTTCTGAAAAAAAAACGACATGATTCCCAGAAACATGCAGAAAAGCACGACCGGACGGATAATGCGGAGTAAAGGGATGCCTGCCGCTTTCATAGACAGCAATTCATAGCGTTCTCCAAAGTTTCCGAATGTCATCAGGGCAGCCAACAGAATGGCCAGTGGAAGAGACAGAGGAATCAGAGTCAGTGCCGATAAGAAAAAAAACTGGGCAAGCACGTTCATCTCCAGACCTTTTCCTACCAGTTCGTCGACATATCTCCATAAAAACTGCATCATGAAAATGAAAAGGCAGATAAAGAATGTCCCCGAAAAGAGCAGCAGAAAACTCTTTAAAACGAAAATATCAAGTTTTTTTATGCGTAGCATTCCTGTATCATAATTATCAGCATGCAAAAGTAGCACAAAAAACGGACAGCAAAATAAAGTTTTGTATATTTTATAGATTTATACTCCGAAAACTCTTTTCAAGGTCTCTATCTGGGAATCCCATAGATTACGTACATCTTCCTCTTCTCCTGGTTCAGCGAAGTCTGTAATTTCCAGTGTATGGTCGGTAGTCAGTTCGTTGTAATGGATTTTCATCTCAAAATAGCTCTTGGCCTCCTCATCATCCAGCCAATGAAAACGGATAAAGAATTCCGGTCGGCTGTTGACTACGATGGCTTGCCGTGTTTCAGTCTTTCCCCAGCGGAACGTATAAGTTTTTCCTTCTTTCGTCACTTGGTCGGCAAACCAGCGTTGCAGGCCTGCGGTGGTACTGATGGCGTTCCATATAATGACACTGGATGAAGGGTTCAGTGGATATTCGATTTGTGTTTTTCTTTTCATGATGTTTTTGGCGTTTTTATTTGTATTTTTTTGCAACGGCGGCAAATTAAAGTATTTTTTTGTTCACTCCATAGTGATTGAAGAAATTTTTTTAGAACTTTTTCTGCTGTGGGTACTTGGAATAAAGGCTAGGATATATGGTAAGACAAACGCTAGCTTTCTGCCGATGGAATGGAATGTTTTTGTTTACAGCCTGTTATGTGAATGTAGATTTAGGCTTTATACACTCTTCAGTGGAAAAACAGTAAAAAAGAGAAGATAAATTTGCGTAATTCAAAAAGTTACTCTATCTTTGCACCCGCAATCACGAAATGATGGCGGGATAGCTCAGCTGGTTAGAGCGCATGATTCATAATCATGAGGTCCCCGGTTCAATCCCGGGTCCCGCTACGAAGAATGATTTAGCCGTTGGGTGGCTTCCACGCCTGGCGGTTTTTTTAATGGAATGGCGGGATAGCTCAGCTGGTTAGAGCGCATGATTCATAATCATGAGGTCCCCGGTTCAATCCCGGGTCCCGCTACAAAAAAAGACATTCAGTGAGGTTTTCCTGAATGTCTTTTTTTATGTTTGTTTCTGAAGGTCATTTCCGGCGTGTCTTCCACAGACGTGTCATGTCTTCCAGTGTTTTGCCCTTGGTTTCCGGGACTAGCCGCCATACAAAGAGGGCTGCAAGGATACAGATTGCTCCGTATAGTCCATATACGAACATGTGTCCGAATTTTTCTCCCATATCTCCGGCGCTCATGTTGTACATCGGCAGGAAGGTAGACGAAACGATGAAATTGAATATCCATTGGAAGGCTACGGCGATGGCTACGGCAGCCCCACGGATAGTGTTGGGGAAGATTTCGGCGATGAGTACCCAACAAATCGGGCCCCAGCTGAACATGAACGAGGCACTGTAAACCATGATGCTGATGACAGGTATCATGGGGGAAAGTCCTGCAACGGCATTACTGAATGCCACTCCCAGTGCACCGATTGCCATACCGATGGAACCGTAAATCAGCAGGGGTTTGCGTCCCCATTTTTCTACGGTAAAGACGGCTAGTAAGGTAAACAGAATATTGACAATGCCCATGAAAACGGTCTGTACCATTGGGTTGCCCATACCCATGCTTTCAAAGATACGAGGAGCAAAGTAAAGTACGGCATTGATACCTACGGCTTGTTGGAAGACGCTCAGCATGATGCCGATGAAGATTACCATCCAGCCGTATGTAAACAGCTTTTCTGTTTTTTCATTCGCTGTGGCTTTAATTTCACTTAGGATTGTTTTGGCTTGTGTCAGTCCGTTGATTCGACTCAATACAAACAAGGCTTTTTCATCGCGTCCGGTCATGGCCAGATAACGGGGTGTTTCAGGGACAAACAGTACCAGAAGGGTAAACAGTCCGGCAGGAACAGCTTCACTGACAAACATCAGACGCCATCCGCTTTCAATGGTCCAGGCTGCTTCTTCCGGGTTCATGATGCGGTTTACCCCGTCTACGATTTCTACAACAGGATTCAGGTGGTTGCCCAGGATAAGGAAGTTGACAAAATACACTACCAACTGTCCGAAGATGATGGCAAACTGGTTCCAGGAGACTAATGTTCCTCGGATGTTGCTCGGAGCAATCTCTGCTATATACATGGGACAGATGGCCGAAGCCAGTCCTACGCCTATGCCTCCAATGACACGGTAGAAATTGAATGCCACCAACAATGAATAGGAGGGGGTTCCGTATGGAAATAGGAGAAATTCCGGATAGTATGAACCTAGGGCTGACAAGAAAAACATGATGCCTGCAAATAGGAGGGAAAACTTTCTTCCAAAACGAGATGCAAAAAAGCCGGAAAGGGCACTACCGATGATGCAGCCTAAAAGGGCACTTGAAGAGGTGATTCCGTGCCAAGTGTCAGTATAAATAAAATCATCTGCGCCCATGAAGAAAGCTTGAAGGCCTTTTTCTGCACCAGAAATGACGGCTGTATCATAACCGAATAGAAGTCCTCCAAGAACGGCTACAAGTACGATGGAGAACAGATAAGTTCTGCTTCCTTTTTCTGTGTATTCCATAATAAAAAGTTTAAAAGAAAACCGGCATACCCGGTCGGGGAAGATAAACTTCACCGACGGGCATGCCGGCTGAGCGCTAAATTCTTAGCTTATTAGCAATACATGTTTACAATAGCTTCATACAATTCTTGTTTTCCGCTGGTCTGTTTCGGTTCACCTGCCTTCTTAGCGTAGGCTACTACATCTTCCAGAGTCAGCTTGCCTTCTTCAAATTCTTTTCCTTTACCGCTGTCGAAGGAAGCATAACGGTCAGCAAACATCTTCTTGTAAGGAGATTCTTCGAGCAGGCGGGCTGCATTTTCCAAAGCACGTGCCATGGCATCCATTCCGGCGATGTGTGCGATGAAGATGTCTTCCAGGTCGGTAGAGTTACGACGTGTCTTGGCATCGAAGTTGGTACCACCATTGCCCAGACCACCGCCACGGATAATCTGCATCATGGCCTGAATCAGTTCATAATTGTCGATAGGGAACTGGTCAGTATCCCATCCGTTCTGATAGTCACCACGGTTGGCATCGATAGAACCCAGCATGCCGTTGTCGACAGCTACAGCCAGTTCGTGTTCAAAAGTGTGACCGGCCAGAGTGGCATGGTTTACTTCGATGTTAACTTTAAAGTCTTTGTCCAATCCGTGTGCTCTCAAGAATCCGATTACGGTTTCTGTATCTACGTCATACTGATGTTTAGTCGGTTCCATCGGTTTCGGCTCAACCAGGAAGGTTCCTTTGAAGCCTTTTGCACGAGCATAATCACGAGCCATTTTCAGCATCTGTGCCAAGTGTTCCTTTTCACGCTTCTGGTCGGTGTTCAGCAGTGACATGTAACCTTCACGTCCACCCCAGAATACATAGTTTGTACCGCCTAGTTCGATGGTCGCATCGATGGCATTTTTAATCTGTACAGCGGCACGGGCTACTACATCGAAATCAGGATTGGTAGCTGCACCGTTCATATAACGTGCGTGACCGAATACGTTGGCAGTACCCCACAACAGTTTGATACCTGTTTCTTCTTGTTTTTTCTTGAGGTAAGCTACGATTTCTTTCAAGTTGGCTTCGTATTCTTCGATGGTAGCAGCTTCGTCGCACAAGTCTACATCGTGGAAGCAGTAGTATTCGATACCGATTTTCTGCATGAACTCAAAACCTGCATCGGCCTTGTCTTTTGCAGCTTGTACTTTGTCCGGATTTCCTTTCCAGGGGAAAGTCTTGGTTCCACCACCGAACTGGTCACCGCCTTCAGCACACAATGTATGCCACCAAGCCATTGCAAACTTCAACCATTCTTTCATCGGTTTGCCCATGATGATTTTGTTTGCGTCATAATAACGGAAAGCCATCGGGTTTTTGCTTTCTACACCTTCAAATTTGATTTTTCCGATTCCCGGAAAGTACTCTTTTGTTGCCATAATATTTTTGTTTTTAAAGTTAATGTATGATTATTTTTTTGTGATAGTTTCAAGACTTTCTTTCCAACGGGCGTATGCGTCGGCATAAGCGGCTGTGTCAGAGGCCTTCGGTTCGATAACCGCCAGTTTGTCGAGTGTGGCAAAAGCTTCCACGTGGTCGCGGTAGATGCCTGCGCCCATTCCGGCTCCTTTGGCGGCACCTACAGAACCGTCGGTGTCATACAGTTCGATGGTCGCTCCGGTTACTCCGGCCAGTGTGTCGCGGAAGAGCGGGCTCAGGAACATGTTGGCATGTCCGGCATGAATTTTCTTTACGTCCATTCCCATCCCTTTCATGATGTCAATGCCGTAGCGGAAAGAGAATACGATTCCTTCCTGTGCGGCACGCAACAGATGGCTGCGGTTGTGCAGGTTGAAGTTGACACCTTGGATGGAACAGCCTGTTTCCTGGTTCTGCAACATTCGTTCCGCTCCGTTGCCGAAAGGCAGGATGCTGATACCGTCTGCTCCGATGGGAGCTTTAGCAGCTACCTCGTTCATTTCCGCATAGCTGAGGTCGGAAGCGAGTGTACGCTTCATCCACGAGTTGAGAATACCAGTACCGTTGATGCAGAGCAATACACCCAGACGAGTCTGTGAAGGAGTATGATTGACATGTGCGAAGGTGTTGACACGTGACAACGGGTCGTAGTTCACACTGCCGTTCACTCCGTATACCACTCCCGATGTACCGGCAGTAGAAGCAATTTCTCCTGGATTGAATACATTCAATGACAATGCATTGTTCGGTTGGTCACCGGCACGGTATGTGACCGGAGTTCCCGCTTTCAGTCCCAGTTCGGCAGCAACCTTTTCTGTCACTTTACCTTGTTCGGAGAAAGTCGGACGGATGTCAGCCAGCAGGGAGGCGTCGATACCATAGTAGTCCAGCAAGAAATCTGCTACCTTGTTTTCCTTAAAGTCCCAAAACATACCTTCTGACAATCCGGATACGGTGGTACAGATTTCCCCGGTCAGTCGCATGGCAATGTAGTCGCCCGGAAGCATGACTTTGTAAATCTTCGCATAAACGTCCGGTTCGTTTTCCTTTACCCATGCCAGTTTGGAAGCTGTAAAGTTGCCCGGTGAGTTGAGCAGATGAGAAAGGCACTGTGCTTCTCCTAATTCCTGAAAAGCCTTCTGTCCATAGGGTACGGCTCTGGAGTCGCACCAGATAATGGAAGGACGAAGTACCTGCTGGTTCTTGTCCACGCAAACCAGTCCGTGCATCTGATACGAAATACCGATGGCTTTGATTTCTTCTGCCTTGGCTCCGGATGTGGTCAATACAGCTTGTGTGGCCAGTTTCAGATTTTCCCACCAGCTTTGCGGATCTTGTTCAGCCCATCCTTGTTTGACAGCAAGGATAGGGGCTTCTGTTTTTGGGAAAAAAGCAGAAGCGGCGCATTTCCCGGTTTCTACGTTTACCAGACTCGCCTTGACTGACGAGCTTCCTATGTCATAACCTAATAAATACATATTTTTATATCGTTTTTTGATTATCTTCTTGTTTTGTTGTAGATTTTCCGGTCGAACCGGTAATACCTTGCGGCACGATGGGATACTCCCTGTTCATATTCCTCCAAGGGTACGATGTATTCCATCATGGAAATCTTCTTGTGGAAGTTGCGTACGTCCAACGGTTTGCCGAGAATCACTTCGTAGAGCATCCGGAGCTGTAGGGCCGTGAATTTGCGCGGCAGCAGTTCGAAAATGCACGACGGGTTGAATTCGATGTGCTGACGGATGAACTTGATGGCCTCTGCAATGATCAGGTTGTGGTCGAAGGCAAGGTCCTTGATGTCCTCAAGAGCCACCCATTCAGCCTTATATTCATCCAGGTTCTTGTTTAAAGTCTTGTCTATTTTGACCAAGGCCAAATAGGCGATGGTCACAATCCGCTCCACTTTAGCTTTCTCGGCCCGTTCCAACCAATGTACGTCTTTGGGATTCTTGGTACGGTCTTTGGAACCGAACGCCTTGAATTGCATCAGATTTACGTTCTTGAGACCCGTCAAATCATGAAGTACTCGTTTGGCGGCATCGTCCAGATCTTCATCCATATAAATAAGGCTTCCCGGAAGCTTCATGTCATGGAAAACTTCTCCACTTTCTTCCCCCATACGTTTGACGAGCAGCACTTTCAGTTTCTCTCCGTCAAACCCGATGACTACGCAGTCTACCGAGATATGATTGTTGGCTAATTGTCGTGTGTATTCCATAAGCATTTTTTTGTCTTCATTGCAAAGAACGTTTTTTTTATTGAGATATGCAAGCGCATTTTTGGTTGTGTAAATGCTTATTGTTCAATAGAATGAATATCTTAGTATATACAATATCGTAATTCTTTGTTTTTGTATTTCCTACAATATGTATTCAGGGTGATTTTTCGTTTCAGTCTTTTTCTGATTGCAATGAACTTGAAGTGGCGAATATTCAAGGGCTTAAGCGAAAGGTAGACGAGGGGTGATGTTGGCTACTTATTGTATTTTTGGTGGCGTGTCATGGAAGGCTTGGTCGATGCTTGTATGAGGTAGGGATAATGGTATTTTTTGAATGTGTTAAAAATGCAAAAGAGAAAAAATTGTACCTTTGTATAGTTTTTTAGAGGAAAGATTATGATGGAAAATTCGATGAAACTGATTATGCTGGGCACGGGAAATGCTGCCGTAGTGAACTGTTACAATACCTGTTTTGCACTTTGCCGTGGAGAAAACTATTTTTTGGTGGATGCCGGAGGAGGAAACGGTATCTTGTCGCAACTGCAGAAAGCTCATATCCCTTTGAACCACATTCATGAGATTTTTGTGACGCATGCTCATACCGACCATATTTTAGGAGTGATATGGATGATTCGGGTAGTGGCTCAGGCCATTCAGAAAGGTGAATATGAAGGAATGTTGCGGGTGTACGGTCATGAGAAGGTGGTAAAGGTACTTGATTGGATTTGCCGGATGACGTTGCCGAAAAAAATTGTCGCTCGTCTGGGAGAAGATATCCTGTTATGCGAAGTAGAAAATGGGGGCAAGTTTCAGGCCATCGGTCTGGAGGTGGAATGTTTTGACATTGCTTCCATCAAAGAGAAACAGTTTGGCTTCCGGGCCACGTTGCCCGACGGGCAATCATTGGTCTGCCTGGGCGATGAACCCTACAATGAATGCAACCGCCACTATGTGGAAGGAGCCGACTGGCTGCTGTGTGAAGCGTTTTGTCTGTACGAAGACCGGAAACGATTCAAACCTTATGAGAAACATCACAGCACAGCACTCGATGCAGGCCGTTTGGCTGCTCAGCTGGGGGTAAAGAATCTGTTGCTGTATCACACGGAAGACAAGACACTGGCTACCCGGAAAGCACGTTATACGGCGGAGGCTGCTTCGCAATTCGGGGGGAAAGTGTATGTACCCGATGATTTGGAAGAGATTTTACTATAAGGTAAGATTGTAATTACTATCTGGTAGTGGAAGTATTACTACGGAGTAATGAGTGGATTGCTACGTAGTAAGTCCGAGAGGGTTTAAAATAAAAAAGAGGTCATTCTTCAGGTTTGAAGTGACCTCTTTAGGGTAGGATACATTTATCTTATTCTTTTTCTTTCAAGCTTTCGTCAATGGCTTTGATTTTGTCCAGTACCAGTTCCATGTCTTTTTTCAGACGCTCAATCTTTCGGGTGATGTCGGCCACCAGTGTGTTTCCCTTCTTGGAAGAAGAATTCAGGAAGCCGAGGTTATTTTCGTAAGTCTGGATGTCGTTCTTCAGTCCTTCGTAGGTGCGAACCAAACGTTCACGGTCACGATAAAGGTTACTTTCTTTATTGCCGCCGGTACGTACGTTGTTCAGGCGTTTTTCTGTGGCCGACAGGTGCAGGCGGTCAAACAGCTTGTCCACCAGTCCGTGGAATTCTTTGTACAGACGGTCTTTTTCCTTGAAAGGAACGAAGCCGATAGAGTTCCATTCTTTCATCAGGGCACGTACCTGTTCTGCGGTGGCTTCATCGGCCGCTCCGGAAGCTTCCAAAGTAGCCATCCGCTTGATGACATCTTCTTTTTTAGCCTGATTTTCTACTTCTTCTGTGCGTTGTGAAGAAGTAGCTTTGTTTTTCTGTTCGAAGAAATAGTCACAGGCACCAATAAAACGTTTCCATACAGCATCTGAATGCTTTTTGGCCACCGGACCGACCGTTTTCCATTCCTTTTGGAGTTTGGTCAGGATTTCGGCTGTTTCTTTCCAGTTGGTACTGTCTTTCAGGGCTTCGGCCTTCTCGCAGAGTGCTTTTTTCTTTTCCAGATTGGCGGCCATGGTTTCCTTGACCGATTTGAAGAACGCCGCTTTCCGGCGGAAGAATTCGTCGCATGCCGCGCGGAAGCGTTCAAAAATCTTGACGTTCATTTTCTGTGGGGCATAGCCGATGGTTTTCCATTTGGCCTGCAGGGCCAGAATTTCCTTGGTTTTGTCCTCCCAGTCGGCGAAAGTGGTAAAGGTATCGTATTCCATACCTTCCACAATCTCACAAATCACGGTTTTCTGATCCAGATTGTTCTGTTCCTTCTCTTTCAACTCCTCAAAGTGTTGCTGATGGCGTTTGTTGATTACCGTAGAAGCAGTTTTGAAACGTGTCCAGATGGCTTCGCGCAAATCTTTGGCCACTGGTCCGATGGCTCGGAATTCCTGATGAAGCTTCTGCAGTTGGTGGAAGGCCGAAATGACGTCGGGTTCGTCGGCCAGTTTTTCAGCCGCTTCGCAAAGACGGGTTTTCTGTTCCAGGTTTTTCTTGAAGTCATATTCGCGGAATTCATTGTTCAGCTTCACCATGTCGTAGAATTTTTCGGTGTAAAGCTGATATGTTTTCCAGAGCTCATTGACTTTGGCTGCAGGTATTTGTCCGATTTCGTTCCATTCCTGTTGGAGTTTCTTGAAATCGTCGTAAATCTTATTGGTATCTTCCTGCGATTCGGTCAGGAATTTCATTCTTTCCAAAATGCCCAATTTTTTGGTCAGGTTTTCTTCTTTTTCTTTTTCCTGGGCAGCCGCCAAGGCATTCCTTTTTTCCTTGATGGCATTCATGACTGTTTTGAATTCCTCTTCCGCAGGTTCTGCTTGTGGGGTAAACTCTTCTGCCTTTCCTCCTTCATCGATGAAAGCTTTCCGTGCCGCTTCTAGTTTGGCCTTTTGTAGCTTGTAGAATGTTTGTTTGAGTACGTCAATTTCCTGTTTGTCGGTCAGGTCATTTTTTTCATTGATTTCCTTAAGGCGTTGCACCACTTCTTCCAGTGTCTGTTTCGGGGTGTATGTTTCCTTTTCGGTTTCTTCCACAGTAGGAACCAGAGCTTCAACGGGATTTTCCATTGGAGCCTCGGTTAATGGGCGGTTGGTTTCATTTACTTCCATCGTATATAGATTTTAAAGAGTATAATTTCTTTTGTTTATATGTGTGTTTCTTAAAAGACTCTTACAAATTAAAGAAATAAAATCTGATTTTCATACTTTTTCAGACAAAAACTACAAAATGCAGCTGATTTTTTTGAAGAGATATGAAGAAATAAGAGAATTTTCAGTGGATTTTTATCGTATTGAAAACGTCCTTGCGTTTGAAGAAAAACGCTTAGGCGTTTTATCTAAAACGTAAAGGCGTTTGGAGTAAAATGTACTTGCGTTTTACTCCAAACGCACTTGCGTTTTTTTGGATAAATTTTCAGGCTAGCAATACGGTGATTCCCATGTACATCAACATGCCGATGATGTCGTTGGTAATGGATATGAAAGGGCCGGTGGCGATGGCCGGATCGATTTTCAGCTTTTCCAGTGTCATGGGTACGAGCGTGCCGAATATGGAGGCAAACATGACGACGGCAAACAGGCTGATGGAGACGGAGTAACTCACTGTGGCGGTAGCTCCGAAACGAATGAAATTGTAGATATATACCAGCATGGAGATGATGGTAGCATTGATAAGGGCCACCACGGATTCTTTCAGCACCTGTTTGAACGTGTTTTCGGCGTTCAGTGAGCTGTTGGCCAGTCCTTGTACCACCAACGCGGATGACTGGGTTCCTACGTTTCCTCCTGTTCCACCGATAAGGGGAATGTAAAGGGCCATTTCCGGATGGGCGGCAAAAGTGGTGTCGAAGTTTCCCAGAATCATGGAGTTGCCGATACCTCCGAGCATACCGATTAGCAGCCACGGCAAACGGGCGGTGGTCTGACGGAACACGTTGTCGTCAGTTTCTACGTCCTGCGACAGACCGGATGCCAACTGGTAGTCACGCTCGGCTTGTTCACGAACCTCATCCATCACGTCGTCGACGGTGATTCGTCCTACCAGACGGCCAATACTGTCAACTACGGGGACGGCTACAAGATCATATTTCTCAATGGTTTGCACCACTTCCTCAATGGGGGTATCTACGTGGACGGAAATCGGGTCTTTTTTCATCACATGTTTCACCTTGGATACCGACGGACTGGTAATCATCTTCTTCAACGGGAATACTCCCCGCAGGCGTTCGTCGTCGTCTACTACATATACATAATAGATTTCGTCCATGTCTTCGGCCTGCAGCCGCATTTCGCGCAGACATTCGGGCATACTCCAGTTCTCGTTCACAATCACCATTTCCGTACCCATCAAACCTCCGGCAGTGTCTTCGTCGTATTTCAGCAAGTCGACGATGTCGCCCGCCTGTTCGATGTCTTCGATGTGTGAAAGTACTTCTTCCTGTTTGTCCTCGTCCATTTCACGGATGATGTCAACGGCATCATCCGAGTCCATATAATCCACGAAGCGTTTGGCGATGGTTTCCGGGGGGAGGATTTCGAGGAACTTCTTTCGTGCGTCCTCGTCCATTTCAATCAACACGTCGGCTGCCGTTTCATTGTCCAGCAGCAGATAGATGAAGCGGGCGTCTTCTGCGTCCAGTTCGTTGCACAATTCGGCAATGTCCGCCGGATGCAAGTCTTTGAGGGTTTCCTTTAACTGGTCGGAGTCTTTCTTCTCAATCAGTTCGGTGACGGTTTTGATATCTTCGCTGTTCATCTCGTAAGTTTCAGATGAGTTCTTTTATTGTAGTCTGTAGTCTCGTGTGCAGGGTTATTCCGCATTAGGGGCGGACGTTTTCAAGGCTTCTTCCACCCGGTTCGTCAAGTCGATAAAGTCTTGTACGGACAGTTGCTCCGGGCGTTTGTTGAAAATGGGGTCGGCGCTGAGCGGGTTTCCCTTGTCCAAAATGGATGAAATGGAATTGCGGAGTGTCTTGCGCCGCTGGTTGAACGTGGTCTTGACAATCTGCTTGAACAGTTGTTCGTTGCAACCCAGTTCCTTGGTTTCGTTGCGGGTCATGCGGATGACGGCGCTTTTTACTTTCGGGGGAGGGTTGAACACGTGCTCATGCACCGTGAACAGGTATTCCACGCTATACCAAGCCTGTATCAGTACGCTTAGGATACCATAAGTTTTGTTCCCTGGGGATGCGGCAATACGTTCAGCCACTTCTTTCTGAATCATACCCGTACAGCAGGGAATGAGGTCCTTGTTATCAAGCATCTTGAAGAAAATCTGGCTGGATATGTTGTAAGGATAGTTCCCGGTCAAAACGAAAGGCTTTCCGTCGAAAAGTTGCCGGAGATCCATTTTCAGAAAATCCTGTTCGATGATGTGGTCGCCCAGCTGCGGAAAATTCTCACGCAGATATGCCACCGATTCAAAGTCGAGTTCCACAACTTTGAGCGGACGCTCTTTCTTCAGCAGGTATTGGGTGAGAACTCCCATTCCGGGGCCTACTTCGAGAACGGGAAGTGATGGACAAGCATCCACCGTGTCGGCGATGTCTTGTGCCACTTGCAGGTCTTTCAGAAAGTGTTGTCCTAAAAACTTTTTAGGTTTTACTAATTTCATGCCTCAGGTTTTAAATGTTCGTATTATCTTTGTATCTTGCAAAGTTAAATATAAATCTTTATATACCGACTGATTTTGGAACGAACAGGTTTAAAAAAAATAATAAATAGAGCCTGCCAAATCGCGCTTCCACTGGTGCTGGGAGCTGCCATTCTGTGGTGGACTTACCATGATTTCGACTTCCGGCGGGTGTGGAGTGTGCTCGATGGGGGAATGAATTACGGTTGGATGGCCTTTTCGCTGGTGTTCGGGGTGTTTGGACATCTGTTTCGCGGGTGGCGCTGGAACCTGACACTGGCTCCGTTGGGGGAATACCCTAAACTTTCGAACAGCGTGTATGCGGTGTTTGTATCTTATGCGGCCAATTTGGTGGTGCCTCGTGTGGGGGAAGTTTCCCGTTGTGGTATCTTGGCAAAATACGACGGGGTTTCTTTTTCCAAGTCATTGGGTACAGTCGTTACCGAACGGCTCATCGACAGCATTTGTGTGATACTTATTACGGTGGTGACCCTGTTGCTCCAGTCGCGTATTTTTGCGGCTTTCTTTGAGAAAACGGGTACGAACATGGGATTCTTTACGGGACTTTTCACTTCTACTAACTTTTACATTACTCTAACTTGTCTGTTTGCAGCAGGAGTGTTGGTTTTCTTTCTGATACGAAAGTTGGCCATTTTCACGAAAGTGCGAAGCATCTTGAACGATGTATGGGCCGGATGCCTTTCCCTCCGTCATGTGAAACAACCGCTTCTCTTTACCTTATATACAATAGGTATATGGGTCTGCTATTTTTTGCAGTTCTATGTCAGCTTCTATTGTTTTGATTTTTCCGCTTCGCTGGGCTGGATGCCGGGATTGGTGATGTTTGTGGTAGGAAGTATTGCCGTAGCTGTGCCTACTCCCAATGGAGCGGGTCCGTGGCATTTTGCCGTCATCACCATGATGATGATGTATGGGGTTGATAAAGATGATGCAGGAATATTTGCCTTGTTGGTGCATGGTATTCAAACCTTTTTATTAATTTTGCTAGGTATTTATGGCCTTGTGGCTTTGCCGCTGGTAAATAAGAAACAAGCCGGGAAGTGATTTGCTTTTCGGATAAAATATCAGATAATAATATGAACGAAATTCTTTCTTTGGCTCCGCAGAATGTGTGGAAGCATTTCTATTCGTTGACTCAAATTCCCCGTCCGTCGGGACATTTGGAAAAAATTCAGGCCTTCTTGCTGGATTTCGGTAAGCAGGTAGGTGTGGAATCATTTCAGGATGAAGCCGGAAACATTATCTATCGGAAGCCGGCTACTCCGGGCATGGAAGACCGTAAGGCCGTTATTCTGCAGGCTCACATGGACATGGTTCCTCAGAAAGACAAACATACACAGCATGATTTTGAGAACGATCCTATCCCGGTCTATGTAGACGGAGAATGGGTGAAGGCCAAAGGTACGACTTTGGGTTCGGATAACGGCATGGGAGTAGCGGCCATCATGGCAGTTATGGAAGACAAGTCATTGAAACACGGTCCGCTGATGGCCTTGATTACGGCCGATGAAGAAACGGGCATGTATGGTGCTTTCGGCTTGAAGCAGGGCACTGTGGAAGGAGATATCCTTTTGAATCTCGATTCGGAAGAAGAAGGTGAACTTTATATAGGTTGTGCAGGTGGAGAAGACCTGACGGCTACATTGGAATACAAGGAAGTGGAAACTGACCCTGAAGATGTGGCGCTGAAGGTGACCTTGAAAGGATTGCGGGGTGGTCACTCCGGCATTCAGATTGGTTGGGGACATGCCAATGCCAACAAGTTGATGGCACGTTTCATGAACCAGGTGATTGCTTACGATGAGGCTTGTCTGGTATCTTGGGAAGGTGGAAACATGCGCAATGCCATTCCGCGTGACTGTGAGGTAGTGATTACTGTGCCGGCTTCGGAAGTGGATGATGTACTGGCATTCGTGGGTGAATGTGAGCAGGTATGGCGTGATGAGTTTGCCACCATCGAAGACAGCCTGAGCTTTACGGCAGAATGTATCGATTTGCCGAAGATGATGGTGCCCGATGAAATCCGTGATAACCTGGTGGATGCCATTTATGCGTGCCCGGATGGAGTAGAACGTTTTATTCCGACGATTCCGGATACGGTAGAGACTTCTTCCAACCTGGCTATTGTGGAAATCGGCAAGGGAAAAGCTACCATCAAGGTGCTGACACGCAGTTCTCGTGAATCCATGAAGGATTACCGCAATACGGCCATTGAAAGCTGCTTCTCTATGGCAGGAATGCACGTAGAACGCTCTGGCAGCTATTCTGGCTGGGAACCGGATGTGAATTCTCCGATTTTGCATGCCATGAAAGAATCCTACAAGGCGCAGTTTGGAGAAGCACCGGAGGTGAAGGTGATTCATGCCGGACTGGAATGTGGTATTATCGGGGCAGTGGTACCAGGACTGGATATGATTTCATTCGGTCCGACGTTGCAGTGTCCGCATACTCCGGAAGAACGTTGCCACGTGCCTTCAGTGAAGAAATTCTATGATTTCTTGATTGCTACATTGGAGAATACGCCAAAGAAATAAACTTTTAGATTTAAAATACAGATGTGGAGAGAATCGGGTTCGTAGAGAATCTGGTTCTCTTTTTTTGTGTCCTCCGGTGGCCTTGTTTGCTTCTTTTAATTAAAAATTATGCAGTAATTTAAGAAATCTCCTTTATCTTTATAAGAAACAACCGATGTGGAACTTTAATTTGAAGGATATGAACAGACTATTCTTACTATGTGCTATCGGATGGCTGACTTTTATCTTCCCACTGGCTGGAGTGGCTCAGAGTTACGAAAGTTTGTGGAAGGATGTGGAAGAGGCTCGGAAAAAAGATTTGCCACAGACGCTGATTTCGCAGGTGAATCAGATTTATGAAAGAGCTATGAAAGAGAAAAATACTCCGCAGTTGCTGAAAGCGTATCTTTCGCGGGTGGAGTGTCAGGTGGAACTGACACCGGATAGTTTACAAAAGGAACTTCAGTACATGAAGGATTGGGCCATAAAGGAGAACGACCCTTTACAGAAAGCCGTACTGATGTTTCTTACGGGATTTTATAAATTGGAAGCCAGTCCCGAGGAGATAGACAGCGTGTTATATTATTTCAATCAGTCGGTAAAAGAAAAAGAGGTTTTGTTGTCGGTTTCGGCCGTGGATTTTCGTCCGATGACGGAGATTGGGAAATGGAGCCAACGTTATTTCGGTGATAATATGTACGACCTGCTGTTGCGTCAGGCCATTTATCAGTTGAAGATGAACGGGCGGAGCAGTAAGGAGGCACAATGTGCCGTGTATGAGGATTATGAAAAGTTGCTGGCACAATACAAGGCTGTACGCAATCGTGAGGCCGAGCTGTTAACGCGTTTGGAACGGTTGAGTTGCTGGCAACGCAGAGGATGGAGATATCCGCAATTGCTGTCGGACACTCAGGCGGTAGATTTGTGGAAGTCGTGGACGGAAACCTATGCCGGATTAGATGCTTGTGCGGCTGTATATATCTGCTGGGCCGATTTTTATCACCAGAAACAGGATTTTGTGTCCGAAATGAAAGTGCTTGAAGAGGGATTGAAGCGTTGTCCTAATTCGGAGTTTTCCGCCGACCTGAAAGACAGGCAGCGTATCGTGTACATGCCTTCGCTTTCGGTACAGGTAACCCGGCCTTATCCGCAGACAGAAACGGAACTTCGTGTCATTAGCAAGAACTTGAAAGGGGCTACGCTGGAATGGTATAAATTGGATCTCAAGGCGTCTTCTTCTGTGTTTGCCAATAGTGTGGACCATGCAGCATTAATCAAGAAATATGGCAAACTGGTGGACAAGGTGCGGCTGGACTTACCGGAGACACCTGATTATAAGGATTCGGTATCTGTCTTGACTTGTTGGATGCCGGAGGCTGGGATTTATGTGTTGAAGTCGGTTCCCGATGGCTATAAGGATAAGACAGGATATGATGTGGTACATCTGTCTTCACTTCAGGTGGTTTCTTTCCCGATGGAAGGAAATCAGACAGAATGCCATGTGGTGGACCGGAAGACCGGTTCGCCGGTGGCCGGAGCCGAATTGGTGTTCTATTCGATTCCGGTGCCGGGCAATTATACGGCATATAAGACGTATCGTACAGACGAGCAAGGGAAGGTCGTGGTTCCGGATATGAATACACGGTTATGGATGCATGCACGGACTGCGAAAGATGATTTTATGGAGGTATCTTATTGGTCCAGAAGAGTCTTGTCGACTGTCAACCGTTCTCAGAAAGCGACCAACCGGATGGATTTGTTTACCGACCGGGCGCTTTACCGTAAAGGGCAGACGGTCTATGTGTCTGGAGTAGCCTATACGCAGGAAGGGGATGAGGTGCAGATACGCAAGGAGGTAGCTGTGTGGTTGGCTTTGCGGGATGCCAATAACCGGGAAATTGCCCGAAAGGAATTGACGACCGATGATTTTGGCGCATTTTCTGCGGAGTTCCAGTTGCCGACGGAAACATTGGCCGGAACCTTCCGCATTGAATCGGACAAGACTTCTTGTACTGTTCGGGTGGAAGAGTACAAACGTCCGACGTTTGAGGTGACTTGGAAGGAGGTGCAGGAAGCCTATACCATGGGAGACTCTCTGACGTTGGAGGGAACGGTGAAGAATTTCTCGGGAGCACCGGTACAGGGCGGTAAGGTGCGTTATACTTTGACTCGCTCGAAGGCTTGGTTCTGGCGTATGGATGCGGAAAAGAAGCAGTTGGCGGAAGGAGAACTGATGACGCAGACAGACGGGACCTTTGCGGTGAAGGTCTGCTTGGAGCGTCCGGATACGGAGGTTTCCTTGGGATGGGACGGATTTTATCGTTACCGGATAGAAGCGGAGGTGACGGATGTGGCTGGAGAAACCCAGCAAGGGATACTGGTACTTCCGGTGGGTGAACATGCTGTCGGATTGCAGATAAAGGGATTGGCTGGAAAAGTGGCTCGTGAGAAGCTGGAGAAGATTCAGGTGCAAGCCTTGAATTTGCAACGTCAGCCGGTGGCCTTGGAGGTGGCTTGTCATCTTTACCTCTTGGAGGAGACTGGAAAGAAGGAGCAGACGGTATGGTCGGATACGGTGAAGTCGGGCCAGCCTTTTTTGCCGGAGGCGTGGAAACAGCTGGCTTCCGGTAAATACGTGTTGGATGTATCTGCCCGTGATGAGCACGGACGTCTTTGTCGCGCGGAACAGGAATTGGTACTCTTCTCTTTGAGTGACAGTGTTCCTCCGATAAAGACTGTGGAATGGTTCTATCAGGACGGTACGGAACTGCAAGCCGACCGGCCGGTGACTTTGTACGTGGGCAGCAGTGAGAAGAATGTACATCTGTTTTATCATGTATATAGCGGAAATCGGATGCTGGTGTCCGAGGCCCAGCTGTTGAACGAGGAAATTCGCCCGTTCTCCTATACTTGGAAGCCGGAGTATGGCGATGGAATCACCGTCAGCTTCGGGTTTATGAAGGAGGGTATCTGGTATGCCAAGCAGGTAGCTTTGAAGCGTCCGGTTCCTGAGAAGAAACTGACATTGAAATGGGAGACTTTCCGTGACCGTCTGCGTCCGGGCACAGAAGAAACTTGGACGATGCGGATTCTGGATGCTTCCGGTAAACCGGCAGATGCCCGTCTGTTGGCGACTTTGTATGATGCTTCGCTCGACCGCCTGTGGGATAATCCGTGGAATTTTTATCTGAGTTTCAGCCGTTACACACCTTCAGTGATGCCGTTCATCCAGCGGGTGAACAGTGTGGCGATGGCTTATTCTCCGTTTTATGCCTATTCGTTGTCTTCTGTCTATGTGCCGGACAACTGGCAGTTGTACAGTCGCTTGTGGATTCCTTCCTTGCGACAGTACAGGTACTTTACCCGTAACGGGTTAATGGTTCGAGGTACGGGAATCATGATGAAGGCAGCTGCAGTGGCACCGAATGTGATGATGAAAGAGGATGTGGCTTTGGCAGAAGAGGGATTCTCTCAAAATGATGGTGTAGAGAGTGTGGAACTTCAGTCGGAGGAAGTGAAAATAGAGGCAGAGCCGGATTTGACTTTACGGGAAAATTTCGCGGAAACCGCTTTCTTCTATCCCGATTTGCGGACCGATTCGACTGGTACCGTACGGCTGGTTTTTACCGTACCGGATGCGTTGACCCAGTGGAAGTTCCAGGGATTTGCGCATACGCGTGACATGGATTACGGACTCATGCAGGCCGAAACCCGTACCGAGAAACCGTTTATGGTTCAGCCGAACCTGCCTCGCTTTCTTCGTCGGGGGGATGAGGTTTCACTGGCAGCCTCGTTGATAAATTTATCCACCGAGGAGGTGAAAGGAAAGGCCCGGTTGGAGCTGGTGAACCCAGTGGATGGAAGCGTAGTCTATCAGTCGGCTCAGGACTTCTTCGTAAAGGCTGGAGAAACGGGCAGTGTACGCTTTGCTTTCCCGGTGAATACGGATTGTGAGGTCTTGATTTGCCGGATGCAGGCAGAGGCGGGTGAGTTCAGTGACGGTGAACAGCACTACCTGCCTGTGCTGACCGATAAGCAATGGATGACCGAGACGCAGTCGTTGCAGGTGGAGGCCGGACAGTCCCAGCAGGTGGACCTGAAGGATCGGTTTAACGGGCAGAGCAAGACCGCCGAAAACCGCCGGTTGACCATTGAATTGACTTCCAACCCTATCTGGTATGCCGTACAGGCACTTCCGTTGGTAGGCAATCCGCAGCAGGACGATGCGTTTTCTTGGGCGGCTGCGTATTATGCCCAGGCGTTGGCACAGAAGATTGTGGAACTGAACCCGCAGATTCAGACGGTATTTGATACTTGGCGGAAGCAGGGCGTGAAGAAAGAAACCTTATGGAGTGAGCTGGAAAAGAATCAGGATTTGAAGAATCTGTTGCTGGCAGAAACTCCTTGGTTGGCGGAAGCGGCCAGTGAGCAGGAACAACGGCAGCGGATAGGGCTACTGTTCGACTTGAATACGATGAAGTACCAGATGGAGCAGGCCGTAACGAAACTAAATTCCTTGCAAAAGTCGGATGGAAGCTGGAGTTGGTTCGGCGGCATGCTGGGAAGCCGGATGGTCACCACGCAGGTGACGGAACTGCTGGCCCGTCTGAAATCCATGCAAGTGATGAGTGAGGTGCGTGTGTCGGATATGTATCTGAAAGCGTTGAATTACTTGGAGACGGCATTCTGCGAAGAGTATCGGCAGCTCAAGGAGAATGAATCGAAGAAAAATGGAATTCAGTTGCCCAGTGAGCTGGCCGTGAGATATTTGTATATTGTTTCGCTGGATAAAGAGGCGGCTGTCCGGCTACAGCAGGCAGCCAAGGAATATATGGTGGCAAAACTGGAAAACCGCTCCAGTGAATACTCCATCTATGAGAAGGCCTTGATTGCCCGTATTCTGCAGGCACAGGGAAAGAAACAGCAGGCAGAAATTTTGGTACACTCCGTCAAGGAATACACGGTAGCCACTCCGGAAATGGGACGTTATTTTGATACTCCGAAAGCCTTGTATGCGTGGAACGGATACCGGATTCCGACACAGGTGGCCGCCATGGAGGCCATTCAGCAGGTGGAGAAGGATGAAACGATGCTGAACGAGATGAAGCACTGGCTGCTGAAGCAGAAGCAGGTGCAGTGCTGGAGCACTCCGTTGGCTACGGCAGACGCCCTCTATGCGTTGTTGTCCGATGGAGTCGCCTTGAAAGAAACTGGAAAGATGGAGGCAAAGGCGACGGGTATCCGGCTGGAGACGCCGGATGACGGACTGGGATACATCCGTCAGACATGGACAGGGCAGGATACCCATGTGAAGAAACTGACAGTAAGCCATACGGGAAAAGGAGCCGGATGGGGAGCGGTTTATACCCAATACTTGGAAGATATGGACCGGGTTCAGCAGTTTGAAGGCGACGGCTTGAAGGTGTCACGTGAGTATATATATAAAGGTAAGGCTTTGGGCCGGAAGTCCTTCTTGCATGTGGGTGACCGGTTGACCGTCCGTCTGACTTTCCGTACCGACCGGGATATGGATTTTGTCAGCCTGAAAGACGAGCGAGCTGCCTGCATGGAACCTGTGCAACAATTATCCGGCTATGTGTGGAAAGACGGGCTGGGATATTATCAGGCTCCGGGAGACGCGGCCACTTCGTTCTTTATCGACTACCTGCGGAAAGGCAGTTACGTGATAGAATACGAGGTCTACATAGACCGGGCAGGAACCTATCAGGCTGGAACGGCTACTCTACAGTCGGTATATGCACCGGAGTTTGGAAGTCATACAGAAGGGCGTACCCTTCAAGTGGAATAAGCAAATCCGGGTGGGGAAGTCCTGCCCGGACTTTTTTTCTACAGAAGTCTGGACGGAATAAATTTTCAGGCTTGATTTTGCTTGTTTCCGTTTTCTCTTTATCTTTGTTTCCATAATTTAGAAAGAATAAAATCAATGAAACGTATATATACTCTTCTCTTGTTGTGTATGGCTGCTTGTTTTTCTTTGTTTGCACAGCCTAAAATCACTTTTGACATGCAGACAAAGGACTTGGGATATGTCTTATGGAGAAATCCGGCCACTGTCGTTTATCCGTTTACCAATACGGGCGACAAGCCACTGGTCATTTCCAATGTGACGACCTCCTGCGGTTGCGCCAAAGCGAAATGGACAGAAGAACCTGTTCCGGCAGGAGGAAAGGGAGAAATTACGGTGGTGTTTGATGCGGAAGCTATCGGGCATTTCTACAAAGATGTGGGTGTCTACTGCAATGCTTCGCCTATGCCGATTTATCTGGATTTCAACGGAGAAGTAACAGCGGATGCGAAGAATTTCTCCTTTACGCATCCCTATGCCGTGGGAGCCATTCGCTTGAACCTGGATGAATTGGATTTTAAATCAGTGAACAAAGGTGACCATCCGGTGATTGAGTTGCTGGTTGCCAATACTTCCAATAAGGCTTACTCTCCTGTGCTGATGCATCTTCCTCCCTACTTGGAAGCTACCGCTGAGCCGGAGAAGCTGGGACGTGGAAAGACGGGAAAAATACGGGTGACACTGGACTCCGAGAAACTCCCGAAACTGGGTATTACACGTGCTTCCGTGTATCTGTCCCGTTTCCCGGGTGACAAGGTGGGAAGTGAAAATGAAATTCCGGTATCCGTAGCACTGTTGCCCGATTTCTCCAAATTGACGGAACAGCAGAAGAATAATCCGCCCCAGATTACCTTGTCGGCAAAGGAACTGGAATTTGTAGACCTGAAACCCAAACAGAAAAAATCGCAGACCATTGTCATATCGAATACAGGAAAATCTGATTTGAATATTCAGGATATGCAGGTGTTCAGTATGGCTTTGGCCGTGAAACTGAACAAGAGGGTGCTGAAACCGGGAGAATCTACCAAAATGAAGATTACCGTGTTGGCACAGAATCTTTCCCGCGTGAAAGGTTCTCCACGTGTCTTGATGATTACCAATGACCCTAACCAACCGATGATTACCATCCGTGTGAAAGCCCGGCTGAAATCGTCCGATAAATAAATAAAGTATGGAACACCCCGAGAACAACGAAGCTTATAAGGGGTTAACTGTCAATCAAGGAGTGGAACAGCCCTCCATTGTTAATCCTTATCTGAAACTGAGAAAGAAACCCAAACGTCGCCAGTACACGGCTGCAGAGTATGTGGAAGGCATCGTGAAAGGCGATGTGACCATGTTGAGTCAGGCCGTGACGCTGGTGGAGAGTGTAAAACCGGAGCATCAGGCTTTGGCGCAGGAGGTCATTGAAAAATGTCTGCCTTATTCCGGTAATTCCATCCGCATCGGCATCAGTGGGGTGCCGGGAGCCGGAAAGAGTACGTCAATTGATGTGTTCGGCTTGCATGTACTGGAAGAAAAGGGGGGAAAGCTGGCTGTGTTGGCCATCGACCCCAGCAGTGAGCGTTCCAAAGGAAGTATTTTGGGCGATAAGACCCGTATGGAAAAACTGTCTGTACATCCCAAATCCTTTATCCGTCCGAGTCCTTCAGCCGGTTCGCTGGGAGGAGTAGCCCGTAAAACCCGTGAGACCATCATTTTGTGCGAGGCCGCCGGTTTCGACAAAATCTTTGTGGAAACGGTCGGAGTCGGGCAGAGTGAGACGGCTGTTCATTCCATGGTCGATTTTTTCCTGCTGATTCAGCTGGCCGGTACAGGTGATGAACTGCAAGGCATCAAACGAGGGATTATGGAAATGGCCGACGGCATTGTCATCAACAAGGCCGACGGAAATAACATTGAGAAAGCCAAGCTGGCTGCCACTCATTTCCGCAACGCCCTTCACCTTTTCCCGGCTCCCGAATCGGGCTGGACGCCTCAGGTGCTGACTTATTCCGGCTTTTACAATATCGGTATCAAGGAAATCTGGGACATGATTTATGCCTACATTGATTTTGTCCGCAAAAACGGTTATTTTGAACGCCGCAGGAATGAACAAGCCAAATACTGGATGTATGAAACCATCAACGAGCATCTGCGCGACAGTTTTTATCAGAATCCGCAGATTGCCTCTTTATTGCCTTTGCAAGAACAGGAAGTGTTGGAGGGAAAAGCCACTTCTTTCTCTGCGGCTAGGAAACTGCTCAATATGTATTTCTCGGGTTTGAAATGAAAATGTTGCATAAATATGTAGTTTCTTTTACATTCTTTGTGGACTGAATAAAAATAAAGAAGAAAAGCCGGTGATATCATCCTGCAAAATGAATTAATATGTAACTTTGCGGACCAATTTTAAGAAATCATGCAAAGTGAAACCAAACCGATTATAGAGGTAAAGGGCGTATCGAAGTTTTTTGGTGAAAAAACGGCCTTGGATAACATCAACCTGTCCATTAAAAAAGGAGAGTTTGTAACCATACTGGGACCTTCAGGTTGCGGCAAGACGACCTTGCTGCGCCTGATTGCCGGTTTCCAGACAGCTTCGGAAGGAGTTATCTGCATTGCGGGTAAAGAGATTACCCAGACTCCGCCTCACAAGCGTCCGGTGAATACCGTGTTCCAGAAGTACGCATTGTTTCCCCATCTGAATGTGTATGACAACATTGCTTTCGGACTGAAGCTGAAGAAACTTCCGAAAGACGTAGTGCTGAAAAAGGTCAAGGTTGCCCTGAAAATGGTGGGTATGACCGACTATGAGTATCGTGACGTGAATTCGCTTTCCGGAGGACAGCAGCAGCGTGTGGCCATTGCGCGGGCCATCGTGAACGAGCCGGAGGTGCTGTTGCTGGATGAACCGTTGGCAGCCCTCGACCTGAAGATGCGCAAGGACATGCAGATGGAGCTGAAGGAGATGCACAAGTCATTGGGCATTACTTTCGTGTATGTCACCCACGACCAGGAGGAAGCCTTAACCCTGAGCGATACCATCGTGGTGATGAGCGAGGGACGTATTCAGCAGATTGGTACTCCTACCGATATTTACAATGAACCCATCAATTCGTTCGTGGCCGATTTTATTGGCGAAAGCAATATCCTGAACGGGGTGATGGCGAAAGACAAACTGGTGCATTTCTGCGGTCGCGACTTTGAATGCGTAGACGAGGGCTTTGGCGAGCAAGTGCCGGTGGATGTGGTGATTCGTCCGGAAGACTTGTATATCTTCCCGGTATCGGATATGGCACAGCTTCGCGGTGTGGTACAGTCATGCATTTTCAAGGGAGTGCATTATGAAATGGTGGTGCTGTGTCAGGACTATGAGTTCGTGGTGCAGGATTATCATGCATTCGAGGCAGGTATGGAAGTGGGTTTGCTGGTGAAGCCTCATGACATCCATATCATGAAAAAGGAGCGCTTGTGCAACACGTTCGACGGAAAATTGCTGGATGAAACGCATGTGGAGTTCCTGGGTTGTACCTTCGAATGTGCGTCGGTCGATTTGCAGAAAGTACCTTTAGGTGAAGTGCAGGTAGAAGTGGATTTTGACAAGATTGACCTGCAGGACGATGCCGAAGACGGTACGTTGACAGGAGAAGTGAAATTCATTCTTTATAAAGGAAACCATTATCACCTGACCGTCTGGTCGGATTGGGATGAAAATGTATTTGTCGATACCAATGACGTATGGGATGACGGAGACCATGTGGGGATATCCATCGCTCCGGAAGACATCCGGGTACGTGTAAAACAGGAGGAACGATGAACAGGCTGCGTTTGTTTTTTCTGTCACGGCGAAGCTGGACCTTGCCTTACCTGATTTTTTCAATCATCTTCGTGATAATTCCGTTGGTCCTGATTGTGATTTATGCTTTTACGGACGATATGGGCCGAATTACCTTGGATAACTTCCGGAAGTTTCTGGCACATCCAGAAGCCGTCAACACCTTTGTGTATTCCATCGGCATTGCCTTGCTGACGACCATTGGCTGTATTGTGTTAGGTTATCCGGCGGCGTGGATTCTGAGCCGGAGCCGTTCCAGCTATTCCCGTACGCTGATTATGCTGTTCATCCTTCCCATGTGGATTAACATCCTGATTCGTACGCTGGCTACAGTGGCTTTGTTCGATTTTGCCAGTCTTCCGTTGGGCGAAGGAGCCTTGATTTTCGGAATGATTTACAACTTTATTCCGTTTATGATTTATCCCATTTACAATACGCTTCAGAAAATGGATCCCAGCTATGTGGAGGCTGCGCAAGACTTGGGGGCCAACTCGTTCCAGGTGTTCTGGAAGGTGGTTCTTCCGTTGTCCATGCCGGGAGTAGTAAGCGGCATTATGATGGTGTTCATGCCTACCATCTCCACTTTTGCCATTGCAGAACTGCTAACCATGAACAACATCAAACTGTTTGGTACCACCATACAGGAGAATATCAACAATAGCTTGTGGAACTACGGAGCGGCACTATCACTGATCATGCTCTTCCTGATTGCCGCCACCTCTTTGTTTAGTGCCGACGATAAGAATGATTCGGAGAAAGGAGGACAGGTATGGTAAAGAAGATCTTGATGCAGACCTATCTGTGGGTGTTGTTGCTGATGCTGTATGCCCCGATTTTGATTATTGTGATTTATTCGTTCACCGAAGCCAAGGTGTTGGGTAACTGGACTGGTTTCTCGTTCAATCTGTATCGCTCGCTGTGTAATACGAGTGCCCATCATTCCCTGATGAATGCCTTGGTCAATACGGTAGCCATCGCTTTCATTGCGGCCACGGTTTCTACCTTGCTGGGCAGTGTGGCCGCCATCGGTATTTACAATTTAAAGGCTCGGAGTCGGAAAGCCATGGGCTTTATCAATACCATTCCGATTTTGAACGGAGATATCATTACCGGTATTTCCTTGTTCCTGCTTTTCGTGTCATTGGGTATTACTCAAGGTTTCACGACCGTGGTGCTGGCACACATCACTTTCTGTACGCCCTATGTGGTGTTGAGCGTATTGCCGCGCTTGAAGCAGATGAATCCGAATCTGTATGAGGCGGCACTCGATTTGGGGGCTACTCCCATGCAGGCTTTGTGGAAGGTGATTATTCCGGAAATCCGTCCGGGAATGATCAGCGGTTTTCTGCTGGCACTGACCATCTCTATCGATGATTTTGCCGTGACGGTATTCACTATCGGTAACCAAGGACTGGAAACCCTTTCTACTTATATTTACGCAGATGCCCGAAAGGGAGGACTGACTCCGGAGCTTCGCCCGTTGTCTGCCCTTATTTTTGTGGTGATTCTGGTATTGCTTATCATTATTAACCGTAGAGCCGACAAGGCAAAGAACAAATGAAACAGAAGATGAAAAGGTGGAACTGGTGGGCCTTGCTCTGCATGTGTTGCCTGCTGACAAGCTGTTACAATACGGATGAGTCGCGCGAGAATGTGCTGAAGGTGTACAACTGGGCCGATTACATCGGCGAGGGAGTATTGGAGGATTTCCAGCAATATTATAAGGAACAGACGGGTGAGGATATCCGTATTGTGTACCAGACTTTCGATATCAATGAAATCATGCTGACGAAGATTGAAAAGGGGCATGAAGATTTTGACGTAGTTTGTCCGTCGGAGTATATCATCGAACGTATGTTGCACAAGGGACTCCTGCTGCCCATCGATACCGTTTTTGCGCATTCTCCTAATTATATGAAAGGGGTGGCTCCCTATATCTGCCAGCAGATTGACAAATTGACGATACCGGGTAAACCCTCGGCCAACCGGTATGCGGTTTGCTACATGTGGGGTACGGCCGGGCTGTTGTATAACAAGAAATATGTCTCTGCTCAAGATTTGCATTCTTGGGGTTGTCTATGGGACAAGCGGTATGCGGGAAAAATCCTGATGAAGGATTCCTATCGTGATGCGTATGGCATGGCTTTGCTGTACGCCCATCGCGAAGACTTGAAAGACAGTACCCGCAGTGTGGCCAGCTTGATGAACGATTATTCACCGGCCTCTATGGATTCGGTGGAAAAGTACCTGAAACTGCTGAAACCCAATGTGGCAGGCTGGGAAGCCGATTTTGGAAAAGAGATGATGACCAAGGGCAAGGCTTGGATGAACATGACTTGGAGCGGCGATGCTCAGTGGGCCATTGAGGAGGCTGCGGAAGTAGGGGTTGATTTGGGATACACTGTGCCGGAGGAAGGAAGCAACGTGTGGTATGATGGCTGGGTGATTCCCAAGTATGCCAAAAATCCGAAAGCGGCCAGCTATTTCATCAACTTTCTGTGCCGTCCGGACATTGCCTTGCGCAACATGGAGGAAAACGGCTATGTCAGTTCCATTGCTGCTCCGGAAATCATGGAAGCCTGCATAGACTCCACACTGGACAAGGGAGTGGATGCCAGCTATTTCTTCGGGCCGGAAGCTCGTCACGTGAAATTACGTAACACCCAATATCCTGATAAGTCGGTGATAGCCCGTTGTGCCATGATACGCGACTTTGGCGACAAGACCGTGGACGTACTGGAAATCTGGTCGCGCGTGAAAGGAGACAACCTGAACAGTGGGTTGGTCATCTTGATTCTGCTGGTGTTTGTCGGATTGAGTGCCTGGCAGATTCGTCGCCGTTGGTTACGTTACAAACGGAGCCATTACAAGCGTTCGCGTCGGAAGCTTTGCCGCAAGTGAGTCGCAAATTGAAATACCAAAAAGAAACCTCCTTTTCGGGCACACCCGGAAAGGAGGTTTTTTTATGTGTGAATGTGAGTGAAAAATCAGATAGACAATTCATGCAATACGTTCACCAGTTCGCGGTCAATCGGCTTGTCATTCTTGATAGCCTTGGTAAACGGTACGTATACAATCTGGTCGTTTTCGATACCGATCATCACGTTGCGCTGGCCTTCCATCAAAGCCTGGATGCTGGCTACACCCATACGGCTGGCGATGATACGGTCGTGAGCGGTCGGACGCCCACCACGCTGCAAGTGTCCCAGAATGGTGACACGAACATCATACTGCGGATATTCGTTTTTCACACGTTCTGCATAGTGCATGGCTCCTCCGGTGATTTCACTTTCGGCTACCAGTACGATGGAGCTGCTTTTTGATTTACGGAACCCGTTGTTGATGAATTCTTCCAGCTGGTCTACTTCTGTATTGAATTCTGGAATGATAGCTGCTTCTGCTCCGGCAGCGATGGCTCCGTTCAATGCCAGGAAGCCGGCATCACGTCCCATTACTTCTACGAAGAACAGACGTTCATGAGAAGTCGCGGTATCACGAATCTTGTCCACTGCGTCCAGAATGGTGTTCAGGGCAGTGTCATAACCGATGGTGGTATCTGTACCAAACAGGTCATTGTCGATGGTACCGGGAAGTCCGATACAAGGCACGTCAAATTCCTGTGCCAACAGGCGGGCACCGGTCAAAGAGCCGTCTCCACCAATGATGATGAGGGCATCGATGCCTTCACGCTGCATGGTTTCGTAAGCGATTTGACGACCTTCCGGGGTGCGGAACTCCTGACAACGTGCGGTTTTCAGGATTGTACCTCCTAATTGTATGATATTACTGACATTTTCAGTCTTAAACTCCTTGATTTCACCTGTAATCAATCCTTTGTAGCCTCTGTAGATACCTTTTACTTTTAGCCCGTTGTAAATGGCAGAACGGGTGACGGCTCTGATTGCGGCATTCATGCCTGGTGCATCTCCTCCGGAGGTTAGAATACCGATACATTTAATAGTTCCCATAATTGTTAGTTGTTAGTTTGATTTTTATAAGGCAAAAGTACAAAATATGTAGCTATTTTGCGGTGGATTTCTTTCTTATTATTCGTTCATTATAACTTTTTTACACGCTTCCATCAGCCATTTAGGCGTAGAAGTGGCTCCGCAGATTCCAATGGAATGTGCATGTGACAAAATGCTCTTGTCAATCTCTTCCGGTTTGTCAATCTGATAGGAGTTGGGGTTGACTTTCTTGCATTCCTGGAAGAGGATCTTTCCATTGGAACTCTTGTGTCCGCAGACAAAGAAAATCAGGTCGTGGCTGGCCGCGAACTCCCGGATGTGGGGCATGCGGTTGGCCACCTGCCGGCAGATGGTGTCGAAATACTGGAAAGAGGCTTCCGGCGAGATATGTTCTTCGATGTAGGAGACAATCTGGCGGAATTCATCGAGCGATTTGGTGGTTTGTGAATACAGCCGGATGTCTTTCGTCATGTCGAGCTTGGTGACTTCTTCCAGCTTTTCGATGACGATGGCTTTTCCTTGTGTCTGTCCTACCAGTCCCAGTACTTCTGCATGGCCGTTTTTCCCGTAGATGACAATCTGCCGTTCCCGGCCGCTGGGAGTCATGTTATACTCCTGCTTGATTCTTTTTTGCAGGCGCAGTACTACCGGACAGGTAGCATCGATGATTTCAATCTGGTTTTTGCGGGCCAGTTCGTAGGTCTCGGGCGGTTCGCCGTGGGCACGCAGCAGTACCTTGACGTTCCGCAGGTGGGCGAACTCTTCGTGATTGATGGTAATCAGTCCCAGTTTTTTCAGGCGCTCGCACTCCTGTCCGTTGTGCACGATGTCGCCCAGACAATACAGGGTTTCCCCTTTTGCCAGTTCTTCTTCCGCTTTGGAGATGGCTGTGGTCACTCCGAAGCAGAACCCGGACTCTTTATCTATTTCAATGTGATGCATGAGTGGCCTTTTCAAATTGTTCCTTTAACCATTCTTTCTGTTCGGGAATCGTCATTTCGCTGTTGTCCAGCAGGATGGCGTCGTCGGCTTTGCGCAGCGGACTTACCTTCCGGCTTTGGTCAATGCGGTCGCGTTCTTCCACGTTGTGCAAGATTTCTTCAAAAGAAGCTTCCTGACCTTTGGCCTTGAGTTCCTCGTAGCGGCGCTGGGCACGAATCTGGGCAGAGGCGGTCACGAAGATTTTCAGTTCGGCATCGGGGAATACTGCGGTACCGATGTCGCGCCCGTCCATGACGATACCTTTCTCCTTACCCATTTCCTGCTGCTGACGTACAAGCGCTTCACGTACGAAACCGAGTGCGGCTACCGGACTCACATGGGAGGAAACCTCCATGGTGCGGATGCGGTCTTCCACGTTTTTCCCGTTGAGGAAGGTCATCGGACGCTGTGTTTCCGGATTGAGCTGAAAGGATATATGGATTTGGTCCATTTGCTGGCGCAGGTCTGTTTCGCGGATGCTGCCGTCGGCATTGAACAGCCCGTTTTCCAGACAATAAAGTGTGACAGCCCGGTACATGGCACCGCTGTCTATATAAATGTAACCGATTTCTTTGGCTAAATCCTTAGCCATGGTGCTTTTCCCGCAGGAAGAGAACCCGTCGATGGCAATGATAATTTTTTTCATGATTGGTTTCAATAAAATGGATTGAACTAGGGCAAAGATAGTGTAAATCCTTTGTAAGTGGATGTTTTTGCGTAAAGTTTTTAGCATTCTCCTTATATTATATAGAGGTGAGGAATGGCTTGGATATAAACCTTGAAATCTTTCGGGGTATAGTGCATATTGCTTCTTTATATTCTCTGTTTCACAGTGTGGAATTTGTATCCCACACTGTGAAATATATATCCCACACTGTGGTTTTTATATCCCACAGTGTGAAACAGAGAATTTGGCGTTGGGTTTTTGGTTTAATTCCGATGCGAAATAAAAAAATGCATTGTTTTACATTATTTTTACTTCGGGAAGGTGTATTTCTGAAGATTTGTGTTACCTTTGTCGCGTATAGAGTATTAACCTTTTAATAAACACATTTATGGAAGTCAAGAAATCGCCGAAAGCGGACCTCGAAGGCAAAAAGTCTACGTGGTTGTTGGTAGGTTTCGTACTGATCTTGGCAGCGATGTTTGTTGCGTTCGAATGGACAGACCGTGATAAACAAGTCACTACCGATACCGGTATCACCGAACCGACTTTTGAGGAAGAAATGATTCCTATCACTGAACAGGAGGAACAGAAACAAGCTCCACCTCCTCCCGAAGCACCGAAAGTAGAAGAAGTGCTGCAGATTGCAGATAACAATGCAAATGTAGAAGAATCTACTATCCAGTCTACAGAAGATAACAATACAGCTGTAGAAATCAAGTACGTGCCGGTAGAAGTGGAAGAAGAAGAACCGGAAGAACAGCAGATTTTCCAGGTTGTAGAAGAGATGCCGGAATTCCCGGGTGGTATGGCTGAATGTTTGAAGTTCATCAGCAAGAACATCAAGTATCCGACTATCGCACAGGAAAACGGTGTACAGGGACGTGTAATCATTCAGTTCGTTGTGAACCAGGATGGTTCTATCGTAGACCCGGTTGTTATGCGTAGTGTAGACCCGTACCTGGATAAAGAAGCACTCCGCGTGATCAAGATGATGCCGAAATGGAAACCAGGTAAGCAGCGTGGTAAAGCTGTACGTGTGAAATACACCGTGCCTGTAACCTTTAAGTTGCAGTAATCTAATGATACTATAAATTGAAGTAAAGGCTGCATTTTTGCAGCCTTTCTTTTTTCTCCTTTTTAAAACTTATTCCCATGAAACAATATACCAGCGAACAATTGTTGCAGCAAATCCATGAGTACATCGGACAGCTTTCTTATAAGCGGAAACCGATGGGTTTGTATGAACCGATAGAGTATGTGTTGGGACTGGGCGGAAAACGCCTGCGTCCGGTGTTGATGCTGTTGGCTTATAATTTGTACAAGGACGATGTGGAACGCATATTTCCGCAGGCTGCCGGCATTGAAACCTATCATAACTTCACGCTTTTGCATGATGATTTGATGGACAAGGCCGACATGCGGCGTAATAAACCGACTGTACATAAGCGGTGGAACGAGAACACGGCCATCCTTTCGGGAGATGCCATGCTGATTCTGTCTTATCAGTTCATGATGCAGCAATGTCCGGCAGAATATGTGGGAAAGGTGATGGAGGTGTTCAGCCGTACCGCATTGGAAGTTTGTGAAGGACAGCAATGGGATATGGAATTTGAAGAATTGACGGATGTGACGGTAGAACAATACCTTGAAATGATTCGTCTGAAGACCTCTGTACTGTTGGCCGCCGCTCTGAAAATCGGAGCCATTCTGGGAGGTGCACCCGAAAAGGATGCGGAACTTCTGTATGACTTCGGGGTGAAGATGGGACTGGCTTTCCAGTTGCAGGACGATTACCTTGACGTGTATGGCGATTCGGCAGTGTTCGGTAAGAAAATCGGAGGAGATATCCTTTGCAACAAAAAGACCTTTATGCTGATTACAGCGCTGGCACAGGCTCAGGAAGATGACAAGGAAGCATTGCTGGGTTGGCTTCACGTGGAAGACTATGCACCGGAAGAAAAAATAAAGGCCGTGACGGCTATATATAATAAGGTAGGTGTGGCTGATAGTTGCAATGCCCGTATTGATGCGTATTATAAGGAAGGCTTGGCTTTGTTGGAGCAGGTGGAAGTGGAACCGGTCCGCAAGGAAGAACTGAAAGCTTTTGTCTGCCGTTTGATGGATCGTAAACTGTAAGATGATGAATGCGCTGATTGATACCCATACTCATTTGTACACCGAGGAGTTTGAGGCGGACCGCGAATTGGCAGTGATTCGGGCGGTGGAGGCAGGAGTCACCCGCCTGTTCATGCCGAACATTGACGATACTACGGTGGAGGCTATGCTGAAATTGTGCGACGCACACGAGTGCTGTTATCCGATGATTGGCTTTCATCCGACTTCGGTCGATGAAAACTGGAGGGAACGTTTGCTGGTAGTGAAACAATATCTGACATCTGACCCGCGACACTTTTATGGTATCGGAGAAGTGGGAATCGATTTGTATTGGGACAAGACTTTCCGTAAGGAACAGATGGCGGCGTTCGAAGAGCAGGTGAACTGGGCTTGGGAGTACGACCTGCCTCTGATCATTCATTGCCGCGAGGCATATTCGGAATTGCTGGAAATTCTGGCCGCTTACAAGCAGACAGCTTTGCGGGGAATTTTTCATAGTTTTACTGGTTCATCGGAAGAGGCGGCCCGGTTGTTGGAGTATGAATCGTTCATGCTCGGCATTAATGGAGTGGTGACGTTCAAGAAAAGTAGCCTTCCGGAAGTGTTGAAAGATGTGCCTTTAAATAGGATTGTGCTCGAAACCGACTCGCCTTATCTGGCTCCGGTACCTTATCGAGGAAAGCGAAATGAGAGTGCCTATTTGGTGAAGGTGGCCGAACGCCTTTCCGAAATTTATGGCATACCTTTGTCGGAAATTGCGGCCCAAACCTCGGAAAATGCTTTAAAAGTCTTCACAAATGCGGAGAAAAGTTTTTAAAGTTTATTAATTTCAGGTCTAAAAGAAAACTTTTGCAGTTTGGATGTTATGTAAGACGAAAAAAAAGAATACATTTGTGACTGAAATCAATCAAAGGGGGTTGGGTGTTTAAAACTTGTTCCCGATATTGGAAAAAGGAGAGGTGCTCGAGTGGTTGAAGAGGCACGCCTGGAAAGCGTGTATACGCCAAAAGCGTATCACGGGTTCGAATCCCGTTCTCTCCGCAATAGAAGAGAAAAACAATTAACAAACTATTAATTAATTAATCTTAAAAATTAGACACACAATGAAAAAGTTATTTGCAATTCTTGCAGTGATGGGAGTCCTCTCATTTGGAATGACTCAGACAGCTATGGCTCAGGATTCTACAGCTACCGCAGCTCCGGCTCAGACAGAAGAAGTAGCAGCAGCTGACGATGCAGCAGCTCCGGCTGTAGTAGAAGAAGGTGGTTTGCACAAGGAATTAAAAACTAAGTTCATCGAAGGTGATGCAGGCTTTATGTCTTTGGTTGCTATCGCATTGGTACTTGGTTTGGCTTTCTGTATTGAACGTATCATTTACTTGAGCTTGGCTGAAGTAGACGTAAAGAAATTGATGGCTAAAGTTGAAGCTGCTTTGGAAAAAGGTGATGTAGAAGGTGCTAAGACTATCTGCCGTAACACTCGTGGTCCTGTTGCTTCTATCTGCTATCAGGGCTTGATGAGAATCGACGAAGGCTTGGACGTAGTTGAACGTTCAGTTGTTTCTTACGGTGGTGTTCAGGCTGGTTACCTTGAAAAAGGATGCTCTTGGATCACATTGTTCATCGCGATGGCTCCGTCTCTGGGATTCTTGGGTACTGTAATCGGTATGGTTATGGCGTTCGACCAGATCCAGCAGGCTGGTGATATTTCTCCGACAGTTGTTGCAGGTGGTATGAAAGTGGCCTTGATTACTACTATCTTCGGTTTGATCGTTGCTTTGATTCTGCAGGTATTCTACAACTATATCCTGTCTAAGATTGAAGCTATTACAAGCCAGATGGAAGATTCTTCTATCACATTGCTTGATATGATCATGAAGTACAACTTGAAATACAAAAAATAATAAGAACAATGGCTAAATTATCATATAAAGTATCATACTACGTATTTTACGTATGCATCGCACTGATTATCGTAGTGCTGGGCATGTTCTACGGAGTAGGATACAGCGAAACAAATGCAGCTGGTTTGGTTGAACCGGCTAACACTCCGGCCCTGATGTACCTGATGTATGGTATGTTTGCGGTAACTGTAATTGCAACTCTTGTAGGAGCTATTGCACAGTTTGGCGGAGCGTTGAAAGATAATCCGAAAGGAGCTATCAAATCATTGATTGGATTGATTCTGTTGGTTGTATTGCTGATTGTAACTTATAACCTCGGTTCTTCTGAAACAGTTGTTATGGGTGGTGGTACAGAATATACCAATGTCACTATGTTGAAGGTAACAGACATGCTGCTGTACTCTACTTATGTACTGTTCGGCTTGGCTGCCCTTGGTACATTGATCAACTTGTCTGGAATTTTGAAGAAATAATATCATCATTGAAGTTTAATTAAAATATAAGGAGTAAGTCAAATGGCAAAAAAGAAAAGATCAGTGCCTGGAATCAACTCAAGTTCTACGGCCGATATTGCCTTCATGTTGCTTATTTTCTTCCTTATTACAACATCAATGGATACTGACCGTGGTTTGGCGAGACGTTTGCCGCCTCCACCTGAAAACAAGGATCAGAAAGATGATATTATTGTAAAGGAAAGAAACGTTCTTCAGGTTCGTTTGAACAAGGACGACCAGTTGATGGTCGGTGGAGAATGGTCTGACATCAGACAGTTGAGACAAAAGGCAAAAGAATTCATTGCCAACCCGAATAACGACGAGAACTTGCCTGAAAAGCACTTGAAACATCTTCCGTTCTTCGGTGACGTAATGATTACAGAAAAGCATGTAATCTCTGTACAGAATGACGTGGGTACTAGCTACAATGCGTATATTCAGGTTCAGAACGAATTGGTAGCAGCTTACAATGAGTTGCGTAACGAACTGGCTCAGTCTCAGTTCGGTAAATCATTCGCTGAATGTTCTGAAGACGAGCAGAAAGCTATTACAGACTATTATCCGCAGAAGATTTCTGAAGCAGAACCTAAAAAATATGGAGGAAAATAATCATGGGAAAATTTAATAAGACAGGTAAGCGTGGCATGCCGGAGTTGAATACCTCTTCTCTGCCGGACCTTATCTTTACCATGTTGTTCTTCTTCATGATTGTAACAACCATGCGTGAAGTTACGTTAAAGGTTCAGTTCAAGGTGCCGCAAGCTACAGAATTGGAAAAGCTTGAAAAGAAGTCTTTGGTGTCTTTCATCTACATCGGTAAGCCGATGCCGGAGTTCCAGAAAAAGATGGGTACTACCGACCGTATCCAGTTGAATGATAAGTTCGCTGAATCTTCAGAAGTACAAGACTACATCTATCAGGAACGTGAAAATATGAAAGAGGAAGACAAACCGTTTATGACTGTTTCCCTGAAGGTAGATGCAAATACCAAGATGGGTATTGTAACAGAAGTAAAACAGGCTCTTCGTCAGGCATACGCTTTGAAGATCAACTATTCAGCTACTCAGCGTCAGTAATAGTTTTTCATACTTACAAGAAAAAGGCTGTCTCTTTAGAGGCGGCCTTTTTTTATGCCTTTAGGGGACCTTGGAGTTGATAGGGTTCTATTGCTGGTTATTCTGTATTTTTATGGAGAGGGCTGGCTGATGTGACGTACAAACAACTTTCTGTGTATTTTCTTTTTTGGATATGTAGGGAATAGAAGGAACCTCTCTGAAAATGGGTGAGATCGGGTATGCTTAGATGGGGCTTGCTTTTCTATCTTTGATGGAAAGGTAATTGTGCCTTTTATTTTGAAATGGTGGGAGGGGCAAGTAAAGAACGCTTCTTTTTCCAGTAATATGCTTGTCCGTAGATATCCGCCAATGCCCATCCGATAGGAATGGACCACCAGATACCGTGTACACCAATGGAAGGAATGGATGCCAAAAGGTAGGCCAGGGCTACACGTGTCCCTAAAGAAAGTACGGTGAGTATGATGGATAGATGAGGCTTGCATACCGCTCGGTAAAAGCCATACCATAGAAACAGATAACCGATTCCCAAGTAGAAACTGCCTTCTACCCGAAGATATTCTACTCCAATCCGGATAATTTCTTTTTCGTCCGGTGAAATGAAAATCTGCATTAGCCAAGGAGCGGTCAGAAAGATAAGCGCCGAGAGGAACAGGCAGAAGAGTGTAGTCATCCAGAAAGCTTTCTTGAATCCTTGCAGAATACGTTCTTTTCTGCCGGCTCCGTAGTTTTGGGCGGTGAAAGTAGAGAAGGCATTACCGAAATCCTGTACGGGCATGTAAGCAAAGGAATCAATTTTGACGGCGGCGGTGAACGCAGCCATGACGGAGGTGCCGAAACTGTTGACTAGTCCCTGTACCATCAGGATCCCGAAGTTCATGACCGATTGCTGTATGCAAGTCAGCGAGGCATACGAAAATACCTGCTTGACGAGGGGGCGGTTTATCTTGAAGTCTTTTCGTGTAAGCCGTGTTTCCGGAATTTTTCTCCAGCAGTATAGCCAAAGTCCGATGGCGGAAACGGCTTGTGAAAGGATCGTGGCTGTGGCTGCTCCTGCGATACCGTAGCCGAGTCGAAGGATAAACAGCAGGTCGAGTACGATGTTCAAAACGACGGAGATTGCCAGATAGACTAAGGGGGTAAAGGTATTGCCTAATGCCCGCAGGAGGTAGGCGTAATAATTATACAGATAGACGAACCAAATGCCGATAAAGGTGATTTTCAGGTAGTCATACGTCATTCCCTGTAACTCCTTCGGAGTCTGCAGCCATTGGATAATCGGACGGATGCAGCTGATGGCAAAAGTGAAAATGAGGAAGGTAGCGATGCCCGTAATGAGAAGAGCAGCTGCTTGTGTACGTTTCAATAAACCATAATCCTTGGCTCCATAGCGCATGGAGAACAAGGCACTGCATCCCATACACAAACCGATGAAGATGGAAGTGATAAACACCATGAGCGTGTAGGAAGACCCTACGGCAGCCAAGGCGTTGGCACCTAATACCTGTCCGATAATCAGTGTATCCGCAATGTTGTATCCTTGCTGCAGCAAATTGCCGAGGATGAGCGGATAAGCCAGACAAAGCATGTTTTGGGTGATATTTCCCGAAGTGAGGTCTTTTGTGCGACTGGTTTGCATGGTCAATGGGTATGACAAAATAAAATGGATTTAATAAACACGTGTTTATTAAATCCATTTTTACGATGTGCGCCTGATAGGACTCGAACCTACACGTCTCACGACACCAGATCCTAAGTCTGGCGCGGCTACCAATTACGCCACAGGCGCGCATACAGAAAACGATTTCTGCATTTGCGGAGGCAAAGGTAGGAATAATTTCCCTATTCTCCAAATCTATGGGCTAATTCTTTAACAATTTGATGGCGGTTTCAATGAGCGTATCTTTTCCCCGCTGCATGTCTTCGCTGGTCATATCCACTTTTACATCCGGATCGATACCGAACTCCAACTGGTTCATGTCTGGGTCGAACATGGGACTGGCTGAGAAGCGAATGGACCATCCGTTGGGGATTTCAGAACTGAATGGCAGGCCGGAACCTCCTCCGGTTTTGTCACCCAAGGTAATAACATTGGGAAACTGCCGCATGGTATTGATAAAGTCGTTGGTGGCACTGTACGAACGTCGGTTGGTCAGCACCACGGCCTTTTTCTGCCAGCGAATGCTGTTGGACGGTTCCTGATACACCGGTTTCGGATCGGAAAAATCATTGTGGCCGGGTCCCGTTTTGTGGCGGATATAGCCTACCAGTACCTTTTCGTTGGTAAACCGGGCAGCCAGCTTCTGGGCGGTAGTCAGGCTGCCTCCTCCGTTATTGCGCACGTCGATAATCAATCCGTCGCAGATTTCCAGTTTCTTCAGCATCTGGTCCAGATTTCCGTCTCCGATACCGTCAGAGAAACTCTCACAGTATACATAGCCGATGTTGTTGTCTAAAATCTGATAGGTAAGTCCGGAGGTGATGATGTAATCCTTTCCGAGGTAATTGCTTTGGATACTGTCGCTGAAATTGCGCGGATAGGCGTCAAACCATTCCCGGTATTGTGAGGTACCTAAGGAACTGCTCAGATTCACATGGCCGTCTTTTAGTTCATTGACCATATCCGAAAGGACTTCGAAAAGATTCTCCCAGCTCATCGATGGAGAAATCCGTTTGGCATAGCGGGTGTGCACTTCGTCCCAGTCCAGGCCATACACTTCTTTTTTATAATCCAGGAAACAGTATTGTTCGTCGATGATTTTCCAGAGCGATTCAAAGTTGGCTTCCGGCGTATTGCCCTGTATGTCTTCGCGGATACACGAAGAGAATAAGATGCAAGCCAGCACCAGCAGGAGGCCATATAAGCGGAAATGATATATTATCTTCATATCAGTAGGGAGTAACGTTTGAAGGCATGGTGATTCGGTTTTTGCCTTTCAGCAAGTAGAAATTCTTCACGAAGCCAATCATGAAATCATGTGAGTAAGTGTGGTATTTCAGGTGGTTGACCTTGGCCTGCTGGAGGTCGCAGACATAGGCTACACGCATCGTGACCTTCCGGATAGGGAAGTCGAGGGTCAGCATCTGGCGGAGGGAAGGACTGTTGTGGAGTGAGGTAAACAGGATATTCTTTCCTTTATGTCCCAAAGAGAACATTTCGTAGTATGACTGTCCGAACTCGGGAGAGAACATGGCACCCAGCAACGGAAAGTTGGCTTGGTAACGCGCTACCAATGGATAATTGCCGATGCGGAACTTGTAGATGGCCATCCCGGAGATGCCCAGACTACCGTACGCCTTGGCCTGTGCTGGGTTGTTGGAATTACGTGTATTGTACACGAATCCCCCGTTCAGGTCAATTGTCGGGCCGGCCAGCAGCTTTAGTTGCTCGTTGAGCCGGAACTGATAATGGAGAGCATAACTCCAGTTCAACAGTCCGGCATACATATAGCCTGTCTTACTGGGATTGTGTGCGTACGACACATGGGCCTGCAACAGATTCTGTGCCGATACGTTTCCGCCCATTAGCCGGGTCATGCGCATATTCTCGCGCAGGATACGTACTTCCGGTCCTTTGTATTCCAGTGGGGAAAGATACGTGTCGAGTACGTTGCTCACGCCTGCTCCGTAGAGTACGGAACGCATCACGTAGCGGCTCGCACGCAGACTGTCTTCCTGTGCATGGAGCATGAGGACAGACAGGCAGGCGCAAAATAGAAAGATAATTCGTTTCATGCGGTTAAAAGAGTTTCATTTGTCCGTCATCTTCTTGGATATCTTCTTCTTCAGCTCCGTCTTCCTCCTCTTTTTCCGGTTCTTCGGGTTCAGGCTCCGGCATGCGGGTTGGTTCCAGTTCGGTAATCCGGTCGACGGTATAAGTGGTCAGGCGCTTACCTTTGGCCTTGAAGCTCTTGACACCCACAAAGTCGCTGGCCTCCAAGATAAGAGAATCTCGGAAGCTGTCGTGTCCGCCGAAGTCGACTTGGATGCGCGGGTACACCTGACAAGTCAGTAGAATGAGCTGTGTATGCTTGTTGTCGCCCAGGAAATTCTGTTTCTTGTTGGTCGCTTCGAAGGTGAACCGTTTCAGGTACGGATAGTTCTGCTGGTCGGCATCATAGAGTACGGCCGTCCATACCTTGTCGGGATTGAACTTCTCAATGCAAAGGATATCCGGATCGTAATGGTTGCTCAGGTCGAAGTTGGTCGTATAGAATTCTCCGTTCTTCTGAATCACCAGAATGCTTTCGTCGCTTTGGAATTCACCCAGATACTGTCCTCTGCCGTCGTAGTTGAGTCGCAGCACGTCGTGGTCGAACCATACCTTTCTGCCGCCGAGGGTGGAACCGCCTTTCTGTTTCAGGCTGATTTTGTGTACCTCGGCTTTGGTGAGCAGGTTACCCATTGACTGCTTGCCTTTGATATGGATGGTACTGAAATCCTTCTCGAAGGTCGGTTTCTTGATGCGGGGTGTCGGACGCAGGATGACCCGGATGACTTCCGCTTCTCCGTTCGGATTGGCTGTGAAGTAGACAATCTTGGAGCCCGGCGTGCCTTGGGTCACGTCATATTCCCGGTCGCGGATGATGGAGGTCACATTGAAGCGTTTGATATAATAATACCCATCCTTTCCGTCACGGTAAATGACGTTGTAGATGGTACGTTTGTCGTTCTTTTTGAATACGTTGACGTACAGGATGTTCTTCCCGACAAACAGTTTGTCGGACACGCGTACAATCTTGTATTTTCCGTCCTTGTAGAAGATAATCACATCGTCGATGTCGGAACAGTTGCACACATACTCGTCTTTTTTCAGTCCCGTACCGATGAAGCCTTCCTCCCGGTTGATGTAGAGCTTCTCGTTGGCTTCCGCCACTTTAGTCGCCACGATGGTGTCGAAGTTGCGGATTTCCGTACGGCGCGGGAAATTCTTGCCGTATTTCTCTTTCAGGTGCTGATACCAGTCGATGGTATATTCCGTGATGTGCGCCAAGTGGTTGTCAATCTCCTCCAGCTGGGCTTTCAGACGGGCGATGAACTCGTCCGCCTTGTCCTTGTTGAACTTGAGGATACGCGCCATCTTGATTTCCATCAGTTTGAGGATATCTTCTTTCGTCACTTCGCGCACGAACTGCGGATAAAACGGAGTCAACCGTTCGTCAATGTGCTCGCAGGCCGCATCCATGGATTCTGCCTGTTCAAATTGCTTGTCCTTGTAAATCCGCTCTTCGATGAAGATTTTCTCCAAGGAGGCGAAATGCAAGGTTTCCAGCGTTTCGTCCCGTTGTATTTCCAGTTCTTTCCGGAGCAAGGCCAGTGTGTTGTCGACCGATTTCTTCAGCACTTTGCTCACCGAGAGGAAATGCGGTTTCTTGTTGTCGATGACACAACAGTTGGGCGAGATGTTCACTTCACAGTCCGTAAAGGCATACAAGGCATCCAGTGTCTTGTCGGACGATACACCCGGCGTCAGATGTACCAGAATCTCTACCTTTCCGGCTGTATTGTCGTCTACTTTCCGAACCTTGATTTTTCCCTTTTCGATGGCCTTCAGAATGGAATCAATCAGAGAAGAGGTAGTCTTCCCGTATGGAATCTCACTGATGCATAGGGTCTTGTTGTCGAGTTTGGAAATCTTGGCCCGTACGCGTACCACGCCTCCTCTTTCCCCGTCATTGTAACGCGATACATCGATGGAGCCCCCTGTCTGGAAGTCCGGATAGAGCTGAAAGTCCTCTCCGTGCAGGTAGGCAATGGCTGCATCACACAATTCGTTGAAGTTATGGGGAAGAATCTTGGAAGAAAGTCCCACGGCGATACCTTCTACCCCCTGAGCCAGCAGCAACGGGAATTTCACCGGCAGGGTGACTGGTTCCCGGTTTCTTCCGTCGTAGGAGGCCTGCCATTCCGTGGTTTTCGGGTTGAACACCACGTCGAGGGCGAATTTGGACAGCCGGGCTTCGATGTAACGGGGAGCCGCTGCGCTGTCGCCCGTCAGGATGTTACCCCAGTTTCCCTGGCAGTCAATGAGCAGGTCTTTCTGTCCCAATTGTACAAGGGCGTCTCCGATGGAAGCATCTCCGTGTGGATGGAACTGCATGGTGTGTCCCACGATGTTGGCCACCTTGTTGTAGCGGCCGTCGTCCAGGCGTTTCATGGAGTGGAGAATGCGTCGCTGCACCGGCTTCAGTCCGTCGTTGATGTGCGGTACGGCACGCTCCAGAATCACGTACGAAGCATAGTCCAGAAACCAGTTCTGGTACATGCCGCTCAGCTGGTGCTTCACCGCCTCGTCGGTGGTCGATACAGGTTTGTAGTCAGAGTGTTCTTCTTTTTCAGGCAGGTTTGCCGTTTCCTTTTCGTCCTTGTCAAAAGTATCTTCGCTCATATTCAAATGGGTCCTATGTAAAAGAGATTCGGGCAAAGTTACTGAATAATTCTGTAAGGTGGAAATAACTGACTTACAATTCTGGACCTTGCAAGGGGCATTTTTAGGGAAATTCCTTTGCGGAAATACCTCGACACGAACGTGACGAGAGGTAGACACGGACGTGACGAGACCTTGACACGAACGTGATGAGGTCGTTGCACGTTCGTGTCAAGGTAAAAAGTCAAATATCGAACTGTTTATTGCTGCTTGCGGTAGCTGCGGATGGCCCATACATATAGCAGAACGGCAAAGGTGGAGAGCATGGAAAGCTGGAAGCCGATGTCGCCGATGTGGCTGCCCTTCAGATAGACCATGCGCATGATTTCCATGAAGTAGCGCAGCGGATTGAGGTACGTGATGTATTGTGCCCATTCCGGCATGCTGCTGATAGGAGTGAACAATCCGCTCATCAGAATGAAAATCAGCATGCAGAACCACATGACGAACATGGCTTGCTGTAAGGTGGAAGAGTAATTGGAGATGACCAAGCCCAGCCCCGACATGACCAGTGCGAAAATCAGCGTGGCCAGATAGATGGTGAGGATGTTTCCTTCGGGTGTCAGTCCGTAGACCAGCCAGGCCAGCAGCATGCACAGGTTCAGTACCACAAATCCGATGGCCCAGTAGGGCAGCAGTTTGGCGAGGGTAAAGGTGAAACGGCTCACCGGACTGACATTGATTTGCTCGATGGTACCTGCTTCTTTCTCGCTGACCACGTTCAGGGCCGGCAGGAAGCCGCAGAGCAGTACCAGTATCATGGTCATCAGGGCAGGCACCATGAACACTTTGTAGTTGAGGTACGGATTGAACTGGTAGCGCACGGAGGCGGGTGAGGGCTGCGGATTAAGAATTTGTTGCAGGTAGGTGCTGCCCAGTACTCCTTTGGTACCGTTGACTGTATTGACGGCAATCAGGGTGGAAGGACTGACGCCGCGGGCCTGGTCTTTCTCAAATCCCCGGGGAATTTCCAGCAGCATGTCCACCTGGTCTTTTTCAATGGCGTTCAGGCCTTGTGCGTAAGAAGCAGGCAGGGCAGTCAGCTGGAAGTAACGGGAAGCCTCGATGCGGTGTACCAGCCGTTGGGACGAGGGACTTTGGTCGTGGTCAATGACGGCAATGCGCAAGTCCTCGATTTCCAGTGTGGCGGCCCAAGGCATCACCAGCATCATCACGCAGGGAAACAGCAGGATGAGGCGGGGCAGGAAACGGTTGCGTTTCAGTTGTTTGAACTCTTTTTCTATCAGGTAGCGTAACATCATAAGCTTGCGGTTTATTCCAGTCGGTTCTTGAATTTGCGGGTGGTGGCTGCAATCAGGACTACGGCCATGAGGCACAACACGGCCACTTCCTTCCACACGTAGACAAAGGGCACGCCTTCAATCATCAGTCGTCGGACTGCTGCCACGTACCAGCGTGCCGGGATGAGGCAGGAAATGGCCTGAAGGATGCCCGGCATACTTTCCACCGGGTAGATAATGCCCGACAGGATAATGGTCGGGATGAGCAGGACCATGGCCGAGACCAGCAGGGCTGCCACCTGGGTATGCGTGACGCAGGAAATCAGCAGTCCCAGTGCCAGCGATACGAAGATAAACAGCAGGGAAACTCCTAACAGGGCCGTCAGACTTCCGGCTATCGGCACGTCGAGCACAAAGACCGAAAGCAGCAGGATGGTAGTCAGGTTGAGCAGGGAGAGTACGAAATAGGGTACGGATTTCGACAGAATGACAAACAGCGGATTGACAGGGGAGACCAGCAGCACTTCCATTGTACCAGTCTCTTTTTCGCGGACAATGGAAATGGAAGTCATCATGGCGCAAATCAGCATCAGAATCAGTCCCATAACCCCCGGTACGAAGTTGTAGGCACTCTTCATTTGCGGGTTGTAGAGCAGCTTGTTGTAGGCCACAATCGGCATCCCTTCCGTTCCTCCTTTGGAGGAGAAAGCGTCAGCGGGCCGGATGGTTTGCAGGGCTTGTCGGAGAATGGTCTGAGCATATGTACTCCGGGTGACTGCCAGGTTGGGCTCCGTGGCATCGGCTAAAATTTGTATCTGTGAAGAATTGAAGCGGAACCGGTGCAGGTCGGACGGGAAAATGACGGCCAGCTCTATCTGGTTGCGCCGGAACAGCCGCTCAATCTCATCGGGCGACTGGACGACATATTTCACCGTGAAATACTCGCTGGCATCCAGTTGCTCTACCAGTTTCCGTACATCCGTCTGAAGGGAGGGAGCCAATACCGCAGTCTGGACATTGCGCACCTCGGTGGAGATGGCAAAGCCGAAAAGGATAATCTGTATAATCGGCATGCCTATCAGTATCAGCATGGTGCGCCGGTCGCGCAGGATGTGATGGAATTCTTTTTTGACAAAAGCGATAAACTGTTTCATGGTCGTTCGGTTTGTGTGTGAGTAAAAGCCGCATCTCCCCGTTGGGCTTCACGGGCCAGTTTCTGGAACACTTCGTCCATGTTTCGGGCTTGGAAGCGGGTTTTCAGTCCGTCGGGAGTATCCAGGGCGCGGATGTGTCCGTCCACCATCATGGAAATGCGGTCGCAATATTCTGCTTCGTCCATGTAGTGTGTGGTGACGAAAATGGTGATTCCCTGGTCGGCAGCCTGATAAATCAGTTCCCAGAACTGGCGACGGGTGGCGGGATCTACGCCTCCGGTGGGTTCATCCAGAAAAACCAGTTCCGGGCGGTGGAAAATGGCTACCGAGAAGGCCAGTCGCTGTTTCCAGCCTAAGGGCAGGGAACGGACCAAGGTATGCTGTTCCTCGTAGAGGCCGATACGCCGCAAGGTCTCTTCGGTGCGTGTCGCAATTTCTTTGGCGTTGACTCCGTAAATACCTCCGAACAGGCGGAGATTCTCGCGGACCGTCAGGTCTTCATACAGTGAAAACTTCTGGCTCATGTAGCCGATTCGTCGTTTTATTTCCTCGCTCTGTGTCCGGACGTCGAACCCCATTACTTCCGCTTTCCCTTCGGAAGGCAGGCTGAGGCCGCAGAGAATGCGCATAGCAGTGGTCTTTCCGGCTCCGTTGGCTCCTAAGAAGCCGAAAATCTCTCCCCGCTGTACCGAGAAAGAGATGTGGTCGACGGCGGTAAAAGTGCCGAACCGTTTGACCAGATTGTCTACCTGGATGAGGGGGGCGGCGTTTTCGACTGCCGCTTTTCGCTCCAGTCCGGGAGGACACAGAATGTCGCTGAACCGCGTCAGGATGGTTTCCGGTCGGTCGATACCTTTGATTTCTCCTTCATACAGGAAGGCCACGCGGTCGCATCGTCGGGCTTCATCCATGAAAGGGGTGGATACCACGAGGGTGATGCCTTCCTGACGGAGACGGGCCAGCATTTCCCAAAATTCCCGACGGGATACAGGGTCTACTCCGGTGGTCGGCTCATCGAGAAACAGGATTTGGGGAGCATGGACCAGTGCGCAGCACAATGCCAACTTTTGCTTCATGCCTCCCGACAGGGCGCCGGCTCGCCGGTCTTTGAAGGGAGCAATCTGTTCGTAAATCGGCCGAATCCGTTCGTAGTTCTCTTCTACGGTGGTGTGAAAGACGGTGGCAAAGAAACGCAGGTTTTCTTCCACGGTCAGGTCTTGGTACAAGGAGAAACGTCCCGGCATGTAGCCTACGCTTCGCCGGATGGTGCGGAAGTCGGCCAGTACGTCGGCATGCAGTACATGAGCCGTTCCCTGGTCCGGCTTCAGTAGAGTGGTCAGGATGCGGAAGAGCGTACTCTTTCCGGAGCCGTCGGGACCGATGAGGCCGAACAGTTCGCCTTGCTTCACCTGGAAAGATACGTCGCGCAGGGCCTGTACCTTTCCGTAGCTTTTGCTTACGTGGCTGACTTCAATAAGGGTTTCCATTTGTGCCCTCCTTTCAGAATTTGACTTCGCCGTACATACCCAGTTTGATGTGCCCGTCGTTGTGGACGGCAATCTTGACGGCATAGACCTGGTTGGCATGTTCGTCGTCGGTCAGGATGGTTTTCGGGGTGAATTCGGCTTCTTCGGAAATCCAGGTCACTTTGCCGGGGTAGGTGTTCCGTTGTGCATCGCCAAAGTCGGCAAATACCGTGACCTCACTTCCTAATTTTACGGAGGCCAGTTGCCGGGAAGTGACGTAGGCCCGCAGGAAGATGTGTTCCGTGTCGGCTATCTTGAACAGCGGTTTTCCGAGAGTAGCCAGTTCTCCCGGTTCGGCATATTTGGCCAGAACCGTTCCGCTTATCGGGGCGGTGATATGACATTTCTTGAGTTGGTCTTCGATTTGTGCTACTTGGATGGCTACCGATGAGCTTTGTTCCGTCAGGCTGGCAGTGGTGTTTCCCAAAGACGATACCTGCGCTTCCAGTTGCCGGTTGAGTACCGCCAGTTGGGCGTCCCAGTCATCCAGCTGTTTGCGGTTGGCTGCCTGTGCTTTCAGCAGGTTTTCCACCCGGTTGCGTTCCCGTTGTGCGGTAGCGATTTGTTCCTTGGTGGCGGCAATCTGCCGGTGAATGTCGGGGCGTTGGTTTTCCACGGACTTCATCTGTGCCTCCAGCTGACGCTTTTTCAGGTAGAGCTGTACGGTGTCCACCAGCCCCACTTCAGTGCCTTGGGTAAAGTGCATCCCTTCTTCAGCATTCAGGTAGAACAGTTTTCCGGTGGTTTCGGAAGAGACCACAATTTCGGTCGCTTCAAAAGTACCGGTCGCATCAAAGTCGTCTTTTTCTCCACAGGCGGTGAGACAGTATACTGCAAAAAGGAGGAATCCATATTTTGTTTTCATATTCGGAATATTTTGAACGGTTGGTAAATAAAAATTAGTTGGTGAGGTGTTTTCGCTGATGCAGGTGCATGAGCAGTTGGATTTCGTGGAGCACTTTTGCCTGCCGGGCCAGGTTCTCGGCCGTGATTTCTTTTAGCAGGTCACTGACACTCAGGGTACCGTTGGCCACTTTGGCCTCGGCAGAAAGCCGGATGTTTTTCCGCAGCCGGATAATCTCTTCGTCCTCTTTCATCTGTTGCCGGAGGGTTTGGATGGTGCCGTCCTCTTCCGCCAGCTGCAGGTGGGTATGAAACAGAAACAAATCACGTTCGCTTTGGATTTTCTGGAGCTGGTTATCCAGCTTTTTCCGGTCATTTTTCAATGTGTACAGACTTCCGAAATTCCACGTAAAGCGGGCACCGACTAGATAGTAGGCTCTGAACTTGTCTTTTAGAATGTCCAGTCCCGGATTGCCGTAGGCTCCTTGTGCGAAGAGGCTGAAAGAGGGGAGATAACCGGTCTGTAATCCTTTTCGTTGTACGGAAACGCTCTGCTCCTGTGCTTCGTACCAACGGAGTTCAGGACGATTGACGATGCCGGTCGTTTCCAAGACAGCCTCAGGCCGTTGGAGGTGCGTGTGTGGCGGAAGCTCTTCCCCTGTCAGCAGAGACAACATGCACAGGTAGGCACTGCGGTTACTTTCCAGTTGGATGCGTTGCTGGCGGGTTTGCAGGATTTCTACTTGCACGGCATCCACATCGGCGTCATTGGCTGTGCCGTTGGCGCGATAGGCTTGTACATCCTTCAGGCTCCGGGCTAGTTCTTCTTCGAGCAACGTGTGTTGTGACAGTTGTTCGTCGAGTAAGAGAATACCGAAGAAAACCTGGTCCACTCTTTCTTCCAGTGCATACAGACTGTTGTCGAGCTGTCGTTCGCTTTCCTCTGTCGCGGCCTGAATCTGGGCTTTCTGGTTTCGGATTTTTCCTCCGTCCCACAGGTTTTGTCTGACTTCAATCATTGCCTGGTATTGGTCCTTGGGCAATCCTTTGCTATCAAGTCCGGGGATGTCAAAAGGGAAGGTGGTGGCTTCACTTTGATAAGATATTTTTCCACTCAAACTAATCTGTGGCAAGTTGCCTTTTCCTGCATTCGATAAGGTATATTCTTCCGAGAGGCGGAGCAGGTCGTATTGCCGGGTTTGCGGGTAATTCTCACGGGCTTTCTGCCGACAATCTTCCAATGTGACTTGTGCATGGACGATGTGACTGAAGCCCCATACGCACAAGAAGAGAAACATTCGTAGCATACGCATTCAATCTTTGTTGAGGTAATTAGACAAAGATACGGGGATTTTATGATATCTTTCGGTCCTATATGTGTGACGGAATGTTCTTTTTGTTCGATAATGGCTTGTATGTAACCCGAAAATCGAATGAAATATTATCTTTGCGGGAAATTGTGTATGTGAAATGAAATCGAATCGTCTGTTGTTGCTGGCCTTGAGGCAAATGCGTGAACGGGTGGGGGAAAGTCACAATGCCTGTCGTTTTCTGATTCCGGAACTGGGATTGCTCCGTTCCATTCATGGAATAGCCGATGTGGTTCGTTTTCTGTCTGTGGAAGGGCAGCCTTACCGTCTGACGGAAGGGAGAGTGGTGTATTTTCGTGCCGGTACGCTTCGTCTGCGCATCAATTTGCGTGAACTGGGGTTTAAGGCGGGGGATTTTCTGGTAGTGTCTCCCGGAACCGTATTCGAATTTCTATACATGTCGTCTGATTTGGATTTGGCGATGTTGGCTTTTTCCAACAGCCTGATGGAAAGCTGGCAGAAAGAAGAATTGTTGCAGGTTTATTTGCAAGGCAGACTGTTTCTGCATCTTTCATTGACTGAGCAGGAGAGTCGGCGGATGGAGCAGATTTTTGCCTTGTTGTGGGAGGTGGTCCACGACCGGCCGTTTCCAAAGGAATCCGTACAAAGCCTGATTTCTCTTGTCTTTCACCAGACGGACGGTTTCAGAGGGCGTGAATTGGAGGCGGGCAAACAGAAACGTAGCCGTCAGGAAGAAGTGTTCAATCGCTTTTTGGAATTGGTCAACAAATATGCCGTCCAAGAACGGAGCTGTGCGTTTTATGCCGACCGTTTATGTCTGACCTCCCGCTATTTGAGTACATTGGTGCGGCAAGCCAGCGGCCGGACGGTGATGGACTGGGTCAATGAGGCTGTGATGCAGGAAGCCAAACTGATGTTATGCCACACCGATAAGCTGGTGTATCAGATAGCTGACGAACTGAATTTTCCCAATGCTTCGTTCTTTTGCAAGTATTTCCGGCGTATGACAGGAATGACTCCCAAGGATTATCGGGAGGAGAATGGATGAGCGATTGTTTTAGGATGGGAGTTTCGAAAGAGGCTGTCGGTCCGTTCGAAGGGTTTTCAATACCGGAATGGTCAACGGGAGGGACATCAGGAACGAACACAAATCGGATACGGCCTGACACATCTCCACTCCTTGCAGTTGCAGAAAATACGGAAGAACCAGTATCAGCGGAATGAAGAACAGTCCCTGGCGGGCAGACGACAAGGCCACGGCCCGTTTGGGTTGGCGAATGGTTTGCAGAAGCATGTTGCACAGGATGACCCATGCACCTAAGGGGAGGGTAATAAGCTGCCAGCGTAAGGCATCAGCTCCTACCGCGATGACTTGCGGGTCTTCTTTCCGGAACCAGGATACGATTTCCGGCGAATAAATAAAACCGATGATGGAACAGATGGCCAGGAAAATAAGTCCCACTTTCACGCAGTACTTGAATCCCTGCAGTACCCGGCGGTTCAGACCAGCTCCATAGTTGAACCCGCAGACTGGTTGGAAACCTTGTCCGAAACCAATCACAAAAGCATTGATGAACATGCAGATACGGGTAACGATAGACATTCCGGCAATGGCTGCATCTCCGAAGTTACCGGCTGCCACGTTTAGCAGGATGGTTGAAATACTGGCCAGTCCCTGCCGACACAGTGAAGGGCTGCCTCCATAGACGATTTCTTTCAGATAAGTCGGGGTGGGGGTGAAATAACGGTAATTGATACGGATGTTTTCTCCTTTGCGGTCCATGAATATCAGAATGGTAAAGCTGCATACCTGACTGATGAAGGTGGACCAGGCTGCCCCTGCAATACCCATGTCGAATACGAAAATCAGCAACGGGTCGAGGGCGATGTTCAGAAAGGCACCTACCGTAATGCCAATCATGGCATAAACGGCATTTCCCTGAAAACGCATCTGGTTGTTCAGCACAAGGGAAGAGGCCATGAAAGGGGCTCCCAGCAGGATAATGCCCAGATACGTCTTAGCGTATGGAAGGATGGTGGGAGTGGAGCCTAATGCCACACAGATCGGTTCCAGAAAGAGTAATCCGACTAGGGCAATCAGAAAGCCGATGAAGAAGGCACAGAAAAAACCGGTAGCCGCCATTCTTTCCGCGCTTTGATAGTCACGTGCTCCCAGCCGTCGGGAGATAAAGTTGCCCGAACCATGCCCACAGAAAAAACCGAATGCCTGGATAATGGCCATGATGGAAAAGGAGATACCCACGGCTGCGGTAGACTGTGTATTGATTTTCCCGACAAAGTAGGTGTCGGCCATGACATAAAAAGAGGTGACCAGCATACTGATGATGGTCGGAACAGCCAATCCACGGATGAGGCGTGGTACCGGTGCCGTGGTCATGAGGGTATATTTATCTTGGGGCATAGTTGTCTGTTTGATAGAATAGAACAGCAACAAAAGTACGAAAAAAACGGCAGTATGGGAAGTCCTGTTCAGCCAAACTTCGGTCGCATAGAAGGAAATGGGCATAAAAAATCCTCCTTATTGCCCCTTTTAGGGGAATGAGGAGGATTTATGATACATAGAGTTGCTATTGGTGCGACGGATTAGAATCCGGCCAGTTCTGTCACTTTGTCTACAGCAGCGGTCAGACCATCCGAATTTTTACCTCCGGCAGTGGCGAAGTGAGGTTGTCCACCACCACCACCTTGAATCAGTTTGGCAGCTTCGCGTACCAGCTGTCCGGCATTCAGTCCGGCTTTCACCTGGTCATCGCTCATGGTGACTGTGAGCAGTGGTTTGTTTTCGAATACACTACCGATTACCACAAACAGATTCTCCGGAATTTGTCCTTTCAACTGGAAGGCAATGTTCTTCACTGCATCGGCCGGCATCGGAAGCACGGCTTTGATGACTTTCACGCCGTTGACTTCTTTGGCATTTTCAATCAGCTTGTTCTTTACAGAGGCCTCTTTTTCTTTCATGAATTCTTCTACCTGTTTCTTCAGGCCGGCATTTTCGTCGATGTACTTGGTAATGGCTGTCTTCAGGTCAGGGGCATTGTTGAACAACGCTTTCAGGTCGTTAATGGTATCTTGTACCGTATCAAACATTTCTTCTACCTTGGCACCGGTTACAGCTTCAATACGACGTACACCTGCGGCTACAGAGCTTTCTGACAAGATTTTTACCATACCGATTTTTCCTGTAGCCGATACGTGCGTACCTCCACAGAACTCGATGGATGAACCAAACTGTACGACACGCACTTCGTCACCGTATTTTTCACCGAACAAGGCGATAGCACCCAGTTCTTTTGCCTTTTCAATCGGCAAGTTACGGTATTCTGTCAAAGGAATGTCTTCACGAATCTTGGCATTTACCAAGTGTTCTACTTCACGCAGCTGTTCCGGAGTCACTTTCTGGAAGTGAGAGAAGTCGAAACGCAGAGAATCTGGTGTCACCAAAGAACCTTTCTGTTCTACGTGTGTACCCAATACCTGACGGAGGGCTTCATCCAGCAAGTGCGTACAAGAGTGGTTAGCAGCACAAGCGGCACGTTTGTCGGTATCCACACAAGCCATCATCGGTGCATCCAGATGTTCCGGCAATTTCTTGGCAATATGGATTGGAAGGTTGTTTTCTTTCTTGGTATCGATGATGTCGATGGTTTCGAATTCGCTGACCAGTACACCAGTATCACCTACCTGACCACCGCTTTCTGCATAGAACGGAGTTTCGCTCAATACAATCTGATAGAGGGTCTGGTTTTTCTGTTTGATCTGGCGGTAACGCAAGATGCTGGTTTCATATTCTGTGTAGTCGTAGCCTACGAATTTGGTTTCACCTTCTTTCAAGGTTACCCAGTCGCCTGTTTCTACGGCAGCCGCGTTACGAGCACGCTGTTTCTGTTTCTGCATTTCTGCTTCGAAACCTTTCACGTCGGCTGTCAGACCGTTTTCACGGAGAATCAGCTCGGTCAAGTCGAACGGGAATCCGAAGGTATCGTATAATGTAAAGGCATCTACTCCGCTGATTTCAGTCTTTCCGGCAGCTTTTGCTTCATTCATGGTCTTGTCGAGCAAGCGGATACCTGTTTCCAGTGTGCGAAGGAAGGATTCTTCTTCTTCCTTCATCACTTTTTCAATCAGCGGCTGCTGGGCTTTTAATTCAGGATAAGCACCTCCCATATTTTCAACCAGTACCGGAACCAGTTTATACATGAAAGCTTGTTTTTGTCCCAGGAAAGTATAGGCATAACGTACGGCACGGCGCAGGATACGACGGATTACATAACCAGCCTTGGCATTCGACGGCAGCTGTCCGTCGGTAATAGAAAAGGCGATGGTACGGATGTGGTCGGCTACTACACGCATGGCTACATCCACTTTCGGATCATCGCCATATTTCTTGCCAGACAAGTCGCCAATCACTTTGATGATAGGCTGGAATACGTCTGTATCATAGTTGGAAGTCTTGCCTTGCAGGGTACGTACCAAACGTTCGAATCCCATTCCTGTATCGATAACCTTTGCAGGAAGCGGTTCCAGTGTTCCATCGGCTTTACGGTTGTATTGCATGAACACTAGGTTCCAGATTTCAATCACCTGCGGATGGTCTTTGTTTACCAGTTCGCGTCCCGGAACGGCTGCTTTTTCTTCGGCTGAACGAGAGTCGATATGGATTTCAGAGCACGGACCACAAGGACCTGTATCACCCATTTCCCAGAAGTTATCGTGCTTGTTTCCATTGATGATATGGTCTGCAGGGAAATACTGTGCCCAGTAACCGGCAGCTTCATCGTCACGAGCCAATCCTTCTTCCGGACTTCCTTCAAAGACGGTGACATATAAGTCTTTCGGGTCCAGCTTCAATACCTCTACCAGGTATTCGTAAGCCCAACCAATCACTTCCTTCTTGAAGTAGTCGCCAAACGACCAGTTACCCAACATTTCAAACATGGTGTGGTGGTACGTATCGTGACCTACTTCTTCCAGGTCATTATGCTTTCCGCTCACACGCAAACATTTCTGTGAGTCGGTTACACGTTTGTATTTAGCTGGATGGTTGCCAAGTATGATATCCTTGAACTGGTTCATACCGGCATTGGTGAACATCAGCGTAGGGTCGTCTTTGATGACCATCGGTGCAGAAGGCACAATCTGATGTCCTTTTGACTCAAAGAATTTGACGAATGAGTCGCGGATTTCATTTGCTGTCAACATAGTCGTTATATTGTCTTGTAGTTAATATTCTCAAAATTGATTTGCAAAGATAATCGGTTTTATTATTTTTGTCTGTATGTTTGGTGCAAAAACTTGATGTTTTGTTGCTTAAATTTTTCCAAAATCGAACGACATGCGTAAAGTCTATTATATTTACAATCCGAAAACACGTACTTACGACCGCATTTATCCCACCATGCGGCAGCGTGCTTTGAGCTATCTCAGGCAACTGTTTGTGGGAATGGGATTAGGGGCTGGAAGCTTTATCTTGCTGTTGTGGATTTTCGGGTCGCCTTCGGAAAAGGACCTTCGTACGGAGAATTCTCGGCTTTTGTCGCAGTATACCATTTTATCCTCCCGTTTGGATGAGGCTGAAGGAGTCATGCAACGTTTGCAGCAGCGTGATGATAACATTTATCGGGTCATGATGCAGGCGGATCCGCTGCCTGACGAGCAGCGTTCGGCTACAGTAAATAATGAGCGCTACAAAGAACTGATGGATATGGCCAACAGTCATTTGGTGATTCATACTTCGCAGAAGATGGATGATTTGGAACAGAAGATTTATGCACAGTCGAAGTCATTCGATGAGGTCGTAGCGCTTTGCAAGCAGCACGATAAAATGTTGGCGTGTATTCCTGCCATACAACCGGTTTCCAATAAAAACCTGAAGCAGACGGCTTCGGGCTATGGTATGCGTGTGGATCCGATTTATAAGACCGTGAAATTCCATGCCGGTATGGACTTCTCGGCCAATATAGGTACACCAGTCTATGCTACCGGTAACGGACGGGTGAGACAGGCTGGATGGGATGGACTTTATGGCAACTGTATCATCATCGACCATGGTTTCGGATACGTCACCCGTTATGCCCATCTGAATAAGATTGAGGTACGGGTGGGGCAGAATGTAGCCCGTGGAGAGGTAATTGGAGAAGTCGGTTCTACAGGTAAGAGTACGGGGCCTCATTTGCATTACGAAGTTCGTGTCAAAGGAAAGATTGTGAATCCTGTAAACTATTATTTCATGGACTTGAATGCGGATGATTATGAGAAAATGGTAGAACTGGCAGCGAACCATGGTAGGGTATTTGATTAAAAAAGAGGTTTTGTATGGCTTTGAAAACAGAAAAAGAACTGAAACTATATTATTCCATCAGTGAAGTGGCAAAGATGTTCGATGTGAATGAATCCCTGTTGCGTTATTGGGAAAAGGAGTTTCCGATGATTTCTCCCAAGAAGACGGGAGGGAATGTCCGTCAGTACCGGAAGGAAGACATCGAAAACATTCGGCTGGTGTATCACCTTGTGAAGGAAAAAGGGATGACGCTGGCAGGGGCCAAACAGCGGTTGAAACAGAACCGGGAAGAAACCTTGCAGACAGCCAATGTGGTAGAACGCCTGAAGCGTATCCGGGAAGAACTGATGAGTATGCGGAAGGAATTGGATTACTTGACTTAATTAGAGGAATATTCAACATAAAAAGGAGACGGGCAAGTTCTGGCTGTGTAAAGTTAGAACTTGCCCGTCTCTTTGTAGTTACAAGAAAGGCCATCTCAAAGAGACAGCCTTCTTTTTGTTTTTTCAGAGGATGATTTTATTCAAAATCACTTTGTTGCTTTTCCACTTCTTTGAGCTTGGATCGGCTCTCTTCCTGCGCTTTACGTATATCGTCAGTTACCTGTTTCGATGGAGCAAAGCTTTGTGGACTTGTTGAGACTTGTTTGTTTAATAGTTCCAACTCTTTTGCATCAGCAATAAACGGATGCGCAGCCTTTACGGTCTGGATGACCAGTTCGGCAGGCGCAGGAGTATGAATGCCGTTGTATACTACAGACGCTTTTATCTTGATACTGCCAGTTTGTGCCTTTGCCCGGACCAGTACGGGAGCTGTTCCCCATTGTACCGCACGAGGGTTGGTGAAGGTCTCATTATTGGCCACCAATTCACCCGGTCCTTCAATTTCAAACTGAATGTGGTAATTGTTCAGCCGTTTGATGTTTCCATTGTCATCGGCAATGGCTGCTACTACGGTAATCAGGTCAGAACCATCGGCTGTGGTCTGTGTTTGCTCGTTGTCGGCCCAAAGCAGAATTTTAGACGGGCGGCGGGTAGGCATTACTTTATGGGTAGCCACGACTTTTCCGTCGATAAGTCCTTCTGCCAGCAGATAAGATTCATCGTGTTTTTTTGCCCTGGCCAGAGCCTTGTCGTGCATGACGTCCCATACATTCTCGAAGGTGATAACCGGTGAGGGCATTCCTTCTCCGTTTGTTTCTTTCTTGTAAGTGTATTGCTTGCCGTCCTTGCAGTAGGTAAGTCGCACTTCGTCACAGTTGCTGTACACGGTCACATTTTTCGGAGAGAACGGTGTCATGGCATTGGCAATGAAAACCATGGGACCGTTTTCAGCAATCAGTTTGTCGTTCTTTTCAGCCGGACGCTGCGAGCAGAACATGTAATAAGAGAGTTTCGGCTGGCGGAAGGCATCCATGATACCTCCATAGAACGGGTCTGGATGGTATCCGCGCTGATGGTCGAAGGAATGCCACAGGCAACCGCCCATGTGCTGGCGTGTATTGCGGTACAGTGCGTCGTAGCAGGTGTACTTGTAATCTGTCTTGGCATATCCCTGCGCTTGTATTAACATAGGGACTTCTCCCCAAGCGCGGTTGACACGGCTGGGCGAGTTGTGTGAGTTCCAGTCATCTACATTGTCGCCCCATTCGCGGGTAAAATAGGAGATTTTCGGATCCATTTTATCTGTATTGAAAGCTCCTCCAGCACCATTCAACGGATGAGTGAAATGAATCGGGAAATATTCGTGTCCTCTTGCCGTCACATCGCATCCGGCATAGCAGTAAGGATAGGGATATTCTTCGTGGAGGATATCTACTACATTCTTGGCAAAATCTTCCGGATACCAAGTTTCGTTCAGAATCGGTTCCCACATCCAGATGGAAGGATGATTCCGGTCTCTTCTGACCATGTTGCGGATATCGCTGTAAACTCTCTGGGCAAAAATAGGTTCATCGTTCCAGAATTGCCATCCTGGAGTATTGACGATGACAAAGAGACCCAGTTCGTCACAGGCATCCATGAAGGCAGGATCTTGCGGATAATGGGCATTACGGATAACTCTCAGTCCTGCATCGCGCAATTTCTTGGCATCTCTCCAGTGAAGGCTGTTGGAAAGTGCGTTGCCGATGACGGCAAAGTCCTGGTGGCGGTTGGCACCGATCAGTGGATAAGGATAGGGCTTTCCGTTCAGCCAGAATCCGTCTTTCCCTTTAAATTCGATACTTCTGATACCGATACGACGTCGGTACCCGTCGATGACATTTCCTTTTTTATCTTTCACGAGCACGTGCAGCTGATACAAAGCAGGAGCATCCGGTTCCCAAAGTTCCGGTTGGTTTACGTGAAGCACGAGCGAAGTCTGACGGGCCTTTCCCTTGCCTACAGAGAAAGACTTGTCGGCTTGACCTACCAGTTTTTGTGTCGGGTCGAACAGTTGGTATTCTATTTTCCCGGAGAAAGACTGGGCTGACATATTCCGGATGTGGGCATCCAGTTTCACCTCAGCCGATTGTTCCGATACCTGGTTGAAGGATACAAAGAGTCCTCCGCTTGCTTTTTCGTTTTCGTAATTGGGGTCTGTAAGGAATACGTTGTTGTGTGCGATGAGCCAGCAGTCTCTATAAATACCTCCAAAATAGGCGAAGTCGAGGGTTTCTTGTGGCTTACCGGGAGGGTAGGACGGGTCATTGCTGTTATCGGCCCATACGGCAATCACATTGTCTTTTCCGTAGTTCAGGTACTCCGTGATATTGGCGATGACAGGCAGGAAACCTCCAAAATGTTCTTTTACCAGTTGTCCGTTAATCCACACTTTGGCTTTTCCCATGATGGCTTCGAAATGAAGGAAAAGTTGTTTCCCCTTCCATGACTCCTCGGGGGTGAAGTGTTTGCGATACCACACTTCTCCTTGGTAGTTGATACATCCGCTGGCTTCCGATGGCATATATTCTATTCCGTTGGGTAAAGAAACCAACGTCCATTCTTTATCATTAAAGTCTGTACGTTCAGCTCCTTCGGCACTCCCTTTATGCAGGCGCCATGCCGGGTTCATGCTGTAGACAGTTCTTCCGGTATTGGGCAGTTCGAAGAAGCCAGCCGTGGAAAATTCAGGTTGATGCGCAAAAATTTGTTGCGTGACAAATGCCATCATGCAACAGAAGATGATTCTTGTGTAAAAGGTTAATTTTCTCATGTATCTATTTTATTGAAGGTTAACGATTGCCTTTTTGATAAGGATTCTTTTGCTGGTAGAAATTGATTCTTTCTGTCCAAGTCTTGTTTTCCAGAGGGAATACCTTATGGGTATTGGCCCAGTCAATCCATTGGGCTTCCAGTTCCTCTACCTTTTCGGGATATTTGGAAGAAAGGTTGTGGGTCTCAAACGGGTCTGTCGACAAGTCAATCAGCTCCCATTGGCTGTTGCGGTCGGCCCTTACGAGTTTCCAGTTTCCCTTGATGATGGCACACGAACTCTGATGTTCAAAGAACAGTGTCCGGTCTGTAAGAGGCTTTCCGGTGGTGGCAGGAAGCAAGTTGGTACCTGGAAGGTCTGCATGGGAAAAATTCTTCGGATAGTCTGCATGTCCCAAGGCCATACAGGTAGGAAGAATGTCGATGATGTGGGCGGGTTGATTGCATACCTGTCCTTTCATTCGATTCTTCTTTTTGTCTCCAAACGTCAGGATAAACGGGGTACTTGTTCCCCCTTGGAAGACCCATTTCTTATAGCTTCGGTAAGGCGTATTCGACAAGTCAGACATCAGCTGTCCGATGAATCCTCCTTCATTGGTGGCTCCGTTGTCGCTCAGGAAGATGAATACGGTATTCTCATACATGCCTTTCTTCTTTATTTCATCCACCAGCTGGCCGATACCTTCGTCCATAATCTCAATCATGGCGGCATACGTGGCCATGTCTTTGGTCCATTGTGCCTGTTGGGCAGGTGTCAGTTCCTCCCATGTGGGGCGTTTCCCACCAAATTCTCTGTGGAATATGGGCAACTCCATCGTATCCGGCACCAGCCCCAACTGTTTCTGCTTTTCAAACCGTTGTTTTCGCAATACGTCGTAGCCCACTTTATAGCGGTCCATACATTTCTCTACGTATTTTGCTGGTGCCTGTAGAGGAAGATGAGGCGCATAATGGGCCACATACAGGAACATCGGCTCACGGGAATCATGTGCACGGACAAAGCTGACCGCGGAGTCTGTGATGGCTTTGGTGTAATAATAATCGTCTGGTAGTTCAGTTACTTTTTTCAAATCATTGTAAACTGGTTCCGGTTTATAATAGCTTCCACCTCCATGCAGGCAGCCGTAATATCGGTCGAATCCTCTTTGTACCGGATAGCTTCCATTGGGGGTACCGTATCCACCGGTAGTGGTGACGTGCCATTTTCCACTCATATAAGTATGGTATCCTCCAGCTTTCAGTATTTCGGCAATGGTGGGATATTCTTTATCGATTTGTCCACGGTATCCCGGGCGGTGTTCGTCTACTTCGGCCATCCACCCCATTCCTACCTCGTGTTGGTATCTGCCTGTCAGCAAGGCTGCCCTGCTCGGACAGCTTCTTCCTGTATTCTTAAACTGGCTGAAGCGTACGCCTTCCTGAGCCAGCTGGTCGATATGGGGAGTTTTTATTTCACTGCCGTAGCATCCGATATCGGAAAATCCCATGTCGTCACACAGAATCAGGACGATATTAGGAGGTTGGATGGTCTGTGCATGAAGAGCGAGTGGAGTGCTACATAAAATAAAAGGTATAAAAGATAATTTGTTCATGTGGGGCTAAAATTTGAATCGTTGTGTTTTGGATTGTACACAATCAGGTTCGTGAACAATATAACCGTATTCATGTTTCTCTCTTTATATCTCTGATAAGTAGAATATTCTCCTTCATTTCTTGGCACATACTTCATACGGATACGGAATTTGCTTGCCGGTAGCTTTCAGAGAAGGTCTTTGAGCGTTTCTTTCTCTTAGATAATCGGACAGTTCCTTGCTCAGCTGCTTGACAATCTCAGGATGCTGGGCTGCCAGATTATTTTGTTCTCCGATATCATTGGAGATGTTGTATAATCTGAGTTGTTGAGTCTCCCAGGTGTAAATGAGATGATAATCTCCTTTCAGGATGGCGGAATAGGCTCCGTACCCTTCTTCCTTGTTTTGTGATTCACCCCATAAATTAGGAAAATGCCATACAAGCGTGCGAGCTTGAATGCTATTGGGATTTTTAAGGATATGTACAAAACTGCTTCCATCAATTGTTTGTGGGGTGGTGTAGTTTTTTATGCCGGCCATTTCCAGAATGGTAGGGAAGAAATCTTCAATAATTACCCTTTGCTTGCAAGTGGTATTTTCTTTGGTGACTCCCGGCCAGTACACCATCATCGGTTCGCGCACACCTCCCATAAAGGCCGAACCTTTTCCCGCCCGGGCAGGAGCATTCTGGTCACGGTCCTCTATTCCTTGACGAGAGTGGCTCTGTGCCAGTCCCCCGTTGTCGGACATGAAGAGCAGGATTGTATTTTGGGCTACTTGCGGGTGTGAGGAAAGGTAATCAAGGATATCTCCCAGGCTCTTGTCCATGCCTTCTACCAGTGCTGCATATTTCACTTCTTGTTCATTCAGGGTTGTTTGGAGTTGTTTGTCGTATTTCCCTCTGTAATTTTCGCTAAATCGCTTGTCTTCATCGTAAGGAGTGTGTACGGCATAATGTGACATATACAGGTAAAACGGCTTTTTAAGTTCTACTGATTTGTCGATTTCCCGGAGTGCTTCCCGGGTAAGAGCTTCTGTGATAAAGATATCCTGTCCGTAATATTTCTCCAGTCCTTTGACAGCAAATCGGCTTCCTTCTCCGAAGTTTTTGGTCCCCAGATAACTGCCCGGAGCTCCGTTGGCTCCTCCTGCTATGTTTACGTCGAATCCCATGTTTTGGGGATTTTCACCGGGAGTGGTACGGGCTCCGAAATGAGCTTTTCCACAGTGGATTGTACGGTACCCGTTATCTTTTAAGATTTGTGGAAACGAGGTGATGGGAGTGGAATTGTTGATATGGGATTCTGCCGGTTGGATACCATTGTAATTCCAGTCGGGCAGTTCAATTACCTCACTTGTTTCGTCTGTCTGCTGGTTCAGTTCCAGTGTCCAGTTCGTGACTTTATGGCGGGCGGCATTCATGCCCGACATCAAGCTGCAGCGTGTAGGTGAAGAGATGGCACAGGCATAAGCTTCCGTAAAGCGCACGCCCATTTGGGCCATTCTTTCCATGTTGGGGGTATGGTAGCGCTCGTTGAGCAAGGTCTTGTTATTTTCATAAAAAGGCACGGAGGTATCCTGCCAGCCCATGTCGTCTACCAGGAACAGAATAATATTGGGCTTGTCTGTGGTTTGTGCAAATAGAGCACTGCTTACCAAGCTACAGGTACTTAAGAGGGTAGTAATTCGTTTCATAATTTTAGTGTTTAATATCAGATGGAAAATTTTATTATTCAAAGTGAGGTTTGTATAGGGGACTCATAAGAGTGTAGTTAATCTTTCTGATTTATTACATTCTTGTGGGTAGTTCGTTATTTGGCTACAGATTTCAGCGACTCTTTGCATATCCCGTTAAGTCCACAACTCTCACATTTCGGGGCACGTGCCGTGCAGACGTAGCGTCCGTGCAGAATCAGCCAATGGTGTGCGGTAGGAATCAGGTTTTCGGGAATGTATTTCACAAGCTCTTTTTCGGTGGCCAGCGGGGTGGTACAAGAGCGCGGAACCAGTCCGATGCGGTGGCTCACACGGAATACATGGGTATCGACGGCCATGGCGGCCTTGTGGAAAACGACGCTCTGGATGACGTTGGCGGTCTTTCGCCCCACGCCCGGCAGTTTCACCAGTTCCTCCAGTGTGTCGGGTACGGTGCTGTGAAAGTCGCGTACCAGCATCTGGGCCATGCCTACCAGGTGTTTGGCCTTGTTGTTCGGGTAGCTGACGCTGCGGATGTATTCGAACACGACTTCCGGGGTCGTAGCGGCTAAGGCTTCCGGTGTAGGAAAGTCGTGGAAGAGAGGAGGGGTAATCATATTCACCCGCTTGTCGGTGCACTGGGCACTCAGGATAACGGCTATCAGCAATTCAAACGGGTTGTTGTAGTGCAGTTCGGTTTCGGCCACAGGCATGGCTTTCTGGAAATATTCAATGACTTTCTGGTAAAGTTCTTTCTTGCGCATAATTCTGTAAATTAAAGGTGTGGATAAATCAGTACCATTTCTTTCGTTTGAAAAACAGGTAGACTCCGACGCCGGTCACGAGCATGATGCCCCATGCCATCAGGTATCCGTATTTCCAACCCAGTTCGGGCATCCATTCGAAGTTCATCCCCCAGATACCGGCCAGAAAGGTCAGCGGAATGAAGATGGTGGATACGATGGTGAGCTGTTTCATGATGTTGTTCATCCGTTGGTCGTTGTTCGACAGGTAAAGGTCGACCAGCGCCGAAATCATATCGCGGCAGCCGTCGAGGGTCTGCAACACGAATTGCAGGTGGTCGTTCACATCGGTAAAGAACGGACGGTTGGCCTTGTGGAGCAGTACGTTGTCCGTATGAAACAGTTTGTTCATCTGTTCCTTCAGCGGAAGGATGCACTTCTTGATGAGGCGGGCATTTCTTCGATAAGGCTGTATGTCTTCCAGTTTCAGGTCGCTCCGGGTCTCAGGCGAGAGCAGCGATTCTTCCATGTCTTCCAGTTCATCTTCCATGCGGGAGATGATGGACATGAAACTGGTCATGACGCTGTTCAGGGCCACGCTGAGCAGGAAGTCCGATTGACGGTTCCGGATTTTCAGGGTGTTGTTCTTCAGGGCCGTATGGATTTCATTAAAGAAATCACTGTCGTGTTCCATGAAGGTCAGGACGAAGTTACTTCCCTGTATGATACAGAGCTGTTGCGGCACGTAAGTGTTTTCCTCATGTGCTGACAGCTGTTTCAGAATGACCACGTTGTAGGTGTCGTGTTCCTCGATTTTGGTCAGGTGTTCGGCGTTGAGAATATCCTGTGTGGTCAGGAAATTGATGTGGAAAAAGTCGCATACTTCCTGTATCACCTGTGTGTTCTGCAACCCGTGAATCTGGACCCAGTTGATGGCATCGGTTTGGATAAGCGGCTCCAGTTCTTTCATGGAAGCCCCTTGATAGAACTCCGCTTTTTCGGCATTGTAAGTGCAAAGGTGCAGGTGTGTGGGGGTATGGCTGGCTCCCGTATAATTCAGTTTCTCACTCAGCTGGTTATTCTTTGTCATGGCCTTTTAAGGTTTAGTCTATTCTTTGCAAGGAAAGTTCTTTTCTGTCAATGTACTTGTCGAAGCGGAAGGAAGGCATACCCAAAGCCATGCCGGCATGGATGGTACAGCCTTCAATGCCTAACAGTTTCTGCAATCCTTTTTTCCGGTTCATGCCGGCCGCCGTGCATACAAATCCGGTGTAGAACTGGGCCACACCGAGGGCTTCGGCCATCAGCGATGCATTCTGGTAGGCCAGGTTGCAGTCCTGGCATCCGAAACGGGCTTTCTTTTCCGTGTAGAAGAAGAGGACCGCTGCAGCCCCGCGAAGAATACCGTCGTTTCCTTTGTCAAACTCTTCTTGCAGCTGCTTGAACACAGGGATGTAACGGTAGTTGGAGGGCATGAGTGGTTTCAGTATCAGTTTCACCAAGGGATTTTCCACCGTACGTACAATGGACATGAACGTACCGATGGTAAGGCGGCTGATTTCCGTCAATGTTTCCGGACGGGTAATCAGTACCATCTTGACTTCCTGGGCGTTAGTGGCCGTTGGAGCGCGGTGAGCCGCTTCAATGATGCGTTGTAACGTTTCTTCGGGAATCCGTTCTTTGGAAAACGCCCGGTTGGAGCGGCGGGAACGCATCAGCAGTTCCACCTGGTCGGCAGTAGGCAATTGGTTCCGGTCGAAGGTGTGGACTCTCTCCGGTGGAAAATCGGAATGGACGATGGAGTTTGTCGGGCAAACAGCCACGCACTGTCCGCAACTGATGCAGTTTTCGGTATTTACCTCTATGCCTTTGTCTTCACGGAAGGTGAACAGCGCCGAAGGACATATTCTGACGCATTTTTTGCAACGTATGCAGGTGTTTTGATGAATCTGTATTTGAACCATTGTCTATAGAATGAGTTTAGCTACATGATGTACAAAGGTACGATTTTTTATTTGTTTTTCTCCTTGCATTTAAGGTCTTTCTCCGAAGAGATTTCTCTGTCCCACAGTGTGGGATATAAAAACCACAGTGTGGGATACATATTTCACAGTGTGGGATACAAATCCCGCGGTGTGGAACAGAGAATTTTCAAGGACGATACAAGTTAAACAGACTGGCGTTTGGATGTTTATAGAACAGGATGAGGTGATTAAGTGAGGGAAACTGCATGGCAGTCCCGAAAATTCTTTGTATCTTTGCGCCCGATTAAAAGAGAACATTTACATGCGATGCCGTGAATAGCGGTCGTGTATTCTAGAACACCACGTAAAAAACAGGAGCGATGAAGAAAGAAAATCTCGTATCAGTGCCTTTTATGGTTTTGGGCATTGTGTTTTGTGTCTGCCTAGTGGCAGCCAATCTGTTAGAAACCAAAGTCGTACAATTAGGTCCGATTTCCGTGACCGCCGGACTCATTGTTTTTCCGATTTCTTATATTATTAATGACTGTATTGCCGAAGTGTGGGGCTTCCGTAAGGCGCGTCTGATTATCTGGATGGGATTCCTGATGAATTTCATGGTGGTGGCCATGGGACAGCTGGCCGTAGCCCTTCCTGCCGCTCCGTTCTGGGAGGGAGAAGAAAGCTTCAACTTCGTGTTCGGTATGGCACCGCGTATTGCCGCAGCCAGTCTGGCGGCCTTCTTAGTAGGTTCGTTTATCAATGCGTATGTGATGAGTCGTATGAAAGTGGCTTCCCATGGAAAGAATTTTTCGGCCCGTGCCATTTTGTCGACCGTAGCTGGAGAGGGAGCCGATTCACTGATTTTCTTCCCGCTGGCATTCGGGGGACTGATGCCGGTGAGTGAACTGGCCAAGATGATGGTGGTACAGGTGGTACTCAAAACCCTGTATGAGGTAATTGTGCTGCCGGTAACCGTACGCGTGGTGAAGTACATCAAGCGAGTGGATGATACAGATGTCTATGACGAGCACATCTCATACAATGTATTAAAAATCAAGGAAATTTAAAGGATATGATGAATCAGAACGAGGCCCTTGTCGTATTCAGCGGCGGACAGGACTCTACGACCTGTCTTTTCTGGGCAAAGAAGCATTTTAAGAAAGTACATGCACTGAGTTTCCTCTACGGACAGAAGCATGAAAAAGAAGTGGAACTGGCACGCAAGATTGCAGAAAAGGCAGGCGTGGAGTTTGATGTGATGGATGTATCGTTCATCGGACACCTGGGCAAAAACTCGCTGACGGATACTTCCATCCACATGGATGAGGTGAAACCGAAAGATTCTTTCCCGAATACGTTTGTGCCGGGACGGAACCTGTTTTTCCTGAGCATTGCGGCGGTATATGCCCGTGAACGGGGAATCTTCCACTTGGTGACTGGAGTTTCACAGACGGACTTCAGCGGTTATCCGGATTGTCGCGACTCGTTTATCAAGTCGCTCAACGTGACGCTGAACCTGGCCATGGACGAGCAGTTTGTGATTCATACACCGCTGATGTGGATTGATAAGGCGCAGACATGGGCTCTGGCTGATGAGTTGGGCGTACTGGATTTGGTGCGGAACGAAACGCTGACATGCTACAACGGCATTCCGGGTGACGGTTGTGGACATTGTCCGGCCTGCAAGCTGCGCCGCGAGGGACTGGAGAAATATTTGGCTTCAAAACAAAACAAGTAATTTATGGAAAGAAAAGACGAACTGACCTTGTTAGGCAACAAGAAAACCGTATATAAACAGGATTATGCACCGGAAGTGCTGGAAGCATTTGTGAACAAGCATCCGGAGAATGATTACTGGGTACGTTTCAATTGTCCGGAGTTCACCAGCCTCTGTCCGATTACGGGGCAGCCGGACTTTGCGGAAATCCGTATCAGCTACCTGCCGGATGTGAAGATGGTGGAAAGCAAGAGTCTGAAACTGTATTTGTTCAGCTTCCGTAATCACGGCGACTTTCACGAGGACTGTGTGAACATCATCATGAAGGACCTGATCAAGCTGATGGATCCGAAATACATTGAGGTGACAGGAATCTTTACGCCACGTGGAGGGATTTCCATTTATCCGTACTGCAACTACGGTCGTCCGGGCACGAAGTACGAGGAACTGGCCGAGTATCGGATGAAGAATCATGACTTGTAAGCCAAAAGTGGCTGAAAGATAAAAGATAACGGGCGGAGAAACTGATTTTGAGGTTTCTCCGCCCGTTGTTATGTGGATAAAATGAGTTTTTAGGAGAGTTCCAATTCAAAAGCCTCCTTGAGTTTCAGTAGGCTGGGATTCTTTTTGCTCATCATTTGGAAACGCTCTACGTGGCTGTAGGCCCGTACGTTTTCATTGGCTTCGCTCACCCGCGTGGTCATCTTGATTTTGCGGTTGTGTAGCTTCTTTTGCAAGTGGGCTTCTATCTGAGGAGCCAGCTGCTGCATGTATTTCTGGACCATGCCATTGTCCACAGCCACTTCAAAGGTATGCTGGTCGGCCAGCAGATGCGGGTGCATGTTTCTCATACGTCCGGCATTGGCTGCTTCTTCCTTGGGTAGCAGGCTGGCAAACTCACGCCAGTAGTAGCCTAAATCTTTTTCATTGAAGATATAGTCTTCCCAGTTGTCGGCCGCAGGTGCCACCGAAGCTTGCTGTGCAGCAGGTTGTGAAGCCGCAGCAGCGGGTTGAGCCTGTGCTTTCCGGATAGACATCCCCAAACTTCCTGCCTTGAAGACCGGTGCTTTTTTTTCGGTTGCCGTTTTCGGAAGCGGACTGGCCTTGGTGTAGGGCACTTTCGCTTGCTTCAAGGTTGTGGCATAGGGTTCTGGTTGTGCCGTGGCTGGAGCAGGTTGAGGCTGTGGAGCAGCATGAGTTACCGGGGCGGCTGTGGCGGTTGTGGCCGTGTGGGTCTCCTGTGCTACAGGCTGACCGGTTTGTGCGGTGTGGAAAACGGGAGATAATTGTTTCTTAGGGCTACGCCCACTGCCCGTGTCTTCCGGTTCGGCTGTCAGCTGTGCCAGCTGAATCAGTGTCAGTTCCACCAGCAGGCGTTTGTTTTTGCTCTGGCGGTAGTTCAAGTCGCAGTCGTTGCACAGCTTCATGGCCTTGTACAGAAACTGCGGCGTGCATTTCTGTGCCTGTGCCTGGTATTGTTCGCGGATGGAAGCCCCCGTTTCCAGTAGTTGCAGGGTGGCCGGGTCGCGGCTCACTAACAGGTCGCGGAAATGAGACGTCAGTCCGGTGATGAAATGGTTGCCGTCGAATCCCTTCCGGAGAATGTCGTTGAAGGTCAACAGACAGTCAGATACTTTATTTTCCAAAAAGAAATCCGTCAGTTTGAAATAATATTCGCAGTCCAGTACATTCAGGTTCTCAATCACACTCTGGTAGGTAATGTGCCCGTTGGTGAAGCTCACCACCTGGTCGAAGATGGAGAGGGCGTCACGCATACCTCCGTCGGCTTTCTGTGCAATCACGTTCAAGGCTTCCGGTTCGGCTTCGATGTGCTCTTTGCGGGCCACATTCTCCAGGTGCTCCACCGTGTCGCTGACCGTGATGCGGTTGAAGTCATAAATCTGGCACCGGCTGAGGATGGTGGGCAGAATCTTATGCTTCTCCGTGGTGGCCAGGATGAAGATGGCGTGCTGGGGCGGTTCTTCCAAGGTCTTCAGGAAGGCGTTGAAAGCTGCCGTAGACAACATGTGTACCTCGTCGATGATGTACACCTTGTATTTGCCGATTTGTGGCGGAATACGCACCTGTTCAATCAGTGAACGGATATCCTCTACCGAGTTGTTGGAAGCAGCATCCAGCTCATGGATATTATAGGAACGCTGCTCGTTGAATGCCTTGCACGATTCACATTCGTTGCAAGCCTCTCCTTCTGCCGTGGGGTGCAGGCAGTTGATGGTCTTGGCAAAGATACGGGCGCAGGTGGTTTTTCCTACTCCTCGCGGACCGCAGAACAGGTAGGCGTGCGCCAGTTTGTGGTTGGCAATGGCATTTTTCAGGGTCGTGGTCAATGCACGCTGTCCCACCACGGTGTCGAATGTAGACGGGCGGTATTTGCGTGCCGATACGATATAATTTTCCATGAGTTGATTCGTTTTTGATTCCTTGATATTTTTGCAAATGTACATAAAATCTCTTTCTTGTCATGGACTTGCTGCGAAATAATTTCTATCTTTGCAAGGTAATAAAGTAGGAATTTTTATGGGTAAACTGGCTAATATCTGGGCTTTTATCGGGAGGCATAAATATTGGGTGACTATTGGAGTCTTTCTGTTAATCATTGGCGTGCTGGACGAGAACAGCCTGATACGCCGTGTGGCACACAAGCGGGAGATTCATCAGCTGAATACGGAGATTGAGCGCTACCGGAAGCAGTATGAGGAAGACAGCAAGATGCTGAAGGAGATTACTTCCAACAAGGAAGCCTTGGAGAAGGTGGCTCGCGAAAAGTACCTGATGAAAAAGGAAAACGAGGATATTTTTATTTTTGAGGAAGACAAGTAAATGAATGCGAAGATGAAAGACAACCTGGCTGTGGCAGGTGCTATCGTACTGTTTATCGGACTGGTGCTTCAGTTCCTGAAACTGGAGTGGGCTCCGTATGTGTATCTGGTGGGTGCTTGTCTGTTTGCCTATGTGCAGCTGGTGTCAGAATATAAGGGTAGCAGTGTGGTAATTCGTCGTTTGCGACGCCAACAGCTTCTCGGTGCGATGTTGCTGGTGTTGACAGGCGTAGTGATGTTGCTTTGGAAGCGGAACGAATGGATTGTTTGTCTGACTATCTCTGCGGTGCTGGAGCTTTATACGGCTTTCCGGATTCCGCAAGAGGAAGAAAAGGAAAATTAATTGCGAAGAGCCTATGAGGGAAAGATACTGGAAATATTCGCTGGTTGTGTTTATCCTTGGACTGGGATACCTGCTGTTCCGTCAGGCACAGCCTTTCATGAACGGTATTTTAGGTGGATTTACGCTCTACCTGTTGTTGCGTAATTTTACGTTCTGGCTGCAGACGAAGATGAAACGGGCGTTGGCGGTGTGGCTGGTGACCATTGGGGTGACTCTGTTTATCCTGATTCCGCTTTCCTTGTTTGCCTGGGCGTTGGTCAGCCAGGTGTCCAAGATGCATTTTGATACGGAGGCCATTATCCGGCCGATTGGGGAAGTGGTAGACTTCATCAAAGACCGGACAGGGTTTGATGTGATGTCGGAGAAGAGTCTTTCTTTCCTGGTGTCGCAGGCTTCTTCCATCGGGCAGTCGGTGATGAGTGGGGTCAGTGACTTGCTGGTCAATCTCTGCGTGGCTATCATGCTGATGTTTTTCATGCTGTATGAGGGCAAAAACATGGAACATTATATTTCCACCCTGCTTCCTTTCAAGGCCGAAAATAAGGTTGAGGTGCTGAAAAAGGTACAGCTGATGGTGCGCTCCAATGCCATCGGCATTCCATTGCTGGCCATTATCCAGGGGCTTATTTCCTTGGGAGGCTACTTGATTTGCGATGCGCCCAATCCGTTTCTGAGTGCCATGCTGACGGCTTTTGCTTCGGTAATTCCCATTGTTGGTACCGTCCTGGTGTGGGGGCCGATTACGGTATATTTCTTGGTTGTAGGCAATTGGGTGAGTGCCTTGATTATGTTTGGGTATGGGGGACTGATTGTCGCTCAGTGTGATAACCTGATTCGTTTCATCTTGCAGAAGAAGATGGCCGATGTGCATCCTTTGATTACGATTTTCGGGGTGGTGGCCGGGCTTCCTCTGTTTGGTTTCATGGGCATTATTTTCGGACCGTTGATGGTATCCCTCTTCCTCTTGTTTGTGGAGATGTTCCGCAAGGAGTTTTTGTTGACCGATGAAGACAGTTCCGAAGTCAGTCAAGGTTGACCTGGCTGTCCAAGAACCGCAGGACTTCCTCTTTCTGTTCCGGGTGGAACCAGGTGATTTCGGAATCCCTCTTGAACCAGGTCATTTGTTTCCGGGAGTAAATCCGTGAATTCTGTTTGATTTTCTCGATGGCAAACGGGAGTTCCCATTCCCCGTCCAGGTACTTGAAGATTTCCTTATAGCCTACGGTATTCAGTGAATTAAGCTGTTTGTAAGGATATACCCGTTTGGCTTCTTCCAGCAAGCCTTCTTTCATCATTTCGTCCACACGTTGGTTAATGCGCTGATACAGTTCTTCACGGTCGCGGGTCAGTCCGACTTTGACGATGTGGAAAGGACGTTCCTTTTGCGTACGGGTGCGGAAAGAAGTATAGGTTTTTCCCGTCATGTAGCAGATTTCCAGTGCATGAATCACTCTTTTGGGATTTTTCAGGTCTACAATTCGGTAGTATTCCGGGTCGAGCAGTCGCAATTCGGCACAGAGCGCCTCCAGTCCTTCCGTTTCATAACGGTGAATCATCAGTTCGCGGGTTTCCTTGTCCACAGTCGGAATGTCATCGATACCTTTGCACACGGCATCCACGTACATCATGGAGCCGCCGGTCATGACTACTACGGGGTGTGTCTTGAACAACTCGTCCAATTTTTTCAGTACTTCCGTTTCATACTGAGCCGCGCTGTAATAGTCAGTCAGTTCCAGTGTCCCGACAAAATAGTGAGGCACTCTCGCCAATTGTGCGGGAGTGGGGGCAGCAGTACCGATTTTCAGGTCCTTGTAGAGCTGACGGGAATCGGAGGAGATAATCGGGGTGTGGTAGTGCTCTGCAATGGAAAGGCTTAAATCTGTCTTTCCTACTCCTGTAGGGCCGATGAGTACAATGAGGACGGGCTTTTTCATGAGTGATGGGTCTTAGGGAAAAAAGAAATGTCATTCTGAACGATGGTCCAGGATGACATTCTTGCGATATAAAATTGAGTATGGAAAAAGCGAAGGTTAATATTTGTCTTCGTCGTAAGGATTTCCGCTTCCTTCGTTGATGTCGAATCCTTCCGGGTCAAAGTCTTCCATGTCGTAATCCTGGTCGCCGTAGAAATTCTCATCTAGGTCGAGGGCAGCATTTGTATTCATCTGTTCGTCAAAGTCGATGGTCTGTTTGGGAGCTTCTCCGCTTTTACGGGAACATACCGCTTTGTCCAAATCTTTTCCGGTAATGATTTCCGACAATTCAATGAAGAATACACGTTCAGCCAATGGGTCAAAGACATACAGCAGTTTCTGCTTTTCATCTTCCAGCAATTCGCTGAGACGGGTATCTTTCATCACGTAGGTATCTTCTTCAGAACTGCCTGTACCCATGTCTTCCAGGGTGATTTCAATTTCCTTTTCCCAGTCATCGTCGCAGATGAAGAAAGAAGTCATTTGGTCATCTTTGTATCCTGTGGATTTCAAGATAGCTTCGTGCAGGTCATAGAAGGAAGCTTCAGAGTCGATTTTGATTTCTCTCAGGAAATCATCGACTTCGTCAGATATGATTCTAAATTTGTATACCATTTTTTGTTTGTCTTTGGTTGATGTGGTAAATATACAAAATCTTTTTTATCGGATGATACCTCGTTGCGAGTTTTCTACAAAAGATACAATGTACGCAATTTCGGGTGTCATTGTCATTTCCTCTTTTATCTGTGCAATGGCTTCAGTAACATTTTTTCCACTGTTGTAGATAATGCGGTAAGCATTATGAATCGCTTCAATTTGTTCATTTGTAAATCCGCGGCGGCGAAGACCTACGATATTGATGCCGCAGTAGGCAATCGGGTCTCTTCCTGCAATGATATAAGGGGGGATGTCTTTGCTGAAGCGGCAGCCTCCTTGGATCATGACATAACCTCCTACTCGACAGAACTGATGCATCAGGACAACTCCGCTGACAATGGCATTGTCGTCAATAATAACTTCTCCTGCCATTTTTGTTTGGTTCCCGATGATGCATCCGCTTCCTACAATGGTGTCATGAGCAACATGTACGCCTTCCATCAACAAGTTGTTGTTGCCTACAATGGTTTTGCCTTTGGCTGCAGTTCCTCGGTTGATGGTTACATTTTCACGAATTGTATTGTTGTCTCCAATTTCGGCTGTTGTTTCTTCTCCATGGAATTTCAGGTCTTGAGGAACTGCTCCAATGACAGCTCCCGGAAAAATGCGGTTTCCATTGCCAATGCGGGAACCATATAAAATATTGGCATTAGGCATGATGACGTTATTGTCTCCAATCACCACGTTTTTATCAATAAAGACAAAAGGACCTATTTCTACGTTTTCTCCGATTTTAGCTTCGGGGTCTATATATGCTAAAGGGCTGATCATGTTACTTGTTTTTTACAATTTGTGCCATAAATTCAGCTTCGCAGACAATTTTTTCTCCCACGAAAATATAGCCCTTCATGGTAGATATGCCGCGACGAATGGGTGCCATCAGTTCAACTCTGAAAATCAGGGTATCTCCTGGCACAACTTTTTGGCGGAATTTCACATTATCTATTTTCAGGAAATAAGTAGAATATCTTTCGGGTTCGTCTACCGAATTAAGTACCAGCAAGCCTCCTACTTGTGCCATGGCTTCTATTTGTAGTACACCCGGCATGACGGGTTCTTGCGGAAAATGTCCCTGAAAGAACGGTTCGTTGGAAGTAACGTTTTTGATGCCGACAATATAGTTGGCACCAATAGCGATAACCTTGTCTACCAGCTGGAAGGGATAACGGTGAGGAAGCAGTTCCCGAATGCGGTTTACATCCATCAGTGGCTCTTCGTTGCAGTTATAAATCGGTGCCTGAATTTCATGCAAGCGGATTTCTTTCCGTAGCTGACGAGCAAACTTGTTGTTGATGGTATGTCCCGGACGGGTTGCGATGATGCGTCCTTTGATGGGTTTACCTACGAGAGCCAAGTCGCCAATAATATCCAGCAACTTATGGCGGGCCGGTTCATTCGGCCATACCAGTGGAATATGGTTGATGTATCCCAGGTGACTGGCATCCATGTGGGGGACTCCCATCACATCAGCCAGCTTGTCGAAGTTTTCCTGTGTCATCTGCTTTTCATAGATAACGATGGCATTGTCCAGGTCTCCTCCTTTAATCAGTCCGGCATTCAGTAGTGGCTCGATTTCGCGGACAAATACAAATGTACGTGCAGAAGCTATTTCAGTAGGAAAATCAGTCATGTTCTCCAACGTGGCATATTGGTTTGTCAGGATTTTGGAGTCGTAAGATATTAGTGTATTTACGCTGAATTTGTCGTCTGGTAGTACAATGATGGATGAACCAGTTTCCTCGTCACGGAATTCAATCTTTGACTTGATGATGTAATAGTCTTTCGGAGCAGCTTGTTCTTCGATGCCTACTCGCTTGATACATTCTACGTAGGCTTTGGCGCTACCGTCCAGAATAGGGAATTCTGGTCCGTCTACCTGAATCAAGCAGTTGTCGATGCCTGCTGCATATAAAGCAGCCAGTGCATGTTCTACGGTACTAACTTTTACCCCGTTTTTTGCTAAAACTGTTCCGCGGGTAGTGTCTACTACATTTTCTGCTACAGCATCCAGAATTGGTTGGTCGTCCAAGTCGATTCGCTGTATTTTATACCCGTGGTGCTCTGGGGCAGGATTGAACGTAACGGTAAGTTTTACTCCCGTATGGAGTCCTTTACCATTGAGTGAAAAGCTGCCTTTTAAGGTTTGTTGTTTCAACATGGGTTTATTTATTTAGTTGTTTTTTTAATTCTTCGATTTCTTTCTGCAGGCGTCCAAGTTCTACGTACATATCCGGAAGTTTCTTGTAAATCGCAGCGGAACGCGCAAACTGTTTCGGATCGATGGCTGGATATCCCATTAAGGTAGAATGAGATTTGGTATTTCCTGGGATGCCGGATTGTGCGCCGACAGTGACGTGGTCACCCACTTTGATGTGTCCTGCCACACCAACCTGGCCACCGAACATACACCATTCACCGATTTTGGCCGATCCGGCTATTCCTACCTGCGAAGCCATGACGGTGTTCTTGCCGATTTCTACATTGTGTGCCACTTGGATGAGGTTGTCCAGTTTGACTCCCTGATGAACGAGAGTGGCTCCCATTGTGGCACGGTCTACGCATGTGTTGGCACCTATTTCCACATTATCTTCTATAATGACAATTCCAATTTGGGGAATTTTCTCATATCCTTCCGGTGCAGGAGCAAAGCCGAATCCGTCGGCGCCGATGACGGCTCCTGCATGTAGGATACAGTTGTTGCCGATGTGGCAGTCGTGGTAAACCGTGACATGCGGATAAAGAATGGTGTTTGTTCCAATCTTGGCATGACTTCCCACGGTTACTTGTGGATGTATGTATGCGTTGTCGCCGATTTCAGTCCCTTCTTCAATACAGGCGAAAGGACCGATATAGACGTCTTTTCCAATCTTTACATTTTCAGCAATGGAGGCTAACGAACTGATTCCTTTCTTTTTGGGCATACTCATTTCATAAAGTGTCATCAGCTTGGCCAGACTTTCGTAGGCATCGTTCACTTTTATCAAGGTTGCCTTGATTTCATGCTCTGGATGAAAGTCCTTGTTTACCAATACGATGGTTGATTGAGTTTCGTAGATGTAATGAGTATATTTTGGATTGGATAGAAAGGATAATGCCCCCGGTACGCCTTCTTCTATTTTTGCGAAGGTATGTACTTTGGCATTTTCATCTCCAACGATGGTTCCTTGGATGTATTCCGCAATTTGTTTAGCTGAGAACTCCATATTAATTATCTTTTGTTCCTTTTTTTCCTGGTTGTTTTTCAAATCTTTTCTGCTTGAAAAAGCATACTTACTACTTAATTATGCAAATTACGTATTTTTTTTTTATATATCCGTGAAAAATGCCAATTATTTGCCGGAAATGTCCTTTGATTTTTATGTGTACGTACAAAATTCTTCTTGAATTAGGACTTTTTGTATGAATTTTAGAATAAAAAAGAAGTATAAAGTCCCGTTGTGTATGAGGAACTTTATACTTCTTGTATGGTTGTGTGCAAATTATTTTGTTACAAGATGTTTGCCAGTTGTTTTTCCATCTGTTGCTGTACTTTCTGGGCTTCTTCTCCTGCGACTTTGGCGAAATTCTCAGTTTTATCTGCATAGATAATGGCGCGGCTGGAGTTTACAATCAGGCCACATTCCTTGGTCATACCATATTTGCAGACTTCTTCCAGTGAACCACCCTGAGCACCGATTCCCGGTACCAGCAGGAAGTGGTGGGGGACGATTTTACGGATGTCTTCAAACATGCGTCCTTGAGTGGCACCTACCACGTACATCATGTTCTGGTCGTTGGCCCATTCCTGTGATTTGCGTAATACTTTTTCAAACAGACGTTCGCCTTCTTTGTCTTCTGTCAGTTGGAAGTCGTGTGAACCTTTGTTGGAAGTCAGTGCCAGCAGGATAACCCATTTGCCTTTGTAAGTGAGGAATGGAGTTACGCTGTCTTCACCCATATAGGGGGCTACAGTGACAGAATCAATGTTCAGTTCTTCAAAGAAGGTACGGGCATACATGGCCGAGGTATTACCGATATCACCACGTTTGGCATCGGCGATGATGAATTGGTCAGGATAGTTTTTCTTGATGTATTCCACTGTCTTCTCGAAAGCGATCCATCCTTTTACGCCCATGCTTTCATAGAAAGCCAGATTGGGTTTATAGGCGATACAGTAAGGGGCAGTGGCATCAATGATTGCCTTATTGAAAGTGAAAATCGGGTCTTCTTCCTTCAGAAGGTGTTCCGGAATTTTCTTGATGTCGGTATCCAGTCCTACACACAAAAAAGATTTTTTCTTTTTGATGTTTTCAAATAATTCCTGTTTGTTCATAATTCTTTTATTAATAATGTGACTTTATTGTTCACGGTAAGGGGTAAAATGATACACCTTTATTTATAATTCGCTTTCTTTCAACCGTTCCGCATTTTCGGCCACAATCAGGTGGTCGATGCAGTCCTGGATGTCGCCGTCCATGAAAGCCGCCAGGTTGTAGATGGTATAGTTGATGCGATGGTCGGTAATACGTCCCTGTGGATAGTTGTACGTACGGATTTTGGCCGAACGGTCACCGGTACTTACCATGGTCTTTCGTTTGGAAGCGATGTCATCAATGTACTTCTGGTGCTCCTTGTCGTAGATGAAGGTACGCAGACGGCTCAGGGCGCGTTCCTTGTTCTTCGGTTGGTCACGGGTTTCCGTACACTCGATGAGGATTTCTTCTACGATACCCGTGTTGGGGTTCTTCCAGTTGTAACGCAGGCGGACGCCCGATTCTACCTTGTTCACGTTCTGTCCTCCGGCACCTCCGCTTCGGAAAGTATCCCATTTGATTTCGCCTTCGTTGATTTCCACGTCAAAGGGTTCCGCTTCGGGCAGTACGGCTACGGAAGCTGCGGAAGTGTGGACACGTCCCTGGGTTTCGGTGGCCGGTACACGCTGTACGCGGTGCACGCCCGATTCGTATTTCAAGGTTCCGTATACTTTCTCTCCGGTGATGGAACAGATGATTTCCTTGAAACCTCCGGAAGCTCCTTCGTTGGCACTGGATACTTCCAGTTTCCAGCCTTTGCGTTCACAGTATTTGGAATACATGCGGAACAAATCGCCGGCAAAGATGGCGGCTTCATCGCCTCCCGTACCTCCACGGATTTCCAGGATGGCGTTGCGGTCATCCTGCGGATCGGCTGGGATAAGTAACAGTTTAATTTCTTCTTCCAGCTGGGGAATACGGGCTTCACAGGTTGCCGCTTCTTCGCGGGCCATTTCCTTCATTTCCGGGTCGTTCTCGGCCATCATCATTTTGGCCTCCTCCAGCCCGTTGAGGCATTGCAGGTATTCCTTGCGGGCAGCCATCAGGTCGCCCAGTTCTTTATATTCTTTGGTCAGTTTGACGTATCGTTTCTGGTCGGCTATCACGTTCGGGTCTGTAATCAGGGTTGATACTTCCTCAAAACGTGATACCAAGCCGTCTAATTTTTCTAATAATGTATTGTTTTCTGCCATTCTAATGGAATGCTTATACAGTTGAGTGATGAGATAGGTATTTGTTTACCATAATCTGCCATAGGCCATCCAGGTAAAGAAAACCAATAATATGAAACCGAGCAAGATGAGTGCTAAATCTCTTTTAGCTTTCCATTGAAACTCTTTGGCACCAAAGTATTTTCCAAAAACAAAGGAAAGAATAAACCCTGGGAGTCCAAAACTTATCGTTTTGAGAAAAGGGGAGTCAAATTCAATGCTAAGATAGAAAAGGATAACCTATAAGACGAGTAATCCGATACTGATGAGACATCCTTGCTTTTCTTGCGGTTTCATATAATCGTAAGAGCTGGTTAGTATTTGAATTCTCCGAATTCAGAACGGATAATCAGTTCTTTGTGGTCGCTCTCTTCGATACGTCCGATGATCTGTGCATCAATGTTGAACGACTTGCTGATTTCAATTACCTGCTCTGCATGCTCCGGTGACAGGTAGACTTCCAGACGGTGTCCCATGTTGAACACTTTGTACATTTCGTCCCAGTCGGTACCGCTCTGTTCCTTGATGGTGCGGAACAAAGGAGGCACAGGGAAGAGGTTGTCTTTGATGACCCGGCAGTTGTCGCCTACGAAGTGCAGCACTTTTGTCTGGGCACCGCCTGAGCAGTGAACCATACCGTGGATTTGTGGACGCAGGGCATCCAGCAGTTTCTTGACTACCGGAGCATAGGTACGGGTTGGAGACAGCACCAGTTTGCCGGCATCCAGCGGAGAACCTTCTACTGCATCCGTCAGCTTCAGTTTGCCACTGTAAACCAGTTCTTCAGGTACAGCATGGTCATAGCTTTCCGGATATTTCTCTGCCAGGTATTTGCTGAACACATCGTGACGGGCGCTGGTCAGACCGTTGCTGCCCATACCGCCGTTGTATTCTTTCTCATAAGTTGCCTGACCGTAAGAGGCCAGACCCACAATCACATCCCCCGGGCGGATATTGGCATTGTTGATGACATCCGCACGTTTCATACGGCAAGTCACCGTACTGTCCACGATGATGGTACGGACCAAGTCACCTACATCGGCGGTTTCTCCACCGGTGGCATAGACACCTACTCCCATTTCACGGAGTTCGGCCAGCAGTTCATCCGTGCCGTTGATGATGGCTGAAATCACTTCACCCGGTACAAGCAGCTTGTTGCGTCCGATGGTAGAAGATACCAGAATGTTGTCTACTGCACCCACGCACAACAAGTCATCGATGTTCATAATCAGTGCATCCTGTGCGATGCCCTTCCATACAGACAAGTCGCCGGTTTCTTTCCAGTACAAATACGCCAGTGAAGATTTGGTACCGGCTCCGTCGGCATGCATGATGTTGCAGTATTCCGGGTCACCTCCCAGAATATCAGGAATAATTTTACAGAATGCGTTCGGAAAAATACCTTTGTCAATGTTCTTGATGGCGTTGTGTACATCTTCTTTTGATGCAGATACGCCGCGCTGCATGTATCGTTGATTGCTCATGAGTATAGTAAGTTTGTTTGTTTCAATTGAATGTGCAAATTTAGTGAATATTCCTTTTATTACCATGCGTTTCGGAATAAAATGCATCAGTATACGGTGACACCTGCCGGGGTAATGCTTCCATCGGGCGCCAGCAAGCTCAGTCGGAAGAATCCTTTGCCGATTTTCCGAGGAATGTCTTTCTCGGGCTGGGTGGTCCGGAGAATTTCGATTCCTGTCGCCTCACTGACAATCAGGGTATAGCCTTTCGGAAGCACGGGGAGTCGTCCGTATAAGATGGAAGGCTCGTCTTTGGCTGGGGCATTCAACGCCAAAGGGGCGCTTTCAAATCCAAAGCGGTTGACAGCCGTCACGGCCCAGTAGATGCCTCCTTTTTGTGACGGGTTGGCAGTGAACGTGTACTGGCAACTGTCGGTCCGCGAGAGAATCAGATTTTTGGCTTTCTCTGTATCGACGGGATACGTGTCGGAAGCATACACGCGATAGTAGATTCCTCCCGGCTGGCTTTCAGAGGCCTTCCAGGTCATTTGGACATTTTCTCCTTGCAGTTTCACGCTGGGGGTGGTGGGCGAAGTGGGAGCAGTCTGTGAAGCCCATCGCATAGGCGGAACCACGGCCGGGTAAACATAGAAGTTGCCTTTCAGTTCGTCCAGTATTCCTTTGGTATTGCCGAGCATGAACTTGTTGCGGAAATAAGCCTGTCCGTCCAGCCCGATGCGTCGGGTGAAATAAATCTGACGGATAATCTCATCGATTTGCCAATTCTGTTCTTTCGGGTGAAGGAAATAAATGCCCAGTCCCGGTACAATCCATCGGTCGTGCTTGTTTTCCTTCCAGTCGAGGGCAAACGGATAAAAATGATTTCCCTGGAAATACATCATCGGGAAAAGGGCATCCTGAATGCCTTCGTTCAACCATTTCTGGGCATCCTGATAGACCGTTTCATAGGCATTCCATCCGAAGGAGGAGTAGCGCCGGGTGTCATTGAACTTTCCGATGGGGGAACTGCTTACTTTGACCCAGGGTTTCAGTCGCTTGACTTCCGTATAAATTCGCCGGACAATGTGTGTGATGTTGTCTCTTCTCCATTGTTTCAGGTCTTGTTTCTTCCCGTATTTGCGGTACGTGTCCTTGTCGGGAAATTTTTCTCCTTGCTCCGGGTAGCGGATATAGTCCAGATGAATACCGTCCACATCGTAGCGTGAGACGATTTCCTTGGCTATCTGACTGAGGTATTCGGCCGTACCGGGATTGCCGGGGTCGAGATACCAGCTTCCGTTGAACTGCTTGCAAAGCTTGGGCTGCTTTTTGACGACGCAGTCCTTCCCTAACAGGCCAACCTGCCGTTTGTTGCCGATAGGGATGCATACCAGCCAGGCATGAAACTCAAGGCCCCGCTTGTGACATTCTTCGATGGCAAACTGCAAGGGGTCGTATCCGGGATTTTTTCCTGTATGGCCGGTCAGGCTTTCCGCAAAGGTTTCATACGCAGAAGGATAAATCACATCCCCTCGAAGCCGGGTCTGGAAAAGTACGGTGTTGAAATGGGCCGCCTGCAACGCGTCCAGCTGTTGGATGAGTTCTTGTTTTTGTGCTTCGATACCTTTGGGGGAATTGGCTTTTCGGGTGGGCCAGTCCATTCCTCCGAGCGTGGTCAGCCACGTGGCACGGATTTCTTCTTTGGGCTGTGCCTGTGCGAAAAGAAAGCTGCTTATCAATAGCAAAGTGATGAGAATTCGCATGTCTGATTAAAATTTCCGCAAATATAATCAAAGCTGGTCGCAGAGGCAAATTGAAAATACAGTTTTCTAATGTGGCTATTTCGAGGCCTTTTTTATGTCCTTTAAATAGGGCGCGTTTTATTTCTTTATAGAAGGATATTATTTCTTCGGGTGATAAAATTTATCGTTATCTCTTGCGTTTTATTTCTTTTTATTACTTTTGCGGCGAAATAAGAGATAAATCGAAAATATATGGTCACATTTACTATCGCATTAATTTTGCTGGTGGTAGGATATTGGGTTTATGGAAAATACATTAACACATTGTTTGCACCTGATTCTGCCCGAAAAACTCCGGCGCTGACTATGACGGACGGGGTTGATTTTATTCCACTTCCCGCGTGGAAAATTTTTATGATTCAGTTTTTGAACATTGCCGGTTTAGGTCCCATTTTCGGGGCCATCATGGGTGCACAGTTCGGCACGGCTTCGTATCTGTGGATTGTGTTCGGTACCATCTTTGCCGGTGCGGTGCATGATTTTCTATCCGGCACATTGTCGTTGCGGAACAACGGAGAAAGTTTGCCGGAGATTATCGGCCGTTATTTGGGGGTACGGACCAAAAACGTCGCTTGCGTATTCACCGTCTTGTTGATGATTCTGGTGGGAGCGGTGTTTGTGTCCGGTCCGGCTGAACTCTTAGCGGGGATGACGCCGGCTTCCTTGGATGTGTATTTCTGGGTGGTGGCCATCTTTCTGTATTATATCCTGGCCACCATGCTTCCCATCGACAAGATTATCGGACGCATCTATCCGTTGTTTGCGTTTGCCTTGTTGTTTATGGCGGTAGGTATTCTGGTGATGTTGTATGTGAAAAGTCCGGCGCTTCCGGAAATGTGGGAAGGCTTCGGCACGAAATACGAGAAAAACCCGATATTCCCAATGATGTTCATTTCCATTGCCTGTGGGGCAATCAGTGGTTTCCATGCTACACAGTCGCCTTTGATGGCCCGCTGCATTACCAACGAGAAACATTGTCGTCCGGTGTTCTACGGGGCGATGGTGACCGAAGGCATTGTGGCTTTGATTTGGGCCGCCGCTGCCACGTATTTCTTTCAGGAAAACGGCATTGTGGACAAGGTGACGGGAGTGGCCTATTCGGGAGCCAAGGTAGCTACCGACATTTCCAAGGATTGGTTGGGCGCTTTTGGAGGTATCCTGGCCATTTTAGGTATTGTGGCAGCTCCGATTACGAGTGGCGATACGGCCCTCCGTTCGGCCCGTCTGATTGTAGCCGACTTCTTCCATGTGGAACAGCGCTCCATCGGGAAACGGCTGGTCATCAGCATTCCCATTTTTGTGGTGACGGTGGCTTTGCTGATTTATAGTTTTGGCGATGCGGAAGGTTTCAAAGTTATCTGGCGCTATTTTGCCTGGTGCAACCAGACGCTGTCGGTCTTCACGTTGTGGGCCATTACGGCCTATCTGGTGGGAACCCGGAAAAATTATTGGGTGACCCTGATACCGGCCTTGTTCATGACGAGTGTCTGCTCGACTTACTTGTTCATTGCCCCCGAAGGCTTTTCATTGGGAGGAGAAATTTCCTATGTCATTGGCGGAGTTTGTACGTTGGTGGCAGCAGTCTGGTTTGTCTGTTGGTTCCGCCGGGTACGTTCCTTGTAAGGATTTTTGTTTGGCTGTTCAGCAGATTATGGCTACTTTTGCAGCCGGTTAAGGATAAAAGTGATTTCAAATGAAAAAGAGTTTCTTTATAATGTGTGCTATGATGACGGTTTCGGCTGGGATGATGGCGCAGAAGAAAGATTTCGGCTATAAGTTTTATGGCCAGGTACGTACAGACTTGTTTTATAACAGTCGTTCCAATTCGGAGACTGTGGACGGACTTTTTTATATGTATCCAAAGGATGTGGCCCCCGATGCGGATGGAAAGGATATGAATGCAAAGCCCGACGGTAATTTCTATACCTTATATACTCGGTTGGGAGTGGATGTGACCGGCCCCATGTTCGGTAAGGCCAAGACCTCAGCAAAGGTGGAAATCGACTTCCGCGGTTCAGGAACGACCTACTCGCTGATTCGTATCCGTCATGCGTATTTCAACCTCGATTGGGGAAAATCTGCGTTGCTGGTAGGGCAGACCTGGCATCCTTTGTACGGAGATGTGGCTCCTGATATCTTGAACCTGAATATGGGAGCTCCTTATCAGCCTTTCAGCCGTGCGCCGCAGGTACGTTACCGTTTGACGGAAAAACATTTCGTGTTGACGGCTGCTGCCGTATGGCAGTCGCAGTATTTGTCTGTCGGTCCGTCTTCCAATGAAGCGGGAGCAACGGCTACACAGAAAAACCAGAGCTTCATCAAGAACGGATGTACCCCGGAATTTTATTTGGGCATGGACTACAAACGTCCGGGCCTGCTGGCCGGTGCAGGCGTACACGTTTCTTCCATTACGCCACGTACACAGTCGGTATATAATGGAAAAACCTACAAGGTGAGCGAACGTATTACGGGAGTTTCAGCTGAAGCTCATGTGAAATATACTCACCAGCGTTTTTTGCTGGCGGCCAAAAGTGTATTAGGCTCCAACCTGACTCAGGCCAGTACCATCGGAGGTTACGGCATTACTTCTACCGATGCCCGTACGGGAGAACAGGAATACACGCCGGTACGCGTATCCCATACCTGGTTGAACATGATGTACGGAAGTATGTTCCGTGGCGGTATCTTTGCCGGATACCTGAAGAACCTGGGAGCTTCGAAGGAAGTAACCGGCGTACTGGGTACGGGAACCGATATTGACCAGTTGAACACCTTGGGCGCGGAATTTACTTACAATCGTCCGAACTGGAAGATTGGAGCGGAATATACCTGGACCGGTGCCTGGTATGGAGATTATACTGCAAAGGCCCGTGTAACCGATACGCATCTGGTGAAGAACAACCGTATTGTACTGACTGCTTTGTTCCAGTTCTGAGACAAGATGCGCTTGCTGTCCGCTGGATGTGGCGGGTGAAACATGAAAAGTGTAAGTTGAAGATAAGTCCTTGTATTTCTACAAATTTCATGTTAAAAATCAAGTAAAGGTTATAAATATTGAGATTATATAAAGAAAAAGTATTACCTTTGCATGAATACAAAAACATAGAAGATGGGACATCATCAATTAGACACTTTAGACGAACAGATCCTGCGCATGATTGCAGGTAACGCACGTATTCCATTTCTGGAAGTGGCACGCGCGTGTAATGTATCGGGAGCCGCTATTCATCAGCGAATTCAAAAGTTGACGAACTTAGGAATTCTGAAGGGTTCAGAATTCATCATTGATCCGGAAAAGATAGGCTATGAAACTTGTGCCTACATCGGTTTGTATTTGAAAGATCCGGAACAGTTTGATTCCGTTACGGAAGCTTTGAAGCACATTCCGGAAGTGGTGGAATGTCATTTTACGACCGGACAGTATGACTTGTTTATCAAGATTTATGCGAAAAACAATCATCACTTGCTGGAGATTATTCATGACAAACTTCAGCCCTTGGGCTTGTCACGTTCGGAAACCATCATTTCTTTCCGTGAAGCCATCAAACGCCAGATGCCGATCATGAATCTGGCGAATGACGACGATTGATGCGTGACGCTTATTTTTGGGTACGTTCGTAATCAACGAAACTATAAGAGTAGAGATGCTTTTCATCTGTCGGATGGCATTCTCTACTTTTTTCGTGCCATACATTATGGTCTATCTCCGGGAAAAAAGTGTCGGCGGGCACTTGGTCATCTTCCACTTCGGTCAGATAGAGACGGTCGGCCAGCGGGAGGGCCTCTGTGTAAAGTGTGGCCCCTCCGATGATAAAGACTTCTTCTTCTTCCTTGCAGGATTTCAGGGCTTCTTCCAGCGTGTGGAAGCATTCAGCTCCTTCAAAGTGTAAATCTTGTCTGCTCAGTACCACATTTCTCCGGTTGGGAAGTGCGCCTTTGGGTAAAGATTCAAAGGTGTGACGTCCCATGAGAATGGTATGTCCGGTGGTGAGTGCCTTGAAGCGCTTCAGGTCGTTAGGCAGCCAGTAAAGCAGTTTGTTCTGATAGCCGATGCCTCGTTTCCGATTGATGGCGGCAATGATGGATAAGGTCATATTTCTGTTCTTTAGAGTGGGTTATACGGATACTTTTCCCGCAATGTGCGGCCACGGGTCGTAGTTTTCCAGCTGGAAGTCTTCGTATTGGAAGCTGGAGATGTCCTTCACGTCCGGATTGATTTTCATGGTAGGCAAGGGGCGTGGAGTGCGGGTAAGCTGTAAATCAACTTGTTCCAGGTGGTTCAGGTAGATGTGGGCATCGCCGAGCGTGTGGATGAAATCACCCGCTTTCAGTCCGGTCACCTGTGCCATCATTTGTAGCAGCAAGGCATACGAGGCGATGTTGAACGGTACGCCCAGGAAGGTGTCTGCACTGCGCTGGTACATTTGCAGGCTCAACCGTCCGTTGGCTACGTAGAACTGGAAGAACGCATGACAGGGGGGAAGATTCATGTTGTCCAAGTCGCCTACGTTCCAGGAGCTGACGATAATGCGTCGGGAATCCGGGTTATGCTTGATGGTTTCCACGGCTTCCGAAATCTGGTCGATGAATTTGCCGTCGTATCCGGGCCAGGAGCGCCACTGATAGCCGTAGATGTGGCCTAAATCGCCGTTCTCATCGGCCCATTCGTTCCAGATTCTGACTCCGTGTTCCTGCAGGTATTTCACGTTGGTATCTCCTTTGAGGAACCACAGCAGTTCGTAGATGATGGATTTCAGGTGAAGTTTTTTGGTGGTGACAAGCGGGAAGCCGTCTTCCAGGTTGAAGCGCATCTGGTGCCCGAACACGCTGATCGTGCCTGTTCCGGTGCGGTCGTCTTTGCGTACGCCTTCTGTACGGATGCGGTGCAACAAGTCGAGATATTGTTTCATGATTGGATTTTTTGTTTTTTGCAAAGGTAGCTAAATTTTTTTATTTTTGCCGGCATAACAAATTTTGCGAAAGTCATGAATTTACCTGCTGATTTTGTCACCCGTACCCGCCGGTTGTTGGGAGAGGCTGACTTTGCCGCTTTGACGGAAGCCTTGGAAAAGGAAACGCCGGTCAGTATCCGTATCAATCAGGATAAGTGTTCCTCCGTTCCTGCCGACAGTACGCCTGTACCCTGGTGTCCGGAAGGATATTACTTGTCCGGACGGCCGTCGTTCACGTTCGACCCGTTGTTTCATGCCGGATGTTATTATGTGCAGGAGGCTTCGTCCATGTTTCTGGCACAGGCACTCCGTCAGTATGTGCACGAACCGGTGGTGATGCTCGACTTGTGTGCGGCTCCCGGGGGCAAATCTACGCTGGCCCGGTCCGTGTTGCCGGAAGGCAGCCTGTTAGTGGCCAATGAGGTGATGCGCAACCGTTCGCAGGTGCTGGCCGAAAACCTGATCAAGTGGGGGCATCCGGAGGTGATTGTGACGAACAATGATCCGGCTGACTTTACGGAACTGGGGCCGCTCTTCGACGTGATACTGACCGATGTGCCCTGTTCGGGAGAAGGAATGTTCCGAAAGGATGAAGTGGCGGTGCAGGAATGGAGCATTGACAACGTGGATACCTGCTGGCAGCGTCAGCGGCGTATCTTGTGCGATATATGGCCCTGTCTGAAAACGGGCGGTTTACTTATATATAGTACGTGTACTTACAACCGGGAGGAAAATGAGGACAATGTGGCGTGGATTGTCCGCGAGCTGGGAGCCGAGGTCTTGCCGTTGGAAGTGCAGCCGGAGTGGCACATTACCGGAAACCTGACAGAGGAGGAATTTCCAGTGTATCGTTTCCTGCCGTATAAGACGACGGGAGAAGGTTTGTTCCTCGCCGTGCTGCGGAAAACGTCGGAAGAGGACCGGGAATGTGCCCGGATGAAACCGTTGGGCAAATCGGCCAAGAAAGGAAAAGGAGGAAAAACGCAGGTGCTTCAGGTGCTGCGGGAAATGCAGAACTGGATATGTGAGGCAGAAAAATATGTACTGAAAGTAGAAGATACGGAAGCGGTAGCTTTTCCAGCCGCCTATGGAGAGGTGTACGAACTGTTGAAGAGCCGGCTCAAGGTGTTGCATGCCGGAATCACGCTCGGAGAATGGAAAGGAAGGGACTGGCAGCCTTCGCATGCGCTGGCCATGAGTACGGCGTTTCAGCGGGATACGTTCCCACAAGCGGAACTGACTTATGAACAGGCCATCGCATATTTGCGGAAAGAGGCAGTAGTGCTTCCGCCGGAGGTATCGAAAGGCTATGTCACGTTGACTTACCGGGGGAGTGTGTTGGGATTTGCCAAGAACATTGGCAACCGGGCCAATAATCTGTATCCGCAGGAGTGGAGAATCCGGAGTGGTTATCTGCCGGAAATGATTCCCGATTTATTCGGTTAAAAAAACGCCTTTGCGTTTGGACTGAAACGCAAGGACGTTTGACATAAAACGCAAGTACATTTTACTTCAAACGCAAGGGCGTTTAAGTTGAAACGTACTTGCGTTTTTTCTGTGTGGTCCCTGCGTTTGAAATGTAAAATGTAATTGATTGAAAATCAGTGATTATTTCGCTTTGTTCAATGTGAGCGGAATGCCTTGGTAGAAATCCAGAATCTTGGTGCGGAACAGGTAGTCGTATTTGGCCTGTACGCAGTCGGACACGGCTTTCATCCAGTTGGTACGCGCTTCGTTGTATTCCGTGGCATTGGCTTTTCCGTTGGCATATTTTTCCTTCATCAGCTTGAAGGAGGCTTCTGCCGCTTCGTCGGCTGTCTGGCTGCTTTGGTACTTGCTTTCGGCATTGACTGCATTGTAGTAGGCCTGCTGGATTTCCTTGTAGAGCGCTTTCTTGCTTTCTTCCAGTTGCCAGTTCAGGGTGGTTTGTTCCAGACGTGCCGTGCGGACGCGGTTGCGGGTACTCAGTCGGTTGAAGATAGGGATGCTCAGCGAAAGTCCCACGTATTGGCTGAAGTTGTCTTTCAGCTGGGAATGGAAACTGGCATTCTCCCGGCCCGACATTTTATAGTAGCTGGTGCCCAGGCCGGCCCCGAAACTGAGTTGGGGATAATAGGCACTTTGGGCAATGCGGATGCTGCGGGCTGCGCCTTGCAGGCGGTACTGTGCGGCCTTGATGGAAGGCTTGATGAGCAGTGCCTGGTTGTAGATGTCGGTTGGCGAGGTCAGGGTACCGAACAGTTGTTCGGGCTGGATATCAGGACTGACAATCCGGAAGTCCTCGGGCGAAGGCAGTTCCAGCAGCTGGCTGAGGTCGAGCAGAGACAGACGGTAATCGTTCTCGGTCTGTACCAGTGAAAGCTGGTCTTGTGCCACGCGCGACTTGGCCTCGTACAATTCCGCTTCCGAAGCTTTCCCGTTCTGGAAGTAGGCTTCTTTCTGGGTGAGCATTTCCTGACTCAACTCCACCTGCTGGCGGGCAATCTTTACCAACTCTTCGTTGAAGAGTACTTGCAGGTAGGCCGAGGTCACTTGGATGCTGATATCCTCTTTGGCCTTGTTCAAGTCTTCCGTGGCCGCTTGCAGGTTCAGTTTGGAAAGGGCGATGTTGTTCGGAATCTGCATGCCGGTAAACAAGGGCACGCTGGTACTCAGGTTGAAGCCTGTGTTCTGGGTATTGATACTCTGGTAGGTGTTGTTAGACTGCAAGCTTCGTCCGAAGTTGAAGGAGTGAGACGCACTTCCGTTCAGGTCGGGCAGGCGGCTCCATTTGGCAGTGTTCAGTTCCACCTCACTTTTATCGCGAGCAGCTTCCTGCTGTTTGACGGTCAGGTTGTGGGCGATGGCATACTCGATGCAGCGAGTCAAGTCCCATGCTTCCTCTGCTTGGCTGGCACCTGTGGCCAGCAGGCCGAAACTGAGTACGGCCAGTTGTTTCAAGTTGATTCTCATGGCTTACATTTCTTTTTTGAGTCCTCGGATAGCTTCATCGGGTTTCAGCCCGCTCTTAATCTCGATATTTACTCCGTCACTGATGCCGGTCTGCACTTGGCGACGGATGAATTTCTGGGTAGGTACGCTGTCGGTCAGCACATAGACAAAGGTAGAGTCACCGCTAAATTCGATGGCACTTTCCGGTACGGTCAGTGCATGGTTGGCCCGCTGAAGCTCGATTTCTGCGTTGGCACTGTATCCGGAGCGGATGGTCACACTGTCGGGCACCGTGATGGCTGCCTTGATTTCAAACTGGTTGGCTCCGTTGTTTTCCACGCTCTTCGGCGAAATGTATTCCAGTACGGCATCGAATTTCATGTTCTGCAAGGCACCCAAGGTGATTTTCACAGGGATACCTTCGCGGATACGTCCCACTTCCGTTTCATCCACATTGCCGCGGAAGATGAGGTCGCCCATATCGGCTACGGTGGCGATGGTGGTACCGTCGTTGAACGTGTTACTCATGATAACCGAGTTTCCCACCTTGATGGGCACGTCCAGAATCAGTCCGTCGATGGTAGAACGAATCAGGGTACTACTGAAAGAAGCACTGCTCTTGGTGATACCTTCCTTGACAATCTGCAGGTTGTCTTTGGCGGCCTGTAATTCTTCGCGGGCCTGTTTGGCAGCCAGCAAGGTCTTTTCGTATTCCTCGCTGCTCACCAGCTTGCTTTTATAGAGTTTTTCCATACGTTCCAGGTCGGTCTCTGCCTGTCGGCCGTTGATTTCGGCCAGACGGACACGGCTTTCGGCCGAATTGAGGGAACCCAGTTCGGGAATAACCTTGACTTTGGCAATGATTTCACCTTTCTTCACCGTTTGGCCGGCTTCCTTGTATACTTCGGAGATGATGCCGGAAATCTGCGGCTTGATTTGTACTTCGTCGCGGGGTTCAATTTTTCCGGTGGCTACGGTGGTTTGTACTAAATCTGTGGTCTGTGAATGGAGAATTTCGTAAGCCGTGTCTTTCGGCTGCGATTTCTGATACAGGAACACGAAGGTGCCGATGAAAATCAGTGCAATCAGCACCAGTGAGATGATTTTGATGTACTTTTTCATAATGAACTTTGGTTTTTTTGTTTGTTTTGTGGCTTTATTTATTCGTCGCGTATGGCTTCAATAGGTTTGATGCTCATGGCCCGGTAGGCAGGAGCCAGTCCGGCCAGCAGGCCTAATACGAGTAAGAGGGCGCAGGCACCGATGGCTTCCCAGAAGCTGATTTGGAACTCGGTGGGTGCAGTGGGAGTAGAGGTCCCCATCTCTGTCAGGTTCAGGAGGAAGACGGCAAAGGTAATGCCGGCCATGCCTGCCAGGATGGTCAGGACCATGCTTTCCGATAAAATCTGTGACAGAATATCGTTGGGACGGGCTCCGATGGCACGCCGGATACCGATTTCAGTGGTCCGTTCCTTGACGGTGACCATCATGATGTTGCTCACCCCGATGGCTCCGGCCAGCAGGGTACCTAGTCCGACCATCCAGCCCAGAATCTTAATGCCCGAGAACAGGTTGTCTACCATGCTGAACATGGCTTCCGCATTGACCAGAATCACAGCCTGTCCGTCGTCGGGATGAATCAGATGGGCCTGTTTGACCACCTGCTCCACTTTCTTTTCCACCTCTCCAATAGAATAGCCTTTACGGGCCGTATAGCAGAGCAGCTGTACTTTCTGTCCGAAGTTGTAGTTCTGTTGCATGGTAGTGAATGGAATAACTACTGAGGTTTCCGATTGTCCTTGTATGGAGATGTTTCCCACGGCCATGCTGACCCCGATAATCCGGTAGTAGATACCGTTGACCTCGATGAATTTTCCGCAGGGGTCTTCTCCTCCCGGGAAGAGGCTCTCGTAGATACGCTTCCCGATGACACACACTTTCCGTTGGTCGCGGATATCAATGTCGTTGATGAAACGTCCGAATACGATGTTCGGTTCTTCAATCTTCTGGTACTCGGGATACAGTCCTTTCAGCGTTCCCGAGATTTTATTCTCGTTGTAGATGGCGTTGATGCCCCATTTGGCCAGGGTAGCGGTCACGGTTTCCAGTTCGTTGACTTGTTTCCGGACCCGTTCTACGTCTTTGTTTTCCAAATCCCAGTATCTTCCCTGTTGGAATCCTTTATAAGCTTTGCTGGTCTTGTTGGCGCCCAGGAAACCGGAGTTGGTGGCAAAACCCTCAAACTGGCGCGAAAGCAACTGTTGAAGGCCTTTTGCCCCTCCCATCAGGGATATCAGCATGAATATTCCCCAGAAGATACCGAAAGCCGTCAGGAAACTCCGGGTTTTGTTGCGGGTGATGGTGAGAAGGATTTCTTCCCATGTATCTAAGTCAAATCGTCTCATGGTTAGTCTGCTCTAAGTGCTTCAATGGGTCGGATTCTGGCGGCTTTTCGTGCGGGGAAAAGTCCGGCCAGCGTACCGGCGATAACTAAGGTCAGGGTCGCCTCAATGGCAATGGAGAGGTCGACCGTCGGGTTCTCGAAGAAGGTCATCGAGAATACGCCCATGTCCATGGTCTGTTTTCCGGCCACCTGGTTCATGTATTCCGTGACGGCAATGCCCGCCACCATGCCGATGTAGCCGAAGAAAGTGGTGATGGCCACACTTTCTGAAATAATCAGCCAGAGGATGGACATCGGTTTGGCCCCCAGTGCCTTGCGGATGCCGAACTCGTGGGTCCGTTCGCGGACGGTAATCAGCATGATGTTACTCACTCCCACGATTCCGCTCAGCAAGGTAAAGATACCGATTACCCAGATGGCAGTATGCAGAATCTGGGTGGCCGTCTGTTGCTGGAGGTACTGGGTGAAGCGGTTCCATATCCAGATGGCTCCGTCGTCGGTAGGAGAGAATTGTTTTTTCAGTCCCAACGTGCGGCGGTAGTCGGCTTCAAATTCTTCGTTCAACGCTTCATTGGCCAGTCCTTGGGTCGTGAACGTGATGTTGTCAATGCTGTCTCCTTTCTGGTAGATGGTTTGCAGGGTGGTGAAAGGTACCAGTGCCGAAGGAGAGAAACTGTTCTGGTCTTTGTAAATACCCACCACCTGATAGGAAACCCCTTGTGCATTAAGGTATTTTCCTATAGGAGCGGTATGTGGGAAAAGGTTCTTGACCGTCTTCTCATGGAGGACAATGACTTTTCGCTTTTCCTCTATGTCGCGTTTGTTGATGAAGCGCCCTTCCTTTATCTTGATGGCTTCGAGGGAAGGATAATTGGGAAGTACCCCGTCCAGCTCGATGCTGAGGGCCTCTTTGCCGTAGGTAAGGGTGACATCGCTCTTGCTGACGGAGGCGCCCGTTTCCAAGATATGGTCGGGGAAAGAATAGGCCGTCAGTTCCCGGTCGCTTTCTTTCAGGTAAATGCTCCGCCCTTCTTTCATTCCTTTATAAGGTTCTGAAGTCATGCCCGGATAGATTTTCATGGAGTTCATGAGCATGCCTTCCGACTGGTTCTCAAAAGCATGGATAAGTCCGTTGCCTGCTCCCAGGAGTACAATCAGCATGAATATACCCCATGCCACGGAAAAGCCGGTCAATAAAGTGCGCAGTTTGTTGCGCATGATGGTTCCGTAGATTTCTTGTATCAATTCTGTCATGGAGGTGGAAATTTATTTCATGAATCCGTTTTGTCCGAACGGAGAGGCATGGTGGTCGATGTTGTCTTCTATGCGTTCTATCACCCCGTCTTTGATATGGATGATTTTATTGGTCTGATTAGCTACTCCACTTTCATGGGTAACCACGACGATGGTCAGTCCTTCCTGGTCGTGCAGTTCTTTCAGGATGTTCATGACTTCCACCGAAGTCTTGCTGTCCAAAGCTCCTGTCGGCTCATCGGCCAAGATGATTTCCGGTTTGGAAATCAGGGCCCGTGCAATGGCTACACGCTGCTTTTGTCCACCCGACATTTCATTTGGAAGGTGATGAGCCCAGTCTTTCAGCCCCAGCTTGTCGAGGTATTCCATAGCCAGCAGGTTGCGCTTCTTCCGGCTGACTCCCTGATAGAAAAGAGGAAGAGCCACATTTTCCATGGCATCCTTAAACGAAATAAGGTTGAACGACTGGAAAATAAAACCAATCATCCGGTTGCGGTATTCGGCGGCTTTGGTTTCGCTGAGGTTTTTAATGAGTACATTGTTCAGGTAGTATTCGCCTGAATCGTAGTTGTCTAATATCCCAAGAATGTTCAATAAAGTGGATTTCCCGGAACCGGATGCTCCCATAATGGAAACGAATTCTCCTTTGTCGATGTGCAGGTCAATGCCTTTAAGTACATGAAGTGGAGTACCGTTGTTGTAAGTTTTGTAAATGTTTTTAAGTGTAATCATTGGGTTTGTGTTAATTCATTTTTAATAGTACCTCACAAAAGTAGAAAAAGTGATATGTTTTAAAAAATAGTGGGTGAAAAATTTGTTCTGTTTTTACCGATTATTTACTTTTGTCAGTAGATAATTAACCCTAAATAGAGAAATGTCATGGCAATAAACATGGAAAAACCTTATGTGGTAGGTATGGATATTGGCGGAACAAACACCGTTTTTGGTGTGGTTGACTCACGTGGTAACGTGCTGGCTTCTGATTCTGTCAAAACTCAGCAATATGAAAATATCGAAGATTACGTCGATGCAGTATGTAAAAAGCTCCTTCCGTTGCTTTCACAGTTTGGCGGAGCTGAAAAGGTAAAAGGTATGGGAGTAGGTGCGCCGAATGGTAACTACTACAGCGGAACCATTGAATTTGCTCCAAACCTGCCGTGGAAAGGTATTATTCCGTTGGCTTCCATGTTTGAAGAACAATTGGGAATTCCCACTGCCTTGACAAACGATGCGAATGCGGCAGCCATCGGGGAAATGACGTATGGTGCGGCCCGCGGTATGAAGGATTTTATCATGATCACCTTAGGTACAGGCGTAGGAAGCGGTATCGTGGTCAACGGTCAGTTGGTTTACGGTCATGATGGCTTTGCCGGTGAATTGGGACACGTAATTGTAGACCGTAACGGTCGTCCATGTGGTTGCGGACGTAAAGGTTGTCTGGAAACTTACTGCTCGGCTACCGGTGTAGCTCGTACAGCCCGTGAGTTTTTAGTACAGCGTACAGAACCTAGCTTGTTGCGCAACGTACCTGCAGATGAGATCCAGTCGAAGGATGTATACGATGCAGCCGTGAAGGGAGACAAGCTGGCACAGGATATTTTTGAATTTACCGGACGTATCCTGGGAGAAGCATTGGCCAACTTTATTGCTTTCTCCAGTCCGGAAGCCATTATCCTGTTCGGTGGTCTGGCTAAGTCGGGCGATTACATCATGAAGCCGATTCAGAAGGCAATTGATGAAAACGTGCTGAAGATTTATGCCGGAAAGACCAAACTGTTGCTCTCTCAATTGAAGGATGCCGATGCGGCCGTATTGGGAGCCAGCGCATTGGGATGGGAAGTAAGAGATAATTGATATTGTCAATTCAGTATAGAAAAAACGGCCTTGACAGAACGTTCTGTCAAGGCCGTTTTTTCTATATGGCCGTATTTAATTGATGAACGTATACATGCTTTCTGAAAAGTTATTATCCTCCTGAACATGCTATCTTCACAGAGAACATGCAGGAGGATAATAAATCTAATTCTAACCTAAATAATATTATGAAAAACCTTTTTTTATTCAAGATGCAAAAATAAGCATTCTTTGTAATATTAGCTTGTAATTTTTGATTTTATCCATGAAAAAAATGTACATCTTTTTTCTGATTAGATAATTTGGCGGGAGAAATGTAAATAATGTAAATAAAGTTTGTATCTTTGCCCCGAATTTATAATTGAAAATAATATGAGTTATAATTTGCTGAAAGGAAAAAGAGGTATTATTTTTGGTGCCTTGAATGAACAGTCCATCGCATGGAAAGTGGCAGAAAAGGCTGTAGAAGAAGGTGCTGTCATCACATTATCTAATACCCCTGTAGCAGTACGTATGGGGCAGGTATCTGCTTTGGCGGAAAAGTTGAACTGTGAAGTGATTCCCGCTGATGCCACCTGCGTAGAAGATTTGGAAAACGTATTCAAACGTTCAATGGAAGTGTTGGGCGGCAAGATTGACTTTGTGCTTCACTCTATTGGTATGTCTCCAAATGTTCGTAAAAAACGTACATACGATGATTTGGATTATGACATGCTGGCAAAAACATTGGATATTTCTGCCGTATCATTCCATAAAATGATTCAGTCTGCCAAGAAACTGGATGCCATCAATGAGTATGGTTCTATTTTGGCCTTGAGTTATGTGGCTGCACAGCGCACATTCTATGGTTACAATGATATGGCCGATGCCAAAGCTTTGCTGGAATCCATTGCTCGTAGCTTCGGTTATATTTACGGTCGTGAACATCATGTGCGTATCAATACAATTTCTCAGTCACCGACTATGACTACTGCCGGTTCGGGTGTGAAAGGTATGGACAAACTGTTCGACTTTGCCAACCGCATGTCTCCGCTGGGCAATGCGTCGGCCGATGAATGTGCGGATTACTGTATTGTGATGTTCTCTGATTTGACCCGTAAGGTAACGATGCAGAACTTGTTCCACGACGGTGGTTTCTCTAGCGTGGGAATGAGTCTGAGAGCCATGGCTACTTACGAGAAAGGATTGGATGAATATAAGGATGCCAATGGTAATATTATTTACGGATAATCGTTAATGTATCGGTTTATTTTTATATTACTGAGTATAATCGTCTTTTCTGCTTGTCATTCTGATGAGCGGAAAGACGATTTTTCGTTTTCAGAAATAAAAATAGCCCGATATGACCGTCTCCAGTATGAGGCTACCGTGCAAAACAGTTTTTTTTCCTTGCAGCGGATGAATACGGAATTTGCTCAGGAAACTCGTCTGCTGATAGAGGATGTGCTGGATTTGGGAGCGGTGAATATACCCGACATCAATGAGCGTCTCTGTACTTATTTTTCTGATTCCATTTTGGTTCATTTAATGGAAGATGTGGAAGAGAAATTTAAGGATATGGGGCCGTTTGAGAAAGATTTGACCCGTGGATTTAGAAACCTGAGGAAGGAGATTCCAGACTTGCTTGTACCGAAAATTTATACGCAGATTTCTGCGTTGAACCAGTCAGTGGTGGTAGGTGACAGTGTATTGGGAATCAGTCTGGATAAATACATGGGGGCTGAATACCCGCTTTATAAAAGATATTATTACGCCAACCAGCGTCGCTCGATGTCACCGGAATATATTGTACCGGATTGTTTTACCTTTTACCTATTGGGGCAGTATCCTTTTCCATGGATGGAGGGACATCGTTCTTTGATGGACATCTTGTTATACCGAGGAAAGATTGCATGGATTGTGGAGACAATTCTGGATGGCGAGGTTGATGGAGAAATTGCATTAGGTTATTCTCCGGAAGAAGTGGAGTGGTGTGAGCAATATGAGGATGAACTTTGGGCAGGAATGAGGCAGAAACATTATGTGGAAGCTACCGATCCTATGATAATCCGTTCTTTTGTCTCGTCTAATACCGGGCTTTCGTTCAAAGGGCAGAAAATTCCTCCCTTTTTAGGTGTATGGCTGGGTATGAAAAAGGTGGAAGAATATATGAAGCGCCATCCCGAAATAAATATAAAGAATTTGTTGGAAAACTCGGATTGTTCCAGCATCGCAAAAGAATTAAACTAATTGATTTAGAAGTTTCCTTATGGAAGTTGCATTGTATTTGCTGCCTGTCACCTTGGGAGACACGGCCATTGAAAAAGTGTTGCCCTCTTATAACCGGGAGATTATTGCAGGAATAAAGCATTTTATAGTAGAGGATGTGCGTTCGGCACGTCGTTTCTTAAAAAAAGTGGATGCGGCTATTAATATTGACGAACTGACTTTTTATCCCTTGAACAAGCATACTTCTCCCGAGGATATTGCCGGTTATCTGTCTCCGTTGGTGGAAGGGCTGTCAATGGGGGTAATATCTGAAGCAGGCTGTCCGGCAGTGGCCGATCCGGGGGCAGATGTGGTAGCTATTGCCCAGCGCCGTAACTTGAAAGTGGTGCCTCTGGTGGGACCTTCTTCCATTATTCTCTCTGTGATGGGCTCCGGATTTAACGGACAGAGTTTTGCTTTTCATGGCTATTTACCGATTGAACCGGCTGACCGTACCCGTCGGTTGAAAGAGCTGGAGGCACGCGTGTATACAGAGAACCAGACTCAGCTGTTTATTGAGACACCTTATCGCAACCATAAAATGTTGGAAGAAATTCTGAGAACCTGCCGTCCTCAAACGAAACTGTGTATCGCTGCCAATATCACGTGCGAAGGAGAGTTTATCAAAACCAAGACCGTAAAGGAATGGAAAGGACATCTGCCCGATTTGAACAAGATTCCGTGTATCTTCCTGATTTATAAATGAACTTTCTTATTTGAATTCTTTCCATACTTGTGCTACCAGTTGCAGGCGTTCACATTCAATCATCAGTTCATGACTGAAAATTTCCGGATTGTTCTTAATGTCTTCACATTCAAAGAACCGTCCACCGGGGAATGTTAATTCATTTTCCTGGCTTACAGGAAGTATGTATAGTTGTATAAAGGCAGGAATGATCCCTTGTATCCGATAACTGAGAATCAGTCGTGGATGTATTTTCTTATGCGATATTGAACCTTTGTGTGATTTTAGGATGATATGTTTTGCGTGCTGCTGGCTTTTCCGTAGTGGGCCCTCAAACAGTGATTTGATAGGGGCATCCCAGGTTGTCGTATCTTTCACATGTGGTGTAAGGTAGATTTTCCCGTTACAAATAGGGATAATACGGATAATGTGCTGCTCTTGAGGGGATTGTGTCGCTGCGATTTTTATTCCTATAATATTGATGACCAGACATAGTATGTAAATGAGCGTGGGAATTAAGTAGATGATTCCAAAGTTGTTTTCCGGCGAAAAGGGCGTCAGCTTGTTATGAAGTGCAAACAGAATAAGCAGATGAATACTGGAGAGTATGACGATTAGTTTAGCTTCCAATAGATAGGAGGAAGTGAAATTGAGATGAAATTTTTTCAGGAAATTCCGGTATAATTCGGGAGCTGTAATGTGAATGAATGCGCATACCAGCAACATAAATTCGAGTGTTGGGGTCAGGCTGTTATGAGGTATGTACTCATAGCCTGTAAACAATCTTAGAAGAAAGCATAGCCCAATGCCGATGGTACCCTGCAAAAGAAAAAAATTAAGTCCCTTCAGACGCAGTACATCATATAATACCCCCACAATACTGATGCCCAATCCAATTCCCAGCATGGTGGTAGTGGGAAAAATATGCAAGCCTATCAACGTGATGATGATAGGTAGCAGTCCGAACGATACGATTTTGTCCTTATATTTAAACAATAGATTCATAACTGAAGAATACCTGTTGTAAATTTTGAACAATCGGAAAAAGAGAATTGTTCATTATTTCCTCAGATGTTTTTCAGCATGATAGGAAGACCGTACCAATGGTCCGCTTTCTACAATTTCAAATCCTTTCGTTTCACCTATTTCCTTGTACTTTTTAAACTGGTCGGGGTGGATGTATTCAGCCACAGGATAATGTTTGGCCGAGGGTTGCAGGTATTGTCCGATGGTCAGGATACGGCAACCGTTCTCCAGCAGGTCGTCCATGGTTTCTTCTACTTCAGCGGGTGTCTCTCCGAGTCCGACCATGATGCCCGACTTGGCCTTCAATCCATTCTCTGAAATCTGGCGGATGACCTTCAGGCTGGTGTCGTAGTTGGCCACGCTTCGTACCAGCGGACTGATACGGCGGACGGTTTCCATATTGTGCGACAAGATATCCGGACGGGTGTCGATGACTTGCTGCAACAGGTCGGCATGGCCTTGGAAGTCGGGTATCAGGGCTTCGATGGTGGTTCCTGGACACAACTCCTGGATGGTACGGAGGGTAGCGGCCCAGTGGGCAGCACCTAAATCTTTTAGGTCATCGCGGTCGACCGAGGTGATGACCGCATGGTTGAGTTTCATGAGCTGGATTGATTCTGCCACATGTTTCGGTTCTTCTGGGTCTAACGGGAGAGGTTTTCCGGTAAGGGTGTTGCAGAATTTGCAGGAACGGGTGCATATGGCTCCCCCAATCATGAAGGTAGCAGTTCCCTTTCCCCAGCATTCTCCCAGGTTCGGGCAACGTCCGCTGCTGCAGATGGTGTGAAGTTTATGGGTATCGACGATGCGTTTGGTTTCAGTGTATCGGGCATTGGTGCCGATTTGTATTTTCAGCCATTCAGGCTTTTTGAGGTGTGTCATAGTGGTTAAGATAGATTGCAAAGAGAAAAAACGGATGACGCGGGAAGTATTTTTCCAGTGTCATCCGTTGGATGGGTTCATTATAAGTTTTGCAGGAAGAAATTTGCCACTCTGTTCATTAAGTGGTTGCGAGTATTTCCTCCAAAGATGCTGTGGTTACGGTTCGTATAAATCTGCGTCTCAAACTGGATGTTGGCCTGTATCAACGCTTCGTTGTATTCCATGAAGTTCTGGAAATGTACATTGTCGTCGGCACTTCCATGGATGAGCAGCAGTTTACCTTTCAGCTGATGTACCCGGGCAATGGCAGAGGAACTGTTGTATCCGTCGCCATTTTCTTTCGGGGTACGCATGAAGCGTTCGGTGTAAACCGTATCATAGAACCGCCAGTCGGAGGGGGCAGCAATGGCTACTCCGGCCTTGAAGGCGCCTGAACCTTCACTCATGGACATCAGGGTGTTGTAGCCTCCGTAGCTCCATCCCCAGATACCGATACGGCTTCCGTCAATGTAAGGCAGGGTAGAAAGATATTTGGCAGCCTGGGCTTGGTCGATGGCTTCTTTCACGCCGATAGAGAGGTAGGTACATTTCTCGAAGGCAGCGCCTCTACCTCCGGTGCCTCGTCCGTCTACGCAAACCATGATGTAGCCTTTGTCACACATCACTGCTTCGAACATGCCGCCGTCGCTGAAGCTTCCGATACCCCATTTGTCGAGTACCTGCTGTGAGCCCGGACCACTGTATTGGTGCATGATGACCGGATATTTCTTAGAGGGGTTGAAGTTGGCAGGTTTCATCATCCAGCCGTTCAGTTCCACACCTTCTTTGGTCTTGAAGGTAAAGAATTCTTTGGTAGGCATGTTCAGCTGGGCAATTTTGCTTTTTAGTTCCTTGTTGTCGAGCAAAGTCACCATTTCCTGTCCTTTGTTGTTGTTCAAAGTGATAAGGGTCGGCGTTTGGGCGCTGGAATACGTGTTGATGTAATAGTTCAGGTTCTTGCTGAACAGGGCACTGTTGGTACCAGTGCGTGTGGACAGTTTGGTTTTCTTGCCCTTTCCGTCAATTTTATACACTGCCGTACGTAACGGACTTTCTTCGTTGCTGGTGTAGTAGAACGCGTTGGCTTTCTGGTCCCATCCCAGGAATTCCTTGACTTCAAAGTTGCCTTTGGTGATTTGTTTCACCAGATTACCTCCGATGGTGTAGAGGTAGAGGTGGTTATATCCGTCGCGTTCGCTCATCAGGACGATGTGTTCCGGATAGAAAACAATGTCCGAATAAGCTTGTTCCTTGATGTATTGCTCTGCCTCGTCGCGGATAGCCACTTTGCAGATGGCACTGCGTGGATTGGCCATGTAGAGGTCGAACCGATTTTGGTGACGGTTCAGGGTCATGATAGCCAGTTTCTCGGGGTCGTCTGTAAATTTGATACGGGGTACATAGCCGTCGGAATCAATGGGAAGTTCCATCTTGCGGGTTACGTGACTCTTGATGTCGAACGTATGAATGCTGACTTTAGAATTGGATACGCCGGCTTTCGGATATTTGTAGTTATAGCTTCCGGGGTAAGTGGCGTATTCTTTCTTTTCCGGTGCCATGCCCTTATACCATGGGAAAGAGAACATCGGTACTTGGCTTTCATCGAAACGGATGTAGGCAATCATGCGGCTGTCGGCGCTGAAGTCGAAGGCACGGTTGAAGCCGAATTCTTCTTCATACACCCAGTCGGGGATACCGTTCAGCACCTTGTTGTACTCTCCGTCTTTGGTCACCTGCGATTCGCTGTTTCCGAAGAGCAGTTTAATCAGATAGATGTTGTTGTTGCGTACAAATGCAATCTGGTGGCTGTCAGGTGAGAAGAGAGGTACCTGTTGCGGACCGTTGTTCGAAAGTGGGTCGAGGGTACGGTTTTTCACGTTGTACAGGTAGTACACGGCCGTGAAAGAACGCCGGTAGATGGGCTTCGTTTCTGTTTGAATCAGAATCAGGCTCTCATCGGGCGACATGATGTAGTCGTCGAAGCTTTTGAGTGTATGATTTCGGGCCGTAGCCACGTCAAAGATAGTAGCCACTTCCTTACCTGTTTTAAACGAATATTTGACGATACGCTTGTGGTCCTTGCTGATTTGCGTGTAGTGCTCGCCATCCAGCATCGGTTTCAATCCATGTATACTTTGTGCGCGATAGGTGCCGTTGGCTACGTCTTGCAAGGTCACCTTTTGTGCCTGTACACTGATCAGGCACAGCAGCGCATAAAAAAGTACGAAAAGTTTTTTCATGACTGTCTTATTTTTGTTTTACATCTGTTTTTTCTTCTGCAATCGGAGGAGCAGGGACAGGCTCCGAAGGCGAAAGTTTCTCCTGTGGCTCTTCCGGCTTCTGTGCCGGAGTTTCTTTATCCTTTATTCCGAAGAGCCAGCGGAAAAAGCGTACCAGGAAGTTCCGTTTCTTGGGCTTTACTTCCACGGCTTCCGAAGTTGTGGAAGAAGGAGTTCCTTGTTTGAGCGTGAGACTGTCGGTCGGTGCTACCAGGGTCGTATCTTTCTGCAATGAATCAGTCGTCAAAGAGTCTGTCAGAGCTGGTGGTACGGCTTGTAGCGTGGTATCCCGTTGGAGCGAATCCACCGGAATAGGGTGGAGTTGTTTGAGGCTGTCTTGAGGAACGACCGCTTTCTGGGGAGCTTTCGGTGTAGAAGCTGACTTGACCGGTTGAGGCCGCTTGAACGGTACCGGTACGGAATATTTGCAACGTACCGGAATGCCGTGGTCTTTTGCCGGAATCCAGTCGGGCATCACCCTGATTGCATCCAGTGCAGCCGTATCCAGTCGGGCATCCAGTCCTCTGACGATACTGGGTGAAGTGATGCTGCCATCTTTTTCTACCACAAACTGAATCATGACGGCTCCTTCCTTTTGGGTCTTTTCTGCCAGTTCGGTCGTACGGGCTTTCCGTTTGACATAATTGAAAAACTCCTTCATGCCGCCCCGGTATTCCGGCATGGTCTCCACTACATGATAAATCCGGTCGGCCCCCTTCTTTACCATGTGTATTTCCAGGGGCTGGTCGGGCTGTTGCAGAAAGGCTTCACTGTCGAGGTATTTATTTTCCATGCTTTCTGCCCGGATCATAATCACGTGACTGTAGTCCGCTTCGATGGTAAATTCTCCGTTCTTATTGGAGAAGGTGTGTCTGCCTGTACCTTGTACGCTGATTTCTGCATGTGGAATGGGTCTTCCCCCTTCTTTCAGTATGCCTCTCGCTGTGAAGGTTTTTCCGCTTTGTTTGAACTTAACCAAATCTTCCGGACGGTCTATGCGGATGATTGTGTCTTGTGCGGCTTGGTCCAGTCGCAGGGATTTGAGGGGCTTGTTGCGGTCAGAAGGGAGATAGAAATTGGCGGTACGAGTGTAGTTTTTGTCAATCATTTGCTCAAAATCAATCAGTCCCTGTTCGTCGCTGGTATATTCGTTGCTGTATCCGATTACTCTCAGGATGATGCCCTGCTGGGGATCACCTGCGGTGTTGAGTACGGTGATGCGGAAGCGTTGTTTTTGTTCTTGAAGTGTCGTGGCTTGCAGTTTCAGAACAGTAACTTGGAGAAGAGCAAGTCCGGCCAGTATATAATAAATAAGCTGTTTCATAACTACATTCGTAAATATCCGCAAAGCTACAAGTATTCTATAGTATTCGCTCGTACTCAGACGTTAATAAAAATAAATTATCCGGCTTTGCAAACGATACAAAACCGGATAATAGGAACAAAATGATTCGTTTAAAGTTCCTGTGAAGCCTTTGAGGCCAGTTTGCGCAGTTTGCACATACGCAGACGTTCCAAGGCATGCTGGCGGCTCAAGATGATTTGCCGGCGATAGACGAGGCAGGTGGTAAAGAAATAAACCAGTGTCTGTATCCAGAGGGCTTTGTACTCGAACAGTACTTCGGGTAGTGTGGCCCCCATGTTGTTGATTCGCACGAAACCATTGATGCCGAAGGTGGAAGGGAACAGATAAGAGAAGCCCTTCCAGAAGGCAGGCACGGCTGCTCCCGGCCAGGATATACCGGAGATAAACAGCAAAGGTACCGAGGTAAATACATAAATCATCATGCACGATTCTCTGTGATGGATAAAGATGGAGCAGGTCATGGCAAAGAAGATACAAGCCAGCACGTAGGGCACGGCAAATGCTAACAGGGTAGAAGGCTGGGCTATCTGTACCAGACTGAACATCTTTGGCACCAGACACAGGATGTAGGCCGTCACAATGGCATATACAAGGAAATAGGCCAGGGCTTTTCCCCCTACAATGCGTATCGTTCCCTGGTATTGCCGACTGATGGGTACTAAGTCGCGGAAACGGTTGTTTTCGCGGGCGGTACCGGCCGAGAGACCGACTCCCAAGAGTAAGGTCTGCTGGATAATCAGCATCAATACGGCCGGAAGCAGGAAGCTGGCAAATCCGTCCTGTGGATTGAACAGCGAGATATCTTCGTATTCGATGGGGGCCGTACTGACTTCGTCCTGGCGTTCGGTGGTATTCCCCAGGCGTTTGATCTGGATTTGTTTGTTGAGCGTCAGCGAGGCGTTGGTACTGGCCAACACCAAGGCTTTGTAGTACAGCATGCCGCTCATGTCACAATACACACTCACGGTGGTCTGTTTTCCGGAAGCAATGTCCTTGCCGAAGCTTTCCGGAATGTAGACAAGACCGTATACCTTGGTCTCTTTCAGCAGAGTCTTGCCCTCTTCCAGGTCGGCGCAGTGGGATTGGATATGCACGTCGGCACTGGCATCGATGGAGCGGATGAATTCACGGCTCAGGGCGGTATTGCTGTGGTCAATCACGGCCACCGGTACCTCACGCACCACTTCGTTCGTGTAAATGAATGCATACACCAGCGGATAAGCCAAAGGAACCAGCAGGAAGAATATCAGCACTCCCTGGTCCTTGAAGACCGCTTTCAGTTCTTGTGCGCAAATGTGGAAGAGTCCTGAAAAGCCTTGTCGTATGGTTTGTCGTAATGATTCTTTTTTCATGACTGCAAGTGTATTAAGGTATATAGACGTAATGGAGCATGGCGGTGCGCAGTTTCTTCAGGATGAAGAAAGGCAGCAGCATGAACAGCAGCAAGGCTGTTACTGCATGCCAGGCGTAGATAATCGGGTAACCGTTCAGCGCTAAGTTCACGTAAATCAGAAAATAGTGTCGCAAGGGGAACAGCACGGACAACGCCTGCAGGGTGGGGTGCATGGCCATCACCGGGAAGGTAAATCCGGAGATGGAGAACGAGATGACTCCCCAGAGGGAAGCCGCACTCAGTGCCAGTCGCAGGGAACCGAACAGCCCGAAGAGAAAGACTCCGAAGGCTTGTGAGGCCAGTACCAGCAGCAGTCCGGCCAGCAGCATCGGAAAGATTCCGCTGTTGCACGGATAGTGCAGGAAGCCATACAGGTATACGTTGTAGAAGGTGGCCATGATGAAGAAGGTCACCGTCTGTGGAAACAGCTTTCCGGTCAGTGCCGTGACAATGGAGTTGTCGGCCATTTGCATCAGCTCCTTGGCCGTGTTTTCCTTGAGTTCCGTACCGATGGTATATACGGTGGTCAGGAAAATCAGCAGCATCAGGATACCCGGAAACAGGGTGTTGCACAGATACACCGAGTAGTTCAGCCACGGATTGTTCAGAGCGTGCGTGGAAATCACCACGGGCTGCAGGAAGGCCAGTGCTTGGTCTTCCGTAGCACCTTTGGCCAGCAGGGTGGCCTGTCCGATGGCGGCAGAGGCCAGTTCCGACATGGTACGCTGGTCTTTGTAGAGCAGAGACCCCGCTATCAGGTAAGAGTAGTTGATGTAGAACGATACTTTAGGCTGTCGTTGAGCCAGAGCCTCCTCGGTGGTTCCTTTCGGAATATAGTAGAATGAATAGATTTCTCCTCGTTGTATGGCTTGTCGTGCTTCCGTCACACTCGGATAGTGTGCCACAATCTGGGTCTGCTGGAAGGCATCCAGGTTGCGGATAATGCTACGTGTCGTGGCGGTGTTGTCGAGGTCCACCACCCCTGCCGGCAGATTGGTCGGCAGCCCGTTTCCCATCAGTGTCGTGAAGAACAGGAAACAGAACGCGGGAGCGATGACCATGCAGAACAGGTACATGGGTTTGGTGGCTATACGAAGGATTTCCCGTCGTACAACCCGGAGAAAACATTGACAGGTGGTTTTCGACATGGTGATTTTTACTTTTCAATGATGGCAGACATACCCGGACGCAGGTTTTCTACCGTCTGTACGGGTTTTGCCTTGACTTCAAACGTTTTCAGGTCGAACTGGCCGGTGGTCTTGGTCGCCTTCCAAGCTGCGTAAGTTCCTAAGTCTTTCATGACGGTCACCTGAAGTTCCACATCCTTTTCCAAGGCTGGTACATACGCTTTGATTTTGTTACCTACGGTAAAGTCTTTCAGAAAGTCTTCCCGTACGTTGAAAGTCAGCCACATGTCGTCCAGCTGGGTCACGTTCATGATGGGAGCGCCAGTGCCTACCAGTTCGCCTACCTTCGGGAAAATCTCTGAGATTTCACCGTCGGCTGCGGCGGTCAGGTAAGTTTCCGATACGTAAGAAGAAACTTCGGCTACGGCTCCTTTGGCACGTTCCACCTGGGCGGCTGCCATGGCTTTGTCTTCCCGCTGGGCACCGTTCTTGGCCATGGTGTACTGGGCGTTGGCAGCGCGTTCGGTGGCTTTCATGGCCTCATATTGTGCTTTGGCTTCGTCTCTTTTCTGTGCCGTCATCACCCCTTCTTCATAGAGGCGGTTCACACGGTTGTATGATTTCTCGGCAATTTCCAGTCCGGCTTTGGCTTTCTGCCACATTTCGTAGGCGGCCTGTAACTGTTCACTGCGGGTACCGCGCAGGGCCTTTTCGTTGAGTGCCTGGGCTGCTTGTTCGGCAGCCTGTGCCTGCGACAGTTTGGCCATGACGTCGGGCGCTTCGAGGATGGCGAGCGTGTCGCCTGCCTTTACCTTGTCTCCTTCGCTGACAAAAAACTTCAAAACACGTCCCGGCACCTTGCTGGATACCCGGTATTCTGTGGCTTCCGCTTGTCCCTGGATGATTTCAGGACCTTTCCCCAGGGTGAAGAATCCGATGATACTCACGATCACAATCACGGCTAACAGTGTGAAGAAAGCCAGCATGATATTGTTGCGTTGTGTCTTTTCCATATTGTAGTGTTATTTTAAAATTCCCATTGATTTATTCAGATACAATTCACTCATTTTGACGTCTATCTGTGCGTCGATTTTGCCAGACTGGGCCGAGAACCAGGCGGTCTGTGCTTCCAGTACGTTGCTGGTCGGGATTACCCCTTCTTTAAATCCTAAGTTGGCATAGCGCAGGTTTTCTTCTGCCTTTTCCATGTTTTTTTCGGCCAGTGCCAGTTTCTTGGTCGATTCGTTTACTTTGTAGGAGTTCTGGGTGACTTGCAGTTCCACTTTCTCTTTGACGTCTTCCAGTTTGTAGCGGGCAATGTTGGCTTCCGCTTTGGCAGCCTTCACCTTATAGATACCTTCTCCCCAGTGGAATACCGGGATTTTTACGATAACTCCGGCGGCCCACATGCCGCGGAATTTGTTTTCAAATCCGTTGACCAGCGACGGGTTGGTCACCAGGTAATTGGCAGTCAGGGCTACCGACGGAAGGAACTCCGAACGGGCGATGTTGACTTTCTGACGATAGATTTCCGAAGCCAGTTCCAGGCTCTTCAACTCTTCGCGGTTGCTCAGGGCCGTGCTGACGTTCGCTTCGGTATAGGTGTTGGGAAGCGGCAGGTCTTTCATGCTTTCGTCGGCCAGTTGGAATTGGCTGTCGAGCGGGAGTCCGCACAGCTGGCACAGCAGCATCTTCGACAAGTTCAGTCCGTTGTCCACTTGTGTCAGCATCATCTCGGCTTCGTTGACTTTTACTTTCACGCTGAGTCCGTCGGCCTTGGTGGCTACGCCTTCGGCAATCATCTTGTCTACATCCGAGTCCAGTTTCTGTACCAGTTCCAGGAAGTTTTCAGCCAGTTTTTTCTTGTTGACCAGCGAGATGATTTGCCAGTAAACCTGGTCGGTCTGTAGAACCAGGTCCTGCATGCCAGTGGCGTGCTGCGATTCGGCCAGGCGTTCGGCGTATTTGGTGATTTTGTTGTAGGCGATGATTTTTCCTCCCATGAACAGAGGTTGGGTGAGGGTAGCCGCTCCGATGGTCAGGTTACGGGTATCCGTATGGAAAGCATCTACCAGACTCTGGCCGATGCTGTTCAGTCCGGTGGTCAGTCCGGATACCGCTCCGGGCAGGAGTCCTTGTAAGCCGGCGGCAAGTCCGGGATTTTGGGCTGCCAGTTGCTGCATGGCTGCTTGAAATTCGGCTGACTGCATGCCTTGCTGGAGCTGTCCGCCGACGGTGGTGCCCAGGCTTCCGAGGGCTTGTTTCTGCGCGTCACTTAGCAGGGAGATTTCTTTCTGCGTACGCATGTAGCCCCCTGTAAGGTCAATCTTGGGCAGGTAGTTGGTAAATGCGGCTTTCTTCTCATAGTGGGCGGCATTTATCTTTTCTTGTGAAATCCGTAACTCTTTGTTATTGGCCAGGGCAAGTGCCCGGCAGCTGTCCAGGGTAAGTACCTGCTGGGCGTAACTGCTGAGAATTGTGCTGAGCAGTAAGAGTAAACTTGTAATTCTTTTCATCACTGTTGCTGACTTTTTATTTGGTTGCTTATGCAACGGTACAAATGTATGACATTACAACAAATCGTCCAAGCATTTTGTTGAAAAGAAATGGTAAATAAGCTTTATTTTTAGGAATGCGTCGTAATGATTATTTTATCAGATTGCGATGCGGTTTTTGTGCAATCGGGTCTATCAGCACTTGCACCCGTCTTTCGGTACGGCTGCGGCTTAGCATGGAGGCTTCTTCTCCTGTTTTTGTATTTGTGGCCGGGAAACTTCCGTAATTCATTTTGTATAAAATTGGTTGCAGGAGCACGTCTTCTGCGGAGCCGAAATCTCCCAAGTCGTTCTCGTAATTTTCTTCGGCTTCAAAATCGGGCAGGAGTCCGTTTGTAAAATAATCGTAGTATCCTTGCGCGTTGCTCAAGTAAGTGGTGGTAAGCCACAGTTCGATTCCTGGAGCCCTTTCATCGGTAAACAGTTGCTGGGCCACATTCTTTCCATACGTGGGCATTCCCACTTGGAACAGACGTCCTTCCATGTAAGGTTTCAGGCAGTTAATGACAATTTCGGAAGCAGAAGCCGTATTGCCGGAAGTGATGACATACAGGTTTTGATAGGAGAGGCCGGTTCCTCCCGGCAGCAGACTGGCATCGAAATTCAACGTTTCTGTCTTGTTGAGCTTATCGTTGTAGGTCATGTGCAGGAAAGGTTGCCCCATGGCAGTGGCAGGAGCCAGTGCCGTACTCAGCAGTTGCGACGTGGTTACATAGCCTCCCGGATTGTAGCGCAGGTCCAGAATCACGTCGTCAAACTGTTGTCCGCTCATTTGCGAGAGGACTTCTTTCAGCAAATCCGTATTTTCGTCGAATTCGTTGTAGAGCAGGTAGAAGGCTTTCCGGCTTCCGGAAGAGACGATGCCCGTCTTGAGCACGTCTTTTTCTTCTACATAACGTGGGGCCGGCATCTGTACCGTACCAAGCGTATCGAATTCGATGTAGTTGAATTCCGGATCATCCACGTCTTCAGGATACGGGTTGTATTTTCCCAACGTGAAGCTATATGCTTTCGTAGGCTGAGAAATATAGGTGGAATAGTCGTTGGCTGAGATTTTTTGATTGTCGGCGGCAATGATCCAGTCTCCTCGTTTCAATCCGGCTTCCTGTGCCGGAGAATCGGGCTGGATATATAAGACACGCAGCGCATGCGTCCCTGTTTCCGTACGTACCAAGGTTGCTTCCATTCCGAAGCAGGGATAGGTGCTGGTGGCACGTGAGAGTACAGAATCGACATGAGAAAACACATAACCGTTTTTTTTGTCTTTGGAAGAAGCTGCCGAAGCCAGGAATTCCGCAGGCTTCTTGAAGAAATCCAGCTTTTCTTCGGCCGGGATGTCTTCGTAGAAGAGATAATTCTCCTGCATCACCTCGTAAATCCATGTTTTTGTGGCAATCAGGGCATAATATTCTCCTGAACGGTCTTCACCGCAGGAAGACAGAAAGCCCATTAGTGCGAGGCAACTGTATATCAGAAAGTGGATGCGTTTTCTCATGTTTTCCGGATTATTTCATTCTGAACGAACCTTGGCCAATCATGTTGCCGTCGGCAAAGATATACACCTGATAAGTACCGGCTGCCAAGAACTCTTCTACGTCCCAATATACGGTAACTGTCTGTTCCTCACCCGTGTATTCAATGTATTTCTTGATAGAGTAAGCAATGTTTCTGTCCTCATACTTGAACTGGTTGCTGGCGCTTTTGGTCAGTACCTCGTTGTCCGGTTTGGCAATGCGCAGGTAGAGGGTCTTGTTGCCAGTCTGCGCTGTGATGTTCTTGACAATGGTGAATGATATGGCAATCTTCTTGACGTTCTTCACCCGGTCGGTTTCCCGTCCTCGTTTGTTCAGGGTCTGCACCCGGATGTTGGTAGCATCCAGCTGTGCGGCCAAGGTCACTTTTTCGTTCAGGCTCTTTTTTTCCTGTGACAGGTTGGATATCTGAGCGGTAGCCGCTGAATATTTGGTCTTTACCTCCTGATTTTCTTGCATCAGAGCCGCATTGATTTTGTTCAGGGAGTCAATTTGCATTACGTAGCTTCTTAATACGGCACGTACGGTCTTCAGTTCTTTTTTCAGTCGCATGATTTCGGCCGCATCGCTGGTTTTCACCTGGCGGAGCTCTTCCAGCAGGCGCTGTGTCTTCAGCTTTTCGCTTTCCAGTTTCTCGCGCAGGGAGTCGTTGTTAATCTGCACCTGCAGTTCGTCGTATTGGGTGGCAAACGTGCTGTATTCATTTTCCATTTCTTGTTTTTCTACCGCGAAAAGCTGGCTCATTTCTTTGTTCTTGCGTGCTTCGTTTACGGCAAAAAACGATACTACGGCTGCAATCACAGCCAGTATGATAATCGCGATAATCAGTTTCTTATTGTTCATGATTCCGGTTTTTGCATTTGGCGCAAAAATACAACATTTATGGATATCATCTTTTATTTTTAGAAAAATTATGGGGATACGAGTATGGCGGGCAGCGTTTCCCCTTGTTTCCACCAATAGAAGGTCAGGTGGGGAAAGAATTGTTTCCCGCTGTCGAGTATCCATTGGTTGAGAATTTGAGGCAGCTTTTCCTGGGTGAGGGCTTGCTGGCTGCCGTATGGCATGATGGAATCAGAAAGATTGACTGCATCGTTTTCGCCCACGGGTCTGGCATAACCGGAGGGGTAGTAACAGCAACGGATATGGCTGTTGAGTGCTTGTATGCAGACGGCATATTTTTTATTGGTATTTCCGTAGAGGTAGCAATTTAGAATTTTTCCGTTTTGGGTGGTGCTGCAGATGTTTTCACTTTTGGTTGCGGCCTTGCTGAAGTTACAGCGGGTGATGGCGCAGTTGATGATTTTTCCCCCTTTATTGTATCTGGTAATTATATTTCCTTCTGGAATTTCATTTTTCAGGCTGACGTTGTCCACGTGACAGTTCATGATTGTGCCTTCGTTCCAGTTGGTCAGACAGCCGAACCAGCTTTGGGCTGGAATGAGTTCAATGGTGCAGTCTTGTAGGATACAGTGGTCGATTTCTCCATGGTTGCAACCTGACAGAAAGGCTGCATTTTTTGTGTCTGTTTCCTTGTTGTAGACGGCTTGTCTCAGAATCAGGTTTTTGACTGTGCCGCTGGTTGATATTCCGCTAAAAAGGCCGGTATAGTAATTCCCATCCACTGCTTGTTCAAAGCGTAAATTGCTGAGACAGTGTCCTTGTCCGTCGAAAACGTCGTTGAACATGTTTTTTTCAGAGGAGTCTCCTTTCTTGTATTTCCCAATCATTTGCACACGGGATGCTTCCTCCGGCGTAAAGGTCAGGTCTTCGTTCAGGTAATAGGTCATGATTTCTCCCGTCTTTTCACCAAATTCCTCCAGGCTCCGCTGTCCATAGGCTTCTCCATTGATTAAATGGGTGAAGGCAATAAAGTCTTCCACAGAGGAGATGCCTAAGGTTTCTCCTGCAATCTTGATGGGGCAAGTATAGGTATGGCCGGATTGGAAGGGATGGCTTTCCAAGGTGCTTTCGTAGATCGTGCCGTCGGTCGTGTGAATCCGTATCTGAATGGACAGGGTGGCAGGAGGAATCAGAAAGGTATATTCCCGGTACTTGCTTTTCTCCATGCAGAGCGTCGTGGTGGTGGGCTGGCAGATGACTTCTCCCGTTTCCGGGTTAATGTCTGTCACGGAAACGGAAGGAATGAACTCCATCTGGCTGAGTTGCTGATTCAGACGGGAGGATACGGTAAATCGGATTTGGGCGAACAGGTGCCGGAAAGATAGGTGGATGTTTTCCCCGTAGGTGCATTCCTCCTGGGCAATGAGCTGGTCGCACAATTGTCCATTCTGATAGAAAACCGACTGGTTCCGGTAAAAGGGAGGGCAGAAGGCGGTGAGGGTTGCTTTTTGCGACGTATTTTCCCACTTCGGCAGGCCGTTTCCTTCCCACCGGGTACCGTTGTAGGAGAGTTCTGCGGCTTCAGCCTGTAGTCCTCCTTGACTGTAAAGGGTGAGGCTGCTTCCTGCGGGGATATTCTCTTTTTCGGATGTGTAAGTGCGTGAGGAGGCAGAAAAGGGAGTGATGGCTGCTCCTTCGATGTGCCAGGGGAAGGATATTTTTTCCGAGGTTTCTTTTTTGCAGCCGAAAGCCAGTAAAATCAGAACCAGGGGAAATAGTATTTTGAGGTTCATGTGTTTTCTTTTTCCCATATAAACGCCGGTTGCCGGTTTCGTTTCCCGATTCTTTCGGGTAATTGAGGGTAAAGTTGTGTGTTCCATCGAAAAACTTTACCTTTGCGGGCATTAAGGAAACGTTTCACGAAAAATATGGGAAAAGGAAAATTAGCGAAATTCGCAGATATGGCGGAATATCCGCATGTGTTTGAATATCCGTATTCGGTGGTGGATGAGGTACCTTTCGACATGAAAGGAAACTGGAACAAGGATTTCTTCAAGAACGAGAATCCGATTGTCCTGGAGTTAGGGTGCGGACGCGGGGAATACACCGTAGGACTGGCACGACGTTATCCGGGCAAGAACTTTATCGGGGTGGACATCAAGGGAGCCCGCATGTGGACGGGAGCCACTGAGGCCTTGCACGAAGGCTTGAAGAACGTGGCTTTTCTGCGTACCAACATCGAAATCATCGACCGCTTCTTTGCGCCGGGTGAGGTGAGCGAAATCTGGCTGACTTTCTCAGACCCTCAGATGAAGAAGGCTACCAAGCGGCTGACTTCCACTTATTTCATGAACCGTTACCGCCGTTTCCTGATTCCGGACGGACTGGTACACCTGAAAACGGACAGCAACTTCATGTTTACCTACACCAAGTACATGGTGGAGGCCAATCGTTTCCCGGTGGAGTTTATCACCGACGATTTGTATCACTCCGGCATGGACGATGACATCCTGAGCATCCGCACCTATTACGAACAGCAGTGGCTCGACCGCGGACTGAACATCAAGTACATCCAGTTCCGTCTGCCGCAGGAAGGAGAGTTGCAGGAACCTGACGTGGAAATCGAACTGGACGATTACCGGAGCTACAACCGGAGCAAGCGAAGCGGACTGAAAACAAGCAAATGATTCAAAACTGAAAAGATATGACACTTTATCCGAAATTGATTATGGACGCACTGGCTACGGTGCGTTATCCGGGCAACGGAAAAAATATTGTGGAAGCGGAGATGGTGGCCGACAATCTTCGCATTGACGGGATGAAGGTAAGTTTCTCGCTGATTTTCGAAAAGCCTACCGACCCTTTCATGAAATCAGTCGTCAAATCGGCTGAAACCGCCATTCATACCTATGTGTCGAAGGACGTGGAAGTGACGATTGCCACCGAGAGCAAGCAGGCTGCCCGTCCTGAACCGGGCAAGATGCTGCCGCAGGTGAAGAACGTGATTGCCGTGTCTTCCGGTAAAGGAGGAGTCGGTAAGTCGACGGTGGCTGCCAACCTGGCTGTGGCTTTGGCGAAATTAGGCTACAAGGTAGGTCTGCTGGATGCGGATATCTTCGGTCCTTCCGTTCCGAAAATGTTCCAGGTGGAAGACGCCCGTCCGTATGCGGAAGAAGTGAACGGCCGCGACCTGATTGTACCGGTTGAAAAATACGGCATCAAACTGCTTTCCATCGGTTTCTTTGTAGACCCTGACCAGGCTACGCTGTGGCGTGGCGGTATGGCCAGCAATGCCCTGAAGCAGCTGGTAGCCGATGCCAACTGGGGCGAACTGGATTATTTCGTGCTGGATACTCCTCCGGGCACCAGCGATATCCATCTGACCTTGCTCCAGACCCTGGCCATTACAGGAGCCGTGATTGTCAGCACTCCACAGCAAGTGGCACTGGCCGATGCACGCAAGGGCATCAACATGTACACCAACGACAAGGTGAATGTGCCTATCCTCGGTCTGGTGGAAAACATGGCCTGGTTCACTCCAGCTGAACTTCCGGAAAATAAATATTATTTGTTTGGTAAGGAAGGTACCAAGCGTTTGGCAGAAGAGCTGCACGTGCCTTTGCTGGGACAGATTCCTATCGTGCAGAGCATTTGTGAAAGTGGTGATGCAGGAACACCTGCCGCCCTCGATGAGAATTCCATGACCGGTATGGCCTTTATGGAACTGGCGCGCAACGTGGTGACACAGACCGAAAAGCGTAATGCCGAGCAGGCACCTACAGAGATTGTGCATACACATTAATGGTTAATAAAAGCAAAAAGAGAGCGGTGGCAGAAAATGTGCACCGCTTTTTTATGCCGTTTTCAGGCGTTTTTTGCCGGGGTTGACGGGTTGGCATCGGTTTTCTAAACTTCCTATATACAGGTGTGGAAAAATATAAAAGTTGTATTTTTCCACACCCACTATATAGAAGTTATAAAAATGCCTGCCAACCCCGACAACCCGTCAAGGCTGGGGTGGTTTTCTGGTTTTCTCGCTGTCCAAAAACGCAAGTGCGTTTGTGTTGAAACACAAGGACGTTCTACCTGAAACGCAAGTGCGTTAGGAATAAAACGTAAAGGCGTTTGACTTGAAACGCAAGTGCGTTTCTCCTGAACCCTATGATAAAGAGAACGTGATGATTTTTAAGTTATTCCTCTATATCTAACCTCTGGTAATTCTTATTCTTCCTCTTTAAACTCCAGCTCCAACTGAATGGGTTCTGGAACCGTGGAGGAAGCTGCGTCTTTTTCTTCCGGAGGATTGGATACCGATAATCCTAACAGACGGATGGCGTGCTGGCTGTGATCCACCCCCTTCAGCAGCCGTTTGGCCAAAGGAAGAATCTCTTCCAGGCGTTGCAAAGGCTGCTTGACACTGATGCTGCGGGTAATCTGGGAAAAGTCGTCGAATTTCACCTTCAGGGTGAGGGTGTTTCCCTTGAAGTTCTTGGCTTTCAGCCGCTCGATGAGTTCACGTGCCACGTGATACAGTTCGATGATGAGGGCCATCTCGGCCGAAAGGTCTTTTTCCAGCGTGTGTTCGCAGCCGATGGACTTACGGATGCGGACGGCTTCCACGGGCCGCTCGTCAATGCCGCGGGCGAAATTGAAATAGATGAGGCCGTTCTTTCCAAATTGCCGTTGCAGCATTTCCAGGGAACATTGGCGGAGGGTGTCTCCGTTGTAGATGCCCAGCGTGTGCATCTTCTTGGCCGTGATAGGGCCTACTCCCCAGAATGCCTCGATAGGCAGATGCCGGATAAACTCTTCAGCCTGGTCGGGATGGATGGTGCAGAGACCGTCGGGTTTCCGGTAGTCGGACGCAATTTTAGCTAAAAATTTATTGTAGGATACACCGGCTGAAGCTACTAAATGAAGTTCCTGGCGGATACGCTGCTTGATTTCTTTGGCGATATCCACCGCCAGGGGAATTCCTTTCTTGTTGTTCGTGACATCCAGAAAAGCTTCATCCAGCGAGATGGGTTCGATGAGGTCTGTATATTCGTGGAAAATCTCGTGTATCTGTGCCGATACACTTTTGTACACCTCCATCCGGCCCTCCACGAAAATCAGCTGCGGGCACAGTTTCTTTGCTTTCTGGGACGACATGGCCGAACGTACCCCGAATTTGCGGGCCTCATAGCTGGCAGCCGCCACCACACCCCGTTTTTCCGCATGTCCCACCGCAATGGGCTTTCCTTTCAGCTCCGGATGGTCGCGCTGTTCGACCGACGCATAGAAAGCGTCCATGTCTATGTGGATGATTTTCCGTTCGGTATTCATGGAAGGGCTGATAGCTTTTCTGCAAAAAAACAAAACATTCTTGGGATATCCTAAAAATCATTTGTATTTTTGCTGTTTGTAAAATCGCTTTTAGAGACTTTTTGACCACAAAAACGAAAGATATTATGATGAAAGATGAAATTAAGAAAGCCTGCGAGGTGATGCAGAAGGGAGGAGTGATTCTCTACCCGACGGATACCGTGTGGGGGATAGGATGCGATGCCACGAACGAGGAGGCGGTGAAGCGTGTGTTTGAAATCAAGCAGCGTGCCGACAGCAAAGCCATGCTGGTGTTGGTGGACAGTCCGGTAAAAGTGGATTTTTATGTACAGGATGTGCCTTCGGTGGCTTGGGACTTGATTGAAATGACGACCAAACCGCTGACCATCATTTACGACGGGGCACGTAACCTGGCTCCCAATCTGATTGCAGCCGATGGAAGTGTGGGCATCCGCGTCACTTCCGAAGAGTTTTCCAAACAGCTGTGTTTCCGTTTCCGCAAAGCCATCGTCTCTACTTCGGCCAATATCAGCGGTCAGCCGGCTCCCGCAGTGTTTAGTGAAATCAGCGAGGAAATCAAGCAGGCGGTGGATTATGTGGTGGATTATCGCCGGGAAGAAACCGGACATCCGAAACCGTCCAGCATTATCAAGCTGGGCAAAGGGGGCGTAGTAAAGATTATTAGAGAATAAATTGTTCCTTTCATGAAAGTGGTAGATGAAAAAAACGGACTGCTGCAAGGATTTCTTCATTGGAGGGAGAAACACATAAAAGATAAGCAGTTCGTCTTGATTTTAAGTTTCCTGGTAGGAATCTTTACGGCCTTGGCCGCTTTTTTGCTGAAATTTCTGGTGGAATACATCAAGGAGTTCTTGACAGAGAACTTCGATTCCACGGGGGTAAACTGGCTGTATTTGGTCTATCCGGTAGTGGGTATCTTCCTGACCGGACTGTTCATCCGTAAAGTGGTGCGCGATGACATCAGCCATGGTGTGACCAAAATCCTGTATGCCATATCGCGTAAGCAGAGCCGTATCAAGCGGCATAATGTGTGGTCTTCTATTTTTGCCTCTGCCATCACCATCGGTTGTGGTGGGTCTGTAGGAGCCGAAGCCCCGATTGTGCTGACGGGTTCCGCCATCGGCTCGAATCTGGGAAGTATTTTCCGTATGGACCACAAGACGCTGATGTTGCTGGTGGGCTGTGGTGCTGCCGGGGCCGTTTCGGGCATTTTCAAGGCACCGATTGCGGGAGTCGTGTTTACGCTGGAAGTGCTGATGATTGACCTGACCATGGCTTCGCTGCTGCCTTTGCTGATTACCAGTGTGACGGCTGCTTCCGTGTCGTACCTGCTGACGGGTACGGAAGCCATGTTTCAGTTTCACCTGGATTATCCGTTCTCGCTGGAGCGTATTCCCTACGCCATTGCATTGGGTATCTTTTGCGGTTTGGTGGCATGGTATTTCACCCGTTCCATGAACTGGATTGAGAATATTTTCCGCCGTTACAACAATCCATACGTGAAGTTTGTCATTGGAGGAGCGATGTTGAGTATTCTGATTTTCTTGTTCCCGCCGCTTTACGGTGAAGGATACGACACCATTTCGTTGTTGCTCAACGGAACCTCTTCGGCCGACTGGGATACGGTAATGAACAACTCTCTGTTCTATGGCAACTCGCATTTGCTGGTGCTTTACTTGATTTTGATTATCCTGTTTAAGGTATTTGCTTCCAGTGCTACCAACGGAGGTGGCGGTTGTGGTGGTATTTTCGCACCGAGTCTGTTTCTGGGCTGCATTGCCGGTTTCGTATTTTCCTATGTCTGCAATGAGTTTCATTTGGGGGGAACCTACATTCCGGAGAAAAACTTTGCCCTGATGGGGATGGCCGGACTGATGTCGGGTGTCATGCATGCGCCGCTCACCGGTATCTTTCTGATTGCGGAACTGACCGGAGGATATGACCTGTTCCTGCCGCTGATGATTGTGTCTGTATGCGCCTACCTGACCATTATCGTATTCGAACCGCACAGTATCTATTCCATGCGTCTGGCCAAGAGCGGTGAGCTGATTACCCATCACAAGGACAAGGCGGCGCTGACCATGATGAATATGGAAAGTGTGATTGAAACCGATTTCCAAGTGGTGCGTCCGGATATGGACTTGGCCGAGATGGTGAAAGCCATTTCAAAATCCGCTCGTAACTTGTTTCCGGTGGTGGATGTGCACAACGAACTGCTCGGGGTGGTGATTCTGAACGACATCCGTAACATCATCTTCCGTCAGGAACTGTATCACAAGTACCATGTGGAGAATTTCATGGTAGCTCCCAAAGCGCGTATCATTACTACGGACTCCATGGAGGAAGTGATGGACAAGTTTGACAAAACCGGTTCTTGGAATCTTCCGGTAGTGGACGAAGAGGGTAAATACATTGGCTTTGTATCCAAGTCGCGTATCCTGTCGACCTACCGCCAGGTGATGGTGGACTTTTCAGCAGAATAAACAACAACAAGAAATATGGAAAAGAAAGACTTACGAATCGTATATATGGGTACTCCCGAATTTGCCGTGGAAAGCTTGAAACGGCTGGTAGAGGGAGGTTATCAGGTGGTGGGGGTCATTACGATGCCCGACAAGCCGATGGGACGGCATGGCAGCGTGCTTCAGCCAAGCCCGGTGAAACAGTATGCCGTGTCGCAGGGGTTGAAAGTGCTTCAGCCGGAAAAGCTGAAAAACGAAGAGTTTCTGGATGAACTGAGGGCTTTGAAGGCGGATTTGCAGATTGTCGTGGCTTTCCGCATGCTGCCGGAAGTGGTGTGGAACATGCCTCGCCTGGGCACGTTTAACCTGCATGCATCATTGTTGCCGCAATATCGTGGGGCCGCTCCTATCAATTGGGCTGTCATCAACGGAGAGACTGAAACTGGAATTACGACTTTTTTCCTGAAACATGAAATTGATACCGGCGAGGTTATCGATCAGGTACGGATACCGATTGCCGATACAGACAATGTGGAAGTGGTGTACGATAAGCTGATGAGGCTTGGTGGTGACCTGGTAGTGAAAACCGTGGATGCCATTTTGGAAGGCAATGTCAAGACCATTCCGCAAGAGCAGTTGGCCAAGGCAGAAGAATTGCGTCCGGCTCCGAAGATTTTCAAGGAGACCTGCCGTATTGACTGGAATGCCGGGGTGAAGAAAGTGTATGATTTTGTGCGCGGGCTTTCTCCTTATCCAGCCGCATGGACGGAGTTGCATCAGGGAGAAGTGGTTCCCATGTCGTTGAAGATTTTTGAGACGGAAAAGGTTTTTACTCCTCATTCCTTGAAACCGGGTACGGTGGTGACAGACAAGAAAACTTATTTCCATATTGCTTCAACCGACGGTTTTCTGCGTGTGTTGTCGTTGCAGCTGGCCGGAAAAAAACGGATGGATGTGGCCGATTTTCTGCGTGGCTATCGTCATGTGGAAGATTCCTTTGTGGAATAACTTGCTGAAAAAATATTTATTCTGGGGTGGCAATCAGGTGTTTTTGTCACCCCTTTTGTTCTTTTTTTTAGAATGTTTTCTTTTCGTTAAAAAACTTTTTAACGAGGTTTTATTCGGAAAAGGTGCAGTATTTTTGTGCATGCATCATTTATTAATCAAAGCACGATAAGCTGGATATGACGGAAGAAGAATTGGCATCGAAATGCAAGCTGGCAGACAATCAGGCTCGCAAGGAGTTGTACGAGCTGTATGGAGGCTCGTTGATGGCCATTTGTCTCCGTTACATTGGCGACCGGGAAGCGGCTGAGGATGTGTTGCATGATGGTTTTATACGGATTTTCCAATCAATCGGTCAATTTACTTACCAGGGAAAAGGGTCTTTGAAAGCATGGCTGTCGCGTGTGATGGTGAATGAAGCGTTGGGGTATTTGCGGAAACAGAATCAGCTGGCCCAGCAGGAGGTGCTTATGGAGCAGCTGCCCGATACGGAAGAGTCGGATGACGGCATGAGCGACATCCCTCAGTCGGTATTGATGAAAATGATTGCGGACCTTCCGGACGGGTATCGTACGGTATTCAACTTATACGTGTTTGAAGAGAAAAGCCACAAGGAGATTGCACAGATGCTGGGTATTACCGAGCATACGTCTTCTTCTCAGTTCTATCGGGCAAAGACCTTGCTGGCAAAGAGAATAAATGAATATAGAAAGAAGTTATAAGTAATGAAGGACGAGAAAGAGTGGATTGATCATTTACGTAGCCGGATGGAGGGATATACTGAACCTCTTCCTGAAGGTCTCTGGGATACACTGTCCAGAGAGCTGGAGGTGCAGAAAGCTCCTAAGGTGATTCCAATCTGGAGACGCTGGCAAGTAGCAGCCGCTGCCTCAGTGTTGGTGCTGCTGGTGTCTTCCTTGACGTATTGGTTCTGGTCTTCGCCGGAGGCTGATTTCCAACAGCAGGAGCTGGCTGTGGAGGTGGGGAATACACCTTTACCGGAAACTGAACCGGTGAGGGTCGAGGAGCGGATAGCGGATGCGTTCGGTCTGGAAAACGGCGGGGAGCAACCTTCCGTACAACCGGTTTCCATTCGTGCTGTGCCGTCTGCCTCCCTGCGAAGAAGTGTGGAAGAAGAAGTGGGACGGATACCGGAAACGGTCGACCTTTTGTCGGTTGAGTCAGTGCCTTCGGTGGAAAATGGACATCCGGCAGAGGCGATAGAAGAGGGACCTGAACAGAGTCGGACAACGGTACAGGCCACGCAAAGCCGTAATCGTCAATTGCAGCAACAACGGGTTGCCGACCAAAAGCGTATGAAACAGAATGCCGTGGCTGCAAAGGGAAAAACACTCCAATCTTCGGGTTTCTCTATCGGAGTGGGAGCGGGAAATACGCCCTACAGTGCATTGAATACTTTTGACGGAATGGGAAGTTTCGTGTCACGCTCCGCTTATCGCACGGTTTCTGCTTCGCCTATCTCTCCGACAGAAAACAGTGGACTGGCTTACAGTCAGGTACTGTTGGAAAATGCGATTCAGACTCCTCAGACCAGCGTGAAACACCACATGCCGGTGACGGTTGGCTTTTCGGTTGCCTGGCATTTTCAGGAGGATTGGGCATTGGAAACAGGACTGAATTATACGTTGCTTTCTTCTGATATCCATTCTGGTTCTAAATCGTATGTGGAAGAAACTCAGAAATTGCATTATATTGGGATTCCGGTAAAACTGCATCGTTCCATTTGGAAAAACAACTGGCTTTCAATCTATGCTTCGGCAGGAGGAGCTATGGAAAAATGTGTATCGGGGAAATTGGAAACGGTGACAGTGACCAATGGGGGAAGTCATGTGACTGAACATGTTTCGTTGGATGTGAAACCCTTGCAGTGGTCGGTTGCGGCAGCTGCAGGCGCACAGGTGAACTTTACCTCACGGTGGGGAATTTATATAGAGCCAGGTGTGGCCTATTATTTTGATGACCATAGTGGAGTGGAAACGATACGGAAGGAGCATCCTTTTAATTTCAATTTGCAACTGGGACTGCGTGTGAATGTGACCAAATAATGTTGATTTATTGAAAAATATGCCTATCTTTGTTGTACATAAGTGAGATTAGTAAAATAAATCAATGAAAGATATGAAAGTAGCTCCTTCTTTGCTTTCTGCAAATTTTGCGGATTTGAAGAGTGACTTGGAGAAAATTAACCGAAGTGAGGCAGACTGGTTGCATCTGGATATTATGGATGGCGTGTTTGTGCCCAACATTTCGTTTGGTTTTCCTGTATTGAAATATGTGGCAGAGCTTAGCCAGAAACCTTTGGATGTGCATCTGATGATTGTACAGCCGGAAAAATTCATTCATGAAGTGAAGGGCCTGGGAGCCATGATGATGAATGTGCATTATGAAGCTTGTCCACATTTGCATCGGGTGGTGCAACAAATAAAGGAAGCGGGGATGAAGGCAGGGGTGACATTGAATCCGGCCACTCCGGTTTCCATGTTGGAGGATATCATCACGGATGTGGATATGGTACTGCTGATGAGTGTAAATCCTGGATTTGGCGGGCAGAAATTCATACCGAATACCTTCAAAAAAATCACCCAGCTACGTGAAATGATTACCCGTTGTCATGCTTCTACTCTGATAGAAGTGGATGGAGGGGTCAATGTACAGAATGCGCCTTTGCTGAAACAGGCGGGGGTGGATGTGCTGGTGGCCGGAAACTCGGTCTTTCGTGCACCGGATATGTTGGAGACCATTCATCAGTTGAAAAGTGCAGAATAAATATTGAAGAACTTACCTTCTTGGATAATGTATCCCTTGTTCCGGTTGACCGTATGTCTGGCAACCGGAATTTTTGTATTCGACAGGTTTTTGCCGGAAGGTATTGTGTGGCCTTTCTGGACAGGATTGGGAGTGGGATGCCTTTTGTTGTGTACGGCGCTGCTCTCAGGATTTTCCTGGCGATGGCGTTGGTTTTTCGGAGGAGTAGTCGGGCTGGCTTTTTTCTTATTGGGAGGTCTTTTGGTGGTTTACCAGCGGGATTGTGTAGGGTATGCATGGGAGGAGGAAGCGCAGGTTTATAAAGGAATTGTGGAGACGGTACCCGAAGTGAGGGGAAAAACCTTACGGGCGGAAGTTTATGTGAAAGGAAGGCACATCGGTGGAAAACGGTGGCAGCGGATAGACCGGAACATTCTTCTGTCTTGGCTGCCGGATTCTTTGGCAGGGCCGCTGGCATGTGGTGACACGCTTTGCTTTTATGCGAAGATTTCACGTCCTTTCTCGGAAAAAACGCTGACTGGGTTTGATTATGGGGAGTATTTGATGCGGAAAGGCGTCAGCGGAACGGGGTTAGCGTATGCTGGTAACTGGAGGTGTACGGGCCGTCCCCGTACACTGACGTGGACGCAGCAGGCCCGGATCTGCCAGCAGAAGGTCGTGGAAGTTTACCGGAGCTGGCACTTGGAGGAAGACGTGCAGGCCGTGGTTTCGGCCCTGACCATTGGAGACAAGAGCGAGTTGGGTGCGGATTTGAAGCAAGTGTATAGTGTGGCAGGGGCCAGTCATGTGCTGGCCTTGTCCGGACTGCATGTAGGCATTCTTTCGGGATTCCTTTTGCTTGTGTTGTACCCTCTGACCTATTGGAGGTATGGACGTCAGGTACGGATGTTGCTGGTGGTGGCTTTGTTGTGGGGATTTGCTTTTATCTCAGGGTTGAGTTCTTCGGTGATGCGGGCAGTGGTGATGTTCAGCCTGTATGCCTTGGCTTCTTTTTGTACCGAAGAGCGTTTCTCTGGTTTTCATTCGCTGGTGCTGGCCGCTTTCTTGATGCTGTGCTATAATCCGTTCTTTTTGTTCGACCTCAGTTTTCAGTTGTCATTTGCAGCCGTATTTTCCATTTTGGCGTTTTATCCGCTGTGTGCACACTTGTTACAGGTACGGAACCGCTTGCTTCGTTATGGGTGGAACCTGCTTTGTTTGTCAGCATCGGCTCAGCTGGGTACCTTGCCTTTTGTTCTTTGCTATTTTGGTACTTTCCCGACGTATTTTCTGCTCGCTAATTTGATAGTTTCTCCGCTGGCTATATGTATCCTGATACTGGCGTTGACGGCTTTGGGCTTTTCTTGGGTTCCCTGGGTAGGAAGTGGGGTTGTGGCTCTACTGGATGTTACGACGCAGCTGCTCAACGCAGCCATGAGAGGGGTGCAGGGCTTGTCTGGTTCTCAGATTGCGTCGGTTTATTTGTCTGCCGGGCAAGCTTTTCTGTTGGCCGGAATCTTAATTTGCTTCTATCTTTGCTGGTCGGCCGGTACCAACCGTAGGGCCTGGCACTGGATTTCATTAGGGGTGGTCTGCAATCTGTTTGCCATAAATGTCTGTCTGGCTTGTCTGCGCCCGGACTCTGCGTATTTGTATTTTTCCCGTGCGGAGGTCTATACCCGTAAAGGACATATTGTTTCTGCTCATAGGTCTGAATCCGGACTGATGTGCATCGGTTCCTTGTGTATTGGTGTCCTGAAGGACGGGTTGTGGAATACATGTGAGGCATCGCGACGCCTGCCATTGGATTATGTCTATATCTGCAAGGGATTTAAAGGCCGACCTTCACATCTGAACAAATTATTTGCCATCCGGAAGGTCATTCTGGATGCTTCGTTGAGCGACGGTTACCGGGAAATGTGGATAAAAGAATGTCAATTACTTAAAATATCTTATACCGACCTTTCTGTGCAAGGTTCTTATTCCATAGAACTGTAGTTTCTGAAAATAAATTTGTACTTTTGCTCCTTCAAAAAGTATAAGCTTAAGAAAAAGAATATGTTGTCAAAGGTGATTCTTCAGGCCAATATCGATAAGGTGGAAACCTATTTCGATCGGGCTGATAAAATAGTGATTGTCACGCACGTCTCTCCCGACGGTGACGCACTCGGCTCTTCGTTGGGGTTGTATCATTTCCTGTCGGTACATGAGAAAACAGTCAATGTAATTGTACCGAATGCATTTCCCGACTTTTTGCGCTGGATGCCCGGAGCGAAAGACATTATCCGTTATGATAAATATGCAGAGTTTGCCAATAAGCTGATTGCGGAGGCCGATGTGATTTGTTGCTTGGATTTCAATGCCTTGTCGCGAATTGACCAGATGGCGGATGCGGTGCGGGAAGCGCCGGGCCGGAAGGTGATGATTGACCATCACTTGAATCCGGAACCTTTCTGCCGGGTGACCATTTCCCATCCGGAAATCTCTTCGACTTCTGAATTGATTTTCCGTTTGATTTGCCGTTTGGGATGTTTTGATGACATAACCTTGGAGGGTGCTGAATGTATTTATACTGGGATGATGACGGATACGGGAGGTTTTACCTACAATTCCAACAACCGTGAGATTTACTTCATCATTGGTGAACTGCTTTCAAAGGGAATCGACAAAGACGAAATCTACCGGAAGGTGTTCAATACCTACTCTGAAGGCCGTCTTCGCTTGATGGGGTATGTGTTGTATGAGAAAATGCAGGTGTATCCGCAGTTCCGTTCGGCACTGATTTGCCTTTCGAAGAACGAACAGAGCAAATTCCAATATGTGAAGGGAGATACGGAAGGTTTTGTGAATATGCCGCTTCAGATGAAAGGTATCTGTTTTTCTGTGTTCTTGCGGGAAGATACGGATAAAAATATGATTAAAGTATCGCTTCGTTCGGTAGGGGCATTCCCTTGTAACAAAGTGGCTGCAGAATTCTTTAATGGAGGTGGTCATCTGAACGCGTCGGGTGGAGAGTTCTATGGCAGCATGGATGAAGCCATTGATTTGTTTAAGCAGGCATTGGTGAAATATGAAAGCCTGTTATTGAAAAATTAATGTAAAAATTTTATTCTTGAACAATATTAGACATAATTGGGTAAAATAGAGAGAGTGTTTTGGGGACATTTTACTACATTTGCCCTTGTAAAAAGATATATAGGTAATATGAAAAAAAACTATTTGCTCTTGGCTTTGATGGGCCTGATGATGTTTGCTTTGCAAAGCTGTAACAATGGGAAAACATACGCTGAAAGGAAGGAAGAAGAGGCGGATGCCATCAATAAGTATATTGTGGAGAATGATATCCAAGTGATTTCGGAAGCGGATTTTGCAGCGCAAGATTCTACGACGAAGGAGAATGAATATGTGTTACTGGAAGAAAGCGGAGTGTATATGCATGTGGATAGCCGTGGCCCGGGTAAAGAAGTGCTGGGAAACGGTACCTATGACATGGTGGCCCGTTTTGTGGAAGTGGCTCTTCAGACCAGAACGGATGTGGGGTTCACAGCCGGTGATACTTTGATGGCTAACATGCATGTAGCTAATCCTTCTTATACGATTAATGGAGAGGATTTTAAATTGACAATCAGTGGGGGAACCTATTCCGCTTCATTTACACGCAGTGATTCGTATAGTATGTATGGGATGTATAACACGGTAGCTGTACCTTCTGGTTGGCTGATTCCGTTGCGTTACTTGAAGCCTGGGCGGACGAATGACTCAGAGAAAATTGCTCGTGTGAAACTGATTCTACCGCACAGTGAAGGAACTGCTTCTGCCACGCAGGCAGTGTATCCCTGCTTTTATGAGATAACCTATAACATGACAAGATAACCTAAATAATTAAAACCTTTTATTTATGACATTAATTAAATCTATTTCCGGCATTCGTGGTACAATAGGCGGCCATGCTGGTGAAGGATTGAATCCGTTGGACATTGTGAAATTCACTTCCGCCTATGCCACATTGATTCGGAAAACTACGACCATCAAGAGCAATAAAATTGTAGTAGGTCGTGATGCCCGTATCTCCGGGGAAATGGTAAAAAATGTGGTTTGTGGTACGCTGATGGGAATGGGATTCGATGTGGTGAACATCGGACTGGCGTCTACTCCGACCACAGAACTGGCGGTAACCATGGAAGGGGCCTGCGGTGGAATTATTTTGACTGCAAGTCATAATCCGAGACAATGGAATGCCCTGAAGCTGTTGAACGAGCATGGAGAATTCCTGAATGCAGCCGAAGGTAACGAAGTGCTGCGCATTGCTGCTGCCGAAGAATTTGAATTTGCCGATGTAGACCATCTCGGTAAATACCGTGAAGACAATACATATAACCAAAAACACATCGACAGTGTATTGGCATTGAAGCTGGTGGACGTGGAGGCTATCCGTAAGGCTAACTTCCGCGTGGCTATCGACTGTGTAAACTCAGTGGGAGGTATCATTCTCCCTCAGTTGCTGGCACAGCTGGGTGTACAGCACGTAGAAAAGTTGTACTGCGAACCGACAGGCGATTTCCAGCACAATCCGGAACCGTTGGAAAAGAATCTGGGCGACATCATGGGTTTGATGAAGAAAGGTACGTGTGACGTGGCTTTTGTTGTAGACCCGGATGTAGACCGTCTGGCTATTATCTGCGAGAATGGAGCCATGTACGGAGAAGAATATACATTGGTTACTGTGGCCGATTATGTGTTGAAACATACGCCGGGTAATACAGTATCCAACTTGAGCTCTACCCGTGCGTTACGTGACGTGACCCGCAAGTATGGCATGGAATACAATGCTTCTGCGGTAGGTGAAGTCAATGTGGTAGCCAAGATGAAAGCCACTCATGCAGTGATTGGTGGAGAAGGAAACGGTGGCGTGATTTATCCGGAATCTCATTACGGACGGGATGCTCTGGTAGGTATCGCTCTGTTCCTGAGTCATCTGGCACATGAAGGAAAGAAGGTAAGCGAACTGCGGGCCACTTATCCGAACTATTTCATTGCCAAGAACCGTATTGATCTGACTCCGGAAACGGATGTAGACGCTATTCTGGCGAAGGTGAAAGAATTGTACAAGAACGAAGAAATCAATGATATCGACGGAGTGAAGATTGATTTTCCTGACAAGTGGGTACACCTCCGCAAGAGCAATACGGAACCGATTATCCGTGTCTATTCAGAAGCTTCTACTATGGAGGCTGCGGAAGAATTGGGCAAGCAGATTATGGATATTGTGTACAGCCTGGCCAAATAAGGGGGCTTTATACGTTTATTAAGCAATAAGATGAATCCCGGAATGAGGTGGAAGTGGTGCTTCCTTCTTTTTCCGGGATTTTTTTGGTAAGTTTGAATGAATAAGAAGTTGTCTTGTGTGATTTATTTCTTTTCCAACGTGATTTGAGGTGTCGAATGGGTTGGTTGGGAGTGTGATTTTTCATCGTTTTCCGTCAGGCGGGAATCGGACTTGTTTTCCTGAGGAAAGTCCGGAAGGAACAGCGCGTAAAAGAAAGGAAGAATTACTTTTTGAGTTTCCATGACATTTGTTTTTAGGGGTTTGTTATGAAAACGCAGAAAAACAGTAAATCCCCTACAAGAAAATGTTAAAAAATCTAATCTTCCACCCAAAGCAGATCGCTCATGATTCCATCGGAGATAAATATTCCCTTTTCGGTCAGCTTCAGAATATGATGATTCCAGGTCAGCAGGCCTTGTTTCAGATAAGGCGAAGCCATACGCATACAGTAGTCGTATAAAGTTTTTCCAAATGTACTTTTCAATAGCTCGGTAGGGATTCCATAAGCTGTACGCAGGCGCGTGATGACAAAATCGTTGTAGCGAGTATAAAGATCTAGCTCTTCTTTCTCCTGACAGGGTGTTCCTTGTTGTATCCCTTGTATATATTGGGAAAGGGAAGCTATATTCCATTGGCGGGAAGTTCCGTTGTAAGAATGGGCCGATGGGCCGCAACCAAGGTATTTTTTCCCGGTCCAGTAACTGGAGTTGTGACGGGAGTAATACCCAGGTTGGCAGAAATTGGATATCTCATAATGTTCGTATCCATGGGCTTTCAAGGTATGAATCAGTTCCTTGAATAAAGATACGCTCAAGTCCTCGTCGGTTTCTTCCACTTTGTGCGTCTCTTTCAGCTTCCATAAGGGGGTACCTTCTTCATAAATCAGGTGATAGGCGGAAATATGTTCCGGGTGCATATCGATGGCTGTTTGCAGGTCTTTCTGCCAGTCCTCCAGTGTCTCACCGGGTAATCCGTACATCAAGTCGATGCTGATGTTCTGAAATCCGGCGTCCCGGCAACATCGGTATGCTTGTCGGGCCTGGGCGGCTGTATGCCGGCGGCGCAACAGGCGGAGGGTGTCTTCCTTAAAAGTCTGTATACCCATGCTCAGTCGGTTAAATGGAAGGTTGCGGAGCATGTCTACGTATGCCGGTGTCAAATCGTCCGGATTGGCTTCGAGTGTGATTTCGGCTTCAGGGTCTACGGAATATACCTTATATATATAGTCGAACAGTTGGGCAAAATCTTTTTCTTCCAGCTGGGAAGGGGTACCTCCTCCAAAGTAAATGGTGTCTATAGTTTCTCCATCCAGATAGTTTTTCCGAAGTTCCAGCTCATGGGAAAGAGCCTGGATATAAGCCTCTTTCTTTTCATTTTCAGTAGTGGAAAAGAAGTCACAGTAAATGCAACGTCGTTTGCAGAAGGGGATGTGAAGATAGATTCCAGCCATAATCAATCAACTGTAAAAATAGGTTTTGAGGGCGTAAATATACGGATAATTTGTGGGAGGACAGCAGGAATCTGAAATTAGTATGTCTGAAAACATAGTTTAGTAACACGAAACTTTTTATTGTTTTTCTGAATTATAATCTCTAATTTGCGCTTCGTTAAAAAATAAGAGATATGAAAAGCATATCCTTTCGTTACTAAACTAAATCTTGAAATACCATGAAAGTATATCAGACAAACGAAATCAAGAACATTGCCCTTCTCGGTAATGACGGCTCAGGTAAAACCACTCTCACAGAAGCCTTGCTCTATGAGAGTGGTATTATAAAACGTCGCGGAAGAATTACTGCCAAGAATACGGTGAGTGATTATTTCCCGGTAGAGCAGGAATATGGATATTCAGTATTTTCTACTGTATATCATGTGGAATGGAACGGGAAGAAACTCAATATTATAGACTGCCCGGGAAGCGATGACTTCGTAGGGGCTGCCATTACCGCGTTGAATGTGACTGATACTGCCATCTTGTTGCTGAACGGGCAATATGGTCCGGAGGTGGGTACACAGAATCACTTCCGTTATACGGAAAAACTGGGTAAGCCTGTGATTTTCCTGGTGAACCAGCTGGATAGTGAAAAATGTGATTTTGACCATGTGCTTGAACAGTTGAAAGAAAATTATGGCTCTAAGGTTGTTCCGGTTCAGTATCCGTTGGCTACAGGACCCGACTTCAATTCGTTGATTGATGTACTTTTAATGAAAAAATATTCTTGGGGACCGGATGGTGGAGCACCTACTATAGAAGATATTCCAGCAGAAGAGATGGAAAAGGCTCAGGAATGGCATAAGACTTTGGTGGAAGCCGCTGCAGAACATGATGAGAGCCTGATGGAGAAATTCTTTGAGGCTGAATCACTGACGGAAGACGAAATGCGTGAAGGTATCCGAAAGGGATTGGCGGCCAGAGGGATGTTCCCTGTATTCTGTGTTTGTGCCGGTAAAGACATGGGTGTTCGCCGTTTGATGGAATTCCTGGGCAACGTGGTTCCGTTTGTAGATGAAATGCCGGTGGTGCATAACACACGCGGTGTACCTGTTCCTCCTGATCCGAATGGTCCGACTTCACTTTATTTCTTCAAAACGGCCGTAGAACCTCATATCGGTGATGTACAGTATTTCAAGGTGATGAGTGGAGTGGTTCACGAAGGAGACGACTTGAGCAATGCTGACCGTGGCTCGAAGGAACGTATGGCACAGCTTTATGTGTGTGCAGGTGCCACTCGTGAGAAGGTAGATGAACTTCGTGCGGGAGATATCGGTTGTACGGTGAAACTGAAAGATGTAAAGACCAGAAATACTTTGAACGGCAAGGATTGTGAAAACCGTTTCAACTTTATCAAGTATCCGAACCCGAAATATACAAGAGCTATCAAGCCAGTCAATGAGGCCGATACGGAAAAGATGATGGCGGTATTGAATCGTATGCGGGAAGAAGACCCGACTTGGGTAGTGGAGCAGTCGAAGGAATTGCGTCAGATTCTGGTACACGGACAAGGTGAATTCCATCTTCGTACGTTGAAATGGCGTCTGGAAAACAATGAGAAATTGCCGATTCAGTTCTATGAACCGAAGATTCCGTATCGTGAAACCATCACCAAGGCTGCACGTGCCGACTATCGTCATAAGAAGCAGTCGGGTGGTGCCGGTCAGTTTGGTGAAGTTCACTTGATTGTAGAGCCATATTATGAAGGTATGCCAGCTCCTGAAACCTACAAGTTCAACGGACAGGAATATAAGATGAACGTGAAAGGTACGGAAGTTATCGACTTGGAATGGGGTGGAAAACTGGTATTTGTGAACAGTGTAGTAGGTGGAGCTATCGATGCACGTTTCATGCCGGCTATTCTGAAAGGTATCATGAGCCGTATGGAGCAAGGTCCGTTGACCGGTTCTTACGCACGTGACGTACGTGTCATTGTGTATGATGGAAAGATGCATCCGGTAGATTCCAATGAAATTTCCTTCATGTTGGCTGGACGTCATGCATTCAGTGAAGCCTTCAAGAATGCCGGTCCGAAGATTCTGGAACCGATATATGACGTGGAAGTATTCGTGCCAAGCGATAAGTTGGGTGATGTGATGAGCGATATGCAAGGACGTCGTGGTATGATTATGGGTATGACCAGCGAAAAGGGCTACGAAAAGTTGAGTGCCAAGGTTCCTTTGAAGGAAATGTCGAACTATTCTACCGCATTGAGTTCATTGACCGGAGGACGTGCTTCCTTTATCATGAAGTTTGCCAGCTATGAACTGGTTCCGACGGATGTACAGACTAAGCTGATGAAGGAATTTGAAGAACAGGAAAAAGACGAAGCATAAGTGCTAGTTGTGATTTTTATAGATAAAAAGGCTGCGTTTCTTAAAAAACACAGCCTTTTTTGTTTAACTTTGCTTAAACAAAGTAGCTTGTTTATTTGTTATTAGTCTAATATTTTATTATTTTTGCAATGTGTGTAGATGAAAAAGTGACGATGATGAATGTTTTATCAGGTAAAATCTGGATTTTGGTTAATATACAACAAACTCCGCTTTAAAGCTTGTTAAGTAGCTGGTGAATTATTTGCGAGGTTGTTAAATTTGCCCGTATGAAAAAGTCTACTATTTGGATATTAGGAGTTGTAATGGGACTGTCCTTTTTAAGCTTGCTCTATTTGCAGGTAAGTTACATTGAAGAGATGGTCAAAATGCGGCGCAGTCAGTTTGAAGAGAATGTGAACCGCAGTCTGGGTAAGGCTGTACATAATCTGGAACTGGTTGAAACCAAAAAGTATCTGGAAAAGGATGTGGCAGCGCAGGAACGGGCGGCACTCTTATCGAGACAATATCAGGAAAAAAATGATGCAGGAGAGAACGTGGTAGAGCATCATCAATATACGATTACCGCTCCTGATGGTTCTACTTATTCTACGTTTGAACTAAAAACCATCATGAACCGTCCGGCCAATGTGCCGAAGGTGGTGATTTCTACCGGAAGAACGATTCCGCAGACTTCACGTGCTTTGCAGGAAGTGCTGAAAGAACGTTATGTATATCAGCGGGCATTGCTTGACGAAGTGGTTTATAATATTCTTTATACCGCAAGTGACAAACCCCTGAAGGAAAGAATCAACTTTAAGCAGCTGGATCATTTCTTGAAAACGGAATTGTTCAATAACGGAATTGATATACCTTATCACTTTTCAGTGACAGACAGGGACGGAAAAGAAGTGTATCGCTGTTCGGATTATGTGCATGATGACGAGAAGGTGTATTCGCGATTGATTTTTGAAAAGGATCCCCCAGCCAAAATGGGGTTTGTGAATATCTTTTTCCCGACGTTGGATAACTATATCTTTAGTTCGGTAAAATTCATGATACCTTCCATTATTTTTACGGTAGTATTGTTGATTACTTTTATTTTCACCATTTATATTATTTTCCGGCAGAAACGTCTGACAGAAATAAAGAATGATTTCATTAATAATATGACGCATGAGTTCAAGACGCCGATTTCTACTATTTCTTTGGCTGCACAGATGCTGAATGACCCTGCGGTAGGCAAATCGCCCGTCATGTTTAAGCATATATCCGGTGTTATTAACGATGAAACAAAGCGTCTGAGGTTTCAGGTGGAGAAAGTGTTGCAAATGTCCATGTTTGAACGGCAGAGCGTGACGCTGAAGAAGAAAGAAATTGATGCCCATGAATTAATCAATGGGGTAGTCAATACTTTCCGGTTGAAGGTGGAAAAGAATAACGGTACGTTGGATGCGGAACTGAATGCACAAGATCCCGTCATTTTTGTGGATGAGATGCATTTCACGAATGTGATTTTTAATTTGCTGGATAATGCGGTGAAATATAAGAATCCGGACCGGGATATTGCCTTGAAGATTCGCACTTGGAATGAAACCGGCAAGTTATGTATTTCGATTGAGGACAATGGTATTGGCATTAAAAAGGAAAATCTGAAGAAAATATTTGACAAGTTCTACCGGGTTCACACGGGGAACTTGCACGATGTGAAAGGTTTCGGTCTGGGACTGGCCTATGTAAAGAAGATTATTTCCGACCATAAGGGGTCTATCCGGGCAGAAAGCGAATTGAATGTAGGAACTAAGTTTATAATTACGATACCACTATTTAAAGAAGAATAAGATATGGACGACAAATTGCGTATTTTGTTATGCGAGGATGATGAGAATCTTGGCATGCTTTTGAGAGAATATTTACAGGCGAAAGGTTATAATGCCGATCTTTTCCCAGATGGAGAAGTGGGCTTTAAGGCTTTCTTGAAGAGTAAATATGATTTGGTTGTGACTGACGTAATGATGCCGAAAAAAGATGGTTTTACCTTGGCACAGGAAATTCGTCAGGCGAATGCGGAAGTGCCTATTATTTTCTTGACGGCAAAGACTTTGAAGGAAGATATACTGGAAGGCTTTAAGATTGGTGCAGATGATTATATCACGAAACCGTTCAGTATGGAAGAGCTGACTTTCCGTATTGAGGCTATTTTGCGTCGTGTACGCGGAAAACGCAATCGTGAAAGTACTGTATACAAAATTGGCCGTTTTACGTTTGATACTCAGAAACAGATTTTGTCTATCGGCGACAAACAGACAAAATTGACTACGAAAGAATCTGAATTATTGGGTTTGCTCTGTGCACATGCCAATGAGATTCTGCAGCGTGACTTTGCATTGAAAACTATCTGGATTGATGACAATTATTTCAATGCAAGAAGCATGGATGTGTATATCACCAAGCTGCGTAAGCATCTGAAGGAAGATGATTCGATTGAGATTATCAATATTCACGGAAAGGGATATAAGTTGATTACTCCGGAAGGTGAATGAGATATAGTTCACGAATGAGCAATAAAAAAGCCTGAATTTTAATTCAGGCTTTTTTATTGCTGTTTGTCGGCTGAGGAAATTCAGTCTGTAATTCTTTTGTTCAGGATGATGTAAGCAATTAGTCCTATTACAACCAGTGTCAAAGAACCTCCTAATACGGCGTTGTTGTTCACATTACCTACTGCATAGCTTGCAATGAGAATCACAGCACCAATGATGACTAATATCACTCCTAAATTCTGTAATAAGCTTTTCATGTGTGTCTTCTTTTTATGGTTTATTTATTCATGGTTACAAATTAAAGCATAATTCTTCTATTCAAAAAATTATTTCGTGAAAAAAAACGGAAATTCAAGCATATATATACTGGCTTTTATAAAAGCTTGACAAATGTAATGATTTTTAGCTTTCTTGTACGTGGTAGCCGTGGAGAAATCTGTGATTAATCCTTGGTGTTGGTGAATATTTTACGAAGCACTTCCTGACTTACTCTCAGTTCTTCCAAGGTAAGTCCGTGCAAGGCTTCTTTTAATGTTTTATTGGCAATGAATCGTGCTTTCTCTTCCAATTTCTTCCCATTTTCTGTCAGATGGATTTTATTGGTCCGGCGGTCTTTTTTGTCGGGTACGCGTATCACCAAATGTTGTTTTTCCATGTTGTCAATCAGGCGGGTCATACTGGGCTTATCCTTGAAAGTGGCGTTGCACAATTCTTGTTGGGTTACTCCATCTTTTTCCCATAGATAGAGTAATACGGTCCATTGTTCAGGGGTGATTTCCATATCGTTCAACCGAAAGTTGCGGATTAACTTACGGTTGATGGCGGCAGATACTTTCCCATTTAAGATGGCAAATATTAGTTGAATGTCGAAATTAAATTGTTCTATCATGTAATTATTGTTTAAACAACTTTGCAAATATACGATATTTCATGTATATTAAAATATGGAAAGCGCCTGTTCTTGGATAATTCTTCTTTTTTAAGAATCTTTATTGTATAAATCATTGGGAAACTTTGGTTCCTTAATTAAAAAGTCGTACCTTTGCCGCGCAAATAAAAAATCATTATTAATAATTTAATTAACGAATAGTATGAATCAATACGAAACCGTTTTCATTTTAACTCCCGTTTTGTCTGATGTTC